>WSXX01000043.1 GCA_009773515.1 Bacteroidota bacterium
GGTGGTCATTTTGAATTGAGCTCTTGTTGCCATTTTTAATTAATTTTGTTACTTGATTTTTAATTAAAAGTGGTCAACGTATTTCAGGCATTGACATGTAAGATGTAAGATGTAGGATGTAAGATTTAAGATGTAAGATGTAAGATGTCGGATGTCAGATATCCAAACGCCGAAAACCTCAACCTTAACCTTAACCTCAGCCTCAACCTAAATATGAAATCCGCAATCCGCAATCCGCAATCCGCAAACTGAAATTAGAAATTACTTGTCTCGGGAGCGCGAAGCGATAACGAGAGAAATTAGAAATTAGAGCTTCGCTCTAATCCCCCTGCGCTATCTGCATCTTCGATATTTCAATGCTTCCACCTTCGGCATAAATGCCTATCCAGTTGTTGTCTTCGCGATACCACCTGTCCTGTATGCTGACGCGAACAAGAAAATCTCCATTCTCATCAGTTGTTATGCTGCGAAGTACGATTCCCCCGTTTTTCTGACTGCCTTTTCCATAATTGACATAAACTTTAGGATCAGTTTCACTTGTTTTACGGGCTTTGATGGAAATGTAGTTGTTTTTGCGTAACCGCATTTCAATGGAATTGAAGTTGAACTTCTTTTCAGAATCTTTGTCTATTAAAGTTGGTTCGTTTACCAGATCAACAATGGCATGGTCTTCCAGATATTTTCTGATTTTGACAATCATATCAACAGGATAAACTTCATCGGGTTTTGCCAGCGCAGCATCGTTGTAAGCGTCTATGGCCTGATCAAATATTTTGTCCTGATATAAACGATCGGCATTCATAATCAGTTTGTTGTATGCTTCCATCTGGTTGCGGGCGCGCTCCTGAAGTATCCCTCTGATGGATAGTATTTTTTCCTTGGGATAATTTTCAGCCGGTTTCAATGCAGTTGCGCTTTCATAATATCTGACAGCGCTGTTGTAATCCTTCTCTGCAAAAAGCCTGTCGGCCTGTTCAATGGCTTCATAGTAGCCCTTGTCGGCCAATTGTTTCTGCTCAAGCAGGATGTTGTTTATTTCAGTAATCCTGTTTGCCGGATGTTCTGCTCCTGGTCTGTATTCCAGCGCTTTCTGATACGACGCTAGTGCGGAAGCATATTCTTTTCCCGAATAGGATGCATCACCTTCTGCAACAGCATTGGCAAAGTTTGCCGATGCAGTTCTCTCATCATCGCGTTTTTTTGTAATGAGCTCCAATTGACTGACAGGATAATTTTCTGCAGGTTTAATCTTTTTCGCCTGATTGTAAGCCAATTCAGCTTCATCCAGCAGATTTGATCTGAATTTTTCATCGCCCAACGAAATGGCTGTGGCATATTGTTGTTCTGTTTGTTCCTGCTCGCCGAGAATCTTGCCGATTTCTGCAATCTTTCCGGACGGATATTGTTCGCCTGGTTTTAAGGTAAGTGCCTCATTATATTTTGTTTGCGCAGAACGATATTCTTTTGATGACAGTAAACGGTCGGCCTCAGCAACCGCTGATTGATATTGCTCATCAATTTGCTTTTGATTGGCAAGCATGTTTTTGATACGCTCAAGTTGATCGGAAGGGTATTTTTCTTCCGATTTTATTTTCAAGGCTTCTGCATATTTATTTGAAGCCTCGTTGAGTTTTCCTGAATTGTACAGCGCATCTGCTTCAGCAACAGCTTTCTGATAGCTTCCCATGAGTTCCATTTCGCCTTCAAGTGCTTTGGCGATTAATGCAAGCTGTGCAGACGGATATTTCTCTGCTGGTTTCAGCGTCAAAGCTTTATCGTAAGCAGTTTTGGCTGGCTCGTATTGTTTCTCTTTGTAGGCTTTGTCTCCCTCAAGGATATAACGTGCATAGTTTTCTTCAAGCGATTTAAGATCTTCAAGTATTCTTGTTATTGCAGTTATTCTTTCGGCAGGATATTTTTCAGCAGGCAAAATTTTGGATGCTTCAATGAATTGAACCCGTGCTTTTTCATAATCAGCAGCAGCAAAGAGCCGGTCGCCTTCCTCAATTATTTTCTGATATTCAGCTTGCTGCGCAATCATTTCAGACTTCAGCATGTTGGCTTTGCTTTCCTGACTGGTTGCATAAACATCTCCCGGCAATATATCAAGGGCATTCCGGTAAAGCTGAATGGCTTCATCAAATTTATTTTCCTCAAGCAGTTTGTCAGCGTTTGCAATGTATGCATTGAATCGCTCTTTCAAGCTGGTTTGCTCCGACAACTTATTGTTTATCAATAGTATCTGTTCTCTGGGATAGGTTTCCTCTGGCTTAATGACAAGCGCCTGATTATAAGCATCAAGCGAAGCTTCAAAGCTTTTTTTGTTAAAAAGTTCATCTGCTGATGCGAGGGTAGCTTTGTACTGTTCTTCTTTCGCAGCAATATCCTTAAGTATTTCCTCAATGGCTGATATCCTTTTAACAGGATGGCTTTCAGTTGGTTTCAGGGCATTTGCTTCTTTATACAACTTCAGCGACTGCTCATAATCCTTTGCCTCAAAAGCCTGGTCTGCTCTGTCTGTGATTCCGGAATAAGCCTCAGCAGAAGCCCGCAATTCAGCCAGGGTGCTGTTGATCAAATTAATCTGAGAGGCCGGATAACCATTGCCAGGGTCAGTTTCAGCTGCTTCACGGTAGGTTTTTAAGGCATTTTCGAAATCTTTTACGGCAAATTGTTCATCGGCTTTTTTTATCGTTTCCTGATAAACTCTGGTGCGTTCAGCTTCTTTTAATGCCAGAAGTTGTAAAGCGATTTCTTCAATTTTTTGTTTTGGATAGGCTTCATTTGGCTTCAGATCATTGGCTTTCTGGAATTCTGCACGTGCTTCGGTTAGTTTTTTCTCTGCCAATAAAATGTCTCCGCTTGCAATGGCATTGTTGTAATTTTCTTCAAGCGTCCGTTTCTGTTGTATTATTTCTGTAATTTTTTCAATCTGCGCTACAGGATATTTTTCGCCGGGAAGAATCTTTGAAGCATTCTGATAAGCAAGCAAAGCAGTTTCGTAATCTTTGGCGTTAAACATCTTATCTGCTCCGGCAATTGCCGATTGGTAATTCTGTTGCGCATCCTTCATTTGTGCCATGCCCTCAGCAACACGTTCAAGCATGCTTTTCGGGTAATTGTCGCCTGGCTTGATGCGTTGTGCCTGTTCGTATTTCAGCTTTGCGGTATTGAAATCGCGCTCCATATAAGCATCATCTGCTTCTGCCAGAACATTTTCGTATGAGTCTTTTAGTGCTTTATCAGCAGCAGCTTTTGTATCTATTTCATTGATTCGCTGTTGCGGATATCTTTCGCCGGGATTCAGTTCTGATGCCTGTTGATAAACTGCACGGGCTTCAGTCATTTTTCCGGAAGTATATAATTTGTCGGCATCCTCAATCAGTTTGTTGTATTGTTTCTGCATTTCCAGCTGAGCTTTTGCCAGCTTTTCAGCTTCAGCCATTTTATCGCGTGCAGTTTTTTCTTCAGGTTTAATGTTGACTGCAATTGAAAACTGATCGCGGGCTGCGTCATAATTTTTTGATTGCATAAATCGGTTCCCGCTTTCCATCGCACCTGAATAAAGCGCTTCATCTTCCGGATCAATATAGAATTTTCTGATCTGCGTCAGTTTATCTTTCGGGTATTTCGCCGTGGGATCTATACTCAGCGCTTTTTGATACTCAGCCTTGGCTTTTGCGTATTCTTTGGCTTGCAGAAAATCTTCTCCCCGGAGTATAGCATCTTCAAATTGCTGAAGTTTTACCGGATCAGTGGTTTGAGCAATTACGAATGATGCAGTCAATGTCATTGACAATACAAGCAATATCCTGAGAAAAGAAGAAGTTAGATAATGAGGGAAAGTCATCGCGGCTTTTATGTGTTAATCATCAGTTATTTGCCTTTCAAGGGCTGTAATAACCAAACGATATTAAATGTGGTTTATTGAGTAGGAGAAATCTTTGTCAGATTTTATGATCAAAGATCAGGCCATCGCGCATGTAAAGGCGACGATCTGACATTCCGGCCAATTCTTCGTTGTGGGTCACAATTACAATCGTTTGGTTGAATTTATCTCTGAGCTCAAAGAATAAGCGGTGAAGCTGGGCAGAGTTTTCCGAATCGAGATTTCCTGAAGGTTCATCTGCCATCAGCACAGAAGGTTGGTTGATCAGAGCTCTTGCAACTGCAACTCTTTGTTGTTCGCCTCCTGAAAGTTCTGATGGTTTGTGTGTTGCCCTGCTTTCCAGATTTAAAAACTCCATGAGTTCAAGGGCACGCTTTTCAGCTTCCTTTTTGCTTTTGCCTGCAATAAATGCAGGAATGCAGATATTTTCAAGTGCGTTAAACTCAGGCAGCAGGTGATGAAACTGAAAAACAAATCCAATTTTAAGGTTTCTGAATTCTGCCAGTTTCTTGTCATTAAGGCTTTTGATGTTGATACCATCCACAACCACTTCTCCACTCTCAGCATGATCGAGGGTGCTGAGTATATGCAGCAAGGTAGATTTTCCGGCTCCTGATGCGCCGGTAACCGACACAATTTCTCCCGCACTTATACTGACCGATACTCCTTTGAGTACTTTCAGGTTCCCGTAGGATTTTACTATATTTTCTGCTTTGATCATATAAATTTGCAAAAATAGGATTACAAAGTTAAGGGAATAGCAGGAATTAGATCTGTTTTTTTATTTCCTCTGATTTCGGCAATCAAAATAAACATTCAGAATATGGCATACAGATTACGCATCAACTCTATTGGGAATTGCTGCGAAATGCTTTTTAAAAAAAATACAAGGTTCGTATTGAATTGACACTGAAATGCCAGAGAAATTTTTGAGATGGCCAAAAAATAATCACACGAATTTCCATCCGGCCAGAATGCGAAATGCAAATGCTTTGACCGGTTAACTTTTTATGATGATTTTTGATTAATCAACAACAAAATCTTCCTCATAAACTTCGACTTCCAGATCGGCACCAACCAATTCTGCGAGCCATTTGTAGCCGTTCTTAACAACGAGTCTGATGCGGGTGTATCCCATAATAGGGAACCTTAGTGTAGCGAGCATAACATTATAGTTTTTGGTTAAACAAAGGGTTTAATTCTTTATCCCTGTATGTTATAAAAGTAACTGTATAAAAGCCTTATTGTTGTAAGATAAATTGAAAAAAATGTTAAATTTCTGACGAATCCGGCGTTTTGCTGAAAAATCACATTTTTTACAGCTGATTCGGTCTGTATTGTTTGATTTTGCTGATAGATTCAGTGTTAATTTCATCGGGAAAAGCAACGAGATCTGATTTACCATTCCCTGCTTTTCAGCTACTGGAAAAATGCCGGAAGTCCACTTTTTTCTATCAGGGTGATTTGAAAAATAGATGACTTGGGTTTAACTTTTCTTTCGTGTAATTCCCTTTCTTATTTGCTGGTAATCCAGATGATAAAGTGCCTTTATACTGAACATATTTAATTGAGAAGAACGGAATAATTCATCAAGATTATTTCGGAAACGAATATTGTACTGATTATTGTATTGTTGAATATTGTTCTTCCAGACAACACTGAGAAGGCTTCCCGGGGCAAATTCCCAGTCAATGTTCAGGTCAATACTGAAGAAATTGTAGTTGTAATGATGTGCATAGGGATAATCATTATATGGAGAAAGGAATCCATTTTCGAGTAAGGTAAAGTAATTGCTGTACTCTGCGGTTTGCCAGAAGTGCCTGACAATTAATCCGATGGAAAGTGGTTTGCTAATCATGAAATTACCCGAAAATGCATTTTCCATGGTGAAGATGTCGCGCTTCCCGAACCATATATTTGCCTGGTTTTGTGAAACATAACCCAGGTCACCGGGGTTCAGACCAATTCCGGTTTCATGCCTGATAATAATCTTCTTGCTGATTCTAAAAATGGGTTCTAATTCCATCCAGATTGATTCAACATTATCATAGTCTTTTGCGTATTCTACTTTTCCATCAAGCGCAAATGTTTTGCGGTAATCACTTGAAAAACCTATATTTCCTGAGGTATATCCTGGCCTTAGGTAATATCTGCCAGCCCTGCGGGGTTCGTAGAAATCATGCCTTTCGTATGGAGATGCAACCGCTCCCCACCAAACTGTAAGGTAATTATTGAAGGTTGTATTGCCTTTGTAAATAAAAGTGGTGTTGATGTTCTTTTTGCTGTCGAGTGAAATAAGCTGATCAGTTGCAAGGCTCTGCGCAAAGTTTCTGAATATAGAAAACGGTTCGTATATTCTGTAACTCAGGTATATCCCCCTGTTCAGCTGATTACGGGTGCGGTTGATCCCGATGTCGTTAATATTAAAATACTTATCAAGAGCACTCTGGTAAAGGCTGAACTGAAAGTTTCCTCTGCTCTTCATCACGAACAGCCCGTAATTGTAACCGGCTTCAGCTTCTCCAATCGGATTTTTTGAAAGTTCGCCTCCGCTGAACCATTTCGAAATGGCAAGATTAGCTCCAACCTGATATGTTTTGCTTTTATCTCCAACAACTCCGCCAGCACCAGTTACATTTGAATCATCCCATCCGCCGGGCCTTGAAACATTGGTATTTATAAGGTAAACCGACGAATTATTCGGCAAAGCCTGATCAACCACCAGTATATTGTAATTGGTTGTGGGATCAGTAAGTATATTGCGCTCAATGCCGGTAGAGTCGTTTTTGATTGTAGCCCATGTGTTTCCGGTTAAGGCATTGAAAAATCCTATTCCCAGGCCTTTGGTTGTTCTTCCTGATATTTTGGTGGCATTCAATAGCCTTGCATTCAGCGGGTTATTTGAAATCCATTCATTAGTTTTCAACGAATCATCTACAAAAGGATACAATGCCGGAGTGCGACCTATTCTTCTGGAATAGAACAGGTTTCCTTTCTGGAAAAGATCTGTTCCTTCGTTGAAAAAACTCCGGTTTTCATCGTAAATCAATTCCAGCGCAGTTAGATTATTCTGGATTTTATCTGATTTAACCTGACTGAAATCGGGCAGCAGAATCATATCCATCGTAAAACTCTCATTGATTCCGTATTTGATGTCCATGCCGCCATTGAAAGATGAAGACCACGGATCGTTTTTAAAAGCCTGATCGCTGTTATGTTGCTGGCTATAAGAAATATATGGAGTAAATGCCAGCCTCACCGGTGGTTTTATATCACGCAGATCAGTTAACTGACCCCAATAAACCAATGAATTTCCTGCACCTTTTTCTTCAAGTGCCCATTGGCTTTCTTCCCGAAATCGGCGAACTTTCCTGATTGCCTGATATCCCCAGCTCTGAATCTCCTTTTTGGGGAATCTGAGTGCAGAATAAGGGATTTTCAGTTCGACTGTCCATCCGTTATTATTTATCTTGATGGCACTAAACCATACAGCATTGTATGTTTCATCAAGCATCCTCCAGTCAACCTGAACGCCTGAGGCTGAAACATAGAAAAAATAAGCATCCTGCTGGTTGTTGTATGTGTCGAATCCAATGCCAAAATAGTCGGCATTCAGATTAAAATTATCTCTGACTCCCAATTGTGTTAAAATACTATCCGGTGCAGGATCATTCATAATACCGGCAATGTATATGGCTTGGTCATCGTATTTTATATAAACCTCAGTATTAAAAGCCGGATTTGCATTCGAAATAGGTTCATATTGTCTGAATCCACTGATGCGCGAAGCTTCTTCCCATTCCTCCGGACTGAAAACTCCATCAATAACCGGAGGCTGATTTGTTCGGTTGGCAACAACTGATTTAGGCTGGTTTGACTGCGAAATCCCTTTCAGGGGTAGCGTAAACCCGGCACAAAGTAACATAAATAGAAAGAAAACGGATTTTGTCATTCTAAATTTCAGTAATTTATTGATGCTTGATTTTGAAGTAAATTTTGTTGAAATCAGGATAATGCATTCAGGAATAAAAAAAACTTCTAAATTTGCTGAACTGACAAGCTGTTTTATTGTTTACAGCCTGTGAATCGTGGCAAATATACCGGATTTCTTTTAAAACCGTTATTTTTTTGTTGCCAATTCCAAAAATCATTAATGCAACATTTTCTAACTATTTCTTTATGAACCTTCATGAATTTCAGGCAAAACAAATTCTTCGTTCTTATGGAGTACCTGTGCCTGTTGGCATTGTTGCCGAAACCCCCGAGCTGGCCGTTAAGGCTGCCGAAGAAATACAGCTGATCACAAATTCTGAGCGCTGGGCTGTTAAAGCTCAGATACACGCCGGCGGAAGAGGTAAGGGCGGTGGAGTAAAAATAGCACAATCGCTTCATGATGTTTGGGAAATGTCATCGCAGATTATTGGCATGATGCTCATAACTCCTCAAACAAGTGCCGAAGGGAAACTTGTAAGTAAGGTGCTTGTCGAGCAGAATATTTTTTATCCGGGAGAATCAAAACCTCAGGAATTTTATATGAGTGTACTCCTCAATCGTGCAACCGGACGTGTTATGATTATTTATTCAACCGAAGGTGGAATGGATATTGAAGAAGTTGCCGAAAAAACACCTCACCTTATTTTTAATGAAGAAGTTGATCCGAAAGTCGGACTTCAGGATTTTCAGTGTCGCAAAATTGCCTATAATCTCAAACTTGAAGGCGTTGCACATAAAAATATGCTGAAGTTTGTTAAGGGATTGTATAATGCTTACATGGGAAGCGATGCTGCCATGCTTGAAATTAACCCGGTTTTTAAGACTTCCGACAACCTGATAATGGCTGCCGATTGTAAAATGCGCCTTGATGGCAATGCTTTATATCGTCATCCGGATATTCAGGCAATGCGCGACATTACCGAAGAAGATCCTGCTGAAGTTGAAGCTGGCGAACATCAGCTCAACTACGTAAAACTCAGTGGAAATGTTGGTTGCATGGTAAATGGAGCTGGTTTGGCTATGGCTACCATGGATATTATTAAACTTTCAGGTGGTGAACCTGCCAATTTCCTTGATGTAGGTGGTACAGCCAATGCCGAACGTGTTGAGAAAGCCTTCCGCATTATTATGAAAGATGCGAATGTTAAAGTGATCCTGGTTAATATTTTTGGCGGTATTGTGCGTTGCGACCGCGTTGCACAAGGTATTGTTGATGCTTACCGTAATATCGGAGATATTGATATTCCGATTATTGTAAGACTGCAAGGTACCAACGCTGAAGAAGCCAAATTGCTGATTGAGCAATCCGGACTTAAGGTGTATTCTGCGGTTATGCTTCAGGATGCTGCTGATTTGGTTACTCAGGTGCTGAATAACTAAAAGAGCTTTGTAAGTCATGTATTTAAAGCCGCCTGTGAGGGTGGTTTTTTTTGAGGTCTTTTCAACAGAAAAAGTGATCAAACAAAAAGCCGGACAAACAAGCCCGGCTTTTTTACCAAAACACATTGAAAACAAATTATTTTGCGTATTCAGCTACAATATCTTTTACGCCTTCAGGTGAAACCCGTCCGTAAACCTTGTCGCCAACCAATACTACAGGCGCAAGTCCGCAAGCACCAACGCAGCGCAGACAAGCCAGTGAGAATTTTCCATCGGGAGTGGTTTCTCCGACATTTACATGAAGCAAGCGTTTGAATTCATCAATAACTTTTTCTGCTCCACGCACATAACATGCAGTTCCAAGGCAAATTGAAACCGGGTGCTCACCTTTGGGCAGCATGGTAAAGAATGAATAAAAAGTTACAACGCCGTAAACATGGGCTACTGAGATATTCAGCTCTTTAGCGATAACTTCCTGCACCTCGGCCGGAAGGTAACCAAAGATGCCCTGCGCTTTATGCAGCACATTGATCAACTCTCCTTTTTCGTTGTTAAACGATTTGCAAACAGCTTTTAACTCGTCGAGTTTGTTTGCCGATAATTTTATAGTTGCCATGATCTGATTTCTTTTTTTTGTTTCTGAGAATTGCCAGAAACCCCGGATTGCCGGGATTCCTGATAATTTTTCCCTACTCTATTACAGTGTCGTTGCTTTTGTCGAAATAATGAGTGTGCAGCAGGTGATGTGCTTTTTCACTCATTGGTTTGCCGAGAAACTCTTCATACAGCTTGGCAATGTAGGGATTTTCATGCGACTTGCGAATGGTTTTACCCGCATCCTCAAGGTAGATGGCTTTCTGACGGGCCTTGATAATGGATGAATCTCCATGGTGCAATGGCTGTCCGCCGCCACCAATACATCCACCCGGGCAAGCCATAATTTCGATTGCATGAAATTTGGATTTTCCATCTTTTATATCCTGTAAAAGTTTGCGCGCATTTCCAAGACCGTGAGCAATTCCGATATTTATCGGCAATCCGTCAAAATCAATGGTAGCCTGGCGAATGTACTCCATACCTCTGAGTTCTTCAAAATCAACTTTCTGAAGTTTTTTACCTGTCTGTACTTCGTAAGCGGTACGAACAGCAGCTTCAATAACTCCACCGGTTGTGCCGAAAATAACGGCAGCTCCTGTGGATTCTCCCATCGGATGATCAAAATCTTCTTCAGGCAGTTCATTAAAATTGATGTTTGATTGTTTGATCAGGTGAGCAAGTTCGCGGGTCGAAATTGAAAAATCAACATCCGGATTTCCATTGGTTGAAAATTCATCGCGCTGACACTCAAATTTCTTGGCCAGACAAGGCATGATGGAAACAACAACCATATCCTCACGTTTTATCCCGATTTTTTCGGCAAAGTAGGTTTTGGCTATTGCACCGAACATTTGCTGCGGGCTGCGTGCAGTTGAAGGAATATCCATCATTTCAGGGAACTGGTGCTCGAAGAAATTTACCCAGCCAGGGCAGCATGAAGTAAGAATCGGCAACGGAACATCCTTGTCGCCGTTCAAGTGGCGGGTAAGTCTGTCGAGAAGCTCTGTGCCTTCTTCCATAATGGTAAGGTCGGCAGCAAAATCTGTATCAAATACAAAATTGAATCCTAGTCTTCTTAAAGCTGCAGCTAGTTTTCCAGTGACAATTGTTCCTGCTTCCAGGCCGAATTCCTCGCCTAAAGCTACACGAACGGCAGGAGCAGTTTGAACAACAACTGTTTTGGAAGGATCAGCCAAAGCTCTTATAACGGCGTTGGTGTGGTCAACTTCGGTCAAAGCACCGGTTGGGCATACAGCAACACACTGTCCGCAATAAGTACATTCACTGTGATCAAGGTTTCTTTCAAAAGCAGGAGCAACGACTGACATAAAGCCACGGTTTACTGCCGAAAGAACACCAACAGTCTGAACATCGTTGCACATCATTTCGCAACGACGGCACATGATGCACTTGTCCACATCGCGGATAATTGCTGGAGAAGTGTCTTCGCGGTAAGTTGATTGCTCTCCTTCGTAATGAAGTTTACGGATGCCAAATTCCTGAGCCATGGTTTGCAGTTCGCAATTTCCATTCTTTGCACAAATAAGGCAGTCGGTCGGGTGATCGGAGAGGATTAGTTCCAGTACGGTCTTACGTGAGTTCAGCACCCTGATGTTATGGGTGTTTACCACCATACCTTCAGCGCAATCAGTAACACATGCAGGTGCCAGATTACGGCGTCCCTGAACTTCAACTACACAAATACGGCAGCCGGCAGGCTTATTTTCAATATTCAGGTCGTGAAGGTGAAGGTAACACAAAGACGGGATGTGAATACCAGCCCCCTTTGCAGCTTTCAGTATTGTGGTGCCTTTTGCAACCTCAATTACTTTATTATCTATAGTTAATTTGATTGTTTCCATTTTTGTTCCGGGTATTATTTGATAAACACAGCATTGAATTTGCACTTCTCGAGACATGCACCACACTTGATACAGGTTACCTGATCAATTACGTGCACTCCTTTGCGCTCTCCATAAATTGCATTTACAGGGCAATTGCGCGCGCATGCTGTGCATCCTACACAATTTTCAGGCTCAATAATATATTGCAGCAATGCTTTACATTGGCCTGAACGGCATTTTTTCTCATCTACGTGCTCAATATATTCATCCCAGAAATTTTCGATGGTGGACAGAACCGGGTTTGGAGAGGTTTGACCTAATCCGCAAAGAGCTGTATCTTTGATAACATGACTGAGATTTCTCAGACTGTCAATATCTTCACGTGTTCCCTTGCCCTGTGTCAGTTTATCAAGAATTTCATAAAGGCGTTTGTTCCCGATGCGACATGGAGCACATTTTCCACATGATTCTTCTACTGTAAAGTCCAGATAAAATTTGGCAATAGAAACCATGCAATCGTCTTCATCCATTACAATCATACCTCCTGATCCCATCATTGAACCAGCAGCAATAAGGTTGTCATAATCAATGGGTGAGTCAAGATGTTTTTCAGTTAAACAACCTCCTGAAGGGCCTCCGGTCTGTACAGCTTTGAATTTTTTGCCATCTTTGATTCCGCCGCCGATTTCGTAAATTACTTCACGAAGTGTGGTTCCCATCGGTACTTCAATAAGACCAACATTGTTGATTTTTCCGGCTAGTGCAAATACTTTTGTGCCTTTTGAATTTTCGCTTCCGATGCTGGCAAACCAATCGGCACCCTTGTTGATAATTACCGGAACATTGGCAAAGGTCTCAACATTGTTAACGTTGGTTGGTTTTCCATAATATCCCGAAACTGATGGGAATGGAGGTTTTACTGTAGGTTCTCCTCTTAATCCTTCCATTGAATGGATCAGCGCTGTTTCTTCTCCGCACACAAAAGCTCCTGCGCCATAACGCAGTTCCAGATCAAATGCAAATCCTGTGTCAAGCACATTATTTCCTAACAGTCCGTATTCACGGGCCTGTGCAATGGCGGTCTTCAGTCGGTCAATGGCAAGTGGGTATTCTGCACGAATGTAAACCAGTCCGATTGACGAACCGATGCAATATCCGCAAATAGCCATTGCCTCAATTACTGAATGTGGATCACCTTCCAGAATTGAGCGATCCATAAATGCGCCGGGGTCACCTTCATCGGCGTTACAAACTACATATTTGACATCAGATACTGATTTGCTGGTAATTTCCCACTTCAGGCCGGTTGAAAAACCTCCGCCTCCGCGTCCGCGAAGACCTGATTTCTTCATCTCTTCAATTACCTGCTGAGGTGTCATTTCGGTCAGACATTTGGCCAAAGCCTCATACCCGTCACGCGAAATGTATTCATCAATATTTTCAGGATCTATAAAACCGCAGTTGCGCAATGCAATTCTGAGCTGTTTTTTGTAGAAACCCATGTGTTTTGAGTCTGCGATATGCTCCTGGTTCTCAGGATCAACATAAAGCAAACGATTTATTTTGCGACCTTTGATGAGGTGTTCATCAACAATCTCTCTGGCATCGGCCGGAGTTACCTGAGTGTAAAAGGTATTGTCGGGCATGATCTTAACAATAGGCCCTTTTTCGCAGAATCCGAAACAACCTGTTGCAATTACCTGCACCTCACTATCGAGACCCTTTTCAGTAACTATGGTTTTTAAATCTTCGAGTAGCTGGTCACTTTCCGAAGCATGGCAGCCTGTTCCGCCGCAAACCAGTACGTGCATTTTATATTTTGACATTCCGTTTCCTCCTTATTTCTTTTCGATGGTTTCGTAATTAACCGGAATGATGCCATCAACCAGTTCGCCGTTCTTTACATATTTTTCAATGATGTCGTCGGCTTTTTTTGTGTCAACATACCCAAATACAACCGGAGCCTGTCCGGGAAGTGTAACTTCAATGGTTGGTTCTGCAAAGCAATAGCCCATGCAACCGGTTTGGGTTACAACAGCCTGAATGTTCCTCTTGTCGAATTCTTCGATAAAGAATTCCATCACCTGTTTGGCTCCTGATGCAATTCCACAGGTTGCCATGGCAACTCTAATCTGTACCAGGCTCTCAGGGTTATTGCTGTTTTCCCTGAGGCTCATCTTTCCCTGCAAGTCTTCTTTTATCTTGCGAAGGTCAGCCAGTGATTTAACTTGTCCCATGATTTTGTTGATTAATTTTTGTTTAGTGTTTGTGTGTTGGTTTTTTATCCTGAAATCTTAATTTCTTTAAGATTTTCGTTGATCATTTCTTTCAGAAACCTCATTACCGAAGCTTCTGATATTGACATTCCTTCAAGCATTTCATTTACCTCGTCTGTGTCGAATCGGTATTCGCCGGCTTCAGTGGTGTGCTCATATACAAATCTGATCTTCAGATTGGCTCCGGCAAGCAATACCATCGTTCCTGCTATATCGCCCAATGGCTGACGGTCAAAATGTGTCAATCCAAAGGTAGCAATAACTGTGGTTCCGCTGCCTTCTTTTGAATCAATTGTCAGATTTCCTCCGGTAGAATCAGCGTGTTGTTTCAGCAATGGAAGCCCAAGTCCGACTTTTCTGGTAGTTCTGCTCGTTACATAAGGATCAGTAACTTTTTCAAGTATTTCAGCCGGGATGCCTTTGCCATTGTCAGCGATGGTAAGTTTTAAAGTGTCTTCTTTCACTGATTCGAAGATTGTAACCTTTATCAGTGTAGCTCCGGCCGAAATCGAATTCTGGACTATGT
Source organism: Bacteroidota bacterium (assembly GCA_009773515.1). Taxonomy (GTDB): domain Bacteria; phylum Bacteroidota; class Bacteroidia; order Bacteroidales; family Lentimicrobiaceae; genus Lentimicrobium. The sequence goes on from WSXX01000043.1 coordinate 14,506, forward strand.
CCATAATGTGCATTGCAAGATCCTTCATCATACAATCACCTCTCTTCCATCAATGCCGGCAAGTGCTTTCGCGAACTCTGCAAAACTTGTATCTGCCATTTTTAAAGTTGTAAAACGCTCTCCGATTAATTCAGGCTGATGTGCATCCGAGTTTCTGATAAACGTTTTTCCTTTCAGGTAACTGAATTTCTTCAAAAAGTCTTCAGTTGAAATATGCTTTGTAAGTTCAAATGCATCGGCTTTTAAATCAGGAGGAACAAATCCAAGCTGACTCACCAGACTGTATTTGGGCCGGTTTATATGAGCCGGGATGAATAATCCTCCCAGGCGATGAACTTCTGCAGCAATCTGATCGATGCTTTGCGCAATTGCCGAGATCAGTAATCTTGGCTCCTCGTAAATAATGTTTTCAGATTCATCAACCACTACCTGATATCCAAACAAATCTGTATTGTTCTTAATGTCAGGAAGATGCTTGTCAAGATATTGCTGAAATGTATCAAGAATGTCAAATGTTTCAAAGAACGCAAGGCAGTGAACTTCTTCTTTTGTTGTGATTTCAACTCCCATGTAAACTGTGATGCCTGCCTTTGTTGCTTCTTTGCTTACACTGGCACATTGCCTGGTGGAGTTGTGATCGGTTATTCCAATGATGTCAATTTTTTTCTTTAAAGCCTCCTGTACTATGTTTCGCGGACTCATCTCAAGACTGCCGCAAGGCGAAAGTACAGTATGAATATGAAGGTCGGCTTTGTATTCCTTCATGATTGGTTTTCTTTTACTGATTCAGCAGGTTATAAAGCTTACCATTGATTGTAAAAGTGTCTTCGGTGGTTCCCAGAACCGGAATATTTTCTTCGTTGCTTTGCTCTTCCATATCAGGATCGGGTGTAAATCCTTTTACAAGAATTACAGCCGATAAATCTTTTAGCGAAGCAATTGCCATCACATTTTTGTGTGTTTGCAGGGTAATCCAGATATCTCCGGACTGAGCGCTTCCCATAACATCGCTGAGTAAGTCTGATGAATAACCCATGCTGATTTCATTCTCAAGGCCGTTTGCTCCGCTGATAACTGTTAGTCCGAGTTTTTCGGCAACTTCTTTTACTTTCATTTTAAATTCCTTTTAAGTCTCTGTACTTGTTGGTTTTTCCGAATCCCCAGATTTCCTGCATAATTTTTACACTGTCGTCCAGGCTTAATTCACCTTTTTGTTCAAGGATTTTCTGGATAAATATGCAATGATTGATGTTGGCATCACCCTGTGCAATATCCTGTGCAAGAGCCTGGCAACTCGGAGCTCCGCAGATTCCGCAATCTACCATTGGCAGCAGTTGCATGATGCGGTTGACTTTCTCCATTTTTTTCATTGCTTCCGACATGTTTTCATCAAGCTTCATCATTGACCTGGGCTTGATTTCACCTATCTCGATTTGTTCCATCAAAAAGTCCTTATTCTCCAGAATTGAGGCTGCAGCGTCAGGATGTTGATATTCCTGTTCCGACTGATAGTCGTCGGAGTGGTTTCTCAGCCTTTCTGCTGTAAGAAACCTGTTGCTGATGGTAAGAACGCCTCCGGCACAACTTTCGTCGCAGGCTCTGAGTTCCAGAAAATCAATATCGCTGACTTCCTCATTTTCGAGCCTTTCCAGAAAGTCTATCACATTTTTAATCTCATCGATAGCCAGTGAGCGTCCTTTAACGTGAGGTGCTTCACCATTGGTCAATGACCAGCAGGTGGCTTTTTTCGAAAGTTTCCCACCAATGGGAAGAGTGCAGCTCTGGATATTTCGTTGCTTTACCTGTCGGTAAACCTTATTGAAAAGGATATCCATATTAATTACCCCGGTAATGGCTGATGATAACTCTCCAACGGGATCTTTAATGGCTGCAATTTTGGCTGCACATGGTGTTACATAGAAAATTCCGGTTTCTTCATCCGGAATGCCTTTGCTTACCAATTCTCTTCTGATATGAAGAGCAGAAATGTCAAGCGGCGGCTTCAGTAACATAATGTTATCGACCAGCGAGGGAAACTTCACCTGTATCAATCTTACGATTGCCGGGCAGAATGACGAGATGAGCGGTTTCTTTTCAGGATGATTCGCAGCAGTTTCATTAATGGCATCTGAGAGAATCTCAACACCGTTTTCAACTTCATAAACATGGGTAAACCCAATGTCCATAATTACACTGTAAATCTGACGCAGTGAAATGTCTTCAGGAAACTGACCTGTAAATACAGCGGGTACGAGTGCTACGCGGTATTTGTAGTCAAAAATGTAGTTGAAGTCATCATGATCAATTATGATTGCACTTACAGGACAAACCCTGAAGCATTCACCGCAATCAACACAACGGTCACCAAACAAAACTGATTTACCGTTCTTTACTCTGATGGCCTCGGTAGGGCAAACATTCATACAATGAGAACAACCTATACATAGGTCTTCTCTGATTTTGAGTGCATGATGAAAGTTTGCGTTTTCCATAACAAGGCTTTTAGCTGCTAAGATAAGTGATCATCTCAACAGTGGTTCCTTTTCCAACTTCCGAAGTAACTTTTAATTCATCGGTGTTGTTTTTAATATTGGGAAGGCCCATTCCTGCGCCAAATCCCATTTCTCTTACTTCCGGCGAAGCGGTGGAGTAGCCTTGTTGCATGGCAAGTTCAATGTCAGCAATCCCCGGTCCTTCATCAATAAGTTTAATCTCGATCTTTTCTGTGTCGATGTCAATGTAAATAATCCCATTAAATGCATGGGCTACAATATTGACTTCAGCTTCGTAAAGGGCAACAACAACCCGCTTAATCACCTTAGGATCAACATTGAGCTGCTTGAGAATTTTCTTCAATTGGCTCGATGCTGTTCCGGCTTTCGAAAAATTGCCTCCCTCTACGTTAAATTCAAAGTGCATTATTCATTGGTTTAATAAACCGGTTTTAAACCGGATTGAAACAGGATTCCGCTCGTTTTGAACATGGAGTAGTCACACTCAATCAGTATCATATCATTCTCAGCGGCCAGTCGGATCATTTCGTCGGTTGCTTTCTTTTTTCTTGCAAAGATAATTTTGCTGATGTCAGACATTTCCGCTGTTCGGATGGTCTGCAGGTTTGCCAGCCCGGTAATCAGCAACAGGTTATCTGTTTCAATGGTAAGCACATCGCTCATCAGATCAGAAGCAAATACATATTCAACTTCCGAATCAAGCAAAGCTTCACCTGAAACTACCTTTGCATTAAGCAATTTAACAACCTCTCTTAATTTCATTTCTTTAGTATTTTACGCACAACGGGGTGCAGGGTCACAAACATTGTCCAAATGGTGCTGCAAAATTAGTACATACAAATGACATGCACAACATTATTGTTAATAAATTCACATTGTTATTAAAATAACAATGAATTTATTTTCATTCTAAACAAGGATGCAATTTTAATAACAAAGAGCATGAAATCAAGTATTTAACATCAGGCTGAAAATGGCAGGAGGATAGCCAAAGCCATCCTCCTGTTTTAGAAACAGTCCAAGAGTTAGTAACGTTTTCTTGGCTTGTAATGTGTATGCAACAGATCATGCGATTTGTGCCCTAGAGGTTCTCCCAGAAAATGCTTGTAAATCTCTGTTACTTCAGGATTTTCATGTGATTTTCTGATGACCATTTCTTCATCCTCACTATAAATGGCTTCAGCTCTCTTTTTACGAATCTCCGGTGATGTAGGAATTGGTTGACCTCCACCTCCCAGGCAACCGCCAGGACATCCCATGATTTCGATAAAATGATATGATGCTTCGCCACTTTTCACTTTTTCCATCAATAATCTGGCGTTTGCAAGACCATGAGCTATCGCAACATTCAAATCAACTCCTTCAAGAAATGCCCATTCGGGTTTAACATTCTTAATTTTAATAGAAGCTTCTTTAATGCCATCCATTCCTCGTACAGGTTTGATGTTAAGGTTGGTAAATGGCACTTCACGACCTGTAACTATTTCATAGGCTGTACGTAAGGCAGCTTCCATTACACCTCCGGTGGCTCCGAATATTACTGCAGCTCCGGTTGATTCTCCAAGGATACTGTCGTAATGTTCATCATCCAGTTTATTAAAATCGATTCCTGCCTGTTTTATCATCATGGCAAGTTCACGGGTAGTTAGAACGTAGTCAACATCCTGATATCCGCTGTCGCGCATTTCGGGTCGTTCACATTCAAACTTCTTGGCAACACATGGCATAATTGAAACTACAGTCATGTCCTGTGCTTTTATGTTGATCTTGTCGGCATAATAAGTTTTGGCAACGGCGCCGAACATTTGCTGCGGTGATTTGCAGGTAGAAAGGTTTCCGAGCAATTCGGGATACATATGCTCCTGAAATTTAATCCAGCCTGGTGAGCAGGAAGTCATCATCGGAAGAACGACGGTTTCATCTTTGTCAACCAGTGCTTTTTTAAGGCGGGTCAGCAACTCAGTTCCTTCTTCCATAATAGTGAGGTCGGCTGTAAAGTCAGTATCCAGTACTTTGTTGAACCCCAGTTTCTTCAGCGCAGTTACCATTTTTCCGGTAACCCTTTGTCCAACAGGAATTCCAAGGTCTTCGCCAAGAGCAATTCGGGTAGCTGGTGCTGTTTGGACTATAACAAATTTTGAAGGATCATAAATGGCATTCCATACTTCTTCGATGTAGTTTCTTTCGGTGAGGGCACCAGTAGGACAGCGGTTTATGCACTGACCACAATTGGTACAAACAACCTCATGCATTGGTTTATCGAGGAAGGTGGAGATTTTCTGATGATCTCCTTTTTTAACAACTGCCAGTGCACTTACACCCTGAAGCTCAGCGCAGGTTCTTACGCAGCGCTGACAACGGATACATTTGCTGTCATCTTTAACAATTGATGGTGATGAGATATCCTGAATTTTTGTTTCCGGTGAGACAAGGTCCATGAAAACATGATCACCGATCCTGTATTCGCTGGATAGATCCTGAAGTTCACAATGACCATTTTTAAAGCACTTGGTGCAGTCGGCATTATGCTCTGATAATAAGAGTTCAACGATGTGTTTTCGCGATACCCTTACTTTTTCACTGTTTGTATTAACCTCCATGCCTTCTGAAACCGGTGTTGCACAAGCTGCTGCCAAAAGGCGGGCGCCTTTGACTTCAACTACACAAACACGACAATTTCCGGCAACCGTCAGGTCGGGATGATTACACAAGGTGGGAATTCTGAAATTTAGTTTTCTTGCAGCCTCAAGAATGGTAGTGCCCTCTTCCACCGCGATGGGCATGTTGTTGATCTTAAGGTTTACCAAATATTTGCTCATTTTTTCGCTTGCTTTTAAGTTAGTTTAAGCTTTCAGGAATACTCAATTATATGATAATCAGATTCATGACAGCCTTTTTACTTTTATTTGTACTTTTTACTTAGTAAATAATCTCTTCCCTGAAATTATCAATGATAGAGTTGAAAGGATTTCCAACTGATTGGCCAAGTCCGCATTTCGCGGCAATTTTCATGGTTCCGGTCAGTTTTTTCAGGTCTTCGAGATAAGCAGGCGGACGTTCTCCGCGTTTAACGGCTTCGATACCTTTGAGCAACTGCTGGCAGCCAACACGGCATGGTGTGCACTGTCCGCAGGATTCTTCGGTAAAAAACTCCAGATAATCGTGAAGTACATTATACATTGAACGGGTGCTGTTAAAAATCATCATTGAACCTCCCGTAGGAATACCTTCAAATCCGATTATTGTATCGTTGAATTTTTTGCGTGGAACGCAATGGCCGGAGGCTCCTCCAACCTGAATTGCTTTGGCATCGCCATCGCCAAATTCATTTACAAACTCATGCAGGGGCATGCCTAGCTCCAGCTCATAAATTCCAGGAATAGGAGTGTCTCCTGAAACTGAAAAAACTTTTGAACCTCTGGAATCGGTGGTGCCCAATGCTTTGAACTTCTCAGGCCCGATATGGCAGATCATGGTAGTATAAACAAGGGTTTCCACATTGTTTATAACTGTTGGTTTACTGTTATAACCTGCAACGGTGGGGTAGGGGGGCTTGTTCCGCGGTTCACCACGTTTGCCTTCCATCGACTCAAACAGTGCACTTTCTTCACCGCAAACATATGCGCCGGATCCTGACTTAAGATAAACATTGAAGTCAAAGTTCCGCTGTTTCAGCTCATTATTAAATATATCAAGTTTCTTTTGGAGTGTTTTCAGCAAGAAGTTGTATTCGCCTCTGAGGTAAATATAGCCTTCCTTTGCACCTACCACGTATCCGCAAATTGCAATTCCAACAAATATTTTTTCGGGTACTTTGTCAAGGATTTCTCTGTCTTTAAAAGTTCCTGGCTCGCCTTCATCTGCATTGCAGATAACATATTTTGTGTCGCCGTCTTCATTTCTGGCGAACTTCCATTTAAGGCCTGTGGGGAAACCTGCACCACCTCTTCCCTTTAATCCACTATCGATCAGGTCTAGTATGATTTCATCAGGAGATCTTTTTAGTGTTTTATCGAGAACAGAAATTGGGGAGACTTTTTCATCAACCTCGAAAATAATATCGACTTTCTTAAGATTGTTTTCCATTTGGATAATGTTTTTGTTTGTGACCATTGGTTTTAGTGAGTAGATTTGGAATATTCTTCCACTATCTCCATTGCTTTTTGTGGTGTGAGATCAGGATAAATTTCATCATTGATGAGCATAACCGGTCCTTTATGACACCAGCCCAGGCAATTGGCTGTCAGCAAAGTGAATTTCTTATCGTGGGTAGTTTCCCCGACTTTAATCTTAAGTGCACTGCTCAGGGTGTTGATAATTTCATCTTTCCCCTTCATATGACAGGTAATGGTTTTACAAACCCTGATAATGTTTTTGCCTCGCGGCACAGTATCAAGAAATGTATAGAAAGATGCAGTTCCATAAACATCTGCGGCTGCCAGATCAAGTTCTTTGGCCACACAGAGTATGGCCTCTTCCGAAAGAAATTTTTCCTGCTGAACTATGCCCTGTAAAACAGGCATCAGGCTGTTACGGGTTTTGCCGTTTTTTTCAACCAGTTCCTTTACTAGTACTTCTGTTGTTGACATGTAATCCTCCAACTTTAGTTTGATAAAATACTGTTTTAATTAGTGATTTGAGTGTGACTTGTGAATTGATTAACAATTCGAATCAAAAATAGAAATTCTTTTGTTAATTGATTAACAATACGACACTTTTTTCACTCGGATAGCCTAATTTATAACTATTCTAAATTCGCCAATGGCTGTTCTTTAACTTCGTTCTTATGGATTGCGTTTTATGTATCTTTGCCGCAATGGAAAGTTATCGTTATTTTCTGCATCTTGCATACGATGGAACTGCTTATCATGGTTGGCAAATTCAGCCCAATGCCATTACTATTCAGCAGGTTATTGAAGAATCTTTGTCATTGCTGTTGAATGAAAAAATTCAGGTTACCGGAGCCGGAAGAACAGACACAGGCGTCCATGCCAGATGTTATTATGCTCATTTTGATTCGGTACATTCTTTCGATGAGGATAGTTTAAAGCATTTGGTTTACAGGTGTAATAGAATTTTACCAAAAGATATTGTTGTATTTTCAGTTTTCCGGGTTGCAGAAAGCGCACATGCCAGATTCTCTGCATTAAGTCGCACTTACAGGTATTATATTGCCCGTTACAAAAATCCGTTTTATAATCTGTATTCCCTGCAATTTACTGGAAATCTTGATATTAATATTATGAATCAGGCAGCAGATAAATTAATGACTTATAAAGATTTCTCTTGTTTTTCAAAGTCTGGAACAGATACATCTACCAATATTTGTTCAATATCAGAATCTTACTTTATTGAACAGGATCAATTATTAATATACCATGTGAAAGCCAACCGTTTTCTGCGCAATATGGTCAGAGCCATTGTAGGAACTTTGCTTGAAACAGGGAAAGGAAAGCTTAATCTTAAAGAAATGGATGAAATTCTTAAAAGCGGAAACAGATCCGACGCGGGTGAATCCGTTCCTGCAAAAGGATTGTTTCTGGAGGATGTGAGCTATCCTAAGGATATCAGAATCACGGGAGCCTGAAATTTATTGTTTACCAGTCGGTAAATATGATGTACAATTATAATGACTGATGTTACAGAAATCGAAAGGTAATCAGATGATTGCTTTGAAGAAGTAAAATCCCATAATCAGTGACACGGCCAGTTTCATAACTGTTCCGGCAACAAAGCCAAGAAAAGAACCCAAGCCCGATCTGAGTGCGTCAGAGGTATTTTTTCCACTGATCAGTTCACCTGCTACTGCTCCCAGGAATGGTCCTGCAATCATACCAAAAGGAGGAAAGAAAAACAGTCCTATTACCAAACCTATGGTTGAGCCCCATACCCCGCTTTTGCTACCGCCGAATTTCTGAGTTCCCCAAATCGGAACATAATAGTCGAGCAAAGTAACCAAAATTGTAAGTACCAGCCACAAGATCAGGAAGTTGGTAGAAAAAGGTTCATCCATTGTAAAATGGACAATCAGCAAGGCTGCATAACCAAGCGGAGGGCCGGGTATGAGTGGTAAAATGCAACCAACTATTCCTGCAATCGTCAGTATAACGCCAAGTGTTATCCACAACCATTCCATATGATTTATTTTTGAGGGATTAAATTAAAATCAATTCTGCTTTTGGGGTCATCGGGATTATCGATACTTGCAAGGATTTTTTTGTTTTCCTTTCTCGTATATATTATCCTTTTAGGAAAATCATTTTCTTCGTTTTCGAATACCAGACTGTCTCCGGTTTCACCGTTTAAACGGAATATGGTTTCAACTTCACTGGTTTTTACAATGTAACACCACTTCCCCTCAATTTTCTTTATGGATAGGTCTTCCATAAACAAAGTATCAGATGCTTTAACAGTATAACCCTTCCCATTGAACTGACTATCGCCAGACAGTGTCCAATACTCGAAGAAGTTCTTGGTGGTGTCTATGTAATTTCCTGAAATCCAGTGCAATTTTGAAATATCTGTATCATTCTGCTTTGAAACACTGCAGGAAATAAATATTAAGATTAATAAGACTGATGGTGCAAAAGATTTACTTTTCATTTAATTAACCCGGATTAAAGAACTGTAAATTTACGAAATCGATTAATAATTTCAGATGTTTTCAATTTTTTAAATAACTATCTAATAAATGGTATTCTTGTTTCGATGAGCAACAAAGGCCTTAACAGATTGTTTAACTATCTTAACAAAGCAACAACTACCTTGAATAAACACAGTTTAAAATTGATTATTTTTGTGATGATGCTGGTTTTATCAATCGGTTTGACCGCATCATGCCAGAATAAAGCTAAAAGAAACAGCGCAATGGAGAAAAGGGAAAATAGGGTAACCGAAAAAATATTTAAATCCGACGAAGAGTGGAAGGAAATTCTGACTGATGAGCAATACCGGATTCTCCGTGAAAAAGGGACTGAGCGCCCTGGTACCGGACTTTACGATCAGTTTTTTATCAAAGGGCGTTATTATTGTGCAGGTTGCGGACTTGAATTATTCGAATCAGGTTCAAAATTTGATGCAGGTTGCGGATGGCCAAGCTTTAGTATTCCTGCAGATAAGAAATCGATTGATGAAAACCGCGATATAAGCTACGGAATGGTAAGAACGGAGGTGGTATGTTCACGCTGTGATGGCCATCTGGGACACGTTTTTAACGATGGTCCTCCGCCAACAGGTCTCAGATATTGTATAAATTCAGCTTCACTTGTGTTTAAGAGTGAAGAGGATATTAAAAAGGAAATGGATCAATCAGGGAAATAATCTTTTCAGGATTCCCAATGGTTTGAGTCTTTTTATTTAATCTTTATCAGATTGAGTTCAGTGAAGTCGAAATCCGGATTTGGCACATCAATCAGCATCTTATCAACATTGTTATCCAATCCAATAATAAATGCAACCTTCCCCGATGGCAACGAAGGTACATCCGGGAATTTTATGGAAAATGTGTTGTATTGCCAATGTTGCATCGGGCTGTGGAAAATTGGAGTCTGCATGAATCTTATATAGAGCTTTTTATCTATCAGTTCGACTTTAACTTCTCCATATATATTGCATGAATAAGTTCCGCAGAAATTTTCGAGAGGTAGGGCAGGGGAGGTGTTGTCAGTTTTTGACAAAAGCTTATCTGCTTCTTCCTTTTTCGAAGTTTCTTCGTTCTTTTTAATCAGTTCATAAAAATGATTACTCCAGTCAAAAGTGTCGGATGAAAGGAAGGTATCCAGAATTTTATAGGCCAATGGCAGGTATAAGCTTGAATTCTTATTTGTAAGAATTACAAACCCAAGTTTTGCTTCAGGAACAAAGGCAGAATAAGATATCATACCATCATAACCTCCGGAATGAGAAATTATTTTTTTTCCATGATAATCCATCAGCGCCCAGCCTAAGCCATAACTCTTAAAGTGAGTTGAAGGCCATGTCTTTTCTGAAAAAGGACTTACTTTCTGGATTGTCTGAGCAGACCACAATTCCCTGAGTATTTTCCTGCTGACAATCTGCTGCTCATTCACAACTCCATTGTCAAGTTGAAGTTTCAACCATTTAAGCATATCAGAGGCAGAAGAATTGATTGATCCTGCCGGACCAATGTTATCCCAATTCAAATACTTGATTGCAACAACTTGATCATCAACATCGTTGTGAGGAATGGCCGTATTACCTTTCAGATCAAGTGAAAGGGTAGATGTATTTGTACTGCTCATATCAAGGGGTGAAAATATCCTTTCTTTTATAAAATCATCCCATGATTTCCCCGACACTTTTTCAATAATTTGTCCTGCGGCAAGGTACAGGATATTTGAATAACCATATTCAGCCCTGAAACCATGTCCGGAAGGTAGGTTTGAAGCCCTGCGCAGAATTTCATCCCTTGAATGTGTGCTTCCATACCAGATAAGATCACCACTGAAAGTAACAAGTCCCGATCTGTGGCATAATAAGTCCCTGATGGTCAGATTCTCTGTTACGTAGGGATCATAAAGCTTAAACCAGGGAATATGCTGATTAACCTTATCGTCCAACAAAAGTTTTCCTTCATCCACAAGCATTCCGATGGCAGTTGCAGTAAATGACTTGGTGTTAGATGCCACAGCAAATAATGTATTTCCATCAACCGGATTATTCCTGTCAATTTCTTTTTCGCCATATCCATTGAGCAAAACAATGCTGTCATTAAATATTATACCAACAGCTGTTCCCGGTACATTCCATTTGATTCTGGCATCTTCAATATATTGACTCAATTGGTCAATATTGATGTTTTGAGCAGACAACCGACTGACGGAGACGATCATCACAGTTACGAGGAAAATAAACCGGAAGAGAAATTTCATAGGTCTTTAATTTACATGGAAGTCAACCAGCCCTTGAATCGGAGATTCATAAATCTTTCCAATCTGAACTCCGGCTTTTTGAGCAGATTCTTTTAAAATATCACTAAAATAATATGCTACAGAGCCAAGAAAGTGAACCTTGGTGGTTTTGGCTTCTTCGAATTTGAGCACATATTTTGCAAAAAATTCATCAAAAGAACTGCTGACAAGTTCATGAAAGTACGGGTGATTGATATTCTTGTTTATAAACGGGCAGAAGGATGCCAAAAACCGATTTGGGCGGGGTTGATTATAAATGCTGTCCAGAATTTTTTCGAGAACCGGATTAAACTCATGTTTAAATAACGCATGGGCATCAGCAGGCATCGAATCCTGATAGTAATCTCTGATCAATCGTTTGCCAATGAATGCACCACTACCTTCATCGCCAAGAATATACCCAAGAGAAGAAATCTGTCCGGTAATTTCAGAACCGTCATAATAGCATGAGTTACATCCTGTTCCCAATATACATGCTATCCCATTCTCATGACCACAAAGGGCTCTGGCAGCACCTAACATGTCATGGTGAACATCAATATTTGCTTTTGTGAAGAAATTCTGCAAAACAGAATCAATCAAACTGCATTTTTGATCTGTTGAACATCCTGCTCCGTAAAAATGCACATCTTTGATTGTTTCAGGGCTAAGGAACGGAAATAGTTCCTTTTCCAAAACCTCTCTGATGGCAATGTTATTCATCTGATAAGGATTGATTCCAATGGTTTGAATGAGTTTCTTGCCATTTTCATCAATAACACACCAGTGAGTTTTAGTAGAACCACTATCGGCAATAAGTAGCATAACAGGTAATTAATTGTTAGAAAGTAAAAAGTCTAGTTTAGGGACAAACAAAATGAGTGCAGCAATAAAAGCTATGATTGATCCCCACAGTACAGCTCCAGCTGAAATATCCTTAATTTTACCAATTTGAGAATTCATTTCCGGTTGTACATAATCGCAAAGTCTCTCAATTGCAGAATTAATCAACTCCATTGAAATAACCAGGGCGAATAGCAGCAGTATTATCAGCCATTCAAAATCAGTTATTCTTAAAAAAGCACCCAGAAAAGATACTGCAGCCACCGCTAAAAAATGGAATCTCAGATTACGCTCCTCTTTCAGTGCAATCAAAATTCCATTACCGGCAGATTTAAATGCCACTGCATAATTTTTAAAAAATGATGGTACTAAATTCATTTTAAAAATTTTCGCAAAGGTATCAAAAAAGGAGAACTACCAATATAAAAAAGCTTAATAAATTAAGTGCAGCGAACTTTTGGAGCGTGTTACTAAGTTATTGAAAACTTCTACAAAATTTCTTGTTTTCGTGGATAGCTTTATTAAAAAACTGACCGGCTTCATAGTGGGTGTGGTTTGGATTCCGCCAGGATTTCTACGTCACAAGAACCAATGGTTCTGACAACTCATATAGTATTCATCGGGTTGAGAATATAAAACGCAAAAAAGGCCACTCATACGAATGGCCTTTTTGTTATAAGTTTGGCGACGACCTACTCTCCCACCGGGTATGGCAGTACCATTGGCGCAGGCGGGCTTAACTTCTCTGTTCGGAATGGGAAGAGGTGGACACCGCCGCTAAAGTCACCTGAATGTCTTTATGCGATAAATCTGATTATTAGTCAGATTCGACATGTTGAAGGAAGAAGATCAAATACCTCAATGAAAGAGGCAAAGAAAAAGTAAGAGATATTGTACTTAAGAAAGTTTACGGGTAATTAGTATCGCTCGGCTTTGACATTACTGCCTTTACACCTGCGACCTATCAACGTCGTAGTCTACAACGACCCTTAAAAGAAGTCTCATCTTGAGCTGAGTTTCGCACTTATATGCTTTCAGCGCTTATCTCGTCCATACGTGGCTACCCTGCGATGCAGCTGGCGCAACAACAGGTGCACTAGAGGTATGTCCGACTCGGTCCTCTCGTACTAGAGTCAGGTGCTCTCAAACTTCTAACGCCCACAACAGATAGGGACCGAACTGTCTCGCGACGTTCTG
>WSXX01000016.1 GCA_009773515.1 Bacteroidota bacterium
AAAAAACTCCCCATCCATTGGAAGGGGAGCTGAAATGTTTTTATGCTTTTTAAGTCTGCGACTAATTCTCCGATTGTCTCTGGAATGCTTCAAAATCGAAGTGCAGGGTAAAACGGAGTGTATTTTCCAGTGGATTTTTGGCTTGTCCTCCGGTTGGGATAAGGTAAGCAAAATCGAGTCCGAATACATTGTAGCGAAGTCCTGCACCCAGGGTAAAGAACTTCCTGTTTCCTTTTAAACGATCTTCATAAAAATATCCACCGCGGATGGCAAATTGTTTATCGTACCAATATTCAACACCAAGCGCAAATGAAAATTCTCTCATCTCTTCTTTAAATCCGCCCGGAGCATCATAAAACGACTGCAACATACCAACAGGCACACCAACATCGGGATCCTTTCCGAAAGCGATCAATTGCGAGCCATCTTCACCCAGAATAGGGAGGCCTGCAGAATCAGTAGCATAAATCGGCGGAGTTGGAATAAGGAGTTTATTCACATCTATCATAAACGACAAGCGGTTGTAATCGTCGATATCAAGGGTAAGTGACGGACCAAAACGAAGATTTGTAGGAATAAAATCGCGTTCGGTATTATCGTCAGAATACGATATTTTCGCACCAATATTGCTGATATTCAAACCCCATGCAAAGTATCCGTCCATGGTTTGAAATTGAACATCGTGTTGTGAATAGAGTGCAATATCAGCAGCTACAGAACGGCCCGGCTTGGTAGATGCACCGCCTACGCTTTGTCCCTGTGTGAGATTTGAATTGATGAATCTGGCAGATACAGCTCCAGAAAGATTTTTGGTAAGCTTGCGTGAATAAGCAGCACTCAAAGCAAATTCATTGGGGCGGTAATTTCCGATTGTACCTCCCTGAATATCGGTAAATGTGATATCACCAAGTGAAAAATAAAGCAACGAACCTGAAATTACCTGATCATCACCAAGCTTTGCGTATCCGGTGAGATAAGCCAGGTTAATATCGCTAACAAGTGCACGCAGCCAAGGACTGTATGACATGGAAAAACCCATGGAGTTCTCAATGTAAGTATATTTTGCCGGGTTCCAATGCAATGAATTGGCATCAGGAGCACTTGAAACTCCTGCTTCTCCCATTCCACCAGCACGTGCATCAGGAGCAATCTGTAAAAAAGGAACAGCAGTGGTAATGGTGTTCAGATCCTGACCTATGTAAGTAGTGGATTGAGCATGCACAAAGAAAGATAATGCGGTAAAAATTCCTGTCAGAAGGAAAAACCGCAAAGCTGAGGAAATTCGCATAAAACTCGTTTTAATTAAAGTGCGCAAAGTTATTGATAAATTTTGTGATTTTAATGTTTAACAAACGAAGACAACATACAATTATTGCCCGGATTGCACCAAATGTAATAATCAGATCAGGAAAACAGTAATCCCGGAGTATTATTGTGCAAAAAAGAAAAAATATTATCTCCGGTATAATTAACATACATACTGACCAATGGTTTATTCATAACTTGCTGAAAACCGGATTTATTGTAATTCCGTCAAACCAGCATCAATTAATACAATTTAACGGGTCTGATTTATACCTGAAAAAATAATAATTGAAAGATTTTCCGGTTAGAGTGTTAAGCTCAATTCTTAACCCGAAGAATAGTTTTAAGTATCTTCGCATATAAATTGTATAATTTCAGCTTATGATCAGAATTTCCTATATCGCAATTTTGCTGTTGACTACCAGTTTTTTGTCTGGTAAGATGGAAGTTCTTGCCCAGACCGCTTATCCTGCGAATGCATTTATTTCTCCTGTTGACATTCCTATATTTCTTTCGGGCTCTTTTGCTGAACTGCGTTCAAACCATTTTCATTCAGGCATCGACATAAAAACACAGGGCAAAGAAGGTAAAAACATACTGGCATGTGCAGATGGATATGTATCCCGGATAAGGATTTCTCCGTATGGTTTTGGCAAAGCAATTTATGTTGTGCACCCGAATGGATTCTCAACGGTTTATGCTCATTTGCGCAATTTTGCGCCGGATATTGAAAAATGGGCAAAAACAGAGCAGTACAGACTTCAAAAATTTGATGTTGATTTGTACCCTGCGGCCGGTCTGCTGAAGGTAAAACAAGGCCAATTAATTGCCTACTCAGGAAATTCAGGCTCATCGCAAGGCCCTCATCTGCATTTTGAGGTAAGAGATTCACGCAATGAAGAGCCCATTGACCCCCTGCTCTTCGGCTTTGCAGTCAAGGACTTTACAAGACCTGTAATCAATGGGTTACGTATTTATCCTGCCGATGCAGAAAGCAGTGTAAACGGCAGTACAAAACCCTTCGATCCGGAATTGGCAGGCTGGGGACCTTCATATCGCCTGAAGGCAACCGACACCATTGAAGCAGCCGGAAATATATATCTGGGGCTTAATGTTCATGATCTTATGAACAATTCAAGCAATAAGAATGGTGTCAACCTGTTTCAGGTTTTCATAGACTCAGTGCTTCAGTTTCACTGGCAAGCCAACAGGTTCAATTTCAATGAAACCCGTTACATAAATAGTTTTATTGATTACTCAACCTATTATAAAACCGGCGAAAGATATATGCTCACCCGCCGGTTGCCGCAAAATAAACTCAGTTTTTACCAATTGCTGGTCAACGATGGGATTATTTCAACCGAACCAGGCAAAACGCAGCAAATTCTGATTAAGGTTGCTGATGGAAAAAACAATGAGTCACTGCTTGGTTTTTACCTGAAAGGTCTTAAAAAAGACAATACCAAAAAACCTGAAAGTGTCGGAGCCCAGATTTTCAGCTATCAGAATGTAAATCAGTTTCGCACCGCACACATTAACATTGCCATGCCAGGAAAGTGTTTGTATGAGGACATTCCTTTTGAATATTCGGCCGAAGCATCAAAGCCATGGAGTTGCTCAATGATTCATAAAATCCACGACCCGCAAGTTCCTTTGCATGACTTCTTTGATGTTTCTATCCGGATTGACAGTTCATGCAGAATTCCGGTTTCACAATTAGTAATGGTTAGGCTAAATAAAAACAACAAACCTGTTTATACAGGCAGCGAACCTGATGGCAGGTATTTAAAAGCACGGATCCGGGAATTTGGCCGTTACACCCTTATGGCTGATTCATTATCTCCGGCAATAAAAGCACTTAACATCACTGATGGTAAAAACATCCGCAATCAGGAAACAATCCGAATGTCGATAAGTGATAATCTTTCAGGAATTAAAACCTACAATGCTTACCTTAACGGCAAATGGATACTGATGGATTATGATGCAAAAAACAACTTGCTCGAATACCAGTTTGATGATTTGCTGTCGGCAGGAAAAAATGAATTTAAACTGGAAATATCAGACAATGCCGGAAATAAAAGCAGTTACAAAGCAATGCTGAGCTATTGACAGGCAAATACCAGATCCTGGAAACTGAAACAGCAGTTCTTTTAATAATCCCGCATCAGCAGTTCGAGCGGAAGAGTTACAAGTAAGCATTCATTCATTTCACCCAGACGGATAAGAACTTTATGCTTTCCGCGATATTGTACCAATTCACCCTGAAGCCCAAGAAACGGACCTGCCTGCACTACCACTTTATCGCCCGGCTCAAATCTTTTACTCACCACCTCAAGTTCAGCGCCCTGATTAAGCAGCAACCTGATGGTTTCAATCTGATTATCAGGTATTGGAACAGCTTTATTTTCAAAAGTAATAAATCTGACCACACTATCTGCAGATAAGACTCTGGTAAAATTATCCTGTGAAACCCGCACAAAAATATAAGATCTGATCAATGGAATATCTACCCACTTCAATCTATCGCTCCATTTGCGACGGGTTCTGATCAAAGGCAGATAGCACTCAATTCCGGCTTGTAGCAGTTGAGTTTCCGTAATTTTTTCGCTCCTTGATCTTGTGTAACAGGCATACCACTGCGGTTGAACTGAATCAACCAACTTTGCAGGTCTGATATTTTCTTTAGTCAATATTGCAGTATTTCAAATGATGTACAAAGTTATTAAAAATGAATGTTCAAAAGAGCATATGAGTTCTAACAATTATAAACAAAAAATCTGAAATCATACTGACTGGCGCAGAACTGCAATTTTGCTTCACTTCAAAAAGGATTGAAGTTGCAATTTATTTAGTTTCTATTTTAAAAGGAAAGAAAAAATCCTGAGGGAAAATAAGAATAGAATCTCGAGCAGCAGAAAATTCAGTGTCAAACATTTATTGTTACTAAAGGCTTGGCAGCCAGCACTCCCGAAACAATATCAAAAGATTTGCTATGAAGTTTCTCAATTGCAACCACTTCAATGTTGTCAATAACGGATCCAGCAGGGCCTTTATGGCACCATGATATAAACATTCCGAGGTCAGAATCATTTCCTTCCGCTTCAATTACAAGTGATTGATCAACATACATGGCTTTGCCTGTAATACCCAGAGCAACAGCAGCCTGAAATGCCCTGTGCCGGAAACCAACCCTCTGCGCATTTCCTGTAATTACAATTCTAACGCGACTTACTGAATTCATCATTAATGCTTTAATAAACTTTAAATGGTTTTGTCACAATCCGTAACCTTAATAATCAATGCATAAATGAGCATTTCACTTAAAACAGGTATTATTAAAGGTGAATCACAAATAAGAGTTAAAGTCGGGAAGTAAAACCAAGAGGATTAAAATTAAACAATCAAAAAATATATTTCATTTGGTTAAATGGAAGCTTGCAAATATACGCCAAAAATCAGGCAAATCAAAGCATCCCGCTACTATTGCAAGCAGAACTGCAGCATCTGAGGCAATCTGATTATTAAGTGTATCGGAATATTTATCAGATGTAATACAGTCTTATAAAAAAAGTAAACTTCCTGATTAAAATTAAAATGTCAGGCGGTAATGAATATATAAAACATAGCATCTATCTGGCAGCAGCATAATATATCAATTCCTTATATACATTCACCCATCCTTTCCATCTGCCTTCATCAGAAAGCGACTCATTATGCCATAGACTGATGAAAGTCCCATTGGCTATTTTCACTTCATCAATCAGTGATCTGACATGATTCATAGCCTCAGAGGCATCTACTTTCATGTAGTCGCGAAGCGTACCATCCATAATGGCAAAGGGATGAATATTCAGATTAGTTACAACTTCTGATTCCAGATCATACCATTTAAAAGTGGAGCAGACTCCTGCTCTGAAACCCGGGCGGGCTGCAAAGCCCATTGTATAATCATCGGTAATATCGTTTTCGATGAGGTTTCTATATGTTGCAGGCATCGAAATCTTAAGAAAATGTTGTCGGCTTGCTGTTATGTCCATATGCAAAACCGCTGATAGTTTTCTGATTTCCTCTTCAAGCAGTGCGGGGTTGGAATTGGAAGCATAAGACGGATGAATTCCGATTCTGGCATAATCGGCCAGTGATTTTACCAATACCTGAAATGCCACATTGTTTGTCGGGATATTCTTATCGTTTAATCCATAACCGGCAAATAAAATAAAATAATAAGGACGGATTGAAGAATCCTGATGTAAATCTTTTAAAATTCCGAATGTATCAAACGGATCGTCAGCCAATCCTGAAAGAACCTGAATTCGTCTGCGAAAATCGGAAAAATCGCGGGATCCCAGACTTTTGAAACATCCGCCGATTGTGCGGATCAGTCCTTTGTTTTTATATGCCCATGCTGCATCAATATCTACAGTTGGCAGAAACGTATATTCCCTCTTTTTGAACTCAATCTGTGGAAACTTCGTTTTCAGCAAACGGCCCAGATCGTCAGCCCAGCGATTAACCACCGGAATATGCAGAAAATCATGTTGAACTGCAATTGAAGAAAATGCTGAAAACCGGCCATAATCATCCTGAATATATGGAAGATACTCCTCGTATCTGCTCACCATAAAAAAAGCCGCTGAAAACATATCAAAAGGGTAATCGGCATTTTTTGAATAAACCGGAAATGGCACTTTGTGATCGGTAAAATGAGCGAACCTGATTTGATGGCTGTTTATCCCTTTTTCTTCGAGTAATCCTGCAGGAATAATATGAATGGTACCATCAACCGGAGCAACGCAATAGTTTATTCTTGCTCCCTGAAAAGAATGGAATAGAGCAATATCATTAACTATATAATAATTAACCCCAAGTAAATCCTTGAGAATCAACTGAAAAATATAATTTATTCTGGCATTTACTACCGGAGAATAAACCAGCAGATCTGACGATTTAAGTTCCATATTTATTCGTAACGCAGCGATTCAACAGGGTCAAGTTTGGATGCTTTTGAAGCTGGAATAATGCCTGATAATACAGCAACTCCGAAACAAAGTACTACACCAAGCGCAATCCAAACCCACGGAATTATAAAACTGGATCCGATTACGAGCGACAGGATATTTCCGATTCCTATCCCCAGAACGATACCTACAAATCCGCCAATCTGTCCAATAACAATAGCTTCGACAAGAAACTGATTTCTTATGGTTTTTCGGTTGGCACCCAAAGCCATACGGATTCCTATTTCGCGTGTTCGCTCAGTTACTGAAACAAGCATAATATTCATAAGCCCTATGGCGGCACCTATCAGGGTAATTATGCCTATAACTGTTGCTGCCAGTCTGAGGTATTTCAGATTATCAAAGAGCATTTCGGCAAGGTTATCGCTTTTGGCGACATCAAAACTATCTTCATCTTCGGGCCTTACATTGCGGATTATTCTGAAAAGACCTGCAGCCTCACCTATTCCGGCATCAAGCAGCATAGGATCTTCAACCATGACATTGATTGAGAAAGACATATTCTGCCTTGAAAATACCTGACGAACATTTGTGACCGGCAGCAGGCAAATATTATCGGGATTAAAACCCATACTAGATCCCTTGGTTTTCATCACTCCTATCACTCTGTATTTGGAGGGGCCTATGCTGATAATTTTATCCAGTGGGTCTTCGTTGTTTTTGAAAATTTTACTTACAATACCTGATCCAAGCACAACAACATGCGCGCCGTATAGAACTTCGTTGGAGGACATATTGCGTCCTTTTTCAATTTCGTTGCCGGATGTTACCACATAATTCTCATCTGAACCAATAACCGAAATATTGGGATTGGTTTTTTCTGATCCAAATTTAACGGTTGCAGTGCTGGCTGCGAAAGTATAAACAGAGGTAAAAGCCTTAAACTGATATTCTGATTTAAAATCCATTGCTTCTTTCCAGGTTATTGACCTGAAATTTTTAGGAAGTGTTGACTTGTTTCCCATCTGAATCCGCATTGAGCGGTTGCGGATCGTAAATGTGTTGGATCCCATCATCATAAAATTCTCGTTGAGATAATATTTGATAGAATCGATTGAGGTAAGAATCCCTACCAATGCCATTATTCCGAAGGAAATGATCAAAACAGTAAGCGTGCTCCGAAGCAGGTGACTGCGTATGGAATCCAGAGATATCCGCACATTCTCCTTCAGAAGATTTGTCATAGTGAATTATTTTATTACAAACTTACAACATAATTTCATCCGACAAACCTTAATCTTGAATGATTTATTCGATGTGTAGAACCAAAACAAATTGAAGCAGCATATAAATCGGGTTGCATGAAAAACAGCCTGCCGGTGGGTTAACCACAACTTCAGAAAGAAAACAAATAAAATGGGATAATCAGATAAACACAGTCCTGGAACCGGTTAAATTTTACTGCCGAAAGCAAGGTCACCTGCATCGCCAAGACCAGGAACAATATATGCCTGAGCAGTAAGTTCCTCATCAATGGCACCAACCCAAAGAGTTATATCATCGGTTGGAAGGTACCTTTTTATATACTCAACGCCTTCGGTGCTGGCAATCAGCGTAACAATGTGAGTGTGTGAAGGTTTGCCTTTGGCAAGCAGTGCTTTATAACTCAGTACAAGGGAAGCTCCTGTTGCGAGCATCGGATCAGAAAGAATAAGAACCCTATCATTCAGATCGGGAGATGAAACATATTCAACCTGAATATTAAAGCTTCCATCCTTGGTATGTTTTCGGTATGCTGAAACAAATGCGTTATCGGCTTTATCAAAAGCACTTAGCATTCCATGGTGCAAAGGAAGCCCCGCCCTGAGGATTGTTCCTAAAACAGGGGATTGTTTAAGAACAGGAACTTCAGC
The DNA here is from genome assembly GCA_009773515.1 of Bacteroidota bacterium. GTDB lineage: Bacteria > Bacteroidota > Bacteroidia > Bacteroidales > Lentimicrobiaceae > Lentimicrobium. The sequence continues at coordinate 8,180 of WSXX01000016.1, forward strand.
AATACCAAGTGATGTAACTATCTCTTGGGTTTCATATTCCATGGTGCGGCTTATCTCATAAGCAAAAATAGCTCCCAGCCTCTCCATATTAAACCGGAATCTTAGCGTATCCTGCTGAATAACCGCATCCCGTATTTCAGAGATGTACTGATTGAAAATCGAATTCTGGGCACCAAGGTTTCTGACCATTTTAACTGCTTTCAAGTGTTAAAACACATGTAATGAACTGCAAATATAGAGATTAGTTAACTCTGAACATAATTATTGCAAGGAAATTAATTCCCAGATCAAAGACTTTGGTAACAGATTCCCTGAAATATGATTATTCAGGTTATGTTTCAGAACTTAAGATTTACCTTAAGTGGCTTTTCAGGGGCAACCAGCATATTATCGACCGAAAACTCAAACTGTTGTGAAGGCTTCAGTGTTTCTTCCGCTTTTGCAGCCTGTGCAGTTAACCTGATGGTTGAATGAGCAGGCAGTTCCTGAGGATAGATCATGCCATGCTTTTCTGCTTCTTTGCCCGGTGTAAGGTATAAATCAATGCTGCTGTAATTGGTAATGAAGATACTTCTCGATTTTCCGGAAGCGGCTGCCACATCGGGTTCAACCCCGATACATGCTTTATATAACTTGCTTACCCATTCTTCGCGACCATAAATGGTTCCATTATATAAAACTGCTGTTCTGCCTTCAAACAAAGCATCTTTCACACCTTTAATACTTCTCTCACGTGTAAAAACAAGGGTAAGTGGCCGGTATTTGCCAGCAGAGATATCATATTCCTGAAAAATTGAGCCATGTATGTCAGAGTTACCCATGATGGTAAGTTTTTTATCCAATGCCCATTGAAAAGCGCCCGGATAATACTCTTTGTAATTTACAATCTCAATTCCATGCATTTTGCCTTCAGATTGAAGCAATGTATGTTCAGGAAACCACATCATACTATCGGGTTGCTGTGCTTTCCATCCCGGATGATTCCAGAAAATGAATGCACCCTGTTTTTTAGCTTCAGTAAAAGCATCTTCCCATTTTGGTGTATCAAGCAGATTATTGTCGGTTGTAAACAATGCATTGGAATGACCCGGAGGCATTTTTCGGGTTATTTCCGACCCTCTGATCAATAAAATGCCAAGTTCATCGGCTTTTGCAACGGCAAGATCATAAGCGCGGTTATGATCACCTTTCACATTTTCCTTAAACGGCTGATATTCTATGTGTTCAGTTATGGAAATTACATCCAGACCTTCTTTCCACGCTTCAAGCACCCTTAAATCAGGCCATACCAGTCCATCAGAAAAAACCGTATGAATATGAAAATCCCCTTTCAAAGTATGGAATCCTTCAATATCGGGAATTGTAAAATGTTTGCGGTGCCCATCCTGCGCAGAGACCGGGAAATTTAACAAGAGTAAAAGTGAAAAAGCGAGGAAGCTGAATTTCATAAAAATCAGAGATTATTTTAATTGAAGTGAGTTACCGGAAAGGTTAAACATTTCAGGATAGCGCGCAGTTTTATCCTGATAAAATTGCTCAATCAGCACTAAATCTGCTTCATAATTTCCTGAAGGGTAAATTACAGGGCCAAAACCTCCTGTTTTATTTTTGTAGTTCAGGTAACCCAAAACTATGGGTACACCAGAATTCTGAGCTATAAAATAGTAGCCACGTTTCCAGTTCCTGTTAAGTTTTCGGGTTCCTTCGGGAGTAATGGTCAGAATAAATTCATCTCTGATCCGAAACTCTTCGGTAAGCTGAATGACGAGGTTGCTGCTGTGTTTTCGGTCAATAGGAATACCGCCCATAGCACGCAGCGGACGACCGGAGAAACGGCCAAAAGCTTCCTTTTTGATTAGAAAATGTGAGAATATTCCTTTTGAAGTGTAGCCAAGCCAACCAAAAAAGAAATCGAGATTTGAAGTATGCGGAGCCATTAGAACAACGCACTTCTTGGTTCCGACAGGCATATCGCCAATAATTTTCCATCCCAGCAGGCGGAGAAGAAAAGATGCTAAGATTTTTTTTACCATAACTGCTCATTCAGGATCAGGCCAGCCAACAAAATTATTGTTGGAGGCACAAACTTCAGATGCAAAGATAATCGCCTGATGAATAGCTACGTCCCAAAAGTTTTCAAATTCAGGAATATGTTTGATTTTGTGAAGCTCTGAAATAAGACCGGCATTAAAATTATCGCCCGCTCCTATTGTGCTAACAACCTGCACCACAGGTACTTCATATTTTTTTGAAAACCATGGAGTAAACAATTCAACCCCTTCACTATTTCGTGTATAGATGAGAATTTTTGCTCCTGCAGCCTGAATGTAGCGGTAAGCCTCAGCACCATCAGATGCCCGAAAGAGGTTATAAAAATCCTGATCAGATCCCCTTACAATATCAGCCAATCCTATATTTGCTGAAACCAGATCAATAATTTCAGAGCTGTTATCGGCCGTTGCACGGAAATTCGGATCGTAGATTAATATTCCGTCATTCTTTTTTATAAGCCCGGCCATTTTCGTGACGTTACTTTGATTTCGCGGCTGCCTCGCGTAAGTTGAGCCATAAAGCATGATATCGCCCTTGACAATCGGAGGAATTACAAATTCCGGAGGCAATTCGGGTCGATAGGTATAGAATTCATATTCTGCATCTCCTTTTGCATCGAGAAAAGCAAGAGCCAATGAGGTTTTTCCGCTATAAATGCTGATAGAATCGGTAATAATTCTGTTCGTTTTCAGGAAATCTGTCAGGAGGTTTCCGGTTTTATCGTTACCAATTTCGGTGTAAAACCTCACAGGAACCGATCTGCGCGCAAGCGAAACAGCAGAGTTAAGCATACTGCCTCCTGGGCAGGCCCAAACGCTGTGTGAATTTTGAAAAGTGAGGTCGTAAAGACTTTCACCGATTGCATGCACCATATACCCTATAATTGCCTGGTAATAATTAATTTAACAGTGTTATAAGTTGTGTTGCCGTTTCTGTCGCGCACTTTTAACCTTGCAAGATACATTCCGGCTCTGGCATGTGCACCGTTTGCCAAACGTCCGTCCCAGGAAATACTTCCTGATTCATATCCTTCTGAGAAAACCTTCAAAGGTCCGAGCGACCGCACCAGCACACCTGTGGTTGAGTATATCTCTACCTCAACATCAAAACGGCCATCAAACTGATTGTGACCAAACCGGAATGAAACCGGCCCAGTGGTCGGGTTAGGGAAAGCCAGCACTTCATCAACCGCAAGTATAATATTGCGTTTCACTTCAAATCTGATACTTTCCTCAGACGAATTATTAAAAATATCCCAGGCTTTAAGTGACAGCACGTGTTCACCTTCCGGAAGATTGAAATATTTATAAACCACCGAACCACTTTGGTAACTGTCGATATCAGTAATGTAATATTCATTCATAACTACTGATGAATAATTGTCGCCATCAATTGTTGCAACCAGATCATGTCCGATTCCGGTTCCAACGGTGTTAATACCGCTTTCATCGTAAAGAAACGCAAGAAATTTCGGATTTTCACTGACAAGACCTCCATCAATGAAATTTGTATCGTTCATAAAAAGCCGGATCTGAGGACCGCTAAAGTCTTGTTGTTCCATGCTTTGCGCACCTCCAATGATGAAATCATCAGAAAATCCATGCCCATCTTCAAGACCATTTGTTGCATAATAGCTTAGTTTCCCTTTGCCGTATGAATAATCAATATCTCTGGGAACTAGAAAGGTGAAATTGAATTGGCCATTGCTGACAGTAGCTTTACCCTGATAGAGTATATTTTTCTGAACAATAAATTCAACAGCAAAACTTTCGGGATCCTGCCCAAGGGTTCGGATTTCTGAAGGTTTATCAAAGACTTTAACCTGCACCTCTCCATTAAAACCGTCTAAAACCTGATTGTTGATATTTCTCACCTCTCCTGCAACTGTGATGAGGCTTGTTGCAAACAATGTATCGGTTGGCATTCCGGTATTTGCATTGGTTATAGATGTTGTAACAACCTTGTGCTGAGGGATCTGTATTTTTAAAGAAGGATCTCCAAAGAGGGTTAAATGCCGGGTATTTGCATCGGTGCCATTCTGATTTTTTGTGTATTTCAGAATATCACCCAAACGCGGAATTATACCTGATCCGGTGCTGAAAACAGTGTCGGCAAAACTAAGATTCAATGCAGCATTTGACGAAGAAAAAGCCAGACGGGTAGTTGTAATCATCGACATGGCTCCTCCATCAGGATTCAGGAAAACAAGTTCACCAGCTGAAGTATGAACAGGATTATCAAACCTTGAGAATTCGCAGGTAGCTGTGAAGAACAAGCCCATTCTGCCAAAATTTGTCCATGCATTTATATCTGCAATTTCAAGGACACGTTCATCGGCCCAGCCCACTTCACCTCCATGCCCGATATAATTTACCAGAAGCGCTCCCTTTTCAACTTTTGTGACAATTTCGCGGTTAACATCGGGATAGCGGCTACCCCCTGGTGTTGAAATCTGCTTGTAAGCGTCAAAATATATTTTTTCAATATTATAAACAGGGTGATTTTTTGAAATACTGTCAGTAAGTCTTTCTGACTGATTCAAGTGAGTATTTTTGTCCTGATCGTCTGCAATTACCATCATTACATTGCGCCAATCGCCGTGCGTTGTTTTATCATTTTTCATGTAAGCAATGGTTTTCTGCACAGCTACATTAGCCTGCTCCAGATTTCTTACAGGCATTCGACCGACTGCCATATCCAGTAATCCCCATGCAGAATTACCACCTTCCTCATCATCCAATAAAACGAAATAATCGTCAGATAGGAAAGAATATACATTTGAAGTTGAATTTTCACTCTGAAAAGTCGGCACGAAGTTCGCGTTTCCGGAAATTCTGTTTTTGAAATCGTAAGAGGCATTTCCAAACAAAAGAAGATATTTCGGATAGCCGGCATCACGTCCTCGGTCGTAAAGCATTTTCATGAAGTTTCTGATGGCTGTAATATCCTGAATACCAGATGAAAACTCATTATATATTTCGGGAAGTGGAACCACAATGGCTGAAATTTCACCTATTTCGTTATGCGCTGCAGCAAGCGTTTGTGCTGGTTTAATGAAATCAGGATGGGTTACAATAACAAGATCGTAGTTACCGATGGAGTGGAGATTCTGATTGGCAACTTTGGTACCATAACTCACTCTTTTATATGAAGTTCCATCGAGAGCAACAAATTCGCGAAGCACACTGGTGTTGCTTTTTAAAACCAGATTGTTTCCATTCCGCGTAAAATTAACCCCGGAAACATTCAAAGGATCTGAAACATCCCATATTTCAGTAACTGCATTTGCATCAGACAAAGTAAACTCAGTCAACCGGCCGGGAGCAATTGTTTTCGGATCTCTGAAGGACATCTGCCCTCCTGTAAATTTCAGATAACAACGCACATTCAGGGAAACAAAATCAAGCCAACCCAGATCAGTACTTGAGGCCGGATTAAATCTGACCTGCAAATCCATTTGTCCGGAAGCAGGCATAAACGAAGCGGATGTTGTCAGATCGCGGGCATAATCAGAAATTGATGATGTTCCTACTTTTGACAGGGAACTGCTGCCAACAACCAGATTGTTAACAAGAAAGTTGAAAGAAATTGTACCGACTATTGAGCGGCCAGCTATTCCATACCTCATTATTGCACTTTGATCGGGCACAGGATTGGCGAAGGTGACCCTGGGAATACTTACTGTTCGGTTGTAAAAGTCCAGTTTTTGGCTAAACCATTTTCTGCCACTTTTGATAAGGTTCAGCAACTCCTTCTCGTAAACATAGAGTGCAGTGTATTCGTTGGTGAAATAATCCGGATTTCCGGCAGGGATTTGATCAACAGACAATCTTCTTCCGTTTCCAGAACCAACATTTACAAAATAGCATGCTTCATCGGCATAAAGATGAGTTGTGTGTTCCATTCGACCTGTAAGTGCATTCATAGACCAGGTTTGAGTTCCCTGACCGTAAAAGAGCAAATAGTCGCCCTGAGCAAAAACGCCTGGGTTTGCGGTAACAACTTTCAAAGCATTTTCAGCTAAATCGTCGGCAGGTATATTTCCTGCCAGGGTATTCAACATTGCGCCTCCGTTTCCGAAAATGCGGATTTTATCGGGATTGAGGCCTGACATATTAATTCCGAGATTCTTTAAGTCATCATAGGTAACTATATGCACGCCGGATTCAGCAATGTACATTTTATACCAATCCCCCATTGCCAAAACTGAATTGTCAGCATAAACCTGAGCAGTTTTATAGGATGCAAGAGATTGAGCAGTAATTAATTCAATTGTAAAAGATTGGATTTTCTCAATTTTTCCGTTCTCCGGATTGGTACCAAAGGGCAAAACATTCACGATTGCTATGGGGTTTCCTTTGTCACGCAACACTTTAAAATCAACAAGCGGCGAAGCAGGAATTGCGGTTGAGCCCATGATTAATATATCCTCTTCGGTAAATGAGGTGTATGTAATATCAGTAATCTGAACATCTTCAACCTCCTTACCGGCTGGCACAGCAATACTTGTGACTGAGAAAGGGAGAATCTGATCGGGCAATCCAACATACCGCGAATTTTTAAACGCAACAGAAGTCAGGGTTGAATCAGCTCCAAGAAACAGTGTAGCGGGTTCGCTCCAGTCAAGAACAACTTTTTCCCGGGTCTGAGCTTTCAGAATTGGCGATATTGCCAGAAGAATTACGAGTATTTTAAGCCACTGTTTTCTCATTGATCATTTTTTTCAAAGTATTTTAATGAAATGCGCAACCACTCAGGTACAGAATGACAGCTGACAACCCACTTTTAACAGATTTACAATTCATTGGCAATCAAAACCTTCACAGTATATGAAGTAGTATTGGCGTTTCGGTCGCGAACTTTAATTCTGGCAAGATACAATCCAGCCCTTAAAAGGCTTCCGTTGTCTGAATGTCCGTCCCAGTTAATACTCCCTGATACATAACCTTCAGACATTACCCTTATCGGACCCAAAGATCTAACCAAAGCACCTGTTGTTGAATAAATATCAACTTCAACATCAAAGCGCCCATCAAACTGATTGTGTCCGAAACGGAATGAAACAGGGCCGGTTGTGGGATTAGGAAAAGCCAATACTTCATCAAGTGCCAGAATAATATTGCGTTTTACTTCAAATTTTAAGGTTGCATTTGCAGAGTTGTTAAATACATCCCAGGCTTTCAGCGTAAGCGAATGTTCTCCGTCAGGAAGGTTAAAATACTGATAAACAAGAGATCCGCTTTGGTAACTGTCAACATCTGAAATATAATAATCGTTCAATACCACCGAATTGTAATTATTTCCATTGATGGTGGCGACGATATCATGGCCAATGCCGTTACCAACGGTATTTATCCCGCTTTCGTCAAACAGAAAAGCAATCAGTTTTGGATTTTCATTCACAACACCACCATCAATAAAACTGGTGTCATTTAAAAACATACGAACCTGAGGATCGCTGAAATCTTTCTGAAGTTGATCAGATCCTCCACCAATGATAAAATCATCAGAATAACCATGCCCGTCTTCAAGCCCGTTGGTGGCATAATAACTGATTTTGCCTTTTCCGAAACTATAATCTATATCTTTCGGAATCATAAATGTAAAACTGAAAAGACCGTTCTGTACGCTTGCTTTTCCTTGATAAAGTATGCTTTTCTGAACCTTGAACTCAACCGAAAAACTATCGCTGTCCTGACCAAGTGTTTTGACTTTTGATGGTTTATCAAAAACTTTAACCTGAACTTCACCATTAAAGCCATTCATTAACTGATCGCCGGCATTTCTGACTTCACCTGTAACAGTTACAAGGCTTGTGGCAAATAAGGTATCGGCAGGCAATCCTGTATTTGCATCAATAACTGATGTTGTCACCACTTTATGCAGTGGCATCGGCATTCTGACCGAAGGATCACCAAAAAGTGTTAAATGTCTGGTATTCGGCGCAAAACCATTCAGGTTTTTTGTGTGCTTAAGCACATCACCCAAGCGGGGAATGTTGCTGTATCCGGTATTAAATACTGTATCGGCAAAACTCAGGTTTAGTGCTGCATTTGACGAAGAAAATGCAAGGCGTGTAGTGGTTATCATAGCCATTGCTCCGCCATCAGGATTTAAAAACACAAGCTCGCCTGCTGAAGTATGAACAGGATTATCAAATCGCGAGAATTCGCAGGTTGCTGTAAAGAACAAGCCCATTTTGCTGAAGTTCGTCCATGAATTAATGTCAGCAATTTCCAGAACCCTTTCATCGGCCCAGCCCACGTCTCCGCCATGACCTATGTAATTTACCAGAAGAGCTCCTTTTTCTACTCTGCTGACAATTTCACGGTTAACATCCGGATACCTGCTACCCCCCGGTGTGGATATCTGTTTGTAAGCATCAAAATAAATCTTTTCAACATTATAAACCGGATGATCGCCTGAAATACGGGCTGTTAATCCCTCTGCCTGATTAAGGTGGGTGTTTTTATTCTGATCATCGGCAATCACAAGAAGTACATTTCTCCAATCGCCGTGTACATTTTCTAAATTTTTCATATAGGCAATGGTCTTCTGCACAGCAACATTTGCCTGCTCTATATTTCTTACGGGCATCCGGCCAACAGCCAGATCAAGCAATCCACCGGCATTATTTCCACCTTCGCCATTATCGAGTAAGGCAAAATAATCGTCAGAGAGGAAAGATTCAACCGGCCTGACAGAATTTTCACTCTGGAAAGTAGGCACAAAACATGAGTTCCCGGGAACCCTGTCTTTCATATCGTAAGATGCATTACCGAACAAAAGAAGGTATTTGGGATAACCGGTTTCACCTCCATGATCGTATAACATTTTCATAAAGTTACGGATGGCTGTGATATCCTGGACTCCCGATGAAAATTCATTGTAAATTTCAGGGAGAGGAACTACCAATGCTGATATTTCACCTATTTCGTTATGCGCTGCTGCCAGTGTTTGGGCAGGCCCCATAAAATCAGGATGCGAAACTATAATAAGATCGTAATTACCTGTTGAATGAAGGTTCTGATTTGAAACTTTCTCACCTAACTTAACTGATTTGAATGTTGTACCATCTGAGGCAATATATTCACGAAGCACATCAGTATGGCTTTTAAACACAATATTCTCGGCATTCCTCACAAAATTAACGAGTGATACATTCAATGGGTCAGAAACATCCCAGATTTCATTTACTGTAAGGGCATCGGATAAGGTAAACTCGCTAATGCGCCCCATTGCAACTGTTTTGGGATCTCTGAATGACATCTGCCCTCCGGTGTATTTCAAATAACAACGCACATTAAGTGAAACAAAATCTAACCAGCCAATATCTGTATTGGATGAAGGGTTGAACTTAACCTGAATATCCACTTGTTCAGAAACAGGTATAAACGAGGAAGAAGTTATCAGATCTCTGGCATAATCGTAAGGAGAAGTAATCTTCGAAAGAGAACTGCTTGCGACTATTTCATTGTTTACAAGAAAATTAAATGAAATCTGACCTATTGTTGAACGGCCAGCAATACCATATTTTAAGCCTGCATTCTGGTCTGGCACAAGATTGGCAAATTTTACGCCCGGAAGGTTAAGTGTTTGACTGAAAGAATCCATTTTCTCTCCAAACCATTTTTTGCCGCTTTTCAGAATATTGTTTAATTCCTTTTCATAAACTGAATAAGCTGTGTATTCATTGGTAAAATAATCAGGAGTTCCTGAGGGGACATCGCCAACGGCAATTCTCCTTCCGTTTTCATCACTAATGGTAAGAAAGTAGCAGGCATCATCGGCATAAAGATGGGTTGTATGTTCCATTCTTCCTGCAAAAGGATTCATTTTCCAGGTTTGTGTTCCCTGTCCATAAAACAATACATAATCGCCCTGAGCAAATACACCGGGATTGGCTGTAATCACTTTCAAAGCACTTTCGTTAAGATCATCGGCCGGAATAATTCCTGCTGTGGTGCTGAGCATTTCACCTCCATTGCCGTATATCCGGATGTTATCAGGATTCAGCCCTGTCATATTAACACCGAGATTTTTAAGATCATCGTATGTAACCTTACAAATTCCGGATTCGGAAATATAAATTTTATACCAGGTACCCGTAGCCAAAACAGAGTTGTCGGTATAAACCTGTGTATTTTTTAAAGAAGCTGAAGTTTGAATTGTTGCAATACCAATGGTAAAAGAAGCTAGTTTTTCTACACTGCCATTTTCAGGATTTATTCCAAAAGGCAAAACTGAAACAATTGCTTTTGGATTTCCTCTTTCGAGCATCACATCATAATTGAGCACCGGAGACTGCGGTAATTTCAGCGATCCAAGAATATTTCTGTCATCTTCAGTTAAAGGAGTGAAGGTAATGTCGCTGATCAGGATATCTGAAACTTTTTCGCCTCGAGGCAATGAAATGCTTTGAACCAAGATTGGTAATATTTGCTCAGGCAAACCATTATACTGAGCTCCTTCAAAGGCAATAGATGGAAGCGTTGAATCTGCGCCAAGAAACAGAGTAACCGGATCATTCCAGCGAAGAACAATCTTTTTCTGTATCTGAGCTGCCATAGAGAAAGGAAGCAACAGAATAACAATAAATATTAAAATCCATCGGTTTTTCATTATTCTGTTTTTCTGTTATCTTACAATTGATATTTTCACCGAACTAAAAGACTCATTTCCAAGCGCATCTCTCACCCTGAGCCTGCCAATATACAAGCCAGCTGAAATCTGACTTCCATTGGCACCTCTGCCATCCCATTCAAATGCCACAGAACGGTATCCATCAGCAAAGATAGTGCGATTCAAACTGGCAACCTGAATCCCCGCAAGTGAAAATATGCTTAGATTGAGGTCGAGGTTTTCACCGGCTTTGTTGTGCTCAAAAATTAATGTTGCCATTTCGCTGAATGGATTGGGATATATATCAAAAGAGCCCAGAGTCAGTTCGCTTGATGAAGCAACAAAGAAATCGATAGAAGCTTCAGATGAGTTGTTATTTACATCCCATACTTTAACCCTGACAGTATGTTTACCCGGCTCCAAACGTTTGAATGGATAGGTAATACGGCCGCTTTTATAGGTATTCAGATCGGCTTCGTAATAATCGTTCAGAATAAAAGGTGCATCTGTTTTCAGGTTAAGAACAGCTACAATATCGTGACCTATACTACTTCCTATTGTGTTAACACCGCTTTCATCATTCACATAGGCGATTAATACCGGATTTTCATCAGTAAAACCACCTGAACGGAAAAGTGTATCGTTGATAAACAGCCTTATTTCAGGTCCTGATTGATCTGTAATTGCGGTATTGCTTATTCCTCCGATAACAAACCGGTCATGATATCCGGCAGCATCTCTTACTCCATCAGTAGCATAATAACTGATTTTTCCCTTTCCAAACTGATAGGCAATATCGCGGGGAACTATAAAGGAAATACTGAAGTAGCCGTTTTCGACCAGCGCTTTTCCTTTGTAGATAATGTTTTTTCTGACACTGAAGGTCATACGCGAAGCGCCGTCAGAACCGAGGGTTTCAATAAGGGTTTCTTTATCAAAGACAGTTGGAGTTATCACACCTGAAAAATCGGTAAGAGGAATTCCATCCTCATCGCCGACATAACCGGTGATTGTAACTTCTTCCATTGCTCTGAGGGTATCTGACAAGAAGCTTACAGCATTGCCATTAATGGATGTTGTATAAATTTTATATTCAGGATATGCCATTTTTAAAGCGGGATCGCCCAATAGAACAAACTTCTTACCATTATTATCAGGCCCCGACAAACGTTTTGATATCCTGATCAGATCACCCAGATAAGGCATTCCGTTGTCGGTAGGTTTAAAAGCTATGTTGTAAAAATTACGGGCCAGAGTAAAATTCGGTGTTCCAAAAGTTGGTCTGGCAGTAGTAAATAAAGCCACACCTCCGCCTCTTGGATTCAGAAATACCATTTCGCCTGCCGACACACGCAAAGGATCATCATATCGGCTAAACTCACAGGTGGCAGTCATAAAGACAGGCATTCTGTCGAAGTTGGTCCAGCTGAGTACATCATTGACTTCAAGCACTCTTTCATGCGCCCAACCCGTTTCTCCGCCATGTCCGGTATAGTTTACAATTAAAGCACCTTTTTCCATTCGTTGATTTATAGCAAGATTGGCATCAGGGGCTCTTTGTCCGCCGGGAGTTGAAATTTGCGGATATGCATCCAGAAAAATCTTTTCAGTGTTATAGTTTCTGTATGTTGTATCAATCATGGTTGCCAACTGATCTGCCTGGCGCATGTGTTCATTTCCATCTTCATCATCAGCTACAAATGCAATTATATTTCGCCATTCTCCATGCACCTTATCTGCAGCTGTTGCATAATGAATTATTTTATCTACAGCATTTTTCGCCTGTTCAGCTGTCTGAACAACCAAACGCCCGACACCAATATCAACAACATCTGATGATAGTCCACCTTCTGCATCATCAATAGACGCAAAGAAATCATCAGTTGCATAAGAGTTTACAGGATGTAATGATTCTACCGATTGAAATGTGGGGACAAAGTTTGAATTTCCGGTCAGATAATCTTTGTAATCGTAAGATGCATCCCCAAAGAGCAGAAGATAGCGGGGTTGATTTCCTGATGAGGCTTTTTTCCAGAGCATACGCATAAAGTCCCTGATTGCAGAAATATCCTGTGCACCTGACGAAAACTCATTGTAAATTGTTTGAGGCTGCACAACCAATACACTAAAATCATTATGTGAAGTGTGAAATTCAGCCAGACGCACAGCCTGATCGGCAAAGTCGGGATGAGCGACAATAACCATTGTATGGGGGCCCAATCCATGAAGATTCTGGTTGGCAAGCTTTTCAACAAATTGAGGTTTCAGAAATGAAGCATTGTCTGAAAGAACATATTCACGCCTGCTGTCAGAAAGTGCTTTGAACTGAAATCCGCTTCCGGTTGAAACGACGTTAATATATCCGGGTTGCAGAGGATTGCTTACATCCCACAATTGCGAAACCTGCCCCGAACCAGTAAACCTATACTCAACAACTCCTTCAACACCGGCTTTTCTGAAGTTCATCATTCCTCCTGAGAAATTTAAAGCGGCCGGAGTATTTATTTCAATAAAGTTAAGCCAACCCAATGCACTACCGGAGGGTTTATTATATTTAAGGTTAACAGATGACAGCGCAGAAGTTGTGAGTGCTTTAAAAGTCTCTGTGTTCATCCTTGCATAAGCGGTATTTGCCTCTGTAGTAATTGGCGAAACAAACGAGGTAAAGGTTTTTCCAGCGGCTGCAAGCGTAAAGCTGGTTGAGCTGGTTGATCTTGCAGCAACGCTTAACCTTATTGATACTTCTTTTTCAGCTGCTGTTGAATAAGCAGGTATTGCATAATCGCGGCTTGAAACAATATCAAATAAATCTCCAAACCACTCTTTACCTGATTTTACAAGACTGAACTCATCGGGATGATAGGCATAAAACCAATCATAATCGACAATAACAGTTCCGGCAGGGGACGCAGGCTGAGGAAATTCCATCATCCGGCTTCCTGTGCCTGAATTCACACTTAAAAAATAGTAAGAGTAATCCGAATATAAATGTTTGCGGTGATTAAACAGTTCAGTTTGTAAATTATAATCCCATTTTTCTGTGCCCTGCGCATAAAATAAAATGTAATCTCCCTGATCAAAAGTGCCATCTCCTCCATCAATCACCATAACCGAAACTTCCGGTAAATCGTCATTTCGCGGACTGTCAGCCCTTTCGGGAAGCATACCACCACCATAACCATGAACTCTGATCAGTGAGGAACTCAGACCATTGACATTTATTCCCATTGCAGCCAGATCATTGTAGGTCAGCTGATGAATTCCGTTTTGTTTTACGGATAGCCTATACCAGTCGCCGGTTGCAAGCACTGAGGTATTGGAATAAGCCAGACTGTTTTTATTTACAGCTGATGGCTGTTCAGCTTCTTCAAACTCAAAACTGAAGGAAACCAGCTTCTCAATTGTACCGTTTTCAGGGTTTTTTCTAAGCGGAGTAAATAATATCTGATGTGAATACAATTCATCCTTCCCAAAAGCAGAAAAGATAGGTGATATATTTTCTGACAGGCTATGATAATCTGCAAATAACAAAGCAGCCATTTCAATACTATCGAGAGGTTTATATACCTCATCAGCGAGGATTACAGAAGCAACAGGCTGTTTATGATTGATATTTATCACCAAAACCGGTAAGCCAGTCTCTTCAGATGAAAAGCAATTCTCACAGGAAAGCCAGGCTACAGAACTACCTGTTCCAACATACGGAGGCTGCCAGATTACAGCTTGCTGGGCCGGTAACCTGAAAGAAATCAAGAATACTTTGATAAAGAACAAAGCAATAATTACTGGTGTAAAACGCTGCATATCAGGTGTATTTTCAGATGGTTGTAGTTACTTGGCAGATCTATTCCGACAAACAAATATGCTCATAAAAATAACACAGCCAATTGATAATTGTTTCATTTCATGTATCTTTGTAAACAATAAGCCGCTGTCAAAAGTTAAAGCATAATAACGACACTAAAAGATCGTTATTGTAATTGATCCGGTAGTTTTTACTTTTTTTACCTTTGTGGCCTCCATTTTAAAAATTCTTCGTAATATTGGCTGCTGAAAAACAAACGATATGAGAATAAAACTGAGTTTGTTCCTGCTTATGATACTGACAGCAAATGCAGTATTTGCTCAGGACGCCTCTTTTTCCCAATATTACGGAAATCCAATGTATCTCAATCCTGCACTGGCAGGATCAAAGATATGTCCAAGGCTAACCCTGAATTACAGGAACCAATGGCCTGCAATTCCTTCAACTTATGTCACTTATTCTGCCTCATACGATCAGTTTATTGATGTGATTTCGGGAGGAGTTGCCCTGATGGTTGTTTCCGACAATCAGGGTGATGGCATGATAACCAATACATCAGCCAGCGCAATGTACTCTTTCAGGTTAAACCTTTCGAAAAACCTGACGATGAATACCGGCATACAAGCCAGCTACATTCAGAATAAACTCAATTGGAATAAATTTATTTTTGAAGATCAGCTCCTCTGGGGTGACATCAATAACCCTCCTCCTACCCAGGAAAGTCCTCCCGACAGAATGAATATTGGCATGGTTGACTTTTCAGCCGGAATGCTTTTCGGATATAGAGAAAGTATGTATTTTGGAGTTGCTGCACATCACATGAATCAGCCCGACAACTCTTATTACAGCACCAGCAACAGTAAGCTCGACATGAAACTGACTGCACATGCCGGTGCACTCATCAGCATCAGAGATGGATTAGGCGGAGGTGATATTGAAGATATGAGCCTGTCACCTAATATTATGTACCAGCAACAAGGAAAGTTCCATCAGCTAAATCTGGGGATGTACCTTAATATATATCCAATGGTAATTGGAGCATGGTTCCGTCATAATTTTGAAAATTCAGATGCAGTAATCGGACTAATTGGTTTCCAACATGCAAAATTTAAGGTTGGATACAGTTACGATTTCACAACTTCGCAATTAACCAATAGTGCAACTCATGGTGCTCATGAGATTTCATTTGCATGGCAATTTGATTGCGGACAAAAAACTTTCAAGCACAAGGCAATAAAATGCCCAAGATTTTAGTTAACAATAATCAAAACAACAAATACCAGAAATGATCAGTTACAGAAACATCTATCTGAAGATCACCTTCTTTGCTGCAGTAGCCTTACTAGCAACGTCATGCTCAAAAGAGTCATCGCGAACCACGGGTTGGGAGTATAACAACTCTAAAAACGGTGGATTCGAGGTTAATACCAAGTATCAGGGACAACCTTTGGGACCCGGTCTGGTTATGATTGAAGGGGGTACTTTTACAATGGGACGCGTTACAGATAACCCTATGTATGATTGGGATAACATTCCACGAAGGGTTACCGTACCATCATATTACATTGACGAAACAGAAGTTGCCAATGTTGACTATGTGGAATACCTGTATTGGTTAAGTCGTGTTTTTGGCACTGACTATCCTGAGGTTTACCGCAAGGCATTGCCCGATACTCTTGTTTGGCGCGAAAAACTCGCTTACAACGAGCCTTTGGTTGAAACCTACTTCCGTCATCCGGCTTACCGCAATTATCCGGTAGTTGGTGTAAGCTGGGTTCAGGCAAATGAATACTGCCTCTGGAGAACTGACAGGGTAAATGAAATGATGCTTATCCGCGAAGGCATCCTTGATTTCGATCCCGATCAACGCAATGAAAATAATTACAACACCGAAGCTTATCTTGCCGGACAATACGAAGGCCTGGTCAACAAACCTTTAAAGGATCTGAACCCAAGCGGAACCGGTGAGCGCAGAGCTCGTCTTGAAGATGGAATCATGGTGCCGAAATACAGACTCCCGACCGAAGCTGAATGGGAATTTGCTGCCATGGGACTTGTTGGCAACACACTTTATGAGCGCGTTGTTGAAAGAAGAGTTTACCCATGGAACGGAACAATTGTCCGCTCTGATGAAAAGAAATACTATGGTCAGTTTCTTGCCAACTTCAAACGTGGACGTGGTGACTATATGGGCGTTGCCGGAAGCCTGAATGATGGTGCTGACCTGCCCGCAGAAGTTGCTTCTTACTGGCCAAATGATTATGGTCTTTATAATATGGCCGGAAACGTTTCAGAATGGGTTCTTGATGTGTATCGTCCCCTCTCTTTTGAAGATGTTGCTGATTATGCCCCTTTCCGCGGAAATACATTCACTACCAAAGTAACTGATGAAGAAGGATTCCTTGCACCCAAAGATTCTCTTGGAAGAATCCGTTATCGCGAGGTTACCACAGAAGAAAGTAAAGACCGTTTCAACTATCGCAGCGCCAACCAGATTAATTATCTGGACGGTGATTATCAGTCAACCATTAATCCTGACTGGACCGCTGCTCCTTCTGATACAGTCAATACCACCAATATGATGTATGAGTATGGTAAAACTTCACTCATTTCAGATAAATCAAGAGTTTACAAAGGTGGATCATGGAAAGATCCTGCATTCTACCTAAGCCCTTCAACCAGAAGGTATATGGATGAGAACCTGTCTACCAATTATATTGGTTTCCGTTGTGCAATGGGCCGTGTTGGCGGTGCATACGGTAAAAAATAACGATTGTAATTTATTTTCTGAAAAGTCCGTTTACATAATAGTAAATGGACTTTTTTTTGGTCAGTCTGACCAGCAACCACTTTTATTTATAATTTCGGTTTATAAATCAGGCAATCATGAATTACACCAATAAGGAAGAACTTTTCAGCCTTTTTAAACAACATCCTTACATAAGTACTGACTCCAGAATTGCACAACCGGGTAGTTTATTCTTTGCACTTAAAGGTGAAAATTTCGATGGTAACATCTACGCCGCGGGAGCAATAGAAAGAGGTGCGGCTTATGCTGTTATAGATAATCCGGAGTATTATACAGGAACACGAACATTGCTGGTAAAAAATGTACTTGAAAGTTTGCAGAATCTTGCATCGCTTTATCGTGCTTCTTTGGGCATACCTATTATTGCCATTACAGGTTCCAACGGAAAAACTACTTCCAAAGAGTTAATTGCTGCAGCCCTTTCAGTTAAATTCAATACGCATGCGACTCCCGGCAATCTCAACAATCACATTGGCGTTCCTTTGACTATTTTATCAATTACTGCTGAAACAGAAATTGCCATTATTGAAATGGGAGCTAACCATATTGGTGAAATTGCAACTCTTTGTAATATTGCCAGACCTACCCATGGACTTATAACCAATATCGGAAAAGCGCATCTTGAAGGATTCGGCGGCCCCGAAGGTGTGATTATTGCTAAGAATGAACTTTATCAGCATCTCTCTGGCAATGGTGGTACAGTATTCGTAAATGCCGAGAATCCACTGCTCATGAGGCTTTCAAATAACATAAACCGGATTCTTTTCGGGCAGCCGGGAGTTGCAGATTATACAGGAAACCCGGTTGTGAAAGGTGCAACACTCAATGTTGAGTTACAGAAGCCTGTTTCATTGATGGTTACCACCAATTTAACAGGTGGCTACAATTTTGAAAATGTGATGGCTGCAATAGCAATATCAGGACACTTCAGAGCTGATATAAAAAAGGTGTCAGAGGCACTTGCAGCCTATCAGCCAAAAATGAACCGATCCCAGATTCTTGAAACAAAAAACAATACGCTGATTCTGGATGCTTATAATGCAAATCCATCAAGTATGGAAAGTGCAATCAGGAACTTTAGAGAACTTGATAAAAGCCCAAAGGTATTGATCATCGGCGATATGTTTGAGCTGGGGGATTCCACTGAAATGGAGCACACTCAAGTTCTGGAGATTGCAACCTCAGCCGGATTTGATAAAATACTGACAGCTGGCCCTCATTTTATGAAAGCAGCAACCGGATACAAGGGTATTAAATCGTTCGAAGATGCAACAGACCTGAAAGAGTACTTGAAAACGACCTTACTGACCAATAACTTGATTCTGATCAAAGGATCAAGAGGAATGAAACTTGAAATTCTTACTGATGCGCTCTGAAACCATTAACCGGATACAGGCCATCGGATTGATGTCAGGAACCTCTCTTGACGGACTCGACATTGCTTTATGTACTTTTGACTTCAGCCACAACCGCATTTCCTATTCAATTGATAACGCTGAAACCATACCCTACCCCGCAGAAATTGCTGAAATACTTACGCACGCAATCTCTGCAGACGCAATGAAATTCTTCAGTATCCATGCCATTTACGGAGAATGGATAGGTGTTGAATGTCAAAAGTTTATAAGCAGGAATGATGCAAAACCATTGCTGATTGCAAGTCACGGTCACACTATTTTTCACAGACCTGCAGATGGATTCACAACACAAATTGGAAGTGGAGCTCATATTGCGGCAAAAACAAAGATCAGAACAGTTTGTGATTTCCGCTCACTTGATGTTGCCCTTGGCGGTCAGGGTGCACCATTGGTGCCAATCGGCGACCAATTGCTTTTCGGTGAGTTTGATGCCTGTGTGAATATCGGTGGATTTTCGAACATCTCACTCGAAATGGATCAGAAAAGAAAGGCTTGGGATATTTGTGCAGCAAACTTTGTGTTAAATCACTATGCGCAAAAACTCGGAATGGATTTTGACAAATCCGGTCAGATTGCCGCTTCAGGAAAAATCATTGCTCCTTTACTGGAAAGCCTTAACAATCTTGAGTTCTACAGCAAGTTGCCTCCAAAATCTCTTGGAAGGGAATGGGTTGAAGAATTTATCTTACCTCGTTGTAACAAATACCAGGATGACATCAGCGGAGTGCTCAGCACCCTCACCATTCATATTGCGGATGCCATAAGCAAAGCAATTCCATTATCCTCATCAGCAAAAGTTCTCTTCACTGGAGGAGGAGTACACAATGATTTTTTGATGAAAAATATCAGGGATTTATCCAACTGCAGCATTATTGTGCCTGACACTCAGATTATTGATTACAAAGAGGCTCTTATTTTCGCTTTCCTCGGCGTATTAAGATTTAAAGGATTACCCAATTGCCTTTCAGAAGTTACCGGCGCAAAAACAGATAATTGCGGTGGAATCATTTATGAGATTTGAGTTTTAAGCGGGAACCTTAATCTGTTTCCTGAAATTCGCTTTTGTTATTTTTATTCTTTATGGTATGGCATAACTCTTGTGCAGAATATAAAAGTATATCATGTTCAAGAGTGTTAAATATCCTGATTATGAGCAAAAAATACATGTTGAAGGAGTTGTTACTGCCTTTGGGACTTATTGTTATTTCCCTGATTTCCAATGCCCAAACCAATGATTCAGTCTTTCGGCTACCTGTTTTTGAAGTAATTGAGAGCCCGCTTCAGAAAAACTTACCACTTTCCAGAATAAATGCATCACAAATTGAGTTGATTCCTATCAACGATCTTGGCGAAATACTAAGAAGAGAAAGTAATGTAAGCGGAATCCGCAAAGGTGGGTATGCAATCGACCCCATCGTAAGAGGTTACAGATATTCACAAATCAATGTTTTTCTGGACGACGGAATCCACATAGAAGGCGGATGCCCAAACCGCATGGACCCTGTCATGTCGCATGTTGAGCCGGAGCTGATTCAACAGATTGAGATCGTTAAAGGGCCCTATCTGCTGCAGTATGGCCCCTCCCCATCTGCCAGTATAAGACTTAAAACCCGTCCGGGAGAAATGGCCTTCAAAAAAGGATTTGGCGTAAAATCAATTACCGGATATGATGCCAACAGGAATGGCCTCAAACAGCATCTTACTCTATCAGGCTCAAACGAAAGATCGTTTATCAGAGTTGGCGGCGGGATAAAAAACTATGGAAATTATACCGATGGCAAAGGCAGAGAATGGAAATCATCTTATCATAAAAAAGATATTTCGGCAGATGTTGGTTACAAAGCCGGGAAATCTATTCTGACAGGCTTTTCGTATAAAGGATCATTCGGTCGCGATGTTTTGTTTCCTGCATTGCCAATGGATGAAATTGAGGATAATACACACATTTTTTCAGGATATTTTAACCATTCCAATCCACTTAAACCGGATCAGTCTTTTTCAGTTTCAGCCTATCATACCCGTGTTTTTCATTTAATGGATAACAGTTTTAGGCCTCAATATTCCATGATTGTTCCTCCAAATACAGGAATAATGCAGGCCGTTGCTTCGGTTAATACCAGCACTACGGGAGGACGGGTTGCTTTCAGCCATGCTGTGCAAAAATTAAAATTTTCTCACGGTGCGGATTACAGAATTACGAAAAAAGACGGAACCCGCAACATGCTGATGATCATGGAAATGGATGGTCAAACATTTACTTCAGGCAAGTCTTTTAACCTTTGGAAGGAGTCTGTGATAAACAATTCAGGAGCGTTTTCAGGTGTTGAATGGGGATATAAAAGATTTGAAGTATCTTCAATTCTGCGATTCGATCTGAATCAGGCAAGTTCAGGTGATACATTGCTTATTGAGAAGAATGAAAGAACATGGTTCGAAAGTAAACCTGTGGATCAGTTCCTGATAAGTTTTGCAGTAAATTCATCTTATAAAATAAGTGAAAAGACCTCCATTAGTCTGGGCATTGCCCGCGGGCAAAGATCGGGAGACATGCAGGAAAGATACATCAAATTTCTGGCTACCGGCTACGACCGATACGACTATCTTGGCAACCCCGACCTTAAACCAGAAACTAATTTTCAAACAGATCTGATGCTCAGAAGTAATCCCGGAAAAGTAAATTTTTCCTTGAATCTGTTCAGGTCACAGATCAGCGATTATATTACAGGATCGCTCGTACCTCCATCCGTTGCCAGACCTGTGAGTCAGGGAGCACCTGGAGTAAAACAATTCAACAATATAGATAAAGCTGTACTAATGGGTTTTGAAGCCAGCGCAGATTATGCTATTTCTACAAATACAAGCTTATCATTCTCAGCAGGTTATACTTATGCATATTTCCCTGAAATTGAGCGAATAACATTTGAAAACAATCAGATTTCAGGAACTGAGATGATCAAGAATGATCCCATCCCTGAAATTCCTGCTTTTGAGGCTATGTTCTCATTATCGCATCATTTTGTAAAAGTTAAAATCAAACCGGTGATTTCATTCAGGGCAGTTGCTTGTCAGAATCATGTTTCGCTGGACGCGTACGAAGAGTCAACACCTTCTTATCTGATCTCAGACTTTTTTGTAACTTACACTCCTTTCAGGAAAATAAGCATTGCAGCCGGAGCAAATAATCTTTTCAACACTGCCTATTACGACCATTTAAACAGGAGGCTATTGGGAAGCACCGAAAAACTCTTTGAGCCCGGTAGAACACTCTTTATTAACCTGAAAATTGATTTTTGATGAAACAACAAATAAATAATGCAATTTACACGAGAAAACTGTTTTTGGGGTTAGCCTTAATCCTGACAATTGTAACATCATGTACTGAAAAAAAGCCGGCAGAAACTTCAAATAAACTAAATCTAAAGTTCAGTCATAAGGTTGATAACAACAACCTGATTTTCAATGAAATGATATACACCAATGCTGCCGGAAACAATTATGAAGTCACGGAGGTAATGTATTTTATATCTGACCTGAAACTTCACCACAGCGATGGAAGAACGATACAACCGGCGCAATGGGATGACATTCATTACATCGACACCAATATCCCATCTACCTTCGACTGGATTGTTGGAAAAGATATACCCACAGGACTTTATGACAGCCTTACATTTACATTCGGCTTTTCACAAGCCCGCAATCAGTCATTCATGTTCGTCAATCCACCGGAAGTTAATATGGCATGGCCGGAAGTTCTCGGCGGAGGATTTCATTACCTGATGCTTAACGGATGGTGGAAAGATCTTCAGGATGTGCGCAGGCCTTTCAATTTTCATCTTGGAATTGGCCAGATTTACGCCAACAACAGCGGTCAGATTTCAGATATTACGGGATTCGTTCATAATAATTTTACGGTCAGACCCGCGGGTGAGAAATTAAGAATTGAAGAGAATAAAGAAAATGTAATTAATCTGGTAATGCATATCGAAAGCTGGTTTGATACGCCATTGATTTATGATCATAATATCTGGGGTGGAGCTATTATGCAAAACCAGGAAGCCATGCATATGGCTGCAATTAATGGCAGAGATATATTCAGCATTGAATAACAAAAGCGCCTTATGGGCGCTTTTGCTTTAAGATTCGATTAAATTTCGTTTAGTTAAGAAAATTTGTCTTCGACTCCGCTCAGACTGACAGTCATCCTGAGCGGAGTCGAAGGACATTTGAACAATTAATTTTCAATTTCTAAATCTTTACTAAATGAGGATAGATTGTAGATTCAACAATTTATCAGCAGAATTAGTATCTCTGGCAATCTCCTCTTCCTGGTCCACGACCATAATCCCCTTTTCCTGAACGGCCAGCTTTGTAACCTTTTCCATCGCGATTGCCTCTACCCTGACGGGCATCAAAAACTGCTTTTTGCTCATCATTCAGCAAAACCCGAACATCTCTTTTGTGTGCTTCTCTGGCTTTCATAAGATCGCCTTTCAGCTTAGAAATATCATCAATTGTGCGATCTATTTCTTCTGCATCCTGATTTTCAGCAAGTCTAAGTGTATTTAGTCGGGCATGTTTTTCGCCAAGTTCTGCACGCATAAGGTTGGCTTTGCGCAAATGCTCAGTTCTGAGTTTTTCAATGCCTGCTTTCTGATCATCAGTTAATGAAGGGATTCTGCAATCCATGTCACGTTCGGCGTAAGCTGCGTCGTTTCCGGCTCTGTTGCCTCTGCCTTCTCCCCTGCCATATGGCTGTGCCGAAAGGAAAGATGGAATTATCATCAGGATTATAAATCCGGAAGCGATTGCCATTGTTTTTAAATTCATGTTTTTCATAGTTGTTTGGTTTTAAGAGTGAATATTTACTAATTTTTTAATTTTGTCCACGCCGGTGTCTGTGCCTTGGGCCATCTCCTTTCATGCCATCACCGCGCATAATCATTTCCCTGAAAAAGCCTTCGAGTTTAGCGTACTGATCAGGAGTGGCAATAGTTCGCATATCAATTAAATGCATGGCCGAATGGAATCTCATTTGTGCATGATTTTCTCCGATTTTTTCACAAAATGCTTTGATGACAGTGGTATCTGGTTCAGCTTTAAGTACTTCGTCAATCAAAAGCTGATTTATTCTCCTGATCTCACTCATGTGAGGTTGAGTATTCTGCCTGAGAATATCTTTTGAGAATTTGAGTTCTTCGGCTTGTTCTTCAGAGAAACCCAGTTCATTCATCATCATTCGTGGGCCGATATACTTCGAATCACCTGGTGTCTCATTACCTTCTGTATCAATCTCTTTGTTCTCACTCTGATTATTCAGCCTCGTGACCACCGAAACGGCAGCACCAACATTTATCAGCGTAAGCAGGACGAAGATTATAATGAGGATCTTATTTCTTTTTGTAATTGCCATTGTTGTAAGTGTTAGTTGCCTGAAAGATAACTCTCAATGAATTCTGATGATTCATCATTCAAGTGAATATCCAATGCGTAAAGCTCCGGCGTAGTGCTGACTGATGCAGTTCCCTGAGCAGGTTGAGCAGTAAATGCAAGTATTTGTCCTCCAAGCCATATTCCCAAAAGTACCGAGGCAGCAGCCATTGCAAAAGGAGCCCCGATTCTGAAAATTTTTACAACTGGTTTTTTTGTTGATGAATCTTCTCTTTCTATCTTCAACATTCTGCGTTGAATTTTACCAAAGAGTTCAGGATCATTCATTGATCTGCGCCCGGAAATAATACTTTCAGAACCGGATTGAACGACCTGTTGAAATGCGCTGCATGAACTACACTGCGCAAGATGTTCTTCAAGCGTTTTTGCGCCGGAAGGATTCTTATTGATGTCAATGCCATCAAGAATCTGTTCTTCAAAGGTTTTGCAGTTCATCTTGTTTGCTTTTTAGTTTGACACATTCAATATCAAAAACTTGTGTTTTTTTTAAATTCATTTCAAAAGCGGAGTGAGCCTTTTCCTGAGGTTTACTTTCGCCCTGTGCATCAGCGACTCGACTGCAGGCAGGGTAACATTCATAATTTCAGCAATTTCAGCATAAGGCAAATCTTCAATTTTGTGAAGCGTAAAGGCGATCCGTTGATTATCAGGAAGATTTGAAATGGCAGCATATAAGAAGCGACTTCTTTCCTGCTGTTCCATATTTTCATTAAGTACAGAAGGTTCTTCTGAAACAGGATTATCATCACTTTCATCATCACTGAAAAAAGAAGAAAGCTCTTTCCAGAAGCGCCACTTCTTATTGTTTCTGATAAAGTTGAGCGAGCGATTGGTTGAAATCCGATATAACCAGGTGCTTAATTTCGAATCACCCCTGAATTTATGGGCACTGTTAAAAACCTCGATAAAAATATCCTGGGTAAGATCCTGTGCATCATGTGAATTCTGCAAAAAACCAAAACAAACGTTATATACCAGAATCTGATACTGATCAACCAATGCCTTCCAGGCTTCGGAATCTTTCGCAATCAATCCTTTTATCAGATCAGGTTCAGTCATATAATTGGCAGGCGGCTTTGTTTGGCTTCAAAGTATCTAATATATGGACAATATTTAAACCAAAAACTTGCGCTACATCAGAATTATCTTTTAAAAAACAGGATCCGGTATATGGAATCTAGAGATTGATGCAATGTTATGCAGCATTCGAAAGAAATTACACAAGGAAGTTGATGGTATAATAAATTCTCAATAATTGTGAATGGACAAATACATTACGATTAAAATTAGAAGTAATTTTGCAGAAAGAAAAGATTCATACCATGTTCTGGAAGTCGAATCGGAGCAGACTTAAAGTGTTCCTTCATTTCTTACTTCTTTTCGCCACACTAGCGCTGTCAGCAAAGGCAAACCAACCTGTGCTGCCGGGTAATTTTATTTCGGAATCGCATACCAGTTTTGAATTCAGAGATTTTGCTTTACTTCCTTTCTCAACCGAATCGCGCGATTTCAGTCCAACAAAATTAATTATCAGCATTGATAAGAATAAGGTGTTTCCTTTTCTTACTTTCGAAGATCTTGCCAACCCTTTAACCAGACACAGGTATTTTCAGATACCTGATTTTTATTATTCATCTTGTCTGATCCCCGTTCTTGATCGCAATTGCATTTTACGGATTTAGAATTTTCATTTTTCAGAGAAGTGCGCTAAAATCAGTGCATTCTCTATTGAGTTCAAGATTTTTCAAACCGTAAAAATTTCAAAAAATGTCAACTGATAATCAATCAGAAAAGGCCGGCATGTCTGGTTTTAAACCTTTTATAATCATATTTGCCATATTGGTAGTGGTTTCATTTCTGCTGAAAGTAGTAATGGAGATGGTCATGTAAAAACATGAGAATATGATAATTAAAGCAGGGAGGTGCAAAATACATAAGCACTTCCCTGCTTTGTTTTTGCTTGCCGGATAATAAAAAGTTCATTTTTCAGTTAAATATTAACAATAAGGTGTTGATAGTTTATGCCTGAGGGATTTAAAGGGCTGAATTAAACCACTACTTTTACATTGAAAAAAAACTACTCCAATGAATTTCGGATTTCTTTTACAAATTACCCAGCCTCTTGGCTCTTATGCCGATACGCTTAACAGAGCTGCCATAGAAGCAACTCAGGCCAGCGAAATAAAACTTTCCATTTGGGATCTTGCGCTGAAAGGCGGATGGATAATGATTCCCCTTGCAATTATGTCGGTATTTGCCGTTTACATCTTTGTTGAACGATATATAGTCATCAACAGAGCCGCCAAAGATGAGCCAAACTTCATGAATAACATAAAGGACTTTATCCATAACGGAAGAATTGACTCTGCACTATCGCTCTGCAAAAACAACCATTCGCCGCTTGCAAGAATGATTGAAAAAGGGGTTAATCGCATTGGCAAGCCACTAAGCGATATTAATGCCGCCATTGAAAATGTTGGCAAACTGGAAGTTTCAAAACTTGAAAAAAATATTGCCGGACTGGCAACAATAGCAGGAGCGGCTCCAATGATCGGGTTTCTTGGAACAGTAATCGGAATGGTAAGGGCCTTTTACGATATGTCGATGGCTGGCAATAATATTGACATTGCACTTTTATCAGGCGGTATTTATCAGGCAATGATTACCACTGTTGCTGGTCTTATTGTGGGGATTATAGCATACATCTGCTACAACATTCTGGTAGCCAGAGTTGAGAAGGTTATTTTCCTTCTGGAAGCCAGAACAACGGAGTTTATTGATCTGTTGCATGAGCCCGCATCCTGATCATCTTTATGAATTTTCATTAAAATTTTTCAGGTATGGCCTTAAAATCCAGAAATAAAATAAACTCACAGTTCAGCACTGCTTCCATGTCGGATCTGGTGTTTCTGTTGCTGATTTTCTTTATGTTGACATCAACCCTTGTAAGTCCGAATGCCATTAAACTTTTATTGCCCTCAAGTTCGAGCAAGACAATGGCTAAACAATCGCTTACGGTGTATATTGATGCCAACTTCAATTACTTTGTCGAAGAAAATCAGGTAAACCCGGAATTTCTGGTTGAAACTCTAGGTGCAAATCTGCAGGGTCAATCAGATGCATCAGTTGTTCTTCGGGCTGATCAGACAGTCCCAGTACAATATGTGGTTACCTTAATTGATGCAATCAATCAGGTGAATGAAATGACCAACACGAAACACAAAGTGATTCTAGCCACAAAACCAGCCAAATAGCCTAAGCAAAAGGCTGTTGGCAGGATTTTTGATTCTTCAAATCAAATTACAAACCATGCAACTCGATAAAGATAAAATAAGAGGTATCGCCGGAACAATTCTATTCCATGCAATTTTGTTAGCAGGATTGTTATTTCTGGCATTACGCACACCTCTCCCTTTGCCCGAAGAAGCAGGTGTTGAGGTTAATCTCGGGTATTCTGACGAAGGCATGGGCGTAATACAACCGCGCGAACCTGCTCCGCTAGCTGCAGCTTCACCCCCAGTGACTCCAAAAGAAAGTGCCGAAGAGTTTGTAACTGAAGATACTGAAGAAGCACCTGCAATTAAACCTGTTGTAAAGGAAAAGCCGAAACCTGTTGAAAAACCGGAGGTAAAACCTACTCCAAAACCACAACCAAAGCCAGAGCCACAGCCGGTCGTCAACGAAAAAGCCATGTTTAAAGGAAAACAAGGCTCATCCGCTCAAGGTGGAAATGAAGGTATTACAGGCAAACCCGGAGATCAGGGAAAACCAACCGGAGACCCGAATGCAAGTGGTTACGATGGCACCGGCGGAAAGGGAGGTGGTGTCTCTTTTGACTTGTCAGGAAGAAGCTCGCGACTGATCCCTTCTCCACCTAAGACATTCCGCGAAAGAGGAACCGTTGTTGTGACCATTTTTGTAAACCGGGCAGGCGAAGTAACAAGGGTAATTTCAGGGGCCAAAGGCACAACCACCACCAGCAGTGAACTCCGGCAATTGGCCGAAAGAGCTGCTATGAAAGCCAGATTCAGCCCTAAAGCCGATGCAATGGAGGAACAAAAAGGAACTATTACTTATATTTTTGAGCTGAATTAGTCAGCGCGTTTTCAATTTCGAATGCTACTCTTCTGAGTATAATTATCAATACAAAATTCATTTTTGAAACGGTAAAACATTCG
Organism: Bacteroidota bacterium; assembly: GCA_009773515.1. Lineage (GTDB taxonomy): Bacteria > Bacteroidota > Bacteroidia > Bacteroidales > Lentimicrobiaceae > Lentimicrobium. The sequence goes on from WSXX01000016.1 coordinate 36,515, forward strand.
TCGATCAAAACATTTCAGATTTATGAACTATCAGCAGACCTTAGACTATCTGTTCAGCCAGTTGCCTATGTTTCAGCGCATTGGAGCTGCAGCTTACAAAGCCAATCTTGACAATACCATAGCGCTGGGACATCTCACCGGCAAACCGCATCTGCATCTGAAAACAATACATATTGCCGGAACCAATGGCAAGGGCTCCGTTTCGCATATGCTTGCATCTATCATGCAAGAGAATAATCTGAAAACCGGTCTGTTCACTTCTCCTCATCTGAGCGATTTTCGCGAAAGAATCAAAATAAACGGAAAAATGATAGATAAGCAATTTATCGTTGATTTTGTTGAAGAGTATAAAGCCGGTTTTGAATTGATCAAACCATCATTCTTTGAAATGACATTTGCCCTTGCCATGAAATGGTTCTACTTCAATAAAGTAGATATTGCCATAATTGAAACCGGAATGGGCGGCAGGCTCGATTCAACAAATGTTATTACTCCGATTCTTTCCATCATTACAAACATAAGTTACGACCACACACAGTTTCTCGGAAATACAATTGAATCCATTGCATTCGAGAAAGCCGGGATTATCAAACCAGAAGTGCCGGTTGTAATCGGTGAAACCCAGCCTGCCTCAGCGCCGGTTTTTATTGAAAAATCAAAACAGAATGATTCGCCGGTTATGTTTGCTGATCAGGAAGTAAAAGTACTGATCGATGGCAATCAGAGCGACCCATCAAAAATGGAGGTTACTGCGTTTGTCAGGAGTTCTGTTTTAAAATTGACAAGCCCGTTAACTGGTAATTATCAGGTTAAAAATATAGCTACAGTAATTGCTGCTATGCACAGCCTGAAAACTATTTACTCCGGCTTTTCAGGTTTTTCGATCAAAGAAGGGATCATGCATACTTTGGAAAATACCGGATTCAAAGGAAGATGGCAGGTAATAAACAACAATCCTCTTACAATTTGTGATATCGGACATAATGTTGATGGCATTTCGCAGATAGTTACCCAACTCAATAAAATGAGTTACAACAAACTTCATTTTGTGATTGGAGTTGTAAATGACAAAGATATCACCGGAATATTAAATCTGCTTCCCAGAGATGCCATATATTATTTCTGTAAAGCTGATATTCCCAGAGGTCTTGACCCTGAAAAGCTGAAAGATGCGGCGCTTGAGTCCGGACTCTACGGAAACGTATTTCCAACAGTATTGTCAGCAAAAAAAGCAGCTGAAGATGCTGCATTGGCAAATGACCTGATATTTATAGGAGGAAGTGCTTTTGTGGTTGCAGAGGTGGTTTAATGATTAACCGCCTGTAATCAGGTGAAGAACCATAACATCATCTCCATCTTTTACTGTAGCACTATCAAAATCGCGACGGCGAACCAATTCCCCGTTAACTTTAACGACAAGCATTTTAAAGGTAAAATTCTTGACAGCAAGTAACTCATTGATGGTGAGTTGATCAGCTTCAAGAGATTCATTTCTGTTATTTAAAATTATTTCCATCGTATCTGAGATTAATTTGATGGCCTGAAGTCTTTGAGCAGGATTTCGAGAACTTCGTTGGCTTGCATATTGGCAACCATTCCAACCCGGGGAGCTAGCACCGGTAATTCATCTGAAACCTCCGAAACTTCATCACCACAGATAAAAAGATTGCCGGAATTCCTGGCTCCGATTATGGTAGATTTTCCCCAGCCGGCCATTCCAACTCCAACAACCAAAGGTTTAGGCTGCATCTTTGTAAGAACCGTTTCAATAATCATCTGCTTCATTTCAGCCTTGTCGAAAGCCTCAACAATAACGTTGCATCCTGAAAACAATTCTATTACATCGGATACGCATAGCTTCATATCAAATGCCTTCACGACAACATCAGGATTTATACGCTGAATATTGTCGCGCAAAGCATGTACCTTCAGCCGTCCGATCTGATCATGAAAATAATACTGACGATTGAGATTCTGCTCTGTTACTATGTCAAAATCAGCAATAATCAGCCTTCCAATTCCAACCCTGGCCAGCGCTACAGCACAATTGGAGCCAAGACCACCACAGCCGGCAATACCGACAGTAAACTGTTTTAAATAATTACTTATCTGTTCAGGAAGGGTCATAAACAAAATCAGATCATTAACATTTTTAATCGAAGACCTTGTGCAAATATAGAAAAATTGAACAAAGCTTAATCCTCAGCCATTATTAATATGCAGAAAACCTGAAAATATAATTCTTATCAGCAGTGTCAAACGTTATGAAACCCTCTGCATATCGCTATTTTTCAATCATTAACGGTTTGAGATTGCTAAATCTTTGTACATTTGTGAACTGATTAACAACAACACTCAAATCAAATAATTAATATGAATCCTACAGTTTTGAAAAACTCACTTCGCTTACTCAAGGAATTTAAGTATTCCTGGTCAGCCATTGAAAAGGGCTACAACAACAGGACAGTTTATGTGAATGTTGGCGACCTGACCATTCTTGAAAAACCCGTACCTCCGCAGATGAAAGAAAAATTCATTGGTGGCAAAGGTTTCGGATTGAGACTGCTATGGGATGCAACAACCCCAACCACAAAATGGAACGATCCTGAAAATGAAATCGTTATTGGTATGGGCCCGATTTGTGGAATCACACAATACTCAGGTACCGGTAAATCGCTGGTTGTTACCATTTCACCTCAAACCGATATTGTTATCGACAGTAATGTAGGAGGATATTTTGGTCCTTTCCTCAAGTTCTGTGGATTTGATGCTCTCGAACTTCAGGGAAAAAGCGAGAAAGATGTTGTTGTGGTTTTTGATGAAGCCCGTGAAGTAGTTGAAATCTACGAAACCATTGACCTACCTTCTGATAGTCACCTGCTGGCAGAAACCCTCACAGAGATGTTTGCAGATGAAGACAGTGGACGCAAAAATGTTTCTGTTGTTTCGGCTGGTACTGCAGCAGATAACTCATTGATCGGTATGCTGAACTTCAGTTTCTTCGACTCAAAACGTAAAGTTACCCGATTGAAACAAGCTGGCCGTGGGGGAATCGGAACTGTTTTCCGCGACAAAGGCATCAGGGCTCTGGTTGCAAAATCAAAAGGTGTTAAAGGCAATCTGAACAATGTAGTTGAGCTTGAAGTGATTATGGAGCGTGGACGTAAGTTTAACCGCGAAATGCGCGAACTTGACGATAGCCAGGCTGAAATGCGCACAAAAGGTACAGCTCACCTTACCAACGTAATGAACGATTACGACCTGCTGCCAACCAATAACTTCAAATTTGGCAATCATCCCGACGCAGCGAAAATCCATTCGAATATCTATAAAGAGAGATTCACCCAGGGAGTTCCCGATGGATGCTGGATAGGATGTAATATGTCATGCGCCAAAGGCGTTGACAATTATGAACTTCGTACCGGACCCTACAAAGGATCAAAAGTTATTGTTGACGGGCCAGAATATGAAACAGCAGCTTCTTTGGGCTCCTGCGCCGGAATTTTCAATCCCGATTTTACAATTGAAGCCAACTTCTATTGCGATACATATGGCGTTTGCACCATTTCATGGGGAACCATTCTCGGGTTTGTAATGGAATGCTACGAAGCAGGCATACTGAACGATGAACGCACTGGCGGAATGAAACTCAATTTCGGAAACGCTGATGAAGCCATGGAACTTCTGCACCAGCTTTCGAGAGGTGAAGGATTCGGTAAAATCGCCGGAATGGGTGTTCGCAAAATGAAAGAAATGTTTATTGAAAAGGGCTGGGGCGATCCTCAATTCCTGCAGGATATAGGCATGGAAAACAAAGGCCTTGAGTATTCTCAATACATTTCAAAGGAATCGCTTGCTCAGCAGGGTGGTTATGCGATGACCAACAAAGGTCCTCAGCACGATGAAGCATGGCTTATTTTCATGGACATGGTGAATAACCAGATTCCAACATTTGAGAAAAAGGCAGAAGCACTTCACTATTTCCCGATGTTCCGCACATGGTTTGGACTTCAGGGACTATGTAAACTTCCGTGGAACGATGTGGAGCCTGAAAGCAATGCATTAAGCGATGAGCCTGCCAAAGTTCCGGAGCATGTTGACAATTATGTAGCCATTTACAATGCGGTTACAGGAAGCAACATTGACAAACACGATATAATCCGTCAATCGGAAAGGGTATATAACTTCCAGCGTATTTTTAACATTCGCCGTGGTTATGGACTACGTTTGCATGATGCACAGCCTTATCGCGCTGCCGGCCCTGTAACTGCTGAAGAATACCTTTCACGTCAGGAACGTTATGACAAGCAATTGGTTGAACTTCAAGGTCTGGATCCTGAAAAAATGACACTTGAGGAAAAAATGGCTGCAACCCGCAGATACCGCGAAGACCGCTATGAGCAACTGCTTGATGCTGTTTACTTCAGAAGAGGATGGACTAAAAATGGCGTTCCAACCATTGAACATCTTCAAAAACTGGGTATGGATTTGCCTGAATTGCTTGAAGTTGTAACTCCGCTTCAGTAACATTGAATCGCAATAAACAAAAAGCTCCGTTAATGACGGAGCTTTTTGTTTTATGAAACTTTATTTTTGATCTTCAACTTCCTTCTTCATCTCCTGAAAAACAGGACTTTTTCCAATTCCTTTCTGACCAATATCGGGCGACATCATTCCGGGAAACTCATTTCCTTCAATTAATACAGGCCCTTGCGGAGTAATGGCGACATCCCAGCCAATAACTTTAACCTGAGGGATTAACTGACTGGCAGCAATTACCAGTTCAGTAGTTTCCTTAAAAAAAGGAAGTTCATAACCTTCAAACCTGATTTTTGATCCCGGATGTTCAAGATAAGTGCGGGCGCGACCATTGGTGAAATCAGAAACAGCTTCACGCCGCAGCTTACCTGTACAGAAATTTATTCCGACATATGCTCCACCTTTTGAGACATTATCGAGATATGCATCAGAAAAACCAAGCCTTAGCATTCCTGACATTATGCGGCTTACATTCTCTTTATTGGTGAAAGTTTCAATCCTCATGGTATTTACACAATGAGGATTTAAACGGCTAAGGGCTTCATGCTGAATAACTTCTTCCTGAAATATAAATGAAGAATCCAGTACAATTTTAAAGATTTTATTTAATTCTTCACGGTTATTCTGAAGAGAAGAATATGATACTTTGTATATGTGCTTTCCACCTCCTGTACCAGCTTCTTTTTTGATAAAAATATTTTCGGAGTGTTTTGAACCGGCTGAAATTTCCTTCACAAAATCAAGAAATTCGTCAGGTGTATTGATCTGTATGAAATCTCCTCCTGCAAAAAACAAGGAATTTACATTGTGAGCATAGGTATTGGTAACCGGAAGATTATGTTTTCTAAAAAACAACTCGAACAAGTATTTATCATCGAGAATTGTGTTATAACGGGGATCGTTGAGGGTCCAGCATTTATCGCGCAATTTATGAGTCATCACGTAATCATTAAAATTTGAGACCCCTTTGCGGTAAAGAAACTTTGAAAAGTACTGCTCAGCAATATCAGGCCTGGTCAGAATAAATCTGCCATATTCTGATATGATCCTGGGAATACTTTTACGATAAGGGTCATGAAGTATAATTGTAAAAAAATCCATAACCTTGGCGGGAAGTTTTCGTTTACTCATGGCTCTATATGGTTTATAAACAGCGTTAAAATTAAAATAAATAGGAAATTAAACCAAATATTCAGAATTATTTAACAAAAAGAAAATGTTATAATCAAGGTGACAGATTCATTATTTGCAAGCTCTAATGAATGTAAATTTAGCTTTCCGTGATCATCGCTTCACTATACATTTCAGAAAATACCGGATTATTTCTGAACCCCTTTTGACCGATTTCAGAAAAATGTAATCCAGGATGTCCGTTACCCTCAATGATTACTGGTCCATCCGGCAAGAAAGCAACATCCCAACCAATAATTTTAACTTGTGGTATTTTTTGAGCAGCATCAATTACCAAACGTTCAGCCTCTTCATAAAAAGGAAGCTTAAACCCCTCAAACAGTTGGTTAGTTAAAGGATGGTTTTTGTATGTGCGACCTTTCCCATGTGTAAAGTCGGAATAACCTTCACAATTAAGTATTCCCTCTCCTGGTTTGATTGCCACATAAACTCCGCCACTTGAAACATTATCTACAATGCCATTTCCAAGACCCAATCTGAGAAATCCTGATAGAATTTTGGTTTCTGACTTGTTATTGGTAAAAGTATCCAGACGTAATGTGTTAATACAAGTAGGATTTAGTTTATTCAGATCGTTGTGTTGAATAAGTATTTCCTGAAAAATGTATTCTGAAGAAATCAGATTTTTATAAACCGATTCAAAATTACTATTGGTGTTGAGTATCTGTTCGGCACTGATCATGAAAGTATTTTTCCCGCCGCACGAGTCACAATTCTTTTTGATAAAGATGCCATTCCCATTTACAGATTCTTTCATAATTTTTTGTAGAAAATCTCTGAACTCACCAGCTGAATTTAACTGCAGAAAATCGGTCCCGGAAATAAAAATGGTACCGAAGTTTTGAGCCAGGCTTTTCACAACCCGAATATTATTTTTAACAAAGAAAAGTTCTGACAATTTCTTGTTTTTAAGTATTAAAGAATAGTCTTTATTATTGAGGTCCCAGCATTTAGCTGTGATTTTTCTGGTAACTATATAATCGTTAGGATTAAGTGCACTCTTACGATAAAGATACTTGGAAAAATATTGTTCAGCCAAAGCCTGGTCAGTAAGGCAATATTTAGAAAACTCAAAGAGTATTTTTGGCAAACTCTTTCTCTGCTTATCTTTAAGAATAATTTTAAAAAAATCTTTTGCTCTTGGCAATAATTTTCGCCGCATCATAGGTACTGATATTTTGCTACACCATAGTAATAAGTGCAACCGGGTGAATATTTGTTAGTTGTTTAAATATCAATAGTTGAGTATCAAAGTTAAATCTTTTTTTGATCTTTTATTCGGTTTATTTTCAAGTTTTTTATTTTATTGATTACTTTTTTCTATTCACAAAAATTGTAAAAATTATTTTCAGCTAAAAATTTATTGGATTTCAAAATAAAACAACATGCTGTCAATCATTGGCATGATAAAGCTTCTTTATACATTTCCATAAAAACAGGATTTTTGCGCAATCCGTTTTGTGTGATATCTTCAAAAACCAGGCTTGGGAGTTCATTTCCTTCCACCATGACTGGCCCATTCGGTGTTAATGCAACATCCCATCCTACAATTTTTACCTGAGGAAATAACGCTGCTGCGCCAATAACCAGATCAACAGTTTCTGCAAAGAAAGGAATCTTAAACCCATCAAATTCCATATTATTTACCGGGTGGCGAAAATAGGTTTTTGCCCTTCCGTTGGTAAAGTCAGAAAACGCTTCTTTTTTTAAAACCCCATTTTCAAAATCAATTCCCACATAAACTCCACCACTGGAAGTATTGTCAACATAACTATCATTAAGACCAATTCTGAAAACGCCCCCCATAATTCTGCTTCCGTTGGCTTGATTGGTATAGGATACAATACGCATTGTATTCACACAGTGAGGGTTCAGCCTGTTGATCTCTTCATGCTGAACAATTGCTTCCTGAAATATATACCCATCAGCAATTACATGATGATATAGCTTCTCCACCAGAAGTTTGTCTGTCTGTAAATCCTTCAGGCTTATCCTGAAAATGTTTTTTCCGCCACCGGAGCCTGCAGTTTTCTTTACAAAAATCGTCTTATCATTACTCGCATAAGCAAAAACCCGCATTAGAAACTTACGGAATTCACCTTCGTTATTGATCTGTTCAAAACTACCCTCAATAAAAAAAAGTGAGTTGATATTATATGCAAAACTATTGACGACACTAAGATTATGATTTCTTAAAAAGATTTCGAACAGGTACTTATTATCAAAAATAGAATTATAATGAGGGTCGTTCATTTTCCAGAAAATATTCTGAAGTTTATGGGTTACCATATAATCATCATAATTATCAATACCTTTTCGGTAAAGGAACTTTGCAAAATACTGTTCAGCAACAGCTGGTTTTGTCAGGCTATGTTTTAAAAAATCCCAAAGAATAACAGGTATGCTTTTTCTCTGGGGATCTTTGAGTACAATTGCAAAAAAATCTTTAGCCTTTGCAGTTATTCTTCTTTTACTCATAAAAATTATATTCTTCTAAATCAATGACACCTGTCACCTTTCATAAACGGATATTTAAAATCGGTTGGAGGTAGCAAAGTTTCTTTTATTGTTCTGGGGCTGGTCCATCTTATAAGATTGAGATGACTACCAGCTTTATCATTGGTACCTGACTGTCTTGAGCCACCAAAAGGCTGCTGACCAACAACTGCACCGGTAGGCTTATCATTAAAATACAGGTTTCCTGCTGCGTATTTCAAGGTTTTACTTGCTTTATCCAGCACCATACGATCATGTGCAAAAATGGCGCCGGTAAGTGCATATGGCGATGTTTCGTCAACCAGTTTAAGCGTTTCTTCCCAGTTCTTATCATCATAAACAAAAACGGTCAGAACAGGTCCGAATATCTCCTCTTCCATGGTTACAAAATGAGGATCTTCGGTAAGAATTATGGTTGGTTCAATAAAATAACCTTTGGTTTTGTCGCCTTTACCTCCGAAAATGATTTTTGTATCTGGTGAATGCCTGGCTTTTTCAATATAGCCCATAATGTTGTCAAACGAGGCTTCGTCAATCACTGCATTCATAAAATTACTGAACTCACGCACATCTCCCACAGTAATCTGTGAAAGCATATCACCAACCTTTTCACGCACCGAAGGCCATAAAGACTTAGGTATATAAGCCCTGGAAGCAGCCGAGCACTTCTGACCCTGATATTCAAATGATCCACGTACTATTGCTGTTGCAACTTCATCGGCATGAGCCGAGTTGTGCACAACAATAAAATCTTTACCACCGGTTTCCCCGACTATTTTGGGATATGATTTATAGTTAGGCAGATTCTGAGCCACACTCTGCCACAAACGGTTAAAAGTTACGTTGGAACCAGTAAAGTGAAGTCCTGCAAAATTATGGTCTGAGAAAATTGCATTACCCACCACAGAGCCTGTTCCGGGTATAAAATTTATTACACCATCAGGCATACCGGCTTCTTTAAAAATCTGCATCAATACGTAATTCGACATAATTGAGTTGGTTGCAGGTTTCCAAAGGGCTGTATTCCCCATTAAAACCGGCGACATATTCAAATTTGATGCAATGGCTGTAAAGTTGAATGGCGTCAATGAGAAGATAAAACCTTCCAGAGGACGGTATTCTATACGATTGATAAACCCGGGATCAGAATGAGGTTGCTCATTGTAAATATCAGAAATGTAATGCGCATTAAATCTGAGAAAATCAACGGTTTCGCAAGCGGCATCAATCTCAGCCTGATAAGCATTCTTGCTCTGGCCAAGCATGGTAGCAGCATTTAAAGTTGCACGATGCTTTTTCGCAATCAGTTCAGCAATTCTGAGTGATACTGAAACCCTTTCCACGTAAGAGAAAGATTCCCATTCGCGGTGAGCTTTCATAGCAGCATCTATGGCTAACTTAACTTCCTGCGGACCGGCTTTGTGGTAATTGCCAATGATGTGCCCGTGGTCGTGAGGCATTCGAACCGCCTCTGTATTACCGGTTCTTACTTCTTTGCCGCCAATAATTAATGGAATATCAATTACCTCTGACGACAATCTGTCCAGTTCACTCTGCAAAGATTTTCTTTCAGGTGTTCCGGGAGAGTATGTTTTTACCGGCTCATTCTCGGGATATTCAAAAACGAAGATCGCATTATTCATAAAAAATCAGAATTGCATTACAACGAAATATATGTAAATTTACCAGTTGTATTAACACAGCCTTACTGCAAATGTTCAAGCAGAAACCGACTGATTGCAAGTAAAAAACTAACTATGAATTACTATATTGTTACAGGAACCTCTTCAGGAATTGGCGAGGCAATTGCAAAAAAACTGATCCACCGGAAAGAAAAGGTGTTTTGCATTTCACGGCAGATCAATGAATCGCTCAAAGCACTTGCAACAAAAAATCACAGCGGTTTATGGTATTATCAGACCGACCTCACCCAAACCGCTAAATTACCTGTCATTGTTAAAGAGATATTTTCTTTTATCGATGAAAATGAAGTCGCCAACGTGGTATTAATAAACAATGCCGGCACGCTTGAACCACTGGGAAAGTCGGGAAGCCTGAACACTGGCTTGATTGAAAATCATTTTAAAACAAATGTTATTGCACCGGCTATCTTGATAAATGAATTTATCAGACTGTCGGAAAGACTGAATGCAAAAAAAACAATTGTCAATATCAGCTCAGGAGCAGCAAGTACACCCTATGCCGGATGGAGCAATTATTGCGCTGCAAAATCAGCTCTTGATATGCTTACACGAACCATTGGTGAAGAACAGAAAAGCAAAGAAAATCCGGTAAGGATTTTTTCTGTAGCGCCAGGAATTGTTGATACAAAGATGCAGGAAACCATCAGAAATACAAATGAAGAGCTGTTTCCCATGAAGCAAAAGTTTGAAAAACTATACGCTGAGAATAAGCTGAGTAAAGCCGATGATGTAGCTGACAAAATTATTTCGTTGCTTTTTTCTGACTTCCCGTTTACCGGGGATGTTACAGACCTGAGAAATCTTTAGAAGATTGTCGAAATAGTTTCCCGGAGATTTAAAATTCTTTAGTTTTGCCGTACAAATCTACTAATGATAAAATTATGTTTAAGACCAACGAGTACTTTGACGGAAAAGTAAAATCAATCGCATTTGAAACAAGCGAAGGCCCTGCAACAGTAGGAGTTATGGCAGCCGGAGAATATGAATTCGGAACATCATGTGTTGAATACATGACGGTGATCTCAGGTGAAATGGAAGTCAGACTTCCTGAGGAAACTGAGTGGAAAACCTTTCAGCCATTTGAAACTTTTATAGTACCCGCCAATGTAAAGTTTGGCGTAAGAATGAATGGCGATACTTCATACCGCTGTTTGTACCGATAGTCAAAAGCCCCCTGAACCGGGGCTTTTCAGTGTAATCCGATATGAACAATCAAACATAACCAATCAATCCGATGAAAACCAAAAAGTACGATGAACTGAAGCTTCATTATAAAATCTGGTTTACCGACCAGAACGAAAAGGGAATTCTGGGTGATGGCAAATGGAAGATACTTAAAGCAATAGATGAAACAGGCTCGCTGACCTCTGCATGTGAGAAACTTGAGATCACTTACCGCAGAACCTGGAATGATCTTAAAGCCATTGAGGAACAACTTGGCTTTGCTTTGCTTGAAAAATCAAGAGGAGGAGCTGAAGGTGGAAGTACCTCGCTGACTCCGGAAGGAAAAAAGCTTATCAGGGCTTTTGATGATTTTCATGAAAAAATGGATGTAATTATGCAGCAGCATTTTACCGAACTTAAAAAGACATTGATTTCAAATGATTAATTCGGGGTTAAAAATAATATTTGTATTTATTGCTTTTATAGCAATGGCTTCCTGTGGAAGGGTGAATAACACTGGTTCAGAAAGCGAATTAAAGGGAGACCTTATTATTTTCCATGCCGGCAGTTTGTCTGTTCCTTTCAGGGCTTTGGCCGATTCATTCCGGAAAATTCATCCGGAAGTCAAAATCCTGCCTGAATCGGCAGGAAGTCTGGCTTCAATACGCAAGATAACCGATCTTAACAGACCATGCGACATTATGGCATCAGCCGATTATATTCTGATCGACAAACTTATGATTCCTGAATTTGCAAGCTGGAATCTCTTATTTGCCGGTAATGAAATGGCTATTGTTTATCACCCGGGCTCAAGAATGTCTGATTCCATCAATGAAAATAATTGGTTTAAAATATTACAAAACCCGGAGATTAGATTCGGACGATCCGACCCAAATTCTGATCCTTGCGGCTACAGAGCTATTCTTACCATGCAGTTGACTGAAAAGGTTTACAATATACCCGGGTTAACCGATGAACTGATGAAGAAGGATCAGAAATATATCCGGCCTAAGGAAGTTGATCTGCTGGCTCTGCTGGAAACCGGAACCCTTGATTATATCTTCCTTTACAAATCTGTAGCTATACAGCACAAACTCCCCTATTTGTCACTTCCTGACAGTATAAATCTCTCATCTCCAGGATTACAGGATTTTTACAAAACAGTATCAGTTGATGTTGCAGGCAATAAACCCGGCGACAAGATAACTCAGTACGGAGAAGCAATGGTTTATGGAATGACTATCCCAAACAACTCAGAAAATACTGAGAATGCCAAAGCTTTCGTAAAGTTCATAATTGAAAAAGGTCTTCCGATAATTGAAGCAATGGGGCAAAAGCACATTGAACCGGAATTTTCTCCAAAATCAACTTCTACTCCTGAATTCATGAACTAAGCATTTCTAATAATCGAATCTCTTAAAAATTCACTTACCGATATGAATTTATATTCATATCGAAAAAACAAACCAACATGAACAACGCAATTTACAACTTTGAAACGCCAAAGAATGAAGACATTCATAAGTACAATCCGGGCAGTATTTCCAGGAAAGAATTAATGAATGAGATTGACCGGCAATCATCAGAAATTATAGAAATTCCATTAATTATTGGTGGAAAAGAAGTTTTCACAAAAAGCAGGAATTCCGTAATCATGCCGCATGATCATGGACAAGTGATGGCATCATACTGCATAGCCGGGCCAGAAGAAATTGAAATGGCAGCTCAGGCAGCAGTTTCTGCCAGAGAAGACTGGATGTCACTTTCATGGCTCGACAGGGCATCTGTATTTCTAAAAGCAGCAGAACTTATTTCGGGAAAGTACAGGTATGTGCTTAATGCTGCCACCATGCTTGGCCAGAGTAAAAGTGCCTATCAGGCAGAAATTGACAGCGCTTGTGAAGTAATTGATTTTTTGAGGTTCAATGCTTATTATGCCAGTGAAATTTACAGCAAACAGCCATCTTCAGAATTCGGGAATCTGAACAGGATTGAATACAGAGCTCTTGAAGGCTTTGTACTTGCGATAACACCCTTTAATTTTACTGCCATTGCATCAAATCTCAATGCAGCTCCGGCACTTATGGGAAATACTTTGGTGTGGAAACCCGCTTCAACATCAGTTCTTTCAAATTATTACCTGATGAAGATATTCATGGAAGCCGGGTTACCCGAAGGTGTTATAAATTTTATTCCATCATCAGGTAAAGACATATCATCAGTTGTACTGAAAAACAAACATCTGGCAGGAATTCATTTCACTGGTTCCACAGGAACATTCAATCATATCTGGAGATCTACCGGAGAGAATCTTTCAAACTACATTTCATACCCGAAACTGATTGGTGAAACAGGTGGGAAAGATTTCATCTTTGTGCATGCATCAGCAAATATTGAAGAGGTTGCAACCGCAATGATCAGAGGTGCATATGAGTATCAGGGTCAGAAGTGCTCAGCAGCTTCACGCACCTACATCCCTGAATCTATGTGGCCAAAACTCAAACGCATGCTGGTTGAGCAGATTAATGAAATAAAAATGGGAGATGTGAGAGATTTCTCAAATTTTGCCAATGCTGTTATTGACGAAGCTTCGTTTGATGGTATCATGGACTATATCGGCTATGCTAAAAAATCGACAGAAGCAAAAATCATTGCAGGTGGTACAGGTGACAAAACCCATGGATTTTTCATCAGGCCAACCCTGATAGAAACGACTGACCCGCATTTCAAAACAATGGAAGAAGAAATATTTGGCCCGGTACTAACAGTGTTTGTATATAAAGACAATGAATTTGAGCAAACACTTGAGATTTGCGACAAGACCTCACCCTATGCGCTCACCGGAAGTATTTTTTCAACCGATCGGTATGCACTCAACATTGCATGCCGCAAACTGAGATATGCAGCCGGCAATCTATACTTTAATGATAAACCTTCAGGAGCAGTAGTCGGGCAACAACCCTTTGGAGGTGCGAGGGCATCAGGGACCAATGATAAATCAGGTAGTTACCTGAATCTAATCCGCTGGACCAGTCCCCGAACAATTAAGGAAACGTTCATTCCAGCTAATGATTACCGGTATCCATTTATGGATGGAGATGGAAGATTAATCTAAATAAAGAAACAGATAATAATGACCAATCGGAAACAATCAACTAATAGGTTTGTTACTTGAAAAAATAAAAAGCATGTCAAAAAAAACAACAAAGCAGATTCAGGAAATATTAAGCCAGCTTGGTATCGAAGATTTTAATTCCGGTGCAACAACCGGAACTGTATGGTATCCCACCAAAGGCCAACCCATTCACTCCTATTCACCTGCCGATGGACAATTGATTGCCTCAGTAAATCAGGCTACATGGGACGATTATGAATTGGTGATGGAGAAAGCAACAGCAGCTTTCAGTTCGTGGCGTATGGTTCCTGCGCCTAAAAGAGGTGAAATCGTGAGGCAAATCGGAAATCGGCTGAGAGAATACAAAGAACCACTTGGATCATTGGTTTCCTATGAAATGGGCAAGGTTTATCAGGAAGGACTGGGCGAGGTTCAGGAAATGATTGACATTGCTGACTTTGCAGTTGGACTGTCGAGGCAGCTTTACGGATCAACCATGCATTCGGAGCGTGAGCGCCATCGGATGTACGACCAATATCATCCATTGGGCGTAGTTGGCGTTATCTCTGCCTTTAATTTCCCGGTTGCTGTATGGGCATGGAATGCAATGCTGGCAATGGTCTGCGGCGATGTGGTGGTATGGAAACCTTCATCAAAGGTAATGTTAAGTGCAGTTGCTGTTCACAAAGTAATTGAACAGGTGCTGCGCGACAATAATGTTGCTGAAGGAGTATTATCGCTGGTTGCAGGAAGTTCAAAGTATATTGGCGATGACTTCCTTGCAGACAAACGAATCCCGCTGATTTCAGTGACCGGCTCAACCAGAGTTGGACGGCACGTAGGCAAGATTGTTGGTGAACGGCTTGGCAGAAGCATACTTGAACTTGGTGGCAACAATGCCATTATTGTTTCGCAATACGGAAATCTGAATATGGCACTGCGCGGCAGTTTGTTCGGTGCTGTAGCAACTTCAGGACAGCGATGCACATCAACAAGACGATTGCTGATTCATGACTGTATCTTCGACAAATTTCGCGATAAGCTGATTGAAGCATACAAACAATTAAAAATCGGTCATCCGCTTAATGAGGATACTGTGGTGGGACCGTTGGTCGATAAAGATGCTGTAAATGCTTTTCTGAATGCTCAGGAGCAGATCAGGAAAGAAGGCGGGAAAATTGTTTACGGCGGGCAGGTGCTCGAAGGCGAAGGCTATGAATCAGGTTGTTATGTAGTTCCTTGTATCGCCGAAGTTGAAAATCACTATGAAATAGTTCAGGAGGAAACCTTTGCTCCTATTCTTTATCTAATAAAGTATAAGAGTATGGATGAAGCCATTGAACTGCATAATGCTGTTCCTCAAGGTCTTTCATCGGCTATCTTCTCAAGAAATATTCTGGAAACCGAGCGTTTTCTTTCACACGAGGGCTCTGATTGTGGCATAGCCAATGTAAACATTGCTACCAACGGTGCTGAAATCGGAGGAGCATTCGGAGGTGAGAAAGATACCGGAGGTGGTCGTGAATCAGGATCGGATGCATGGAAAGCATACATGCGCCGCCAGACCAATACCATCAACTTCTCAACCGAATTGCCCCTGGCTCAGGGAATTAAATTCGATGCTTTTGAGGATTGAAACCAATGAATTCTGATTCGATTTGCATCTCATTTCAATTGAGAGTAATAATATCGGATCATTTTACGACGATTACTTTTTAGAGTGCAGCCCAAAGGTTGCACTTTAAATTTTTATCGTCGGATTATTTGTGAACATTGTGAATTAAAAAATGTTAAACTTGCGGCAAAATCAAAAAGCCAAATTTTCGTTATGCAGAGCCCTTTAAACTACATTAAAGATTACATCAGCAAGGGGCACGAACGAAGCCGAAACATCAAAATAAACATTCTGCTTTCCTTTCTCATCAAGAGCGGCAGTATTGTTATAACATTTTTAATTGTTCCCCTCACACTTGGTTATCTTGGCGCGAGAGATTACGGCATATGGCTGACGCTCAGTTCAGTCATCTCGTGGTTTGGTTTTTTCGACATAGGACTTGGAAATGGTTTAAGAAACCGGTTTGCTGAAGCGCTGGCAAAGGGGGATAAAGAACTGGCGAGAATTTACGTAAGCACCACCTATTTCGGATTAACCGGTATTTTTGGCATACTTTGGATATTGTTCTTCGGTGCAAGCTTTTTCCTGAACTGGAACACAATTTTCAATATCCCGGTGGGAGAAACAGGCAATCTCCAGACCCTTGTGGTTTATGTATTTTCACTGTTTGTGCTCCGATTTGTATTGAAGCTGATATCGATCATCATCACAGCTGATCAAAAGCCCGCCATCAGTAACACTTTCGATCCATTGTCAAATGTCATTTCGCTGATAATTATCTACATTCTGACATTAACAACCAGCGGCTCACTGATGTACCTTGCAATGGCAGTTACGTTTTCACCGGTTCTTGTTCTTCTGATCGCAACCATTTACTTTTTCAAAAATAACTACAAAGAATACAGGCCTTCGCTGAAATACTTCAGAATGAATCAATTGAAGGATCTAACTGGGCTGGGATTTCAGTTCTTTATCATTCAGATAGCTGTGTTGGTTATCTTTTCGACCGACAACATGATTATAACACAGGTTCTGGGTCCTGAACATGTTACACCTTACAATATCGCATTCAAGTATTTCCATTCGGTTTCAATGGCTTTTGCCATCATCATGAATCCGCTTTGGTCGGCATACACACAAGCATACACAATTAACGATATCTCTTGGATCAGGCATATAACTACCAGATTGACAAGGCTTTGGTTTCTGATTGTCGTTCTTGTGGGGTTTATGGTGCTGGTTTCAGGGCCATTTTATAAGTTCTGGATTGGCGACAAGGTAGAAATTCCACTGCTGATTACGATATTGATGGGAGTTTTCATTCTTATAAGTACATGGAATAACATTTATGTTTATTTCATAAATGGCGCAGGAAAGATCCGGTTTCAACTATACACATCAATTATTGCTGCGTTGGCAAATATTCCGTTATCGGTTTATTTTGCCAGAAACCTCGAAATGGGAGCTTCAGGTGTAATACTTGCCACTTGTATCTGCTTGTTGCCAGGCACATTACTTGCACCCTATCAATACAAAAAGATTCTCAACAAAACTGCAACCGGCATTTGGGATAAATAATGGTTTTTATCACCTTTGCAATAATTAAACATTTACTGCACCACTGACATGAATTTAAAAGACCGGCTTCTGAAACTGCTTAACACCGGAAACGTCAGAAGCGTCAAAGCCAAAAAAAATATACTTGCATCCTTTGGTATAAAGGGTGTAAGTATATTAATTGGGTTTATTTTCGTGCCACTGCTTATTAATTACCTCGGAACCTTTGAATACGGAATATGGATAACACTCGGATCAATTGTAGGATGGATTAATTATTTTGACATTGGATTGGGAAATGGATTAAGAAATAAATTTGCAGAAGCCCTTGCCAAAGGTGATAATAAGCTAGCCAGAATCTATGTGAGCACCACATATGCCGCGCTAAGTATGATATTCGGTGCATTTTTTGTGATTTTTCTGGTTGCCAATCCATTTCTCAACTGGGCTGTAATTCTGAATGGGCCGGAAGCAATGCGTTCAGAATTGAGCATTCTTGTAATGATAACCGTTGGATTCTTTTTGCTTAGATTTATATTCAGAATGGTTGCAATCATTATCATTGCTGATCAAAGGCCGGCATTAAGCAATACATTCGATCCGATTTCAAATGTTGTTGCGCTTTCGGCGATTTTGATTCTCATGAAAACCACTGATCCATCACTTATCAACCTTGGTATTGTGCTGGGGGGAGCGCCGGTTTTGGTTTTGTTTATTGCTTCATTTTACTTTTTCAGCAAAGATTATAAAGAATTCAAGCCTATTTTAAGCCTGGTTAATTTCAAATATTTCAAAGATCTTGCCGGACTCGGTATTCAGTTCTTTATAATTCAAATTACTGTAGTGGTCATTATGTCAACCAACAATCTGATCATTACTCAGGTGGTTGGCCCCGAGGCAGTGACCTCGTACAATGTTGCCTATAAATACTTTGGCCTGATTACAATGCTTTTTGTAATAATCACCAATACTTATTGGTCAGCATTTACCGAAGCCTATGTGAAAAAAGATTTTCTGTGGATAAAGAATGTAATGCGCGGTATGATAAAAATATGGATAGGCATTATTCTGATCATTTCTGTTATGCTGGCAGTTTCTGCGCCGTTCTACTCAATCTGGATTGGGGATAAAGTGCAGGTTCCATTTATGCTTTCAGCATTTACTGCGCTGTTTGTAGTTGTGTATTTATGGTACAGCATCTTTATTTATTTCATCAACGGCACCGGCAAAATCAAGCTTCAGCTTTATACTGCGGTAACGGTGGCTATTTTCAATATTCCGCTTTCCATTTTTCTGGCTAAAAACATGGGCATGGGAGCAGCCGGGGTAATACTTGGCTCTTGTATTACCTATTTGCCCGGTGCAATACTGGGGCCAATTCAATATTATAAGCTGGTTAATGGCAAAGCGACAGGTATTTGGGGAAAATGATAACCAATCTGACAAAATCTCAAAATCAATCGAACCACTTCATTAATTGTATGTTTAAGTTTTACCAAAAAATGTAAAAATGTATAAATATCCTGTTTATCAGCCATCCCTGAAGGGAAACGAAAGAAAATATGTAAACGATTGTATCGACACCAACTGGTTAACCTGGCAGGGAAAGTATGTTAAAGAATTTGAAACAGAGTTCGCCCGATATATAAACGTCGGATATGCTTCAACCACCTGTAATGCAACTGTGGCCCTGCATCTGGCAATGGTTGCATTGGGCATTGGCCCCGATGATGAAGTAATTGTGCCAACCCTGACCTATGTTGCTTCGGTAAATTCAATTGTTTATTGCGGCGCTAAACCTGTATTTGTTGATTCATTGCCCGAAACATGGCAAATGGATCCAAAAGATGTTGAACGGAAAATTACTCCGAAAACCAAAGCCATAATGGCTGTGCACGTTTACGGGCATCCCTGTGAAATGGATGAACTGCAATCCATCGCGAAAAACCACAACCTGTTTCTGATTGAGGATGCTGCCGAAGCTTTTGGATCAAAATACAAAGGCAAATTTACCGGCACTTTCGGCGATATCAGCATTTTCAGCTTTTTTGGCAATAAAACCATTACCACAGGCGAAGGTGGGATGATAGTGACCAACAATACCACCATTATGGACAGGGTGAAACTATACAAGGGACAAGGTCTTGCTCAATACAGAGAGTATTGGCATGAAGTGGTTGGGTACAATTATCGTATGACGAATGTTGCTGCCGCCATTGGGCTTGCTCAGCTTGAACGTGCAGATGAACTGATTGCAAAAAAGATACTTCTTGCAAAATGGTACGACGAACTTCTTGAAGATCTTCCGGTTACATCGCATAATCCTTTTGGCGATGTTGTTCATACTTACTGGATGTATTCCATACTTGCCCAAAATGCCGATGAAAGGATTTTGCTGAGAGAAAAACTCAAAGAGAATGGTATTGAGACACGCCCTATTTTTCATCCGGTTCATACCATGCCCATGTACACAGGCAACTTTCATCCGTTTAAAGTTGCAGAAGACCTTGGCTGGAGAGGCATAAATCTCCCAAGTTATCCCGATTTGTCGCGTGAAAATGTAGAAGAGATCTGTTCGGTTATCCGATCATTTTATAAACCAATCTCCTGACCATGAAGTTTGATGTTTATGAAGCCTGGCAACCCGAATGGAAATCTGCAATTGATAGGATTGATTCAAAACTCGCCGATGTTTATTTCCTGCCTGAATGGTACATAACCTGGGAAAATTACGAACATTCTGTAGCAAAATGCATTGTTGCAGAAGAGGATGACTATCTTTTTGTTTACCCTTTTCTGATGAGGTCAATCGAAGGTTTTGACATTGCAACCGAATGCTTTGATATACAAAGTGCGTATGGTTACGGTGGTGTTCTTACCAATAGCCTGAGTGTGCCGCAACATTTAACTGAGAAGTTCAACCACAAAGTAACCGATTGGCTCACAGAG
Organism: Bacteroidota bacterium; assembly: GCA_009773515.1. Taxonomy (GTDB): domain Bacteria; phylum Bacteroidota; class Bacteroidia; order Bacteroidales; family Lentimicrobiaceae; genus Lentimicrobium. The sequence goes on from WSXX01000016.1 coordinate 56,844, forward strand.
AATAACGTAATTGCTGAGTTCGTGAGGGAACATCCGCTGCTGGATCATTGCCGGCGGGATGCGCAGTATGTGCTGGCCAGAAAGAATATTTACATCGAAGCATCACGCAACTACAGAATTCCTGAACTGAAAAATCATCAGAATGTATCTAAGTTCCGTCGCGATGCAAAATTAAAGGTGGTGATTGATGACCGTCTGGATGGGATGGATGAGTTTGTGAGACTTTATCATTTGAATGCCAACCGAATCGGGATGTCAAAATATTACTTCTTTTCAGAAGAATATTTTAACCTGATCAAAAACCTCTTGAAAGATCATGCCAGGCTCATCAACATTTATTATGAAAATAAACTGACCCACAGCTTAATCTATTTATTTTACGGTAACAAAGCATCGCTTCACCTTGCAGGTGCTGACCACTCACTATTCAAATTCAACCTGAGTGCGGTTTCATTCTTCGAATCTGTATTGTACTCGGCTGAACTTGGAATGGAAACAGTAAATATCGGAGGTGGTTTGACTGCTGATGAGCAAGATAGTCTCTATCGCTTTAAAAAGAATTTCAGCAGCAATATAAAGGATGTTTTTATTGGGAAGAAGGTCATTAATCAACTGGTTTATGACTCTCTGGTCAGGCAATGGGAAGAGAAGTATCCTCACCTGAAAGACAGGTACAGAAATTTCTTCCTGAAATACCGGCAGACGGAATAGTCGGAAAATATTGTTCAGGAAAGAGAATGCTTCAGGAATAATCAGGACAATCTAGTTTTTAGCCAAACCTTCAAGCACTTTGTCATTTTTCATATCCATAACGAGCTTTTTTGAGAAAAGTTCCGCCCCTCTTATGTTCATGTGTGTAGAGTTGTAGAAGTAGTACTTGTTGAATGACATCGAATCGTTCGAATAGTCGTAATACGGAATATTGTACTTTTGACCAAAGGATGCAAAAACGCCCATTATTTCGGGTCTGTTTTCAACAAACAACTGACCATCAATATATTCAGGCGGGGCAACAAAAATTATCTTAATATTTTTCTTTTGACATTCGGCCAGAAATTCATCGAACATAACAACAGATAGTGAATCCAGTTCCATTGTAAAACGGCCACCCATCTCCTCAACTGCATTGTCAAAATCAGAATTCCATTCGAGGTTTTTGCCCTGATATCCTTTTATGCGATCGGATTTCTGCCGATCGGGAGCCATTGCTATTTTTACAGCAGAAATTGAAGTTTTCCATTTTCCAAGATACCTGATCAAAGGAACTTTTGCATCGTATTTTCCATAACCTTCATATGATGAAATTGCTTTTGCAACCAAAGTGTCGCTGGTCATATAAGGCAAAAACTGGTCGGAATTATACAAGTCAGGCCTTTTGCCCAGCGTCATCAGGTCAACAGCATAAATGATTACTTCGGGGGCTTCATTGTATCTGAGCAAAATTTCATGACGAAGTTTCTGAAGCCAGAAATTATGACCGTTTAACCCGATATTATAGACTGAAAGGTTAAGACTATCCAAAAGAATTTTTGGATCGAAATGAACCCAGGCCCTTGAACCACCGTAAATCAGCAGGTCCTCATTTATTTTTCCATTGTAAATGTCATTCCATACTCCAAACTCATCAGCTTTTGATTTCTTTAAAGCATTGGTAAGGAAAATATCAGCCAGATAACCTAAAATGAGCAGAGGCAAAATAAAAATCAAGACTGTTATTAAAAATTTTTTCATTGCAAATGGTTTTTACATCAGAACTGAAAGTAGATAAACTCTTTACCCGTCGCTGAAAAGAAGAAAACAATGATAATCATAAGATAATAAAAGCTCCACCTCACGGTTTTCGAAAGCGATGTGCCAATTCCTGCAATTGCATATTCATGGCTTTTCCCAAACCATTCAATCACCATCATAACCACAATGAATATCATTGTAATCAGCACTCCCATCCTTCCTTCAAACTGCGGCATTGAAAAGAGAGATAGAGAGAAAATATTTTTGTAGAATTCAAATGCATTTGAAATGTTATCAGATCTGAAAATCACAAAACCGATCATTGCAAGCAGAAAAACACCAACCATATTCCTGAACTCAACAAATGAAGGAATCAATTTCCCCTTGAGAGATTTCTTTTTCTTGAAAATTTTACCTTGAAGTATCAGCGGAATATAATAGCTGCCATGCAGTAACCCAAACAATACAAAAGTCCAGTTGGCACCGTGCCATATGCCAATGATAAAGAAATTTATCATAATGGCAATTATCAGCCCTCTGTTTCCATAGTCTCTGAAATGAATTGACAAAGGTGTAAAAACGTATTCTGTCATCCACGAAGTGAGTGAAATATGCCACCGTTGCCAGAACTCTGCAATATTTTGCGAAAAGAAAGGAAAGTCGAAATTCTTTGTAATGTTAAACCCGATGAGTCTGGCAAATCCGATTGCCATATCAGAGTACCCTGAGAAGTCGGCATAGATCTGAATGGTATAAAGAAACAAACCCAGCACCAATGAGCTGGCAGGCATTGTGTCGAAATTATCGAATACCTGATTGGTGTAAATTGCACAATTGTCAGCAACCACAATCTTTTTAAACAAGCCCCACAATATCTGCCTGAATCCATCAACTGCCTGATCATATTTGAATTCCCGCCGTTTTTCGAGTTGAGGAATCAACAAAGTTCCCCGGTCAATAGGACCTGAAATCAAACTCGGGAAAAATGAAACATAAGAGAAAAACACAATCCAGTCGGTAGTCGGTTCAATTTTCCCTTTGTTTACATCAAGCAGGTAACTCATAGTCCGGAAGGTGTAGAAACTGATTCCGAGCGGGAGTATAATTTTTAATGTGTGATAATCAAGGTTAATGTTGATGGTCTGAAATGCATCAACGAATGATGTTATAAAGAAATTGAAATATTTAAAGAACACCAGCCCCCCGATCCCCTGAATCAGTCCGATGTAGAGGAGTAATCGTCTTTTGGCATCGCTGCCTGCTTTTGGAATGTATATGCCCAGTAAATAATTAAGGACTGAAACGCCTATCAATAAAGATAAAAAGCGCCAGTCCCACCAGGCATAAAAGAAATAACTTCCGGTTAAAATAAGGAGATTCTGAGCTTTAAGATTTCGCTGAAATACCAGCCAGTACAAAACAAAAAAGACCAGAAAAAAAACAGTGAATGGCAGTGAATTAAAAACCATGCGCTCAATTTATTAAAGGAATATTTATACCGAAAGAATTACAGATTTTTCCATCAGGCTTCAATCAACTCAAAAAGGTGAGCATCGGGTGAAAAGAGGAAGATGCATCTTTTTCCTTCAAAAGCTTCTGAGAAAAAATACTCCATTGCTTTGAAGTCCTGCATTTCCAATTCTGCAACTGCTTCAGTGATGTTATCAACTTTATACCCGATGTGATAATAAGTAACTCTTTTTTTGAGCAGATTAAAAACCTTTGATTCTTCAGAATATGGCTGAACCAGCTCAATAAAACTTTCATCGGCAATCTGAATAAAACAGACATCTACCTTTTGGGTTTCTATTCTGAATATCTGAGAGGCGCAGTTTTGCCCAAAAATGTTTTTGTAATTCGAAACAGCACTTTGCATATCGTCAACCAGCGTTCCGACATGATGAAAATTAAGTTTGGTCTTCATTATTGAACTTTCATTGGCAATGAAATAAACCCTGGATTTTTTGTTGACAAAGATTATTTTTTGCTGATAATACCTTCAACCAGCTCTCCGATATTTTTCCAGCTCTGAATTTCTTTTGCTGTAAAACGGAGTTTAAAATGCTTTTCTATTGAAACAACAAGGTGAATATGAGTGAGAGAATCCCATCCTTCCACATCGTTGGCAGTTGTTTCATAGGCCAGTGTTACCTCCTGATCGTCAAGGGTATCTCTGAAAATTTCCTGAAGTTGACTCAAAATCTCTGCTTTGTCCATTTTATTGTTGTTTTTGTTTGATAAAAGCTGCAAACATTACCGGAACTTTAAATTTATCAGCGTATTGCTGACTGACATGTTCCGAAATAACCACCTTCTCTTCGATGATCTCGAGACCGGCCTGATTGATCAGATCCCGTATTTCCTGAACCTCATTAAACAGGTAAATATGATCAATCATAGGTGCATTTACCGGGGCTGAAATATAGGAAATTCCATCGTCACTTAAGAGATCTTTTAATTTTTTTAATAAAACCAAAGGATCTTCAAGATGTTCGAGCACTTCGCCAATGGTAATGAAACCAAAAGTTGAGTTGCTGGCATACTCTAACACGTTTTTTGTAATAAAGTTTACCTTCGGGTCATTAATAATTCCCTTGCAGATGCCAATGGAATAATCACTGATATCAACAACTTCAAACTTTACATTTTCAGGCAGCAGTTTAATTGCTGTATAACAATACAATCCGTGACCGCAACCTATTTCCAGATAACTTTCAGCAGATTTTGCATAGCCTGCAAGACTGTCAGCAAAAAATGAATAACGTTCATATTGATCGAACCAGAGAAACTGGGCAAGGGCAAGTCCGTGCATGTGGTAACACATCATGTCGGGATTATTGTAAATGCATTTCTCGACTTCCATTAATGACACCGACGAATACTTCCCTTGTCTCAGGAAATTCATTCTTTCGATTGCCATATCGTCAAGCATTCTGAGATAGCAATCAATGCTAAAATCAAGGTCAGTATTTTCCCTGAGAAGATGCTTTTCATATTGGCTGTAGAAATCATTTGCCCTGCTGACATACAGCTCGTTCAGGTAGTTTGTGTTTAGTCGTAATTTTTTTGCATGTGCAGGCCTCTTTGATTCAAGTTTGAGTAAAATCTCTTCAAGATAATTGTTCATTACTGAAGGTTAACAGGTTTCGCAGTGATAAATGCGGTTCTTTCCTCATAACTCTTGAGATCGAGGAACCAGAATCCGTTGTCAAAAGTAAAACCGAGATTTTTGTAGTGATCTTCAACCATGCCGTTCTTCGCAGTTGGAATAAATTCACCTTTCAATCTTTTAAAACCATGCCTGGTTCCTGACTGAACAATCGTATTTGTGACAAAGTTTTCCATGCCACGTTTCAAAACCCGGCAACTCATAAACCAGGTATCAATAAATAGTGTTTCTGAATCTTCTTTTTCAAGGATGATGACACAAATAAGTCCGTTATCTCCAAATTTATCCTCAAGGGTGAATGAAAATGAAAGATGTTTTTCAGATGTTGAAATTGTTTCAATATCACTTTCGGTATAACGCATAGTTCTGAGGTTAAACTGGTTTGATCGCTGAGAAAGCTGAGCAACCCTTGGTGTATTGAATTTATTGAAAGGTTCGATTACCGAAACCATATCAAGGCTTTTCAGGAAGTCATCTTCGTTGACAAATGACTTCTGCATGATGCTGCGTTTGGCCTCAACCTGATATTGTTTGGTTCGTTCAGCATCTTCGTTTGAGTAAGAAACTGTCTCAAATAAATTAAGTGAATAAAGGTATTCGAGATACTCAGCAGGATCTTCGGGTAATTCAGGCACAATAATTCCGGGAATATTTTCGCGGACAATATTTCTTTCAAAGGGATTGTCATCGAGAAACACCATAGAATCGAAACCAATATTCAGAATACTCTGAATCAGCCTGATATTGTCGGCTTTATTGTTCCAGTTTGCAACAAATACAGCAATATCGTCTAGCCTTAATACCATGTCAGGATGCTTTTCAAAAGGTTCTTTTGCAACTGATTCGGTATTCTTGCTGCATACTGCGAGGATAATTCCACGGTTTTTCAGCTTTTTTGCCCAATACTGGAACTCAGTAAAAGCTTTGCCTATTCCCAGACTACCAATCTGAATATTTTCAAGACCATCATCGCCAATAACCCCACCCCAGGTAGTGTTGTCGAGATCAAGTATCAAACATTTATTTACGCGGCCATTCATGGCAGATATCAGGTCGAGTGTGCGTGATGCAACATCAGGCATTATTTCAATGCTCACAACCATCTCAGAATTTATGTAAATAGATGGTTGAAAAAATGTTTTGCGCCCGTGTAAATTCTGAATTGATGAAAGGTCACAAATATAAAACCCGGCGTGACCAGATGCATACTGCATCAATTGATAGTTAAGTTTTCTGAGTTGAAATATAAAAGAAGATTCAAATTTGCCAGAATAATTCCCGAAAACGGTATCATCAATCTCGGTATAATTGAAGCAAATAATTTTGGCAGAACAATTTAAACCGATTGAACTGTTGATGCCATCTATCAGTTCCATTTGCGAATCGGCAAGGGTGGAATAAGCTTCAGGTTTTAGCTTGTTGTACCGGCCAAGAAGTTTATGTGATGAGTGAAATATGACAACTATTTCAGGGTTAAACTCATACAATTCTGAAGTCGGATCAAAGACCTGACGTTCAATCTGATTAAAATCAGCTTCCCATATGTTAAGGTCAAGACCATAGTCATATCCTGTTCCCCTCAGCGCCTGCGATAAGAATTGTGTTGCACTATCGCCCAAAACGGCAACTCTGATGCTCTTCAGCTTCGAAAAATCGTTTTTTAGATTTTTGACCAACTGTGTAAATGTTTTCATACGGGATGATTAAAAGTAGTTTTTAGTGCAAGGGGTTTCGAAACTTTCTCCGCCATCAAAAATACAATTTTCAGAGATAAATTCATAGCAGGCAGATTAAGAAATTCTTAATAAAATGAGTTTTTGAACAGTTAGAACAGTTCAGAGAAAGAACAGACGATTTAAAAAGAAAAACGATGAACATCCGGCTTTGAAGCCGAAAATTTCAATAGCAATGGAACTATCTTCTTAGAAAATTGTTCATTTCATGCCGCAATAACAATCAAAAGCTTATTTAAGCGATCAACTGTATAAATTGCAGGCTCAAGTTCAGGCTTACGGATTTAAAACCGGCACTTTGGTAAACAATTAATTATATTTGTTGCTCTTTTACTAACAGTTGCAACTTTCAACCAAAACTAACTTCAGCATAGAAACCTGATTTTTAAACTATAAGGTCTTCTTTCTTTTAATTCATTTGATATGACAGTCGGATATTACATCTCAAAAATAAATGCCAGTGATGGCGGGATATATCAGTATTCAGTTTACATACTTAAAATGTTACTCTCAAGCGATGAGATAAAAAAAATTTTCCTTTTTTATTCATTGGATCAGAAATCAACATTCGGGGCATTTTTAGATCATTCCAAAGTTGTTCCGGTTTTGCATGACAGAGGTGGAAAGCTTTACAATTATCAGAAGAAGTTATCTGAGTTTTTCCTTACACGTTACTATCTGAGACCAAATAACTCATCACTTGCCTATAAACTTTATTCGTTCATAAACCCCGATCGAAGGTTTCTCAACAGATTCAAGCTGGATGTTCTGCATGTTCCGCGTCAGCATTCTCCTTCCTACAACCTTAATTTTCCGGTTGTTATTTCTATGCATGATGTTCAACAACTTCATTATCCTGAATTCTTTACACCGCTCGAAAGGATATACCGCTCAATCGGATACTATACTTCTCTGAGCGAGACCAGTCATGTAATTGTATCATACGATCATGTAAAGACGGATATTAAGAAATACTTCAGGAATATATCGGCAGATGTTACTGTTTGCGCGGTACCCATGAACGAAGACTGGACAGAGAGCAAAGACCAGACAGATTCTGAAATACTTAAATCGAAGTACAACTTACCCGCGAAGTTCATTCTTACGCCGGCTGCAACCTGGGAGCACAAGAATCACAGAGCGGTTTTGGAAGCCCTTTCTATTCTTCGCAAACAGGGCGAAAAAGTTTACTGGGTCTCAACCGGTAATAAAACTGCATTTTTTAGCACTATCGAGAAAAAAATAGAAGCACTTGAATTACAGGATCAGGTTATTTTTACAGGACTGGTCTCGGATGCTGACCTTGTCGGATTATTTAAAATGACGAGTCTGGTTGTAATTCCTACGCTTTATGAAGCAGGCTCAGGTCCACTTTTCGAAGCAATGCGGTATCAGGTTCCAGTTATTTGCTCAAACATTACCTCACTGCCCGACACCATCAGAAACGATGAGTTCTTATTCGATCCTCACAATTTTCAACAAATTGCGGAATTAATAAAACGCTCATTATCTGACGAAGATTTCATTGAAAGAAATAAGGCAAATTCATTGAAGCGTATCACCGACCTGCAAAACGGCGACTTTTCTCCGGCATTTTTGAGTGCATACAAATCGGCAATAGAATATCACAAAAACAAATCAAAATCTGCTTAATCGTTTATTAATGGCAAAAAAGCTGATCATTCTTTTCGTAATAGTTGCTTCCCTTGGCATGTATGAACTTGCTTTTTTGGGAAAAGACATGATCAAGATTCTGGAATTGATGGGAATCGGAATTATGGCTGTGGTCATACTGCTTCAACTTGTTTATAGTAAAGGAGAGAACTTTAAAACCAATTTCGGATGGGAAATATTACTCATTTTTGTTGGGGTAGTTCTGAGCATGTTAACGGCATTTTCCGGTCATAATCAAGGATTCAGCACTACACTGATCGCTCAGCGCTTCATGTATTTCTATTTTTTTTATTACGCATTACATTTCATTCGTATCTCCGATCTGGATCTTGAAAAAGTAGTTGTTTACCTGGGAATTACCTATGTGGTATTTTACCTTCTGCAGTTTATTGCCTACCCTTCAGTTATTTTTGATGTCAGAACTGCCGAAGAAAGAGGAACGGTAAGAATCTTTCTGCAAGGATTATCATATCTTGTGCTTGCCTATTTCTACATTTTAAACAAATTGTTCGAACGTTTTACACCCGGACGCCTGGCACTACTTTTCGTTTTCTTCAGTATTTTTATATTGATGGGTACCCGGCAGGTAATTCTCACCATGTTCATGCTTACCGTGTTTAACGTACTTTTCAGTAAAAAGGTAAAATCGAAAGTACTGATCATGTTTCTGGTAATTTTAAGTGCAATTCCGGTTGTATTTATATTCCAGGATATCTTTTTAAGCATATTAAGTGTTTCTCAGGAACAAAGCGAAGGTTTTGAAGATGACATCAGAATCAGAGCAGCAACGTTTTTTCTTACTGAACTTTTTCCCAATAAGATTTCTTACATCACCGGTAATGGCGCTCCAAGTCTGAACTCTCCTTACGGACAAATGATTCAGATGTATATGGATGTGTACAGATTTTATCAGTCTGATGTCGGGCTGGTGGGTGACTACAGTAAATTCGGTGCCTTTTTTGTAATTGCAGTGCTGAGCATTCTTATCAGGGTGCTGACTTCAAAACTGAGCAGCGAATTTTCTTATTTAAAATATTATTATTTCAGCATAGTACTGACCATGTTTACCGGAGGCGGAACGTTTGGAGAAGGCAGTTCAATCGTTTTGATTTGCATTACTCTTTATCTGGTGGATGTTGACAAACACAACCGAAAACTTCTGGAAGATGAAGATGATGAAGAACTGCAAACAGAACCTGACACAATCAGAAGCTGACCGGGAAAAACTTTTTAATTACTGAAAAATGATAAATAAAATAAAAATAGGGTTGTTAATACCTGTTTTCAATGGACTTTCATTTACCTCGAAAAGCTTAACCAGATTATATGGTTTACATTCAAACTCCGAAGCATCAGGCCTTGATCTGCAGATAATAGTTATTGATGATGGATCAACCGACGGCACTTCAGAATGGATTCACAAAAATTTCCCTCAAACTCATGTTCTTAGCGGAGACGGCAGTTTATGGTGGAGCGGAGGGATAAACCTCGGAATGAACTATGCCATCGATCATCTTGATAGCGACTATATAATTTGGTGGAACAACGACATTTCTCCTGCTGATGACTATTTTATTCATCTGGAACAAATACTCAAAAGCAGTAAGCCTGAAATTGCCGGTTCAAAAATTTACTACGCCCACGAACCGGAAATGGTTTGGTCGATGGGTGGAATATTCGATACCCGTAATGGAAGGAAACACATGACAGGTATGAATGATAAAGACAATCAGGAATTAAGTCGTGTTTATTCTGCTGACTGGCTTCCTGGAATGGGAACCTTGCTGCACAAAAGTGTAATTAAAAAGATCGGGTTTCTCGATGAAAAAAATTTCCCTCAGTATCATGGAGACAGCGACTATACTTACCGGGCCAAACTTGCAGGGTACAACATTTTAGTTTACCCCCAACTCAAAATCTGGAACGATAAAAGTAATTCGGGACTTTTGCATCGAGATGATTTCAAACTACTTAAAAAATCATTGGTTGATATCAAATCAAATTACCACTTCGGGAAAGACCTCCTGTTCTACCGTAAGTATGCAACTTCAGTGTTGGCATACCAAACATTAGCAATAAAATATTGTTTGTACATCGGTGGGTTTGCCAAATGGAAATTTTTAAGCCTTTTAGGTGTCCGGAAAAAGCAAAAGTCTTTCTAAACTACTACAATGAATATTTCAGTATTTAACGGAACCGGTCAGGTAGATTATATGTACGGACTTGTTTCAGGGCTTGCCTGCAATAAGAACGACTCTATTGATGTGCTTGATGTTGACCTGACTCAGGAGCTTTTTTCCGGATTTGAAAATGTAAATTATGTTCCCGTCTTTAAGTATTATCCCCGCTCCGCTTCTGTGGCAGTTAAAACCATTAACATATTAAGATATTACCTGCTTCAATTTTGGTTTCTTGTTTCGCATAAACCTCGTATTATTCATTTTCAATGGCTTGACAGACACATAGTTATTGATCGGATCATTTTACCTGCTATTGCCAGATTGTTTGGCCATAAAGTGGTGCTTACTGTCCACAATATAAATGCAGGAAAAAGAGACAACCGTGATACCTCGATCAACCGTTTAACGCTCAGAACCTTATACAGACTTTCCAATAAACTTATTGTACACACTCCTCAAAGTAAAGTTGAACTCATGAATGAGTTCCCGGTTGCTGAATCAAAAATCGAAGTAATAAAGCATGGGATGAACAACCGTGTGGCCAAAAAAGGAACTACAACAGCTCAGGCCAGATTGCATTTTGGCCTTAATGAAGATGATAAAGTTATTCTTTTCTTTGGAAATATAGATTATTATAAAGGCCTGGATATTCTTATAGAAAGCCTGTTAATCTTAAACAAAGACAGAAATTGCAATTACAAAGTTTTGATTGCGGGAAATTCAAAATCGCCTGAATATACTGCACAGGTGCTCGAGAAAGCAGCCGATCCCAGGTTAAAAGGATGTATTGATGCCAAAATACAATACATTCCTGATGAAGATGTTGAGTTGTATTTCATGGCTTCAGATTGCATAGTACTTCCCTACCGCAACATCTATCAATCAGGAGTAATTTTTATGGCTTATACTTTTGGATTACCACTGATTGTTACGGATGTCGGCAATTTCAGGAACGATGTAATTGAAGGTAAAACGGGATTTTTGGTAAAGCCCGAAGATCCTGAAGATTTGGCTAAAATAATTGCAGATTATTTCAAAACAGACCTTTACACGGAGCTTGAAAAAACGAGGGAGGAAATACAGAACTGGGCATGGCAGAATTATTCATGGGAGGTAATCGGAAGCAAAACTCGTGAATTGTATCTTTCTATAAAATAAAAACGACAATTGTTTTCATCATCCCCTTAAGATACTAACCTTCCGGCAAAGTCTGTGCAGTTTAGGTTTGTAATGAAATTGGAATTCAATTTCACACAATTGAATTGTGCAATTAATTGCAACTGCAACTAAAACTTTTTAAGAAAAAGTTGATGAAATAAACAAAACATTAATTTGAACAATTGCATGAGAGGTAAACAAAAAGTAATATTCTTCCGAAACGATGATGTCAGGGATGTACTTGATGCCTCGCTGATAAGTCTGACTGAATTGTGCATCAAACATCAGGTGCCCATTTCACACGCAGTTGAACCGGCTAACCTGAGCCCTGAAGTTGCCGAATGGCTGATTGCCAAAAAGAAGCAGCACCCTGATTTCATTGAGATTATTCAACATGGTTACAACCACAACCGGAGCAACCCACATCAGAAATTTGAATTTGGCGGAAACCGGGGTTATGATGATCAGTTTAACGATATAAAAAAAGGGAAAGAATTGATGAGCCAGGTTTTCGGAGAACTCTGGAATCCGGTGTTCACATTTCCTTACGGGACTTTTAATGAGGAAACATTGAAAGCCATTGATGCACTTGATTATAAAATCATTTCATCGAAAATAAAGTTTGATTTCAAAGCCAGACTAAAAAACAATACAGGTAAGCTGTTGGGTAAAGATCTGATACTTGGTAAAAAAATCAACTTTCATCCTGATTTCCGCAAAGGATACAAATTCAGGGAAATCTCAGTTTCGGCAAATCTTATAAAAAAATACACAGGCGAAGCAACTGCTGACCATTTCAGCCTCGATGAAATTATAGAGCAGGTGTTGCTGGCTGCAAAATACACGGATGTTATCGGCGTCCTTTTTCACCATCGCTTTCATGGCGATCATCTTGAACTTACAGAAAAGCTTATTCTTCAATTAAAAGAAAAAGGATACCGCTTTTCAACATTCAAAGACATAACCGGTTAAAACTACACACAATGACTGAATACAAACACGAAATAGATCTTAGTCCGGAAATGGAGTCCCGAATTCCGGGATACTTACTTGTGGAAGCCGATGCCGACAATCCGGGCAAAAGCATCAATATCCTGCATGAAGGAATCCGAAGATTTTTTGGAGGTTTTGGCCGGAATGCACACCTTTTCGATTTTGGAAAATACAGCTTTGCTCTTCTTTTACCTGAGCAATCGCAAAAACTTGACTGCATCAGTCTCAAGCGCGATGGTCAGGATGTGGCATTCATTGAAGGCACCTTCTCAGATTTTGATTTACTGAGAAAATGCAAAGCAGAAGACAATATCATTGCCGGATTTCTTGCATCTGAAGTATTGGAGAATGCCCGCAAAAACAACCTCGATGCATTAAAAGAACTGAATGGCAGATATTCCGGATTCGTATACCTTGCCAGTGAGGATAAACTTATCCTCATCACAGATCAATACGGGGCAAACAGGGTTTTTGTATATAACAGCAACGATAATTTTGCTGTTTCAAACAATGTTTTTGCTTTGGCAACAAATCCACATTTAAAAGTTAGCGTGGATGAAGAATCAATTTCGCAGATTCTGCAGGTAGAATATCCGGTTTACCGGGGCACTGAATTTGCTGAAATATCACTTATTTTACCTTCTGATATCTACATAAGATCAAACAAAACAACATCTTATCAGAAATTCTATCAGAAAGTAAATCGCAAAAGAACCAAAAGCGACAAACAATACATTAAAGATCTGACGGAAACGATCAATAAATACTTCAAAGACTTTGATGAATATTACAACGAAACAGTCGGGATATATCTTTCCAAAGGCAAAGATTGCAGGCTTTTTCTTCCTTTTCTGGAAAACAATAAAATACCTTACCAGCCATTTGTTTTTAAAGATGGAACAGGGGTATTTGACTATCCTTACGTGAAAGAGATTGCGACTTTGCTCGACAAAGACCTTCATGTGCTTGAAAATTATACCGTTGATAAGAAACTTGCATTTCTTTCGGCCATGAGCACCACCCCTACTCTATCGTGGTTCGCCCTTGGCAGTGTAGCTCAGAAATACACAAACACCGCCCTGATGGGCATTTTTGGTGACATCAGCTCGGGCAAAATGCCATCATTTCGTGTGATCGGGATAAAAACAAAAATGGATCTTGCTGAAGGATTTTTCAAAATGGTGTGTAAAGGAGTTTCCGAAGAAATTTTCAAGGAATCGTTGCCTTATTACAGCAAGTATGATATTAAGAAATCTTACTTCGATCTTTTTAAGGATTACCCTGAAGCTCAGATACTTTTCGACAATGAGGTATATCATGATGTAGATCATCGTTCGTTCAGAAATGCACTTCCTATTCTCATGAGGGCTTCACATTTTGTTACACCTGTAACACCTTACACCGACAAAGAGGTTGCAATGGCCTATCATTCATTGCCTGAATCTTTACTTAAATCGCAGAAAGCACACACAGTAATCACAGCTCTCGAGGAAAGAAGCAGTTCGATACAAACTACTGCATTCCCCATTTCGCTGAGTCTTGAAAGCAAAATCAGACCGGCAATGATGGCTGTAATCCGGCTCAACAACCTGTTGAATAATCGTTTTCTGAAATGGCAGAGTAAAAAGTATAATCCCTATGTTGCGGAGGATAAGTTCACACCGCGCTCAGATTATTTCAAAAAGGTTTTTGAAAACAACATTCCGGTTAAAGTCGGACACATCCGTTTGCTTACCAGAATGTACAATGCAGATGATTATCTGCATCTGGTTTTTCAAGAAGATATTCTCCCGCTTTGCAAAAAACCGGTGATTATCTCCAGTGAACTACCCACAGTATAATAAACCGGAAAACAGACAAAAGCATGAATAAATGGATTATTTGCAGTGGCCCCGATTGGTTCAGACCTTCAGTAACCAGCACCCGGCAAATTATTTTTCAATTTCAGAAGCACGGCAATAATGTTTTGTGGGTGAATCCGGTTGCGTTTAAATCGCCATCGGTAAACTCCGACAACAAAAAGTCGATGCACAAGAAGATTGTGAACAAGCTTAAAACTCATCTCAAAATATTTAAAAAGGTAGAAAAAGGGTTTTATGTGCTGGTCCCGTTTTATATTCCTGCTTTTTCGCCTTTCTGGGATAAGGTAAATGCTTCGCTGATGAGATTTCAACTGGCATTGGTTGCTTCGTTGCTGAACATAAACTTCAAAGAATCAATACTTTGGATATCAGGCAGTTTTACTTTATCTCCTGTATTAAATAAAAAATTCAAGACCAGGGTATATCAGGCTGCTGATCTGATTTCCGATTTCAGAACTCCAAACAAAGCTTTACTTGCTGATCTTAAAAAAAAGGAAATCTATCTGAGCAACAATGTTGATCATCTGTTTGCCAGCTCTCCCAATATTCAGAATAAACTGGCAAGCCTCGCCGGCCGCGAAGTAAATCTTTTAACCCATGGCGTTGATTTTGATCATTTTACCAAATTCACAGCAATAAATCCACGGCTCTCAGAAATCAAAAGCAAAGGACTTCCGATCGCCGGATATTTTGGCACCCTGTCTGACGCAAATGACAAAGAAGTTTTCAGGGTTCTTGCCAAAAATGGATTTTCAGTGGTAATCATCGGCAAAGTGCTTGGCGATTATTCAATGCTTGAGGGCATGGAAAATGTATATTTTCTGGGTCCTGTTGCCTTTAAAGATCTGCCTTCGTATGCCAATGGATTTGACATTTGCCTGCTCAACTGGATTATGGCAGACTGGATCAGAAATTCATTTCCGGTAAAAACAATGGAATATCTGGCAATGGGAAAGCCGATTATAAGTTGCCGCATTCCGGTGGTGGAACAAATGTTCGGAAGTCTGGTTTATTTTGCCGAAACACCCGAAGAGTTTCTGAGTCAAAGCAGACTGGCTCTAGCCGAAGACAATCCTTCGCTGAAAGAAATGCGAAAAAAAGCAGCAGCAGAGCACACATGGGACAGTAAATTTGAGTACATTTCAGGAATTATCGGGAATTAATCATAGTTTCGACCAAAGAGCGGGGTACTTATGAAAGCTGGAATCAAATTAATAGACCTGATAAGGGGAACTGACATTCTGGGATGCTACGAAAAACTAAAACATCTGGCAAACCATCCTGAAGAATCCGTTTTAATTCAAAACAGCAATCTCATCAGTCTTTTAAAGTATCTCAAAACCAACAACAAATATTACCAAAACCTGCTTGAACGGTTTACTGACGAAGAGATTAACAAATACCCGTTTGTTGTGCTGAACAACCTGCCGGTGATTGATAAACAAATCATCAATAACAACTACAACAACTTTTACATTCCCGATAAAAAACGTCCTTCACAAAAGAAAAAAACCGGAGGAAGCACTGGTGCTCCTTTTTACTATTACGTTGACAAAGAGCATCTTTCGTGGATCTGGGCGCATATTTATTTCTTTTGGAATCTTTACGGTGGTTATCAACCAGGCGATCCTTTTGTTACCATAGCCGGCAATTCGCTCAGAACTGCCAACCGTCAGGCCAGTGAATCAGTTTATCACCTTTTGCAGAATAATTATTTTATTAAAGGCGATGTGATAAATCAGGACATGAAGATATCAACATCAAGGATAAAAAAAGCCAGATTGTTGTATGGTTATCCGAGTTCGATACAGAATATTATCAAAGTCAGACCTGATCTTGTTAAAGCTTTCAAAAATCTGAATGCAATTTTTACAACTTCCGAGCAGCTTACTCCACAGGTTCGAAAAAGCATAGAAACTGCTTTCGGGAAACCGGTTTTTGACATGTATGGCGCCAACGATGGCGGAATCCAGACCTGCGAATGTACCGAGCATGATGGCTATCATATCAACATGCTTAACTGCCATGCAGAGAACCACTGGAACGAACATGGTATGTGCGAAATACTTCTGACCAATCTGAGCAGTTACACATTTCCATTTATTAAGTACAAAGTCGGAGATCTGGGTGTAGTTAAAAAAGAAGCTTGCAAATGCGGCTTGTCATGGCCCAGGGTTACCGAGCTGAAAGGCAGAACACGTGATCTTATTAAACTACCATCGGGTAGTGTTATACATGGGGTCTATTTTAACAATATCTTTTACCGTTATGAACAAATTGACGGTTACCGGATCATTCAGCATGAAGATTATTCCCTCGAAATTCTGATTCATCTTCAGGATGAGTCACAATTTGAGCGAGTTTCTTCCGAAATAGATTCTTTCATCAACAAAGAATGGCCTGAACTTAAATCGAAAACCGGCAAACTTCCCGAACTTAATCCGACCAATCTGAAATTCAAACTCATCGAAAGCCATGTCGTTTAAAATCATTTGCACGGGTGATGTGATGTTGGGTGAGAATGTTCACCATTTCAAACGTGGAATCGTTTCACGCTTCGATGGGAAATACCCTTCGCTGATTTCCGAAAATGTGCGGGAACAACTCTCAACAGCCGATATGCTGCTCATGAATTTCGAAGCAAGTCTGGCAAAGGATAATCAGCTTAAGAAAATGACCATCGACAGGGCGGTTTATGTTGCTCCTGTTCAATCGCTTGAATTGCTGAAAAGCATCAAATCGCAGGTTGTTGTGAGTGTGGCCAACAATCACTTCGGACAACATGGCACTGCATCAGCAAAAGAGTCAATAAAAATTCTGGAATCCAACGGGATATTGGTAACCGGCAAAAATAATCTTCCTGTTGAAATAGAGAAGAATGGCTTTAGAGCCAGCATTTATGGCGTGAGCCTGGTAAAAGACAATCACTTTGAAGGCTCGTATTTTAAAAGCAGCTACAGCGATTTGATTGCTGATCTTAAACTTAGTGAGAAAAGCGCGAATGAGGTCAGAATTATCAGCATTCACTGGGGTGAAGAGTACTTCACATCAGAAAACGAAAAGCAGAGAAAACTTGCCGGGGAGTTATCGGCTGCAGGTTTTGATTACATTATCGGGCATCACCCGCACGTAATACAACCTTTCTCAAAAATCGGAGATTCATCGGTTATTTACAGTCATGGGAATTTTATCTTTGATCAGAATTTCTCCGGCTTGACTCAGAAAGGACTGGTGAGCAGCATTTCAATTCCCGGAGGTAAAACTGAGTTGTTTATCAGTCAGCAGCGTAGGTTCAGGGTAACCGGACTTAAACAAGTTTCGCCGGAACAACTTGAAAAATTCTGTAAATCAGCATATCACCCTAAAAAACCGGTTATGATGAGAATCAGGATGAAACTTGAACTTCTGCTGAAGTTTTACGAGTTAAACTGGCCCATCATACAGACTTTCACCTTAAGAATGTTTAAGAAATAGCTTATGACTGTGAAAACTAAAAAGATACTTGCTGTTGCTTCAGGTGGAGGCCATTGGATACAACTGATGCGGCTAAAACCCGCATTTGAAGGCCATAATCTTGTATATCTTTCCACCCATGACGGATATAAAAAGTTGGTTGAAGGCTCTGCTTTTTATAAAGTAACGGATGCAAACCGTTGGAATAAATTAAAACTGCTGAAGATGGCCTTTGAAGTCAGAAAAGTAGTAATGAAAGAGAAACCCGATGTAATAATCTCAACAGGGGCTGCACCAGGGCTTTTTGCAATATTGTGGGGAAGACTCATTGGAAGCAGAACCATCTGGCTCGACAGTATCGCCAATGTTGAAAAACTCAGCATGAGCGGCCGGATTATCAAACCATTTTCCCACTTGCATTTAACACAATGGGAGCATCTTGCAAACAATTCGACCTTATTCAAAGGAAATGTAATATCTTGATTTTCTGGCATTAAAAGTTCTTAACTTCAGAATTAGCAGGAATAAAAAGGAATACCAATAAAATAAAGCCTGGAAACATGAAAATATTTGTAGTAGTCGGCACGCAGGAACCATTCGACAGAATGGTAAAAGCGATAGATATTTGGGCAAGAAATAACAGTACACATTCCATATTTGCTCAAATATCCAGCGCTGAATATAAACCAGAGTCACTCAGATTTACCGACTTTATTTCTCCTGAACTATTTGACCAGCATTTTAAAGATGCCGATTTAATAGTCAGCCATGCCGGAATGGGAACAATTATTTCTGCACTCAGGCTTTCAAAACCGATTATTGTTATGCCACGATTGGCTGCATTGCACGAACACCGAAACGATCATCAACTTGCTACAGCAAAAAGTTTCGAAAAACTGGGATATGTCAAAGCAGTTTATTCAGAAGAAGAGCTCAATAACGCCCTTGATGCTGCTGAACACATTATACCCGCTGCTGAAATAGGGCCGGGAGCATCAGTACAACTTATCAATACCATTAAAAACTTTATCGACAAAAGCTAAAATAAAAAGTTGAGATAATAATTATTTTCAATCTGCTTTCCCGTTTGTTTTGCCATACGACGAATCTTTTACAATAACATCATTAACAATCACTTATATAAATTTATCACACTGGCAAAAACATTTAATAATAAAATAACAGAACTTACCAACAGATTCATTATTTTTGACCTTGCAATATTCTTAACAGGCATAATTTCTGTAAAAAGCAATTTATTTACTTGTTAATGAAACATTCGTCGGATCAAAATAGCAAAAAAGTAAAATTTTTTCTTTCTTTAATGATTACAGATGCCTCTACACCTTTGCTGATAAAGGGTTTATTCAATGGATTTCGCGAACAAATATCAACATTCATTGTTAGAACTAAGGAATTACTTCTCACCCTTTAAGTGATAAACAAGGTTGAAATTAATAAACTTAACCATTAAATGATACGCGAACGCGAAGATCTTGGCAGCCAGATTTTTGGCATAATAATAACAGTGATTTCACTGTTGGCCTTTATTGGAGCATTCCAGTATGTACGCTGGTATTCAGGTGCAGAAATTGAATATGACAGCCAGTATATTACTGTGCTATTGTTGTTGATCCCAATCTGGTATTATGGCATCAGCAAAACCAACCTGACCAAATTTTACAGAGCCAAAGATGCAGTTATAATTATGCTCGAAAGCGGGCTATTCGTAATTGCAGCAACCGGAATTCTGGCAGCTTTGATAATTATACTCAAGCTCGATAAAATTAACCTAACCATTTTACTTTTCTACGCAATCATTGATTTTGTGCTTCTCAATCTGCTGATTACCCTTTCATATGGTTATCACAAAAACCTTATGAATAAAGGGATGAATACGCGGAATGTAATAGTTATTGCAGATCAGAATTGTGTTGACTTTGTAGAAAGGTTATTCCTTCATAAAGAATGGGGTTACAGGATTATTGCAATCATTTCTGACTCAGAACTGATCAATGAAGTATTTGCAAGCAGAGTGAAGGTTATAGAACAAACCCACAGCCTTCCGAACCTGATAAAAACCCATGTGGTTGATGAAGTTTTATATTGTAAAAATGACATCAACCAAAACGAAATAAGGTCAATGGTTTATACCTGTGAAGAAATCGGCGTAATTTTCAGATTACAGTCTCAGTTTTTTCAGATGTCTTCAACAAAGACACACCTCAGTTATTATGATGATGTGCCGTTTCTGACTTTTGTGAATACCCCGGTTAATAAGATGGCGCATCAATGGAAATTTGTTGTTGATATTGTTGCCTCCTTTTTTATAATAGTAATCTGGTCGCCGGTACTTTTATTTATAGCACTTGCAATAAAACTAACCTCTAAAGGGCCTGTCGTTTTCAAACAGAAACGCGTTGGATTGCGCGGACGCGAATTCAGCATCTATAAATTCCGGACAATGGTACAGGATGCTGAAAAGCTAAAGGCACTGCTCGAAAGTCAGAATGAGATGGATGGCCCGGTATTTAAAATCAAAAATGATCCCCGGATCACACCTATCGGAAGGTTCCTGCGTAAATCAGGGCTCGATGAAATTCCACAGTTCTTTAATGTGCTTAAAGGCGACATGTCGTTGGTAGGTCCTCGTCCTCCGCTTCCGCGAGAAGTAGAACAATATGAAAGATGGCAGCTCAGGCGATTATCAATGAGACCCGGAATTACCTGCATCTGGCAGATTGCGCCCAACAGAAACAGCATTTCGTTTGAGGAATGGATGAAACTTGACCTGCAATATATCGATAGCTGGTCTCTGAAAATCGATTTCATACTTCTCATCAGAACAATTCAAACTGTAGCGCGTGGTTCCGGACAGTAAAACTTAACGCTTCCGAACCAATTCTTTAAACAAGGAACAGATTTTAAATTACTTATTAACACTTTATTACACACAAAAAAAGCACTGCCAGACATTTGATAATTTTAATTAAATTTCGGCCAAAATTCACCGACAATGAAAAGAACGCTTAAGCAAATCGGAATACTTATCTTTAGTTTGGGTTTATTATTTACGTCCTGCGTTCCACAGGAAAAACTCAAATATGTTCAGGATGAAACCTCATCTGTTGTAAAAGATATTTATAGCCACGACAGGCCTGAAAAAAGAATCAAACCTTTTGACAATCTGTACATTAATGTTTTGAGTCTTGATGAACAGACTGCGCGGATTTTCAGCAATCAGAATTCTTCCATTACTGGTGGCATGAGTATTGATTTGCTCAGTTATACGGTTAGTGAAACCGGCACCATCGACTTTCCATTTATTGGTCAGATAAACCTTAACAACCTCTCCTTGCTTGAAGCAAAAGCCAAAGTCGAAAAAGAGCTCAGCCAATATCTTAGTAACACTGCCATCACCATGAAATTTGTGAACAGCAATATTACCGTGTTGGGTGAAGTTAGAAATCAGGGTGAATTCCCATATTTTAAAGAGCAGCTCAATATTTTTCAGGCATTGGGTCATGCCGGCGGGGTAACTGACTATGGCGACAAAAGCAAGGTAACTCTAATCAGAGAATACGACAACACAATTCAGTATCACAACATCAACCTTACCGATAAAAGCATTGTAGAAAGTGGTTTTTATTATCTCCAACCCGGAGATGTGGTGATTGTAGAGCCAATAAAAACCAAATTCCGTAACCTGAGAACTTTTACATATGCTACTGTACTTGCAACAACATCTACTTTAATCACTGTATTGTACTTTTTCAGATAATTGAACCGTGAAAAAAACCGAAGAAATATTTCAGCAAAAAACTGACTACAAAGATCTTGTATTCAAAATATGGCGATTCAAACATTGGTTTGTCATCTCTTTCTTTGTACTGATAACCGGCGCGTACATTTTTAACAAAATTACCCCGGCTATTTATAAAAACAAAACAACATTGCTGCTTAAGGACACTCAAAGCAGCTCATTTCTTTCGTCAGGTGACGTAATGCAGGGATTTGGTTTATTCGGAGCCAACCAGAACATTGAAAATGAATTGGGAGTATTAACCTCCTATTCAATGATTTACGATGCTGTTAACATTTTGAATCTTGAAACATCTATTTACAGTGAAAAATATTTGTTTGGTGGTATAATCAAACATAAAGCTTTGCGATCTGTAGATGAAATATATCTGGACAAGCCTATTCAGATCAGCATTAACAAATCTGTGTATCAGCCTATTGATCTGCCGATTTATTTTACCATTCTCAACGATAAGGAATTCAGGATTGAAGCCAAAGGTGAAGATGTGCTCATTTATGACTACATTGAAGACAGGGTTGTAACCATTGCAAACAAAGTAAATATTGAAGGAACCTACAAGTTTGGCGAAGAAATCAAAGGTGCAAATTATGATTTCAGAGTACACCTTTCACCAGGCCAAACTGTTCTGCCTCCAAAAGATGCGCGCACATTCTTCTCATTTAACAGCATAAGTTATCTTACCATGTATTATCAGGGATCAATCTCTGCGATTGTAACTTCACGTACTTCATCGCTGGTAGTGATCTCAATGAATGGAAACAATCTCTTTAAAATTACTGACTTTCTGAATACACTTTCCAGTGCCTATCTTCAGCGAAATCTTGAGCGGAAAAACAGAATTGCTATAAATACTGTCAAGTTTATCGATAGCCAGATAAGCGAAGTTGCCGACTCATTAACTTATGCCGAAAGTAAACTTCAGAACTTCCGTACTTCAAACAGAGTAATGGATATCGGGTTTCAAGGACAACAGTCACTTGAAAGAATGAATCAGCTTGAAGGCGAAAGAGCTTTACTGATTATGCAAAAAAAATATTACGATTATATTCGTGGATATTTTGAGAAGAATACAGATATGGCAGACCTGATAGCACCTTCCTCAATGAATGTGCAGGATGCAATTCTCAATCAGTTAATCAGTCAGTTGATTACCTTGAATGCTGACAGAAATAACCTTTTGCAGCAAGGGAATATCAAAAACCTCCGATTAAATACCATAGAAGTACAGATAACCAATGTAAAAAACACTATAATTGAAAACATTAACAGTAATGCTGCGACAACAGAAATAGCGCTTCAGGACATCAACAACAGGGTAGCGAGAATCTCATCTGAAATGTCGCGTATTCCTTCAACAGAACGCCAGTTGTTGGGAATGGAAAGATCATTCAAACTCAATGATGCCATTTATACCTTTTTACTTCAGAAACGTTCAGAAGCGCAGATAGCCAGAGCATCCAACGCTCCTGATTATGATGTAATTGATCAGGCCAGGTATGTAACTTCCACCAAAATATTCCCTAAAAGCAACCTTTCGTTTATGATTGCAGGTTTAATGGGTTTGGTGCTGCCATTTATTATAATCGTACTTCGCGACTTCCTGAATGTAAAAATTTCAGGCAAAAAAGAGATTGAGTCTATGACTGCATTTCCGATACTCGGTCATGTTTTCAACAATGATACAAAAGAAAACATCGTCATCAATGAAACAAGCAATTCTCCCATCTCTGAATCGTTTCGAAGCATAAGAACAAACCTTCAGTTTTATGCAAAAGGAAAGGATAAACAGGTATTCCTGATCACTTCGTCATACACAGGTGAAGGTAAATCGTTTGTTGCCCAGAATCTGGCCGCTGTTTATGCACTTTTTGGTAAAAAAACCTTAATCATCGGATTTGACCTAAGGAGACCTAAACTTTATCAGGACTTCAAACTTAATAATCAGAAAGGAATCAGCACTGCATTGATCAATCAAACTTCACTGCCCGATATAATTCAGAGCACTAGCATCAAAAACCTCGATTTTATATCGGCCGGGCCGATTCCTCCCAATCCATTGGAGCTTATTTCATCAGAAAAAACGGAAGAACTGATCAATGAATTGAAAAACCATTACGATTATATCATCATTGACTCTCCGCCAATAGGAGTTGTTTCGGATGCCTATCTTCTGATGAAGTTTTCTGATGTAAACCTGTTTGTCGTCAGACAGGGATTCTCCAACAAGGAAGCATTCAGCAACAGTGTTAATCTGCTAAAGCAAAAGAATGTACCACATGTTTCAATCGTTATAAATGATGTTAAAGCCAAAGGTTTGATGTATGACTATGGCTACGAATACACCTATTACAATGATGAAAGTAAAAAACCCTGGTACAGTTTTGCACTAGGCAAAAAGCCTGTAACCCGCAAAAAGTAACTAAAAAATAATCCGGCTCGCTGCCGGATTTTTTTTGGCATTAGCCTTATTGAATTTTTTATAAGGCACAAAATCTGGTATTCAGTTTTTTTATTGAAGTGCTTTTAAACGTCAGGCTCATATTTTTTAACACAGATTTTCATTGTAAATAGCCCAGAGGAATCAAGGACTCCGACTATTTTAACCTGTGTTGACACAAGTACAAATTCGATGTTCGCCGGATCTCATTTAAGCTCCCAAATAGAGGATAAAATAACTGTGGAAAAATTCCCCAAATCGGGAAGTATAATATAGTATTATCCCTTTTCTTAATTAGACTATTTATAAATAATTTAAAAATGCTGGCCTGACATAATTATAAACATCTATAAACCAAACAGTAGCAACCGGGAATAATTAATAACCAGCACTTTGGGTATTTTTCTATTTTACTGGCATAATTTTACTATACCACATCATGCAACATAGGGGACAAAGTTGCTAAACAAGAACAGGGATATGATAATGATTCCCGGATTGTTATTCGCGTAATCATTATTTTTCCTGCTATTTTAATCAGTTTTAAGTCCTTGTCAAGGGCTTATTTCAATTTAAAAAGGGGATAAATGAAAATTAAAACAGGGAGAATTTCCAATCAAACACATCAATCGAGATTTATTTTCTTGATATTAACAGTTTTTCTTACTCTATTTTACACAACATTGATATTCGGAGCTACTTTTCACGTAGATCCTACATTTACGGGTTCAGTACAAAATGGTTCGATCACCAATCCGTATAATTCATGGAGTAAGGTAACCTTTAACAGCAACAACTCTTATCTTCAGAAAAGAGGGACAACTGCCAGCATTACAGGCAGCATAACGATCACCGGCCGTAGCAATATTATAATCGGAGCATATGGTACAGGTAACAGGCCACGCATTAATAAGACATCTGGCAGCGGGCATGTTCTTGATCTGACTACAATTTCCAATTGCACCATACAGGAATTGGAAATCAGCTCAACATCAAATGCTACCTCAGGCATTTTGATTGATGGCTATGGAACTGCCATATCGTCAAACAACCTGATAGACAACTGCGTAATTCACGGCTGTGAATGGGGTGTCAGAATAATTACCCGTGCAGCAGGCAACAGAATTCTGAATACTACCATTCATAACATTGGAGATGATGGAATTTACATCGGAGAAGTGCTTAACATTGAAATAGGATATTGCAATATCTACAATGTAAACACCAAATTCTTCATTAATCCTGATGAGAGTTACTCTGCCGGCGACAACATTCAGCTTGTTTCGCTGAACAATATGTATTTCAATATTCATCATAATACACTTGATCACAGCTCAACAGGGAATAAATTCTGTTTTATCTCTGCCGGCGAAACCTATTCCGGTGTTATTGAATACAATACCATGATTGGTAATTCCAGTCAGACGACAAGTTGTATCTATCTGGGAAACACAAACAATACAGTTACGGTAAGATACAACACCCTGAAAGATGCGAATTATGCTGTATACTCCTATGCCAGTAATCTGCAGTTCCATTACAACCAGATAATAAGAAACAATCAGGGATTGAGCATAATGAGCAACAGAAGCTTAACGGCACTCAATAATGTTTTCTACAACAACAATGGCATCAGTATAGGAGCAGGCAGCGGGACCAGTGTTACATCCAGAAACAATATATTCCACATAGCAGGTAGTAATTCAAGGGTTTATAATACCTCAGGTTCAGTTACCTCCAATAATAACAACTTCAATACACAACAGAATGGATTTCTGAGTGGCCATAGTACACTGGCATCATGGAGATCAGCAACAGGAAACGACATGAATTCATTTGTTGCCAACCCATTGTTTGTAAATCCTTCAAATGATGATTTTTGTGTTCAACCAACATCTCCATGTATCAATACAGGAATTAATGTTAACCAGCCGATTGACTTTTTCGGCACACAAGTTCCACAGTCCAATCTTCCTGATATTGGATTTTATGAATTAGCAAATAATCAGGGGGGAAATCAAGCTCCGGTTATTAATAATCAATCTTTTAATGTTGCTTCAAATGCAACAAATGGAACCATTATTGGGACTGTTGTTGCTACTGACCCGAATCAGGGACAGACACTGACTTTTTCAATTACTTCGGGCAATACCAATGGGGCTTTTGCACTAAACGCAGGTAGTGGAGTTATAACCGTTGCAAATGCTGCAGCTCTTACAGGAAATGCCATTAGTCTCGTTGTAAGAGCTACGGATAACGGCAGCCCTGTAATGTGGTCACAGGCTACTGTTACGATTAATATTTCTGCAAACTCCAATCAGGCACCGGTTATAAACAACCAATCATTCAGTGCCATACAGGGTTCCTCAAACGGAACTGTGGTTGGAACTGTTGTTGCAACCGACCCAAATGCAGGTCAGACTTTAACCTTCAGCATTACAGGCGGCAATACAAATAATGTGTTTGCAATAGCTGCTTCAACAGGTATTATTACTGTTGCAAACACTTCAGCTATGACTACCGGCGTAAGGAATCTTACGGTAAGGGCAACCGACAACGGCAGCCCTGTAATGTGGTCGCAGGCAACAGTAGCAATAACTGTAACTGCTGCTGCTAACCAGGCACCGGTAATAAACAATCAATCGTTCAGTACTATTCAGGGTTCTTCCAACGGAACTGTGGTTGGAACTGTTGTAGCAACCGACCCAAATGCAGGTCAGACTTTAACCTTCAGCATTACAGGTGGCAATACAAATAATGTGTTTGCAATAGCTGCTTCAACAGGTATTATTACTGTTGCAAACACTTCAGCGATGACTACCGGTGTAAGCAATCTAACGGTAAGGGCAACCGACAACGGCAGCCCTGTAATGTGGTCGCAGGCAACAGTATCGATCACCGTAAATGCAGCAGCAAGCAATTTACCTCCTGTGGTGGTAAATCAATCTTTCTCAAGTGCTCCAAACCCTTCCAATGGAACCAATATTGGTGTTATGATTGCAACAGATCCAAATCCCGGGCAGACACTGAGATATAATATTACCGGCGGAAACACCAACAATGCATTCTACATTCTTTCAGCTACAGGCATGATAAGGGTAGGCAATTCAAGTGCAGTAAATCCAGGCGTTTTTAACCTGACGGTGAGGGTTACCGACAATGGAAGCCCGATAATGTGGACAGAAGCTACGGCAACAATAACCGTTGGCGGGGGCAGTAATCAGCCGCCTGTCATCACAAATCAGTCATTTTCAGTTGCGGCCAATCCTCCTGGCGGAACTCAGGTTGGGACAGTTGTGGCAACAGATCCTAATGCCGGTCAAACCTTATCGTTTTCAATCACATCCGGAAACACCAACAATGCATTCAATATAACATCTTCATCAGGACTAATCACAGTTGGAAATTCAGCTGCTGTTAATCCCGGTGTATTTAATCTGACCGTAAGAGCCACTGATAACGGAAGCCCTGTTATGTGGTCGGAAGCTACTGTCAGCATCAATGTCAGTGGCACAAGTAATCAGCCTCCTGTAATTGCAAACCAATCTTTCAGCATAAATGAAAACTCGCCCAACGGCACGCTGGCAGGTACAGTAATTGCAAGCGATCCAAACTCAGGACAGACTCTTACTTATAGCATTATTGGCGGAAATACCGGGGGAGCTTTTAATATTAACGCTTCTAATGGAAATCTCACAGTTGGCAACACCACTTTGCTTAACTTTGAAGTTAACCCTGTTTTTAACCTTACTGTTAGAGTTACAGATAATGGTTCAGGCAATTTATGGTCACAAGCAACTGTTACTGTAAACCTTATTGACGTTAATGAACCTCCGGTTTTAAACCCAGGCACATTTTCAGTTACACAATTTGCTCCTAATGGTACTTTTGTCGGTGCTGTGTCAGGATATGACCCTGATTTGGGGCAATCGGTTACTTATCAGATTATTTCGGGAAATACCTCCGGTGCTTTCCATGTTAATTACAACAATGGTTCAATCAATGTGGTAAATGGTTCGGCACTTAATCCTAATGTCAACCCTGTATTCTTTCTGAATATCAGAATCCGGGACAACGGATCGCCATCGCTGTCATCTACAGGAATTATAAGGATTGATGTATTGAGCAATAAAACCGAACTTGTTGAAGAAACCCTTACACCGGAAAGTAAAGTTGACCCGGTATTTAATCTTTATCCAAACCCTTCACCGGACGGAATATATACATTGACATCCGAAAATTTTGATGAAGAAGCAGTTATCATGGTTTTTGACCTTGCTGGCAAGATGGTTTCAGAAGTCAATAATTTTTCAGGCGACAGGGTCAGTATAAATCTTGAAGCTATGCCAAAAGGCATCTATATGATACGAATAAACTCGGAGTCCTGCACAAAAACAATTAAAGCCATTAAGCAATAATTGCTGATTTCCTTTACAGACACGGCGGCTATTTAAAATAGCCGCCTTTTTTTTGCATATATAGACAGGCAATATGCATAAATGATTGTAAATTTTTTATACTTCAGCGCAATAATTTTTGTAATATTTTTTACCATTCTCATTTCAACAACATAGATGCTTGATTTTCAGCATCATTACCAACGCCAGACATTTACTTATTTTACCATTATTTTATTAATAATGATTAAAAATAACAAAAAAAATTACTTTCAGGGGATTACTTTTTGAAAAACAGGTAATAAAATACTGATTACTGCACGGGACAACTTTAAACAAGAAAGCAGTATATCAGACATGATTTTATTACTCAAACCGTCTAATCAAACTCATCACACAATGAAAAGACAATTTTTACTCCCCCTGACAAATAGAATTTCCTCAAGGATACTTAATTCCGGTATCCTCGCTCTGATTCTTCTCACCTTCACTCTGGCCACAACAGCGCAAACCACTGTACATATTGACCCAACCTATACCGGATCAGGTCAGAATGGCTCTCTGCAAACTCCTTACAGCTCATGGAGCCAGGTAAGCTTTGCCAATGGCAACAGTTATCTTCAAAAAAGAGGAACTACTGCTTACACCACAAGTAATATTACCATAACGGGCAGAAATAATATCACAGTTGGTGCATATGGAAGCGGCGACAGGCCAAGAATCATCAAAACCACAAACGGAGGACATGTTCTCGATTTTACAACCGTTTCAAACTGTATTATCCGCGACCTTGAAATCAGCTCAACTGCAGCCGTAACCTCCGCCATTATTATTGATGGATACGGTACAGCCATTTCGCCAAACAACCTTATTGACAACTGTGTGCTTCATGGTACCGAATGGGGTGTCAGACTTATAACTCAGGCACCCGGAAACCGCATTTTGAACACTACTATTCATAATATCGGTGATGATGGAATTTATGCAAAAGACATTTCAACCATTGAAATTGGTTTCTGTAATATTTACCACATCAACACCAAATTCTTTATAAATCCTGATCAAAGTTACTCTGCAGGTGACAATATTCAGCTGGTTTCATTGTACAACCTCGACTTTTACATTCACAACAATATTCTTGACCACAGTTCAACCGGTAATAAATTCTGCTTTATTGCAGCCGGTGAAACTTACACAGGAGTTATTGAAAATAATGTTATGATAGGAAATTCAAGCCAGACAACCAGTTGCATCTACCTTGGAAACACCAATAATATGGTGACCATAAAAAATAATATTCTAAAAGATGGTAATTATGCTGTTTATTCCTATGCCAGCAATCTTCAGTTCCATTACAATAAAGTATTAAGGAACAATCAGGGAATCAGCGTTATGAGCAACAGAAGTCTGACTGCACTTAACAACGTGTTTTACAACAACAATGGTATCAGCATAGGCGCAGGAAGCGGCACCAGCATTACCTCGAAAAACAATGTATTTCACATCTCCGGAAGCAGTTCGAGAGTTTACAATTGCAACAGTTCGGTTGTATCAAACTTTAATAACTTTACAAGTCAACAAAGCAATTTCCTGAACGGGCACAGCACACTTTCTTCCTGGCAATCAGCTACAGGCAATGATGCCAACTCCTATGTTGCCAATCCTCAATTTGTTAATCCCGCTGCTGATGATTATTGCTTACAGCCCGTATCGCCCAATATCAATGTTGGTGCTGCGGTCGGACTTTCAAATGACTTCTTCGGCACCGCTGTTCCTCAGGCCAGTTCTCCTGATATCGGAATTCATGAAGTAATTTCAGGAGGTTCATCAAATTTACCTCCAACCATCAGCAACCAATCGTTTAGCATTGCTGAGAACAGTGCAAACGGAAGTGTGGTTGGACAGGTAATTGCCTCTGATCCGGATGCAGGACAAACTATAACCTATTCAATTACTTCCGGAAATACCGGCAATGCATTTGCTATTAATGCTGCTACGGGCGAGCTTTCAGTTTCAAATCAGCAGGCTCTCGATTTTGAAACAAATCCTTTGTTTCAGTTAACAATTCAGGTTCAGGACAATGGCTCAGGAAACCTAACCGCAAGTGCTACCATAACAATCAATCTGGTTGATGTAAATGAATCTCCGGTAATGAGTAACAAAAGTTTCCAGCTTAATGAAAACTCACCTGCCGGTGCAATTGTCGGAACAATGACTGCCACTGATCCTGACCAGGGCCAAACCATCAGTTTTTCAATTACTTCAGGAAACCAATCAGGGGCATTCAGTATAAATCCAACCTCTGGGCTTATACAGGTAAGCAATAGTTCTGTAATTGACTTTGAGCTATACCAGAGCTTCACCCTTACAATTGTTGCGACTGATAACGGAACACCTTCATTATCTGCAACTGCATCTGTAATTATCAGCATAATTGACCTCAACGAAAGCCCGATAATCAATGATCAGGACTTCGAGGTTGAGAGTGGTTCACCAACAGGGTATATCATTGGCGAAGTTGAAGCATCAGATCCTGATGCCGGTCAGTCATTGACCTATTCAATAATATCAGGAAATACTTCCTCTGCATTTCAGATCAATCCTTCTTCAGGAGTATTGAGTGTTGCGAACAGTTCAGCGGTTAACTATCTGATTAACCCTCAGTTTAATCTAGTGGTCAGGGTTGCCGACAATGGCAGTCCATCACTTAACAGCAGTGCAAATGTTCAGGTATCTGTATCAGCTCAAATTAACAATCCACCTGTAATTTCTGCTCAAACATTTCAAATTCCCGAAAACAGCGCAAACGGAACTCAGGTAGGACAAGTTACAGCCTCTGATCCAAATCCGGATCAAACACTAACTTATTCGATTACCGGTGGAAATACCAATGGAGCATTTTCATTAAACGCTGCAACAGGAATTATTTCGGTTGCCAATCAAAGTGCTCTAAATTTTGAAACCAATCCTCAATTTCTGCTTACCGTTCAGGTACAGGATAACGGGGAAGGAAGCCTCACTGCAAGTGCAACAATGACTATTAATCTGACTGATGTAAACGAAAGTCCGGTAATCACCGATCAGAACTTCCAGGTTGAAAACTATGCTACTAACGGAACAATCGCCGGAGTTGTGGTTGCATCAGACCCCGATCAGGGACAAAGCCTCGCTTTTGCAATTGTTTCAGGAAATACCTCCGGTGCATTCGCAGTGAATTCAGCAACAGGCGTTTTGAGCGTTGCCAACAGTGCTGCCATCAATTATCTGATAAACCCTGAGTTTGATCTTGTAGTGAGCGCAACTGACAACGGAATACCTTCGCTCAGCAGCAGCACAAACGTTTATGTGTTTATTGTGCCTTCAAACAATGACCCTCTGATCAACCCTCAATCATTTCAGGTTGCAGAAAACAGCGCCAACGGAACATTGGTTGGGCAGGTCGTAGCTTCAGACCCCGATCCGGGACAGGCAATAACCTACTCCATTATATCAGGAAACTCAGAATCTGCGTTTATGATCAATGAAAGTGGCCAGCTTCTTGTAAATAACGGATTGGCTATCAACTACGAAGTGCAATCAACTTATCAGTTAACTGTTATGGTTACTGACAACGGAGAGCCTTCATTATCAGCTTCAGCAAGAGTTACCGTTTCTATAACTGACATCAATGAAGTACCGGCTATTGCTCCAGATCAGGCTCTCACTATTTCTGAACATGTACAATCCGGAACTCAGATTGGCATAGTAATGGCTTCAGATCCCGACTTTAATCAAACCTTAACATACTCCATTACCGGCGGCAATAACCTGAATGCGTTCTCAATTCATCCTGCTACAGGAATGATAAGCATTGCAGGGTTTGTTTGCTTTGAATACTGCAGTTCCTACGAATTATCAATCAGGGTAACTGACAACGGAAGCCCTGCTTTGAGTGATGAAAAAACGCTTAGTATTGTTATTACTGACATCAATGAGACTCCTGCAATTGCTGATCAATCCTTCGACATTGATGCTTACTCACCTGTAGGCACAACAGTAGGTACAGTTGTGGCAACAGATCCTGATTTTAATCAAACACTTACTATCTCAATTGAAGGAGGTAATACTCAGGGTGCTTTTGTTATAAGCAATAGCGGAGAAATCACAGTTGCCAACCCGGAAGCATTGAACAACCTGACAAACCCATCTTTCAGCCTAACTGTAAGGGCTCAGGATAATGGCTCACCATCACTGAGCGCATATGCAACCATCACAATATCGGTAAATTCAGTTAACAGCTCTCCTGTTATTGAAGCACAAAGTTTTCAGGTTGCTGAAGGAAGTGCTGTTGGGTTTGTTATCGGACAGATCGAAGCATCCGATCCCGATCAGGGGCAACAGCTTACTTATACAATTCTTACCGGAAATACATCAGGTGCATTTGCACTTTCTCAAAGCGGACTTTTAACGGTAAGCAATCCTCAGGCACTTGTTTACAATCAGAACCCATCATTTACCCTGACTGTATCAGTTAGCGACAATGGATTACCGGTATTGTCAGCCGAAGCACAAATCACCATTGATGTTGTTACATC
Source organism: Bacteroidota bacterium (assembly GCA_009773515.1). GTDB lineage: Bacteria > Bacteroidota > Bacteroidia > Bacteroidales > Lentimicrobiaceae > Lentimicrobium. Next base: position 90,028 of record WSXX01000016.1, read on the forward strand.
AAACAATCCTCCGGTTATGCTTCCACAAACTTACAGTTATAACGAAAATGCACCCAATGGAAGATATATCTGCACTGTAGTGGCAACTGATGAACCGGGTGACACATTCCAGTTCTACCTTTTAGGCGGAAATACAAATGATGCATTCAAACTTCAGGCTTACACCGGCAGAATTTTTGTAAACAATACACTTGCACTGGATTTCGAAACCACTCCGGTATTCCATCTGAATGTCAGAGCAATTGACAACCACGGTGCCTTTTCCGATGAGATCATCACCATTCAGTTGAATGATGTAAACGAGGCTCCGGTTGTTATGAATCAGACTTTCTCAGTCATCAGACCAGCCAACTCCAATACTCCTGTTGGCACTGTTATAGCAACTGACCCGGATTTTGGACAGGTCCTCAGGTACTTCATTCAACAGGGAAATACAAACAACATCTTTAAGATTGATATGATGACTGGCTTGATCAGAATAAATAACGCTTCTGCATTTAACAAGTCAACAGCAACTTCGTACAACCTTCTTATCAGGGTGCGCGATGATGGCTCTCCTGCTCTGTCTTCTTATGCTATGATAACCATCAATGTGGTTAAAAGCAAAGATTCTGATGAAATTACTATAGAACAGATTGAAGCAAAGGTACAGACCGAAGTGGCTGCGTATCCGAATCCTTCATCAAACGGAATATTTACAATTAAATGTGGTGAATTCAACAGTTCAGATGTAGTCATGACCGCTTCTTCTCTAACTGGAAAAACTATTGTGCAGCAGCAGGTATTCAGCAGCAGCCAAACCATTCTTGACCTGAGTGCTATGCCAAATGGCATATACATCATAAGGATTCTTGACGGAGAAAATTCCTACATGAAAAAACTGATAAAACAGTAAATTAAAAGTCCTCAACAAAAAAGGCTGCTATGATTAGCAGCCTTTTTTGTTTATTTCGAATAATTCTGATAAACCATCTCAATTCCTTGTTTAAGACTTATTTTGCTTGTCCATCCCAGCGACGCCAATCTTGAACTGTCAAGTAACTTTCGCGGAGTTCCATCGGGTTTGGTGAGGTCAAAATCAATCTTACCTTTAAATCCAACCACTTCCTGAATTGTCATTGCAAGATCTTTGATTGAAACTTCATTTCCAGAGCCTATATTTATGTGAGTATTTCTTACCTGCCCGGCATTTTCACTTCTCAGTGTTTTCAGCAAATCTTTGAACCCATAATTCTGCATCAGAAAAACGCAGGCATCAGCCATATCATCACTCCACAAAAACTCCCTTAAAGGGCTTCCTGAACCCCAAAGCGAAAGAGTAACCTGAGAAACATCGCCATCAGTAGATTGGGAAATACCATACCTTTTAAGGTATTCAAGTATTTCACTTTCTGACGTATCCTGACCTATCCCTGCAGAGTTATGTGTAAGAAGGTCCTGATGAATTGCTTTCAAATCTCCATTGCTGAGGCATTTACTCAGGTGAATCTTGCGGATAAGGGCCGGAAGCACATGCGAGTTTTCAAGGCTGTAATTGTCATTCAATCCATAAAGATTGGTAGGCATCACCGAAATAAAGTCAGTACCATACTGATTGTTGTATGCCTCGCACATTTTCAGTCCTGCTATCTTTGCAATGGCATAAGGCTCATTGGTAAATTCCAGTTCGCTTGTGAGCAACTGCTCCTCATTCATTGGCTGAGGTGCATTTTTAGGATACACGCAACTACTCCCCAGAAACAACAATTTGGTAACGCCACACAGATAAGCACTGTGAATCACATTATTTTGAATCTGCAGATTTTCGAATATAAACTGAGCCCTGAAGGTATTGTTGGCCATTATCCCTCCTACCTTGGCTGCAGCCAGAAACACATATTCAGGCTTTTCGTCCTGAAAAAACTGTAGAACCGAAACTTGTGATGTCAGATCAAGCGCTGCATGTGTGCGGGTTATAATATTAGAATATCCTTTGGAGATCAAATTGCGAACAATTGCACTTCCTACAAGTCCCTTGTGCCCGGCAACGAAAATTTTGCTGTTTGGATTCATCTGTTAATTAGAGTTTAAGATGATATTATTCGAAGTAACTCAGCACATCATAACCGCCATCTTTCAGGTATTTGTCTTTTTTCGTAAGCTTGACATCGCCTTCCATCATATCTTTAACCAGTCCCTGCAGATCGTATTCGGGTTCCCAACCGAGTACAGATTTAGATTTGGCAGGATTACCGATCAGCAGCTCAACCTCTGTTGGCCTGAAATACATAGGATCAACGGCAAGTACTTCTTTGCCAATCGGCAATTGAAACTCAGGATTATCACATTTGTCAACAAATGCTTTTTCATCAACACTGCTTCCGCTGAATCGCAAGGATATCCCAACTTCGGCAAAAGCCATTCTGACGAATTCACGCACTTCTGTAGTAACTCCGGTTGCAATTACGAAATCATCAGGTTTGTCCTGCTGAAGTATCAAATACATTGCTTTGATATAATCTTTGGCATGACCCCAGTCGCGCTGTGCCGATAAATTTCCCAGATACAGCTTATCCTGCATTCCCAATGCAATACGCGAAACCGCCATGGTAATTTTACGGGTAACAAAAGTTTCACCTCGAATCGGAGACTCATGATTGAATAATATACCGTTTGATGCAAATATACCGTATGCTTCGCGATAATTAACTGTAATCCAGTAGGCATATAATTTGGCAACAGCATATGGACTACGCGGATAGAAAGGTGTTTTCTCACTCTGCGGAACTTCCTGAACCAGACCATATAATTCGCTGGTGGAAGCCTGATAAATGCGTGTTTTTTTACTCAGGCCCAGCAATCTCACTGCTTCAAGCAGACGCAGTGTTCCAATTCCGTCAGCATCAGCTACATATTCAGGCGAATCAAAACTAACCTTAACGTGCGACATAGCAGCAAGATTATAAATTTCGTCGGGCTGAACTTCCTGCACAATTCTGATAATATTGGAAGAATCAGTCATATCGCCATAGTGAAGTACAAAATTGCGGTTTTCAATATGCGGATCCTGATAAAGGTGATCTATCCGGTTGGTATTGAACATTGAACTACGGCGTTTTATGCCATGAACAATGTAATTTTTTCTTAGCAGGAATTCAGCAAGATAGGCACCATCTTGTCCTGTTACTCCTGTAATCAGAGCTACTTTTTGCGACATACTTTCTTGTTTTTTTCGAATTTGCACAAATCTACAAACTTATGAACAACCGTGAAGTAATTTGGTTAATGAAGCCCTAAAATAAATCGGGTATCAAAAGTTTTATAAAAACCATTGCATTGAAGCATTGTAAATAAAGTATTCTAACTTTGCGACACGAATTAGTATTCATATCGACTGGGAAAAATGAGCAGCAGGGCTTTCAATTTAATACTTACATCAGGGTTGGCGCTCATCCTATTATTTATTCTTGCTCCGCTGGGTGGAATGATATTCAAAACTCCGCTTTCGGTATTGTTTGAGACCGCCACAGATAAAGAAGTTTCAAACAGCATCCTGCTTACCATATCTGCTTCATTTACAGCAACCTTAATTTTTGCAATGCTTTCTTTGCCGGCTGCCTGGCTTCTTGCCCGCAGGAATTTTCCTTTCAAAAGGCTTGTTCTGGGCATTATTGACTTACCGGTTGTTATACCTCACACTGCTGCAGGCATTGCTTTGCTGGGGCTTGTATCGCGGGATACCACCCTGGGCAGACTGGCCGATTCGGTCGGAATAGATTTTGTCGGACATCCCTCGGGTATTGTTCTTGCAATGGCATTCGTAAGTTTACCTTTTTTTATTAACGCGGCCCGTGAAGGATTTGCAAGTGTGCCTGTGCGATTTGAACATGCTGCGTTAAACCTTGGAATTTCGCCTTTCAGGGTATTTTTCACCATTTCGGTGCCTTTGGCTGCGCGGCATATTGTAAGCGGTGCAGTGATGATGTTTGCCCGCGGAATGAGCGAATTCGGCGCAATTGTTATAATTGCATACCAGCCAATGACTACGCCGGTGCTGATTTTTGAACGATTCAGCTCTTTCGGACTTCAGTATGCAAGACCTGTGGCACTTCTGTTTATTATTATTTCTGTGGCTATGTTTCTGCTTATGCGTTTATTGACCAAAGACCCCGAAAATGTTAGAAATTAAAAACCTCAACAAAACCTTTGGTCGGTTTAGCATTAAAAACATAAACCTGACAGTTGCTTCTGATGACTATTTTATTCTTCTTGGGCCTTCGGGAGCCGGTAAATCATTGTTGCTCGAAATTATTGCCGGTCTCACCAAAGCTGACTCAGGAACCATCAAACTGAACGGAGAAGATATAACCGGAAAAGCAATCGACAAAAGAAAAACAGGACTGATTTTCCAGCATCCGGCCATTTTCCCTCATCTGAGTGTAAAGGATAACATAATGTTTCCAATGGTTGGTTCATCGCGCGAAGCAAGAAAGTTAAAATCTGATTTGCTTGCCGAACAAATGGGAATTACACATCTGCTTGATTCCCGGACTGCAAAACTATCGGGTGGTGAGTTGCAACGTGTGGCACTTGCCCGGGTTCTCGCTTCAGAACCTTTGATCCTTTTACTCGACGAACCTTTGTCGGCAGTTGACACTTCAATGAAAACTGGTTTAAGAGGCCTCCTCAGAAACCTCAATCAGAATGGGCTGCCCATACTACACGTTACACACGATTATGAGGAAGCAATTTCACTTTCCACTTCAATGGCTGTTATTGAAGACGGCGTAATTATTCAGAAAGGAACGCCGGAAGCAATATTCAATAAACCGGCAAGTTCATTTGCTGCAGCATTTTCAGGAGAGCTGAACTTCTTTAAAGTCAGAATCAAAAATCACAATATACATCCTGAAGGGAATAATGACATTTCCATAATCGGCCCGGAAATTATCGAAGATGGAACTGCTCATATTTTGATTCGCAGCAGAAACATTATTATTTCAGTTCAGAAACCCGAACTCAGTACCATGAATAATTTTCAGGGCACTGTGCAATCCATAAACCCACTCCGCGATGGTTTTGAAGTAATGATTGACTGCGGAATCAACATTTTCGCAAAAATAACAAGAGAATCAGTTGAACGACTTAGCCTTCATCCCGGCAAAAGTGTATGGGCATGCTTTAAAGCTTCTTCGGTTGAAATTATCAGATAAACCTGTATGCCTTATGTCTGGCATAAGTATTTAGTAATACACCACCTCAACACCAGGCCTTTTTTCCTTAAACTTGTTTACATTTTTTTCTGAAATCCGGGTATTATATATCCTGAGAAGCTTCAGACTCATCAAATTCTCAATTGGTTTTAAACTGCTTATGCGGGTGTTAAAACATGACAACTGCACAAGCGCTGAAGATGAAGAAAGTGCATTCAGACGCGTTACCTGAGTTCCGGATATATCAAGAGTATTAAGTTTTGTAAGAAATTCCAGGGGATCAATATCTTTGACAGGCGTGTTTGAACAATTCAGTATCTCAAGACCCGAATTGGTAGTCAGCGGACTGAGGTCAGAAACCGGAGTGTTTGAGCAATCAAGCTCTTTCACCCGTTTAATCAATCCGACTGGAAGTACATCTGCCACCTGAGTTCCTGAAAACCTGAGCACCTCCAATTTCCTGAGTTGTGATACCGGCATCAGCGATGAAATATCACGGTTACGGCTGATGTCAAGTTCCTTAATTGATGTAATTCTATGTAATTGCTCACGGTCAGGTGTGCCAGTGTAAGGGTCAATTTCAGCAAAAACCTGCTTCCATGAGGCAGGGAGTGAACCCCACCAGCTTACCAATTCAGCGCTCTGATAAACAACCAGCAAATCAGGAATACTATCCCAAATCTTTTCAACCGTATTTGCAACTGCCGGAACACCATCAGCAAAAAGTTTTTCCAACCGTGTCAGATTGAGGATGGCATTGACGCTTGCTGCCTGAACATTGTCCATTTCCAGGCGCTGCAGATTTCGCAGATTTCCAATCGGAGAAATATCTATCGCTTTTGTATCTGAAATATTTAGCAGATTAAGTCCGGTAATACCGGATAAAGGGGTAAGATCAATAACTGCAGTTTTGGAAATATTCAGCTCCTTGAGATCGGGCAAATCTTTGATTTCGAGCACACTCTGAATTCCTGAAGAAGATGCATCCAGATTAGACAAAGATGGAAGCTTCCTCAACGGAGCAAGCGTTTGAATCTCTGCGTTTCCTGAAATATCAATCTTACGCAGGTTTGATATCTCATATAACTGCTCCCGAAGCGGCGGATTCTGAACTTCAACAAGATTGCTGAAAACTGATTTCCACGCTTCAGCAAGAGTTTCCCACCAAACAGAAAGTTCCTCTGACTCATAAATGACTTTTACTTCGGGACGAGACTGAATGAAAGTAAGGGCTGCCTGCTTTCCAATCATTGATTTATCGCAATAAATAACTTTCAGATCGGGAAGCTTAAGTAAAGGAGCAATGTTGTTAACCGGAGTATAATCAAGATAAATATATTGAAGCTTCGGCATGGCAGCCAAAGGAATGACATCATTCACATAAGTTTTTGTGAGGTAAATCCGTTGAAGTGCATCCATACCTTCCAGTGCACTGATATCTGACAAAGGTATTCCTGACATATCAAGGGTTTCGAGTAAACTTAAACCCGCGAGCCCATCAAGAGATTTAAGCGGCACACGCGAAATTTTCAACTCCCTTAATCCGGTAAGTTCGCGAAGCAAAGCAATATTTTCAAGCGGAGTATCAGAAAGATTGAGAAATTCCAGCATTTTGAAATTCCCGACAGGAGTAATATCAGTAACAAAAGTTGAGGAAATATCAAGATTTCTGAGTCCTGTGGTATATTGAACAGGATCTAAGGTGGTAATCAGGGTTGAGGAAGCATTCAGAGATTCAAGCTTCGAAAGATTTCGTATCGGCCCGAGTTCAGTAACTCTGGCACCTGAAATATTCAGATGTTTCAGCATTGTAAATGCGCTTAAAGGCTCAAGATCGTAGATTCCTTTAAGTCCGCTGATATCCATTTGCTCCAGTCTCCATAATTTCCGAACCTCAGCCAGCAATGAAGCAGGAGCAGTTTTTATGGTATCGGCTTTTTGCAGAGAATCCGGTAAATTATTGTTGGTTTTCACCAGAAGATAGTCGCGGCCAACCTGTTGAATGAAACTCATTTTCAACCCGTCGTTAAGAATGGTTTCACTTGCAAAATAATTTCTCCACACGTCATCCAGGGCATTCCACCAGGCCATAAGTTCCTGCTCTTCGCTTGAACGTGTGGTATAAATACTAACAATTTTCAATCCCCGGCTGGCTTTGTCAAGATTAATTTCGATAAATCTTGGCCTGTTCTCGTTGATATCCTTGCCTTCAATAGTTTTTCCTTTAAGGTTTCGGCTTGACTTAACCTTAAAATAGGTTTCCCCTTTTTCGTTGACTTCTGTGGTAATCTCTTCGACGGTGTACTTAAAAGTAACTTCCCTGAAAAAGAAGTCAATATCTTTCAGATACGCCTGAATGTCTTTGTTTGTAACTACATCCCTTTTTTCAACCAGATCATCCTCTACCTGAACTTTGCCATCGCGAAAAAACTTAAGAAAGGATTGATTTATAATGATATCCTTATCTCTGTATTCCGATTTAGGACTTCCCAGCGTATTGAAAGCAAACTCCATAAATCCAACAAGTTGGGTTGCCTGCTTCTGAAAAGTGGCAAGCTCATCTGCACTTAAGGTATCAGTTACAGGCCCTGCGGATGTTGCAGTATTCTGCGAAAAAGCATTTGCGGCAGCAAGTACAATCAGCAATGCAACAATAAATTGTTTTAAACTATTCATGGTAGATGTATTTCAATAACACGTCTTTTTGATTTTCGTCAATCTCCATCAATCCGGAAATTAGCCAGCCTGAATTACCTCCTGGCCGGTTGAATTCTGACAATTCAAAATACCAGCCATCGATCTGAAAAAAGTGAAATTTAACATTGCTTACATTCTTAAATTTCAGATTTCCTTTTTTAAACTCATAGAGAAAAAGTGTCAGAAAATCGGGCTGATACTCTTTTTCGGTATAAAGGTCAACATATTCCTTTTCTTTAAAAACCCTCACCAGATTCATAAAATCGAGTTCATGACTGAGCGGATGCAAAAAATGGCTGCCGCTTTCCTGATTGGTGTTAAACATCAGATGGAAATGCCTGAAATAAACCTTTGAAATCACCCACTTGTAACCAAGTTTTTCCTGTTCAAGCTTCATATATAAGGTAACATTTTCATCTTTTCCCTGATAAAGGAATCGGGTAGTAACTTCAGCAAACCATTGTCCCTGATGAAAATTTAAAAATTGCGGAGCAGCAGAATTCAGGACATCACGGGTGAATGAATCGCGCATCGGGTCGGTCATTGATGCATTTTGCTGATCGAAGAGCACATTCAGATACTTGCGGCGTAATTCAGTGCTGCGATAATCCTTATCGGCAGGGTAATAGCGGTCGCCTTTTGCATTCTCCTCTCCATTGAATCTCCTGAAAAACTGATTCACCTGCTTGGTTTGTGCATTCAATATGCTTTCATCGCCAAGCATAGAATTAAATGCCTGAGCAGGAGCCAACATGGGAAATATGATCATCAGCATCAACAACTTAACGTATCTTGGCATATTTCAGGATTAATTAGAGAATCGGAAGTGGAAGTGAATTAAATTTACAAAAATCTGGCTTCAACACATAAATAGTTAAGGTTGAAGCCAGAATTAAAATAGTTAAAATCATCAACCGGGTTTGGTTTCAGATACCCTGATATCTCCAAGCAGAACATCCCAGAAACCTATAATACGGCCAGATATCTGGGTAGTTTTACGTTCAACGTAAACTGTTACATCTTTTTTGGTAACGTCAACATATCTCAGGCCTTCTTCGGTAGTTCCTTCAAAACGCTGATAAATGGTTATAACGCCTACATACCTGCCATCCGGCTGACGTTCCAGATCGCTGATATACTGAATGTTATACCACGAAATATTGACTTTATCATAATTAAGCGCCATCAGTCTTTCAAGATACTCTCTTACGCCGTAATAATTAACCTCTTCTTTGCTGAGGGATGAAACTCCCATCAGGGCACCATCAGCAAAAAGCTCAAGGGTGCGTTCTATTACGCGGTTTGCTTCCGACCAGGGGGTATCTTTGTTTCCAACGATGCTGATGTATTTGCTCAGATCACGGACTTTTTCAAGAGCAAGAGAGTCAATTGCCTGCTTGCGTGAAGGGCTGATATCGTCCTGCGCCCATGTGTTGCCTGCTGAAAAAATCATCAAAGCAGCCAGTATTCCTAAGATTTTTGTCATGATTATTTATTTTTTAATCAGTTCCAGTTCTTTAATTTTTCCATTGTTGTCAAGCACTGCATTGAGCACCTTGTTTGGTGATTTTTTCTGGTCTTTGATAAATTCCAGATATTTCCTGATGGTGGTAGGTCTGTCGTAATCCTTGATATCACCATCGCTGCTTATCAAAATCAAAACAGGAACTTCATCACCTGCAAAAGCAGCCATCGCTTCACGAATACGGGCGTTGGCTGATGAAACATCACTTGCCGAAGCAACGGCATCCAACGACTGGTTAATTGCTCTGAACTGTCCACCTTCACGCAATTCGCGTTCACGGGCTTCTTTTTCCCGCTGCATTCTTTCTTCTTCTTTTTTACGCTCAACTGCGGCACGCTCTCTGGCAAGAACCTCTTCAGCCTGAACAATCAGATCCTTAACTTCCTGATCTTCAAGATTCATCCGCTTAATGGTTGCAAGTTTAAATTCTTTTTCTTCAAGAGTCATCCTGCCATCATCATTAATAATTGCCAGAAGATCGGTCTTTGCTTTGGCAGTTTTTTCAGCCAGCTCCATAGCGGCTTTCTTTTTGGCTGCTTTTTTTGAGCTTTTGCATGATGTGAAACTTGCCCCTAAAGAGACGATCAACATCATTACCAAAAACATCCTGAACTTACCCGCAAAATTAAAGCGGAGTTGGTTTTCTGTGTTCATCATGATTAAGTATTAATTTGGGTTTAAAACTCATTTTGCTATCAAAAATTGTGCGATTCTGCACAGAAATGCCGGGACTTAGCAATTTTTGTTAAGTCCCGCATTTTATTTTACAAAGTTAATTTATTTTCATTCTTAATAAACAATCATCGGGAGGTTGTCAAATTAAAACCGAAAAAAGCATGATAAGTTCCTCTGTAACTAATATTAAAAGATATCTTTTGGAAAGAAACAATGAGGAAGGAAAGAAATTTTCCGGGCAAAAAAAAATCCCTTGTTAAAGGGATTTCGGTGTACCCGAGGCCGGACTCGAACCGGCACGGCCGCGATGGCCAAAGGATTTTAAGTCCTTCGTGTCTACCATTCCACCACTCGGGCATCCATATTATATAATAAAAAACCCCGTTTAACCGGGGTTCGAGCGAAAGACGGGACTCGAACCCGCGACCCTGACCTTGGCAAGGTCATGCTCTACCAACTGAGCTACTTTCGCTTATCGCTTTAGCGGCTGCAAATATACAATCACTTTTCTATCCTGCAAACAAAATCAGGATTTTTTTAAAAGTTTTTTTATTTCATTCAGCTTCATCAAGGCTTCAACCGGTGTAAGTGTATTAATATCAGTGTCGAGGATGTCCTCTCTGATTTGCTCCAGCAATGGATCATTCAACTGAATAAAACTCAATTGATAAGGATCTCCTGTTGTTTTTGCCTTTTTTCGTGATGAAGATCCCTGCAGCTGACCTCCTCCATGCGATTTTTCAAGAACCGACAACAACTGATTTGCTCTCTCCAGCACTGTTTGAGGCATTCCTGCCATTCTGGCAACGTGAATCCCGAAACTATGCTCACTGCCTCCGGGTTCGAGTTTGCGCATAAAAATCACTCTTTTGCCAGCCTCTTTTACTGAAATGTGGTAATTTTTTATCCGGTTCAGGCTTGAAGCCATTTCGTTGAGTTCGTGATAATGTGTTGCAAATAAAACCTTTGCCTTGAAAAGCGGATGTTCGTGAAGGTATTCCGCGATGGCCCAGGCTATGCTGATTCCATCATAAGTACTGGTGCCACGTCCGATTTCATCGAGCAAAATAAGACTGCGGTTTGAGATATTGTTCAGGATACTGGCAGTTTCATTCATCTCTACCATAAAGGTTGATTCGCCCGATGAAATATTATCTGAAGCCCCTACCCTGGTGAAAATTTTGTCAACCAGTCCTATTTCAGCACTGCTGGCGGGCACATAACATCCTACCTGCGCCATCAGCACAATCAAAGCAGTTTGCCTTAACAATGCTGATTTTCCTGACATATTCGGACCTGTAATGATGATAATCTGCTGATTGCTGTCATCAAGCAAAACATCATTGGCCACATATTTCTCTCCCGATGGCAGGTTTTTCTCAATCACAGGATGTCGTCCGTCTTTGATATTCAGTTCAAAACCTTCATTAATTGATGGACGGGAATAGGAATTCTGTATTGAAACCACTGCGAATGACAAAAGGCAATCAATTTTTGCGACAATCCTTGAATTGATCTGAATCGGCTCGATATAGTCAACAAGGCTGTAAATCAAATCGTTGTAAAGATTTGTTTCCAACGTCAGAATCCGGTCTTCTGCATTCAGAATCTTTGATTCATACTCTTTAAGTTCGGGTGTTATATATCGTTCTGAGTTAACGAGTGTCTGGCGTCTTTCCCATTCCGGGGGCACTTTATCTCTGTGCGTATTGGTAACCTCAAGGTAATAACCGAAAACATTATTGAAAGCAACTTTCAGCGATGGGATTCCGGTTCTCTCTGATTCGCGCTGCTGAAGTCTTGCCAGATAGTTTTTACCTGAATGAGACAATTCACGGAGTTCATCCAGCTCGGGAGAAATTCCGGAAGCAATAACATTCCCTTTATTTACGGCAACAGGAGGCTCGGAATTAAGTTCTTTCCCGATTTTCTCAGCCATCAGAGTGCAAAGGTTAATCTGATCAGCCATCAATTGAAGCGCGGGCACCGGAGAACCGGCACAAAAAGTTTTTACAGGTTCAAGCGCAAGCAGTGCCCGTCTGAGTTGTATAACTTCCCGCGGATTAATTCGTGCAACAGCAACTTTTGAAATTATGCGTTCGAGATCGCCAATTGATTTTATATGTGAAACGATTTCTTCGGCAGCGCTTTGGTTTTGAATAAAATGAGCCACCACATCGTGTCGTTCAACAACCGGTTGTTTATCTTTTAACGGAAGCACCAGCCAACGCCGCATCAGTCGGCTACCCATGGGTGAAACCGTTTGATCAAGTATATGCAGCAAAGTGGTTGCTTCTTCGTTTGGAGAGTTTAAAATCTCAAGATTACGTACCGTAAACTTATCGAGCCAAACGTAATGATCCTCCTCCACGCGCGATAACCGACAGATATGTCCAACCTTATCATGCTGGGTCTCTGCAAGGTAGTGTAATGCAGCACCAGCAGCAATAATTCCGGATTGCATATCGTCAACACCGAATCCCTTCAGCGACTTGGTACCAAAGTGCCTCAGCAATAAATCATTGCCAAAATCCCGGGTAAAAACCCAGTCTTCGAAAGTATTGATATAAAACTTCTCGCCAAAGAGTGCTGAAAATTCCCGCCTCAGCGATTTTTGTATGATGACTTCGCTGGGTCTGAATGTCTGAAGAAGTTTGTCAATGTAATCGTTGTTTCCTTCTGCAATAAAAAATTCACCGGTTGATATATCCAGAAATGCAACTCCGCTGGATTTTGGAAGCAGGTGTATGCTTGCCAGAAAATTATTCTGTTTGTTTTCTAAAACCTTGTCATTGTATGAAACGCCGGGTGTTACAAGTTCAGTTACACCCCGCTTTACGATGGTTTTTGTAAGCTTCGGATCTTCAAGCTGATCGCAGATGGCAACCCTGTGGCCTGCTCTTACCAGTTTGGGTAAATAAGTATCAAGGGAATGGTGTGGAAATCCGGCAAGTTCAACATAAGATGCGGAGCCATTGGCACGACGGGTCAATACAATTCCAAGAATAGCGGAAGCTTTTATGGCATCTTCTCCGAAAGTCTCATAAAAATCTCCAACCCTGAAAAGCAACAATGCATCAGGATATTTAGCCTTGATAGAATTATACTGCTTCATCAAGGGGGTCTCAGCTATTTTACTTGCGGTCTCTTTTGTCAAAATCCTGTTTTTTTGAAAACAAAAATAGGCAGATTGCTTTAAACATGCCGGGTTGTTTTCCGGAAATTTATAAACAACCTACCTTTGCAACTCATTTTGAAAAAAATCAGCCCATGAAAAAACGATCAATGACGGCGCTGAACCGCATTAGTGTTGAAGAATTCAAAGAATCGCCGAAACTGCCACTTGTTGTGGTGCTCGACAACATAAGAAGTCAGCACAATACCGGTTCAGTATTCCGCACTGCCGATGCTTTCAGGGTTGATGGAATTTTGCTGTGCGGAATTACTGCCACACCTCCAAATCGTGAAATTCAAAAAACAGCTTTGGGAGCAACTGAATCGGTAAGATGGGAGTATCATGATTCTACGGCTGAAGCAATTAAGGAATTAAAAAGTAAGGGATATATTATTATAGCTGCTGAACAGGCAGTCGGAAGTATTATGCCCGAAGAATTTGTTCCGGTTTCCGGGATGAAATATGCATTAATTTTTGGCAATGAAGTCATGGGTGTAGAAGATGAAGTGATGGATCTCTGCGATTTTTGCATTGAAATTCCTCAATTTGGCACCAAACACTCATTAAATGTTTCGGTTTCTGCCGGCATACTTATCTGGGAAGTTTACAAAAAATTAATTGATGCAACAAGCTGAGGAAGACTTCTTGATACTGTTATAAAAAATCAGCAGAATCAAATTGATCGATCAGAATGAAAGATTAAATTCGTTAACTGCCTTAAACTATAATTATCAAGTACACTGGCCTGAAAAGATATTTTACGAAAAAATAATAATGCTCTTTCAAATACTATTTTCATTTCATTTCAGACCCCGTTTTTTTTCAGAAGTATCAGAATTTAACAGTGTTGAAAACCTCTGATTTAAGGGAAAACATAAAAATTATAACTAAATGATGAATTTAGTTTAACATTTTAAAAAATCACATTAAACAAAGTTAAACTTTTATATCCGACCTTTGTTTAATGTAAGGGTGGGAACAAAGGCCAAAAAAACTCTGCAAAAGGCAATATTTCTAATGTTTTTCTTAAATAATATGCATTTTTTTTGAAAACACCAGAAACTGCCCTATATTTGTGCAAAAATTGCGCTTGCACAGCATTGAGAGACCAAGAAAAAACAAAAACAACAAACTGAAATCTTTCCTTAATTATGACCGTTATGAAAAAAGTAAACTACAAATCATTTGTGATGATGCTCATCCTGATGTTTGGTTTAGCGCCTGTATTGGTGTTTGGCCAGGAAGAAAGCACAGAAAAAAGTGAGAAAAAATCATCATTTGACAAACATTTCTACCTCCAGGCCAGTGGTGGAGTTTCTCAGTTTTTTGGAGACGTCAACAAATTTGACTTTCACAATGAGAGAATGAATTTCTTCTATGGACTTGGAGCTGGTTATCAATTTAGCCCGGTAATCGGAGTAAGAGGATTATTCAATAACGGTTGGGTGGTAAGTACCCGCGAAGAATCAGATCTCAGAATGTCTTCAAGTGTTTGGGATGCTCAGTTGCAGGTAACTGCGAGCCTGACCAATTTAATTTTCGGATACAAACCTGAGCGTTTCCTCAACGTTTATGCATTTGCAGGTGGTGCGCTTACAAATTATTCATCAGTATTGTACCGAAACAGTGATGACTTCATTATTGACCGCAATGGTCCCGATGCAGATGCTCCATTTGATCAGGAAGCATATCGCGCTGTGACAATCCCTGCAGGTTTAGGTTTAAATTTCCGCCTTGCCGAAAAGTGGGATCTCAATTTAGAATACAATCTGCGGACTATGTTCGTTGATGATCTGGATTTGCTTGAAAGTAACGACAAAAACGACGCCTACTCAACAGCTATGCTTGGTGTAACATACAAGTTCAAACCAAGTGCCAACCTGAAATCAATGGAAAAAAATTATGGTTTGGTTAAGTATGAAACCACACCTGATCCTCTTGTTAAAGTTGGTGATACTGTTTGTGTAAACGTAAAAGTTGTTTTCCCTGAGAAATATTTTGCGAAAAAAGCAGCAATGAATTTCCAGCCTGAACTGAAATATGCCGGAACCACACGCAAACTGAAAGCAGTTAATTTCCAGGGCGAAGATGTTAATGGCGATGGTATTGTAATCAATTACAAAACAGGTGGAACTTACACCTATGTTGATTGTATTCCTTACGAACCAGGTATGAATGTTTCTGATCTGGTTGTATCACCAAAACTTTACGAACCTAAAGAACCCGTTTCGAAAAATGCAACAGCTGAAGAAATTGGTGCAAAATATAAAGTAATCGACCTTCCTGAGCGTAAACTGGCTGACGGAGTTATCGTTACCGATATGCGCATTGCTCATGATGAAGATCTTATCCTTGCTGATCACGGATACGAAAAAGAAACCATCATTTCAAAAGATGCTACCATCTATTTCGCTGTTAATATGCACAATCTGAACTGGAGACTTCCTCTCAACAGGAACAATGAAGTTCAGAAACAGCTTGATGATCTGGCAGCATTCATTAAAATGGGATACTCAATCCGTGACATTGATATCAATGCATGGGCTTCTCCTGAAGGTGAAGAAAGCTTCAATCAGGGACTTTCAGAGCGTCGTGCTCAGGCAGGCAAAAAACATTTGCTTGATATGATCAAGAAAATGGCTAAAGATAAAGTAGCTCCTTTCGTAATAGAAGATCCTGAAAACACCCTTAAGTTCAACACCTATGCAAATGGTGAAGACTGGAATGGTTTCATGAAAGCAGTTGAAGCATCAAATATCGGAGACAAACGTATCATCATGAACGTTGTAAACTCACAATCTGATGTTACCAAACGTGAGCAGGAAATTCGCAACATGAGTCTTGTTTACAGAGAGATTGAAGAAGATGTTCTTCCTCCGCTCCGCAGGGTAGTTATTGCAGTAAATTGCTTCGAGCCTAAGAAAACTGACGAAGAAATTGCAACTCTTGCCACCAGCGATCCTTCAAAACTCAATGACAAAGAATTGCTTTACGCTGCAACTCTTACCAATGACAATGAAACCAAACTGCGTATTTACAAGAATGCAACCACTCAGTTTGCCAACGATTGGAGAGGATTCAACAATGCAGCTGTTATTGAACTTCAGGAAAATCAACTTGGTGAGGCTGCTTCACACCTGAACAAAGCCGATCAGCTTGAGCCTAACAACAAAGCCGTTGTTAACAATCTTGGAGCACTTGCTTCAAAGAAAGCTGACTACAAAGGCGCAGTAGTTCAATACAACAAAGCCAAAACCCTTGGTGCTGATGTTAACTACAACCTTGGCATTACTCAGCTTGCCGCTGGCAAATACGACTCAGCCCTTGGCATGATGGGAAGCAAAAAGTGTAACAGCAATGTAGCTCTTGCTCAGATACTGACTGGCAAATACAGCGAAGCTGCTACTTCACTTAAATGTGCTCCTGAATCAGGACATAACTACTACCTCCTGGCTGTTGCCGGTGCCCGCAGTGGTGATGTTAAGATGCTGACAGAGAATCTTGCAAAAGCAATTGAGAAAGATCCTTCACTGAAAGCAACTGCTGCTGAAGACCGTGAGTTTATCAAATTCTTCGCTAATCCTGAATTTGCAAACCTGGTTAAATAATTAATCTGATTTCAGATATAAAAAAAGGCTGGTCTCTGACCGGCCTTTTTTTTATACCCGAATTCGTTGGTCTCTGGGTTTGACAAATTGAAAACAAGTGTTTCGCAAAACAAGGTAAAATCAAGTAGAGACCTGACTTTCACAAGTTAAAAGTAAAACAGATTTGAGTTAAAAGTAAAAAGAAAGAACTCAACCTTACCGGACATTTCGCAGATTTTTTTTTACTGCATAGCAGCATCTTTAATCGTGGAAAGGCAAGATCAGAGGATAAAACAAACGAAAATTAGAACAGGATTACATAGGGTCTGCTGAAAAACTCCGTTAGGAGTTTCCCTTTAATAACCCCCGGTGCGGCTTGCCGCACCGGGGGTTAATGGATCATCAAACAAAACAACCCTGTAAGGGTTGCCCTTTATCATGGGGGAACCCACTCTGGGGTTCTGTTTTTCGGTTCGTATTGCATGAGACAACCTCATTATTAATATGCACTTTTGTTCATAATTAACTCTGTAAGTTACTAACAATATGACTTTTAATTATTTTTAAGCAGACCCTACATAGAGATTAAATCCTTGTAGAATAGAGTTATCCGGAAAATCAAATAGCAATGTATGCTTTTATCAATGGTTTCAATACATTACTCAAACCATTTAACATTACATCCGCATGAATATCGATGACTCGATGAAAGTCAGCGCTTGACTTGTTTTTGCAAAACGTTTACTTTCAACTAATCAAACCCTGGCTTGCTGATTCTATGTTTAATAATAAGCCAGCTTGCTGATGTAAAATACATTTTTATTGCTTCGTCCGCTCACATAGCTGTTGCGGATATTCTGGTAACCGTAAACCACAAAATAATTGTTATACCAGGGTTCAATATTACTGTTAGCGTCATTAAAAACTCTGTCGCGCGGGCTCAAGGGAGCAATATCCGATTGTGACACTGCTTCGATGGTTGAACCTCCACTAATAACTTTGGAAATAATTTTACCATCAGCAGCGTAAGCCAGCACCAAACCTTCCGGATCATCCCATGCAAGCACCCTTCGTTTAAGGTTCTGCGAAAGGATATTTCGTAGTTCAAGATCGTTATTCCATTGCAAATTACCGTTAATGTCAAAACCTGCAATAAAGGTGGTCAGGTATCTGAATCCTTCAAAAACCGAGTAAGTAGAAGGGTAAGGACGTCCATAATAATCATAAACCATTGTTGTAACGGTGCGGTATTCGGGGAAATATGCTTCAGCCATAAAAACAAACTGATCGTTCCATTTAAAGACTTCATGAGCCATCAAATCATGGTTGGACGAATATTCACGTCCCCGCTCGATGCGTGTAGAACTCCGGCGAGTATTAAGGTCAGCAGGGCGACGTAAATAGCGGAAGAAATTCTCAAAATCAGTAAACTCATAAAAGTTTGAGTTAGATTCCTGATTATCCTTTACCAGGATTGAAAAAAAGCCGGTTGATGCTACACCTATTGTTTCAATTCCTTCAATATTCCGGGTACGGTTGCTACTTCCATAAGAACCAATGATCAGATCAGTATTATTATCTACCCGATATGAAAATGCAGTGTTGATCATACGGCTGTCGTCAAACTTACTGAGCTGAATATTTGTGATGATATTCCCGTTTATGTCGGTTTTGACCAGAAAAAAGTTTCGTTTTCGCGCAGAACCAGAAGTACGAATCAATGAAGATATTACTCCGGTAGATTTATCGATATTAATTGAAACAATGACTACACTTCCGGCAACTCCGGGGTTGATAACAGAAATCTGCTGATTACTAAACTGATAAGCCAGAATCAGCGATTCATCATTTCTTATGTTAATTCCGGCAAGTGCAAATTCATTGCCAATGCTGAAATATGCCATCCCGGATCGCTCAGGCACTGAGTAAGAATGGCTTTTGTGTCCACCTGAAATAACATCCATATCTACAATCCTGAAATTGTTTTCAGGAGTTCCTTTGGGTGCATGGAAAAACAGAATAAGGTGTTTGTTGCTATACAGCGCATCCTGCAGATTAAATCCTTTAGGCAGAGGAACTGATTGTCGCCATATTTCTTTTAATTCCTTGTCGAGCATTGCTGTTACCCACAACATATTTCCTTCTTCATCAGAGTCGGCACTGAGGTACACAATCATTAAACCGTGCTCATCACAAGGCACAACCTTATATATCTCTGTGTCATCTTTAACAGGAATCTCCATTCTTACAGGCTTATTGCTCTGTCCGGAAGCAAGTTGATTCTGGGCAAAAAGCAGCAGAATCAATATGGGGATGAAATATTTTTTCATAGTATCAGAAGATCATATTGTTGCAATCGGGAACTCCGTTGATTCATGATAAAGGTACAAAAAACAGGCTTACGTAAAGGTGCAGTAACTTCATCCCGACACCTTTGCCTTATATTGAAACTTTCGCGTTGGGCGAAAATCATATTCAACAAAAAAGGCGGGAAAACCCGCCTCTTAGCTGCAAATTTCGTGCAGAAAAAATTCTGAAATGAAAAATTACTTCACTTCTTCGAAATCAACATCAGTTACTTCCTGATCCGGATTTCCTGAAGGGCCACCTTCATTGGGTGCAGATGCTTTTTCTCCCTGAGGTTGCTGGCCAGCTTCCTGAGTGTTTTTGTACATCTCTTCACTGGCAGCAGTCCATGCTGTATTCAGAGCAGCCAACGATGCATCGATACCTGCAATATCACGATTTTTGTGTGCTTCTTTCAAATCGGCAAGGGCCTTTTCAATGGGTGCTTTTTTATCGTCAGGCAGTTTGTCGCCATATTCTTTCAGCTGTTTTTCAGTCTGGAAGATCATGGTATCTGCACTGTTTACTTTGTCAACTTCTTCCTTTGCTTTGCGATCGGTTTCGGCATTGGCAGCAGCTTCATCTTTCATCTTCCTGATTTCGTCTTCCGACAAACCTGAAGATGCTTCGATTCTGATTTGCTGTGATTTTCCGGTTCCTTTATCTTTTGCAGAAACATGAAGAATACCATTGGCATCAATGTCAAAAGTTACTTCAATCTGCGGAACTCCGCGAGGTGCGGGTGGGATTCCGTCAAGATGGAAACGTCCGATACTCTTGTTGTCGCGAGCCATAGGCCTCTCCCCTTGCAGGATATGAATTTCAACCGATGGCTGACTATCGCTGGCTGTTGAGAAGGTTTCTGATTTTTTTGTAGGAATGGTTGTATTTGATTCGATAAGTCTTGTCAAAACACCACCTAAAGTTTCGATACCTAAAGAGAGAGGTGTAACATCGAGTAAAAGAACATCTTTTACTTCTCCGGTAAGAACACCACCCTGAATGGCGGCACCAATAGCTACTACTTCGTCAGGATTTACACCCTTTGACGGAGCTTTGCCGAAGAACTCTTCCACGATTTTCTGAATGGCAGGAATTCGGGTTGAACCACCAACGAGGATAACTTCATCGATATCGGAAGTACTTAAACCTGCATCTTTCATAGCCTGACGGCAAGGATCGATGGTAGAGCGGATCAGTTTATCATTGAGTTGCTCGAATTTTGCACGGCTTAAAGTGCGCACAAGGTGTTTTGGAATTCCATCAACCGGCATAATATATGGCAGGTTGATTTCGGTGGATGTTGAGCTTGAAAGTTCGATTTTAGCTTTTTCGGCTGCTTCTTTCAAACGCTGCAAAGCCATTGGATCTTTGCGGAGATCGATGCCTTCGTCTTTTTTAAATTCATCAGCAAGCCAGTCAATGATGCTGTGGTCAAAATCGTCACCACCTAAGTGGGTGTCACCATTTGTTGATTTAACTTCAAAAACGCCTTCGCCCAATTCAAGAATTGAGATATCAAAAGTACCACCGCCAAGATCGAAAACAGCAACTTTAATGTCTCTGTTCTTTTTATCAAGACCATATGCAAGAGCTGCAGCCGTTGGCTCGTTGATGATTCTTTTTACTGTGAGTCCGGCAATTTCTCCGGCTTCTTTGGTAGCTTGGCGCTGTGAGTCGCTAAAATAAGCTGGAACGGTGATTACCGCTTCTGTTACTGTCTGTCCCAGATAATCTTCGGCAGTTTTCTTCATTTTCTGAAGAACCATTGCTGAAATTTCCTGAGGAGTATAGGTGCGGTCATCTATCTGAACACGTGGTGTGTTGTTATCGCCTTTAACAACTTTATACGGTACACGACCAATTTCTTTGGTTACACGGTCGAAGGTTTCACCCATGAAACGTTTTATGGAGAACACAGTACGCTCAGGATTTGTAATTGCCTGACGCTTGGCAGGATCACCAACTTTACGTTCACCATTATCTGTGAAAGCTACAATTGAAGGAGTGGTTCTACGGCCTTCGCTGTTTGGGATTACCACAGGTTCATTACCTTCCATAACGGATACGCATGAATTGGTGGTACCCAGATCGATTCCTATTATTTTACCCATATTTTCTGAAAATTTGAAATTTCGTATTGTTTTAGCCCATTTGTCAAGTATTGTGCCAAGTTGGTCGGGTTGAAAAATCAAGGCTGTTACTCGCGATATATTTTGATATAAATCATTGATTTTATGTTTATTATATAATAAAAATGGCCAGACAATCAAGCCTGACCATAATATTTTTTCTGACAAAGAGTTATGACATTTCGTCAGGAAATCATTGAAAATCTAATTGCCGATTTTCTTGATGAATTTGATATTCTCACTGATTAGTCTCTCTTCCGTAAGTGGGCTGAGACGCATCTTAACCTCAGGCGTTTCGGTGGTTCTAACAAACCGGCAGGAGAATAGGCCAATCCCGTTTTCGATATTTGTATAATCGGGTTTATCCTGAACAATTCCTGACGAAGGCTCATTGACTTCCATATAGGTATTCAACTCATCGCCTGAAACTGAGAAAAGAAATTCCACCCGATTTACCAGTCGCGACACAACGCTGCTTTCGCTGATTTCGCTGCCTTCTTTATGCGGAATCAGACTTTTGCAAACGCTGAAGAAGCTCGAAGGCGCATACTGAATTTCCAGTGCTTCGCCACCCTGGAGAGAATTTGATTTAATAGAATTGAAATTCCAGTCAATATAACGTGGAATGGTATCTCTGGCAGCACCTCTGATTTCATCAAACCAGAACCTGACTGAGACATTATAGCGTTTGCCGTTTTTGGCTGATGTCCACTTAACCCTCTGCAGGCTTCCTTCTGTTGCAAAATTGATAACCGGTTGACCCGGACGGGGAGTTTCAACTGCAAAATTATAAACCAGCGGCGTTTTCGCAGTAATTAACTTCCCGGTTAATTTATTTCTGATTTCCAGATTATACACAAGATCTCTTGATGAATAATCGGCTGGAACTTTAAATGCAGATTTATAAACCACCTGATGAGGTGCATAAAAAATACCTGGCTCTTTGTTATAAACCGAGGTAGTATCAAAGGTTAAAGTTCTGATTACACTTCCATTGCTTGATTCTTTAAGAACTACCTCAAGATTTCCTCCATAGGAACTTGAATCAGGATTCTGTGCATATTCAAGGGCATTGCCCGCACCCAGAAACGCTTTGTTGATCTTTATGTAATGAACACTGTCATTCTGACTTATTAAACCATAAACAACTGTGATATCCTGCCATGGAGCAGTAACATCAAAATCAGTTTCGCAGGATTGGAAAACAAAAGGAAAGAAAGACAGAAGCAGCAAAAGCAGAGATATTCTCTTCATTTTAAAAGGATTTGGCAGTAAATTCTAACGAGTAGAGTGCAATGATATTATCAACTGACAAATTTAGATAAATTCCGGCTTCAAAATCAACTATAGATTTGTATTTTGAAAATCAATAAAAAAGAGATGGTTTATTTAGTGTAATCCTTAAGTTCAATAACCGCCATGTAAGACCTGTCGATTGATTTCTTTCGTAGCTTTGCAATCTTGAGTTTCGCATATCAGTGATTGAACAGGCAGTTGTTTTATTCTACTTAAAAAAAAACTTATGATTGAGCCAAGTATTTCGAAGTTTGCCAATGTGATGAAAGTAACCACACATGTGCTTCAGGAAATGAAGTTGAAAAATGAAAAAATCGCTATGCTTACAGCATATGATTATTCAATGGCCCGACTTCTTGACAAAGCAGGGATTGACGTTATACTTGTAGGTGATTCTGCATCCAATGTTATGGCAGGTCACACATCAACACTGCCCATCACTTTAAACGAAATGATCTACCATGCTACTTCGGTGGTAAGGGCTGTTAAAAGAGCGCTGGTGATAGCGGATATGCCATTCGGAACCTATCAGGGCAACTCAAAGGAAGCGCTGAGTTCGGCCATCAGAATAATGAAAGAATCAGGTGCTGATGCAGTTAAACTGGAAGGAGGACGTGAAATTCTTGAATCTGTTGACAGGATTCTGTCGGCTGGCATACCCATTATGGGTCATCTTGGGCTCACACCACAATCCATCCATAAGTTTGGCACCTATGTGGTTAGAGCTACTGAAGAAAATGAAGCCCAGAAACTGGTTGAAGATGCTCATATACTTGAAAAAGCAGGTTGTTTCGGAATAGTTCTGGAGAAAATTCCTGCAAAACTTGCTGCAAAAGTTACCAGTGAAATTAAAATCCCGATTATTGGTATCGGAGCTGGCCCTGAAGTGGATGGGCAGGTGCTTGTGCTTCATGATATGCTGGGTATAACTCAGGAGTTTTCTCCCCGTTTCCTGAGACGTTACCACAACCTCAGCGAAGAGATTCAAGGTTCGGTAAGATCATATATTAAAGATGTAAAATCTGTTGATTTCCCCAACGAACGCGAACAGTACTAAATTTTACTGATTTATGTCCGGTCTTCCTGAAATCCTGTTTGAAGATAACCATATTCTGGTTGTGAATAAACGTACGGGAGATATTGTGCAGGGAGATAAAACCGGCGATCTTGCACTCACCGACTTATTGAAAGCCTACCTCAAAGAAAAGTACAATAAACCCGGAGAAGTATTTCTTGGTCTGGTACATAGAATCGACAGGCCGGTAAGTGGCGCTGTGATACTTGCCCGCACTTCAAAAGCTTTGACCAGACTTTCTTTGATGGTCAAAAACCGGGAGATAAAAAAAACTTACTGGGCAATTGTAGATAAAATTCCTGAACCCGCATCCGGAAGGCTGGAAAATCATCTGAAAAAAAACGAAAAACAAAATAAATCATACATCGTTGAAGCTGGAACACCGGAATCAAAACCTGCAATCCTCGATTATAAACTTATCGCATCATCAAAATCACTTCATTTGCTTGAGATTGACCTGATCACTGGCCGCCATCACCAAATCAGAGCTCAATTGTCAGCCAAAGGGTGGTTAATCAGAGGAGACTTGAAATATGGTGCAAAAAGATCAAACCCTGATGGTTCAATTTGTCTTCATTCGCGTATGCTTCAATTCACTCATCCCGTTTCAGGAGAAAATCTGAAAATTGTGGCCGGTTTACCATCACTACCGGAATGGACCTATTTTAATCCGGATCAATTGACCCAAAAATAAACTTCGACAAGACAAAAGACAGATATATTTGTTTGAAAAGATACTTAAACAAGATATTGTGAGACTTTGTAAAGCGGTGCTTGCCATTTTTCTGATTTTTTCATCAGGCTTTCATGCAAGAGGGCAATTCTATGATATTGGACAGGCGCCTGCTTCAACAAGATGGAACACGATTGAAACCCCGGATTTTCAATTTATTTTTCCAGTGTATCTTGATTCTTTTGCCATAGAAACTGCCCGGTCTTTTCAGCACAATGCCGGGGCTGTAAAATCGGGTTTACGCACACAACCGCTCAAAACACCTGTATTACTTCATCCGCAGAGTGCCATTTCAAATGCATATGCAATATGGGCGCCCCGGCGGATTGAGGCACTCACAACACCTCCACAGAAAAACTATGCACAACCCTGGATGCACCAGCTTGGACTTCACGAGTACCGCCATGTTGTTCAGCTTTCGAAGCTAAATCAGGGATTCGGCAAAGGCTTAGGATACCTTTTTGGCCAACAGGCTGCGGCTATACTAACCGGACTTTTTATTCCTCCCTGGTTTCTGGAGGGTGATGCCGTTTTGACCGAAACCCTGCTGAGTAAGTCCGGCCGGGGAAGGGTGCCTTCCTTTTCAGCAGATCTGAAAGCCCAGATGCACGAAAAAGGAGCTTACAGTTTTGCAAAAGCCACGCTGGGTTCATACCGGAATTATGTACCCGATATTTACACCACCGGCTATTATATTGTTGCCCACGGACGCAAAAAATACGGGATAGAATTGTGGAACTCCGCACTTAATCATGTTGCAAGAAGCCCCCTTACATTTACTCCCTTTAACCGGGGACTGAAAAAAATCAGCGGGCTGGACAAAGAAAGCCTCTATGATGAAGCAGTTGAAGAATTCATCACGGAAAATAAAGCAGAATTTACCGAAGCTGTCTTTTGGCCGATACCAGCAGTTAGAAAAGACTTTGTAGAATATCACCATCCTTTTAAGCTGAATGACTCAACGGTTGTTGCACTGAAAACTTCTTTTGCATTCAATCCTGAAATTGTAAAGCTAGACCAGTCAGGCAATGAAACCACGCTGCTGCAGACCGGTTATGTCATGGATCAACTGGTAAGCATGAACAACGGCATTATGGCCTGGAGTGAGTACCGGCCGCACATCCGGTGGCAAACCGTAAGTTACACCGATGTGGTAATGTTTGATCCGGTAACTGGTATTTCTGATAGAATGTCATTCAAAAGAAGACTTTTTGCGCCCGTGGCCGGTAAAAAAACCGGATCTTTTGCAGCGGTTGGATACAAGAAAGACGCAACAGCTTACATCTTTATTTACAACAATGGTTCGCAATCAGAGTTTTCCGTTCCCGATGGCTTGCATCCACTTGCACCTGCATGGACTGATGATGGGAGTGCATTGATTTTTATCACGGTAAGCACAGAGGGTAAAAGTTTTATGAAACTTGATACCCTCAACAGAACTTTTAGTTCGCTTACCGTGCCTTTATTTGCCGAAATCAGCGATCCATTTGTAAGCGGAAATCAGGTTTACTTTACAGGCACAAACGGTGAAACAAGTCAGATATGCATGATTGATCTTACATCCGGCGAGACCGTTGTTATTACAAATTCTCAGTTTGGGGCAACCAACCCGGCAATTAAAAACGATACGCTCATCTATAATGAATACACTTCGGATGGAAACCGGATTGCAATACTCAATACTGATAATATTTCAACCAAGGCTTACAATCCGCTGACTCCTGATGAATGGCCGGGCATAGCTGAGATGTTTTCGCAGGAGGAATTTCCCGATCGTGTAAAAACCGGGAATAGTTCATTTACCATCAACAGCTATAAAAAAGCTGCGAATCTTTTTAAAGTTCACAGCTGGGCGCCGGTGTTTGTAGATATAGGCGGAGAAACAGCAAGGCCCGGCTTTTCAGTGATGAGCCAGAACCTGCTTTCAACGCTGGTATTAACGGGCGGATATGATTTCAGCATGGTTGAGCGAACAGGAAAATTCAGGGCAGATGCAACCTGGAAAGGCTGGTATCCGGAGTTGAGGGCAGGATTTTCAAATGGAAAAAGATCGGCCATTACTTCTGAATCCAACACAAGATATACCTGGAATGAAACGTCTATTGATCTGAGTGCAAGTCAAAGCCTTAACCTCTCAAAAGGGAAGCACAGCCGCGGACTTTTCGGAGAAGCAACTTATACACTATATAAAACCTCCCCCGATGCAGGCAGCCCTGATAATTTTAATGCGGGACAACTTTCGGTACTCACCTACAGGGCTTTTGCCTATACCTATGAAAGGCAGGCATACCGCGACCTTGCACCCGCTATGGGAATAAATGCAGATTTAAGATTCCGGCATGCTGCAGGAGGGACACTTGATGCCGGAAATATATTTGCTGTGCGGTCAAATATCTTTTTGCCAGGCATTTACAGAAATCACTCCATCGGTTTGTATGCGGGTTATCAGTATTCTTCTCCTCAGGAATACCGTTTTCAGAATATGATCAGCACCAGCAGAGGTTACTTTGATCTGGAAGCAGGCAATGTGTTGGTGAGCCTTAAAGCCAATTACCGTATGCCTATTGTTTATCCCGACTTCAATTTCCTGTACAGTTTTTATATAAAACGTCTCCGTTCAAATATATTTTATGATTACACGAATATCTCAGGCGGCATACCTGTTACTACATACAACTCTTCGGGAGTTGACCTGATGGCCGATATGCATGCTTTTGGGTTAAGCACACCCATAAGTATCGGATTCAGAACATTATATCAGTTTCAAACAGAGGCCATTGGCATTGAATTATTGTTTTCAATTAATTTTTATGAGTATTAGATTGTAAATGAATAATTTGTATTTTCGTAAATGAAAGACAAATAATTCCGGATACAGACCATGAAGTTCCCTATAAGACTCCTGCTTACAACTGTGGCTGTTATGACTACAATTTATATTCTCCCCGGAATTACTGCGGCTTCATTTTTATCATGGTTCAGCACCTCTGTTTTAATAGCTTTCTGCAATACTGTGCCAAAGCGGCTGCTGCTAAAGCTGAAAATACCAATGAACCTTATTTTTTTTGGTTTTCTGATGCTTGCTCTGAATATTATTCTTACATATCTGGCCGCCGGAGTATTTCCGGAATTTACCGCTTCAAAGTTTTATCAGGTTCTGGTATTCAGCATCATAGTGACTTCAATAACATCCGTAATGAATTCCATTATTCCTTCGGATAAAGCGGATAATCCGGAAGAATGATAACCGGAATCAGCTTTTGCTCATTACAGAGCAAAAAACACTATTTCTGATTTTACCCCCATCATAAAAGACTTTTGTATATTCGCATCCTGATAAATATTCAAGGAATATGAAAAGCAGATTTATTACCTTACCACAGGAAATTGAGCGCATCATAAAATCATGTGATGTATGCAATCTTGGCATGATTGACCTTGATAACAAACCCTACACCTTGCCTTTTAATTTCGGATTTGAAGAACAGACAGTCTATCTTCACTCAGGGCCTGTCGGGAAAAAGATCGATATTCTGCGTAATAACCCAGATGTTTGCATCACTTTCAGCACTGACCATCAGCTTTACCACCAATCGGAAGATGTTGCCTGCAGCTATGGAATGAAGTACAGAAGTGTACTGATTCAGGGAAAACTGGAGTTTATTGAGGATGCTGATGAAAAAATCAGGATACTGAATATCATTATGCGGCAATATACCAAACGCGACGACTATAAATACAGTGGACCTTCGGTTGCAAATGTTGCGGTAATGCGGGTTAAAGCAGAAACTATTACTGCAAAGGCATTTGGGTATTGATGGGTGATTTACAAACAATAGATACCATTAAAATAATTTCCTCAAATAACACACTTTTTTTATCCCCCTCTTCTCCCCCTTTTGGACCTTCGACCAGGCTCAGGCACCAGGGGGACGATTACTTTCGTGTTTTTAGGCACATTCGTTTGCAGAAAGCCCTGTAAGCAGGCACGCTCACTTGATGAACGAATCGTCCTAACAAGTTTTCTTTCAACTTGTCAGGTCTTCTTGTTTTTAGTGAATCGAACGATGCGATTTACCCTGCACCCCTGTATCTGCCAGTCGGTAGAGCCTGAAAACTGCCCAACCGATCAATGCTCCAACCGCTCCTCCAGCCAAAACATCGCCGGGATAATGCACCCCCAGATAAATTCTGCTGTAAGATATAATTCCTGCCCAGACAAGTAATGCCGGCAACACCCATCCAAAGCGCTTTTTAAGCATCAGCCCACTGAAAACAGCCATACCAAATGTATTCGTGGCATGCGAAGAAACAAAACCATATTTACCGCCACAGTGCTCATTTAAGATTCTAACCATTCCTTCAAGTAATGGTTCGTGGCACGGTCTTAATCTAAGAAAAACATCTTTAAAAGCTTTTACTGAAACCTGATCGGTGATGGTAACCAGTAAAGCAATGGAAATGAGAATAAGCCACCAGCGTGCGGGGCTTTGCCGGATCATCAGAAACAACAAAACAGCATAAAGCGGAATCCAGATGAATTTATCGCTGAGCCAGAACATCAGAAAATCGAAAAACGGGGAGTGCATCCCGTTGATGATTAAAAAAACCTGCCGGTCAAACTGAATAATGTGATCCATTTTCTAGAAGTAGGGTTTATGCAATGCTTTCCAGACTTCGTCTTTCAATTCACTGATGCCTAGTCCTGTATGTGATGAAATAAACACAATGGGAACATCGGGTAATTTGCGTTTTTTCAGTTTACGCATTCCATCGGCATCCAGCAGGTCGCATTTGGTGATGGCCAGAACCTTGTTTTTATCCAACAGTTCGGGATTAAACTGTTCAAGTTCGTTGAGCAGGATATCGTATTCTTTTCTGATGTTTGACGCAGTAACAGGCACCATAAACAGCAGCGCAGAATTTCGTTCTATGTGCCGCAGGAATCGCAATCCAAGGCCACGCCCTTCAGAAGCACCTTCGATAATTCCGGGAATATCAGCCATTACAAATGAGCGGTCATCGCGATAAGCAACGATACCAAGGTTAGGACGCAGGGTGGTAAACGGATAATCAGCAATTTCGGGCTTTGCAGCTGAAACCACCGATAAAAGTGTTGATTTTCCGGCATTTGGAAAACCTACGAGACCAACATCAGCCAATATTTTCAATTCAAGAATTTTCCATGCTTCCTGACCCGGTTCTCCGGGCTGAGCGAACCGAGGTGTTTGATTTGTGGGAGATTTAAAATGGTCGTTGCCAAGTCCGCCACGGCCACCACTGAGAAGGATATAAGTTTCTCCATCCTCCGTAATTTCAGCTTCCTGTTCCATGGTTTCAGGATCTTTAACAATGGTACCAAGAGGCACTTCAACAATCACATCCTTTCCGAAAGCACCTGTGCGGCAACTGGAACCTCCGCCAACACCATCGCCGGCCTTGAGGTGTTTGGTATATTTAAGATGAAGCAAAGTCCATAACTGAGCATTTCCTTTCAGAATGATATGCCCTCCCCTGCCACCGTCGCCGCCATCAGGTCCGCCTTTAGCGTTTGCCCGGGTCCGCAACAAGTGAGCAGAACCGGCACCTCCTTTGCCTGAGCGGAGGTTCAACTTTACATAATCAACAAAATTGGAAGAAGACATAGGGAATTTTCGTGTAAGTAATTTAGAATGGGCAAAAGTACAAAAAATGCCGGACAGGCCGGCATAATTATTATATATATTTGAAATACAAATACTTATCTGATTACCTTCATTGCGGCTTCAACTTTTACAGATAAACGTTCGTAAACATCCTCTTCTCCACCCACAGCATCAATGGAGGCAAATTTATTTTGTTTGCTGTAAAACTCAGCAACGGGCAGCGTTTTTTCCTGATATTCTTCAAGCCGGTGAATAATAAGATCGGCATTCAGGTCATATGACCGTGCCTGAGGTGTTTTTGACCTTGCACTCAGTCGTTTGATTGATTCAAGCGTAGAAGCATGAAGTTCAATACAATAAGAGACCGTAGAGTCGAGGCGTCTGAGCAATCCATCGAGAATATATGCTTGAACAATGGTTCGGGGGAAGCCTTTAAAAACAAATCCCCGTACATTGTTGTGCTGTTTGATTTCGCTTTCGAGGAGACGGATAACGATCTCATCAGGAACCAATTCTCCAAGAGCCATTATTTCCTTGACCCTAACGCCAAGATCGCTGCCCGATTTGATCTCGCGACGAAGCAGTGATCCGGTAGAAATATAGTACAGATTATACTTTTTGGCCAGCAGTCTGCCCTGGGTACCTTTTCCTGAGCCAGGTGCACCTGTCAGAACAAGATTAAACCAAACATTCTGCAGTGTGCGGTCGATAGATTCAACCAATCTGCCAAGAACATCATCTATTTTACCAACCCCATTAATGGGAATGTATTTGTCTCTGTCCTGATAAAATTCGGCAACCGGTTTGGTTTTGTTGTTGTATTCTTCAAGCCTGAACTCAATAACTTCTGCGGTATCATCGGTTCTGCCGGAAGATTTTCCTCTTTCGAGCAATCGTTCTATCAATTCTTCGCGGGGTACTTCAAGACTAAGCATACAAGCGAGAGAGGTATTGAGTTTAAGCAGCAATCCTTCAAGAATATAAGCCTGAACCATGGTACGCGGGAATCCATCGAAAAGAATTCCGTTTTTATCTGTACTTGAAACAATTCTTTTTTCAATAAGCTGAACAATCATTTCATCTGAAACCAATTGCCCGCGATCGATAATATCTTTGGCTTTTTTACCCAGTTCAGTACCTTCAGAAATTTCATGACGTAACAGGTCGCCTGTGGAGATATAAGCCAGATTATACTTTTCAATCAACATGGCTGACTGTGTACCTTTACCTGCTCCCGGAGGGCCGAACAATGCGATATTTAGCATAAACTATTAAGTTATGAAGTACAAAAAGCCGGCAATTTACAAATGATTTTCCTGATTGGCAACTACCTGATTGGCAACTATTCAATGATTTTGTAAATATCCGGAAGATTCCGACCAAAGCCATCATAATCAAGACCATAACCCAGAATAAAATCGTTGGGTATTTCGAGCCCGATATAGTCGATCTTATAATCGGCAGTAAAAGCTCCGGGTTTAAAAACAAGTGTTGCAATTTTAACATCAGCGGCTTCCTGCTGATTAAGAATCTCAAGCATACGTTGCATGGTGAGTCCTGTATCGATAATATCTTCGAGAATGACCACTGTGCGCCCTTTAACCACTTCGGTTAAACCAATCAGTTCACTTACAACCTGTGAACTTCTGGTGCCGGAATAAGACGACAATTTAACGAAGGAAATGTTATTCTCGAGCTCAATTTTTTTCAAAAGATCGGAGGCAAACATGAATGCACCATTCAAAACAACCAGAAATAAAGGTGTTTTTCCTTTAAGATCGGTATTCAGAGATTGAGCAACCCGGCTAACAGCCTGATCAATGGCTTCTGCGGAAATATAGATACCAAATTCTCTGTCGCAGACTTTAATTGTTTTATTCATAAACTGTTTAATTGGCCTTCAAAAGTACAATAATTAAGAAATATAAAAGCAGGCTTTTTGCTTTTTGACCAAAATGATAGTTTTCAGGAAACACAAATGCCGTTTCAATACTTTTACCCATCCCAACCCTCCCAGGAACAGGGAGGGAGCGCATCCTACCAGGTTGAGCATCGTTCTTTATGCATGCTGAATATTAGGTTCTTTGCTCGTTTTGTCCTTCGTTGCTATAGCCACATGCAGGAATGACAATATTTCTTACCTTTTACCCACCCCAACCCTCCCTGGAACAGGGAGGGAGTGCATCCTGGTCGATTGATGGCTGGCTCTCTTATCATGCTGAATGTCATGCATTCTCCTGTTTTAAGAGAAGTCAGAAGCACTATAACCTATATCCCCAACTCCATTCTTCGCACTAAGTTAAATTAAGTTTAAGCTTTTTAGAATCTCATAAAAATCCACTAAATTTCATATTTTTGCATACTAAATATCTTAAACATGGAACCAAGAGTAAGCATTATAATGGGTAGCACCTCGGATTTGCCGGTGATGAAAGAAGCTGCAGAAATCCTCAACGATTTTCAGATTCCTTTTGAAATCAATGCGTTATCGGCTCACCGTACGCCAAATGAGGTTGAGACATTCGCTAAATCAGCTTACAGTCGCGGTATAAGAGTAATCATCGCCGGCGCTGGAATGGCAGCCCATCTTCCCGGTGTTATTGCTGCGATGACAACGGTTCCGGTAATCGGAGTTCCCATTAAAGCTTCGCTTGATGGTTTGGATTCTCTGCTTGCCATCGTTCAGATGCCTCCTGGCATTCCGGTTGCAACAGTTGCCATAAATGGCGCGCGCAATGCAGGGATACTTGCAGTTCAGATGATGGCAACCGGCGATGATGAGCTGATGATGAAACTGATTGCTTTCAAGGAAGAATTGAAAACAAAAATTGTGAAAGCCAACGAGGAACTGAAAAAAGTTGAATACAAATTCAAGGTAAATTAGTAGCACCTCATCCCCCGTCATAAAAGTGCGACGGGGCAAGCTGCCCTTCGTGCACCTTCTCAATGGAGAAGGACCTGCTAACAAGCATACTTCTATGCAGTAAGTACATTGATGATCTATCATCATTTTTCCATAAACGCTAACCTTACCCACGCCGCTAGCGCGCGTCCCCTGACGCGTGCTCCTGAATTCCCTCCAGCTGCTTTATCTGGAGGAAAACAAAAATCTTTTAATCATTTACACTTCATCTATTCGTGTAAACGTTGCATTTCCTATGTTTTCATAAACCGTGATATTACGGATTCATCTTAATACCCTCATAAGTGTTTGTATAATAATTTCCTAATGGTCCACCTACAGTATAGTGAATACTATCATTAGCAAATAAAACCCCTGAATGATAGCCAAAAAAACTACCTGTCGGAGAGCTATAAAAGCCATTTGAATTGTTATAAAACATCCTACTTCCCTCCCAACCGTGTTCTATATCACTCCTGGTTAAAATATTTATTATATTGAATGTGCCATTTTTCACAACAGTCAATGTATCTTGATAATATTCCAATGATCCATCATTTGAATAAGTTACATCACAAATATAAATTCCGATGTAGTCATTTCTATAATCATATCTCACTGAATCAAAGGTATCAACCTTTATCTCATGTTGAAATCTTTTAACTGTATTTTCACTGTCTGAAATTTCAAAATCCAATATGAGATCATCCGTTATCATCATTTTAAATGGTCCTTCTCCTGATAAGGTATCGGGGTTATACCAATTAATGCTATACGCTCCTATTTCATATTTGGGTTTAATGTCGAAAGCTATTGAAATATGTTGATCAGGGTAATAAATAATCTCATTTGCCTTAAATTCAAAGTCTATGGGATTAGTTGGATTATTTTCTTTCTCACATGAGTAACTTATGAGAACCAAAATTGTGAGATAAAGAATCGCAGCACTAAATTTAATTTTTAAAGTCTGCTTTAGAAAAGCTTTCATAATAAAAATATTTAAGTTGTTAACTGGAATACTTTGGCTGCTACCAACCAGTGGATATATTTGGGTTTAAATCTGACATTTTTACACCACTTCAGGAGTGAAAATCCAAGTCAGATTAACAATACAAATATAATGTTTTTTTAGATATCAAAACAATCTCTATTGAATTCCTCTTGCTTTAGCTGAAGGTTGAATTCCTCTTGCTTTAGCTGGAGGTTATGCCTCCACAAAATACATATCAATATCACCCTTATTTTTTGCCTTAATTTTTCCGCGATAAACGCAGTTAAACTGATCCTTTACCAGTTCGAAGGTATCTCCTGATATATTTACCTTACCGGGTTCACCGCTTGATTCCATGCGGCTGGCTGTATTTACTGCATCGCCCCATATATCGTAGGCAAATTTGTTTTTGCCCACAACTCCGGCAATTACCCTTCCGGTATGAATACCGATGCGCAATTCCCAATAGTCCTGTCCGCTGGCTTCTCTTTCTGATTTTACACGATCCATGTAAGCTTTGATTTCAAGACCTGCCTTAACCACATCTGAAGGATTGGTGGTATTGGCAACAGGAATTCCGCCTGCACACATATACGCATCACCGATTGTTTTAATTTTTTCGAGGTTGTGCTTGTCAATGATATGGTCAAACTGAAGGAAACACTGATTTAGTTCTGCAACCAGTTGTTCAGGAGTAAGCTTTTCGGCAATGGTGGTAAAACCTTTAAAATCGGTAAAAAGTACTGAAACCATATCATATTGTTTGGGCGTTGCCGAGCCTTTTTCTTTTAACTCTTCAGCTGTTTCATAGGGTAAGATATTCAGCAGTAGTTTTTCGGACCGGTCTTTTTCGTCTTCAATTATTTTTTTTGTTTTCCTGACATAACGGTAACGGTTAAAGAGTCCGATTGCCAGAAGCAA
Source organism: Bacteroidota bacterium (assembly GCA_009773515.1). Classification (GTDB taxonomy): domain Bacteria; phylum Bacteroidota; class Bacteroidia; order Bacteroidales; family Lentimicrobiaceae; genus Lentimicrobium. The sequence continues at coordinate 124,920 of WSXX01000016.1, forward strand.
CAACAGAATTCCGGTAACACTGGTAGCGTTCCTGATGGCTTTTTGCCGCTGGAGATCAAGTTCCTGCAAAGCTCTGTCTTTGGTAAGCAGATCTACTTCTCCCTGCTTTTTTTCAAGATCAAAATTCAAGGTCAAGGCCTGAAGCCGCTTATCCATTTCGGCATTATACAGCGTATCTTTAATAGAAGAAAACAGGGTTTGGTATTTATATGCATTTCTGAAGTCTGATATCTTCTCGTATAAAACTGCAAGCCCTTCGTATGCAAATTTAAGTTCATAATTTGCTCCGATTTCAATTGCGAGATCCTTGGCTTTCAGATAAGTATCAACAGCTGAACCAAAATCACCCTTAAGGTTATAAGTACTGGCCAGGCCAAGAAGAGATTGTGTCATTTCGAGCTTTGCATTTTGCCGGGCTGCCAGCTCAAATGCCTCTCTCTGGTATTCAATAGCTTTTACAAAATCCTTTCTGCTTGCGTGCACTTTCCCTATGTTGTTGAGCGCATAAGGAATGTTCCCGTTTTCGGAGGCTCTGTAAGCTTTAAGTGCTTTTTCAAAGTAAATCAGGGCAGATTTGTCATCACCTCTTGCCAGATATATTTCACCCATATTAACAGCTGAAGTGCCGATGGCATCATTGTCGCCCAACTCTTCGCTTAAGGGCAGCGCTTTCAGATAATATTCCAAAGCCCTGTTGTGTGTGCCTGTTTTGTTGTAATAAACTGCGCCGATGTTTACCAGTGCTGTTGCAATCCGCAGCTTATCGCCGATTTCTTCCGAAACCTTCAGCGACTCCAGATAATATTGAATTGCTTTCTCATCATCGCCTTCGTTAAAGTTTACTGCACCTAAGTTATTCAGCATATTGGCGATGCCAAGCTTATCATCAATGGTTTGAAAAGCAGAGAGTGATTGTTGCCAGAAAAGCAACGTTTCGATATAATTTCCCTGAAAATAATAACTCATGCCGATGTTTTTGAGGGCATAAGCTTCACCCCGCACAAAATCAAGTTGCTTTGCAAGGCTGAGTGCATCATTTGCATAGCGGAGTGCTTCGTTAGCATCAACCCGCAATAAACTCCCTGAAATATCAATAAGTGTGTTTACTTTCAGGGTGTCATCATTGGCATTTCTAATCAGTAGTTTCAGGCTGTCGGCCTGTTTTGTCTGAGCATGGACTGAAATGCCGGTTACCAGAAATAGTACAGAGATAAACAGCGTCCGCATTTTCATTGGTATTCAGGTTCAAATGTTTGTCAATTAAACTTATTTGTTGAACTTTTAAATTATTTCCCGTTGTGACTTTTCAAAATCAGGAGAAGAATGATTGCCATTCTTCTCCTGATTATTTTATGCTTTATTTGAAAGTCTCCCTGATCATTATTGTCTGATTATCCGGAATACGCGGGATTTGTCATATGACCTGATATTTAACAAATATAATCCGGGTTTGATTGACGAAAGATCAATTTCGAGCAGATGTGCCGAAGCCTGAGTTGACTTTACCTGATATTCTTTTCCAGGCATGTCAAACAACCTGATGTCACCGGCTGAAACCACAATTCCACCGGTATTGATGTATATCTTTTCGTTTGCCGGATTCGGATATACCAAAAGTTCAGGTTCTGCTTGTTCAGATTTATCAGATTCATCATTCACAAATGCTGACTTAACACATTGAACAGATGATGAATTTGCAGAAGCGGAAGAAGAAGTTTTAGTCCATTTGTTATAGCTGCGCACGGTCCAGGTAATTGAAATACCATTAAAGCGGACAGCCCATTCACCGGTTCCCGGCATAAATAAAGCGGGTTGTCCTGCTGCGCTGAATAAGCCGGGGCCTGTGACACGGTTATCCACCCCAAACGGGGCATATACCGGTGTATTGTTTTCATTCAGATACCTGAAATTTGCAATCCAGCCGAAACCATTTTCATCCGGAGGAACCTGTTCAACACAAACAAGGCTGATCTTCACATTTTTAGTTCCTGAACCCACAGGATTCACATATAGATTTCCATTTACCGGAGCAAACAGATAATTAAGGGCTGTGGCTTGAGGTATAATCTGATATACGCCGGGTGCTCCGGAATAAGCCGGGCTGATTGTGTGGCTGAGACTGGTGACTACGGATTGATTTTCGCCATTTACAAATCCTGAAAAAGTGGAAGTAAGCGCCGGAGCCGGAAATCCCTGCCGAATCACATGGCTGTTTGCAGTTACTGTGGCATTTGCCGGTGTGATGGAAAAAATACCTTCAAGACTACCGGTATAATTCGGATCGCTCACCGCAACTTCTACAAAGTATTCACCAACATTGATTGGCGGTGAATCAGAGCCATCAAACAATAATTCAACTGAAACGCCTTCAGGATCAGTGATAATGTCAGGCTCCTGAGCCAATCCGGAATAAGGTTTTGAACTTCCTGATTCTTCAAACTCAACGATGGCCACGGCAGGTTCAATTGTCAGGATTCCAAGCCCATAGCTGATATTAAAATTATTCGAAAGCAATGAACCCGGAACAATCAAATGTTCGCCAACTGTATTTCCCGTTACCAGATTAAGCGAACGAATCAAGACTGAACCCGTTGTATTTCCCGAAAGGATGCTGATATCATCTTCCCCAAGGATTATAATTGCTTCGTTGTTGCTGTCCTCGTTGATGGTACCTGAGTTCACCAGCGCGGTGGCATTTACCAGCGCGGTGGCATTAACCAGTGCTGTTGCACTTACCAGATTGCCATCGTCATCAAAGGTGTTCACCAAAGCCGTACCGTTTACCAGCGCTGTTGCATTCACCAGAGCCGTGGCATTCACCAGTGCTGTGGCGTTAACCAGCGCAGTGGCGTCGAGCAATGCCTGCGGATCAATCAGTGTTCCGTTGACCAATGCTGTGGCATTGACCAAAGCAGTGGCATCGCTGATCATAAAACTTTTATTCACCAGTGCGGTGGCATCAAGCAGTGGTTCACCCAATTCATTTACAAGTGCAGTCGCATTTACAAGTGCAGTGGCATTTACCAGCGCCGTTGCATGGGTTTGTTGCAGTTGTGAGAGTATTTCAAGACTATCGGCAGGATTCATAAAAATCAGATTTTCAGGATCAAGTTCAACATCATTGAAGATATAATCAAACTCAAATCCCTCAAGTACTTCTCCATAGGTAAAGGTTTTGTCTCTGGGCTTAATGAGCAATTCCAGCTTTTCAATAGCCAGTAATCCGTTATCGAAAACAAAATCGAAGCGATTCAGCAGTGAAATATCCAGCGAATCAGAAGGAGGAATATTGCTGAGTGGATTCAACGGATCGGCAAGAGAGGGCGCAATTTCCCATAAACCGACATTGCTGAGGTTATTGGCAACAGTTTCGAAAGGCACAGCCATAATTCTTGAAATCTCATCTGCTGAAAGACCGGCATCGGCCAAAGGAATACTGCCTTCGAGGGTTTCCAGTGAATAAACTGCGGTAAATTCCGGTATAACCGCACCATACATTTTCGAAGTATCTTCGATATGGATCAGAATCTTATTTTTTGTAGAGAAATAAGCAGGTTCTGACAAACCGCCATCGGAGCCATTGGTCTGAGGCAACGGAGGATTATAGACCTGAATTACAGGAAAAAGTTCATCAAATTCAGGAATTACACCGGTAATCAGCGAATCGTTGACCAGAACAGAACCTTCAGGCAATGGCGCTCCATTGAAATAAATTTCGGATCCTGGTGTCAGGAAATTTCCAGTAACAGATACTTCCACAGGAACCAAACCGGGAATCAGCGTTGTATCGTAAAGCAAAGCTGTAATTTCGGGAGATGGGTTCCCCAGCGTCAGCAATGGAGCATCGGCCTGAATAAAGCCGTAACCCGATGAGAAATCAAAACCTGAAGCAGTCATTGGAATGGCAGTGCTTTGCATCAGTTCCCTGATTTCCTGGGGGGAAATTCCGGAATCGTAAAACCTGGAACGTGCTTCCATAATCAGTGCAGCTACTGCAGCGGCATGAGGAGCGGCGGCAGAAGTTCCGAAGAAATTAGGGAACGGATCGCCATCAATGTTAAATCCGCCAAGATCAACAGTGGTATTTACTCCATTTGGCGCCACAATTTCAGGTTTGTTTCTTACTTCACCATTTACCGGCACTCCGCCTGTCGATGAGAACGAGGCAATGCTTGGTGGATTTACACCAAATTCAGGCGTGTTGCTGAAAAGCACTGCTCCAACAGCAATGGCACCTGCGGCATTTGCCTGCCCGACGATGGTGGATGAACCGCCGGTGCCAAATTCGTTAATGGTAAGATCACCTCTGAAAACAATATATTTCAGCAAAACATCTGAGTTTCCGGATGCATTGACAATCATTACATTGGCTTGAGCTCCGCCTGCCGCAACGGTGAACGGCAAAACTTCAATGGCTGGCTTTCCGGTGTTGTTTCTGTTGAAGCCGAACAATCTACCTCCATTGTCATTAACCAGGTATATGTCCATGTCGGTATTGGTGGCGTAAAAATCTCCGCCATCATCCCACTGAAGAACAAGTGTGTAGTTTCCTTCTGACAGAGAAATACGCTGGAACGGATCAGTTCCGCCAGTTCCTGCAAAATTATGAGCTAGTCCGGTAATTCCGGTGGGTGGTGTTGCCGGAGAAAACATCTGCTGATAAGATCTGGAGCCATAATTACCGGCCGCAGAAAAATAAGCAACACCCAGCGAAGCAACACTATCAACCGCTTTTGCTACAACTCCATCGCGGAAGAAAGGCTCAGAAATGTAAGTGATGTCGTCAACTATAATGTCGCAGCCGGCTTCCTGAAGTTCAATAATACCGGCAGCAAAATCGCCGGCTGTAATAAACCCTGATCTGAAAGCCAGTTCAGCACCGGGTGCAATATCGTGGATTATCTGAAGCATTGCCCTTCCTTCATCTGATCGGGTTCCGTAAGGATATTCCTTTAAAACATGAACCGGTAAATTATTCAAGGGATTAGAAACACCCGGCAAATCACCACGTAAAACATCGTCGGCTGCGGGATTTCCTGCAATTGTGTTGTAACTGTCGGAAAGTACACCAATCTTAATGTTGGCGCCATTCAGGTTGAATGCTTTGCGGGCAAGGTCAGAACGCAAAGCTACATCGCCCTGGGTGGTGACAATTCCACTGTTTGTAAGAGCCGGGTAAACTGGCCTGGCCTGAGAAACCAGTTCGGGATGATCGTTCAGTAAAATCAGATTGGCAATCGGGAAAAATCCGGTTAAAAGCGATTCACTTTCAAACACTTCCACAGCCGTCATCCCAAAACCTGATGATTCAACCAGCGCCTGCAAAGCTTCCAATTGCCCCTCTATGGCAGTAATTTCTATCAATACGGTTGAGCCGACAATGTTAAAAATATCGTTTGAAATAACTTCACCTGTAGCAACGTAAGTATCGTAAAGGGAGGTAAGTTCAGGTCCTATCAGCGCAAAGGATTTTCCATTTGCGGGAGGTGTGTAATAAGGAAAAATACTCTGATTGTCACAATCAAGCACCGACTGAAAATCGGCGATTGTAAAATCTACAGGCATGGAGTTGTTGGCGGCTTTAACAAGTGTCCGCTGATTCTGCAAACCGCCTGTCAAAGTATAGGTAATCAGTATTTCGCCGGGGCCGTTTCCAAAGTTGCCCAGTCCGGTGATTCTGAATCCCTGAAAAGGAACTCCACCAATGTTCGGGCCAAGGTTGATGTTTGGATTTCCGGAGCTGCCTGACAGAATAACTGCCGAAACATTTGAGTATGTCCCGGGAATGGCCTGCACTGCATAATGATTGATCTTTTTGCAGGCAGGAGGACCACAATTATCGTGTTTTAGTGACAAAACAATAATAAACTGATCAGCACCAACAGCAGTAACTGACTGTATGTCTGTTGTATAGCCTTGCCCATGCAGATACCCGATTTCACATTCCTGCTGTGCTACCAGGGTCTTTGACAAAAGAATAGTGAAGAGAACCAGAAAAAATGAGGTGAGCGAAAAGGCAGATGCTGCATTGTAATTTATATTTCTCATGGTTGTTGTTTTTTCGAATTAACACAAAGATTTTAAGTTACTATTAATCCTGCGTGGACAAGCAGTAAAAGAAAACCATCTCAGGCGGACTGAAGATATTGAATGATAGTAGCGGCAAAAACCGGGAGGTAAAAAAGAGTGAGGTCAGACAAGCAGAATAAACAATCGCCTTATGTAGAATGTTTCTAAACAAAGTAAAATAATTACACAAAGCAGATCGTATAATTAACAGATTTTTAACATATTACATCACAATTTTATGAAATTAACGGACAACAAACCACGAAACGTCAATAAAACCGGATTCTTTCAGATTCAGATCATCTGAAAAGCCGTTTACTTCAAAATTAAAATCAAACATATAAGCATATTCCGGTGTTATTTGTGTCTCTGAATAAATCATCAGCCTTCTGACACTTCTTGAAGTCAGCCCTTTAAGAAAACAGGAAATAGTTCAGCAACAGCAGTTTAAAACCAAAAAAATGAGCAAAAAAAGAATTGTAGTGCCCGTCGATTTTACAACAGCCTCTGAGCAGGCAGTTAAACAGGCTATAATAATTTCACGTACAACTGACTCATCAATATTGCTTTTCCATTGCATGGAGCAACGGTCACCTGAAAAAAGAATAACTGATTTAAAACTTGTTGAAGAAAATCTGGAAAAACTATCTGCGCACATTGAATCCGAAGGAATACAATGCAGTCATATTATTGCAGACGGGAGCATTTTTGATCAGATTCCTGCAATTGCAAACCGATCTGACAACTACATGATGATTATCGGCACTCATGGAATTCAGGGAATTAAGCAAAAAATGATGGGTGCAGATATTCTTAAGATTGTCCGCAAAATATATATTCCATGCCTTATCGTTCAGGAAGAGTGCATAACCAATTATTCAAATCCTGTGGTTTTTCCGGTTGGCGGCCATCTTAATTTCAAGAAACTGGCAGAATCAACTGCAGATTATGCTTTAAAAACAGGCGCTGAAATACACATCTTTTCAATAAACAGAAAAGGAGATCCGATTTCGGAGACCATCAGACAGAATACAGCACAAGCCAAAGAGATTTTTACGAATAAATCTGTGAAATTCAAGCACCACAGCGAAGATGCCTATGTTATATCGGTGGGCTATGCCAAACAAACATTGAAATATGCCAACCTGATTGGTGCGGGACTTTTGTCCATTATGTCAGTAAATTCTGATGAGCACTATTATTTCGCTCAGTCCGACAAGGAAACCATGGTCAATAATGAGTATAACATCCCGGTTTTTTGTGTGAGTGGAATAGAAGCAGAATAGATATTCGGTTTGCTTGGTTGAAATTGACCGTTTTGACTCCCATAGGGAAAAACCAATGACTGCTGAGCGGGTAATAAATCAGCCGGATATATATTATTGAATTACAAATTCTATGATGTACAAAGCGGCATTGCAAATGCCGCTTAGCCGGGTGAACCATAGACGGCTGAGCGGCATTTGCAATGCCGCTCCGAACACTGGATAATTTGCATTATCCAAATAATCGACAGGAATGAATCAGCCGGATATATATTATTGAATTACAAATTCTATGATGTTCAAAGCGGCATTGCAAATGCCGCTTAGCCATGGAACCTCAACCTCAACCTCAACCTCAACCTCAATACCCTCAGCGTTTCCTCACCATCATCAGTCCATCGCGAACCGGCAGCAAGAGGTGTTCAATCCTTTGGTCGTTTTTAATATGCTGGTTAAACTCCACAATACCTCGGGTTTCCTTATCTGACAGCGCATCGGGATTCATCACTTTTCCATACCACAGCACATTATCAACCAGAATAAATCCTCCCTGACGAACTTTCGGCAACACAGTTTCATAATAATTCAGGTAGTTTTCCTTATCGGCATCTATAAAAACAAGATCAAATACGCCAGTCAACGAAGGCAGGATATCCATAGCATTTCCCTGATGGGTGATAATTTTATGCTGAAGTCCGGTTTCAATAAAATATTTATTTGCAATGTGCGCAACTTCAGGATTGTTGTCAATGGTGTGCAATTTGCCGTTTTCAGTCAGCCCGGAAGCGAGATAAATTGCTGAATAACCGGTAAATGTGCCGATTTCAAGGATCAGGTCCGGTTTCAGCATAAAGCTGATCATCTGAAGCAAACGCCCCTGCAACAGTCCCGAAAGCATACCCGGAGTAGTTACGGCAAGATTGGTATCGCGTATTAAACGCTGCATCAGTTCCGGTTCAGGCGAAGTATGATCAATAGCATAACGCTCATACTCAGGCGCAGTAGTCTGATATTGAGGTCTTTCAAACAATTCGCTCATGGTTTCCGGTTTTTATAGACCAGCATGCTCATTTTTTCGGGATCTAAAACCTCAGTTGCCACTTCAAGTAATTGCGCTGAAGTAATGGAATTGATTTTTGAAATCAGCACTTCATGGGTATCAACAGTATCATAAACCAGCACACTTTTGGCCATGGAGAGTGTGTCGTTCAGGTTCGACTCAAAGGATATGGCTATCTGACCGATAAACTGCATTTTCGCGGTGTGAAGTTGCATAGCGCCCAGTGGTTTATCGCGGAATTTATCCAGCTCCTTGTAAACCAATGCAATGGCTTTATCAAGCGCTCCATTGTCGGTGCCAAGATAAATCATAAACGAACCTGCTTCAACATAAGGCGTGTAAGACGATTCGATGTTGTACGACAGTCCGTTGCGTTCGCGCAAAGCCATGCTGAGTCGTGAGTTCATTGCAGGTCCACCGAGCAGGTTGGAAAGCAAGGCGAGGGCTGTTCGCTTGGGATGTGTGAATCCGTAAGCCTGATTTCCAATGATGCAATGGGTCTGGAAAATCCGTCGGGGTTGGATTATGGTCTGAGGCAGATTGCCTTTAAATTCTTCGCGACCGGAAATACGGATATTCTCAGGCTGCTGCCCGAAAGCTGCTGTTACCAGCTTAACCAATCTGGTAAAATTTATATTCCCCACCGAACTGATTACAATCTGATCGGTGTGGTAGTGATTGGCAATAAATGAAAGAATTTTCTTTCTGCTGAATTTCCGGACGCCGGCTGGTGTGCCAAGGATTGACTTCCCAAGAGAATGACCTTTGAACAACATCTCTTCAAACTCATCAAAAATCAATTCGGAAGGGCTGTCCTTATATGCATTTATTTCATCAATCACCACATCTTTTTCCTTATCAATTTCTTTATCAGGAAAAGTAGAATTGAAAAGGATATCGGCGAAAAGCTCAACAGCGCGGGCATAATGCGAACTGAGGAAGGATGCGTGAAGGCAGGTTTCTTCTTTGGTGGTGTAGGCATTGAGATCGGCACCAATGTTTTCGAGCCGCCCAAGCACCTGATGAACCCTGCGTTTTCCGGTACCCTTAAAAATCACATGTTCAATAAAGTGAGCAAGGCCTTCTTCTCCGGGCAGTTCATCGCGCGAACCGGTATTGATCATTACAGCCAGATGGCCTACCAGCCGGTTTGAATTTCGGTGAACAATCCGGATGCCATTACTAAGGGTATGGAATTGATATTGCATGGTTTAAATTGGAGGTGGCAAAAATAAGGAAATTATCAGCGCATATTGTTGTTTAAAAGTTGCGGCATAAATCTCCTGCCCGGAAGAATCTTTCGTTGCGATAGCTATCGGAACCGCTACCAATAACAGATTGTCGTTTTACACCACTGATTTGTAAAATTGATCGATTTGTGCTTCGACTCCGCTCAGCATGACATTGTATATTATTGATTGTGAATACATTAGTTAGAGATTGCGCTAACATAATACGAATGTCACACTGAGCGGAGTCGAAGTGTTTGAGACCCTGATAATCAAAATTATGCCTGTTATCTCCGCATTATATTGTCCAGCTCCCAGTGAATTAGGAGAAGGTACATTCTACCAACAAATCAGAATACTTATTTTACTTCTAACGGAAATTTCTTCACATACGACAGCCAGAAAAGCGGCCGGTAACCGCGCATCTCACCGGTTTCGGTATAACTTTCAACCAAGGGACAAATGGCGATTACCTTCTTGGTGATCTTACCATTATCTTCATTCAGATACCATTCTTCCAGAAAACGAACCCTGGCAATGTCAGACAACTGGAGCTCGCGGGTAACAATGCTGTCGTAGTTTTCGTAAGGTTCGTAAGGGCGCTGCAATGTCAGCAGATCGGTTCGGGTGCCTGTGGCAAGCACTTCTTCAGTTGTAAGTTGTTTGTTTGACATCACATCATAAACCTTTACTTTACCTTCACGGGCCGACTGAATCACGGCCTGCACAAACTTTTCGCGATTCGGTCCTTCAAGGTTTTGCACCCACCATTCGAGGTCAACTTCAGGTGTTTTTATGGTTACATCGTACTGAATACGTTCGGTTAGCTTATCGCCTTTGCCGCTTCCGCAGGAAATAAATATGAGGACTGATCCAAACAATAATCCGGCAAATAACATCTTTTTCATGATACAGGGTTTTATTAACGATTTCTTTGTAGGGTTTAATTTTTGTGTGAGTACAAAGTTATCAAAGTTAAAGCTAATTGCATCAATACGGTGGAAAAAATGCGGGTTTGCTACCAATGACAGATTATTCGTCTTATCCTTCGTTCCGATAGATATCGGAACCGCTACCAATGACAGATTTGAATTCAATCAAATGCTGATCAAAGTAAAAACCAACCTTAATCACTCTTAATAACCCTATTAACGAAACTGACCCCAACGATTTTTGAACCCTGCCTGCCGGAGTGGCACGCAGGCAGGCTTATTTCTTCTTCAGAACCTTATCAGGCAAAACACTTTTTAATTCAAGGCAAAAAATAAGGTTGAAAAGAAAAGATAAGGTTGGAGGTGTTCCGGTGGGTTGCCTGTTACTAAGGTTTGAAAGGGTAAAATAAGGTTGGTCTTGCTCGCATTAAAGTTAAGAAATGCTTTCAGACTTTCTGCCCCTGAACAAGGGTAATGATAACGCCTGTCATCTCCGCATTATGCTCATTTTTTTTTGAGTCTTAACTCAGTGTGACATCCGTATTGGAGTAGCGTTGTTACATTTTAATATACTCATTATCAATTACCCCGGACAACAATGAAACTTTGTGTAACCTGGTGCCTTGGAGCCTTGGTGGCAAAGAAAAATAAACCTTTACCTTTGCAAAACACCGCCAATCATTCAAGTGAGCATATCCATGAACAAATCTGAGAAAAGCAAACGGATTCCAGTCCTTAAAAATGCCCCGGAAACAATTATTTCTTTCGGAAAGTTTAAAATTACTGCCCGAAATGCAGGCATTGCACTGATTCTTATTTTCACATTTATCCTGTTCTCCGGTGCATTGCGTAACGATTTCCTCAGTGGATGGGACGATGGCGAATACCTCTCCGATCCATCTGTTTCGGGTGAAGGCCCGATTAATACCGCGGCCATTTTCAGCAATTTTCACCTTGGAATGTATCAGCCGCTTGCGGTGCTCAGTTTTGCAATCAACTACAAAACTTCCGGGGCTGAATCGTGGGCTTTTATTCTGACCAATATTCTGCTTCATTTATTAAATACATTGCTGGTTTTTAAACTGATGGAACGATGGATGAAAGGATGGATTCCGGCCGGAATAGTTGCCCTTCTGTTTGCCATTCATCCGATGCATGTGGAGCCGGTTGTATGGATTTCCACGCGAAGTTCGGCACTTTACTCACTGTTTTATCTGTCAGGGCTGTTGGTTTGGGATAAGTACCTGGAGCAGGGACTTCAGCCAAAACATTATCTGCTTGCATTGCTTTTCGCGATCCTTGCACTTTTCTCAAAATCGATGGCGGCAACATTTCCGCTTATCCTTTTTGTGGTGGATTATATGAAACAACGAAAGTTCAGCCTCAGACTGATTACTGAAAAACTGCCTTTTTTTGTGCTTTCGGTCATCTTTGGAATCGTTGCCATCAAAGCGTCCGCTTCATTCGGACACATCACCGTGCTTGAGCAGGATTATTCGCTGATTCAGCGTTTATTTCTGATCATTTATGGAATAAGCTTCTACCTTTTTAAACTCATTGTACCCACCAATCTTTCAGCCATCTATGCATTTCCTGAGCTGGTCAACGGAAACCTGCCCGGCTATGTTTACGCTGCGGTAATTCCGGCGGCAGCATTGGCGGCAGGCATCTGGTTTTCTAAAAGATACAAACGTGAATTTATCACCGGCGCTCTGTTTTTTATATTCAGCATCGGCATGGTGCTTCCGTTGTTCTGGTCACGGATTTTTATTACAGCCGACCGTTATACCTACATTCCTTACATCGGGTTGTTTATGCTGATGGCCAGGCCAATCACAGAATTATGGAACTCGCGCACCACCCTTGACCGCAGCACTTTACGACTGTTTTTTATTGCATCTGCACTTGTTTTGATTACCCTGAGCACAGCAACATTCAGGCGAATTGGCGTATGGAAGGACACTCCGACACTGCTTACCGATGTGATTGATAAAAAACGATCAGATGCCGATATGGCTCACGGCTATTTTTATCTGGCCAATTATTACGATGGCGCCAATAATAACGAAGAAGCCATGAAATATTACGACCTGGCCCTGAGCCGGAACAACAAATACCTGCTGGCACTCAATAACCGCGGAATTATCAAAGGAAAATCAGGAAATATCAGATCAGCCATCAGCGATTTTGAACAGGCAATACAAATAAAACCCGATTATGCGGAAGCCTATTACAACCGCGGCGTTGCTCTATACCAGACCGGTGACAAAACTGCGGCCTGCAACGACTGGGAACGTGCTGTTTCGCTGGGCTTTAAACCGGCATCACAGGCAATAAGTTTGTATTGCCATGAAGTTAAAGCACCTGATTTTGGGAAGATTGGGGAATAGGTTGGGGCAAAGACAAGGGTTCACGCAAAGGCGCAAAGATTTTTGCCTGCTTTGAAGCCAAAGCACATGATTTTGTTAAGAATGGGGAAGAAGTAGAAGTTGGTGGAAGTGATTAGAACTTGCCGTGCAAAAATGTAGGTAATGTTTAAACCCTTGCATTGAATTTAGGGACATTCTTTATACATTTGCGTTGGAACGGCAGATAAAGTGCTTTACGTTATAATCTATTAAAACACACAACATGAAAAGCTTATTTATAATAATCATTTCTTCTATAATTATTACTTCTGGCTGGGCTCAAGGAGCATTAAAAAAGAAGACCAGATTTTTAGACGGATATGCAGTAAACATTGAAGAGTATAATAAAGAAGGAAAACTAATATTTTCGAAAACTGAATCAGACTTTTCGGATTTAGAAAATAATTATAATCCGTTTATTGAAGCATTTATTTATGATTCATGCAACAAATTAGAATACAAAGTTTTTGCTCATTCAAAGTTCGGTTATACTGTTACAATTCCAAAATATGATGAACAGCTAAAGCCGATCAAAGAATATGTAATTGAGAGCGGAAACTATGATGGTAAAAAATATAATGAAAGTCAATTTAGATTTTTATCTGCAATAGACAACTTTAATGATACTTGGAATCATCCAATGACTCAAAAAACCATTAATAAAGGCAAGCCTTATCTTAATTCTATAAAAAAATACAATGAAAATGGCATAACTGATGAGATAGAGTTTTTTAAAAATGGGGATACATTAAATAAAATAGAGTACTCAAATACTGAATGTTACGAGAAGACGGTATACCGCAGAAGTAATTTGAAAATTGAACACATCAAGAAATACGATATTTATAAAAGACTGATTGCCGAAATCAGAGTGGATTCAAATTCACACTACGCAATTGTTGGTCAAGACACCTCGGAAAACATCATTATAAAATATAACCAGGAAGGATTTATTACTGAAAGGATAAACAGTAAAGTGATTGTAAAAGATGAAAATACATGGTCAAAACACGTATATATATACAATAATTTAAACCAATTGGCAGAAGAAAATCTTTTCAATTTCGACAACGCTCCATTACTCATAAAAAAATATGAATATGAGAACTCCATTGTTACAGTTGAAAAGGAAAAGTACATAACTTATATCGCAGGCGCGGCAAGAGAAAAGAATTATACTTTCAATTTCAAATATGAATATTATCCTTAAAGAATAACAGCAAGTAATCGAGTAAACATCGCCGCCAGTAGTTAGCTGACGGAGTGCGCCTCTTACGTTTTAAATAAAAAAAATGAAATCACTAATAAGAAAAATATTGTTTGCGAAAAGCTATCTCTACCTCTACCCTTATAGCTCATTGAACCTGGACAATGAGTTGGAAAGAATTTATGAGGCAGAATATTTTGATCGAAAAACGATCCTAAGAGGCAAAGACATATCAAAAAATCAATTTTCACTTTGGGAAAAATGGGATTTTTTCCGAGGTCATCATTCGTTCGATGCATTTGGATTTTTCTCCGGAACTAAATTCATTCACCAAAACAATACCTACATCATTGGCACAATTTACCCAAATCCAATGATGGTGATCGGATTTTATTTTACAACAATAGCTTTGGGTTTTATCCTTTTTAATGAAGGTTCGATAAACAGTAGCTTTGAAAATCCAGAATTGATTCTTCCGATCGGAATTATGAGCATTGTATTTCTTATAAGCTTACTATACTTCAGAAGGAGGATTAGGAATTCGGTTGAAGAAGAATTGAAAATAAAAAAACGCAACATAAAGGTAAAACGCTCAATGATTAAAGAAGCAAGTAAAAACTCTCACTACTGGTGAGAGAAATTGGTTATGCCCTATGCCAATAAAATCAGATCCATATTTCAAATTTTTTTTCTACCTTTGAATCATGGTAACCAAAGATGACATAATACTTAAGCTTAGGGAATTAAAGCCCTTGCTTTATAAGGATTATTCTGTGAAGGAAATAGGCTTGTTCGGGTCATTCTCTGATGAAACCTTCACTGAAGAAAGTGACATTGACCTATTGGTCGAATTCGAAAGACCAATTGGCTGGAAATTCTTTTCACTTGAAATCTATCTGGAAAAGATTTTTAACCGTAAGATAGATCTCGTTACAAAGAATGCTTTAAAAGATCAGATCAAAGAAAGTATCCTTAAACAAGTTAATTACGTGTAATTCGGACTTGATAAAAAAACAAAAATTTATTATTTCGAGAATGGACTAATCAAAGGAATAGAACATTACCAATCGTATAACAGTGATGATGGATATGAAATGACTTCATATTCTGATGTAAAGGTAAAAAGTAAAATAAAGATTGATTCCCAAATAGCGGAAAGAATCAATGAACAAATAATTATTGAATAAAAACTACTGTCTATAAATAGGTCTTCATATAATATCCCTGAAAATGAAACTGTTATATCACCATCAGGTATGTTTGAAAGTGATAATCTGATTACGATATATAGTAAATAAAGACTGGCATCCTATCGATAAAACCACTTCCGCTGGAAAATCTGACTGCGGCATTTCTTAAATTCTGCGAAACTGAGTACATACAGTCCTATCGCCACCATACTCCAGCTTAAAATGAGCAATTTGCTGAGATGCAGCGAATCTGATATTTTTTCCTGTCCGGCAACCTATCCTCCCACCCACGAAATCACACGAAATTTTTGATTACTGCGAACTTCAAAAAATAAGTCCTGAAAAAACGATACAATTTCACCAACAGATCAGTATATTTGTATATGATTGATGATGGCGGGAAGATAAGATCAACTTCTGGCCTCCTTCCGGCTACCAATCCAAATGCTTATTGAAATTGAAAATACAGGTAAACAACATAAATCTTCGAAGCAAGCGGCCATATTTCATAGCTGCCAGCCAATACATCATCAGCATCTTTTCATTTGTAAAAATCTAACCTGCAATCAACTATGGACGCAATCAACTTATGGAACACCCTTGCCATAACTTTATTGACAGTTATTGGCGGAATATGGACATTTTTCAAATTATTTTACAAATATAAATCCAAGGTACTGTTCATCACAAATTGCCAGATCCTGCATAAAAAAATATGGGAAGACATGTGTAAGCTTCCTGGCTTGAAAATCAAGAAACACGGTGACGAAGATTTTGCATTTCGTCCCTTGGTACTTTTGCCTCATTGTCTGAAAAAATATTCGGATGTAAAAAACGGACACAAGGCAATACTTGAAAGTATAAATACGAACAAGGAGAAGAACCTGAAAGTCATCGCAGAAGTTTACTGGATACCTGAAAATATGCCAATTTGGGGCTCAATCAAGCAACCGGTATTTTCGCTGATACTGCGCCGGTATTTTGGCATTGAACGCCCGATGTATCAGGATGAAGAAATAGCTGATACAAGGAGGAACCCTGACTGGATGCCAGTGAGGCATTCAGATGCACATCTTTTGCCGCTGAACCGGCCAGATAAAGAAACCAATACCATTCTTTGGGCGGTTTCTTCTGCCTACACCTACAGGTTTTTTAATCCTTTTGACGGAACTTACCATCGCGAAACGGCTACCGATAACTTTATCGAATACTGCGGGTTGTCAATTATTTTAAGCAAAAGATCTTTGGCTCATTCTGAGAAAGATTGATATAAAAACCTCTGCGGATCTCTCAGGTTAAACGGTTCTTTACTGCAACAATATTCAGAGAATCAGGCATTGCAAATACAATGAATATTCAAGCCAACAGCGAACTGCAAGCCACATTTTATGACTTCGCTTCTTAGCTAAGTTGCATCACGGGTCTGCGCCCACCGGAAAATATTTACACCTGCTGATCCCGCAAAGGAAAAGTATGTAATTTTGAACATTCTCAGGGACATGCAAGCAGTTTTCGCTTCATATGATGCAAAGCGCATATAGCAGCTTACAGCAAGCAGTGTTTTTGTTTCTCTGGTCAGAAAAGCAGTAAAATTTAAAGGGCAGTTCATCGCAGAAAGTTCAGTGTTGAGAATCCCTGACTTTGCAATGCTGCTGAAGGTTTTCCAACAATTCATCAAGAAAAATCCGACATGGAAAGATTAGTAACATCAAATTTAAAACTTGGAATTATTGCAGGCGGACAACTTGGAAAAATGCTTATTCAGGAAGCCAGCAAGTGGGACATAATAACGTATGTTCTTGACAATGATGAAAATTGCCCTGCCGGAAAAATTGCCTCGCATTTTATTAAAGGAAACAACCTTGACTTTGAATCTGTTTACCAATTTGGAAAATTGGCGGATGTATTGACTTTTGAAATTGAGAATGTGAATATTGATGCCCTGAAGAAACTAAAATCAGAAGGCTACAGAATTGTTCCCGACCCTGAAATATTGGAGTTAATACAAGACAAAGGCTTGCAGAAAGAGTTTTATAAAAAGAATGGAATCCCAACTTCCGCCTTTAAAATTTACGAATCAGAAACAGCTGTTTTCAATGGCATTGAAAAAGGGGAAATTAAATTTCCTTTTGTGCAGAAATTAAGGAAAGGCGGATACGACGGGCGCGGAGTAGCAGTTATAAACGACAAAAGCGATCTAAATAAAATACTTCAAGGGGCATCGGTAATTGAAGAAAAAGTAGAAATCGTAAAGGAAATTTCAGCAATTGTTGCACGAAACAGAAAAGGAGAAATAAAATGTTTTCCTGTTGTTGAAATGCTTTTTGACCCCAAGGCTAATCTTGTGGATAAATTAATCTGTCCCTCTTCAATTACAATTGAACAATCAGAAAAAGCGGTTACTCTTGCCAGTGAAATTATTGAATTGCTGAATATGGAAGGCTTGCTTGCAGTTGAGTTCTTTATAGATACAAAAGGCGAAGTAATTGTAAATGAGGTTGCTCCCCGTCCGCACAACAGCGGTCATCATACCATTGAAAGCATAATTACATCACAGTTTGAACAACATCTGCGTGCAATACTGAACCTTCCTTTGGGAAGTACAAAACTCAAATTGCCTTCGGTAATGATAAACATTTTAGGAGCAGAAGGCCACGAAGGAGCTGTAATTTACGAAGGACTAACAGAGAGTATGGCAATTGACGGTGTAAAAATTCATTTATACGGAAAAAAAATAACCAAACCCTACCGAAAAATGGGGCACGTCACCATTCTGTCATCATCATTGGAGTGTGCACTAAAAAAGGCAGAAAAAGTGAAACAATTTATCAAAGTAAAGTCATGGAAAGAAGATCAATGAACAAATTGATGGTCTGTGAGGTTGATTATACCGCTCCATGTAAATCGCGAAACAGGAATATGAGAATGAGAAAAGTGTCTGTAAAATCTGCTTTTATACTGAGTTTACTATTACTGTTAAGTATTCGCGGGTTTTCTCAGTCGAAATATGAAAAAGAGTTCCGAATCAAAGCAAAAAATGCACCTGCGAAAGCACTCACTTTTATTGACTCCCTGACCTTCGACTCTAAAATTAAATGGTATAAAGAAATCGGCTTAGACCATATAACTATTGAAGCAAAAGCAAAATTTAACAACGAAAGGCATAGCATAGAGTTTAGTGAGAACGGAACATTTCAGGATGCTGAAATAGAAGTAAAACCCAACGTATTGCCTGATAGCACAAACTCAAAAATAACAGGGGCTTTATCGCAAAGGCACAAAAAGTATAAAATTGAGAAAATTCAGATACAATATACCGGGGATAGAAATATAGTTTTGAGTTTTTTGAGAGGAGACAGGAATAATTCTGAAGGCATAACAATAAACTATGAGGTTGTAATTTCAACCAAAATGGATGGCAACTATCTTATGCTCGAATACTTGTTCTCAGAAAGAGGTGAATTTTTACAAAGCAGCCAGATAATTTCAAGAAGGACGGATACAATTGATTACTGAGCATGAAAAAAATCCTGATTCTCATTTTTCTTTCAACAATGTCGGCTATTTGTTATGCACAAAACAGCTATCAGTATGGAATTATGCCTTCCATAAATTTACAAAAGAAATTTCCGCGAAACTGGTCAGCAAATTTCAAAGTTGAATCAAGGCAATCATTTTATAATCAGGAGCTGAAATATAAATACCTGCTCACTGATTTATCGCTGCTTGCAACAAAACGGGTTGCACCAAATATCACAGTTGGTGGCGGATACTTGTTAAGAGCCGAAGTTGATAAAATTAAAAACAGAGCAGTACAACAGATTAGTTTTAGCAAAAAGTATTCTGGCTTTCGCATGTCGCACAGGATAATGACGGACCAAACGTTTGAAAAGGACAACGATACCGAATTCAGACTCCGTTACCGGGTATCTTCTGAAATTCCGTTGGAAGGACAGTCAATTGATGTAAAGGAGTTTTATCTTAAACTCAACAATGAATATCTTAATTCCTGGCAAAAAAAAGATTACGACATGGAAATCAGATTGGTAGCCCTTTTGGGATATTCCATTTCCCCATCAAATGATCTGGAAATCGGCACCGATTACAGGCTGGATTCATTCATCAACGGAGATTCAAGAAACAGAATCTGGCTGAGTATAAATCTTTTTCATTCGCTTGGAGAGGAGTAATAAAATGACTGATTAAGCGTTATTATCAACAGTTTAAAACCAAATACACATTATGGTAAAAATTCTTAAATTTATCCTCGTGCTTGTTATCACAAGCAGTATTTTTATCTCTTGTGGAGATTTAAATAGAACACTTGATGAAAACATCGACAAGTTGATGAAAAAAACTGAATCAATGGACTCATTGCTAAACAAAGAGGTTGATAAAGCTTTGCGTCTTGATTCGCTCATTAACACCGGAAGCGAAAAGGCTAAAAAGCTGGACTCCCTGATAGATAAATCAGCATCAAGGATGGACTCGTTGGTAAATAAGAAAATAAATCCAAATAAATAAAGTTAAACAATTAAACTTAAGTGAAATGAAATGTCCTAACTGCAGTGTAAATCTGGTAATGGCCGACCGAAGCGGGATTGAAATAGACTACTGCCCTGATTGCAGAGGTGTTTGGCTTGACCGTGGTGAACTTGATAAAATTATCGAACGTTCTACGCAAAACGTGAAGAGTTTTCCGGATGATAATTTTCGCGAAAAACAGTATTATCCCAAAGACAGCGATTACCGCCACAAAAAAAGAAAGGGGCTGTTGGGTGAACTATTCGATTTTTGAGCCTTTACTTCGCTTAAAGTTTGGTCTTTATAAAAAAAAGAAAAAACGTGGAAAGAAAGTTAGTAAGCATCGTAATGGGGTCTGACTCTGATTTGCCTGTAATGAAACAGGCGGCCGAAATGCTTGACAGGTTTGGTATCGGATATGAAATTGACATAGTATCGGCACATCGAACGCCCGAAAAGTTATATGAATTTGCGTCAAATGCACATAGCCGGGGAATTGTAGTAATCATTGCCGGAGCAGGAGGGGCAGCCCACTTGCCAGGCATGGTGGCAGCCATATCGCCCTTACCTGTAATTGGAGTGCCTATAAAATCAAGCAATTCCATTGACGGCTGGGATTCCGTACTTTCTATTTTGCAGATGCCGGGCGGAGTGCCTGTAGCAACAGTTGCACTGAACGGAGCAAAAAATGCAGGGATTCTTGCAGCTCAAATCGTTTCTGTGATGGATAATTCAATACAAACCAAAATTATCCGATACAAGCAAGAGCTTAAAGAACAGGTTATTACAAAGTCAAATAATTTGAAAACTTAAATTGGTTCTTAAAAAGCCAATAAAAAAGATTTAAACAAACAGACATAGAATGCAAAAATAATTGCCCCGATTCATAAAAATGAGTTGGGGCTATTTTATGTTATAACCAATTGAGAAGGTTAATTGTGTGAATTACCCGGATTTCAGCAGTTTCCATTTCTAAAAATGAAATAATCATTGGTTGTCCTTGAAGAAAATCAGATTCCTGCCGGAAAACAGCCATGGATATTCTCGTAAAAAAACTGAATCCATTTTCCGCTGAAGCGATAAGGAATAAGGATACCTTTGCATAAAATTACTGCATTATAACCTGAATAAAAACAAAACAAGCACTACCTGAACTTACATAAACGCTCCTGAAAATCAGGACACAAAGACTGAAAAAAATCAGCAAACTAAAAACCACTGTAAAATGGAAACCAAAGAACTGAACCGGTTCATCACTGAAATTGAACTATTTAAAGGCCTGAGTGCTGAAGAAATTGAAATGGTTGTTGCGGCTGTTGAAAAGCGAAAATTTAATACGGGGGAATACCTTTTTCAGGAAAGCAGTCCGCGTGAAGCCATCTTTTTGATTTACGATGGCGAAGTTGAGTTGTTCAAGAAATCGGCCCTGGGAGCAGAAACAAAACTCAGCTATTTCAGCCGCTTTGATTTTTTGGGAGAAGGCTCTCTCACCGAAGATTCGCCACACAGCACCAGTGCCAGAGCGAAGCATAAAACCATCACTTTTATGCTGAAAAAAGATTTCTTTGAGCTGAACGGACCTACTGCACTCAAAATATTTTCGAATATTTCGAGGGTAATCTCCCGCAGAATGCGACAGGCCAATGCACGTATGATCAGCTCTGCCGCTCAGTATGAATCGGGCCGCACCCGCACCGAACACGATCTGCTTGGCTACCGCGAGGTTCCTTACGAGTATTATTATGGTATTCAGACGCTGCGCGCACTGGAGAACTTTAACATTTCGGGCGTACAGCTGAATTTCTACCCCGTTTTTGCTGAATCGCTGGCAATGGTCAAACTTGCGGCAGCCAAAGCAAATTACGACTTAGGGTTGCTCAGCAAATCACTTGCGGATGCCATTGTACGTGCCAGCAACGAAATTATTAATGGAAAATATACCTTCCATTTTGTGGTAGATATGATTCAGGGAGGTGCCGGCACATCAACCAATATGAACGCCAACGAAGTTATTGCAAACCGCGCACTTGAAATACTTGGTCACGAACGTGGACAGTATGAGTTCTGCCATCCAAACAATCATGTAAACCTTTCACAATCAACCAACGACGCTTATCCGACAGCCATAAAAATTGCGCTCATCCGCAGCAATGAAAAACTGATTGATGTGCTTATTGATCTGATCGCTTCATTCAAGGTAAAAGCAAAAGAGTTCGCACATGTAATAAAAATGGGCCGCACACAGTTGCAGGATGCGGTTCCAATGACATTGGGACAAGCCTTTGAAGCCTATGCGGTGATGCTTGAAGAAGAGATTGCCCGGTTGAACCAGAATGTTGAGCTCTTTCTGGAGGTAAATATGGGTGGAACTGCCATTGGCACTGGCATCAATGCCGATCCGAGGTATAGCGGCGTTGTGATTGAACACTTACGCGAAATCACGGGCAAACCCATTGTTCTGGCAACCAACCTTGTGGAAGCTACACAGGATACTGGTGCATTTATCATGTATTCATCGGCGGTAAAAAGGCTTGCTGTAAAGCTTTCAAAGATATCGAACGATCTCCGTCTGCTTTCATCGGGTCCGCGTGCCGGATTTAATGAAATCAACCTCCCTCCTATGCAGCCCGGCAGCACCATTATGCCTGGTAAAGTAAATCCGGTTATCCCTGAAGTGGTGAACCAGATTGCGTTTAAAGTTATAGGCAACGATCTTACAGTTACCCTCGCTGCCGAAGCCGGCCAGCTTGAACTTAACGTAATGGAGCCGATTATTGTCTATAGCCTGT
Source organism: Bacteroidota bacterium (assembly GCA_009773515.1). Lineage (GTDB taxonomy): Bacteria > Bacteroidota > Bacteroidia > Bacteroidales > Lentimicrobiaceae > Lentimicrobium. The sequence continues at coordinate 147,593 of WSXX01000016.1, forward strand.
TCGAGTCCATTGAAATGCTCAAAAACGGCATGAACACACTGAATCACAGGTGTATAAAAGGAATTACTGCCAATGAAGAACGTTGCCGCGAAATGGTTTACAACAGCATTGGCCTGGTAACTGCACTCAACCCGGTAATAGGATACGAAGCATCAAACAAACTGGCCAAGGAAGCACTTGAAGGCAACCGAAGTGTTTATGACCTTGTGCTTGAACAGAAATTAATGACCAAAGCCCAACTTGACGAAGTACTTGACCCGAAAAATATGATTGCACCGAGGACGATGACGAAGCAAGGGTAGGTAATTTCTAATTTCTAATTTCTAATTTCTAATTTCTAATTTCTAATTTCTAATTTCTCTCGTTATCGCTACGCGATCCCGAGACAAGTAATTTCTAATTTCTAATTTCTAATTTCATACTATTTTCGGAATTGACCTAACAAGTTTTCTTTCAACTTGTTAGGTCTTCTTTTTTTAAGGGATGTAAATTGACCTTTCGAGTCTTTCTAACCAGAGCGGACATGCTTTTCCACTTGTTGGCTCTTCTTTTATTGAGGGATTGCCGAATTTAAGGTCAGGCGAAAAAGGTTAAAGAAACGAAAAGATAACCTGAAAGTCACCACCCATATTAGCAATCCTTTTCTACCTTTGTCAAAAGCAACAGCTATGACCATAAAGATAGCATTGATTATTTCTATTGTACTGCAGTTTGCAGCAGCCATTATTGCATTATCGCTAACCAGGCGAACCAAAACCAACATTGCGTGGTGGCTGATTTCAATTGGATTTCTGCTGATGGCCATTCGCCGGGTTTTCGAATTCTTTCAGCTTTCAGAAAGTGAAAGCCGACTGGTTACCGGACTTTTAAGCACCTGGACTGGTGTGGCAATTTCTATACTTATGCTTGGCAGTCTGATCTTTATCAAACGCATTTTCAATATTCAGAAGCGCATGGATCAACTCCGCAAAGAGAATGAATCGAGGGTTTTGTCGGCGATTGTAAGGACAGAGGAAAAGGAAAGACTAAACTTTTCGAAGGAATTGCACGACGGATTGGGGCCATTGCTCTCATCGGTAAAAATGGCAATTTCAGCAAGCCGCATCAATGAAAAATCTGAAAACGGGAACACTGTACTTAAGAACGCAGAGAAACTTATTGATGAATCGATTACATCGCTCAAAGAAATTTCCAATAAACTCAGCCCGCATGTGCTTAATAATTTCGGGCTGAAAAAAGCAGTAAAGTCATTTATTTCGCGTTTGCCCGCATCCGGAACACTCACCATTAACTTTAACTCCAATTTGGAAGAGCGAAGATATACATACAATCTTGAGGTTGTGCTTTACAGGATTATCTGCGAATTGATTTCCAACTCATTACAACACTCAAATGCCCGGAATGTCTTTATCACACTGATGGATGACAATCAATTGCTAAAGCTTGATTACCTGGATGATGGCATTGGTTTTGACGAAGCCATTCTGGAAACCACAAACCAAGGAATGGGATTCGCAAATATCCGGTCGAGGGTGAAATCGCTCAATGGAAGCATCGACATTTACACCGTCCCAAACGAAGGAGTCAGGGTGAATGTGGTGATTGAGAAAAGCTGAAAAGGATTGCAGAACTCTTTCATAAAAACACAGATAATACTTACTTTCATTTTGTCATCAGGAAACCCGGCAAAATTTAACAACTGAAAAAACCATGCAACCATTTTCCATTTACTTAGTTGACGACCATAAATTATTCAGAGAGGGACTCGGAATGTTGCTCAGCTCCATGCCGATAGTTTCGGAAATCGTGGAAGCGTCATCGGGCGAAGAGTTTCTTGAAATGCTTGAAAATCAGAAACCCGGGCTTGTATTTATGGACATCAGCATGCCCGGAATTGATGGAATTGAGAGCACCCGCAGGGCACTGGAAATCTATCCTGACCTCAAAATAATTGCGCTTTCAATGTTTGCTGATGAGGACTATTATACCCGAATGATAAATGCCGGGGCCAAAGGCTTTATCCTCAAAAATTCAGGAATTCAGGATGTGGAAGAATGTATTAAAAATGTAGTGGCCGGTCACAACTATTTTTCACCCGAAATTCTGGCAAGCATTCTGAGCAACATCACCAAAAAGAATAAACCTGAGAAAACCGGAGAACTTTCGGAACGGGAAATCGAAGTTCTTTACCGCATTTGTCAGGGACTTTCCAATCAGGAAATTGCTGATTTGCTTCGCATCAGTAAACGAACCGTTGATAAACACAGAGAAAACCTTCTGGAAAAGACAAACAGCAAAAATACCGCAGGCCTGGTAATGTTTGCCATCAGGAATGGAATTGCAGATGTATAATAAAGCCTGTGAATGATAATTCAGGCTCTGATAAGTATTTGTACGTAGTAATCCGGTACGTTTAAAGACTGTTTCACAGCAATTAAATATGAGGTAATTTTGAGCAATCAAAATTACCTTAAATATGAAGCGGATCAATTATAAGCGATTCACATTACTGATTTTAATTTCAGTTCTCTGCCAGACGGTTAGCGCGCAATTCAGCGTTGATGCGCAACTTCGCAGCCGGTTCGAAATCCGCGATGGTTATCAGAAACTGGCCATTGAAGGATCAAACCCTGCCCTATTCATTTCGCAACGAACCCGGCTTACATTTGGTTATGAAACCAGTTCCCTGAAACTGAAATTCACACCTCAGGATGTGAGACTTTGGGGAGATCAATCAACAATGAATATCGGAGTTGGAGACAACCCATCACTGGATTTGCTGGAAGCTTATGCCGAAGTAAAGCTCGGAAATGCCGGATGGGTTTCAGCCGGTCGTCAGCAACTGGTTTACGACAGCAGACGACTACTCGGCAACCGCAACTGGAATCAGAACGGAATCAGTTATGATGCACTGTTATTCAAATTAAAGCCGAATGACTGGAACATTCACTTAGGATCATCATGGAATACACTTTCTAATGCCCTTGCTGAAAATCCTTATCCCACAACCCGGATCAAATCGTTGAATTTCTTATGGTTAAACCGGAAATTCAATGAGAATTTCACGCTCTCCATGTTACATATTTCTTCAGGAGTTACAAAAACCGACACCACCAACCCTATGAATTTCAGGCACACAACCGGGCTATACGGAGAGTATAAAAAGAATAATTTCAGTGCATGGAGTAATTTTTATTATCAGTACGGAAAAAATCAGAAAGGCTATAACCTCAATGCTTTTCTGTTTGATGCAGATGCAAGTTACAAACTCGGCAATGTTACCGCAGGAATCGGAATAGGCTACCTGAGCGGAAACGACAAAACACCTGCAGCCGGAGAAACCGATAAGCTATTTGATCCTCTATATGGAAACCGGCACCTCTATTTTGGCGCCATGGATTATTTCAGTAATTTTCCTACCCAAACCCGGCAAGGAGGAGTAGCAGATTATTACGCGTATCTTGACTACAAATTTTCGAATAAACTAAGCCTGAAAAACTCAGTCCATTATTTTACCCTGGCACAATCCAATCCTCAAACTCCGGAGGACAAAAATCTTGGTTTTGAAAATGACCTGATATTGAGCTTCCGTTTCAGCAGCTGGGGAATGCTTGAAGGGGGATACTGCTTTTTTCTTCCCACCGAATCATTGAAAGCCATCCAGAAAGTTGAACAGGATAAATTTTCACAATTCTTTTACCTGCAACTTACTTTAACGCCAAACTTATTCAAACAAACAACTTCACCTGAAAAATAAAAGACAATGAAAAAGGCAGGACTATTCTTCGCTATGGCAGCTTTGGTATTGTTTACCTCATGCGCCTCACAAAAGAAAAAAGACCAGACCATTAGTCTGTCGGGGGCATTTGCACTTTATCCTCTGGCAATTAAATGGTCAGAAGAGTATAAGAAAGTGAATCCTGAAATCAGATTTAACATTTCGGGAGGCGGAGCTGGCAAAGGCATGGCCGATGCGCTGGCTGGAGCAGTTGACCTGGGAATGTTTTCGAGAGAAATAGCGCAGGAAGAAAAAGATCAGGGCGTATGGTGGGTTGGACTTACCATCGATGCTGTAGTGCCTGCCATAAGCGCACAGAATCCATACCTTGAAACAATAAAAAAACAAGGTTTAAGAAAAGAAGATTTCGCAAAGATCTTCATTGAAGAAGGCACTCCTGACTGGGGCGATCTCCTGAAAGTAGAAAACAAATCAAAGGTTACAATTTACACCCGATCTGATGCATGCGGTGCTGCTGAAACCTGGGCCAAATACCTTGGAGGGAAACAGGAAAACCTGCTGGGAATCGGCATTTATGGTGATCCCGGATTGGCTGATGCTGTAGCAAAAGACAAGTATGGCATAGGATTTAACAACACCATTTATGCCTATGACATCAACACAGGCAAAAAGCGTCCGGGCATGGAAGTTATTCCCATCGACATAAACGGCAACGGAACCATTGATCCCGAAGAAAATTTCTACGAAACCTTTGATGGAGTTCTTGCAGCCATTGCCTCAGGTATTTACCCATCGCCACCGGCGCGGGAATTGTACTTTGTTGCAAAAGGCAAACCCAAAAAACAAGCTACCCTTGATTTTATCACCTGGTGCCTTACCGAAGGTCAGCAATATGTGATGGAAGCGGGATACGTGCCTATTGATCAGGCAAAAATTGATGAATATCTGGCCAAAATCAAGTGATATTTAGTCGAAAAAAATGCAGCTGAGACGTCAAATCTTCGATAAAATAACTGGCTTCTGGATGATCACTTCATTGGTCACCATATTGTCGTTGCCTTTGATTATTGGTGTAGGTTTATATCTGAAAGCTGCGCCAATATTCGATCAACAATCATTTTACAGCCTTATATTTTCATCTCAATGGGCCCCGTCAAAAGGAGAATTCGGATTCTGGCCTTTTATAACCGGCTCACTTTATGTTACCTTACTTTCTTTTCTTTTTACCCTCCCGGTTTGTCTGCTGGCGGCAATATACCTTACCCAGTTCTCATCAAAGAAGCTGATCAAAGTAATGCATCCGGTTATTGATGTGCTGGCCGGACTTCCATCAGTAATTTATGGGGTATGGGGCATATTGATTATTGTACCTTTTGTATCTGATTACATTGCACCCATATTTAATGCAACATCTTCAGGCTATTCAGTGCTTTCGGGAGGTATTGTGTTGTCAATTATGTGTATTCCCTATGTCCTGAATATGCTTATAGAGGTTTTCAACACGGTGCCGGTAGGTTTAAGGGAAGCGTCTTTATCACTGGGTGCAACACAATGGGAATCGGCGAAACATGTTGTAATCCGGGGAAATTATCCCGGCATAATTTCAGCCTATGGACTTGGTATTGCCAAAGCCTTTGGCGAAACCATCGCAGTAATGATGGTTGTGGGAAATGTGGTGAAAGTATCATTTAATCCGCTAGAAGCTGCTTACCCGCTTCCGGCGCTTATCGCCAACAATTACGGCGAAATGCTTTCCATTCCTATGTACGACGCGGCGCTTATGTTTGCAGCATTTCTGCTTCTGGTCATTATATTGATGTTTAATATGATTTTCAGGTATCTGATCCATAAAACCAAAAGGCAATGAGAAGAAGACAGATTAAAATACTGGAAGAGAAATTCTTCGTTTTTCTGTCAGCCTTTATGACCTATTCACTCATAGTCGTTCTGGCATTTATTATTCTGGTTATTTTTGTGAAAGGCTTCAATGCGCTCAACCTTGACATGATCCTGAAAACCCCTGAAGGTGGCTATTATTACGGAGGTGAAGGCGGAGTGCTCAATGCAATAATGGGTTCACTTTATATTGCCTTTGGTGCTACATTGATTGCAATTTTTATTGGGATGCCTGCCGCACTTTACATCAATGTGCAACTGATCCGTTACAGAAGAACCCAGAATACCATCCGGTTTTTTCTGGATGCACTCTGGGGAATTCCTTCTATCGTTTATGGCGCTTTCGGATTCACACTCATGCTTTTCTTTGGCATGAATGCTTCGCTGCTGGCCGGAACTATAACCGTTGCCCTGCTTATTTCTCCAATCATGGTGCGCACCTTCGATGAAGTGCTGAGCACCATTCCCAAAGGCCTGCATGAAGCTACGCTGGCACTTGGCTTTACCCGCACCGAAACTGCTTTTAAAGTTATGCTGAAGCAAGGATTTTCAGGTTTTATAACTGCCATTTTATTGTCATTCGGAAGGGGAATCGGTGATGCGGCTTCCGTTCTATTTACGGCTGGTTACACCGATAATATCCCGGTTAACCTTGATGAACCTGCCGCCACACTTCCTCTGGCAATCTTTTTTCAGCTGGGGTCTCCCATACCCGAAGTCAGAGAGCGGGCTTTTGCATCAGCAGTGATACTAACGGTCATTATCCTGATAATCAGTCTTGGTGCACGATACTTATCGAAACGATATTCGAGAACCAACTTAAAGTAAAACAACATGTTCATCGCAGAAGAAAACACCATACCTGCCAGCACAGGATTTTCAGATTCTCCCGAAAACCTTGCGAAGCATATTGTCAGGATTAAACATCTGAATGTTCATGCCGGCGAACATCATATTCTGAAGAATGTAGATCTTGAGATTCCGCGTAATAAAATTACCGTTTTGCTTGGCCCGTCGGGTTGCGGCAAAACTACACTGCTCAAATGCATGAATAAGCTCACCGATCTTTACCGCGAGCTGGAAGTATCAGGAAATATCTTTATCGAAAAAGATGACATTCTCAATACCACGACAAATATTGCATCAATCAGGCAAAAGATGGGGCTTTTGTCTCAACGGCCGTATCCACTTCCTGTTTCCATTTATAAAAATGTATCATATGGACTGAAACTCAAAGGCGTTCGCGATCGCAAACTGATAGATTTCAGTGTTGAAAAACACCTGCGTGAAGTTGGTTTATGGGAAGAGGTCAAAAACCGTTTGAATGCCCCGGCCACCAGTCTTTCTATCGGTCAGCAGCAGCGACTTTGTCTGGCCCGGGGGCTTGCTGTAAAACCAAGCATTATCCTTGCCGACGAGCCTACTTCAGCGCTTGACCCCATTTCAAGCAAGATCATCGAAAATCTTTTCAAAGATCTCAAAAAGCATTACACCATTATACTGGTAACACACGTACTCAGGCAGGCCATACGATTGGCCGATCATGCAATTTTTATGATTGATGGTGAAATTATCGAACAGGGAGACCCGGAAGAACTTTTCAAGAACCCACAGACTGAAGGGTTGAGGGCATATCTGGTGGATGGGAATTAAAAAGCTATAAGATCAGCGAATGGCAGCCGGCGTTTAAAACGGGCGATAAGTTCTGCATGGAAAATTGCAATCAGTAATTCGTACCGGTAAAGCATTCATCAATTCAAAAAAAACTGAAATCCTTCAACCGCTTTTTGATTTACTAAGTCAGGAAATCAGAATTTTCATCAATTTTCTACCGATCTGATTGATGTCCTGCCCCGTTTGGTGGCGCACCGCTAATATTTTTCGGTCAAATAGAGATAAGCTTCAAACATGTGATGTGTCCATACATTATCAGGATTATCGGGAAAAAGCCTGTAATAGTCTTCATCAGCAAAAAGCACGATATTCTGTCCGGCTCTTGTGTAGTTATTTGAGTTATAGTATTTTGGTATTTCAAACTCCGGCAGCGTTTTTTTAATAAATCCCCCCAGTGTTTTTCCCAACTGTTTTTGAAAACGTTTATTGGCTTTTCGGGTTGGTTTATCGAGGCTGTTATAGAAATAATTCATAGCCATTCGCTTAATCAACGGCGCTTTTTTGATGGTGCTTTTTGCATTTACAAATGGATTTGACGGATTGAAATCCATGGTTGTTTGAATTGAAAAAGGAGATTCGGGAACCCAATCGGCCGAATTAACCACATTGAATGCCCATCCTGGTTTGGTCATATTTTCAAAACTATAGGCAAAATACAAGTTTCCGGGTTTGGGCGCTGCACTGCAGTAGGTTTTAAAAACATAATCATCCGGAAGCAGATTCTGCTTTTGCAGATTCAGAAAGTGAGCAGTAATAAGATAGGCAATTGCGCCACCCTGACTGTGACCCATGATATAAAATTCCCGAATCCCGTTATTGGCCAGAGAATCAATTTTAGGCAAAATGTCTCTTGACAGAAAAGCTGTCGCAATAAGCCATCCTGTGTGCACAGCCGCTTTATGGTCATCGCTCAGATGGTAATCAAAAATAAAATCGTTGCTTAACTTCAGCTGGCCTTTTGCCGGAACCATAGCTGCATAAAAATTCTCCAGCCAACTGATTGCCTCAACCGTTGTTCCCCGGATGCTGATTACAGCTTGTGATTGATCTGACACCCATAAATCCCATCTGTTATCCAGTCCCATTTTCTGAGAGCGATAGATTTGATCGTAAATTAACGGTGGCGGCAAATCGGGATTGTAAAGTGAGTCGCCCTGCCGGGAAGATATCTTCAACAATTCCAGAAATTCCGCTTTATCGAATCCGGGGAGTAATTTGCCCTGCTGACCAAATGAATCAGCAGGAAATAATCCTCCGCAAAATATCAATCCAACCAAAGCAAAAGAAACAATTTTCTTTTTCATCTTCATGGTTTTTTTAATTCATAACCTAATCCTTCTGCACTTGACCAGGGGTGAATAAATCTCACTTCGTTATTATAAAGAATCTGGTAAACATTTTTGTAAAACCTGATTTTCAGCAATTCGGCTTTATTTTCGAAAAGCACTGGCATTGTTTCGCCTTCAATTACAGCCTGAGCATCCATTACAATTGGCTTATCGGTTACATTGCTGAAAAACACTTCAGCTTTCAATTTATCATCTGAGAGCACAACATAAGCAAATTCATCAGAATCAGATGCACCGGTTTTTGGATTGTAAGCAAAAAATGCAGTGCCTTTTTCAGCAAAGCGGATACATTGGTTTTTAACAACAGACCATGCATAGCCTTTTAATCCAATACAATTGGCCGGATTTTGAACATCTCCGATCAAAAAACCTGTAATGTCTTTCGTTCTGTTTGATTTCTCCTGATCATCGTCAATAACCTGCTCTTTAACAGCAGAAAAATCAATTTGTTTCAGATCTATTTTTCTGATTTCACGGTTCCACATGGTGTGATAGTAAAAGACCTTTTCTTTCAGATCAGAGGCCGTAGTAATTTGTGTTGCACTCACTATATCGCCGGGAATATGAGATACAGGCACCAGAGATCCCAGAGGAATATTGAAATTATCTAAAATCCGGAAAGCCTCAAAAACTGCTTCGGTAGTGTTTTCAAGCGGCCTGGCTGAAGCAGAAAATGCTGCAGCCCTGATAAATCGGGATGGTGGTGTGAAGTCACCGGGAAGCCCCATAAATCCTGAACCACCGCCCAAAGGAGTGAGGTTAAAGTTATCAATTGTGAGGCTATTCTGAGGTTCAGGCGAAAGGAAAAGATAATTGCGCAGATTTGTCAGATGCCAGTCATAGGTGGGTGAGTTTGTGATTACACCAAGAAAGGATTTATAAACTTTGATTTCGCCTTGATTCACAATTTCAATAACAATGCTTTCACCCGAAGGATCACTGATTTTAAAATGAAAAGGCAGGGCTGCTCCGCCAAATTCTTCATTTACAACATTCACCACAATTATTTCATCAAGCGATTGCTCCACTTCATTTACCGTTTTAAATGAGGAGAGCATCCATTGCATAAAATCCCCTACACTCATTGATTTATCGGCTTTACCGGGTTCATAAACGGCATATTCAGCAAAACCAGGTAAATAATACACCCCAACATAAAGGCCTTCTTCATTCAGTCCATCAGGGCCATATGCCTGACCATATGCAGTAAGTGAGACAAAACCGTATTTACCGGTCCATTTTTTTCCATTATAACCATCAGGCGTTTGCCCTGAAAAGGTTTTCTGCCGGGGCACAATCATTATTTTATTGTGCTGTGCATCGCTTAGCGCCCACTCTACAGTTCTGGCAACTACAACTCCTCCATCTTTTGATTTTAATGAAATACCCGTACAGGCAAATGCAATTAAAGGATTTATTATAATGAATAAACTGAAAAGGCAGGTTACTAGAAGTGAATTTTTCATCTGTATTGTTCTTAGGAAATTAATTGACTGTTATTCAAAAAAGGCATAAAGTGAGTCTCTCAACACACGTCAGCCAGCGCACATCCGTTCTCACGAGCCCCTGACACGTGCATAAGTGATGTATTCGTAAAACTCATGCCAACACGCTACTCCAACGCCGGATTTATCACCACGGTTGAGTCATTGATTTCAATAACAAGATCCTGATCGTAATCAAGTTCAAAGGTTTCTGCAGTTTTCAGATATACTGTGTTGCTGCCTGAAGTCATGTAAAATTCAAGCTGATTGCGAAATGGAAAGGCATCCTCAAACTCTTTGATTACCAGCTCCTCAGATGTTTCACCCGGAAGCAGCGAACCATAAACAGCAAAATCGCCGAAGCTGATACTCTCAAGCTTGACATTGCTGAGTTTGTTCTTCACTACCAAAGTGCCGCGTTCGGTGCAGGAAACAGTAAGCAAAGCAACTATTACTGAAAGTAAAATTATCCTGATTTTCATAGCTTCAATAGATTAAAACTTCAAATTCACCCAAAAATGCACTGCGGCTGTTTTCTTTTATTTCAACTGCCTGCAACACCGGAGTATCAAACTTACGGACCGCCCCGCCTAAATCTCTGATTTCAAACGATTCTACTTTGCAGAAGTAGAATCCCGGCTCCAGTACAAAAATATTGTTCAGCAATTGTGCATACTCGCCGGCGGTGGTCAATGTGTCTTTTATACTTTGAAATGGTGCTATAACTGCATACCTCACAGCGGTATCTGAAACCTGATAATTGCCCTGAGATGAATTGACATACAAGGAAGTATTTACATCATACGAGTCGAAACTACCCCATGTTTTTCCATTGACTGTCAGTTTTACATTGTAAACCGTTTCGGTAACAACGTATTTCTTCTGACCATTGATCATTACATATGGCTTCAGCACCAGCAGCAACTCTTTAAAACGGGTAGAATTTTCGCTCGAATAGATTGTGGATGAGCTGTTGTAAGAGTATGCATCTGAATTGTCTTTCTCACATGATGTAAACCCGAGTAAAGCCAAAAAAAGCAAGGTAAAAATCTTCTTCATGAATTTGATTTAAGGTTTAAAAAACAAACTCTTAGTGCGTTGCCTGAATGAAGCACGCAAATATAAAGTTTATTAAGAGAATACAAAATGCTGATCAGATACTTTTCAGTCCTTGTCTGGTTTCATAACAAGGCCAAGATTTTTCTTGCCGTCAATCATTATAACCAATGGCTTAGTAAACCTTACATGGCGGATGACATTATCCTCATAAAAAGCAGGCTGTTCCGCAAGGAAGTCAAGATTATAATGCCCATCATTTATGAAGGGATTTATGGTAAAATATCCCACCCTGAATGAAGTGAGGTTCTGAAAAAAGTGGGTTCCCTGACTAGGGTCGATGCGATAATGTTCAAGCCCGGACTCAACGATCAACCTTGCTGCTGAAATCTGCGGCCATTTTACCGGAATTCCCAGCCAATGGTCGCTGCTGCCCCATCGGCCCGGACCAACCAGCACATAACTGCGTTTTTCCTCAATAAATTTGTCGTTGATCTTGCCAATCAGCTCGGCATTGTGTTTATTTTCAGAAGGATTAAAAGATTCGGGTTTTACATAAACAATATCGTAAACATCGCGGATAATTCCATTGCCCAGTGCATGGTTTGCAAATATGAGGGTGTCCTCTTCTTTTACTTCTTCCAGTTGAACATCTATGGCTTCGCGGCTATCAACAATAGGCCTGATCTGCAGTACGTTAAACAATGAAGGCTCTCCCTTTTTGCGACTAAGTTCAACAGCAAATTCTATTTCAATCGGTTTGCTCATCTCTTTCTGACCTGTTTCCAGAAGGGTGGAAAGGATTTCGGCAAGCGGAAAAATTTTGTGCGTAAGAATGTTTGAGAAAGTTATAATTCGTTTGCCTTTGCTGAGCATGCCTTCGCGCAGCATATTTGTTTCAAAATCGAAAGTTGAAGCAATATTCCGCAACGATCCGTCGGGTTCGGCTTCTGCAACATTCAGATGAAGCAGATTTGAGCTGTCGTCGGTAGTTGGCGTAAATGTTCCCGGCCTGAGGTCGAGGGCATAAAAACTTTTCTGTGTTTCTTTGAGCGCAAGTTCAGGCACAGAAAGTTGTAACACCTTGCGGGGATATCGGGGCGAAAAACGCAGGGTAAGACCTCCGTCAACAATAAATTTTCCGAGGCCAAGCGCTATATTTGCAATACCATCCTCAGGCTTCTCAGGTGCGATAGGATAAAAATTGATCGATCGGGCAACACCTGACAAAGTCGGATAAAAGCGATCACCATAGGGCGATCCGGTTACTTCCTGAAGAACAATGGCCATTTTTTCTTCGTCAATTATATTGGAAGTAGCCATCATGTATGACTTGGAATCATGATAAAAAGCCGAAGCATACACACTCTTTATTGCATTGCTCAGATTTTCGATGGTCAATCGTTCGTCATCAATAAAATTGGGAACCATATAAGTGGAATAAATCCCCGCAAATGGCTGATAGTAAGAATCTTCGAGAAGACTCGACGACCTGACAGCAATCGGTTTTTTAACCACTGTAATAAATGTGTACAAATCCTCGTGAAGCCTGAACGGCAAACGGGCCGATGTAAAATGTTCGAGAATTTCCTCGTCTGGAATGTTTGACAATGCAATCTTGTAGAGATTGTTGTCTTCCATAAATTCATCAAAAATATCAGCGCCAAGCACCACTGTCCGGGGAATAGACACCACCACATCCGGCCATTTATCGAGAAGGCGGTTGCGCTTGATCAGAGAATCCAGAAAAGCAAGTCCGCGGGCTTTTCCTCCGATTGACCCCTGCCCTACCCTGGTAAAACTGAGGTATTCGTCAAAACTATCGCGGTTAAATTCAGCAATAATTCCCCGCGCTTTGTTAAGTCTGAAGGTTGCAATTGCATCGAAAACGAAACGTCGGATCTCATCCAAATCGTTAAAATCATCGGGACGCAGGTCTTTAAACAATTCAGCAAGCGGAAACAGCGCCCTGGCATTCAGCCATTTTGAAACGTGATTTCTGTAAACATGATATTCCAATGAAGCATCAGGAACTTCAAATATCTTTTGTTGCAGCGATTTGAGGTCGGTGGCTCTGGTAATTTCTTTTCTGGTTTCGGGATCAACAAACTGAAAATCGCCGAATGCAAAATAATTCATCACAAAATTCCGTAGCTCAATGGAGAGTGTTTTGGAGAGTTTGTGAATGAAGCCAACACGTTTTTCTCTGGCAATCGGTTGGTTGTCAAGATCGCTGGACTGCATAAGAATAGGCATAAACTCATCGTCGCGCTTCACTTTATCTACAAGCCGGAAACCGGCCATCTTGTCCTGCTCTCCATTGCGGGGATACGAAGTATCGGTAATGATACCCAAAAGATTATTCTTGTATTTTTCGTAATAGAAGATTGCTTCTTCGTAGGTGGTGGCGAGTAAAATTTTCGGCCTTCCACGCATACGCAGCATCATCTGGTGCTCGTTCAGGCCTTCCGTCATAAACGACTTTGACTGCTTAAAAATAATTTTGTAAATATTCGGAAGGTAACTCGAATAAAACCGTTTTGAGTCTTCAACCAGCAGAATAGCCATAACACCCACATCCTGAATGTCGTGTTCAGCATTCATTTTGTCTTCGATCAACTTAATGATTGCCAGCAAAATATCAGCATTCCCAAGCCAGCTGAAAACATAGTCGATGGCTGAATGATCTTCGTTGGCTATGGTGATGGAAACCTCGCGTGAGAATGAAGTGAGCACCACAATAGGAATGGAAGGATACAGCGCTTTTATTCTTTTGGCCTGGTCGAAAGCTTCACTTTTACCCATTCCAAGCATGGTAATAATCAGATCGATATTCTGCTCTTTAAGCACTTTCAATGCTTCCTTTTCTGATGGCACCTGAATAAACTGAGGCGGATAGCGCAAACTGAGCGAAACATATTCGTTGAAAATCTGCTCATCAATGCGACCATCGCCTTCCAGCACAAACGAATCGTAGTTGCTTGCAATCAACAGTACATTATAAATCCGCTTCTTCATCAGGTTGATGAAGGCAGTATCGTCAAAATAAAACTTTTTGGTTAGAAGGGTAGAAAGGTTTGAAGGCATAAAGCAGGTAGTTATATTTACAAAAGTAGAACAATACCACTAATTTTGCATATTGAATTTACCATTCAATCAGACCTATCTTCAACAAACAGACACAAACATAGTTTACTGAACAACAAATGAGGTAAAACCTCAATGATCAAAGTGTTTATTGACTAAACAAATAACAACACTCATGAATTATCAATCCATCATCGACAAAATACATTTGGAAATCAAACCTTTGCTTTCGCAGGGAAAGATAGCATCTTATATTCCGGCACTTGCCCGCATATCTCCTGAAAAATTTGGAATGGCGGTTTGTACCGTCAGGGGAGAGGTGTTTTCATGTGGTGATGCTGAAGAACTTTTCAGCATTCAGAGTATTTCAAAGGTTTTCACACTGGCAATGGTGATGGATCGCATGGGAGATGCGCTGTGGGAAAGGGTTGGCCGTGAAGCCAGTGGCAATCCGTTTAATTCGCTGGTGCAGCTTGAAGTTGAAAACGGAAGGCCCAGAAACCCGTTTATCAATGCCGGAGCTTTGGTGGTGACCGATTGCATTATTCTTGAAAATCATAACCCATTGAATGATCTGCGCAATTTTGTGAGAAGATGCGCCAACAATGCAGATATTGATTTTGATACTGAAGTTGCTGCATCAGAAAAAGCAACAGGCCACCGCAACGCGGCCCTTGCCAACTTTTTGAAGAGTTACGGAAATCTAGCGAATGAAGTTGAAAAGGTGCTGGATGTTTACTTTCACCAATGTTCGCTTGCGATGAGCTGCACCGACCTTGCAAGGGCTTTTCTTTTTCTGGCGCACAGTGGCGCAGATCCTGTAAACGGACAGATCATCTGCGGCCCCAGACAAACCAAACGCATCAACGCACTGATGCAAACCTGCGGACTCTATGATGAATGCGGTGAATTTGCATACCGCGTTGGCTTGCCCGGGAAAAGTGGTGTAGGCGGAGGAATTGTTGCCGTTATGCCCGGCGAACTGGCTATCGCGGTCTGGTCTCCGGGACTGAATCAGGCCGGCAATTCGCTTGCCGGAATGAAAGCGCTGGAACTTTTTACCACATATACCAAAAGATCGATTTTTTAGTTTAGCATTAAGTCAGGACTTGACTTAACATAACCTTGTCTTTGCGAAGCAGGTTTTTATGAGTCAAACCCTGACTTGGGAATTAATCCATCATAAAAACAATCTCACTGCAACCGCAACTATTTCTTAGCTTTGTAAACTCAAAATCAGCCCAGCTCCTATGTACAGGCAATTTCAACTTGTAATCATACTTACTTTCCTCAGTATTTTAGCTGTGGCTCAACAACCACGCAAGATCAAGCTCATTCAGGCCGATATTATGGCTTACAACAAAGCGCTTGGCGAAGGTGTGCAACGTATCATTGGAAATGCCATTTTTGAGCATGACGGAGCTTACCTTTATTGCGATTCGGCGCACCTCAACGACGCGACAAACAGCATGAAAGCATACAGCCGGGTACATATCAAATCGAGCGACACACTTAATCTTTACGGCGATTCGCTTTATTACTCAGGCGACACAAAAATTGCAGAAGTATTTGACAATGTGAAGCTTATTGACAATAAAACCGTATTAACCACCGACAAACTTGTGTTTGACCGAAACACCGGAATCGCTTTTTATCTCACCGGCGGCCATATTGTAAACGAGCAGAATACCCTGGATAGCAAAAGAGGTTATTATCACACCAACAGTAAGGATTTTTTCTTCCGGGAGGATGTTGTTCTGGTCAATCCGGATTATGTAATGAACTGTGATACATTACAATACAATACTCAAAGCAAGATTTCATGGTTCAGGGGGCCAACCACCATTAAAGGCGAAGAAACTGATATTTATGCCGAAAACGGCTGGTACAATACCATTACTGACATTTCTGAATTTAATGAAAATGCACGGGTGAAAAACGGCGATCAGGTACTCACCGGCGACAGTTTGTATTACGAACGCAAAAATGGTTACGGTCAGGCATTCAGGAATATACAGGTTACAGATACCGTTCAGAATATTATAGTTACCGGACAATACGCACTTTATGATAAAACACAGGGCTACACGCTTATCACCATAAAACCCGAAGCATTATTTATTGAAGAAAGTGATACCCTGTTTATGCACGCCGACAGCCTTTGGGCAACCTTTGATTCTGCACAAAAAACCAAAGAAGTATTTGCATATTATCACACCAAATTCTTCCGGACGGACATACAGGGAATGGCCGATTCGCTGATATACTCATTTGCCGACTCAACCATGCGAATGCATGGCGATCCTGTTTTATGGACAGATGAGAATCAGATGACATCAGATACCATTCATATAATTTCGGGAAACGAAGAAATAAAAGAACTGTACCTGCTCAACAATGCATTTATAATATCGAGCGATACCCTGGGCACGGGATATAATCAGATAAAAGGCCGGAACATGACCGGCTATTTCACCGAAAATGAACTTTACCGCATTGATGTGGAAGGGAATTCTGAGACCATCTACTATGTGAGAGAGGAGGATGGAACACTCACGGGCATAAATAAAGCTTTTGCCAGCAATATGTCGATCAGGCTAAAAGATCGCAAAATCAAACAGATCGTTTATATTCAGAAACCTACTGCAGTGCTCCATCCCGAAGGTGAACTCGGGGCAGCTGAACTTTTACTGAAAAACTTCAGGTGGCTTGATGACAAGCGGCCGATGAAACGCGAAGATATTTTTGTGTGGTAAAAGGTGGAAACACTTCGACTCTCCGCTCAGTGTGACATTCGTTTATAGTGTACACTGCATCATCTTAATGCACTAATTATCAATTCTATACGATGTCCTCCTGAGCGGAGTCGAAGGACTTAACGATCATTCATTAACAATATCATCTTAGGAGAAATTGAAGATAAAAACGTCTAAAACACTTCGACTCCGCTCAGTGTGACATTCGTGTTAGGGGAACATTGCTTCATTTAATAAACTCATATTCAACCCTATACGATGTCCTCCTGAGCGGAGTCGAAGGATCGAACGAACAATCTGTCATTGGTAGCGGTTCCGATAGCTATCGGAACGAAGGACTTAACGATCATTCATTAACAACATCATCTTAGAGAAACAATATTTTAATAATGAGGATAAAGCAGCTGCTACTTTAGTTATTTTTTTACCGGCTTATCCTTCTTTTCAGGAGCGTCTTCATAGTAAACTTTCACCTTATCAGATTTGAGGCGCACCTTCAGCCAGGCTAGAATTTTTTCCTTGTCATCATTCCTGAGTTTTCCCGGTTCAACCTGAAAAGCAACCTGAGCAACTCTATGTGAACTTCCCGATAAGGAAAACATCCTTGTTTCGGCATAAGCACCAGCTTTAATAAAAGGATAAACAGCATTCAATTCACGTACCAAAGCATCTCCTTTGTTGAAAAGGGCTGAAATACTGTCGCGCTCACGGTTTCGTTCAAATAAAGTACTTCTCAGTGTACTAATCTCAAGTTTAAGTTTATCTGCTTCAGTACTGCCATTTTCGTTAAACGAAAAGCCCTGACGGATATCTATATTTGCTTTTCCCAGTGAAAAATCACGGGCCTTTTCGCGTAAAGCATCTTTATTGGCATCAGTAAGCAGATTGCCTCCATATACCAGAACAAGTTCCTGCTTTGATGGATTAGCTTCATGTCGCAAGAGATAACTGCCTTCATACACGGTAATGTTCCTTGTAAATTTTGCAACATTTTCAGTAAATCTTTCTTTCTGAACCAAACCATATCCAAAATAAATACTAGGAATGATGGTAATAAATATCACAAAAGAAATCAATTGATTTATTCTTTTTTTCTCACCCTCCTGCATAATTGAAGTGATGGGAAATTTCAGCAATTGAGACACAAACACAGCAGCCAATGCTATGAAAACAGTATTAATCGTAAACAGATAAAAAGCCCCGAAGAAAAACTGAAACTGAGCTGTAGCCAATCCATAACCCGCTGTACACAATGGAGGCATCAGTGCCGTAGCAATGGCAACTCCGGGAATTACATTTCCTTTATGGCGGCTGCTGATGGCAACTATTCCGGCAAGCCCTCCGAATAAAGCAATCAATACATCGTAAATTGTAGGGCTGGTTCTGGCCAGTAATTCTGAATGGGCAGTAGCAACCGGACTAAGCGCAAAATACCCTGTTGATGCGACCAGGCCGGCACCGACTGCAAACCCAAAGTTTTTGAGCGCCGATCGGAACAATGGCATGTTAAAGGTTGCAATGCTGTAACCCAATCCATTGATGGGACCCATCAGCGGAGAAATAAGCATCGCTCCGATGATTACTGCCGTAGAATTCATGTTCAGACCAACGGATGCAATGATGATCGCAAAAACAAGAATCCAAAGGTTGGTGCCCTTGAATACGATATCCTTTTCTATGGTCTGGTGGATTTGTGCAAAATCCTCCACTTCGCCGTCAAGCCTCAGGTAATGAATGAAATTTTTAAATCTGCTCATTAATCGCTAATTAATTCCCTGCTGAGGTATCACCTTATTCAATTGCCTGTTGCTATCGCCAACTTCCAGTATTTCCGTCACCACATAATTACTCATTCCGCGCCAGGGCAAAGGATGCAGATACTCTTTGTACCTGAGCTCAACAAATTTACCACCACTTCGCTCCAGAACAACTGCAATGCTGTCGTTGGTTACGCTGAATTCAAATTCATTGCTCTGCATGGCTCCGGGAGTGGGCGTATTAAAACCTTCCTGAATCAGACGACCTTCCCAGGTTTTGAAGACATACCCCTTTTTCACAACAAAATTCAGGGTTCCGGCTTTCACTCCTTCACCAAATACAAAATAATAGCGCCACCACATAAATGCAAACAACGCAATCAATATTATTAAACCGGAAATCCATAAAAATTTGTGTTTCATCGGAATGAGATTTGGTTTGAAAACAACAAAATGAATAAGACTTACAAATATAGTAAAAATGGGGATATCAGGCAATTTCAGCAATCAATGTCTGCAAAAAAAATCAGAGTAATCCAAGAAATATATTCAGTTTTACAAACAATGGTGAAAACCAAAACTTCCAAGACCCCAAAACCCAAATTCACGAATACCGATAATTACGTATATTTGCAGAACTTCGGGCTACTACGCCCATTTGTTATAAATGCCAAATACCTGAATATTATGTCAAGAATTGCAGAATCGGAACTTGTTTTAAATAGCGATGGAAGTATATACCATTTGAAATTGCATCCCGAAGAAATTGCGCACAACATTATAGTCGTTGGAGACCCTGGCAGGGTTGCTTCCATTTCGTCACACTTCGATCGCATTGAAATTCAGCGGCAAAACCGTGAAATAATCACCCATACAGGATATATTGGCAGCAAACGGCTTACGGTTCTTTCCACAGGAATGGGTACCGATAACATCGACATTGTGTTAAATGAACTGGATGCGCTTGTCAATATTGACCTGAAAAAACGCGAAGCCAAAAGCGAACATACCGAGCTCAATATCATCAGGTTGGGCACTTCAGGTGCGCTGCAGGCTGACATACCGGTAGATTCCACAGTTATTTCAACCCATGGTATTGGCATTGATGGCATGTTGTATTATTACCGCGATATAAAAAAAGTGTATCACCAGGAAATGACTGATGCCTTCATCAGCCAAAGCAACTGGGACAGCAATTTCCCGCGCCCTTATGCAGTTGCTGCTTCAGAAAAACTATTTGAAATTTTCGCAAAAGAACACCTGCAGGGAATCACCGCCACTGCTCCGGGGTTTTATGGTCCGCAGGGCCGAAAACTCAGGCTTGATACTGCGCATCCCGACCTGAACAAAGCCATCGCAGATTTCAATTTTGAAGGACAACGCATTGTGAACTTCGAAATGGAGACCTCCGCACTTTACGGATTAGGCAAATTGCTGGGGCACAATACCCTCACCATATGCGCCATTATTGCAAACCGGGTTTCAAAAACTTACAGCAAAGACTATCAGACCACTGTAAAAAAGCTGGTGGTTTCGGTTCTGGAAAAACTTTCCTGAGTTACAACCCCTGACAGGGTTTTACTACCTTTCAAGTGCTTCGCGCGTATCTGCCGGGCTGCCCTTTTGATAGGGCGCGTAACCCTGTCAGGGGTCGCCAATCACCGCCACTTACCCTGGCAGGGTTTTGCAACCGTTCAAATGCTTCGCCAGCCACTAACCCCTGACAGGGTTTTGCTACCTTTCAAGTGCTTCGCGCATATCTGCCGGGCTGCCCTTTTGATAGGGCGCGTAACCCTGTCAGGGGTAGCTTCCTACCTTTCAAATGCTTCACGTTTATCTGCCACGCGGCCCCTTTTGTAGGGCTCGTAACCCTGTCAGGGGAATCCCCGTCTTAACGCAGCGCAGATCTCAAATGATCAATTTCCTCAACCTTTGCCGGATCGCCTACATTTATATGTAAGAATGAAAGAAGTTCAAACATTTTGTCAATTATTGTCTGATGGCTGACTGGTTTGTAGAAGTGTTCCCTGATGGGCTCTTTAAGATGTTTAAGCAATGATGTGATTTCATAACGTGTAAATACTCCGCCACTGTTTTCAGGATTGATGTAGAACATTACCCTTGGAGGTATTCCTTTTGATTCGCCGGAGGTGTCCATCCAGGCCATCACATATCGCTCACCCGGAAGCATTATTCCAGCGATCGGAAGATCGAGACTCTGAGCAAGCAAAGTGTATAAAATGCCGATGGATATTGAGTATGCTGTATGGGTTTCGAGCAGGTTATTCAGCAGCAGATAACGGATTTCGGCTGATTTAGTGGGTGAAAGCTTAAACTTATGCACCTCGAAAATGATATGGTTCAGTACTTTTACTTTTTCAAGGGCTGTAAGATTTTCGTTAAGTTCAAGCCAAATATCACGGCGTAGCTGATGAATCTGCTGACGGATGGCGGCTTCATCCAGATTCTGCAACTGATACCGGGTAAACAAAATATAGCCTTCCAAAAGATCCTTGTTGCCAAAATGAGCCCAATTGGTGAGGTCAACATATAGCTGATTAAAATGGATGTCGTGGATTATATCCTCGATCCGTTTCTGAAGGAAGGTGTCGAAAGTAGATTCCCAGGCATTCTCAAGCAAGGGCACAGCCAGAGAACCATAGGCAAATATCTGGTCGCGCACCTTGCTGAATATGCCCTGATCGGGCTCATCAAGCAGGCTGATAAGCGCATGCAGCTGATTGCTATTGTCTGTTGAATCTTCCATTATTGCAAAGATCGGAAGAATCCGGCAATTTTCGGATTCAGATTAACCAATTGTTCGACAAATATAAAAACGCCCGTAGAGATCCCCGGGCGTTTAAGGCAATTATGCCGTTTACAGAACTATAAATCACTTATTGAAAAGATAAAAATAACTTCCTCAAATAATACACATTTTGTTATCCCCCTCTTCTCCCCCTTTCGTGCTTCGACTCCGCTCAGCATGACAGGGGGACGATTACTTTCGTGTTTTTTGACACATCTGTTTGAAGAAATTCCTGTCAGCAAGAACTCTCCTTAGTTGGAAGGGGAGATAGAAGGGATGCTACAAGAATGTGGAAGTTATTTCGAAAGTTACACTTATCTGTAATACGCAGTAATAAATTTCAGAATATTTCCTTCAACCCTTGTGAGTACATTTGAAATATCGGCACGCTCAAATTTTGAGCCGGTAATGCTTTCGTAAAGTTCGATATAGCGCTCCGAAACCTGATTCACAAACAAATCGGTCATTTCAGGCACCTGCTGACCTTCTTTTCCCTGAAAACCATTTAAAATCAACCACTCACGCACAAACTCCTTGCTTAACTGTTTCTGAGATTCATTGTTGGCCTGACGTTTTTCATATCCTTCGAGATAGAAATAACGCGATGAGTCGGGGGTATGTATTTCATCAATCAGGTAAATATCGTCGCCATCCTTGCCAAATTCGTACTTGGTGTCAACCAGAATAAGTCCCATATGTCCGGCCATTTCGGTGCCTCTCTGAAACAGACGGCGGGTATAGTCTTCGAGTTTCAGATATTCTTCTTCACTAACCAAACCGGTGCGAAGTATCTCTTCACGGCTGATATCTTCATCATGCCCAACTGAGGCTTTTGTGGTTGGTGTTATGATTGGCTCTGGAAAACGGTCGTTTTCCTTCATTCCATCAGGCATAGACACACCACAAATACTGCGTTTGCCCTCTTTGTATTCTCTCCAGGCATGACCTGAAAGATAACCACGGATAACCATCTCTACTTTATAAGGCTCACACAAACGACCCACAGTAACCATAGGATCAGGCGTGGCAATTTTCCAGTTGGGAACAATATCTTCGGTGGCATCTAAGAACTTAGCTGCTATCTGATTAAGCACCTGCCCTTTGTAAGGGATTCCCCGTGGCAGCACTACATCAAATGCCGAGATACGGTCGGAGGTTACCATTATCAGTAACTCATCTTTAATGTGATACACATCGCGGACTTTCCCGATATACAAATTTGTCAGGCCCGGCAGGGTAAAATTGGTTTTGGTGATTGCGTCTGTCATGAAATTTGTTTTTAATCCTGTTTAAATCAATTTGATAATTAACAAAATACAATTTTATGTCATTTAGTTAAGGTCCGGTTGGGAACTATAAAATTAAAAAAAGTCCTTCGACTCCGCTCAGGATGACTGTCAGTCTGAGCGGAGTCGAAGACAGATTTTCGTAACTAAACGGCATTTAAAAACCATTGAAAAGTTTTGCTTTTGCATGAATTTTACAATTTCACCCATTTAAAAGCAAGGGGAGCAAGTGTTAACGGAAAACTGACTTCATTTCCTCCGATTATATCAATACCGGTAAATGTCTTGCCGTCCACTGATTTTATTTCCAGAGCTTTATCAGAAAGGTTATTAATGACCAGCACTTTTTCACCCTCGTATTCTCTGAAATAAGCCAGCACAGGTGCAGTGTTCTTTGTATTTTCCGACAACTCAGGTTTTGCCCAGGTGTTGCTGCCTCTGCCAAAAACTTTTGTAAGGCTGCGGGCTTTTAGCTGGGTTTTGATTATTGTATTCACTTTTGAAGTGACAGATTCAGGATCAGAAAGTTCTGAAGCTGTCTCTTCCCAGTTCATTGGTCCACGCACAAAGTAACGCGTATCATCTTTCCCGGTTTCTTTGCGGAAAGTTTCATAAAAATCATCGTCGTTGAACTTTCCATACTCATCGCCGTAATAAATAATGGGAGTTCCCGGCAAGGTGAGCATAATGCTGTATGCCAGACCTATCTTATCGGGATTGCGGTCGAGCAACTCTGCCAAACGTGCTGAAATCCCCTCTCCTACCCTGAAATCCCAGCGCGGATCTCTACAATAATGCCCATGAATAATTGCACGGTCTTCGGGAGTAACCATTTCGAGGGTCAGCTCATCGTGAAGCCTGAGAAACATAAACCATTGGTTTTCTGACATAATATCAGGGGTAACCGAAGGATGAAGTACATCGAGCACCGGTTCCGCATCCTGAATGGCCAGCGACTTGAAAATCATTGGCATCAGCGGGAAATGATAACCGGCATGACATTCATCGCCATCACCAAAATATTTCACAACCTCAACCGGTGGTTGGCAAGCTTCGGCAAGCAGCAGGGTGTTGGGTCTTACCTGGTCAAGAATTGCCCTGAAAATCTTTATAATCATATGGGCTTCGGGCAGGTTTTCGCAATCGGTGCCTTCTTCTTTCCAGATGTAAGGAATTGCATCAGCACGGAAACCATCGAGTCCCTGGCTCAGCCAGAAGAGCAGAATACGGCTTACTTCGAGCAATACCTGTGGATTGCGGTAATTCAGATCGGGCTGAAACTCAAAGAAACGGTGAAAGAAATAATAATCACCATCTTTTTCCCAGTTGCTCGGACACATCCCTTTGAAAAGCAGCCTGGTTTCCTTGTAACGGTTGGTATCTTTATTCCAGATGTAGTAATCTCTGTATGGATTATCAGGGCCTTTGCGCGATTCAACAAACCACTGATGCTCCTCGGAAGTGTGGTTCATGGCAATGTCGAAAATCACCTTTAATCCGTTTTTATGTGCTTCATCCAGAAAATCGCGGAAAGCTTTTTGTCTTTCTTCTACGGAAGTGCTTTGAGGCAAATCGAGCAGGTCTGCTCTGATGGTGCGGTAATCGCGGATATCGAAACCGGCATCGCGCATTGGTGAATCCAGAATTGGCAGCAGCCAGATGCATGAAACCCCAAGCTCTCTGAGTTGAGGAAGTTTTTCGGTAAGACCGGCAAAGGTTCCGTTAAAAAGATCAACATATAATGAATAAACAATGGCATCCTTATACCAACCCTCTGGCTGTGAAACATGCGGATTGGAAAGCGCCGAACTTTCAACTTCGGCAATAAGCTGCTCAAGAATTACATTATAATCTTCGTTTTTGTAAATTTCTGACCAAAGCTTTCTGATAGACTGAATATTATCTCTGTTGCTCATGAATTTGGTGGTAGGTTGGTTTAAGGTTAATTTTCGATTTGCAAAGTTAATTAATATGAATATGACTAAGATGCCATTAACAGATTTTATTATCTTCGTAGCAGCTATTTTCTTCAACGAAGCAATTTCAACACCTTGCCTGTCTCTGGTTTTAAAAAGCTGGCCCTACTGATGGCTATTATGCTGCGGACAACATTCATGTTTGCCCAGTTTAGTCATTTCAGCATTCCCGAAGGCAGAAAAAGCCTTACCATGAGTTTCTCCAATTACGATAATCTGGTGGTTGTTGATGCTATTCTTGGTGATTCAATCCCTGTAAGATTAATGCTCGACAGCGGTGTGGAAGGATTGATCATCACCGATATGGAGATTGCTTCATACTTTATGGATAAATGTGTCAGGAAATTTAAACTCTCCGCTCCCGGCACCCTTGAAGTGCTTGAAGCATGTGTTACCCGGCCAGTAAAGGTTGAAACGGGCAAACTTTTACCTATGTTCAGCAATCTTATTCTTTTGGAAGAAGACTATTTTTCGCTGGATGAATATATTGGCTCAAAAGTTCATGGATTGATGGGCATGGATAAGTTCAGAAATCTTGTGGTAACCACAGAATACGACCGGAATATACTCAAATTCAGAAGACCGGAAAATTATACTCCACCGGCAAAAAGTGAGATTATACCCGTGAGTATTATTCGCGGAAAGCCTTATATGACCTCGCGTGTGGAGCTTGACAATGGGAAGATACTTGACCTGTGGCTAATGATTGATTCCGGGGCGAATCACCCGCTATTGCTGGAATTCGACAGCCTTACAGGATATCGCCCGCAAAAATCCATCGATGCAATTATCGGTAAAGGGCTGGGAGGAAATCTTCATGGAAGTTTTGCGCGTGTTGGATGGCTGATGCTCGGAAATTTTCGCCTCGATGATGTAATTACTTCATTCACCGATAATTATATGCCCGGCAACATCAGCAATCGCCTCAACCGGCATGGAACACTGGGCTCAGGTGCACTTGGCAGATTCAGGGTAACTTTTGATTATTCCAACAACAGAATGGTACTTGAAAAAGGGAATAAATTCAGAACACCCTTCGAGTACAATATGAGTGGATTGTCGTTCAGAGCCGTTGGAACCGGATTTAACATATTCGAAGTCAGCGAAGTAATTCCCTCATCACCGGCAGCCATCGCCGGAATCAAAGCAGAAGATATACTGATCAGCATCAACGGCAAGTCAACTTTTCTGCTCAGCCTGGGCGATATCAACCGTTTGCTCAGCCTGAATGAAGGAAGCCACGTTACACTTGTAATCTCCCGCGAAGGCAAAGCAATGAACTTCAGGTTTAAACTGAGAAAGTTGATATAATAAGGATTTGTCCCATCCTTCTAGTCCCTTTATATCCCGCCTCACCGTGGGTTCCGCAAAGAGCTTCACCCTCAGTTATCGTTATTGAGCACCTTGGGTACTCTGTCTCTATCCGTCCCCGAAGGGGTGAATTTCAGGTTCAACCCCTTCAGGGCTGAAGTTACATATATCCCGACTCACCGTGGGTTTCGCAAAAGGCTCCACCCACGGTTATTGTTATTGAGCACCTTCGGCGCTCTGACTCCATCCGTCCCCGAAGGGGGCGAATTTCAAATAACCGTGAGTGTAGCGAAGCAAAACCCACAGTTAAAGGATGAAATGAGCAGCTCCGTCCCCGAAGGGGGCGAATTTCAAATAACCGTAGGTGTAGCGTAGCGAAACCCACGGTTAACGGATGAAATGTGCAGCTCCGTCCCCGAAGGGGGCGAATTTCAAATAACCGTGGGTGTAGCGAAGCGAAACCCACGGTTAACGGATGAAAAGATGCAACTCCGTCCCCGAAGGGGGCGAATTTCAAATAACCGTGGGTGTAGCGTAGCGAAACCCACGGTTAACGGATGAAATGTGCAGCTCCGTCCCCGAAGGGGGCGAACCATAAATGACCTTTTTATCCATTCCCATGCTTTCTAAGTCCATCTTTCCTTATTCTTAAAAACACGCCATCAATTCTCCGGTAATTTGTAACTTTGCATTTCTGCATCTTTTTAACTTACATATGAAAATCACTGCACCGATGAACAATCACTTAAAATCCCTTCTGATTTTTGGCCTCATTGCTATTCTTTACTTCCCCGCAACAGGGCAAAAACAATCAGCAAAAGCTGAAAACACTGCATTCAGGGTTGAACCTCCCTCATGGTGGGCTGGTATGAAACATACTGAATTACAGTTGCTTGTTTATGGAAAAGATATTTCATTAACCGAAGTGGTTCTTGATTATCCGGGAGTTACGCTTACTAAAAAACACCTGGTTGAAAATCCGAATTACCTTTTTCTTGACCTTCAACTCGCAAAAGATGTAAAACCCGGAAGTTTTGACATCCGCTTTATGCGCGGCAAAAAAGCCATTTTTACTTATAAATATGTATTGAATGAACGTGAATCAGGATCTGCTGAACGTATAGGCTTTGGTCCTTCTGATGTAATTTACCTGCTTATGCCCGACCGTTTTGCCAATGGAGACCCGTCAAACGATAATGTAACGGGAATGCTTGAAACAGTCAACCGCAGCAACCCATCAGGAAGACATGGAGGTGATATTGCCGGTATCCGCAACAACCTCGACTACATCAAAGACCTTGGTATGACTGCCATCTGGATTAATCCAGTGCTCGAAAACAACAATCCCGCTTATTCTTATCATGGGTATGCCATCACCGATCTTTATAAAGTTGACCCACGATTTGGCACAAATGCCGATTACATTGCATTGGTAAAAGAAGCCAATTCCAAAGGCTTGAAGGTAATCAAAGACATGATTTTCAACCATTGCGGAATAAATCACTGGTTCATCAACGATTTGCCCATGAGCAACTGGGTGCATCAGTTTCCTGAATTTACCCGCTCCAATTTCAGGGCAGAGGCGCTGACTGACCCTTACGCAGCGGAATACGATCTCAATAAATTGCTTCAGGGATGGTTTGATACCAATATGCCTGATTTTGATCAACGCAATCCGTTTGTAACTGAGTACCTGATTCAGAACAGCATCTGGTGGATTGAAATGGCCGGCCTTGATGGCATCCGTCTCGATACACAGCCCTATCCCTACAAGGAAATGATAGCAGCCTGGGGAAAGCGGGTTTTTGAAGAGTATCCCAATTTCAACATTGTTGGCGAAGCCTGGCTGAACCGCGAAGGGATGAATGCTTATTATCAGAAAGATGCAGTTGTTGGTGATGGCTATAATTCATACCTGCCGAGCATTACCGATTTTTCGATGCATGGCGCAATGTCACGTGCTTTTACCGAAGCCGAGGGCTGGAGCGAAGGCATGGCAAGGCTTTATTATGTGCTTGCGCAGGATTTCCTGTGGGCTGATCCTTCGCAGAATCTTATTTTTCTTGACAATCATGATGTAAACCGCTACTTCAATAGTGTTGGAAGAGATATGAATGCCATGAAAATGGCGCTTACCTTTCTGCTCACCACACGCGGGATTCCTCAGATATATTACGGCACTGAGCTCCTGATGGACGGTGCAGAAAACCAGGGACATGGCAATATCAGAAAAGATTTCCCCGGTGGATGGCCAGGTGATACAACCAATGCTTTTACCCGTGAAGGCCGCACCGCTGCTCAGAATGAGATTTTCTCATACATGCAACGATTGCTGCAATTCCGCAAAAACAGCCAACCAATAACTCAGGGAAACCTCAGGCATTTTATTCCTGCAGATGGTGTGTATGTCTATTTCCGCACATCGGGCGACGAAACCGTAATGGTTGTGCTGAACAACAGCAACGCACCTAAAAAACTTGATATGGCCCGATATGCCGAAGCACTAAAGGGCTTTACTTCTGCCACAGATGTTATCAGTCTTCAAAAGCTGAGTCTGGGAAATGGCATTGAATGTCAGGCGCGTTCGGCTATGGTTCTCGAACTTTCCCGATAGAGCATAACCTGAAATTCTCATCAGAACAATAAACCCGGAATGCTCAATCCTTTAGGCAGAAGCAAAAAGGCAAGGTTGTCGCGGCTCTATCTGGCTGGTGGCTTGTTGTTCCTGTTTGCTTTGATATTCGGCCCTGCGATTTATCGTTTTTCGGTGACTTTTGTCCGCAGCGGATTTTCCTTTTCCGCGGCAGGTCAATATCACAATCTTAAGAATTTCGGAGTTCCTGTTCCTAAAGGTTACAATGTTCATGGCATTGATGTATCACACCATCAGGGACGCATCAATTGGGATGAAGTAGATTCGATGGATGTCAATGACATAAAAATTGAATTCGCTTTCCTTAAAGCAACCGAAGGCATTACCCGACAGGACAGACAGTTTGACAGAAACTGGAAGAAAGCCAAAGAAGCAGGCATAATCCGGGGGGCTTACCATTTTTTTCACCCTTCGCGGGATGCCGGGAAACAAGCCGCAAATTTCATTAAGATGGTTAAGCTGAGTCCCGGAGATCTCCCTCCCGTTCTCGATATTGAAGTATCCAACCGGAAATCAAAAAAGGAGATTGTAGAAGGAGCGCTTGAGTGGTGCCGCATTGTGGAAGCGCATTATGGTATAAAACCCATCATCTATACCAGTCCGGGATATTATGATAAATATCTTGCTGATGATTTTGAAGATTATCCATTGTGGATTGCTCATTATCACAAGGCCAAACCACGGATGGACCACCGGCGCTGGCAATTCTGGCAACACACCGATCGTGCAACCATCAATGGCATAAAAGGCGGCGTTGATATGAATGTCTTCAACGGCAGCATTTCAAAGCTCAGGAAAATGTGCGTGAAAGAATGAGGAAGAATCTAACCATTGGATTCTAAGATTCACCTACCGATGGCGATTCAGGAGGCATATTTGCTAATGGTTTGCACGGATTTTTGAAAAAGATTCAAGAAATTATCTTTTCCCGGCGGTAGCTGAGATACACTGAATTCCAACACTTTAATCCGTGAAAATCCGTGGAATCCGTGGAAGAAAAACTTCCGGGGGAACCGGGGAAGGCATTGCTGCCCAAAAGGTCTTCATTATTGCGGGAAATCATGCTCATCGTTTTGGGAAATCGTCTTGATGTCCTCCAATAATTTAAAAAGAAGACCTAACAAGTCGAAAGAAGACTTGTTAGGTCACTTGAATATCTTATCATCCTGTTCACTTGTTAGTCTTCCCTTCTCCTTGTCTCCTTGTCTCCCCGTCTCCTTTTCTCTTAGTCTCCTTGTCTATACCCACCTCATCCGCCTTCGGCACCTTCTCCTCAAGGAGAAGGACTTTCCAATTTAGCTTTTGTACCAATTCTATTGACAATCTGAGCCGTCCTAAGTCCTTCCAGTCTCCTTGTCTCCCCTTCTCCGTGTCTCCTTGTCCTGAAACTGTCTCCTTGTCCTGGAACAGTCTCCTTGTCTCCCCGTCTCCGTGTCCCCTAGTCATAAAACTATCTTAACAAAGTCACCGAACCCCTCACCGGACTCTTAACTGTTACATTAATATACCCCGGAACTTCAAAGCTGATGATATAGGCATACATGCCTGAAGGAGCGAGAGAGCCCTTTACAAATCCATCCCAACCAGCGGAATAATCATTGGTTTCATAAACCATTTCACCCCAGCGGTTGTAAATCTGCATCAGGAAGCGCGATGGGACAATATCTCCCAACAGTACTGGTCTGAAAATGTCGTTGATTCCATTGCCATCAGGCGTGAAGGCATTCGGCATGGTAAGCTCAAGGGTACATGGTATCAGCCATACGGTTGACCTTCCGGTACATCCGTAACTGTTCACAACCTCTACCCTGTATTCTCCGGCATCGGTAGCCTGATAGGTCTGAAGCACACTTCCATCCTGCCACAGGTAATTTTCATACCCCGGACCAGCATCAAGGAAATGCAGAGTTCCGGCGCAAAGCGAGTCGGCATCAGAAATACTGATTTCAGGGCTCGGATTCACTGAAAGGTTTATCACCTCTCTGATGAAACAACCATCCGCATTGGTGGCCGTTAAGGTATAGATACCAAGATCAGAAGTCTGCAAAGGATTGAATGTCAGATCGCTTTGAGAACTGCTGAAACCTCCCGGACCTGTCCACAGGTAATTGAGCGCCTGATTGTCGTTGTTCACAACAGAGAAAATTGTTGAATCTCCGGCACAGAATTCTCCACCGGCACTCAGGCTCAGATCAGGTGCAGCAAACAATTCCACACGACCAGGCACCAGACTTCTTGGTATTTCATAACCTGAACTACTAAGGATCACACACTCATCGAAGTTCCACAATATGTCACTGTTGCCAGGAGAAGCTCCGGCAAACTGCACACCAAACAATCCCTGACCTGCTGGTAAAGTAACTGAACCCGTAATTGCAGAATACCTGACAATAAGCACATTCACATTTTGGGCAACACTAAATGTCCCGGCGCTGCTGAGTAAGGGATTGAGGTCGATCAGATTCTGATAAGTAAGAATTGAAGGATCATAGGTGAGTTCAATGGTAAATGAAGCCACTTCTATAAAATTCTCGGCATCAACAGGAAGTACAATCGGTACATTCATACAATACTCAACCGTATCAGCAGATACAACCACTTCACCAACCACTGCATTTCCTATGTTGAAGTCCTGCTGAGCAACACAACCATTCGCATCACGCACATAGGCGGTGTGATCGCCGATTGCAAGGCCTGTAAATTCATTTGCCGGCTGCCAGTCAACGCCATTTACCGAGTATTCGAGCGGATCAACTCCTCCGGAAGCTATAATGGTGACCATTCCATTGTCCAGTCCATTGGTGGCAGGTATGGGTTCAATGTCGATGATGACCGGACTGTCAATGATGACCGTAAATATTACCACTTCGGAACACTGTCCGGCATCAGGCGTAAACACATAATCCGATGTACCCAAAACTGAAGTGTTGATCAATGCCGGTGTCCAGCTTCCGGTGATGCCGTTGAGCGAAGTTGTCGGCAATGCAGGCGGGGTGCTGTTCAGGCAAAGCGGACCAATCTGAGCGAACTCAGGAGTGATTTCGTCATCTATCACAATGGTCATGGTGTATTCCACGCCGCACTGTCCGGCACGGGGTAAAGATGTAATCTGATGCACCCAAAACTGAAGTGTTGATCACTGCCGGTGTCCAGTTTCCTGTGATGCCGTTGTTTGAAGTTGTCGGCAATGCCGGTGGTGTGCTGTTCACACAAAGCGGACCAATCTGAGCGAACTCAGGAGTGATTTCGTCATCTATCACAATGGTCATGGTGTATTCCACACCGCACTGTCCGGCATCAGGAGTAAAGATATAATCCGAGGCGCCAAGTACTGAAGTGTTGATCACTGCCGGTGTCCAGCTTCCGGTAATGCCATTGATCGAAGTTGTCGGCAGTGCAGGTGGTGTGCTGTTCAGGCAAAGCGGACCAATCTGAGTGAATTCAGGAGTGATTTCATCATCTATCACAATGATCATGGTGTATTCCACGCCGCATTGTCCGGCATCCGGAGTAAAGATATAATCCGAGGCGCCAAGTACTGAAGTGTTGAT
>WSXX01000002.1 GCA_009773515.1 Bacteroidota bacterium
GCCAACTAGGGTGTAATCGGCTAGGTCAACTATTACCGGAGCAATCTCATCATTCACAATAATAAGCTGTGAGCAGGTTGATTCATTGCCAGCATTGTCTTCTATACTGTATACTCTGGTAATGGTTTCAGGACAGGTATTGTTGTCACTGATCTGGCTTACCAAAGCAAAGCTCGATTCATTTATTCCGCTTTGGTCGCTGGCGGAACCGCCGGCTGCTACAAAGGCTGCATAGTTAGCATATGCAGCAGGAACCTGGGTATCGCAACTTACGCTGATGGTGACAGGGCAATTAATAACTGGATTCCCGTCATCATTTACGGTTACAATCTGGGTACAGGTTGCTGTATTGCCTGCTATATCCGTTACGGTCCAGATCACTGATGTTTGTCCTATCGGATAGATGGAAGGAGCATTATTTGTAACACCTGCTATACCGCAGTTGTCTGATGTTACCGGTGTTCCTAAAGCAACATTTGTGGCAAATATTGATCCTGCATCCGTATTAACTGTAACACCAGCAGGACAGGTTATGCTTGGATTGGTTTGATCATCAACATTTACTGTTTGTGTTGCAGTGCTGCTGTTGCCATTGCCATCGCTGAATGTCCAGTTAATGGTATAGGTACCTTGTACATTATAAGTCAATGGATCAGTAGTTGTTCCTGTGATGGTTCCGGCGCAATTGTCTTGCGCGGTTGGAGCTGTTACGGTTACTGAACATTCACCGTTTGCATTGGCAAGTGTTGGTGCTACCGGTGCTGTTACGTCGTCAACAATTACTGTTTGTGTTGCAGTGCTACTGTTGCCATTGCCATCATTAAATGTCCAGGTTATGGTATAAGTACCTTGTACATTATAAGTCAATGGATCACTGGTGGTTCCTGTGATGGTTCCAGCACAATTGTCTTGCGCGGTCGGAACTGTTACGGTTACCGAACATTCGCCGTTTGCATTCGCAAGAACGG
The DNA here is from genome assembly GCA_009773515.1 of Bacteroidota bacterium. GTDB lineage: Bacteria > Bacteroidota > Bacteroidia > Bacteroidales > Lentimicrobiaceae > Lentimicrobium. The sequence continues at coordinate 969 of WSXX01000002.1, forward strand.
GGGCTACCGGTGCAGTCACATCATCAACAATTACTGTTTGTGTTGCATTACTGCTGTTGCCATTGCCATCATTAAATGTCCAGTTAATGGTATAAGTACCTTGTACGTTATAAGTCAATGGATCACTGGTGGTTCCGGTAATGGTTCCAGCACAATTGTCTTGCGCGGTCGGAGCTGTTACGGTTACTGAACATTCACCGCTTGCATTGGCAAGTGTTGGTGCTACCGGTGCTGTTAAGTCGTATGAACGGGTTACCCTGGTTATTGTGGCAATTGCTGCATTCTGGCAATCATCACTTACATTAAAGGTATAGTCTATGTACTGGGTGCATCCCTCGGTTACAACCTCTCCGGCTATGCCGGTTATGGTGCCGCCCTGGCTGCAGTTGTCTGTCCATGTAGTTGTTACTGAAGTCGGCCATGCGGCATTAAAGCCAACTAGGGTGTAATCGGCTAGGTCAACTATTACAGGCAGGTCAATGTCTACTGTCCTGATTAAGTTCTGGTAAACATTTATGCTATTGTTTGATCCATCGGTTACACTATAAGTTCTGATAGTGGTTTCTAAACAACCATTTAAAGTTGCAGTACCATCACTTACCCAGGCAACCACCGGAATTTCACAGTTATCAGCCTCATCAATTACAACCAAAGGGTCAGGAGCAGGAAATAATCCATTGCAGCCTGAAAGAATAATATCAGCAGGATTGCTGGCGGTAGGAGGTGTAATATCAGGAACAGTGGAAACTACGAACGTTTCAGTTTTGGTACATCCATCTGCATCTGTGATTGTAACGTTATAAGATCCACCTATAATATTTGTTAGATCTTCATTGCTACTTGTAAATCCGGCAGGACCTGTCCAACTGAATGTATATGGCTCAGTACCTCCGCCAACAGTAAGATTTATAGCTCCATCTGCTGTACTGATGCATGAATTGTTGGTAATTACAGCACTAGCACTCAGCGCCTCTGCAACCTCAATACTTACCTCGTCTGATACAGAACAAGCTGTAGTTTGATTGGTTACCGTCAGGATAAAATTATAGTTACCGGAAGCGGATGGTGTAAATACCGGATTGGCAATATTTGCATTACTCAAACCGGTAGCTGGAGTCCATGCATAACTGAGCGTTCCTGCTCCCGTTGCTGATCCCTCAAGCTGATGGGTTTCGCAAAGTCCGATGCTTGCATCAGCTCCTGCATTTACATTGCCGGGAGTAGCTTTTACAATTACTGTTGAAGTTGCAGTTCCGGTACATCCGTTTGCTGCTGTTCCTATAACATTGTAAGATGAGTTTGATGCCGGAGAAACTGTAATGGAAGGTGTGGTTGCTCCACCAGGGTTCCAGATATAAGAAAATGCACCAGATGCAGTAATGGTTGTTTCTGTGCCGCGGCAAATTTCAATTTCAACCGGGTTAACTGTTACTACCGGAGAAGGATTTACGGTAACTGTTACCTGATCTGTTGATGAACATTGTCCGGCTGCATTGGTTACTGTCAGGGTGTATGTGGTGGTGGTGGAAGGACTTGCCATAGGATTGGCAATCGCTGTATTGTTTAAGCCTGTAGCAGGACTCCATGAATACAAAACTCCACCCGATCCATTTAACTGTGTGCTTGTTCCTGAACATATAGAAACATCTGCACCAGCATTGGCAACAATAGGAGAAGGGTTTCCAATAGTTGTGGTGCCTGAAACAGGCACATTGCAACTACCCGGGTCACGTACTAAAACGGTATAGTTACCAGCGGCCAATCCGGTAAAAGTGTTCGAAGTTTGCCATGAAGTTCCATTGTTGATGGAATACTCATAACTTCCTGAACCTCCGTTTGCATTAACTGTTATAACTCCATTGTTTTGACCGGCACATTGTGCATTGGTGGCAGATATGGATGCAATGTTTACCTGTTCGTAAATATTGATTACCTTTTCAACATAAACAACATTTGCATCACAGGGACATGAATTCCGCACCCTAACTATAAAAGTTTCGGCATTGTCGCCAATACCATCATTTACTGCATAATAAGGAATTTCGTAAGATGCTTGTCCGGCAGGTATTGTAATCTGAACCGGAAAAGGCTGACCACCTGAAGTTAGTATATCGGTTCCATTAATTGCAGTACCGGAAAGAATTAGATCAACATTATAAGCTTCGGTCAGATCAGTGGTCTGCCTTGTTACAACCAGGCGGTTGTTAAGGCAACCCTCAAAAATATTGTTGTTGTTAAGAATATTGTTTCCGTAATGGGTAAGATCAAGGGTCTCAGAATTAAAACTACGTGCACCCAAAAATACTGCCGCATCCCACTGCTGGTCTGAAGCATCAGCAATCGCCAGTTTTATACGGTAAGTCTGGCAAGGAACTACATTAAAGGTTGCAGTCATTACAACTGTATATCCGTCAAATTCCATGGTTGTTGAACCTGAAGGATTATTGATATAATATTCCTGATTGTGTACAGGGTATGATTGGTTATTGACATTGGTTCCTGCGGGATGAATGGTATTTATGGTTACTGCTTCGCCACTGGGCAATGTAGCAATATTTACTGCATTGTTGGTATATGTACCTGTGATGCCAGGGCCACTTAGGAAAAACCCGAAAGCATCGTTAAAATTGGTATGAACATATTCCAGGTATTCATCTGAAGCAAATACATAAGTAAATTCTACGACGTTACCAGCTGGTACGAAATCAAACTCAAGAACAGCGGCATCGTACATGGTGCGGCCGGTTATTGTTCTCAGGTCCGGGTCAGATGCATCGGAAACCATCGCATCGGAATATCCTGCGGAACTGTTTGGCCCCATTGCCGAACTGATTTTTCCGGTTGAAAGGACCAATCCTTCTTCCAGCGGAAATGACGAAGTCCCATTCTCAAAATAACCCAACATGCGGTCACCTGCTGTGGAACTCCATGAATGGTTCACCCAATTGTTATTATTGTTGCGGTTGTAGTAACCAAATCGCACATTGTGAGCCTGAAGGCATCCGGTAACCAGCACATTCTGCACAAGTTGCTCTGGAGTCATGGCATTATAGGTGGAATTTTCACCGACTGATATGGATCCATTAACGGCCATTGGCATAATTCCGTTTCCGCCTTGATGGGTTTTTAATTTCGGTCCAACCGGGGGAGCTGTCCTGACGGGCACCTGATCTTCTTGTGTTTCAAATTGAGCACTGGCACTAACCAGTATCATCAAGTTAATTACCAGAGACAAAATGACCCTAGCAGCGATGCTTTGTGTAGTTGTTTTCATAACTATATGATTTGTAATTCCTTTTGTTTTCCACATTTTCACTGTCCGGGCGACAGGTTCTCAGCTTTTCTGTAACTTCTCTGCGTTTTACCCACCCCCCCAGATGTGTTATTGCAGTCTTATTGTTTTAGTTTTCAGAGCGTTACTTCAATTTTTCTGTCAATTTTTCAGAAACATTGTTTAACAGCGTGTTACACATAAACTGATGATACAAAAGTATTTTGAGAATCGCATCAGCGCAATACGGTTTTACACCACTTTTTCATTTTTGAAAACAATGGTTCTTATGGGTATAAATACGTACTTTCCTCCCTTGATCAATATTTATCAGGCAATTAAAAAAATGCCCATCCCTATCATATATTACGTTATACTATATTCTAATATTTCAAAAAAAAAGCTGCACGAGGCAGCTTTAATTTTCAATTCAGGTCATATTCAGAAAAATCAAGTCAGGTTCCAAAAACCTGAAATTTGCTGATCTGCTATTGCGGATTCTCTTCCGTTTTAACAGAATTTTCAGGCTATAGCATCAGTAACATATTCACCTCCGATTGCTCCAGCATACGCCAGCGGCCACGGGGTAAATCTTTTTTTGTAAGATTGGCAAAAGCTACCCTGTCGAGTTTAATAACTTCATATTCAAGTGCTTCAAACAACCGACGGACTACCCGGTTGCGACCTGAATGAATGACAACGCCAATATTCTTTTTGTCATCGCCACTGCCGGTATATGCAATTTCATCGACTGTCATTATGCCGTCTTCCAGTTCAATGCCTTCGGTTAGCTGCATCATATCCGGCTTCGATAATCCTTTATTCAGCTCAACGTGATACACTTTGCGTACTTTATGTCCGGGATGTGTAAGTTTTTTGGCAGTTTCACCATCATTGGTAAACAACAACAATCCCGATGTATTTCTATCAAGCCTTCCTACAGGATATATCCGTTCTTTGCAGGCGTCTTTTACCAGCATCATAACGGTGTTTCGATCCTGAGGATCATCTACCGTTGTAATATAGCCTTTTGGCTTGTTTAAAAGCAGATACACTTTTTTTTCGATGTTCAGGGTCTCGCCACCAAACTGAACCTTATCGTCGCGGGTAATTTTTGTTCCAAGTTCAGTAACTACCTTGCCATTGATTGATACGGCGCCGGATTCAATCAGATGATCAGCCTCTCTGCGTGAACAGATTCCTGAATTTGCAATGAATTTATTCAACCGGATGGTGCCATCTTTTCCATAACCTTTATCTCCCTTTGGACGGGGGATATCTGATTTTTCCCTGCGATGGCTTACCGGTTCATCTTTATCCTGAAACTTCCGTTTTGGGCTGTATTCTCCGTCTTCTCTTCTTCTAACTGTACCCTGATGTGTAGAATCATCTTTTCTGGCTCTCCTTTCGCGGGGTGCGCCTGACAAGTCTTCAGGTTTGCGTGGGCGGGCAGGTTGATCAGATTCCGGTTTCCGGTATGATCTTGGTTTATAGTTATCATCAGATACTGACTCAGGTTTACGGCCTTTATATGGGCGATCTCCCGCAGGTTTGTCATCTGAATATCGCTTTTCGCGAGGTGCGCCTGACTCTTCATCTTTCTTCCACGGACGTGAAGGTTTATCGTCACGGCTTCCTTTGTAGGTGCCTGATCTGTCATTACCCTCTCCTTTTCCCTCATAGGGTTTCCGGCTTTTAAAAGGGCGATCTCCTGCTGGTTTGTCATCAGAATAACGTCTTTCGCGTGGTGCGCCTGACTCTTCATCTTTCTTCCATGGACGGGTAGGTTTATCTTCCCGGCTTCCTTTGTAAGTGTGATGTTTATCCGGTCCTTCGCTTTTGCCTTCATAGGGTTTCCGGCTTTTGAAAGGACGATCGCCTGATGGTTTGTCATCAGAATAACGTCTTTCGCGTGGTGCGCCGGAATCTTCATCTTTTTTCCAGGGACGGGATGGTTTATCTTCGCGGTTTCCTCTGAAACTTCCTGGCTTATCTGAATTCGTGCCTTTCTCCTCAAACGGCTTTCTGCTTTTATACGGAGAATCTTCTGAAGGCTTATAAGCTGAGAATCTTTTTTCGCGGGGAGCTCCTGTATCGTCAGCCTTTATCCAGGGACGAGGCGATTTGTCGGTGCCGCCACTTTTACCCTCATAGGGTTTACGGCTTTTGTAAGGCCGATCTCCTGATGGTGTCTGACTTTCAGAAGAATCTCCTGACTTGTATCCACGGGTACCACCTGTCGCAGGCTTCCCAAATGTTTTGCCTTTACCGGCACGCCCTCTTCCGGGGGTACCATCCGGCCTTTTGCTCTTGCCGGGCTTGTCGCTCCCGGGCATACGTTTCATCGCACTCATTTATTTTTTTTTAGCCTGCAAAGTTAGTCAAGAATTGCATACCCATAAATTATATTTATCTTTTTGATTTTCAGAAGTTTTAATTCTTCTCCTGCCTGAAGTTTCAGGCTTCTTCTACTCCCCGGGAAATAATTTTTCAGCCACCTAAATGTCAGATTCTCATGTTTTTTTCGTATATTCGTAACATTGAGGTAAATAAACTTTTCCCCGCATTATTTCCAAACAATTTAAAGGACAGGATCATGTACACACAAGAGGAAAAAATTGCAGTAGTCGCCCGTTATCCCAACTCCAGGGCTTTACTTTTGCAATCGAAACTAAAGGCAGAAGGCATAGAATGTTTTCTGGCTCATGAGAACCTGCTTCAGGGCGCAGTATCATCGGGTGTGGAACTAAGGGTAAAAGCATCTGACCTGGAAAAAGCCCTGAGAATAATTGAACTCTCAAAATCAGAACACGGGGAACAGAAAGAAAACGCAATTAAAACCCTGCGAAGCGTTAGAAAAATACTTGTACCTGTTGATTTTTCAGATGCTTCGCTAAAATCGTGCAGTTATGCGCTTGCACTTGCTGCCAGGCTTAAAGCTGAAGTAAAACTTCTTCATGTATATTATAATCCGGTGATCGACATAGCTCCTTTCGATACCAGCCACGCTTATCAGGTTAACCTCGTTAATTATCTGCATGAAGCTGAACAGAACGCAAGGCATCAGTTGACAAATCTTATAAAAGATCTTAAATATCAGGTAAAAAAGAGTAAAGCAAATACCAAGATTACCTATTCACTGGCCAATGGGCTTCCTGCTGAAGAAATAATAGCTTCAGCCAAAAGATTTAAACCGGGATTAATCATTCTGGGTAGTCAGGGCATTGGACATAAATCTAAAAGTCTGTTGGGTAGTGTGACGGCCAAAGTGATTGAGAAAACCGAAGCTACGGTGCTTGCGATTCCCGAAAATATCAATTTTAAAGGATTTGAAAGCCTGAAGAATATTCTTTATGCCACCGATTTTGATAAATCAGACCATATTGCCATGAGCAAGCTGATCAATCTGCTTCATCCATTTGAGGTTAACCTTTTCTGTGCACATATCAGCGTCGGTACAAAAAAGTCGTGGCAAAAGGTAAAAATGGAAGGTTTGCACCAGTTAATCGGCGACAATTTCAAAAAAGTACCTATACATTATGATCTCGTAGTGAGTGATGATGTTATTAACGGCCTTGAAATGTATATGCGCAATAACTCAATTGATGTAATTGCACTTACCAGCCACAACCGCGGGGTTCTTGCCAGATTTTTTACACCCAGCATAACAAAAATACTGCTGAACAGGGTAAATAAACCGCTGCTTGTTTTTAAATCACCCGATTGATAAACACAAAATAGTCCTGCAATATTCAAATTATAAAACAGGATAAAAAGCATCTTCTATGTGATTGATTTTTTTGGTGGTGTTGTTTAGTATAACCGAAATAATGTCGAAACGGGTCTCCTTTTCGACATTATTTTTTTCAAGGTAAGCCTGTGTAGCCCTTACCAGAAAGCGCTGTTTTGCCTGATTGACAAAAACTTCCGGCTCGCCATACCCCGATGAAGCCCGTGTTTTAACTTCCACAATTACAATAAAATCACCTTTTTCGGCTATAATATCAATCTCATCTTTCCCAAACCGCCAGTTGGTGGAAAGGATTGTATATCCGTTGTCGTGAAGGTGTTTAACGGCAATATCTTCGCCGATGGTGCCCAGGTCGTTGTGCTCTGCCATAGTAGAATTATGCTTAATAGGTTTATAAAATAAGTTTCAAAGTTAAACTTTGCGGTTTCAATAGCCCGTTTTTCCAGGGTGCAACTCACCTTAAAATCCTTGTGCTCTTTAAATTACTATGAAAGTCTCTACGCTATGATCAGATAAGACTCATATCTAATGCCAGCGTTGTCTGTTCCACAATTATTTATTTCAAAATCACCAGCTTGCCTGAAGTTACCGTTACAGTGCCTTCAATGCGGTAAAGGTAAACCCCCGAAGGTATTCCGCTTGTTTGCCAAGTCGCTTTTGCACCCGTTAAAGGAATTGTGTTTAGCTGCCGTCCGGCAATGTCTGTCAGGGTGATTGAAGCATTTTGTATGGGCTTTTCCAATTCAAAAACCACATATTCGGCGGCCGGGTTTGGATAAACCCTGACTTTCTGGTTTATTTCACTTTCTTCGAACCCCACTGCGCTGATATTGCCCATGGCATCGGTTTTGATTAATCCGGGGAAAACCTGATTGTCATTAGCTTCATGATATGTTGAAAAAAGATAACCTCCATCAGGGGCAACCTTGATATTAGTAACCCAGCTCCGGAAAAAATCAGAAAACGAAAACTGTCTTGACCACAGGCTGTCTCCTGCTATAGAAGCAGCGTGCATATAAATACTTTTATAAGAATCAGCGTATCCAGTCCCTAAGAAAATCAGATTGCTTTCATGATTTATAACCGGTCTGTGCACATAATAATTACTGTCAACATAAGCCAGATTTTTCACCAAAACCTGCGCACCATTGAGATCATGGTGCATCAGATAATTGCCTGTTACCGGAACATTTGAAAAATTCAGGTAAGAACCTACGCAAATAAACCTGTCTTCGTATGGCAAACATTCATATCTCTGTTCGGTCATAATACTGTCGCGCAGAATACCATCCGTACTGAAAATACGCAGGTAAGGAAAATGAGGCGGATACTCGAAATGGGCAACAAGTAAGTAGTCTAGCGAATAAACGAACAAATCACCGCTTTCCGCTTCTAATATAGAATATGGCTTTGATTTAGATTCCGTTCCATTGGTTTCTCCGCCATACTGTTTATGCCAGATAATGTTAAAATCAGTATCAAGTTTCAATAAATCATTTCCACATACAAGCACTAAATGATTGTCGGCAGTATGCGTTATGGCGTAAGTCTGGTAAGTGTCGAAGGTTGGGATGCTTTTTCGCCTTAGTTCCTGCCATTCGGAAGAATACTTAACAACAAGGGCTGAATCAGAGCTGCGCGAAATAACAATATAATGATTGCCAACATGGTCAGTAATTTCCAGACATGGGTAGAGTCCATGAAAAAATTGAAAATCAAAATACATTTTTCTGGTTTTAATGGTGTCACCAAAAAAATCCAGGTGTAGTACAAAAACAAAATCGCCACTAATATCCCTGCCTGAGCCAATCATCCTATAACCGGTTTCTTCGAAATCTACCCGGGCAGCTTCAGCGTTTCCGAAAAAAGAATACGATTTTATAAAACTCTGTGAAAAAGCTACAAAACTGATTATGCAGAAAAACAATGTTAAAAGATTTTTCATAACTCATTTATTTTTAAGGTTTTTGCTCAATGTGTAAAAATTTATTCTACAGCTCAGGCTGTTGAAATCGCAATTATTCTTTCAAAATCACCAGTTTGCCTGAAGCAACCGCAGTTGCGCCTTCAATTCGGTAAAGGTAAACTCCTGAAGGTACCCCGGCTGGTTGCCAAACAGTTTTTTCTCCGATAATCGGAAGTGAAACTATCTGCCTACCGGTAATATCGCTTATGCTTATTGTACCCGAAGGTAATGGTTTTTTAAATTCAAAAACCACGTAATCGTTGGCAGGGTTGGGGTAAACTTTAATCATACCAGCATCAAAGGGTATATGATTTGAACTTACCACTGTTGTATCGCGTAATTGAATAAGCCAGATATCATAGCCACCTATGGGGGTTGTCATGCAGGAAACATCACCGCTATTTGCATTACCAAACAAGGTAGCTGTTATCACATAACTACCATCCCCATTGTCTATAACGCCATTCCATAGTTTTTCTGAGCCCAAACCACCAAAACATTTTTGCCAAAGCAAAACACCCGAGGCATTAATTTTAAAAACCCAAATGTCAGATCCGGTACCATGTGCATTGTGCTTGCCTGAAACATCCCCATCGTTGGAGTAGGTTTCTCCAATTACAATATAGCCACCATCTGGGGTTGGGAAAATGCTATTGGGCCATTCGTTGTGTGTGCCACCATAACATTTGTGCCATATTATATTGCCCTCAAAATCCATTTTTGCAAGCCATACATCACTGGATGGGTGGCCTTGTGGTAAAGTTCCATAATGATAACCAGAGCCTGCCATATCGCCATCGTCTGCAGAAACCTTTGCTGCAAGCATATATCCATCCTCAATTTCCAATATATCAGCCAACACCTCGCTGTCACTTCCTCCAATACATTTCTGCCACTCAATATTGGCTGATGAATCTATTTTAAACAGCACTATATCTGAGTTTTCGTAGTTAAATGGTGTGCAGGTAATATTTCCACCGGTTGTAGGCATGGAACCCGAAGCCACCAAAAAGCCCCGGTCGGAGGTTTGGGTTATGGAATTGGGAAAATCAAGAAATTCGGTACCTATGGTGAAATCCCATACTTTATTACCAAGACTGTCGGTGCGAAGCAACCAGGTATCCCAACTACCAAAATAATTGCTGATATCGCCATCGTCACTACAAGTGTAACCCAAACTTACTATATCTCCATCGTGAGTGTGGCATGCAGTCCATCCTTGATCAAAACATGTTCCACCATACATTTTGTCCCAGATAATGTCACCGCTACCATTTATCATAAAAAGCCAAAAATTTACATAACCGTCAGGATATGGATTATTTGAAATATCTCCATCTTCTGAAGCAGAAATTGCTGAAATATAGTAACAGTCATTACCTGCAGGGAATATGCGATATGGAACATCAGAAGATGTGCCTCCGATAAATTTTTGCCAAACCAAATTTCCATACAAGTCAGTTCTTATAAGGATAATGTCAGAGCCTAAAGTGTTACTTTCCCTTTCTGCAACAATAATATATCCATCTCCGGTTGAACAAACATCATAAGCAACCTCCTTTACTGTAGTACCAAAACATGCTTGCCATTCCAATACTACAGATTGAGAAAAAAGGTAATAATTATGGAAGATGATAAGCATCATTAATAATAACCTCTTCATGGTAAAAATTTTAAAACCCGGCAGGTATTAATAATACCTGCCGGTAGGTTATTAAAAACTACTTAACTACCACAAGTTTACCCGATTGTGTAAACCCGGCAACTTTAAGTGTGTAAATATACTGTCCTGCAATCCATGCACGGATATCAACCAACTGCTGGCCACGGTTGCCTCTTAATGCAATGGTTTCAAAGTGTTTACCGTTGGCATCAGCTATTTCGAGACTTGCTGTTTCAATGCCTTCGGGCAGGGTGTAATCAAAAGCGGCCCACTCTTTGGCTGGATTGGGTTTTACTATAATACTCAGACCATAAGCCACCGCCAATTGATTGGGGTTTGCAGGCTGGCTTTTGTATGAGGAAGTACCGTCAATGGGTTTGCATCTTGAAAAATCAGCACCATAAAACGATTCGAGTACGGCTTTTGCCATCGGGGCTGAAACTGCATTATCGGCCTCGGCAATTATCCGCAACTGATCCTGTTCTGATTGGGTGAGCTGGTCAATGTTTCGCCCTGAAGTAACAAGATTTTGCTGCATTTGCAGAACACTTACAAATTGGTTGTGCCCGGTTAAATCATCGCCCGCAAGCTGATAGGTTTGTGGCAGGGTTTCGGCCAATGCCAAAGCAAGTGTAAAATCGCCGGCATGTGCATACGAAGCAATAATCTGCCTTTCGGCTTCTATACCACCAAGATTGGTCAACCACAACCTGAGCTGGGCAACATCTAATTCTTCATCGTTAAGAATACTGCGTATCATATCACCTGCGGCACGCGAACGGTCGTGGGAGTATTTGGCCATTTCCATTTCGAGTACGGTGCGGTAGGATGTACCTTCGGCAACCTGTTTTAAAATTGATATCATGTAATCAGGAAGCGGGTTTTCCTTTTCTTCAAGATACTTCATCAATTCTTCTTTCTTCAACTCGTCGGGGTTGGCTGCCAAAATGTCGAAAATGGCGGCTTCGGTAAATACATCGGTGCGATCTGCAACCAATTTGAGCACTTCGGTAGTTAGGTGTGGTGAATCGCCCAGAAGCCTGGCGCGTAATTCCATCATATCTGAAGGCAATGCCTGAGAAATATCGCTTATGGTTCCGGCAGTACTCCCCCCATCTTTCAGGTCATTATAAAGCACCTTTACACTGTTAAAATCCATATCAGCAAAAGCAAAAGCAGTTTCCATAGTTAATTTTGAAGCTGTGCTTAAAACGATACTGGTTGATGGAGTTTCACTTCCATAGTGTGACAAACAATTACCGGAAACAGATACAGGTTCTCTCGTAACATTCTCAACATATGCAGGGTAATGGCCGGGGCAGCTCTGACAGTAATAATAGCCAATGAGATTTTTGGTTTCGTTGTAAAAATGCCAGGTGGCGCCGGTTGGCGAAAATTGGTTGCGTGCCGGCATAAGGGTACTGCCTTGTTTGGATTGGATACCACTAAAAAAGTCATCCTCTTTCCCCTTTACATAAAAATCAGCCCAGTTACCGGTGTTTGTGTTGCAGAGGTATTCAAGGCCTCTATAAGGGTCAATTCCCTCATAATTTTTCCCGAAGGCTAAATTACCCGCAGTAAGGCCGGTAAACTCGTTTTTGTAAATGTCGGAAACCGTTTCGCAATTAAATGCACCTATACCTATATAGTTAGATAGTGGTGCACCTGCCTGTTTAAAGAATTTGTTTTCTTCGAAGGTGAACCCTGCACCAGATTCTACAAAAATGCCGTAGGTGCAGTCTTCCCAATTGTACTGGTTCTTTGCCGAATAAAAATCGGAGTTAATTACAATAGCATTGTCAACATTATTGGAAAGAACACCAATAGAATTGCCGGTAAAGAGTGCCCGGTTAATGAGGTATGAATATGTCGACAAAGTACCATGCGCTGCATAAACTCCAACTCTGAACCCATTAAAAGTTGATTTATCCCATGCATTACAAGGAGTGGTGAGGCCCGTACACCTTGCTTCAACTTTAAAACCTGCATTATAAGCAGCTATTGCCTGGTTATAGTTTGATAAATTGTTTGCATCTGGCGAAAGGCTAAAGTCGCAACCTTTAAATTTAATACCATTCACCTGGTTTAAATCCACGTGTTTGTAGAAAGTATGTGTACCATTGTAATCCGCTGTAATCTCGAAGTTGCAATCACTAAAAGATGAATTATATTCCATCTCCTTTTCATTTATCGGATGAGAATTTCGGTAAAGTAGAGCATGGACGGACTTTACATTATCTTTAAATGTAGAGCCTGTTGCATGAACAATACCTCCAGTTTGGTAATGGTCACCAGGTTTCCAAAGGTTAAGGGCGTTTACAGCGTTTTCTATAGTTGCACTATCCAAAACTACATAACCCTGTGAGTATTTACCATTTTCATCCGGCCATTGATTAGCTGAACTGTTGCCCCAAACTTCAATGCCTTGCCAGATTCCGTCACAAAGCCCGGTCAATACACTATTGTTAACAATTAGTCTCCCACCTTGTTGTACAATAATTTTTACATCAGGAGCAAAAGAGACTTCGCAATTATTAATTTCAAGTACACCATTTGGCTCAATGGTAATGTTATGATAAATATTCCTGTCTGTTGTCCATGGTGAAACAACTCCAGATATAGTAATTGGGGCACCGGGTGCCACATTTGCAAGCGCGAGTCCTGCATTGATTCTACCGTATCCCATATAGTAACTAAATCCAGGTCTATCTGGGAATAAATCATATTGATACATAAGAACCCCTCCAGTTATCTTATCTGCTGTTTCCTTTAAAATATCACGAATTTCATCAGGTGTTAGGCACGGATTGGCTGACAACATAAGGCTTACTACTCCGCTGGCAAAAGAAACTGCAGCTGAAGTGCTACTATAAGCATCATCTGTTGTTTGAAGAAAATATTCATCAACACCCATAGGTGAAATGCATATAGGGCTTCCTGGAGCCATTATTTCAAGCCCATCCCCCCAGTTTGATCCAATTTTACCAGAACCAGTAGGAAACTCCCAGCGGTGTTCGCCTCCATAATTAGATTTCTCGGTTGCGCCAACTGCAATTACATACTCGGAACTTGCAGGAAAAATAACTCTACTGTCATTTTCATTTCCTGCAGCTGCCAAAAAAACAACATCATGTACGTTATACCAATAAAGAATTTCATCTTCAATGGCTTGAATATTAATAGTTTCACCCCATGCCATATTTACGACTCTGGCACCATTCGAACAAGCATATTCTATTGCAAAAGGTATGTTTGCTGATTGAATTTCATCATTGATTGAAGATATTTTTACATTCATAAGGCTCACACCCTTTTTACCCCAACCTCCGGCAATTCCAAATACTCCCAAAATTCCATCTGTTGGCCCATTGTTAGTCTTTGCTGCAATTATAGAGCCAGTCATACTGCCATGAGAATATAGATCAGGATTGGGATGGGTTACATCATTGTTTCCCAAATTATCGAATGTACCGAAGTTCCATCCATAATAATCATCAATATACCCGTTATCATCATCGTCGATTCCATTACCGGGTATTTCTTTATAGTTTATCCAAATATTTGAGTAACCTTCAGATCCATTACCCAGATCAGGATGAGTGAGAGAGATACCATTGTCAAGATTTGCAACTATAATATAAGGGCTACCTTTGGTAATATTCCAGGCTCCATAAACATCTGTTTCAGTGTAAGGCCACATGATATTTTCCTGAGCCCACCAAGGACTCCAACTAAACCAGTCAATATCATTGTTGGGAGGCATGAAATTTGACAAAGTTTTGTACAGGTAGTTTAAATCAAAAAACTCCAGAAGAGTTGAAGTTGAAAGGCTTTGAGTAACTCCAATAAAGTTTGAACCCTGATTCAGCGTATAAAGGCAAACACCATTGAGTGTGGATTTGATAAAAGTTAAACCATTGTTATTTGCAAATCCGGTTTTGGCTACCGGCGTAACACCGTCTTTAAATTTTAGCAGAATTTTGTCAGGAAATACTTTAGTAGTATCGTCAGCGGTTATTCTGTAGAACTGTCCATTGCTTTCAAGTAAACTCAAGGTACCCACCTGATGCAGGGTTTGTCCATTCAGTATAAAACACGAAAGCACCATTATTATCGTAAGAAAAGATTTAAAAGGCTTCATTTAATAACATTTTTTAGGTAAAAAAAAGATTGTATCCCTATTCATAAACATTCCTCCATCTAATCCATCTATATTTTAAGGAGGGAACATTCTCACATAACCAATAAAAAAATACAAGCGATCTTTTGGCATGAAAGCCCAAGTGAATAGTCTGCAAACTATAACATGCTGATATACAGAGAGATACCCCCCCCACTTCCGCCGCTATGCTCAAATCTTCCACTCTGGAAGAAAAACTCATAATTGCAGTATTTGGGGGTGAAGCTCATGAATTATTCCTTAGTACTTAAAAATATTAAAAAATTATCTTGTTCGTGTTCTGATTTCAATTTAAGACGCTACTTCAACTCCACTCAATACAATATATCTTGGTTATGATCAGCTCAGGGTACTCTGTCAAACATTATTCTAATTTTGTTTCCAATTACAACACCCAAAATAATTCTATTGTATCAATAAAAAAGAATCAAGAATTATCTTTTATTAAATTTACATTCAAGTTACAAATTTATAAAAATCGTTACCATAAAACAAAGTAATATTTTCGAAAAACCGCTATTTGAACGTAATCTAAATAAAGACATCTATCTTTTGTTTAAATACAATAATCAGTGATCATTAAATCTGATTCCCCAGCAACAAAAAATACAGCAACCAAATCAACGCAAAAAAAGCAGTAATAAATAGAACAGGCTTCACCAGATTACCTACTTTGCCTTTCTGGTTTGTTTTCTGTGATTCTGTAAAAATCAGACCGGAACTATCTTTTGCCACATCAAGCACAGCCTCCCGGCCCAAAATAAGCGGCATATTGTCGTTTATATGTCCGGCAGGAAATCCAAATAATACCGGATACTTATAATTCTTTACGGCATCGGCTATAATTTCTTCCGCACTTTTCCCGTAAGGAACAGCATTATCTCTCATCTGACTCATTCCACCAATTACCAGACCTGCCAGCTCATCGAGTTTTCCGCTGCGCTTCAGGTTCATCATCATGCGGTCGATGTGGTAAAGATATTCATCAAGGTCTTCAATAAACAGAATTTTGCCTCTGGTTTCAATATCAGAATCAGTTCCGCTTAAACTATAAAGTATGGAAAGGTTGCCTCCCACTACTTCTCCCCTGGCGTGGCCGGTGCGCGATAAATTGCCTGTAACAACATTGTAATCTGCCACTTCACCAAAAAGCACATTACGTAGTGCTTCCACCGAACTGGAAGGTGAACCGTCACAGGGAAAATTCAGCGGCATGGCAGCATGCAGGGTTTCAATGCCAAAATGTTTGTTTATATGAGAATGCAGCACAGTAATGTCGCTGAAACCAACAATCCATTTCGGGTGTTTTTGAAAAGCCGTAAAGTCAAGCTGATCAATAATTCTAACCGTACCATAACCTCCTCTTGCACAAATTATTGCTTTAATCTCCGGGTCATCAAGCATCATCTGCAAATCGGCAGCACGCTGATCATCATTGCCCGCAAACTGGTTTTCTGCAAGATAAAGACCAGCACCTTCAATAACTTCTAAACCCCACGATTGTATAGTTTTGATGGCTGGCTCAACCTCTTCGGGAGAAACCTTCCGGGCTGTTGCTATTATCCCCACTTTGTCGCCGGGCTTAAGAAATGCAGGAGTGATCATAATTTACATTTGATTGATCAAAGGTAAACGATTTTGCAGAGAATATCCCCTAATGAAATTTAGAATGATTCTAAGCTTCTGATCCCTTTAGTTTTAATCTTACTTCACTATTTTTGTAGCAAGTGATCGGGAAGGAAAATTTAAAAGAATCCTGCTGTTAAAGATTGCAACCGCTATTGGAATCAAACAAATAAAAATATGGAAAAATCAATCAAAGGAACCCAAACTGAAAAGAACCTGCTGAAATCATTTGCAGGAGAATCACAGGCTGCAAGGCGCTATCGTTTATTTGCTGCAAAAGCACGCGAAGACGGTTATGAGCAGATTGCTGCTTTTTTCGAAGAAACAGCCAATCAGGAAGACTCACATTCGAAAATGTTCTTCAAATATCTTGAAGGCGGAATGCTTGAGATTACAGCATCTTATCCTGCCGGAATGGTCGGAACCACCGCTGAAAACCTTGAAGCATCGGCTGAAGGTGAAAATGAAGAATGGACACTACTCTACCCTGAATTTGCAAGA
Source organism: Bacteroidota bacterium (assembly GCA_009773515.1). Classification (GTDB taxonomy): domain Bacteria; phylum Bacteroidota; class Bacteroidia; order Bacteroidales; family Lentimicrobiaceae; genus Lentimicrobium. Next base: position 17,927 of record WSXX01000002.1, read on the forward strand.
ATAGCTGAAGAAGAAGGCTTTAAAAGGGTTTCAAACACTTTTAAACTGGTTGCCAGTGTTGAACTTGAGCACGAAAAACGTTACCTTAAGCTGCTAGAAAACCTGAACAATAACAAGGTTTTTGAAAAGGACGAAGAAATCATCTGGGTTTGCCGCCACTGCGGATATCATTACAAAGGAAGAAAAGCACTGAAAAACTGCCCTGCTTGCGAACATCCGCTGGCTCATTTTGAAATGAAACAGGAGAATTACTGAGAAAATCAGTATGAAGAATTTGTAGTAATTAAATGCGCATTTCAATTTGGAGTGCGCATTTTTTTTGGCCTTTTCGTTCTTTAATTTAATAAAGAAGACCTAACAAGTTGAAAGAAAACTTGTTAAGCCACTCCGACTTCCGAAATCCGATATCCAACTTCCGAAATCCGATATCCAAACTTGTTAAGCCACCCAGAAATTGATTGGAAATTGGAAAATTTAACAAGAAGACCTAACAAGACGAAAAAGAAGACTTGTTAGGTCGCCCAGAAATCCGTAATCCAAAATTGATCGGAAATTGGAAAATTTAACAAGAAGACCTAACAAGACGAAAGAAGACTTGTTAGGTCACTCAGAAATCCGATCCCGATAGCTATCCGGGACTAAAATTAGAAATGGTTAGAAATTAGAAATTAGAAATTAGAAATTAGAAATTACCTTTGCACCTTGTTTCTAAAATCCATTCAAATGTCAGATTCTGCCGCCAAAACATTTAAACGCTATACCGTAACTTCCGCGTTGCCTTACGCAAACGGCCCTATCCACATTGGTCACCTTGCCGGAGTTTATGTGCCTGCCGATATTTATGTTCGATATCTCCGCTCAAAAGGCGAGGATGTGGTTTTTATCGGTGGTTCCGATGAACATGGAGTTCCCATTACCATAAAAGCCCGCAGAGAAGGCATTACTCCGCAGCAGGTGGTTGACAAATATCATGGCATTATTAAAAAATCATTTGAAGATTTTGGTGTTTCGTTCGATATTTATTCACGGACTTCCAACCCGATTCACCATGAGACCGCTTCTGAATTCTTTACAAACCTATACGATAAGGGCGAGTTTATTGAAAAAACATCTCTCCAATATTATGATGAGGAGCACCAGACATTTCTGGCCGATCGCTATATTACCGGAACCTGTCCGCATTGCGGATTTGAAAAAGCTTATGGCGACCAGTGCGAAAATTGTGGCACATCCCTGAATGCCACCGACCTGATTAACCCGAAATCAGCCCTCAGCGGTAGTGTGCCTGTTATGCGTGAAACCAAACACTGGTTTCTGCCTCTCGATAAATACGAACCATGGCTTCGCGAATGGATTCTTGAAAGCCATAAAGAAGACTGGAAAACCAATGTTTACGGTCAATGCAAATCGTGGCTCGACCATGGTCTGCAGCCACGTGCCGTAACCCGCGACCTCGACTGGGGCGTAAATGTTCCGCTGAAAGAAGCAGAAGGCAAGGTACTTTATGTGTGGTTTGATGCACCCATCGGCTACATTTCAGCTACCCGTGAATGGGGCGAACAAACCGGAAAAGACTGGGAACCTTACTGGAAATCCGCCGATTCGAAATTGGTGCATTTTATCGGTAAGGACAATATTGTTTTCCATTGCATTGTTTTTCCGGGAATGCTTAAGGCGGAAGGTTCGTTTATCCTTCCGGAAAATGTTCCGGCCAATGAATTTCTCAATCTGGAGAACGATAAGATTTCCACTTCACGAAACTGGGCGGTGTGGTTGCATGAATACCTGGAAGAATTTCCCGGCAAACAGGATGTGCTGCGTTATGTGCTGACCGCCAATGCGCCCGAAACCAAAGACAATGACTTTACATGGCGCGATTTTCAGGCCCGCAACAACAGCGAATTGCTGGCGGTTTTCGGGAATTTTGTGAATCGCACCCTTGTACTTACTCAAAAATATTTCGAAGGCAAAGTTCCTGCACTGGGGCCGGTGGATGATTATGACCGTCAGGTGATAAACGAAATAGCTGGTTTCCCTGCGAAAATTGCCCAAAGTATTGAACTTTACCGTTTCCGGGAAGCATTGAACGAACTGATGAACCTGGCCCGTCTTGGCAATAAATATCTGACCGAAACCGAACCATGGAAAACTTTTAAAACCAACCCTGAACGCGTACAAACCAATCTGAATATCTGTCTTCAGATTTGTGCCAATCTGGCCATTCTGGGTGAGCCTTTCCTGCCTTTCAGCGCAGCAAAACTCAACAGTATGCTTAATCTGGAAACTTCTAAATGGGACAAAGCAGGCAGTTCTGAATTACTTGCCGATGGCCACCAGCTTGGATTGCCCGAACTTTTATTCGAGCGCATTGAGGATGCTGCCATTGAAGCTCAGGTTCAGAAACTGCTCGATACAAAAAAAGCAAACGAAGCTGAAAATGCAACAGCGACTCCCACTAAACCAGTGATTGAGTTTGATGATTTCGGTAAAGTAGATCTGCGTATCGGAACCATTATTGCTGCTGAAAAAGTTGCAAAAACAAAAAAGCTTCTGAAACTCACCATTGATACCGGCATCGACAAACGCACTGTTGTTTCAGGAATTGCCGAGTATTATGAGCCGGAAAATATTATTGGTCAGCAGGTTACCATATTGGTTAACCTCGCTCCCCGCAATCTTAAAGGCATCGATTCGCAGGGAATGATACTTATGGCCGAAGATCATGACGGACGGCTCAGTTTTGTATCTCCAACTTCAGCAATGAAGAACGGAAGTGAGGTGAGATAGAAATCCAAACTCTCATGTGTAATCCAATGTTGAGCCCGAAAACCCCTGACAGGGTTTTACTCTTAACAAAAGGTTGGCGTACATCTGCCTGGCTGCCCATTTTAAAGGTCACGTAACCCTGTCAGGGGTCGCCTGCAATGAAGAATGGCAGTGAGGTGAGATAGAAATCCAAACTCTCATGTGTAATCCAATGTTGAGCCCGAAAACCCCTGACAGGGTTTTACTACTTAACAAGAGGTTGGCGTACATCTGTCTGGCTGCCCATTTTTAAAGGGCACGTAACCCTGTCAGGGGTCGCCTGCAATGAAGAACGGCAGTGAGGTCAGATAGAAGTTTGCGATTTTCGGATTATTGTTTTTTATCTACTTCCCTTCGAAGAAATCATTTCCTTTATCATCAACTATAATAAAAGCAGGGAAATTTTCAACCCTGATTTTACGAACGGCTTCCATTCCCAGTTCTTCAAAATCAATGACTTCCACCGATTTTATGCTGTATTTGGCCAGTATAGCTGCCGGGCCGCCGATTGACCCCAGGTAAAATCCTTTGTGCTTTTTACAGGCTTCGGTTACCATTTTACTGCGGTTTCCTTTGGCAAGCATAATCAGTGAGCCTCCCATTGACTGGAACTGATCAACATACACATCCATACGGCCTGCAGTGGTCGGGCCAAAGCTGCCGGATGCCATTCCTTTTGGTGTTTTTGCAGGGCCGGCATAATAAACCGGGTGATTTTTAAAATAATCCGGCATGGGTTTCCCTTCATCAATCATTTGTTTGATCCTTGCGTGGGCAATGTCGCGGGCAACCACCAAGGTGCCATTGAGGCTGAGGCGGGTTTTCACCGGATGTTTTGCAAGTTCGGCGAGCACCTCTTCCAGAGGACGGTCAAGGTCAATCTCAACCGCCGGGCGCATGGCTGGTGCCGATGCCGGAACATATTTTGCCGGATTCTTTTCAAGTTCTTCAAGAAAAATACCATCTTCGGTAATTTTTGCTTTGATGTTTCGATCGGCGCTGCAACTCACCCCCAATCCTACCGGGCACGAAGCCGCATGACGAGGCAAGCGGATAACTCTGACATCATGCACAAAATATTTTCCGCCAAATTGAGCGCCTATGCCGGTTTCTTCACATATTTTCTGAATCCGGGCTTCCCATTCCAGATCGCGAAAAGCCTGTCCGCCCTCATTGCCTTCAGTAGGAAGATGATCGTAATAACCTGCTGAAGCTTTTTTTACCGTAGCCAGTGTAGCTTCCGCGGAAGTGCCGCCAATAACCAATGCCAGGTGGTAAGGCGGACATGCCGAAGTGCCAAGGTCCATGATCTTTTCCTTTACAAATCTGGTTAATCCTTCATCTGTCAGCAGTGATTTGGTTTGCTGATATAAATAAGTTTTATTGGCTGATCCGCCACCTTTGGTAATAAACAAAAACTCATATTTGGTGCCTTGTCCGGAATAAATATCAATCTGAGCAGGGAGGTTGGTACCTGTGTTTTTCTCTTCCATCATTGTAAAAGGCACTACCATAGAATAACGCAGGTTGCGGTCGCGGTAGGTTTCGAAGATTCCTTTTGACAAATATTCAGCATCATTAACACCGGTATAAACATCCTCGCCCTTAGTGGCCATAATAATGGCTGTGCCGGTATCCTGACAAGTGGGCAATTCACCCTCAGCTGCAACTACCTGATTCATAAGCATGGTGTGGGCAACAAAGCGATCGTTGTCGGTTGCTTCAGGATCGGCAAGTATGTCGGCCAGTTTTTGCAGATGACCTGGTCTAAGGTAAAACGACACATCGGTAATGGCTTCTTTTGCAAGTAATTCCAAACCTTCGGGGGCAACTTTCAGAATTTTACGGCCGTCTGTTTCAACAATACTTACAAAGTCGCGGGTAAGCAGTTTATAAGGGGTGGTGTCCTTTTGAATTGGAAATGGCTTTTGATACTTAAATGTTGACATGGCTGGAATTTTTCAGTTTTTGAAAATGAACCATCTGTATTTTAATCAGATAGCTGAAGTGATTTGCATTGATAAAAGTAAATGAATATATCGTGTAAACCAAAAGAGTTCTCGTTAAAAATTACAATTCCTGAGTTGAAACTCAAAATAAAATGAGCAAAATGCGGAGATGACAGTTAAATCAAGCGTTTAAGCACTTCGACTTCGCTCAGTGTGACATTCGTGTTAGGTCAGCATTGATTCTCTTTAATACACACGTTATCTGGCCTATACGATGTCCTCCTGAGCGGAGTCGAAGGATCAGACGAACAATCTGTCATCGGTAGAGGAGTGAAAGGACTAAACGATCAATTTTCAACCCAAGTAATCCCGAAACGGAGTCCGGGACAAACCCGAAATCTCTATTCCCGGGTCATTAATAAATCCAGACCGCCTTGTTTTATATTTAGTTTTCCTGCTTCAGGAAACGAAATCCGGATTCCGCCGGCATCAAAGCGAAACTCAGTTTCACTTACAGGATCAAGCGGAAAAGCACTTTGCCCGGTGCCTTGGGCTGTGAGGGTGTTACCATCTACTTTTATAGTAAGCTTAAGCGGAAAGCCTTCGCTGGAATAGATGCCTTCATAACTTTTCAGGATATCTGCCGAAACTGTGGCAACAGAAAAATCAGGAAGTTCGTATTCCCGCCCAAGGTAAATACTGAGTATTCCTATCAGGATATCATTCTGACCGTAGTTTAATCCATTTGATGTAACCGCCAGACATAATCTTTTCTCCGGGAAACAGATCAGAACCGACCTGAATCCATCAATACCGCCTGTATGTCCGAATCCTTTCAGCTCATAAAACGGCATAGGAAAAATCCCTTTCCCATATGTTCCTTCCGTTTTGATCATATTTTCCAACGAAATTTTGCTGATAATTTCATTATTGAACAATGCATTCCCAAACTTCACCAGATCCTCCGAAGTTGAAACTACTGCTCCTGCTCCATGAGGGATACTCATATCTGTTTCATTCTCTTTTTTCCAGCCTTCAGCTGACCAAATGTAAGAGTTACTTTCGCCTTTGCCGATCTTTATTTCACCGCCATAATATGTGGATTCCAGTTTCGCTTTTTTTGCAATCCGCTCGTTGAGGTTGGTTGCGTAATCTTTGCCTGTAATGTCTTCGAGAATGAAACCAAGCAGAATATAATTGGAATTGCTGTATTCCGATTTTTCGCCCGGCTGAAACAAAACCGGATGACTGCTGATCATGGAAACAATCTCATCTCTGGATTTGTAATTTACACACCATTCCAGATAAAGGCTGTCATCGGTCACACTCCACAGCCCGCTGCGATGCAGCAACATATCCAATATTGTGATGTTCTCTGCATTCGGAAGATCAGGGAAAAAGGATGATAATTTTGCGTCAAATGAGATTTTTTTCTCTTCTGCCAATTGATAAATCATAGCAGAAGTAAACATTTTACTGACAGAGCCAACCCTGTAAATGGTTGATGAGGTTGCAAATGTTTTTGATTCTATATCGGCGTAACCGGTTGCTTTGGAATAGGTTATAATCCCATTTTCCATAATTGAAACAGATCCCATAAACTTATCATTCTCTCCGAGTAAGTTTAAAAGGCTGTCTAATTTTGGTTTAAAGGAAACTTCCTGTGCATGGGTTTGCGTTTTGATTGCAAGTGCCATCATTAAAAGCAATAAAACAGAAATTGTTTTTTTCATAATAATATGATTTATGTGTTTCTACTGTTGAATCAAGGATCAGAGATTTGACAATCCACCTGTAGAAAAGTTACAGGAATTTTATATAACCAATCCTTTTAACATTTATATAAGTGAGAAAGTTCCGGTAATGGTATATCCTAATCCATCAACCAATACAGTATTCGCTGATCTTTCTTCATTTGAGCAAGGAAAAGATTTAACAATACGGATTTATAATACTGACGGCCGATTGGTATATGAAACGGCAGAAAAAGGCGGACTAAGCCGGGTTGAAATTGGCACTTCAATGCTTCCATCCGGGCTTTATCTATTAAAAGTTCACCAAAATCAGATGTTTGCTACAGCTAAAATCTCAATCAGATAAAACAATCTGAAGTTATTTCTCTTCCGGAGGCCATTGAATGACTCTTCTTAGCATTGTAAACAAATCTTTGCTGTGAAAAGGTTTTGCCAGATAATCGATACAGCCGGCATCAAGACAGGCTTCGCGATCGCTGGCACCACCATAGGCCGTAACTGCTGCAATTTTTGCTGTGGGATTAATATCACGGATAATCTCAATGGCTTGATATCCATCCATTCCAGGCATACGAATATCCATAAGAATGATATCGATTCCGGGATTTTTCTTTACTTCAGCAATGGCTTCTTTTCCACTGCTGGCTTCAATGAGTTTGCAATTAAACTTCCCGAGCAATCGTTTTACAAAAAGCATATTGATCTGTTCATCTTCAACAATGAGAATGACAGGTGCTTTTTCATTTTCAATTGAATTACTAGTGTTATGAGATTGAAATGCCGGTAAAACTGAGTTCAGTCTAACTGGCAACATGAGAGAGATGCTGGTTCCTTTCCCAAGTTTTGATTCGGCTTTTATAGTTCCTCCAAGCAACGAAGTAAGACCTTGCACAATTGAAAGCCCCAGACCTGTGCTGTTGTTGGCTCTTGCTGAGAAAACATTTTCCTGCATAAAAGGCTCAAAAATATGAGGAAGATAATCTTGAGTAATTCCTTGTCCGGTATCACGTATTACTATCTTGAGCAAATTGTCTTCTATCCGATAATCAATGCTTACTTTTCCGGTATCCGTAAACTTCACTGCGTTGTCAGTAATTTCCTCAACAATCCGTTTCACCATCATTCTGTCTGAAATAACCATTAAAGCCTGGGTTGAAGGCGCTTTTAACAAAAATTCCAGATTTTTCTTTTCAGCAGCAGGCTTGTATGTGCGGTAAATTTCCTGCATAAGGCTTCCAATGTTAAACAATGCATCGTTTTTATGCATATTACCCGTCATCAGCAACGACAATTCCATTGTATTGTCGATTGTTTTTGTCATTCGGGTAATGCTTAGTTCAAGAAATCCCACAAATTCCTGATTTTCCTGGGGCGTATAATCGCCGGATCCCAGCAATTGAGCAAATCCGAAAATCCCATTCAGTGGTGTTCTTACTTCATGGGAAAGGTTTTTCATGAAGGTAGTTTTCAAGCTGTTGCTGGCTTCTGCTTTTTCCTTGGCTGCCCTTAAATCATTCTGTGTTTCAATCAGTTCAGTAATGTCGGTAATGGTGCCAATGTAGCCCCTTACCTGACCATCTGCCATTTCAGGGATTGCTTGCCCCTGCACCCAGATAATGGAGCCGTCGGGTCTGACAAATCTATACTCTGAGATAACCGGTATTTTATGCTTTACCGAATATTTCCATTCTTTTATGCGTTCCTCTCTGTCGTCAGGATGTATTGCAGTAACATACTTGTTTTGCAGAGCCTCAGAATAGGAAAGTCCGCACAATGCCGACCATTTGGGGTTAACAAAGGTTGTGTCTCCTTTTTCGTTTGTACGGAAAATCCCTACAGGAGCCATCCTCGCTAATGTTTCAAAAAGCTGACGGCTCTCTCTCAATTGCTCTTCAGCATGTATCCTTTTGGTAATATCGGCAAAAATTGCCACCATTTTCCCCGGTACTGTCTGAAATGCTTTTACCTCAAACGCCATTGCATTATCAGCAGAATTCAATAATAATTTTTCCGTTATCCAGGTTTTGTTATCACGTGAAGATTCCAGGTATTTTTTTGGTGCATCGGTGCCTTTCAAAGAGGGAAAAGCCTCTTCAATTTTTTTTCCGGAGAGCAGGGAGTGATCGATCTGAAGAATTGAATCTGCAACCGGATTGGCATGTGTAAAGATCAGCTGCTCATGAGAGTCCATTTCAAAGAAATGCATTCCAAACGGAGCATTTTCTACCATTTGCCTGTATATGTTTTCGCTGTTCTTCAATGCCTGAGCTGCTTCAAGCCTGAGGGTAACATCCTGACCGCTGGTGCGGATTCCTATAAGGTTGCCATTTTCATCTTTGATATGTGTCCATGCAATTGAAAGCCAGAAGAAAGTTCCATCTCTTCTTATACAGCGAAAAAAGTGCTCCTGCCCTTCACTTTCTTTTAATGCGAACATCAGTACTTCTTTGGCTTTGACTCTGTCGGGTCGGGCAACAAGTACTTCAATAAAATCAGGCATTGCCACTATTTCATCGGGCGAATAGCCTGTAAACCTTTCGGCAGCCGGATTGGTCCATACAATGCGTCCTTCCGGGCTGAACATTGATTCCCAGTTGGCTGTGTAATTAGCTATAGCCTTGAACCATACTTCGCTGTCGCGGAGCGCTATTTCTGCTTTTTTTCGTTCTGAGATGTCGTTGGAAACTGATAGAACAGCCAATTTTCCATCAGGCATGATCACTGCGGATTCAACCAGCAGAGAATAGTAAAAAGATCCATCTTTTCTACGGCTCGTAACTTCGTGTTTAAGGATCTTGCCTGAAAGTACCTGTTTGATGTGCGGAGCAATATGGTTGAAGTTCTCAGGCAGAGCTAATATGCTTACATGCTTCCCTATAAGTTCTGAAGTAATGTATCCCGTAGAGGAACACATGGCCTGGTTAACATCAATGATGTTGCCCTTTTCGTCCATCAGAAGTATTCCGGATGGAGATGTTTCGAAGAGTGTATGATAAAGATCGTTTACAGCTTTTCTGTTTTTCTTCTTCGGATCGGCAATTAACTTTTGTTTATCGGAATCAGAATCCCGTGCAATCCAGATATACGAAAACCTATTTTTTACTCCTTTCGATAAGTAAACACGCAAATCAAACCATCCTTTCAGCAGTGGAGAATAAACTTTGTTAAACTCCTGAGGTGCAGAGTCATTATCAAAATCAGCAAGAGGAACAGTATCCCACAAGCCCGGATTGCCTGGAATAACGGATTCGGGTTGCGCTCTTTTCTCAAGCGCAGGGTTGGCATATAGAATCTTGCCGGAAGCATCTGTTATACATACCAACTCACTGAACCCTGAAAATGCATCAAAGGAAACTGAAACCTGAGAAATAGATGGTTTTTTTATTTTCATAAACCTGATAATAAGTCCTTTGTGTTTATAATGATGGAACCGTAAAGCTAAAGGTACTTCCGTTACCGTCAATGCTGTCAGCAGATATTTCTCCTCCGTTTTTCTCAACAAATTCTTTGCATAGCAATAATCCAAGGCCCGTGCTTGGCTCCCCCGAGGTTCCCCTTCTGTTATTCCTGGCAGAAACAGAAAATAAATTTGTGAGCATCTCTGGTGGTATTCCCATTCCACTGTCTTTAACACGAATTGTTACCTGACTGTTATCGGTTTGTTCTGCTTGTACAAGTATCTGTCCTGAAGTATGAGTAAACTTCACGGCATTTGAGAAGAGGTTGCGTAAAGTGGTTTCAAGCATATTTCTGTCGGCTTTAACTCTGATATCAGATTCAACATCAACATAAACCGTAATTGATTTGGCTTTGGCGCTATCCATCAGGGCTTGAAGCACATATTCCACCAAATCTGAAAGAATAATTTCAGAAGGATTAAATGGCTTTTTATTTCGCTGAACCATTGACCACTCCAACAGATTATCAAGCAGCTTATAGAGATTTCCTGCTGATTTTCGCAATTCATTGAGAATATCTTTAATCTCTGACGGGCTCATGGTATCAAATTCATCGCCAATCATTTCAGTAAGCCCGAGAATTGCAGTAAAAGGGCTTCTCAGGTCATGGGCAATTATGGAGAAGAAGCGGTCTTTCTCAGCATTTGCATTTCTCAGCTCTTCATTCTGTCTGCTTATTTCATCTTCGGCACGTTTACGGTCTGAAATATCATGATAAATGGATTGGTACGTTCCGTCAGGCATGATACGGGTTCGCATTTCAATCGGGAAAATCTTACCATCAGCTGCAAGCAGATCGCGATGCGAAATAACTGTTTCGCCCTGTTTGAGTAAATCAAACCTAAAAGGGCTGGTTTTAAGGCTCTCCAAGGTAAACAGGCTTTCGCTGATATGTCTTCCCACAAGTTGCTCCCTGGAATATCCGGTCATTTCGCAAAATGTTTTGTTTGCTTCAATGATGATACCCTTTTCTGATCCCAGCAGAATGCCTCCTGCCGATGAGTTGAACAACTCGCGGAAACGTTCTTCACTTTTGTGCAGTTCTATCTGAATTTCCTTGAGCTTTGTTATATCGCGCAGATGCTCAATTATGTATTTAATCTCGCCATGCTCATCCAGAAATGGATATGATCTTACGTCGAGCCATACTCCCTTTTCAGGGAAAAACCGTTCAAGTGATGCAGGCATTTTAGTCACATAGCTTTGACTGGTTGCACATTCAACACATTCTAAATCCCTGTTCATCAGATGGAAGCACTTCTTGCCGGCAACATCTTCGTGGGTCATATTCAGAAGCCGATAGCCTGCTTCATTATATCTTATTATCCTGTGCTCACAATCCTGAATGCCAATCACATCCGGAATTATATTAATCAATTGCTCTAAAAATTCCTTATATGCTTTATTGGCGTCAAGTGCTTCATGCAGGCCATGAACTACATGCTTTTCTTCGGTAATGTCTCTGCCGCAGATAACCGCACCATCAACCCCGTTTTGCTCAGAAAATAATGGTTTTACATCATAAGTTATCCAACGATTCCTGTATTTGACTTCGTCGGAAAAGGGAATCTGACGGGTAAATACTTTTTCGATGAACTGATCCCTAATTTCAGCTGCTGCATCCGGAAAAAGATTAAAAAATTGCATGCCAAGCAATTCTTCCCGGTTTTTTTCGAGAAAAACTGCCATTGATAAATTCAGATCAAGAATTTCTCCGGACTTATTGATCAGAACTACACCATCGCTTGAAGAATCCATTATGGCTTTGGCATAACCGCAGTTTGTTGAGCTATCGGGCAAAGTTGGCTTTTGTCTGACTATTTCCCTTACAACAGCAATCACCTCATCGTAAGCAACAGGAATAAGTCTGGCTTCAAACCGACATTCGCCTTTTTCCGGTAAATTCATTGAAAATTGGATAGCTTTCATGTTGCCCGAATCCAATGTCAGGGCAATGGATTTATCGATAAAACCGGCCAGCTCCTGATCAAAAATTTCACGATTGCTTTTTCCGGGGAAATTCTGATCAAGATTAAACAATTCTTTTAACCCTTCAATATTGCTCAGGAAAACACCCTCGCGACTTAGTCTGAATATAAATTCTGTTTCAGCATGACTTTCTGTTACATCTGCAAAACGTGGAACTGAGTCTGAATTATTAATATTCACTGCTGTTTGTGGGGGTTTGTATTGCCTGGACGTTTGGTTTATTTTCCCCGAAAATCCGCCAGGCTCACTACTCGAAATATTGCTTCCCTTTTTATCAGAACCCATAGTTTAGGAATTTTCGGATGATTTGGGGTTAAATTTAGCAAAATCTTCAACATAATGAACCAATCTTTGAAAATAATACAGCCCAAAAGCACTATTTATTGATTTCATTATTCATATAATGGTTTGATACTCGGGAGCAATGCTTCAGATTAAAGATCTTTTTTGAAAATATCCAACTTCTGATAGAAATTAAATATGAGATAAATCCCTATAAATTCAGGGGTTTTATAATTTTGCAGTTTATTAAAGTTGCCTCGGTTATGTTGAACACTCTTATTGCTTACGTAAAAGAAACATATCATCCCAAGCTGATTACCACGCTCAAAGCTTACAATCTGAAAACATTTGTTTCTGATCTGATAGCCGGCGTTATTGTGGGAGTAGTTGCGCTTCCCCTGGCCATTGCATTTGGAATTGCTTCCGGGGTGAGTCCTGAACGGGGTCTGATTACCGCGATAATCGGAGGTTTTCTGATTTCAGCACTCGGAGGAAGCAGAGTGCAGATTGGTGGTCCAACCGGTGCTTTTATTGTTATCATTTACGGAATTGTTGAAAATCATGGCGTTGAGGGTTTACTCATAGCCACCATGATGGCAGGTTTTATGCTGGTTGGGATGGGCCTGCTCAAACTCGGAACGATTATTAAATTTATGCCATATCCCATAGTGGTTGGGTTTACCTCCGGCATTGCACTTGTCATTTTCTCATCTCAGATCAAAGATTTTTTTGGTCTTGAAGTTGCTGAAAGTATTCCAGCTGATTTTATAGAAAAATGGGCTTTCTATTTCAAACATTTTACTGACATTAATTTATACGCGCTGGCAATTGGGGTGTTTACTGTTCTGATTTCATTCTTGTGGCCAAAAGTCAATAAAAAAATCCCGGGAACCCTCATAGCTCTTGTTGTAAGTACAATTGCTGTAACCTCTTTTTCCTTGCCTGTTGAAACAATCGGGTCTCGTTTCGGGGAGATAAAGGCAACAATTCCAGCTCCCTATATACCCGGAATAAGTTGGGAAACATTCAGACTTTTGCTTGCACCTGCCTTTACCATTGCAATACTTGGTGCCATTGAATCACTGTTATCGGCTATGGTTGCTGATGGCGCTACGGGCACCCGGCATCGGTCAAATACCGAGCTTATTGGTCAGGGTATCGCAAATATAATTACTCCCATATTTGGAGGAATCCCCGCTACAGGAGCCATCGCAAGAACAATGACCAATATCCGTAACGGAGGAAAAACGCCGGTTGCCGGTCTTATTCATGCAGTTGTTCTGCTTCTTATAATGCTGTTTTTCGGGAAACTGGCAAAGCTGATTCCCATGAGTTGCCTGGCAGGTATTCTGGTGGTTGTTTCTTACAATATGAGCGAATGGCGTTCTTTCAAAGGACTGTTCCGCAACAGCAAAAGTGAAATTGCAGTTCTATTGACTACCTTTTTACTGACTGTAATCATCGACCTTACTGTAGCCATTCAGTTCGGATTGTTACTGGCTGTGCTTCTCTTTCTGAAACGGGTTATTGATACCTCAGGCGTTGAGGTGCTGAATATGGCTGTTGAAGATGAAAATTCAAGTGAAGCCGAAGGAGGGTTGAAACTTGTACTTCCTGAAAAAGTTGAAGTATTTGAAGTAAACGGACCATTCTTTTTCGGTGTTGCCAACAAATTTGAAGAAGCTGAAAAACAGGTTACTTCCAAGCCGAAAATCAGGATAATACGTCTTTACAGGGTCCCGTTTATCGACTCTACCGGCCTAAGTAACCTTAAGAGTTTTATACAAAAAACGCAGTCCAATGGTATTAAGGTTATTTTGTCGGGCCCGGTAAAATCGGTTCTTGATGCATTGGATAAAAACGGAATTACCAATCAGGTTGGCAAAGAAAATGTTTGTGCCGATATCACCGTTGCTATTTTAAGGGCTGAGGAGATATTACATAACTCATAAACTCAATTGAAAAGCTGAGAACCAGAAATAAAGCTGTCTTAAAAACAGGGAATTGTAAAACTCCCTGCTTTTAAGACAGCCTTTTTTTTGCAAAGTCAACTGTACTGTTAATTCAATCCCCGCTTCTTCAATAATGGGCTCAATGAAGGTTCCTGACCCCTGAATTTTTTGTACTGAACCATTCCTTCATCGTTGCCGTTTTCAGCAAGGCAATGTTTACGGAAAGCAGCGGCCAGTTCAGGATTAAAAATATCACCTGATTGTTTGAAATAATCGAAAGCATCGCTATCCAGAACAGCAGCCCACAGGTAAACATAATATCCGGCAGCATAACCACCATCAAAAATATGTGAAAAATAGGTAGTGCGGTAACGTGGCAGAATTTCGGGAATAAGTCCGATTTTGTCCATCGCTTCTTTTTCAAAAGCAACCAGATCATCAACCTGAGCAGGGGCTTTTAATTCATGATAATCAAGATCAAGAATTGAAGCAGCAATGTATTCAACCGTTGTGAAGCCTTGGTTAAAATGACTGCTGTTGGTAAGTTTTTCAATCAGTACATCAGGAATTACCTCACCGGTTTCATAATGTCTGGCATACATGCGCAGCACTTCGGGCTCTCCTGCCCAGTTTTCCATAATTTGTGAAGGAAGCTCAACATAATCCTGAGGTACATTACCGGCAGTGCGCGTATATTTGCCGTCGGTGAAAAGTCCGTGCAATGCATGGCCGAACTCATGGAATAAAGTAGTGGTTTCATCCCAGCTCAGCAAAGCAGGTGCATTGCCTGAAGGAGGAGTAAAATTGCAGACGATTGATACGATAGGGTCAACTTTTTTGCCACTTTCCCAGCCAGCCGACTGAAAACCGGTACACCATGCTCCACCTCCTTTTTCAGGACGTGGAAAATAATCCATATATAAAATGCCAAGGTGAGATCCATCGGCTTCCTTTACTTCAAATGTCTCAACATCTTTCTGATAAACAGGAAGATTGGTTAATTTCTCAAATGTGATTCCATAAAGTTTCTGAGCAACTGTAAACATTCCGTCACGTACATTTTCAAGTTTCAGATAAGGTCTGATCTCATTTTCATCAAGATCATATTTTTGTTTCCTGAGCTTTTCGGCATAAAACCACCAATCCCACGACTGAAGTTTAAAATTTCCACCTTCTGCATCGGCGATTTTCTGCATTTCGGCAAGGTCGCTCTTGGTAACAGGTAATGCTGAATTAAAAAGTTCGCTTAAGAATTTATCTACGTTCTCCGGCGTTTTCGCCATATTCTCATCAATAACATAAGCTGCATAATTGTCAAAGCCAAGCAGACTTGCCTTTTCAGCCCTCAGCCTTACCATATCTTTTACAATCTGCTTGTTGTCATTTGCATTGTCGTTGTTGCCGCGCATAAAATAGCCACGGTAAAGTTTTTCGCGAAGTTCCCGGTTTTGGGCATATTGAAGGAATGGAATCAGACTGGGTTTGGCCAGGGTGAATACCCATTTGCCGTTATCACCGGTGGTATTTGCAGCTTCAGCAGCGGCAGAAATTACACTTTCGGGCAAACCAGCCAGATCAGCTTCATTTTCAACAACCAGCTTGAAATTTTTATTGATTTCGGCCAATTGATTTTCACCAAATTTTACCTGCAGCATGGCAAGTTCTTCATTTAACTTGCGAAGCACATCCTGTTGTTCTGCCGGAAGATTGGCTCCATCGCGTTCAAAATCCTTATAATATTTTTCAACCACCCTGATTTGCTGATCATCAAGACCAGCATTCAGGCGGTTTTCATAAACGGCTTTGATGCGCTCAAAAAGTTTCGGATTCATCGAAATATCATCCTGATGTTTCGACATCAGCGGCGAAATTTTGCGTGCAATTTCCTGCATCTGATCACTGGTATGCGCTGAGTTCAGGTTATAAAAAACATAGCTTACCCTGTTCAGTAGTTTTCCCGATTTGTCAAATGCAAGAATGGTGTTTTCAAAATCAGGGGTTGCAGTGTTTTCGACAATTGCAGCTATTTCCTGATTGTGCTGACTGATGCCTTCGATAAATGCAGGCAGGTAGTGTGAGGTGTCGATTTTGTCGAAAGGTGGCACCTGAAATGGAGTAGTGTACTCCGTAAAGAATGGATTATTGGTGTCCATAGTTGGTTTTTGGTTTTTGCAACCGGTGATTGAAACTATCACCAAGGCAAGCATTGGCAAGAGAACTCTTTTCATAAAAAAGGGAGTTAAAGGTTGGGTATAAGAGTGTTAAAAAGTGATGCAAATGTATCAGGTTAAAATTCAATTTCAAGTTTGTAAGGAAATAATTTTGCGAAAGGATTAAAAATAAAATTAAACACCAACGCAGCAATTCAGGATTCTGCCGGGTTGTTTTTCCCGATAAACACATCACGGGCAATATTGCCGATCAGATTGGTCATCACTGTATCAAATGAGCCCCCGATAACTCCACCAACCAGAGGCACAGCTTTTCCAAGATTTACGACACCCTTTCCTCCGGTTTTTGAGAGCAATTGAAATCCGACTTTTTGATTTATCGCAATTATGGTTTGTTCAGATATTCGCGCGATAAGCTGGGCAGTAATTCTTGTTCCTGCACTGATTCCGATTTCCTGAAGTATATCTTTGGCTACATTTCCTGCCAGACAGGCAAAAACCAGCGATTTTACCCTGTCATCGCGCAGGTCATATCCACCCATATGTGCAATGGCGGCTATCATGCGGATTTGAATGAACAACACACTTGCAAGATTTGCCGGAATGGCAACTGGTAAAGTCATAAATCCGCCAAGACCGGTTATAAACCCACTTGATCCTGATTTAACGTTCTGCCAGCGGATCAGTGCATTTGCTTTATGGCGAAGTGTTCCCTCCTGCTTCAGATACGACTCACTTAATTCAACAGCAGAATTTAATCCTGGCAAACCTGCCAGAGCCTTATCGTAGGCCCAGTCGAGAACCTTAAGCAGTGTACCTGTAGTTGGTTTGTTGTTCAACCTTTCATTGTTATAAGTCACAGGTTATAACCCCAGAAGGTTACTATTTATTGCATCGCATCAGACCAGATAAAAATTTAAACCACTTTGAATGATCTGTTTTTCAGCTCTATCCTCAGCGTTAGGAGCAGGAAAATAGCACCTAAAATAAAAAAGACTGCGATGGTAAGTACAGAAAACCTCATACTACCGGTTATGGCTTCAATAATTCCGAAGCTGAAAGTTCCGGCTACTGTAGCCAGTTTTTCCATCACATCATAAAAGCTGAAGTAACTGGTATGATCGGTGGTTGATTCGGGCAGCATTTTGCTGTAGGTTGACCTTGCCAGCGCCTGTGTGCCACCCATTACTATTCCAATAAACATTGCTGCCATTACAAACTGTATGGAGTTGCTGATAAAATAGGCTCCGACAATTATAAATATCCACATTATTACAGAGAGCAGCAAAGCCTGTAGGTTTCCGAATCGTGCCGAAAGCCGTGAAAACATCCATGCGCCAAGCATTCCAACCAGTTGAATGACCAATATTGTCGGAATCAGAATATCTTCTTTAAGCCCAAGCTCTTTTTCGCCATAAGTTGCAGCCATAAACATGGTAGTGAGCAAACCCATCATTACAAAGAAGAACCCGATCAAAAAATGACTAAGCTTTTTCGAATTTCTAACCTGTTTAAAAACCTTATCAAGCTCACGGTATCCTTCAAAAAATATATTGGTTTCTTTGTCTTTCCTCCTTTTCCGGAAGGTGTAACGGGGCAGGCGGCGAAAAGTAATCTGCGAAAATCCTATCCACCATATAAAAACCGTGAGGAATGAAATACGGGCAGGAAGAAACGGATCAGTAATTCCGAATAAATCCGGTTTCATAATCATCAGCAGATTAAACAGCAGCAATACAACACCTCCCAGATACCCGAGAGAATATCCGCGCGCGCTCACTTTATCCTGATCTTCAGCAGGACAGATTACCGGCAGAAAGGAATTGTAAAAAACTATACTACCGCCATAGCCTAAAGTACCCAGCGCAAAAGCAATAATCCCCAGTTCAATATTTGAGCTGTCGAAAAAGAAAAGTGCTCCGCACGAAAGCGCACCAAGCCACGTAAAAAACTGCATGAATGATTTCCTTCGACCTGTGTAGTCAGCAATAGAGGATAACATCGGCGAAAAGATTGCCACTACAAGATAAGCCGCTGCTATTGCCCACGAATACAATACCGTGTTGATTACATCCAGTCCGAAAAAACTGACCATATAATCATCAGGGCCGCTTTTGGTTACCTGATTATAATATATGGGGAAGATTGCAGAAGCTATGGTCAGCTGATAGACCGAGTTTGCCCAGTCGTACATGACCCATCCGCGGATTACTTTTGGGTCGCCCTTTTTAATGGGATTGTTGCGTATTGCTTTTTTCAAGGCTGTTTTTCTTGGCTGCTAAATTATAAAAATTATCGTGAGCATAAAACCGAAAATAAATCTTAAGAATGAGTGTAAATAATATCAAAACACCTGAATATTCATGAATTATATAGTCATATTTTTATCTTTGCATGCTCTGAGACTACCAACTACTGCTACTTCTTAAACTCAAATCATGTATTATTCCTGGTTCTTGCCTTCCATATTGGTATATCTGATATTGGTTTTAATAATTTCAGCATTCGCCAACCGAAGAAAGATTGGCAGGTTAAAAGTTTTTTTTATAAGTCTTTTCTTTACTCCTTTGATGGGATTTGTGATTTATAAGCTCTCCCAACCTTCTTATCTGCAAAATTTTACACGCTACCGCTGCCCCGAATGTGTGGTCGATTTTACTGAGCCTCACAAAGATTGTCCGCTTTGCAGAAAAAAAGGTCAACATACAAGATTGATTGTGGTAAAATATGCAGGTATCTGAATACCAAAACTGATCGACAAAAACATTTACTTCAGAATTTATAGTGAGATTAGGATTAAGCCTGTTGTCTAACCATTTGATAATAAAGCATTTCGACTCCCATCTTAAGGAATAAAAAGAGGTTGATTTCCATTAGATAAATTTTCCGGACAACGAAGATAAATCTGAACAGTTTTACTATCTTTCGCCGGAAAAAACCTGCCGATGAAAAAGTCCACAATTTTATCAAACAGTCCATTGGTATTTGGTCTGTTGCTGGCTATCACTTTTGCGTCTGTTTCTTACGGACAATCAGACACAACTGCTCTCAAGCCAAAAGAAAAAGTTAAAACAGGTCTTAACTTCGGGGCTTTGCCCGCGGTTGCTTTTGACTCTGACATTGGATTTCAATACGGATTGCTTTTTAACCTTTTTCAGTATGGCGATGGCTCGGTTTATCCCGATTATCGCTGGTCACTCTATGCCGAATGGTCGCGTACCACAAAAGGCAGTGGCATCAATCAGCTTTTCTTTGATTCCAAATACCTGCTTCCACACGAAATAAGGGTTACTGCCGATTTTAGTTTCCTTACTGAAAAGGCACTGGATTTTTATGGATTTAATGGAAATGAATCCTTTTACAATCCGGGATTTGCCGACAAGGATGATGAAGAATATCTTACAAGAGTTTTTTATCGTCATGAACGGAAACTTGCCAGAATTACCATCGATTTCCAGAAAAAACTGGGAGATCTTCCACTAAGAGCAGTGCTTGGTTATGGATATTTTAATTCCCAAATCGCATCGGTTGATATAGATAAACTCAACAAAGGTGCCGATGAGGAAGATATACTTCCCGATGTTGATGGATTGTACGACAAATATGTACAGTGGGGAATGATTCCTTTAGAAGAAGCTGATGGCGGTACACATAATTTCCTGAAAACAGGTTTGGTTTTCGATACCCGCGATAATGAAGCAAATGCAAATCGTGGAATATGGTCGGAGGTTGTAATCATGACTGCGCCACGTTTTTTGGGCAACAACGAAACAGCTTACACAAAACTATCGCTAACTCACAGGCAATACCTTACCCTTAAAAAAGATGTGCTGACCTTTGCTTACCGGCTTGGCTGGCAAGGAACCATCGACGGGAAAGCTCCGTTTTATATGCAACCCTATATGGTGAACACCTTCACAAAATCGACTAAAAACGATGGATTAGGTGGTGCAAGATCTTTGAGAGGCATTCTGAGAAATCGGATTGTGGGCGATGCTTTTGGTTATGGAAATTTTGAACTGAGGTATAAATTCCTGAAGTTTCACAAATGGAACCAGAATTTCTATCTTTCGCTCAACGGTTTCACCGACATGGGGATGATTACCAAAACCATACCTATGGACCTCTCCGCTGTTCCTGCCGAAGAAGTTTCTATGCTGTTTGAACAGGCTGATCAGGGACTACATATCTCCTATGGAGCCGGACTTCGTATAGCCATGAATCAGAACTTTATTGTTGCCGTTGATTACGGGATTGCCGGCGACAAACGTGATGGAACAAAGGGAATGTACATCAATCTGGGATTTTTATTCTAGGGAACTCTCTGTGGATTTTGAGTTTTTTATAACAAGCGAACTGACCACAACACTCAAAACTATCTTCTTTTGAGAAATCTCATCTTACTGATCTTCTGCCTTGCATTGTTGCAAAGCATTTCCGCGCAAAGCGACTCATGCAGTGTGCTCACTAGTGAAATCGCAGGGAAATACACCGGCCCATGCAAAGACGGGCTGGCCAATGGCAAAGGCAAATCGGTGGGTGAAGATACTTATACCGGTTCTTTTCTTAACGGGCTTCCGCACGGGAAAGGCAAATATACCTTCCGAAACGGCGATGAATTTAAGGGATACTGGGAAAATGGCCAAAAAAGCGGCAAAGGAAGTTTTAAATACATCCAAAACGGCAAGAAACACACACTTTCAGGTTACTGGAAAAATGATGTGTATGCCGGTGCTACAGATCCGGATGTTACTTACCGGGTCAGCCAGTCCACAGGAATTCCGGTTTTCAAGGTAGAAGAGATTGCAATAGAAGATGTCCGCGACAGCAAAATTGTTTTTTCAATTCAAAGGGCATTCAGCGATTTTTTACCACGCGACCTGAAAATTGAGAAATCTTCGGGCCAGGTAACTCAGTTAGGCAGAAAATTCATGATCTCTCAGTTTTCATTGCCACTGCAATGCGAAATCAGTTACACACTGACGGTCGGTCAAACCAACCTGAAGTGCAGGTTTATCGTGGATATCCTTCAAAAAGGCGAATATACGGTTACCCTTGATCATAACTGAAATACGTTTAACTCTGGCAATTTCTCACCAGCACATTTCCCCGCTTATGCCCTTTTTCAACATAAGCATGAGCCTCTTTTATCTGATCAAGCGTAAATTCCTGATCAATAAATGGCTTTAACCTGCCATCACCCATAAGTTCTGCAATGTATTCTAAGGTCTCCGATTTTTCTTTGGTCGGATATTTAACAGATAGAAACCGGCCTGTGCTTTTGAGCATTCGCACACATCTGCTTCGTGAAATTTTTCCAACGGCATCAAATATTACATCATACTCCGGACCGGGTTTTGTACAAAAATCATCAGCAGCATAGTCTAATACATTGGATGCTCCCATATCCTTCACCATTTGTAAATTTGCCTTGCTGCAGACTCCGGTAACATTTGCACCATAATTTTTGGCAAGTTGCACAGCAAATGAACCCACCGATCCGGATGCTCCATAGACCAGCACATTCATTCCCCGGGTGATTTTCACTTTATTCAGAATGAAATGAGCGGTCATGGCACCAACCGGTGTTACAGCAGCATCTTCGAAAGTTACATTGTCGGGAATGTGTGCAATCACACCCAATTTGTGTTTTTCAGGAATGCACAGATATTCAGCATTTCCACCAAAAACAAGGCCGGTGGCTGTGCCGAAAACCCGGTCACCTTTACGGAATCGGGTAACTTCCGAACCAATTTCTTCTACTGTTCCTGCAAATTCAACACCGGTTATTTTCATGGGTTTAAAGCCAAAAATTAATCCGATGGGAACAAGAATCAACCGCGACATTCTACGTAGATGCACATCACCACGTGTAACCGACGATGCGCTGACCTTTATCAGAATTTCTCCTGACTGCGGATAAGGCTTCTGAACCTCAGTAAATTCAAGTACATCAGGCCCACCAGACTTTTTACAAACAACAGCTTTCATTTTTTAAGTTTCTTTGGGTTCGTTCAACTTTTGTTCACTGCCATCTTCATAGCTGAATACTTCTTCAAGCGAAGTTTTGAATACTTTCGAAATCTTGAAGGCCAGTTCCAGCGTAGGAAAATACTTTCCGTTTTCTATGGCTACAATGGTTTGCCGGGTGACTCCTGTAAGATCGGCCAGCTGCTGCTGTGTCATTTCATCAGCAAAAAACCGATTCTTCCGAATGTTGTTGGTTATTTTAATATTGGCCATCTTAAACTCCCCTTCTGTAATAAATAATGCTTAGAATTTCCGAAATTACCGAAGCACCGAATCCCGAAAAGGTGAGTATCAGAAAAAACACGTAGGGTTGCATGCCAAGTGCCAGCACTGACATAGCAGCGACAAAGCCACTGATAAAAATCCAATGGGCCACGCGCATGGTTTTCAGCTCAATCAGCCTGTCCATTTCATCTGTTTTTGAGGGCAGGTCTTCGCTGGTGGTGATTTTTGTGATGATGGCAAAAATTATGTGAATAATAATCTGCGCTACCACCGATATCGGAATCAGCAGCAAAAATGCTTTGCCCCAGAAGCTGAAATCGTTGAGCAATTCAGGGTTTACAGCAAAGTAGTTGTGGTAAACATGCAGCGAATACCATCCGAAAATGATCAGGGTACATAGCAGCGAAACCAGTATTCTTCTTTCTTTGAGGTCCATAAGATTAAAGTTTAAGTGTCAGCAATAATCGACACAAAGATAATTATATTTTACCTGATGTCAAGTATTTTATACTTTAAATTTAATCTTTTTTCGACAAAATTTTTGATGGACAGCAGCTCAAGGGCAAAAACAATGGGATTCAGGGATGTTGTGGCCATAAATTCCAATTCGGATATTTAAGTTTTGGGACAGTCTTTGGCTTGACAAACCAAAACTATTTTATATTTGTGATCCCTAAAAATTATAAGATTACCTTTAGTGGGATCTCCAGCAAACTAAGCGGAACAAGCTTTTTGTCCGGTTCTCCGCTTACGTTCAGACTCGATTTCATTTCAATGATTTTTGTTAAATCAATATTCCCAAATTGCCTAAAAGTTGGATATAGAATAATAAACAGATTTAAATTTACACCATGAAAAACATAGTCGTAGTCTTAATTGCTCTTTTTTCAGTAATAACAGGCAAAACACAGGTTCTCGAACAGGATTCTCTGGCGCTTGTTGCAATATTCAATAATACCAATGGAACCAACTGGTATAATCGTCAAGGTTGGCTGAATAACAATTACCCTGTTGGTGAATGGGAAGGTGTAACCATCAGAAGCAATCGGGTTGTCAGATTAGCCGTGGGATTCAATAATCTTTCAGGAAATATTCCGGCCGAAATAGGAGATCTGGACAGTCTTTCATTTCTTGATCTTTCTGCAAGCACAATCCTCAGTATTCCAGAGTCATTCGGCAATCTAACCTCCCTGGATACTTTGGGCTTTTTTACATCATTAATTGACACATTACCTCCATGTATTGGCAGTTTGACAGACCTTGAATTATTTGACTTTTCATTTACCCAAATCCGGTATTTGCCCACCGAAATCGGTAATCTTATAAATTTAAAGCACTTAATAGGTTATGATGCAGATTTGCAAAGTCTGCCTGAAACGCTTGGCAATATGACATCACTGATTTCAATAGACTTTGGGCTTAATAATATTTCGAATCTCCCTGCCAGCATCGGCAATTGCACCAATCTTATAAAATTATGGTTAAATGCCAATAATATTCCCGTTATCCCGGAAACGATAGGAAACCTGACACAGCTAACCGAATTGGTATTGGGAGGAAACGAAATGACTGAATTACCTTTATCAATTTTTAACCTAACAGAGTTAAAGGTATTAAATTTTGCTGCCGCGAATCTAACCATAATTCCTCCGGAAATAGGAAATCTGATCAATCTTGAAAACTTCCAGTTCTTTGAAAATGAATTTACCGTTATACCTTATGAAATCGGGAATTGCACGAAACTTAGTTATATCAATGGTTATTCAAACAAAATTGAATCGCTTCCTCTATCACTTCTCAACCTTCAGGAAGTAGGAACACTTTTTCTGGGCTATAATTCGCTAACATTCGGGGATATTGAGCCACTTGTTTCGATTAATGGATTTGGATACTATCATCAGGATAGCATTGGCGAAAAAATCGATACCACTGTTCTGATAAATACAGCATTTCGCCTTGAAATTATAACAGATGGTGCGTTTAATCAATACCAATGGTTAAAAAATGGGGAACCCTTGATGGGAGCAACAGATTTTTATCTTGAGTTCCAGAATTTAACATATTCTGATTCAGGAATATACCATTGCGAAATAACGAATTCTTTAGCAACCGGATTAACACTTTTCAGCAGGCCTGTAAGAATAAATGTAACAGACATCGTGAATACAGATGAAAATTATAATGAGTATGTGAATCTTGAGATTTACCCAAACCCCGCAGTTGAAAGAGTGATTTTCAGTTATTCAGGTACAAGCAGTCAGGGCAACATGGAATTATCACTATTCGATGCGCAAGGAGCGCTGATTATAAAGCATATGTCAAAAAATGAGAATCATTCTATAATTGACTGTTCTGATTTAAAGTCAGGAATGTATTTTGTTCAACTTTCCGACACCTCAAATGGGAAAAAGAGCACAATGAAAAAGTTGATTGTGCTGTGAATAGGCTGAACAAATTAAATACAAAAAAGCCGGAAGTAGTTAATCTTCCGGCTTTTTTTTACTCCAATCCTAAGTTTATTTCTTGATAAACCTGTAAGACTCCATAATATTATTTCCTTTGATAGTCAACAGATAAACTCCTGAGGTGAGGTGCGAAACATCCAGAAGCATTTCTCCTTCTGCCCCGAATACTCTCTGGTTATCAACCGAATGAACACTCCGGCCAAACATATCGGAAATCCGCATTTCGATACCGCTTTCCTTATGGCAGTTCGATTTTAAATGCAACTGATCAGCAACAGGATTAGGGTATAGAACTGTATTGCAGGAAAGAATGCCCGGACTGTTCAGGTTTGTATTAATGGTTACTGTCATGCTCACCGGCACTACCAGTTCAGGCTGATCGGGATCGTTTGAAAGTATGGTAATGCTGCCGTTATACGCGCCTAATTCCATTCCGGTAGCATCGAAAGTTACAATAAGTTCGCCTGACAAGTCAGGGGCAATACTTCCTTCGGCAGGATTTACACTTAGCCAATCGCCGGTTGGAATTGCCCTCACAAATTTTAAGGATATGTTTTTCGCCTGATGTCCGCCATCGCCATAGGAATCTTCAATCCAGAATTTCCAGATTCCCTGAAGTTCCTGCCCGGAGACGGATGTATTATTTATGGTATAGTTGCCGGTTGTTTGTCCGCCTGCCAGCATAAACTGCATTCCTGAGGGTGTTTCAACCCAGAATGAGCCTTCCAAAGGATAATTATCGGTTGTCCAGTTGTAGCTGACGATAAGTTCACTCAGGTTTCCCTGATCAGAAATATTTAGCGTGGTCCAGCCATTTTCAGTTAAAGTAT
The DNA here is from genome assembly GCA_009773515.1 of Bacteroidota bacterium. Taxonomy (GTDB): domain Bacteria; phylum Bacteroidota; class Bacteroidia; order Bacteroidales; family Lentimicrobiaceae; genus Lentimicrobium. Next base: position 43,837 of record WSXX01000002.1, read on the forward strand.
TTGAATTATAAGCACCAGCAGCCGGACTGTTTGAAAGTGATTGATCTATTGTATCGGGCTGAGAAGTTGAGACAGTGACATAATAATTAAGGCTGAGTTCACCGTTATTGCTGAGTTGAAGCGGATTATGCTCAACCTCATTTTTCATGGTGGTAACAGAAAGCGACATCAGATCTAAAGCGGCATCAGCAAAAAGCTGCTCCCCAACATAAAACTCATGTGGGTCGGGGCTGCCGATGAAAGGGTGGTTTTCGCTTCTTCCGGAGGCATCGGCTGCATGAATATAATATTGAATTGTGCTTCCATATTCCGGTGAGGGAATGTTTGCCAGCCAGTTATTTCCCATTGAATTTGTCATATTTACCGCCTGAAACGGTGTATATGGGTTAGGATTTACCCTGTAATAAAGAAGTGCTGAATCTGCAATTACTTCTTCGCCGCTGAATGCCGCAATGTTTGAGGTAAAATAATAGTCAGAAGCTGGTGTAATATTCCCCAGCAATGGAATATGTCTGATTCTCAGCATTTCCGGATCAGCCATTTCATGTGTGCGGCAATGCAGCGCATCTGTTGACTCCCATGGGGTTGAAGCCTGGCCGATAACGCCTATAATCTTATACCCCGGCATGGCCTGGCGATAAACTTCCAGTGCAGCTTCGTCGTGCTGAGAATTCATTATCGGTACAAAAACCTTGTCGTTTAAGATATATGAATTGGTATAAGGCTGATTTTGAGGTGTATTTACACGATAAACTTCATAAGGTACGCCCCAAGGAGTGGTAAGCGAAGCAAAATATGCTGCAGTAGCCTCAATGGCATTATACTGAGGATGTGATGTTGGGACTGACCGGATCAATATTTTATTGGTTGCCAGATATTTGCCCCAGCAATCAATATGATCTATATAAGTATTGTTGGGATCTTCTACAACATGATAATCGTTGACACCCAAATAATTCTGCATACGCTGATCTACCTGAGCCGGGGTAAGCGATGGATTTTCGGTATAAGCAATCATGGTGGAAGCCGCCATTCCATAACTGTCAGACATATAGTTTCCGCCGGTTTGAATAACATTCATTCCAAACCATGGGAGACCGAGTGCAGTAGCTACTTTTACCGGAACATCATTATCGTTGGGCCGGGGCCGGTTGTAGGGAAAATCAACTATACCTATCTGATTATCACCAAAAGCAATGTACCATGGGCCATAATCGCGGGTCCAGTAGCTGTCGGTTGGTGCGTAAATAAAGTTGCAATTATCAAGGTTAACACCAGCACCTGAATAGGTATTTCTGACCGTATTTTCCTGAGCTAAACCAGTAACCAGCGTAGTTACTTCAGCATCGCGGGCCATTTCACGGATTAGAGTAAGCGGTATTCCGAAAGGATACCTGATCAAAACCCCTTTTGCCCTTTCAAACTCTCCCAGGCTGAAGATTGCACCTTCCGGAGGATCGGTTTCAACAAAACCCCGTCCGATAAGGTGGCGGCTTTGCGATTCCTCTGGTGACATATGATGGGTTAAGCGTTGCGGCGGGTATTTGCCAAAATCCTGAGCTGTTATGGTTAGCGAGGAAAACGCAATTGCCAGCAAAGCAATGTGCCTGGAAGTAAAAAGTTTCATAAAGGGAATATTAGAATCATGTCACGGCAAAGGTAAAAATTTGTTTTACCCGATGTCAATAGTTCAATAAGTTTCAGAATCAAGCCTGTCCATTTGTTGCAAGCAGGCAGGGAAAATAAATTTTCTGCAAATAACTTTATTGTTGCTTCGCTCTCACTTTCGTATAACAATCCCTGCACAAGGGCTCATAGCTATCGGTTTCGCCCAGCATCACTTGTTTTTCGTCGGCAGTTTTGCGGTGTGAATAATGAGCAAGATTGCCACATTGCATACAGATGGCATGAACCTTTGTAACATATTCAGCGGTGGCCAGCAAGGATGGAATCGGGCCGAATGGTTTGCCTGTAAAATCCATATCAAGCCCGGCAACAATTACTCTTACTCCACTATTTGCCAGTTTATTACATACTGAAATAAGTTCATCATCAAAAAATTGTGCTTCATCAATGCCAACTACATCCACATTGTTGGCATAAAGGAGAATCTGCGCTGAAGCCTGCACAGGTGTTGAAGTAATTGCGTTTTCGTTGTGCGAAACCACATTGTTTTCATCATAGCGCGTATCAATGGCTGGTTTGAATATTTCAACGCGTTGCCGGGCAATGCGTGCACGTGTCAACCGGCGTATTAATTCTTCTGTTTTGCCCGAAAACATTGAGCCACAGATAATTTCTATCCAGCCTCTGCGGTGTGTTGGGTTAATTGCACTTTCTAAAAACATTGCCTTGGTTTGTGATTTTTACTTTACCTTTAACCTCTCAAAAATCTGATGTTTGTCAGATTTCTGACTTTGTCAGATCAATGGTACATAATGTACAAAAATACCATGATTCTGCGTTATTCAAGCTTACATTTCAGAATTTTATCAACATGGCTCATCAGGAATTATTAAAAGAGGTCGGTGCAAAACTGACAGAACTGAACAACAGATTTGAAAATATTTCATCTTCAGGAGAGGTTCACCTGATTGATGTAGATATCCTGCTTCAACTGATCAGAGATATTTATCTCAAAACCAACCTATTAAAAAAGGAAGAAGTTGCTCCGGAAGCAGAAGTAAGAAATGTGTCTCATAACTATACAGCACCTGCACCTGCAGCCCAACCATACAAACCGGCAGTGGTTCCGGAATTTACACCTCCTTCACCGCCGCACATTCCGGGACAGGTAGCAGGAATTTCACCAATGCATCAGTTCCATCAGGAAATAGCGCCGGCGCCGCAGCCTGAAGTAACTTTTTCGGTTGAACCGGAAACAATACATGAGCCACAAATATTACCAGAGCTGGAACCTATTCCTGAGCCACGCACCATTCCGGAACCGGAAAGAATGCCTGAGCCACAGCAAATACCTCCAACCGTGCCTGAACCAGCTCCAATACCTGAGCCGACCCCAACACCTGAACCGGATCCCGAACCTGTGTTTATTCATAAGCCGGCTCCTGAACCTGTTTATACTCCACCAACGCCGTCATATACAAAGCCAGTTCAATCTCAGCCTGAACTTTTCGGGAATGGCAGTCTGGCTGACAAACACAAAACCGACACATTATCTATCAACGACAGGATGGTTTCAGCTAAATCAGACCATACCCTTGCCGACAAAATAAAACTCACCCCGCTCCGCGACATCAAAGCAGCCATCGGCATCAACGAAAAGTTTCAGTTTATAAACGAGTTATTCGAAGGTTCCGGTGAGTTGTACAACGAAGCCATAGCTTTGCTGAATAACTGCAGCAGTGCCAATGCAGCAAATCAACTGTTTACCGACTATCAGCACCGCAATAACTGGGATTCAGAAAACAAGGCATTTCTCAAATTTAAGGAGTATGTTGATCGAAGGTATCTTCAGAGTTAAATCATTGGTTTTCTGATGCAAAAAAAACATTTTCATTCTACCCTGAAATCGTGGTCCGGAATAATAATATCAGTTATTGTTCTAACCATAAGCAGCCGTACATCAGCACAAAACATTGATTATGCGCGTTTTCTGATGGATAGCCTCTCAGCTCCCGGTTTGCACGGTCGTGGTTATGTTAATTACGGGGCGCATCAGGCGGCGGAATTTCTGGTGCGCGAAATGGCCAGTAACGGAATAAAACCTTTTACGGATAGCTATTCGCAGACTTTCGGCCTGAATGTAAACACATTCCCCGGATCAATGATGGTCAATATCGATGGCATCAGAATGGAAGCCGGATCTGAATTTATTGTTTCAGCCTCTTCTCCTTCGGTAAATCAGGTTTTTGACTTGTTGTTCACCGATGAAGATTTTTTCAAAAACGAAAAAAAAATCCGGAAACTTGCCGGAAAAGATCTGAAAACCACCATGCTGGCTTTTGACCGGTCAGCTCTTGAAGGTGAGGCTGCAAATCTGGCTGATTCACTTCTCACCTATAATTTTTTGGGGGCAGGAGGTTTCATGCTGATCAACAGCAAAAATAAACTTGTGTGGAGTGTGTGGCCTGGTGAAAACCAGAAGAAATTCCCGGTAATTGAGATTCTGGAAGATGCCCTTCCGCGAAAGCCCAAAAATATTGCCCTCAGCATAGATGCCGAATACCTCACCAACCATTCGGTCAGAAATATAACCGGATATATTCCTGGTGCAGTTTCTCCGGATACATTTATGGTATTTACCGCCCATTACGATCACCTGGGAAGAATGGGAAGAGAAACATATTTTCCGGGCGCCAACGACAATGCCAGTGGAGTTGCCATGATGCTCGACCTTGCCCGCCACTTTTCTGATACCGCAAACCAGTCGCCATACAGCATTGCATTTATTGCTTTGGCAGCCGAAGAAATGGGATTGAAAGGTTCAGAATATTTTGTTGAAAACCCTTGGTTTCCGTTGGCCAGCATTCGCTTTTTAATAAACCTCGATATGGTTGGAACAGGCAGCGAAGGCATTACAGTTGTCAACGGAACCGTTTATGAGGAGGTGTTTGAAAAACTTGTAAAAATTAACTCAGACAACAATTACATTTCGAAAGTAGTAAAACGTGGCGAAAGCTGCAACAGCGATCATTGTCCGTTTTACCAAAAAGGAGTCCCTTCCATTTTCATTTACAGTCTGGGAAATGAACACCGGGAATACCATAGCATTTACGATCAGTCGCACAGAGTTCCGTTTACCGAATACGAGGACATTTTTCGCCTGCTCAGAGATTTCGTTCTAACTTACTGATATTCATGTCGAAATTATACCTTGTTCCCACACCAATCGGCAATCTTGAAGATATTACCTTCAGGGCTGTAAGAATTTTGAAAGAAGTTAACCTTATTCTTGCAGAAGACACCCGAAAAACCGGAACATTGCTGAAACATTATGGCATCAGCAACCACCTCCGTTCACATCACATGCACAACGAGCACCGCACTGCTGAAGAGATTGCAGCAAGGATTGAATCTGGGGAATCAGTTGCTCTGGTTACAGATGCCGGCACACCAGGTATTTCTGATCCGGGATTTTTGTTGGTCAGAACCTGCGTTGCAGCAGGCATAGAAGTTGAGACACTCCCCGGAGCTACCGCTTTTGTGCCTGCACTGGTAAATTCAGGACTTCCATGCGACCGTTTTCATTTTGAAGGTTTTCTTCCCCATAAAAAAGGAAGGCAAACGCGAATTAATTATCTGGCATCCCTGCCTTATACCTTTGTACTTTATGAATCTCCTTTCAGGCTGGTAAAAACGCTCGTACAACTTTCATCGGCAATCAACCCGGAACGAAAGGCCTGCGTTTCGCGCGAATTATCGAAGCTCTTCGAGGAAAACCGCCGTGGAACACTTGCCGAACTCGCTGCACATTATACCAATCATCCTCCAAAAGGCGAGATTGTGATTTCTGTTGCCGGAAATTCAGGTGATGAGCCTGAAAATGCAGAGGTTGAATTTCCGGAAGAATAAATTCAAAAACTTTCCACTCTTTTTCCAGTGATGAGGTAACTTCTGCGTGAAGCTGCCGTCATAGTATTGTGTTCGTTCGCAAATGGACAGTTACGTTATAAAAGCGAACAGAACAACAATCTTAAATATGTCTATAATCCTGCATTTCTGTGTGTTACGATTTTTGGCATGAAATTGGTAATGTCGCACTCAAAAAATATCATTTTTTATGAAAGCTTATATTCCGGTTGTAATGGTAGTTGGGCTCAGCGGATGTCGTTCGATGTTTGCGGCCGATGAATATTCCGGCTTCAGGGATGAAATAAGCAGAACAATTTCTTATCCTGAATTTGCCCGTAAGAATTACCTCGAAGGCATTGTAAATGTGGATATTTCCACCGATAAATCTGGCCGGGTTCTGGTGTTTGAGAGCAATGCTACTCATCCTGGTTTACTTGAATATGTTATTGATCAGATAAAACGCATCGTGCTGATTGGTACCGAATTCTCTGAAAAACAATTCAGGCTGATTCTGAAATTTATCATGTACTAAAGACATTTAAGATATAATCCGGTTCAGATTCCCACAAATCGAACCGGATTAAAAAGCATATCCTGCTTTGTGCCGGATATGAGATTTTTTCAGTGTGTGTGAAAATCCGGAGCCCGTTTATTGCGGGCTTTGATTTTTTAGGGAACAGAGTATATAATTTGATCGCAAAAGGTCAGGAAAAATGCAGAATCAACCCACTTGAAAAAACCTTAATTTAGCACAAAAAAGTATGTACACATATGCTTATCCCCGGCCAGCTGTAACTGTTGATGCTGTGGTGTTCCGAAAAGTCAGTGAAAACATTGAAGTTCTGTTGATTCAACGGGGGCATCATCCATTTCAAGGCATGTGGGCTTGTCCGGGTGGATTTATCGATATGCAGGAAACCCCTGAAGATGCTGCTATTCGTGAACTTGAAGAAGAAACAGGCCTTAATAATGTTGAGCTTTTTCAGTTTCACACTTACGGCGCTATTAACCGCGACCCGCGCCATAGAACCATCGCCATTGCTTATGCTGGTTTTCTGCGCAACAATTTATTTGAAGTAAAAGGTGGTGATGATGCAGCCGAAGCACTGTGGTTTAATATTGCACAATTGCCTGAACTGGCATTCGATCATGATCAGATTGTAGCTGATGCCATTGAATTTGCGCAGAGGAAAAACTGGTTTTAACTGTTGATTATACTTCCCTTAGTCCATATCCTTGTCCCCCGGTTTCAATGTCTCTCTAATCTCCACTACCTGTCAAATCCGGACAGTCCCTTAACTTTTTATAACGGCAAACATTCCGTCAATACTTTCCAACGCTCAACTAAAAAGAAAATCCATACCTTTATCACTTGAAAAAATCTGTACTATGAGAACCGCTTTACTGATATTTATTGTTTTTCCACTACTTTCTATCGCCCAGCTTTCTGAAGATTTTTCAGATGGTGATTTTACTCAAAATCCTGAATGGACAGGCAATACAGATCAGTTTACTGTTAACATAGGTCGTCAGTTGCAGTTAAATTCAACGGGAGAAGCAATTTCAAATCTGGTAACACCTTTCAATGCAGATGGCCTTTTGGAATGGCGGATTTGGGCGAGGCTGAACTTCAGTCCCAGCGACAACAATCTTGCAAAAATTTACCTTGTTTCTGACAATCCCAACCTCAACGAACCTCTGAATGGTTTTTACCTTAAGCTTGGTGAAGGCGGATCAGCCGATGCCATTGAGCTATACAGACAAAGCGGAACAGTCAATAATTTTATCTGCCGGGGCAGTGACGGACTTATCGCAACGGCATTTTCCATTCGTATCAGAGTCACACGAACCGAAGAAGGCATCTGGAACATTTCTGCGGATCCCACCGGAGGTGAAGACTTTCAGTTTCAGGCCACCGGCGAAGATACCCAGTGGTACAACTTTTCGCATTTCGGGGTAAGTTGCAAATACACGTCAAGCAATGCAACCCGCTTTTATTTTGACGATATTTATGCGGGCTCTCCCATTATTGATAATTTTCCTCCTGAGTTGCTTTCAGTCGAAGTTACCGGTGAAAATAATCTGGATCTGATTTTCAGCGAATCAGTGGATGAGGTCACAGCCGCAAATGTCAACAATTATTCAGGCAACAACGGGCTTGGAACTCCATTGGCTGCCGGTAGAGATGTTACTCAAAAATCGGTGATTCACCTGCTTTTTGCAGATGCTTTTCTGCAAGGTCAGCTTTACAACCTGAATGTCAACAATATAAAAGATCTTGCAGGCAATGTCATGGCGCCGGTTGTAAAAGAGTTTGCCTATTATAATGTGCAGGCCTATGATGTGCTGATTACTGAAATCATGGCTGATCCCGACCCTGCGGTATCATTGCCTAACTACGAATATCTCGAAATATACAATCGCAGCAATTTCCCCATTCAACTCGAAAACTGGGTGTTAAACCTGGGTACCACGCGCAAAATTCTCCCAAAAAAAGTAATCGGAGCCGGTGAGTATCACATTATAACAAGCAGTGAAGCACTGCCTGTTTTCACAGAATATGGCGAAGTAACCGACTTCTCAAGCATCAGCCTTTCAAATACAGGAGCCAGTCTGGTGCTTCGCAACAGCGAAGGATCTGTCATACATTCTCTGGTTTATAGCGACACCTGGTACCGTGATGCTGTGAAGAAGAACGGGGGCTGGTCACTCGAAATGATCGACCCTGCCAACCCTTGTGCAGGTGCTGAAAACTGGAGGGCGTCCATTCATCCTTCAGGCGGAACACCCGGAAGTTTAAATTCTGTAAACACAACAAATACAGATACTTTAAAACCTGTCATTGAAAAAATAAGCATTTCGGGACCAGAAACCATCAGGGTATTTTTTAATGAGTCAATTGACAGTCTGAGCATTGCCGATCCGGCAAGATACCTTGTGGATAATGGTTTTGGGAATCCTTCAACAGTAACCTTAAACCCTCCTGATTATCGTTCGGCCACCCTCAATTTCGGTGCTGCTTTCGCCGAAGGGATTATTTACACCCTCAGAGTTTCTGTTGGAATCAGTGATTGTGCCGGCAATATAACCGATCAGGAATTAACAGCCCGGTTTGCCATACCTTCTCTTCCCGAAGCAATGGACGTGGTTATTAATGAAGTGCTTTCTGATCCAAGGGCAACCGGAACGGAGTTTGTAGAAATTTATAACCGATCATACAAAGTGCTCGACCTTAAAAATGTATGGCTTGCAACCCGCGATAAAAATACAGGCGAAATCACTTCAGTTAAGGAAACAGCTCCCGAAGGCCGATTGATGTTTCCTGAAGAATATCTCGTACTGACCAAAGATCCGAATAAGGTAAAAAATGAATATTTTACCACAAATTCAAATGGTTTTATAGCCATGCCATCATTACCGGAATATTCGATTGCTTCCGGCACGGTTGTTTTGCTCACTCCCTGGGAAGAAATTATTGACGAATTTGCTTACACCTCTGAAATGCATTTTTCGCTGCTCAACACCACCGATGGAGTAGCACTTGAACGGATAAATTTCAATCGTCCCACTCAGGATCACGGCAACTGGCATTCAGCCTCTCAAAATGTTGGCTTTGCAACGCCAGGTTATCAAAACTCACAGTTTATGCTTTCGCCCGAAGGCAGTGATGAAGTGTTGATTACTCCTGATATTTTTTCACCCGATGGCGATGGATTTAATGACATTCTGGCGATTTCGTGCAATTTTTCTGAACCGGGTTATTCTGTTACCATCCGCATTTTCGACAGCAACGGACGTGAAGTCAGGCTATTGGCCCGAAACGAACCAGCCGGAACAGGTAATGTTTTTAATTGGGATGGCACAACCGAAAAGCGCGAAAAAGCAGCCATTGGAATCTACATCATTCACGTTGAAGTGTTTAATCTTTCGGGAAAAGTCAAACAGTTCAAAAAGACGGCTGTGCTGGGGGGGAAGTTAAAATAGAGGATCATTTTGTTGACGTCAACAAAATGATAAGAAATACGGTTACCACTGGCTTCACAAGATGTTTTGACAATATAATCAATCTACAAACCCATTGCCATTACAAGCAGTTCCGCAATATCATAGTTTTTAACTTCTTCCTGTTTATCACGGAACTTTATACCGTCGGTGAGCATGGTCATGCAAAAGGGGCAGGCTGTTGCAACAATACTTGCTCCTGTGGACAGCGCTTCTTCGGTACGCTCTGTGTTGACTTCTTTAATTCCGGGTTCTGCTTCTTTAAACATCTGAGCTCCTCCGGCTCCACAACAAAGTGCCTTGCTTTTGTTACGCGGCATTTCTATGGTTTTGGCCTTTAATGAAGCAATAACCGCCCTTGGTGATTCATACTCCCCATTTCCCCGGCCCAGGTAGCAAGGATCGTGGAATACAATCGTTTTATTGTTGAAAATGGCAGGATCTGCTTTCAGTTTGCCTTGGTCAACCAGCATTTTAAGAAACTGAGAATGGTGAGTTACTTCGTAATGCCCTCCCAGATCGGAATATTCATTTTTAAAAATATTGAAACAATGAGGGCAGCAGGTTATGATTTTTTTGACATCGTAAGTCTTCAGTGTTTCAATGACGGTAAGTGCCTGCATCTGAAACAACATCTCGTTACCGGCACGCCGTGCAGGATCACCATTGCAGGTTTCTTCAGTGCCCAACACGGCATAACTTACCCCGGCATGGTGCAATAATCTGACAAAAGCACGGGTTACTTTCTGATAACGTTCGTCGAATGCACCAGCGCATCCAACCCAGAAAAGGTATTCAGGAGTTTCGCCCTGCGCTGACAATTCAGAAATCAGAGGAACGTTTATTTTTGTATCCATAATTAATTTATTCTGTGTGATAGACTCCGGTTAAAGATTTTCAGCCCACTTCATCCTGTCCTCAGGAGAAAACTGCCAGGGCGCACCGTTATTTTCAATATTGGCAAACATCGTATTCAATGATGCCGGAGCTGCTGATTCTTCCATCACCAGATATCGGCGCATATCCAGAATCAACGTGGGATGGTTAATGTTGATCGGGCACTCCTGTGCACAGGCATTGCAAGTGGTGCAAGCCCAGAGTTCCTCGGTGGAAATGTAATCGCCGATCAGCGATTTGCCATCATCGTACGAAATGTTTTTAAGCAAACCAGGCCCTTTTTCCTTCATACGGGCACGCAGATCAACAAATATTTTGCGCGGCGAAAGTTTTTTGCCGGTAATATTGGCCGGACAAACGGCAGTGCATCTTCCGCATTCGGTACAGGCCAGTGAATCAAGATAATTTTTCCAGGTAACATCCTCCACATCCTTCACACCAAAACGCAAGGGAACTGCATCGCCTTCAGGAGCCGGCGCAAATGCAGTTTCAGGATCAAGCATCAGCTTAACTTCCCGGGTAACATTTTCCATATTCGGCAAATGACCCAGTGGCTCAAGCCGGCTGAGAAATACATTTGGGATTGATGTAAACACATGAAAATGTTTGGAATAAGGCAGAATATTTGCAAAAGCAAAAATCAGAAGTATATGCACCCACCACCATACTTCATGCAGGAAGTACAAATTCTGGTTTTCACCAAAAAGGATTGGAGCCAGCGCAGCACTTACAGGAAAGACTCCTTCATAATTATCAGCATGGATCTGCACATAAGTCAGGTTAACTCCGGCCAGCGAAATCATAAGCAGAAAAATAATAGACAGGGCAATTAAAGCGTCAATTTTTGATTTCGGCTGCATTTCAATGCCATAAAAACGTCTGATGGTCATAAAGAGCCTTCGGATCAGGAATATAATGATGGATAACATAATTACGTAGGCCATAATATCGCCCGAAGCCATCACAAAATCGTAAAACCAGCCGGTAGCCGACATGCTTCGCTCGATGCCCGCAATGCCATCAATCACCATTTCAATACTACCCAGTGTGATCACCATAAAACCCCAGAAAACCAGTGCATGGATAAATCCTATGACCGGAAGCCGGAATATTTTGGTTTGCCCGATGGCAACTTTCAGGGTAATATTAATTCTTTTTCCCCACTGGGAAACGGGAAATGGCTTGGTTAGTCTGAAAAAACTGTAAATCCGCTTCACCGTATAAGCGAAGAAACCAAGCGTTATTAGCAGGACGATGATAAATATTATTTGTTTGACCATAAAATCGGACTTATGGATTAAAACTCGCTGCAAGATAGGAAATACTTAAGAAACAAGATATGAAATGCAGCTTTTTTTTGAGATATGGAAGAACTGACAATCGATTATATGCATCAGAAGTATAAAATCATCATTAAAAAAACCTGAAAAATTTTGCATCTCTGAAAAATGATTTACTTTTGGCCACAACAAGCTGATGAAAATGCATACATCTTACCATTACCGGCTAACGTCTAAAACCATCTTCCGTAATATAAAGAACCGGGACGAATACCAGTTTTAGTTTACTATTTATCAGTTGATTATTCATCTGACCCCTGTTTTTATTACCATTCATTTCAAAAAAAATTACAACTATGGAATTACCATTTGCCGAATCATATAAAATTAAAATGGTGGAACCACTCCGCCGCAGTACCCGCGAAGAAAGGGAAAAATGGATTAAAGAAGCCAATTACAATCTGTTTAAGCTTAAAAGCGAGCAGGTATTTATCGACCTGCTCACCGACTCTGGTACCGGTGCCATGAGCGACCGCCAATGGAGTGAAATGATGCTTGGTGACGAAAGTTATGCCGGAGCCTCATCTTACTTCAAAATGAAAGCCGCAATTGAGGAAATACTCGGATTTGAGTACTTTCTGCCAACACATCAGGGTCGTGCTGCTGAAAACGTACTTTTCTCCGCACTGGTTAAAGCAGGAGATATAGTTCCCGGAAATTCACACTTCGACACAACCAAAGGACATATTGAATTCCGGAAAGCCAAAGCTGTGGATTGCACCATTTCTGAAGCTTTCGACACCACGATAAGTCATCCGTTTAAAGGAAATATAGACCTGAACAAACTTGAAGATGTGCTGAAAAGCCATCCTAAAGAAAAAATTCCGTTTCTGGTGGTTACCATCACCTGCAACTCCTCCGGTGGTCAACCGGTTTCTATGGAAAACATGCGTAATGTGAAGCAACTTGCTGATAAATATGGCATTATGACCATTTTCGACTCGGCCCGTTTTGCCGAAAATGCCTATTTCATTAAAACCCGCGAAGCTGGTTATGCAAACAAAACCATACGCGAAATCGTACTGGAAATGTTCAGCTATGCCGATGCCATGACCATGAGCAGTAAAAAAGACGCCATTGTGAACATGGGCGGTTTTATTGCACTTCGCAGCAAAGAGCTGTTCGAAAAAGCTTCGGTTTTCAACATCATGTTTGAAGGTTACATTACCTATGGCGGCATGTCAGGTCGCGATATGAATGCTCTCGCTCAGGGCTTGCGCGAAGGCACAGAGTTTGATTACCTTGAAACCCGTATTGGTCAGGTAGCTCACCTTGGACAAAGACTGGTTGATTTTGGCATTCCTGTTCAGCAACCGTTTGGAGGACATGCAATATTTGTGGATGCCAAGCGATTTTTGCCCCAGTTGCCCAAAGAACAATTTCAGGCACAGACACTGGCAGTTGAACTTTACCTTGAAGGAGGTGTGAGGGGTGTTGAAATCGGTGCTCTGCTTGCTGACCGTGATCCTGATACCCGCGAAAACCGCTTTCCTGCATTAGAATTGCTCAGACTTACCATTCCACGAAGGGTTTACACAAACAACCACATGGATTACGTAGCTACTGCCCTGGCCAATGTGTTTGAGCGCAGAAACAGTATTGTCAAAGGTTTGAAAATTACCGGCGAAGCGCCAATTATGAGGCACTTTACTGTTGATCTGGCAAGAGAATAATTGTTTCACCGGAACTTTTCAAAATTCGTAAATTCAGAATAACTTTAGGGCTTCGGATACATTTGCGTCTGTCAGGTGTAGCCGAAGCTTTTTTCATGAAAACCAATTTTTCTGAGTCGAAAACCGGGAGTTTTTTAAACCCATTTCTGAGTTATGTTGCCCGAAATAAGAATCATTCGCTACAACAATGCACGCTTTGAGGAAGGCTGTATTTATCCCTTCTCTATTCTGAAAAGGATTGAAGTCTCAGAAAATGAAGCTTATTATGTTTTGCTTGATCCCAAGGGGTATAAAATACTTTTGCCCGCTGAAGTTTATGCACATTATGGTTTTGAAGCGGGGGCAGAAATTCTTTGCAGAATTGACAAAATAAACTGCAGTGGACAGGTTTTTCTTGAACCGTTGCATCCGGTTTACACCGAAAATGAAACCTATGCTTTTGAAATCAACCGGCGATGGATTGAGGAGACTGAAGTTAATGAAAAACAGCACTTTATTGAATTGACAGATGTAAATAAAATGCCTTACAGTTTAAAGGTTTCCGAAGGGGATTATGAGGCATATTCTTCAGCAAGCCTGATAAATTGCAGGGTTGAAAGGATCAAAAAAGCGAAACTTCACCTGCAGGCAGTTCATAAAACGGAATCGGATCTGACATTTATTCCCGGAAATTATTATACGCTGAAGGTAAAGAATCTGGCAAGCGAATTTTACAATCTCACCGATACGAATGGCAATACTCATCAGCTGGAAAGCAAGTGGTATGACCATTACAACATTAAAGAAGGTGATATGATACGCTGTAAATTTTTGTATTATTCCGAAAATGGAAGTCTGGTTCTGGAACCGGAAAATCCTATTTACCGGGAAGGTGAATTGTATGAATTCCCGATCCGATACATTCAAAAAATGGAATATGCTGATGGCTCTTCAGATGCAACTGCAATCGCAGATGATGTTTTTGGTGAAGAGGCACATTTAAAATTGCCCTCCGGCTGGGTTGACCAGATTGCCGGAAAGACTAAGCTGACAGCACGCCTAGATCGGTTGAGAAAAAGCAGGGTGCATGGAACGGTGATTTTCTGAATAAGCAATCATGAAAGTTAAAATTTCAACTTTCGATAGATCAAAATCTCATGTTTGCATATTCTTAAAACGCCAAACTAAGGGATTTATAAAAGGCTCTCCCCTTTCATATTTTTATTTTTCTGGTCTTCAGGTTTCTGTTTGCCATTTTGCAGAAGTTTTCTATATTTACCTGATTGAATTTCAGGTGAACAGAAACCAAATTTGATTTCACATGAGCAACTGTCCGGAATGTGGCATGGCCCTGAAGCAGAATGCCCGTTTTTGCACCGCATGCGGCCACAGGATTCAACAGGTATCTATAGTTCAAAAGGCAGAATCATCAGTTAATTTATGCCCGGATTGCGGATGGAGTCAGCCCGAAGGTTCAAGGTTCTGTAATCAATGTGGAAGTGCTGTGAAAGGCAGAACTCGGATTGGCAGTTGTATTGATCCTGCACAAAGCAAGCCGGACAACCTGGCTAAACCCTCAAAACCGAAACGATGGTTCAGATATGTAACCATAACCTTGCTGGCGCTGTTGCTGCTGGTTGCGCATGTTTCTTATTTTGATTTTTTCAGGGAACCCGAAATCAAACGCACCTTGATAGCTTCTTATCTGCTTCAGCCCAACGACTCTACCCCACTGATAATTGAATATGGCAGCGAAGTGCGGATAAACATACCGGTTGGGCAAATCAATCAAAGTGACTCGCTGAAATTATACAGTCTTGAGAATCTAAGGCCTCCGGAAGCAGGTTTACAGTTTGTGAGAGCTTATGATTTTGAGTTTCAGAAAACCAAAGAATTTAAAGAACACGTAGAAGTCAATGTTAGTCTTCCGGCAGAAACGAAAACAGAAGGAATGGACTTTTTTGCCCTTCATTTCAACGAAAAAAACGGAAGCTGGGAAGAACTGCTCACCTTTTGGGATGAAAACGAACCTCAGGTTAGTTTCTTTACCCGTTCTTTTTCGCCAGTGGGTGTTTCGTCTGAGGAGCGTTTTAAAGGGGGTCTCAATATGCGCATTCGTTCTATGAAACGGCCTTCAACACTAAAAAAGATACCTGATATTGCACAATCTGAAAAAATACTGGAACAATATTCCAATTTTCAGGCACCGGGAAGCAATGCCTTCCGGCAGGGCATGGATGCAGTATCTGAAGCTTTTGGTTTAACTTCAGCTTTTACCGGTTTTACCGAAGAAGTGGCTCGTTTGCCTATCTTCAGTAAGTTCAACAGCAATGCGGGAGAATTGGGAGTACTCTTTTCGCTTTACCAGTTCTCAGTTGAAATTTATGATGGCAAAGATCAACAGGCAAAGCTTAACCTGAGCAAAAACCTTTTATCATACTCATTAGGCAAATGGGGTTGGCAAGGGCTGCGGATTGCAAACATTGGTATCTTTATTTTTGATTATACACTTACCAAATTTGGAACTGCCATGCACCAAATGGCAGAAGAGAAATGGGAAAAACAATACAATGAATTCAATAAAACCCGAAACCGATATCGCAAAGATGCAGCAGGATGGAAAAAGTTTATGCTCGATAATATAGACAACAGGGAATCATTCAAAGAAGTTATTGATGCAGAGGTGCATCAATATCTGCGCGATTTTACCAATGATGAAGTAGTGGGAAATATGCCTGTAATGTATGAAGAAACCCTTATGGCTCAAGAAAGGATCAGGGTTTATGAACTTCTCAACATGGTTGTTAAGGTGGTTAATGAAGAGATTGAGAAAAAACGGCAAGACGAAATCATTGAAAAGTTTATTGCTCTGAAGGATCTGCTTAACTCTAAAGGGCAGGTAAGGGTGAGCGTTTATGGCGAATTGGCAGAAAGCAAAGAAGTTGCTGGTTTGCCGGTCAGGATTAAATCCGAAAAACATCCTGAAGTATGGAAGGGTGTGACAAATGGAGCCGGACAGTTTACGTTTGACTTTACCTGGCTCTCATATTTGTGGCATGGCAGACCAACAGTGGTTGAAGTGATATATAAGAACAAGCCTCTCACCCAGGAATTTGACATGGGCAACCAAAGCACTGATGTGAGATTTTATATTGACAAGGATTCAGATGAAAATGAGAAGGAGGAAAATAAGGATTTGAGTTTCTCTCAGATTCTTTCGCAGATTGGTGGGAGCTATTCGGGTATTTGTACGAAAACCGAAACCATTGATGCTGCCGGCAAAAAGTTAGTAGAAGAACAAACACAAGTGGATGCCGGGCCAAATGCAAGCGAACAGGCAGTAAAGATTCAGGTTGACCGCTCTGGCAATGCCAACGTTACGATCAGACTCAGCCCAAATGATACAACGATTTACTTTGCCTTTACAGGAAAAGGCAAATTTGAGGCCGGACCGGATGGCTCTCCGGTGGCAACCTTTCCCATGAATTATGAATCGAGAATAAACGCTCAGGATAAAGTGAAAGAGGTCGTTGAGCCATTAAAAAAATTAATGGATTTTTTAGTTAATCTTTACAAGTATTCCATGCAGATGGAATACAGAGACGGCGTTCTGTTTGCCCGTTTAAAAGGTACAATGGTTTACGAAGGACAGGAAGCCTATATTGTGTATTATTATGAGATAAAAAAGCAATAACAGCCTGATGAGATTCGCTGAATGCTGCGGTGGTTTTTTATGTTCCCGGCTGATAAATGCACAGACTTATCGATTTACCGATTAAATGAGTCAAAAGTTCTGCATGCAAGTTCCCGAATCCACTTATACCTGCAATTCGTCAGGCAAATTCAACAATTCAGAAACAAAATATTTCACAGGCTTATTGCTGGGTGCATCTTTGCATCATCAAATCAAAATAAGCCATGAAATTTTACCTGCTGATCGTTTTCTTTCTTCTCATAAATGCCTTAAGTGCGCAAACCACCATCAGTGGAACCGTAAAAGCACAAAAAGACGGCACACTCCCCGGAGCAAACATCTATTTAAAAGGGACTTACGATGGAACTTCCAGCGATGTGAATGGAAGGTTCAGTTTTAAAACCCAAAAAAGCGGAACCCATATCCTGGTTATTGAATTTCTTGGTTATGAGCCGTTTGCCAAAGAAATAAACCTGACCGGCATAGAAATCAATTTGCTGATTGAGCTAAAAGAGACCTTCAGCAAACTTGACGCTGTCACCATTACCGCAGGAACTTTTGAAGCCGGAGATAAGAAACAGGCAAACACCCTTACTTCGCTCGATATGATAACAACCGCCGGAGCTGCCGGTGATGTTTTCGGGGCTTTGAGAACCTTACCCGGCACTACCACCAACGGCGAATCGGGAAGATTATTTGTAAAAGGTGGCGACAGCGAAGAATCACAAACCTATATTGACGGAGCACTGGTGCATACACCATACATCTCAACAGCACCAAACACTGCCACCCGCGGAAGGTTTAACCCATTCATGTTTAAAGGAACCATCTTCAGTACCGGTGGTTATTCTGCCGAATACGGTCAAGCCTTATCAAGCGTGCTGCTGCTCAATACCAACGATATGCCAACGCAGGATCAGCTTGATATCTCCGTTTTATCGATTGGCCCGGAACTGGCAGGCACAAAGCTCTGGGGAAGCGGCGCAGTAACTGCCACGCTTACCTATAATAATCTTCAGCCCTATATGAATCTGGTGCCTCAGAATTTCGAATGGAAAAAAGCACCTGAATCAACCGCTGCAGCCATCAGCATAAGACAAAAAACCGGGAAAACCGGAATGCTGAAAGTATATGCAAGTTTCGATGACGGAAATTTCAGGCTTGCGCAGGAGGATCTGGATCAGGATAAAATGATCGATTTTGCACTCGGAAACAGAAATACATTCGTCAATACATCTTACCGCACTGCAATAAACAAGAATTGGAGTGCAGCCACCTCAGCATCTTTCACTGCTGATGCTGACGATGTTACTTTTGATGGCAATCAGTTCGATAAAGAGTTAAAGGGTTTTCACCTGAAACAAACAATCTCCAACGAACTCAACGAAAAAGTTACCTTGCGTGGAGGTGGAGAATGGTTTTCGCGTTCTGTGGAACAAACTTATCAATCCCCGACCGACACTTTTGTAAATCAATACGACAACAATACCTTTGCTGCCTTCGCAGAAGCTGAAATGTATGCTTCAAAACGTTTTGTAACCCGCGTAGGAGCCAGAGTTGAACACTCCTCATACCTGAAAACCACCAATTTCGCTCCACGGCTGACTGCTGCCTGGAAAATGGATGAAACAAGTCAGTTTTCAATGGCATGGGGATGGTTTCACCAGAACCCGAACGATGATTTTCTTATCTACACCAGCAAACTTGATTATGAAAGGGCCGATCATTATACGCTGAGTTATCAGTCGGCAAAAAACGGAAGAACGCTGCGAACCGAAGTTTATCTAAAAGACTACAGAAATCTGGTAAAACAAAACTCTGATGAATTCTTCCTTCCTGAAAGTTACAACAACAAAGGAAGTGGCTATGCAGCCGGATTGGATATTTTCTGGAGAGACAAAAAAAGCATTAAAAACGGCGATTACTGGATTTCTTACTCCTATCTTGATACTAAACGCGACTACCGCCGATATCCGGAACTGGCCGTACCAACCTTTGCTTCAAAACATAACCTTTCAGTGGTTTACAAACATTGGTTCGGTAAACTAAGGTCGCTGGCAAGTGTAAACTATGTATATTCTTCTCCAAGGGTTTATAACAATCCGAACAGCGAAAAATTCAACGGCGAAAAAACACTTGCCTACCAAAGCCTTGACATAAGCTGGAGCTTTCTTTACAGACAGAACATTATCTTTTATGGTGCAGTAACCAATGTTCCGGGCTTCAAACAGGAATTTGGAAGGCGGTTTTCAGACCAGCCCGACCAGAACGGACTTTTTAAAAGTGCAGCCATAGTTCCGGGTTCTGATAGATTTTATGTGATTGCCATTCTGATCACGCTAACCAAAAAAGGCACTGAAAACCAACTGGATAAA
Organism: Bacteroidota bacterium; assembly: GCA_009773515.1. Taxonomy (GTDB): domain Bacteria; phylum Bacteroidota; class Bacteroidia; order Bacteroidales; family Lentimicrobiaceae; genus Lentimicrobium. The sequence continues at coordinate 63,332 of WSXX01000002.1, forward strand.
ATCCAGTAAACAAGCTTAAAATTTCTGCAAATCTCAACATTAAACAATAACCCTCAAAACCAAACACAATGAAAACAACCTTTATTACACTGATTATTACCCTGATTACTTTAACAGGATTTTCACAAAAACCCGAATATTACCAGGCAATGGGCGAAAGCCTTGGCCAGTATGCAAACTGCAAAACACCCGAAGATTTTCAGGCGCTTGGCAACCGATTCGGCATGATTGCAAACAATGAAAAAGAAGAATGGCTTCCCCTGTATTACCATGCGCATTGTTATATCATCATGAGTTTTATGGAGCCTTCAGATGCAAAAAAGAAGGACTCCTATCTTGATGTTGCTGAGAAATCGCTGAAACAACTCGAAACAATGGTTCCCACCGAAGCTGAAGTTTTTGCACTTCAGGCCATGCTTTACACTGCCCGATTGGTGGTGAATCCGATGGAACGCGGACAACAATACAGCATGCTGACAGCTCAGTCGCTTGGACGCGCATCCGCCCTCGACCCTTCAAATCCCCGTGCGAAATTGCTGAAAATACAGAACGATATGGGCTCGGCCAGATACTTTGGAAAAGACCCGAAAGAGTTTTGCGGACAAGCGGCAGATTTATTGGCAGGATGGGATTCATTTGTTCCCAAATCACAACTGCACCCTGCATGGGGAAAGGATCAGGCCGAAGAGTTGGTGAAATCATGTAAATAAGTTCTGAAAACACTCACCAGTAACGTTATCATCCAGGTTACCGGTGAGATTTTTTTAATCCAAATCAGCAAAACAAACAATTTTACTTTTAAAGTCGCTGAATATGGGCTACATTTAGCCCATATTTAGTAGTGCCGGCAACCTTCTTTCCGTATGAAAAAGACCAAATTCAAACCACTGGACATATTACAGTTTGTGCTTGCCAATGCAGTATTGGCATTGATTATCATGGCTGTATTTTTTGGAAATATTTTCACCAATCCCGAAAGATTCCTGTCTGGTTATCTTTGGTCTTTCTCCATTTGTATAACGCAGTGGACCGGGCCTATAATGATCAATATTATACTGGAAAAACGATTGACGTGGATCGACAGGCCGGTTTCCAGAACATTTGTTGAAATTTTCAGTCTTTTGCTCTGGTCAGTATTTGCTTTTATCTCTGTTCAGTTTCTGATGTATTATCTGGTACTTGGCATACTGCCCGCCATAGCATGGCTAAGTATTCAAAATTCAATTATTTACACTTTTCTCATTTCGCTGTTTATCTCCCTCACGTTCACCGCAGTGGGGTTTTTCAAAGCCTGGCGGAAATCGGTTTTAAAGGAAGCAGAGCTGAAATCAGAAATGATGGCTCATAAATACAACGCATTGCGAAGCCAGATAAACCCTCACTTTCTTTTCAACAGTTTTAATGTGCTCAGCGATCTGGTTTATGAAGATCAGGCTCAGGCGGTAAACTTCATCAGACAAATGAGCGATCTTTTTCGTTATGTACTTGACAGCCGGGATAAAGAATTGGTTACTCTGCGGGAAGAACTGGAATTTATGAATAGTTATGCTGGTTTACTCAAAACCCGTTTTGGCGATAAACTGGAACTGAATATCGATTTACCGCAGGGCAGAGATCAGCTGATTGTTCCCATGTCTCTTCAATTACTTATTGAAAATGCAGTGAAACACAATGAAGTGTCAGTCAGTAAACCCTTGAAAGTATATCTCAGACAAACAGGCGACTACCTGGAAGTTGAAAATGCACTTCAGCCAAAAGAGATTCTGGAAGAATCGAAAAATACCGGCCTCAAAAATATAATTCAGCAATTCAGCTTTTTTACCGATCGAAAAGTTGAGGTGATCAACAATGGTTTGACCTTTAAAGTCAGGGTTCCTTTAATCCAACAAATTGAAAATGAAAGTAATCATCATTGAAGACGAGCAAAGAGCCGCTAACCATCTGGTAAGGTTGCTCGGCAAAGTAGCTCCTGAAATGGAGGTAATTTCGAATTTCGAAACCGTGAGAGATGCCGTTGCCTGGCTAAAAGGAAATCCTGAAATCGGACTCATTTTTTCGGATATTCAATTGGCTGATGGAATCAGTTTTGAGATCTTCAAACAGGTAAAGGTGAGTTGCCCCATTATTTTCACAACTGCATGGAACCATTATGCCATAGAAGCATTTAACACCAATGGCATAGATTATTTGTTGAAGCCCATCGAGGAAAACCGTCTGCAAAAAGCAATAGAAAAAGCCAGACAATTTTCGCCGATGCCAATGCTTGAGAAGATTCTGGCAATGGCAGGAAACAACCCTGTAAAGAATTACAAATCAAGGTTTCTGATAAAAATCGGAGAAAAAATCAAAACCATACCGGTAGAAGAAATCCTGGCATTTTACAGTCTTGAAAAGGCGAGTTATCTTCTCACCTCGTCAAAGCGAAATTATACCATTGATTTCCCGCTTGATCATCTGGAAACCATACTCGATCCTGAAAAGTTTTTCCGGATAAGCCGGAAATACATTGTTTCGCTTGAGGCTTGCGGCAACATCACCGCCTGGTCAAACAGCCGTTTGAAGCTTAAAATTGAAGGAATTGATGATCAGGAAATCATTGTATCCAGAGAAAGAGTGCAGGAATTCAGGGATTGGCTGGATCGTTAAATGGCAGATATTTCACAGCAAAAAATCATGCGGATTTAAGCTCAACTATTAATAATCAATGAATAACCACTCAGCAACTTCAGCGCCACCCATAGTATAGCAAGCACAGAGACAATGAAAGTGTAAGAAGGTACTAATTTCATTGATTTCGGAATTCTTATATCAGATATAAATGCTGAAGAATAGATAACTGCAGGAATAATTACGGGAAAAATCATAAGTGTGGCCAGAACCTGAAAACTCATATATGGGCGCCAAAGAAAAAAAGCGAGTAAAATTCCCGGCACAAAGGAAATTCCTGCAATCCATAACAACCATGTTTTCCTGAGTATTTCAGTTGAAAGGAATATCCTGACCGGAACTGATTTCAGGAATAAATAAACAGCCGCCTGCTTCACATACCAAACAGCAAAAGCAATAATTAATCCTGCAATCAATAACCTCAGATAGAACACTTCAATCACCCACTGAAAAGCAATTCCAAACTCACGGTAAACAAAAACACCTTTCAGCACAGCAGCCATAAAAAACACCATCAGATGTATTGATATCCATGTCAGCAACAACCTGAGCTTCCATGAAATCAGCAGCATCCGGCCGGTTTTGGAAGCAAGAAATGCGCCAAGTAAAAAATAACCGAAGTAAGGCAATGAATAAATCAGCAGCATATTGCCTTCTTCCCATTCATAAATATCGCCCGGCAAATACGAGATGGTAAACAGCGAATATCTGAAATGTATGCCATTCAGATAGAGAAGAAAAGCATGAATTGTATTCTGAAAAATCACAACCATCATCCAGGCTGCAAAGAAACAAAGCACTGAAAAAAGCATTAGCCGGAAAAGAGAAGAAAATGACAGATGCGCTTTGTCTGCCATAGAAAATTCACCAGAAGGAACTACTGGTTTAAGGATGCGGTTCAGCTGACTCAGGTGGAATTTTATTTTAACCAATTGAAATGCGAAAAAACCAACTTGTTTTCTTCTGTTGTCGCCGGTTCTTTTTGGTAAAGAAGACTTATCACCCGGATTATTCATTTGATTCATTTATTAAATCTCTGATAACTGTGTTAAAATAAATCCGATAAAGCATAAAAGCTTTTTCACTTTACTTTCCGGAACAATAACTTATGTTCTTTGGTCATCTTTTCGCAGGCGTACTGAAAAATCAACCGTGGAGCAATATCTTTCCATATCAATAGAAATGCCTCTGTTTCTTCTGGTTTTACCTTCCATGCTTCGCGCAGAAACCAGCCCATTCCCTGATGTACTTCACGATCAGGATCTGTCATCAGTGGTTCAAGAAAGGTGAATAATTCCTGAAAAGAAATACTGGTTTTAAGTAGTTTTATAAATGTAACGGGCACACAACGTCGTTGAAATTTATAAGGAGAGATGATCCATCCTGTAAAGTCATTTTTTTCTACCAAACCCTGCTTCATAATCTCGGGCAGGAAAAACATTCCAAAGTGATCGGCATGGGCCCAATTGGTTATTCCGGTTTTAAACCAGCTTTCAAGCCTGCCGAAATCGCTTTTTTTAAGCTCATCTTTTACAATGGTGATCAATATAATGGCAAATGATGTTTCCTCATATTTACCGCTTTTCATCAACAAAGGTGCGGCTTCAAAAACCAGATCAACGGTAATTTCCCCTGATTTTTTCAGCTCTTCTTTCTTTGCATCCATAAGTGCCTGACTAAGTCCCCAGGCATCGTAAACCCCTTCTTTGAAGTATCGGGAATATTTTTTTACAAGCTCTGGATTTGCGTGGGTCTGGCAGTAACTGAGCAGACCTTCATAAAGATGTTCAGGTTTCATAAGATGTTCTGTTGAAAATGGCCCCGGAAGATTAAAGAGTTAGGGTCTATTGCCTCCTTCTACAAAAATAGAAAATTCGTGATGTTCCGGAACATAAAAAGGAGATTCTCTGTTCAGTCAGGTAAGGGATTTTCAAGAATCAGGTATCTCTTGCAATGGAAGCATATATTTAGGTATATTTGTTTCTCTTTGAAATATGACCGATCTGAAAATGAAATCCGTATTTTCATTCCTTACTTCAAAATTTACTGTTATAGCGCCAGTGATATTTCTGGTGCTTTTTGCAGCTTCAGATCTTTATGCAGATAACAAAACCGACAGCCTGAAATCAGCACTTAAACTGGCCCGGACAGATACATTATCTATAAAGATTTACGGTCAGCTTGGCGAACGTTTCACCAAAATGTCGCAGCACGACTCAGCGCTTTATTATTATACAAAAGCCTTGGAATTGTCTGAAAATCAACAATCAGACAAGTATAAATATCAGGTTTATAACCAGCTGGGTCTTCTCTTCTTAGCCAGTGGCAATTATTCAATCACCCTTGAGTATTATTTTAAAATGTTGTCAATGCTTGATGGAGAATCATCCGTTGAGCATGACACCTCCAGCCTTGACAGCAAATACGCAAGTTTGTATGTACAGATGGGAACCTGTTATTTTTTTATGGAGAATCTTTCAAAATCACTGGAGTATTTTCAGAAGAGTCTTGATAAAGTAACGCAGAAGGCTACAATAAATCCCGCTTATAAAGAATCTGAATCTCAACTGGTTTTGTACATAAATATGGGTTCAGTTCATCTGAGCGGGAGAGCTTTCGACAAAGCACAGGCGAATTTCGAGAAAGCCCTTGAAATGACCAAACCGCTCAACAATCAGATATACTACGGTGTACTTTATAACAATCTTGGTATAGTTTACAAGGAGAAGCAGAACTACGAAAAAGCCTTTGATTTTTACAACAAAGCCCTCCAAATAAGAATAAACTTGCATGATTCAGCCGGCATGGCGCAGGTTTACAACAATCTTGGCGACTGCTATTATCTGACCGGTGATTATCAGAAATCCATCGAAAGTCTGGACAAAGCATTGGCGATCAGCCGCAAAGTCAAAAATATAAGATCGCAGATGAAAGCGGCCAACTTTCTATCGCTTGCCCATGAGAAAGTCAACAGATACGCAGATGCGCTGGAAATGCATCGACTATACAAGCAATTGCACGACAGCATCATAAACACGGAGCAGATTCAGACTTCAGCCAGGCTTGAACTACAATATCATTATGAGAAGCAGCGCAAAGAAAGTGAATTAAAGCAGGAAATCATGCTTGCCCGCAAGGAACGAAAAGCACTGATATATATGGTAATAGCGGCGGCATTTCTGTTTTCTTTTATAATAGTTATGCTGCTAAACCGTAATCAACGCATAAAAATGAAACAAGTCAGGCTTATAAAAGAGAGTCTTGAGCTTGAGCAAAGGAATCTGAATCTGGAAAAACAAAACCTGCTGCTCGAAAAACAAAACCTGCAACTTGAACTTGAATACCGGAATAAAGAGCTTGCCACCCATGTGATGTATCTGGTAAACAAAAATGAGTTTCTTTCTTCTGTTACCGAAAAACTTTTAGCCATACGGCATATGCTTCTCCCCGAAAATAGAGTTGTTGTGCAGGAGGTTATCCGTGAAATGAAGTCAAATATCGACAACACAGTTTGGGGAGAATTTGAGGTGAGGTTTCAGAATGTTCATCAGGATTTCTACCAAAAGCTTGGCGAAAAGTATCCCGATCTTACGCCCAACGAAACAAAATTATGTGCTTTCCTGAGATTAAATATGACCACCAAAGACATCTCGGCCATTACTTTCCAATCTCTTAAAAGCATTCAGGTTGCACGCGCCAGATTAAGAAAAAGAATGGGAATAACCCGCGATGACAACCTGGTAACCATACTTCAGCAATTGTAAAAAAGAATCACTCCTTTCGGTTTAAACCTCAGTTTTCGGGTTTCCGGCAACAACTCTTCTGTGCAGATTACAGACAATACCACGATATTTTACATTAGTTAACACATTGTTTATCAATGCTGTAATTCATTTGTAGCATTATTGTTTCCTCCCTTTTACCTGTTGTAGTTTTTTTGTGGGCTATTAAAATTAGGTGAGTCGGAAATTGTCACCGAGTTTTGCCGATGAATATTTTACCCATCATGAAAGCAGACAAGAAAACAGAACCCGACCAGATTGAAAAGGAGATGAAACTTCTTATAAAAAAGCTGAATAACGAAAATGCGGCTTTGGGAAAAATCCTTTTAAAGATGGGAGAAAAGAAGGTTGAAGAAGATAAACCGCCTGTTCGCACCAGGAAAAAGAAAACGGAGAGTCAACTCAAAAATCAGAATTTAACCGAATAACCAAACAAAAACAAACCAAATACCCAAATCATGAGAAAGTTTACCCAAGTTTTAACCATGGCAGCATTCATACTATCGATGCTTTCGTTGCATGGATATGGCCAGCAAGCCATATTTGGCACAAACAGCCATACGGTTCACAACCCCTCTGCCCGCAATGGCGAGGTAATTTACGACCAGTTATTCCCTTTGGGGTGGAACTACATGGTCAGTCAGCAATTTACCGATCCCGGAAGTATAAACAATACCAGTTTCGCTGCTGACGATTTTACAGTTCCTTCAGGCGAATCCTGGGATATCCGATACATTGATGTTGCCGGTCAGTATTTTGAATGGACAGGCACTCCAGCTACTGCGTTTAATATTTATTTTTATGCAGATAACAATGGCGTTCCGGGAACCGCAATTCATACTTTCGAGAATTTCACCAACTACAATGAAATTCTTCTCGATGAGGTGTATCACAGCTACAAATACGAATTTACGCTTCCTGCAGTGATTCCTTTCACATCTGGTGTTTACTGGGTTAGCGTTCAGGCTGTTGCTGATTACTCCGTTTCCAATCAATGGGGCTGGTTTAGTCATCAGGGAACAACCATTGGCAATGAGTTTCACTGGAAAAATCCTGGCAATGGATTTGAAACCGGAAATATTGACTGGACTGCTGCTTCAATGATTGTGTGGTCTGATTTTAACCTTGCCTTTTCTCTATATGGTGATGGTCTTGACAACGATTTATCGCTGACCGGCATTGTGCAACCCAATACTTCGGCAACGTTATCAGCCACTGAGCAGGTAGTTGTTACGCTGAAAAATGAAGGAAACGCTGTTGAAACAGGGTTTAATGTCAGCTACAGCATCAACGGTGGCACTCCTGTTGTTGAAAATGTAGGTGCATTTTCACTCGCACCCAACCAGATAGCAAACTACACATTTGCTGCAACTGCTAACCTTTCAACTACCGGAAGTTATGTTATTTCAGCAACTGTAACCCATGCCGGCGATCCTGTTTCAGGCAACAACACGGCTTCCAAAACAGTGTATAATCTTGGCACAATTTATACAATGCCATCCACAGGAACCCAGACCATTACCTCATGCGGCGCAACATTTACCGATTCAGGTGGACTTGATGGCGATATTGGAATGACTGACGATGCTGTTACCACGATTTATCCAGCCACTGCCGGCGACCGGGTAAGACTTACTTTCCTCGAATTTAATGCCAGTTGGGGTGGTTTTATAATTTATGACGGAACCTCAACGAGTGCTCCAATGCTCGGAAACTGGATGGGAACCGAAAGCCCTGGAGTTATAACTGCACTTAATGCTGATGGCGCCCTCACCATTCACTTTATGGGACCCGGCTGGGAAACAACTTCCGGATGGGTTGCCTATATATCCTGTATTACTCCTGTTGCCAACGATTTTGCTTTACTTGATCTCAACAGCAGCCTCTCCACCCTTTTCCAGAACAATACCACAACACTTTCAGCCAAAGTTCAGAATTACGGATCAATGGCGCAGGAGAAAACTGTAACTTTTAAAGCAAATGGAAATATCATCGGTACACAACTTACCGGAATCCTGAATCCTGCTGATACAGTAAGAGTCAGCCTGCCATGGACACCTGACGTAGTCGGCGAATATACCATCGAAGCTTCAATCCCTGAGGATGATGGAGCCGAACCGGATAACTCTCTATCTATGGATACTTATGTATATGCCTTTGATGCCTTTTTTGAAGATTTTGAAACAGGAAATTTCCCTCCTGAAAACTGGATCAATGGCGTTTACTGGGGTGCCGGATATTATGGTTTCAGCGGAAACAGCAGCGCTATGTCAATGGTTCCGGCCGGATATGCTGATACACTTATTTCCACCCGCCTGAATATCGGCGAAGATGCTTCGTTCTCCTTTTATGCTGTTTCAAGCATGTGGTGGCCCGGAAACCTGAGTATTCTCTGGAAAGAAGAAGGAACTTCAGAATGGATTTACGTGCAGAACCCAACTCTGAATATCATGCAGTTTACCCGATATGAAGTTGATATGTCGGCATTTGCCGGACAAAGGGGTAGAATAGGATTCATGGTAAATGTTACAGATCCTTATGCATTCTCAGGGCAGGTAACGCTTGATTACATTCTGGGACAGAATGTTTCGGTTCATTTTGATGAATTTGATCTGAAGGCTAAAGATTTCGCCGGAAATAACCTTTACAGCCTGGGAGAAGCTTCTGACTTTACCCTTACTATCCGCAACAGCGGGCTGGAAACTGTACCAGCCAATGATTATCGTGTTAAACTGATTAAGGGAACTGAAAACCCGGTAGAGGTTTTCTCGGTTTCAGGACTTGAGATTGCCAGCGGACAAGAGCTTACCTATGACCTTTCATACACTTTCGCTGAAATCGGTGAATATGAAATTCATGCTGAAATTGAGTATCTTCAGGATCAGTATCAGGATAATAACACCAGCGCAATTCTTATGCTTTCGGGCATACCTGCTGAATCTGAAGTGATTACAGTTGGCGAAACCTTCGGATTTACAACTTATTCAGGTCCTGTGGATATGTCATACAATCATTCATTGTATGAAACACTTTATCTCAATGATGAAATTCAAAATGAAGGTGTAATTTTCGGTATTGCCTATGATTATTCATTTATGTATCCCGAAACAGATGTTCCGGTGCGCATATGGGTAGGCACAACAGAGATGGAAGAGTTGCCTGAGTGGATTCCTGCCGGCGAACTTGAGCTTGTTTTTGATGGTAAACTGAACTTTATCGTTGGAAAACAAACCATTTATATTCCTTTCCAGACTCCGTTCAACTATAGCGACAACACCAAAAATCTGGTTGTTATGGTCGAAAAAATTGATAATCATACGAACGTCAATCAGGGTTTTAGTACATACAGCGGAATGGTATCTTCTACAAAATACACTGCCGGGTACACCAATCCTCCCGATCCGTATTCACCTCCGGGAGCAGGAACATCTAATGCCAATCCTGTGATCAGGTTTGTTTTCAATGATAATCTTGGATCTGCTGCCGGTATAGTTAGCGACCCTGAAGGAATGCCTATCGAAGGCGCCTCTGTAAAGGTAAATCAGCTAAACATTACAACTTATACAGATGCGTCAGGTGCATACGAGTTGCCATATATTCCGGTAGGTACATATCCAGCTACTGCTGATAAGTTCGGATACTCGGCTGCAACCGAATCTCTTGGTGTTACTTTTGGAAATACAACCACCCTCGATTTTGTAATGGGTGAACTGGCTTTGGTTTCTATCAGCGGACAAGTCACAGGAAACGACAACCCCGGAGTTGGTATTGAAAATGCCACCATATCACTCACAGGTTATGCCCCTTTTGCAACAACCTCAGATGCAAATGGCAATTTTACACTCGAAAATGTTTACAGTCAGAACACCTACCAGATAAGCGTTGCTGCTGACGGATATGCCACCTATTCGGCACCGGTAGCTGTAACCGATTCTGACATTGATCTCGGCGAAATCGTTTTATCTGAAGCAATGCTGATACCTTACGTTGTGCTTGCATCAACAACTGCTGAAACAATGAATATCACATGGCATCAGCCTACCGCATCAGCTCATCAGGTTATGATTTTCGAAGATGGAATTCATGAGCAGGGTTGGGCCGGCGAAGTAGGCGAAGAAGTATGGCTTGGAAATCACATTTCATTTGAAACGCCTGCAACCGTAACCGGATTCGACGTTTACTGGGCTAAATACAATGTATTTTCCACTGTACAACCAATGCGCCTCGATGTATTTGACGAAAACTACAATCTGGTAGTTAGCAGCGGTGAATTTTCATCAGGAATGGACGAATGGTTGCACATCAGCATTCCAAACATCACCCTTGAAGGCGATCATTATGCAATGATTTACTGGTATGGCACTCCTGAGCAATCAACTTTCCTGGCCTGGGATTCTACCAATATTGTCACTGAACTTGCCTGTTATAAATATGCCGGCGGCGACATTGCATTACTTTCGGGCATTGTTGGAACTGCAGGAAATTTCCTGATCAGGCCACACGTTATGACCGAAACAGTTTCACATTCTTCAGGCAGAGCCTTAACAGGTTATGATATCCGCTTTGGCGAACTGACTGATATTTCCAATGCCGAAAACTGGCCGGTCCTCAACACTACAACGCTGAATGAAACCGAATACAACGATTCAAACTGGCCTCCTGCTGAAAACAACAAATATGTTTATGCAGTTCAGGCATATTACACAACAGGCGAATCAGAACTATCATTCTCAAATGTATTAAACTACCTGGGTGTAAACAACTCATATACAGATATTCCGGAAATCAGGATTTATCCAAACCCTGCAAGTGAGTATGTAAATATTTTGGGTTGCAACAATGCAAGCGTACTTCTTTTTGGAATGGATGGAAAACTTAAGCTTCAGGTTGAAGCAAGATCAGAGGAATTCCGCATGAATCTTAACGGATTGGCAAAAGGTGCTTACCTGATTGTGGTTCAAACCAAAGAAGGAATAAAACAACAGAAACTTTTGATTGAGTAGCATTTAATCAAAAATGGGCGGGGATTAACCTGCGGGATGCGCAGCTGGGCCTGAACAGAAATGTTCATGGTTCAGCTGTTTTTTTATGGTAATTATCTAGCGCTTAAAAACCGAAGCTTCCACATGCCTGTTGATCTTCCGGAAACCCAGACGCCATATATAAATGATAAATACCAGAAAAACCAACATCGCCAGAACAGACAAAGCAGGGCTCGACTCAGATATTCCTGAAGCATAGAAAAGCAGGAAGTCATAAATACCATGCGCCAGTATTGCATAAAATAAGCTCTTAAAAATGAATTCAGTTTTACGTTGAGGCATAAAGCGGGCCAACGACAGAAAATATCCCATGATTACGCCGTCAAGTGCATGTCCGGGAACGGCAAATATTCCACGGGCAATCCCAACACCCATACCATGCTCTGTCACGTAGAATATATTTTCCAGACAGGCAAATCCCAACGAAACAAAAACGGCGTAAATAATCCCATCGTAGTATTCATTGAAGTTCCGGTTCTTCCAGATAATCAAATAGAGAAAAATAAATTTAAATATCTCCTCAGGAATAGCTGCACCAAAAAATGCCTTGAACATGGCATTTGCAAAAACGTTCTGAAATTCAGGCAGGGAATTATGAAACGGAACAAAAAATAATATTGTTGCAACTGCTGACAAAATTCCTCCTGCAAAAGCTTTTATCAAAAGCCATAGAGGTTCTTTCTCATACTTATCCCTGAAGTAGATATAAATCATAATAACAATAACAGGGAAAACGGATACAAAAATGAGTAACATAGTTCTGTATTTGGACGTGTAAATATAGCAATGTTGTTCAATCTGCCATTTTTGATTTTAAGAATTTTATCAGGCAGAGTCCTATTTTGATAGGATAGTAACTTAAGAATTTTTATTCGCCCCCTTCGGGGACGTTGTTTCATCAGCCCATCCGCCAACCGTGGGTTCCATTTCATTTCACCCACGGTTAGTTGAAATTCGCCCCCTTCGGGGACGCATGTCAGAGCGCCGCAAATGCTCAATATCAATAACCGTGGGTGGAGCTCTTCAAGGAACCCACAGTGAAGATAAATATAAGTAACTGCAACCCCAAAGGGAAGCATGCGGGCAGGTATTATTCCCGCTCGTCCACGGTTTATTCCCATTGGGAAGGTTTTGTTTTGCCAGGCGCAAAAGCTGACGTTACTTTGCTTCATCAAACAAAAACATCACCTTAAAAAACACAGCCATGAAAACACTTGCCACACTTCTCATCCTTGGTTCCCTTTCTATTGCATCATGTAGTAAGTCGGATGATTCTTTGTCAAATACAACAGATACCTCAGCCCAGAAAAATGAAATCCAGGGCAAAACGTGGACTATAAGTTCTTACATCGATAAAGGCAAAGATGAAACCTACCATTTCAGCGGATATAGCTTTACATTTGGTGAAAACGGTATTTTTTCTGCAACCACCTCAGGCTCTGAATTCACAGGCTCATGGAGCATCAGTTCCAAGCACACCGGTTTCGACGACAGTGGAAACCATTCCAACAACAGTAACAAATTTATAATAACTGCTACAGGCAATGATCAGATGGACGAATTGTCCGACGATTTTATGATTGTAAGTATTTCATCCACAGAAATCATCCTGAAAGATGACAATCCAACCAAAGTAAAGGAGTTGAAATTCTCAAGAAAATAGTGAGTGAAAGGGATTACCCGACAGTGAAACCGTAAAGTGAAAAAAATGACTTCCTCAATAAACCTGATAAGTCTTCATCTACCCGAAATACTTCAATTTGCGGTTTCCTGTTAAATAAACCTGTTCTTTTCCAACCACAATTGCTTTAAACTGTTTATTAAAAAAAATATCATCATGAAAAAGAAATGGTTGATCATTACCGGAAGCCTGGCAGCAGTTGGAATCGTTGCAGCTTTGCTTGTTTACTTCTTTGTTTACAACAAACCTCACAAAGATTATTCAAAAGCCAAACCCGATTTCGAAGTAGAAGCCATTACATTCTTTGAGGAGTTCAGAACAAATGCCGCGGCATCTTCATCGCGCTACAATGGCAAGGTAATTGCCATTACCGGACAATTATCATCCGTTGAGGTTACCGATGAGCAGGTAGTTGCGGTATTTGAAATAGATGAAGGAATGTTTGGCAGCGAAGGAATACGTTGCGTGCTTATTCCTGAAAAAGCCGAAGCTTTGATGTCAATTCCTCCCGGCAGCAGCATCACCATAAAAGGACATTGTACCGGATATAACGAAACAGATGTAATTCTGGAACACTGCAGCATTGTCATTTGAATAAATTAACCCAAAACCCCAAACTTTAAAACAAATAAAATGAAAACCCTTTCAACACTGATTTTAATCTTCACGTTAGCCATTGGCACAGCCCAGGCGCAGAAATACGTAACAAAAAGTGGAAATATCCGCTTTTTTTCAAGCACACCAATGGAAGATATCGAAGCCCACAACCGTCAGGTTAACAGCGCACTCGATCAGCAAACCGGAGACTTTGTTTTTCGCCTTCTGATGAAATCTTTTCAGTTTGAAAAAGCCCTGATGCAGGAGCATTTCAACGAAAACTACGTGGAGTCAGACAAATTCCCCAATGCAACTTTTACAGGTAAAGTAACGAATATCAATAATATTGATTTTGCCAAAAACGGCGTTTACAATGTTATGGTAGAAGGAGATCTTACCATAAAGGGCGTAACCAAAAAGGTTTCAGAAAAAGGCACTTTTGAGGTAAAAGATGGAAGAGTAAATGGTAAATCAACCTTTAATGTATTGGTCGAGGATTACGGAATAAAAATCCCCGGTGCTGTTGCCAAAAATATAGCCAAAAGCATTCAGATAGATGTAGATGTTAATCTTGAAAAGCTTGTGAAATAGTTTGAGTACTAATTACAAAAAAGCCTGTTGCAAATAAATTGCAACAGGCTTTTTTAATTTTCCCCCTGATCAATTCAAGGCTGGAAGTTGTATTATTTTACTTCCTTTGATTTGCAGGTTGAGATTCCGAAAATGGCATAAAGTCCGCAAAAGTTCAACAAACTGGTGGCCACCATAGCCAGCGCTACTACTCCAAGCACAATTGCCAGTGTTCCGCTGATTACATTGGTGAAGTAAAGCACAGCAATCAGCAATGCAAATAACAGGCGGATCAGCTTGTCGGTGTTGCCCACATTTTTTTTCATTTGTATAATGTTTTTAGTTTCAGACCAATTAACATTTTATATTTAAGAAAGTTTCTGTTAAGGATTTCGCATTTCAGTTTTCAGATTTCGGCTGAGTGTGAGATAACTAAAATGCCCTTAACCTTAACCTCAACCTCGGTTGCTGAGCGAAGTCGAAGCACAACCTCAACCTCAACCTTAACCTTCCTACTAGTTATTAAGCGTGCGTCCAAGCCTCCGGCTTATTTCATTGCGGGCCTGCTTCAAATGAATATCCCTTGAAAGGTGATCTGCCCATTCTTCGCTGTCTGCCGGTAATTCTTTCATTTGTTTCTGATTCGTAAATATCATCGCAGATAATTTCCGATGCATCAACGACAAAACAGCCTGGCTTACAGTATCTTCCAGTTTATCTGCTTCCAATGGAACGTAAATTTTTATCTCTTCCCAACCCGGGCTGAGCTCATAGCGCTGGGTGATGATATTGATGGCAGTATCTGCAAGGGCATGATCAACATGCATCAGAAAATACTTTTCGTCAGGAAGCTCCTGTTTGTCAACGCCCTCGCAATAAGCTTCAAAAATCATTTGGTAAACCGGCGAATCAAAAACTATCTGATTGGCCCTTAAGTCATTGCAGATGTATTCTGCTACACCAACTTCAAAAATAACAATTTCTTCAGGTTCGCTTCCCGGTTGTTTGAATTTCAAGACTTTATCGGAAAAATGCAGCAAAACCCTGACTACATCCAACTCCTGGGCACTGCAATCGGTAATATCGAGCACCTGCTCCTGCGGAGGTGCAACAAACTGTTGATCCTGGACTTCCTCTTTCACAGATTCTTCCTGAGCGCCTTTCAGCTTTCTCTTCCGCAAAACCCTGTTGAGTTCATTCATCAGGGTTTGCTCAGCAAGACCCATTATTTCGGCACACTGCCTTATGTATAAAGGCCGTATAATACCATCGGGAATCAAACTTATGGATTGAATAATTTCATGAATCAACCCGGCCTTTTTGATTGGATCGTTGTTGGTTTCGCCAAGCAGCAGCCTCGTTTTAAACGCAATAAAATCATCAGATTGTGATGCTATAAATGCCTCCACATCGGCTGATCGGTTCTTTCGTGCATATGAGTCCGGATCTTCACCATCAGGAAAAAGCACAATCTTCACATTCATTCCCTGCTCCAGAATCATATCAATTCCCCGGAAGGAAGCTTTTATTCCGGCAGGGTCGCCATCGTAAAGAATGGTAATGTTGCGCGTATATTTGTTGATGAGCTTGATCTGATCGTTGGTCAACGAGGTTCCCGATGAAGCCACAACGTTCTCAATCCCTGATTGATGCAATGAAATTACATCGGTGTATCCCTCAACCAGATAACAATTGTCGCGGGCAACAATAGCACCACGGGCCAGCCATATCCCGTAAAGGCTTTTCGATTTATTGTAAACCTCCGACTCCGGCGAATTTACATACTTGGGCTTGGTTTTGTCTGAAGTAAGAATCCGGCCACCAAAACCAATTACCTTTCCGGTAAGATTATGAATCGGAAACATAACCCTTTCGCGGAAGCGGTCGTAAAGTTTACCTTCTTTGCTGATGGTAAGTCCTGACTCAACCAGATACTTTTCCGAATACCCGTGTTTAAGCGCGTGTTGAGTAAAGGCATCCCATGCGGTTGGCGAAAAACCCAGCTGAAACTTTTCTATGATATCTTCGCGAAAGCCCCTTTCAATAAAATAACTCAGCCCTATGGCTCTGCCTTCTTCGGTTTGACTGAGCGTTTGAGTATAAAATTTCTGAGCAAAAGAGTTCAGGGCAAAAAGGCTGTCGCGATCGGTATCGAGCTGTTTCTCTTCGGGTGTAGGCTCCTGCTCCTCAATTTCGATGGTATACTTATTTGCCAGATACCTCAGCGCTTCGGGATAGGAGTACTTTTCGTGCTCCATGATAAAGTTTACCGAATTTCCGGCTTTGCCACAGCCAAAACACTTGAAAATACCTTTGGCCGGCGAAACAGTAAATGAGGGCGTTCTCTCGTTGTGAAACGGACATAACCCCAACAGGTTAACGCCTCGTTTCTTGAGCTGAACAAAATCGCCGACTACTTCGTCGATGCGCGCTGCATCAATAATGCTCTGTATGGTGTCTCTGGGAATCAATCAGATAGAATTAGAAAATATTATCTTCAAATGTACAAAAACACATGGAACTGAGCGCGTGAAAAATCATCAGATTAAAAGCATTTCT
This sequence comes from Bacteroidota bacterium, assembly GCA_009773515.1. Taxonomy (GTDB): domain Bacteria; phylum Bacteroidota; class Bacteroidia; order Bacteroidales; family Lentimicrobiaceae; genus Lentimicrobium. Next base: position 80,230 of record WSXX01000002.1, read on the forward strand.
TTGAGAATAATGTCTAATTTAGCATTAGATAAATTCACCCTCATCCTGAAAATCTGCTCCAGCCATGTCGAACAAAGAGATAAACCTGATCAACGACCTTATTGCACGCCTCGATCTTAAACCTTTCGATCTGCAATCGTGGAAAACAAATGCAGTTATGATCCTTGGCAGGATATTCGGCGAAAATTCGCGCAAAACCGAGCTGATCAGATCCATACAACCTGATTTCAGTTCATGGTCGCTGCGCGATGCTACCGGCCGGATTTCGCAAATAGATGAATGCCGTAAAATGGCACGTGAAGTTCTTGAAGCAAGCATTGCTGAACTTGAAGCATTCGGACTTCCGGAAAAAACAAACCCTGAAACCAATCCGGCTATGCTGGCTCTGGAAGAATACGTTACTGTAAAGCAATCGAGAGACATTGCACAGGTGATTAAATCTGACATTCCAACACAGGATAAAACAGCAAAAATTACTGAAATTCTTAAAAATCTCGATCAGGTTGACCTGATGGGAATAGTTGCAAAATCGCTTATAGGGTGAGATGATAGATTAAGTATTGCAAAAAGGTCTGCCACGAAGGCACAAAGGCACTAAGGTTCACTAAATGAATAAATAAATTCGTGTACACTGCCAGCTGTCGGCTGGCTTTGTGCTTTTTGCCCCCGCCTGCCGTCGGGCAGGGCTGGTAGCAAAAAAAACCAGTCAATAACAAAGTAACTCATCTTTTAAATACTATTTCCACTGCAACAATGTTTTGAACCAGGTTGTGCCTGAAACACTTGATTCTCTGAACCAACTAAACCTTATCTTTGCAGAAAATATAACCGGACTAAATGATTGAGCATACACCCATTACTGAAACCGCTGTACTTGTTGGACTGATTACCTATCGTCAGGATGAAAACCGACTCAGGGAAACCCTTGATGAACTTGAATTTTTACTTGAAACTGCCGGTGGTTCATCCGTTAAAAGATTTATTCAGAGACTTGACAAGCCCGATACCCGCACATTTGTTGGCTCCGGCAAACTGGAAGAAATCAAAGCATTTATAACCAACGAAAATGTTGGCACAGTTGTATTTGACGATGAACTCAGTCCGTCGCAACTGCGAAATATTGAAAAAGAGCTGGAGTGTAAAGTTCTGGATCGCACAACGCTGATTCTCGACATTTTTGCCAAACGTGCCCGCACCGCTACAGCCCGAACCCAGGTAGAACTGGCTCAATACCAGTATCTACTGCCACGGCTTTCGCGCATGTGGACCCACCTTGAAAAGCAAAGAGGAGGAATCGGAATGCGTGGTCCCGGAGAAAAGGAAATTGAAACTGACCGCCGTATTATCCGCGACAAAATTTCATTGCTTAAAGAAAAGCTTAAAGACATTGACAAACAAAAGGTTACCCAACGCAGCGGCAGAGAAAAACTGGTAAGGGTAGCTCTGATCGGATACACCAATGTTGGCAAATCGACGCTTATGAATTTACTCAGCAAGTCAGATGTATTTGCTGAAAATAAACTGTTCGCAACCCTTGATACCACAGTAAGAAAGGTAGTTATTGATAATTTGCCGTTTCTGCTGACTGATACGGTTGGTTTTATCCGTAAACTTCCTCACGGCCTTGTAGAATCCTTCAAATCAACGCTTGATGAAGTGCGGGAAGCCGATCTTTTGCTTCACATCGTTGACATTTCGCACCCCGGCTTTGAAGATCAGATTAATGTGGTAACCCAGACCTTATCAGAAATCGGCGCATCCGATAAACCGGTAATGATGGTATTTAACAAAGTAGATGCCTACAGCTTCACCGAAAAGGATGAAGATGACCTCAGCCCTGCGACAAAGGAGAACGTTTCATACGAAGATCTTAAGCGCACCTGGATTGCCAAAGTAAACAGCCCTGCGCAATTTATCTCAGCCACACAGCGCATAAATCTGGAAGAATTCAGAAAAGACCTCTATACTTCCATTCACGACATACATGTAGTCCGGTATCCGTTTAACAAGTTACTGTACTAGATTGTCCATAGAAGTATGCTGCACTTTCAGGGCGCTATAGCCATTCTGCACTTTTAACCCAAGGCGATGCCTTGGGTTGAAGATATTTCAGGCTTTCAGCCTGTTTGAAAAGAATACTTTCTCCTCGCCCTGAAACCACCACAAAGTGACAACACAAAAAAAACAAGCATAAAAAAAACCCGCCATTCAGCGGGTTTTTATAAGATTTTCAGATGGTAGTTTTATACCTTATCACCATCATAAGCCCATTTCAGATAGAGCGAACCCCAGGTAAAGCCGGCACCAAAGGCAGCTAAGATTATATTGTCGCCTTTTTTAAGTTGATTTTCCCACTCCCACAAGCAAAGCGGCAACGTTGCAGAGGTTGTATTTCCAAAACGCTCTATATTGATCATTACCTGATCTTTACGAATGCCCATGCGGTTGGCGGTAGCTTCTATGATTCGCATGTTAGCCTGATGAGGAACCAACCAGGTAAGTGTATCGGGTGTAATGCCATGGCGATCCATCATTTCAACAGAAACATCGGCCATTTTAGACACAGCCCATTTAAAAACCGACTGGCCTTCCTGATAAACATAATGTTCGCGGGCAGCAATGGTATCATATGTGGGTGGTTTTGCTGAACCACCTGCTTTCTGATGAAGGTGAATACGCCCAACGCCATCGCTCTGAAGAATTGAATCAACCACACCAACATCGTCGGTGGTTGGCTCAAGCAGAATTGCTGCAGCGCCATCGCCGAAAATCGGACAGGTAGCGCGGTCGGTGTAATCAACAATGGCCGACATTTTATCGGCACCAACAACAATAACTTTTTTATGAGAACCTGATTCAATGAACTTTGAAGCAGTAGAAAGTGCGTAAAGAAAGCTGGAACACCCGGCATTGATATCATAGCCAAAAGCATTCCTTATGTTAGTTTTGTCAGCAATTATATTGGCCGTTGCCGGGAAAAGCATATCGGGTGTTACTACTCCACAGATGAGCATATCTACATCTTCAGGATTGGTACCGGTCTTGGCGAGAAGTTGCCTTACTGCTTCAGCACCCATATCTGAAGTGCCTCTTCCCTCACCTTTAAGAATATGCCGTTCTTTGATGCCTATCCTTGACATAATCCACTCGTCCGAAGTATCTACCATTCGACTGAGTTCGTCGTTAGTCAGAATATATTCAGGAACATACCCTCCTACTCCGGTTATTGCAGCTCGTATTTTAGTCATCAGTGATTCTTGTGTAAATTAATTAGTCCCTTACAACAACAGCAACCCGCGCAAGTGCACGTTTGATTTTCTGAGAAAGTTTTGCAGCATGTACATCTCTGGCCAGCAATATCATATTTTTTATTGCTTTGTCGTTGGAAATACCATGTCCAACAATTACTGTTGAATTGATTCCAAGAATCGGGGTTCCGCCGTAACTTTCGTAATTAAATCTTGCAAAGTAATCATCAACCAAGCCACGTTTCATCATGATCCGAAACATGCCTTCCAGGTTTTTCAGTACTACATTTCCTGTAAAACCATCACAAACAATAACATCAGCTTTATTCCGGAGCACATCGCGTCCTTCAATATTGCCGATAAAATTAAAATCTTTTGTACCTTTCATCAATTGATAGGTAGCCTGGCTGAGCAGGTTTCCTTTTCCCTCTTCATGACCGATATTGAGCAGTGCAATCCGTGGGTTATTGATTTTGTAAACATTTTTGGCGGTAATAGATCCCAGCAATGCAAACTGATACATTACATCAGGCTTGGCATCCGGATTGGTACCAACATCCAGAAGAAGACTCAGATCACCACCTTCCTGCGGCAGAACAGCCGAAGTACAAGGCCTGATAACACCTTGAATATTATTGACACTATAAATTGATCCTACAAGCATTGCACCACTGCTGCCGGCACTTGCAAAAGCATCAATTGACTTCTGTTTGAGGTTCTTAAACCCTACACCAATGCTTGAATCCGGTTTTCGAAGTATAGCATGGGTTGGATGTTCACCCATTCCTATTACTTCAGAGGCATGCACGATATCAAAAAGCGCAGGATCTACCCCATGCTTAGAGAGTTCTTCAAGAATTACATCCTGAATACCGAAAAGCACAATCCGATCAGCCGGCGGCAAATCTTTGAGCGCAAGAATAGCTCCGGCAACAGTAGCTCCCGGGGCAAAATCTCCGCCCATAACGTCTAGTCCGATTTTCATCTGACTAAATTTAAGTTTTGTAAGTGTAGAAGCACCTTGAAAGCCTTAAACTACAGCCGCTTTCTCTATTGCAAGCTTTCCTTTGTAGTAGCCGCATTCGCTGCAAACTCTGTGATACAAAACAGATGATCCGCAGTTAGAGCATGTGCTGATTGTAGGAGCTACAGCTTTGTAATGGGTTCTTCTTTTGGCTGTTCTTGTTTTCGAAAACCTATGTTTTGGATGTGGCATTTCGTTTTGTTTTTAATTTTAAAAAATATTTATTCCAGATTTAAGTCTTTAAGCTTTCCCCAGGGAGAATCAACATCTGATTCTTCCCTAAGAGACAATTCATTCAGGCGTTTGATAACTTCAGGATCGCAGGTTGTTTCCCCTGCTTCGTTATCCGGATGAACTACCCTGTAAGGTATCATCAGGTGAAGATAATCATAAATAAGGCCTGAGATTTCGATATGGGTTTCGTTTTCGGGGATAATGAGTACATTATCATCCTCTTCTCTGTATTCCGATCCGAATTTAATGAAGTATTCTTCATTGCCCGATACTTCCATGTCGAATTCATCAAGACAACGGCTACAGGTTACCCCGATGAAACCTGAAATTGCGAAATTCAGAATGATCATCCTTTCACTTCTGTTCAGGTCAAGTTCAATCTTTACCCCTGCACGGGATATCTCAGACTCTTCAAACGATGCAAAGAACTTGTCGTCAATAAAAAAACTAAAACCATGATTACCAAGGCTTAAGCCAACATAAGGGATGATATATTCCTTTAAGTTATCCACGGCCATTGTCGTTTTAGGTTTAGGGGGTGCAAAAGTAGAAATTATTATTAATATTAGCAAATAATAATTCAGGGCTATAAGCCTCTTATGCAACCCGATAACTTATCAACCGCTTGTTACGGAAGACTTATAATGTTTCTCCGGATTTATTTGAATGCTTTTTCCGGAAGTCCGTCGCCTTGCATACTCAGCCTTTCCATGTATGAAGGAACCGGTTTGCCCAGCAACTTGTCAACGTATAAACGTGCCAGATACTGTCCGAGCATAAATCCCTGTCCCCTTAGCCCGATAAACAAACCCAGATCGGTATCAATAATCATTCGCGGTTCAACATAATAACCGGCCCATACCGCCTGAAATCCCACCGATGAAAGATTCGGGAACCAGTTTACAAAAACCTCTGAAGCAATTTCGAGGAAGTGCTGTGAGTTTATTTTCAGGTTTTTATCAGTTTCCATGGGATCAACTGCCGGAGATGCACATCCGATAATCTGTCCGGTTTCTGCCAGCTGCTGACCATAAACCGCCACAAATCCTTTATACTTCCGTCTGTCGATGATCATATCCAATGGCCTTCCGTTCAGTCCCATCATCGGCAACCTTCTGGTAATAAATGCCTGATGCTTAACAGGATACATTCCGGTTTCAATGCCAAGCATTCCGGCAAATTTTCCGGCTTCCGGTCCCAGCGCATTGATAAACACTTCGGTCTGGTATTCAACAAATTTTTTGTCATGATCCTGAACCAAAACACGATAAAGTTTTCCATCGCGCCTTGCATCCACAATTTTGCAATCTTCTTTCACTTTTCCGCCATGCTGTATGCCGATTCGGCGGATCAGATCGATTACCCTGCCGGGAGTAGCCTGCCAGCAGTCGCGGGTAATAAGTGCGCCAAAGTAATTATCGAGATTCGGATTGATAAATTCCGAAATCTCCCTGCTATAGTCTTTCGGCGATACCATGTAAGCATCTGACCATGAACGGCTGTCGTCCAAAGCTTTGTACATGGCTTCGTCATGTGCAAAAGTCACATAATTGATCTGCCTGAAATTGATGTCTTTCACAGTTTGCAAATCCTTGAATATTTCAAGATTATGACGGGCAATGTCAGCCATTTCGGGCAAACTGAATGCAGGTCTTCCACCGGCTATATTTCGCCATGAAGCACCACGACCTGAATTGATAAGTACAGGTTCTTCTCCTGCTTCGGCAAGGTACCTGAAAAGTGCAGATCCACCGATGCCGCCACCAGCAACGAGTGATTTAACCTTAATAATTGCTGGTCTGTCACCTTTGGGATTTATATAAACCTCTTCGTGTACATTATGCGGATAAAGCTCACCCATCGAAAGCTGATTCGATAATGGCCCGCGCGGGGTGGCTTCTCCAACAATAGATATCTCATAATTGCGGAGGGTTTGCTTTAACCTGCGGATGCAGCGTTTGCCTCTGCAGGCACCCATGCCCAGACGGGTGGTGTGTTTTACTTCGTCAACTGAAATGAATTTGCGGTCGCCAATTGTTTCGAGAATTTCGGAGAGTGTTACATCGTCGCAATGGCAAACGTACATATCTTCCACACTGCGGTAAGTTATTGGCGTCATTTCAACTGCCTCCGGGAAATTTTCTTTCACTATAAATCCACGCACCTTTATAAGCTCTTCACCATGAACATTCAGTGATTTTACCCTGGCAATATTGGTTTTATTTGCTTTTTTCAAAATCTTCTCTATAATTCCTTCACCAAGCTTAACGCCATTGTTGTCAACCAGATACACCTCAGCATTTACTTCGGCATGATACTCAATCGGAAGGAATAGCCAGTCTTTAGCCACATTATAACCAAAAATAGCGAGACCGGGGCACTGGTAAACACAATCCATACATCCTATACATTTCTCAAAATCGATTTGCGGGACAGTGCTGGTTGAAGTTTTGGTGATTGCGCCATGCGGACATGCAAATTCGCAAGGGTTGCATGCAAATCCGTAAAGACAATCAATCTGAACAAAAGGTTTGGCTTTCATCCTTTCCGGGTCGGGAATAAACGGGCTTTCTATCACCTTCATCGGATGCTGCTGCGAATCGATATACTCTTTCGAAACGTTCAGAAACTCATTGTAATTGAAATTCGTATTCAGTTCACTCATGATTTCGAAGGCCACCTGCTTGCCTCTGAGCACTGCGCTTGTGCCTTCGCCGATTCTTATAGCATCTCCGGCTCCAAAGCAAGCTCTTCCGAATACTTCATTTCCTTTAATCAGCAACTGATCGTCAGGAACAAGACCTGTACAGATGTTTATGGCATCAATGCCTTCAATTATTTTTTCAGTTCCCGGAACAGGCTGAAAATTTACACACTCGGCAACCACAGCTCCGGTAATTCCATCGTGATTTTCGTTGGGGATTGCTTTGAGCAGAATGTGCGAAAGTATTACCGGTATTCCAAGTCGGCGAACGCGGTTGGCCTGCACCGGAAAACCTCCTTCAGAAGATTGGGCTTCGATAATTGCCTTTACATTCGCTCCGGCCTGCATAAGCTGGTAGGATGTAAGATATCCGATATTTCCGGCGCCTACGGTGAGAATGTTTTTCCCCAGAAGGGTAAGCTCAGTGTTCATCATTTTCTGAACAACAGCCGCGGTATAAACACCAGGAAGGTCATCATTTTCAAAAGCCGGCATAAATGGAACGGCTCCGGTTGCAACAACCAAAAAATCAGCATCTACATAGTAAATTTCGTCTGTTTTTATATTTTTAACGGCAATACGTTTCCCTTCCAGCAGATCCCAAACTGTAGAGTTCAGAAAAATACCGTCATGATTTTCTCCGGCCAGCGTTTGAGCAATATCAAACCCCCTCATTCCTCCAAATTTCTTTTGTTTTTCGAAAAAGAAAAACTGGTGGGTTTGCATCAGAAACTGTCCGCCGATATGGTCGTTATTGTCAATAACAATATTGTCAATCCCATTTTTGTTGAACTCTTCGCGGGCAGCAAGTCCGGCCGGGCCAGCGCCGATGATGGCTACAACCGTTTTATAGATTTTAAGCGGAACGTCCTTGTGGGGTTCGATATGTGAAGGGGCAAAATCGTGAGGTATTTCCTTAACTTCTTTTATATGATCAACAGTTGTGATACAAATACGTTTAATCTGACCATCCACAAGCATTTCGCAGGCACCACATTTGCCGATACCGCATTCAAGACTCCGCTCGCGATTCTTCAAACTATGGCTATGAACCGGAAAACCAGCCTGATGCAAGGCTGCGGCTATGGTGAATCCCTTTTCTCCTTCAATTTCTTTGCCTTCAAATATAAAGGTAACCTTTTCAGCAGGATGAATGTCGAGTATGGGATGTACGTTGATCTTGTGCATGGTGGTGGAGTTTTTTAAATTTTTGTTGCTGAATTGTTTACAATAATAATTGGTTGCCAATTTCATCAAAACGGGGCAAAATTAAAATTATTTGTCACGTCTATCTAAATTATCTGAAATTAATATCGATTCCAATTAAAGCATAGAACAGTCATTCTCAATATGTTAACTTAGACTGAATAAAAATAGCGTTTTCAATCTTCGCAATCGATTGCATAAAAACGAAAAATCTTTTACCATTTTTTCTTTACAATATCTCAAAGTTAAATCTTATAGTAGTCTGTAATACAATCAAATACAAATTATATTGAAAGCGCATCAGAATACATTACGCCTGCTTGTAGCTGATTAACAATACAATAAAAGTAAAATCATTTAAAAAAATTGGATAATATTTGCTAATTTTGCACATTATTTCTAAATACGGGATAAATATGGAAAAAGCGAAGATACTGTTTGTATCTCAGGAGATTATTCCATATCTGAAAGACAGTCAGATGGGATATATCGGAAGGCATTTACCTCAGGGAATACAAGAGAGAGGTCGTGAAATCCGTACATTCATGCCAAGGTTCGGGCACATAAACGAGCGTCGCAACCAGCTTCATGAAGTAATCCGGCTTTCCGGTATGAACCTGATCATTGACGATACAGATCATCCCCTGATCATTAAAGTTGCATCCATCCAATCGGCCAGGATGCAGATATACTTTATTGACAACGATGATTATTTTCAGCGTAAGTACATGTTTCGCGACAAAAACAACAAGTTTTACAAGGACAACGATGAGAGAGCTGTCTTCTTCTCACGCGGGGTAATAGAAACTGTGAAGAAGCTTGGCTGGGCACCTGATCTCATTCATTGCCATGGCTGGATGACTAGCCTGGTGCCACTATACATCAAAAAAGCATACCGCGACAATCCGCTTTTTTCTGACACCCGCGTTGTGGTTTCATTGTATGATGATGATTTTGAAGAAAGCCTGAACAAGGATTCTGCAAATAAAATCAAGTTAGACGGAATAACAAATAAGGATCTTAAACACTACAAGAAGCCTTCTTACGTTAGTATGATGAAATCGGCTATTGATTTCTCCGATGGAGTTATTCTCGGCAGCGAAACTGTTAGCGATGAACTTATGGAATATGTCAATGAGAGCGATAAACCAATGCTGCCCCATCAAACCATGGACAGGTTTATTGATGCTTATAACATTTTTTATGATAAAATCCTTAACACGAAATCGACTGCAACAGAATAAGCCGTATTCTTGCATAGTCTTTTTATTGAAATATAACATTGGTTAACGTGCTCAGAAACAAACTATTTCATCTGCTGGCAGCGTTTGTGGCTGTCCTTATTTTCGCTTCATGTAATAAAGAACCCAATCTTATCGGGCTTGATCTTTTGCCGGAAGGCGACAGATTAAACATGAGTTTTATCGACACCTCCACCATCATTGCCTACACAGTGAAAGAGGATTCTCTGCGTACCGATGAATTATCGACCAATCTTATAGGATATATCGATGACCCTGTATTTGGTAAAACTTTGGGGTCTGTTTATACCCACTTCAATCTGCCAACCCTTAATTTTTCATTTGGCACCAACCCGGTAGCGGATTCTGTAATTTTGACACTTGTATATAATGGCATATATGGGGATTCTCTATCTCAGCATACCTTCAGGGTATTTGAATTGGCCGATACCATGAGTCTGGGAGCAGCATATTATTCTAATTCTGCCAAAGCTACCATTTCAAATCAAGTCGGTGTTGCAACATTTGTACCTAATCTGTTAATTGCTGATTCTGTGGATGGAGAAAAAGTACCACCTCACCTTAGAATTGCTTTGTCACAGGAATTTTCAAACAGACTAATTAATGCCGATGCGACAACATTGTCTTCAAACAATTTCTTTACCGATGTTTTCAGAGGGCTTTATATCACTGCAGATCCTGTTACTTCAAATGGCACAGGAGCTTTACTCTATTTCAATCTGCTTGAGGATTGGTCGAAAATAACAGTACATTATCACAATTCTACCGATACCAGCAGAGTTTCGTTTCCGATCAATGCAAACTGCGCCAGATTTAATAAATACATTCATTATTATTACGTTGGAGCTTCTCCTGAACTTCTTCAGCAATTTGCGGGCGACACCGCTTCGGGCAACAACAGAATTTTTATGCAGGCAATGGCAGGAGCCAAAGTAAAGCTAAGGATGCCGTACCTCAAAAATATACCTGAAAATGGCAAAATCGCAGTAAATGAAGCTATACTGATTATTACTGATGATGAGCCTGATAATGTATTTGCTCCGCCTGTTCAACTTGCCATGAGGGCGCTTGACGATACCGGAGCTTATTTAGTTCTGCCGGATGAAACAATAGGTTCAGTGTATTTTGGCGGACGATATGTTAACAATAAAGAATATAGATTCAGGCTGACAAAGTATGTGCAGGACCGTATGAGTAACCCTGACGCCAAAGACAACGGACTTATGTTGTTAATTGCAGGCAGCTCGCTCAGTGGAAACAGAGTTGTGCTAAAAGGCCCGGCCAACACTACCGGACGAATGAAACTGGTGATTTATTACACCCTGATCGAATAAATAACTTATTAATTTATTTTACAAAGACTTCATTTTGCTCAATTAAATCAGGCAAAAGAAGTCTTTGTGTTTTTAAAATCATTAGTTTTGTACACCTCTGATAAAACAAAATCCAACTTATCAGGGTTAAAGTCAGGCGTTGTTTCTATTAATTTTCTATCGATAAAAACAGGCAATAGACCTCGATTCTGAATGAATCTGCAGTCAGATTCATTTGAATCAGAGGCAGCTTGAAAATTACTTTTCGAGCATAGAATGATTAACCAGAAAGAGCCCGAAACAGGTTGATTTCAATTTAATAATTTAACACGAAAATTATGTGTGGAATAGTAGCTTATATAGGTCCGCGTCAGGCATATCCAATCCTGATAAAAGGATTACACCGGCTCGAATACCGGGGATACGACAGTTCTGGTGTAGCCATTCTGAACAGCAACCTGAAGCTTTATAAAAGCAAAGGAAAAGTATCGGAGCTTGAAGAGTCAGTGAAAGGGAAAGACCTCAGTGGCACCATAGGCATTGCACATACCCGCTGGGCTACGCATGGAGAGCCGAACGACGTTAATGCACACCCCCACTTTTCTTATTCGCAAAATCTGGCAATTATCCATAACGGGATAATCGAAAACTACTCTCCGCTTCGCAATGAGCTGAAAAAGAGAGGTTTTGTTTTTATCAGTGAAACAGATACCGAAGTACTTATTCACTTGATCGAAGACATTCAGCTCAACGAAAAAGTGCCTCTGGCTGAAGCCGTTCAAATTGCTTTGAATCAGGTGGTTGGAGCATATGCCATTGTAATTATCGACAAAAATGATCCCGATACACTGATCGCAGCCCGAAAGGGAAGTCCGCTGGTGGTTGGTATTGGTGAAGACGAATTTTTTGTTGCATCTGATGCAACTCCTATTGTTGAATACACCAGAGAGGTAGTTTATCTGAACGATGAAGAAATTGCTGTGCTGAGCCGCAATCATGAGCTGAGGATAAGAACGATTAAGAACATTGAAAAGACGCCTTACATTCAAACCCTTGAGATAAATCTGAGTGAACTCGAGAAAGAAGGATATGAGCATTTTATGCTGAAGGAGATTTACGAGCAACCCCGCTCTATCCGCGACAGCATGAGAGGGCGCCTTAAAGTAAAAGACGGCATTGTTCTTTTGGGTGGAATTATTGAATATCAGCAAAAACTAATAAACGCCAAGCGGATCATCATAGTAGCCTGTGGAACATCGTGGCATGCCGGTTTGGTTGGAGAATATCTGTTTGAGGAACTGGCCAGAATTCCAGTGGAAGTTGAATATGCCTCAGAATTCAGGTACCGCAACCCGGTTATTTACGAAGATGATGTTGTAATCGCCATTTCACAATCGGGTGAAACTGCCGATACATTGGCTGCTATAGAACTTGCCAAATCGAAAGGAGCAACCATTATTGGCATTTGCAATGTGGTAGGCTCGTCTATTGCCAGAGCTACTCATGCAGGTTCTTACACACATGCCGGCCCTGAGATCGGAGTAGCATCCACCAAAGCATTTACCGCTCAGGTTACATTGCTTACACTTATGGCATTAATGCTGGCTGATCAGAAAGGCACCATTTCCAGATCAAAGTTCAATCAACTGCTGCACGAGCTGGATGGAATTCCCGAAAAGGTTGAAAAAACCCTTCTGGTGAACGATAAAATTATTGAAATAGCCGAAGTATTTAAAAATTCGCGCAATGCTTTGTATCTCGGACGTGGCTACAATTACCCTGTTGCCATGGAAGGGGCACTTAAGCTTAAAGAAATCTCTTATGTTCATGCTGAAGGATATCCTGCAGCTGAAATGAAACATGGCCCTATCGCCCTGATTGATGCAGAAATGCCTGTGGTGGTGATTGCTACCAATAAAGGGACTTATGATAAAGTGGTTTCAAACATTCAGGAAGTAAAAGCCCGCAAAGGTGTTATTATTGCCATTGTTACTGAAGGTGACGAAATGGTTAAAGCACTGGCAGACTATTACATTGAAATTCCTGAGACTGAAGAGCTGCTGGTTCCGTTATTGGCTACAATACCTCTGCAGTTGTTGTCATATCATATAGCTGTAATGCGCGGCTGTAATGTTGATCAACCCAGGAATCTGGCTAAAAGTGTTACTGTGGAGTAAAGCTCCGGGTTAATAAAAATCGCAAAAGGCAGTGAGCAATTGATTATGCTCACTGCCTTTATTATTTCGCTGCAAAGGCAGCAATGTTTTGAAATCAAGAATTATTGAGAAACCAGAATTGTCGGGCTTTCCAGCTCTTCGAGGGCTTTAAGAAATGCCGGATCGGTTCTCAGGAAAATCGGATAGAATCCCTTTTCATCATAAAGATTACGGGCTATCAATGCCTTAAGTAAATTCTCTAGTTCTGACTTTACAAATGCAAGGCCATTGTTATCACGCGGAACCTCTCTTGATTCTGCAAAATTTACAAATTCTGTCAATATACCGGGTGTGATTTTAAAGTTCTTATCAAAATCATTAACTCCGCGGAATTTCCGTAAATCTGATCGGTTTTTATCGGTGTATTGAAAGGCAAACTGGTGAACAAGTCCTTTACCGAGAATTTCATTGTAATAGCGATATTCGGGGTTTCTTTCAACTGGAATAAAAATATCCGGCATAATACCGCCTCCGCCATAAACTATTCTGCCGGCCGGAGTAGTATATTTAAGAGAGTCGGCAAATTTTATACTATCGGCTTCATTCAGTTCTCCATGAACCATACGTTCGTATAATTCACCGTTATATTCATCTGCATGACCATTTTCATAATGTTTCTGAATGCTGCGACCTGTTGGGGTATAATACCTTGCCACAGTTAAGCGCAATGCAGCACCATCAGGCATCGAAAGTTGCTCCTGTACCAAACCTTTACCGAATGAGCGCCTGCCGATAATAACTCCCCGGTCGTTGTCTTGAATGGCTCCGGCAACAATCTCGCTTGAAGAGGCTGAACCTTCATCAATAAGAATTATGAGTGTTCCTGATTCAAACAAACCCTTTGCTGTTGCATTGGCAATCTGCTTCGGACGATTAAGCCCCTGGGTGTAGACAATGAGCTTTCCATCAGTCAGAAACTCATCTGAAACTGTAATGGCTGTTTGCAGATAACCACCGGAATTTCCTCTAAGGTCGAGAATCAGGCTTTTCATGCCCCGGGCTTTAAGTTCAGAAAGTGCTTTGCTTAACTCTTCAGAAGTTGTGGCAGAAAATTTGGACAATTTTATATATCCAACTTCATCAACCGGCATAAAAGAAGCATCGATGCTGTAAGTAGGAATTACCCCCCTGATAATTTCAAAATCTATCAGCTCATCAACACCCCTGCGCAATATACCGACTTTAACTTTTGTTCCCCTTACCCCTTTCAGCCGCTTCATTACGTCATTGTTTGAAGCTTTTACACCGGCAATTACATCGCCATCAACTGTAATAATCCGGTCACCGGCCATCACTCCCACTTTTTCAGATGGGCCGCCAGGCACGGTGTTGATAATATATACGGTATCACTCTCAAGTCGGAATTGCACGCCTATCCCATCAAAATTACCCAGCAAAGGATCGTTAACATCATTGAACTCTTCAGCGCTGATGTATTGTGAATGCGGATCAAGCCCGGCAAGAATGCCTTCGATGGCAGATTGCTGAAGCGAACTAACATCCACTGAATCAACGTACTCGCGGTTTATGTAATTAATTACATAGTCAACCGGATCATAATTTCTTGTTTGTATCCCTTTGAGAATTCCGGTATTTACTGATGAAACTCTTACCACTGAAGCGCCGAGGAAAAATCCGGCAATCAGAACAAGTGCAAATGCAAAAGGGAGGTATATTGAAAAACGTTTGTTTTTGTACATAACTAAAAATAAAAATCAGGCAACAAAGTTAGCGAATAAAATGTCTTAGCAGAATTTGTTATAGCGGTACCTTGTGTTAATAATACAGAAATGCTTCAGGAGGCTTGTTATTCATTGGTAATCTGCAACCTTCTCTGCTGAATGTCCATATTGGAAATTGAAGATTTGGTCCAGGACGGCAAAGTGGCGTTTTTGTTGATCTGATTGATCGAAATCAGGGAAAAACAAAGATTTAATTCAATTTATTATCACCGTTGTTATCTGAAACGAGAGTAGCAGTATGTCTTTGCTTATTCGTTTACAACCAGCCTCAGCAGGCAGATTGCACTAATGTATATGCTGAATATAGTTAGAATTTAAAGGGTTTTTGTGTCAAAGCATGCAAATTTGCGAAAAGCCATAAGAGGATCTATACATAGCCGATGGATAAATCAGTCTGCATTCCGGATATTTCATTTATAAATCGGACAAACTGATTATTTTTGTTTTAAAATCAGTGAACCTTGTTTGTCGGCAAATGATATATTGATTTATTGGGTGTTTTACCCATAAATCCGCAAGAACTCGTTGAAAGTCAAGGCTTGTCATTATTTTACCTTGTTTTTGCAAAACTTTTGCTTTTAATTAGTCAAACCCCGACATGCGGATTTCAGGTCTACCTTTGACTTTTAATCAGCAATTAAATTTTAGCATCAATGAAAAATTACAACTCCGGCATCGCTGTATTTCTGATGTTACTCGTTTTGGCATTATATACAGAACCTGCAAGTTCTCAGAAATTATCAATTGACCAACGTGTTGATTCATTGCTGAAACTGATGACCCTGGAAGAGAAGATCGGGCAGATGAACCAGTATTCCGGATTTGAAGAAGCTACGGGGCCTGTAACAGAAGAAGCTGATAAGCTTGAGCAATTGCGCAGGGGGATGATCGGTTCGATGCTGAATGTAACAGGAGCTACAAAAACCAGGCAAGCTCAGGAAGTAGCACTTCAATCGAGGCTAAGGATTCCTTTGCTTTTTGGGCAGGATATCATTCACGGCTACAGAACTATTTTTCCCATTCCCCTTGCCGAAGCAGCCAGCTGGAATCTGGAAGCCATTGAGCTTTCGGCTCGTGTTGCAGCCACCGAAGCCTCTGCCGCCGGTGTCCACTGGACTTTTGCACCAATGGTTGACATTTCCCGTGATCCCCGATGGGGTCGGGTGATGGAAGGGGCTGGCGAAGATCCATATCTGGGTTCTTTGGTTGCTGTTGCCCGTGTGAATGGATTTCAGGGTAATGGCTTTGGAAGCCCCGATGCGCTGATGGCCTGTGGTAAGCACTTTGCTGCCTATGGTGCAGCCATCGGCGGTCGCGACTACAACAGCGTGGACATGAGTCTTCAACACTTACATAATGATTACCTTAAACCCTTTAAAGCAGCGGTAGATGCCGGTGTTGCCACAATGATGACGGCTTTCAACGACATTAACGGTATTCCCGCCACAGCCAATAAATACATTTTACGCCATTTGCTCAGGGATGAATGGAATTTTAAGGGTTTTGTTGTAAGCGACTGGGGTTCAGTTGGCGAAATGATCAACCATGGCTATTCAGCCGATGAAGCCGATGCTGCAAAAGCCGCGCTGCTGGGCGGTTGCGATATGGATATGGAAAGCCGCTGCTATATTAAAAATATGAAAAACCTTGTGCTTTCCGGCCACATCAGCGAATCTATGATCGACGAATCTGTAAGGCTGATTCTACGTAAAAAGTTTGAAATGGGCCTTTTTGATGATCCTTACAGGTTTTGCAACGAAGAACGCGAAAAACAACAGTGGGACAATAAGGAGCATCGCGAAATCGCCCGGAATATAGCCCGCAAAAGCATAGTATTGCTAAAAAATGACAAAAGCTTGCTTCCACTGAAGGAAAATGTAAAAACCATTGCCATGATAGGACCTCTGGTAAAAGCAGTGGGAGAAAACAATGGCTTCTGGAGCTACTCCTGGCCCGACGATTCAGCCAGAATTGTAACACAATGGCAGGGAATACGCAACCGTGCTGGTGAGCATGTGAACTTGCTGTATGCAAAGGGATGCGAAATAAGTGAACCCGACAGCAGTGGTTTTAAAGAAGCAGTGGAAATCGCAATGAAAGCCGATGTTGTGATTATGAGTATAGGTGAATCGGCCAATATGAGCGGAGAAGCCAAAAGCCGCAGCAACATCCAACTGCCAGGAGTCCAGGAAGAACTGATAAAAGCTGTTTATGCCACCGGAAAGCCTGTGATTGTTCTTATCAATGCCGGAAGGCCACTTGTGTTTAACTGGACAGCTGATCATGCCCATGCCATCCTTTACACATGGTGGCTGGGCACCGAAGCCGGGAATGCAATTGCCGATGTGGTCTTTGGCGATTACAATCCTTCGGGAAAACTTCCGATGACCTTTCCACGATCTGAAGGCCAGATACCGGTTTATTACAATTATTTTAACACCGGTCGCCCGCCGAAAGATGAAAATGACCTCAACTATGTTTCTGCTTACATTGATTTGCCCAATTCACCGCGCTTTCCATTTGGTTACGGTTTGAGCTACACCTCCTTCAGCATATCTGAACCCGAATTGAATACAACCACCATTACAGCCGGCGAAGAACTTAGCATCAGGGTTACAGTTGCCAATACCGGCAATGCTGATGGTACAGAAACGATACAATTGTATTTCCGCGACAAGGTTGGCTCATTGGTGAGGCCTGTAAAACAACTGGCAGGGTTTCAGCAGGTGTTTCTAAAAAAAGGGGAGTCCCGTACACTTATTTTCACCCTCACCGAAAAGGATCTGAGGTTTTATAACGAAAATCTGGAGTTTAAATCAGAGCCCGGCGAATTTGAGGTTTTTACCGGAAACAGTTCGGACAATGTAAAAGGGAAGACATTCTATTTGAAATAATCTTTTCTGGTCTGTGAGTGAAATAAAGAAATTCACGACCAGAGACAATCTGATTAATATGCTCTTTTACGCTTTTGTTGAGGACACCACATTGCGAGATGAATCTGACGCAATATGCTGTTTATCTGCTATTTGAATTGCTGGTAATATTGTGATCCATTTTTGCCGGACAACATTGATGATATTTCAGTGAGTGAGATGCAAAATATCAAAAAAGCCAAATCAGCTTACTGAATCGCTCTGCGTGCCTTAAGTATATATTTTGCAGTATCAAGCGGACTGATCCCTTTATAAGGACGAATTACTCCCTGTTCATCAGTGCATTCGCGGTAGCCCGAAAAATGAGTAGAAATTCTGGCTCTTCCGCCGGAGCGCGAACTCAACTTCACAGGATAATCAAGTGAAGTCGCCAAAGGAAGTGTTCCGGTTAAAGAAAAGCGGCCATTCTGTATTTCAGGCGACTCAAAAATTCCCCGCATGTTTGTAATGTCGCTGGTTATCAGGCCAAGCAAATCTTCAGATGCATCAATTTTGTAACGGATGATCGGCTCCAGCAAGGTTGTTGCTGAATTGACGAGTCCGTTCATGATTCCCATTGGTGTTGCCACTGCAAAATCACCGGCCCGTGAATGCATCGGATGATCTTCGCCTTCAATTAGAGTGATGCGGATATCGGTAACTTCCCATCCTTTTAAGCCTTGTTTGAGCGCTCCTTCAATGCTTCTTTCCACTTCATTCTGATATTTCTGCTGTATATTATTCACAGCTACAGTGCTTTGGTAAACAACTCCACTGCCGCGTACGCCGGGTTCTATCCGGAATTTCATAATGGCCCAGCAGGGTTTGGGCATCCAGTATTGCACAAAACCTTCAGCTGCTGACGAAGGTGTTTCCTTATAAATAACAGTTGGGTTTTCAAATTTGGCTTCAATCCCAAATCTGTCAGCCAGGATACGTTCCAGAACTTCCATTTGAATCCATCCCATAATTTTCACCCTGAGTTCTGATTCTTCACGCAGCCATTCAAATTCCAGGGCGGGGTCTTCGGCTGCAAGTTCCTGTAAAGCAGCAGCAAGAGCAGGGTAATCTTTTTTGTTGATGGCATTTACCTGAACTACAATCAATGGCGTTCTCAATTTTACTACTTCAGGGATATCTTCTGTATAAATGCCGAGCAGATCGCCCACACATGCACTTCTGAGACCACAGATACCAGCAAGATCGCCAGCTTCCACCACTCCGGTATCTTCATACTTCCCCGGAAAAACCCGCCTTACCTGAGTCACCTTTTCTTCGGTTTCTTGCGTAGCATTGTGCACCAGATCGCGGTTATTTATTGCGCCCTGAAATACCCGAACATATGCTATTTTGCCCATAATTTTATCATGACCAATGCCATAAACCAATGCCGATAAGGGTTTCAACTGGTCGCCCGTGGATACGGGAAAATATCTGACAATGGAATCCAGCAAGGCTTCAATACCAAGTCCTGTTTTGGCTGATCCGAAAAAGAGTGGATAAACCGCACAGCTTTTTATCAATTGCGCCAATTGATTATCAAGCTCCTGAAACTCCGGTTCTTTCCCTTCCAGATAGTTGTTCAGCAACTTTTCATCACGTTCAATTACATGCTCAAGCAGTTCGGCATGTCTGAAATCCTTATCCCATAAATTTCTGATTGTAACTTCATTATCGCCCTCATTGTCGGTTGCCTGAAGCACCAATGGATTGACATTAAGCTCCTTTTCAATGTTAAAGATAACGGATACGGTATCGGCTCCTACCCTGTCGATTTTGTTGATAAAGAAAATAACTGGAATTTGTCTTTTTCGCAGTGCATTCCAGAGCGTTTCGGTATGTGCCTGAACACCTTCGACAGCCGAAATAACAAGAACAACACCATCGGGAATGCGCATTATCCGCTCCACATCTCCTGAAAAGTCAACGTGACCGGGAGTATCAATAAGGTTAATACGCGTATTGCTCCAATGAAAAGATGTGTGTGAAGAGCTGACCGAAATTCCTCTTTCTTTTTCAACCGGCAGAAAATCTGACTGGGTGGTTCCCTTGTCCACATTGCCTGGCTGACTGGTTTGACCGGAAAAATACAAAAACTGTTCAGTAATTGTGGTTTTTCCGGCATCGGCATGTGCCATAATGGCGATGTTACGGATGAGGTTTTGCATTCAGTAGATTGTTGAGCGTGCAAAGTTAGAAAATCAGATCAAGCGGGATGGCATTCAGAGGAATTCTGTCGAGTTCAAACCGGATCAGAAATTGATACTGGCTAAAACCGGACTGAATAGAATAATGTTATAATTAATTGATTATCCGAAAGTTTCCGGACAAGGCAAAAAAAAATCCCCGTTGAAAACAACGAGGATTCTGGTTCAGTACCTCGGGCCGGGATCGAACCGGCACGAGCTCACACTCATCGGTTTTTGAGACCGACGCGTCTACCAATTCCGCCACCGAGGCAAATGAACTTCCTAAAGGGCTGCAAAGATATAATATTTAATCGGTTTAATGCAATATGTTTTTTGCCCTAAGGTTATAAAATTGCGGAAAGATTTTTATGAGCCAGCTTCTCTCGTGTTCGCCAACTTCGCTATTCTTCAGAATCCTGATATCAGATGTTTTAAGATGACCACAGATCATTCACCAAACAGCAAATTAGCATTTCCTGATCATCGTCAATGTTAAATTAAATATCCGGCACCTATTTTTCTTACTTTTGCAGCCTGAAAAAAGTATATTGGAAATTGCAATCACCATATTTCTGTTTCTTGCTTTGTCGCTGGGCAGTTTTGCCCCCGCATGGTACACCGGAGCTTTGCACCATAAATTAGGCGTAAGGCTTCCCTATACTTTCATTTTAATAAGTGGCATTTCCAGTGTGGTTTTTTTTATTGCCGGATATTTACCTGCCCAATCCGCAATCCATTATTTGCCTGATTATTCATGCATTGCAGGGCAACTTATTGTTTTAATTGTTGGCATAAAATTAATTGCTGAAGCCATTCGTTTTAATCCTGAAGAAAAAATTGTGCTGATCGACGACCGTCAGACAAGTATTATCTTAAGTCTGGCAAAAGGAATAAACTACTTGTTTATTGGAATGGGGATCGGATTATGTTACGCGCTCAACTTTTATTCCTTCATTGTTCTTTTCGGATTAGAAATAATGGCCATTGCATCAGGCTTGATGCTGGGAAACCATTTCGGGCTTAAACGATCAATCCGCACATTGTTTCTTATCTCGGGAGTTGCTGTGGTTGCAGCCGCTATCCGCTCAATCGTTGTTCAATTTTAAATTTAACTAATAATATGAAGAAATTTATTCTGTTTCTTTTATTGCCATTGGCAGGTATTTCGGTTGCTCAGCCGCCTGCCGGTTATTACAATCAGGCCAACGGTCTTACAGGAACAGCCTTGCAGGCAGCGCTTCACAACATTATTGACGATCATAATGTGATCAGCTACAATGGACTGTGGTCAGCTTTTGAGGATACCGATGCACTGCCAAACGGAAAAGTGTGGGATATGTATTCCACATGCTCCTGGACTTTTTTCTCGGACCAATGCGGAAACTACAACAGCGAATGCGATTGTTATAACCGTGAGCACTCATGGCCCAAAAGCTGGTTTGGCGATCAGTCACCTATGAATTCTGATCTATTTCATTTATATCCCACCGATGGATGGGTCAACAACAAACGTAGCAATTATCCTTTTGGTGAAGTTTCATCACCCACATACACTTCGAGCAACGGCAGTAAGGTTGGCGGCAACACTTATCCCGGATATTCAGGCACTGTGTTTGAACCCATTGATGAGTATAAAGGTGATTTTGCCCGTACATATTTTTACATGTCGGTGCGCTATTATAACGAAGACAGCAACTGGCCCGGAAGCGACATGACCAACGGTGCTCAGCTGAAACCCTGGGCTTTGGCAATGATGAGAGACTGGCATCTGAGTGATCCGGTAAGCGAAAAAGAGATCAACCGCAACAATGAAGTATATTCTTACCAGCAAAACAGAAATCCGTTTATTGATCATCCGGGATATGCAGCTCATATATGGGGCTGGCCTACCGGAATAAGCACACCGGGAATCAATCACAATGTGAGTGTATATCCGGTTCCTGCTGTTTCAAGCTGCACAATTGAACATTCAGGATTTTATACCGAAGATGTTACCATTGCTTTTACTGACCTCTCAGGGCGTCAGTTTCAGGTTGATTACACCACAACTTCTTCCACAATCAGGGTTGAAACTGAATCTCTTGCAAAGGGTTTCTATTTTGTAACAATCACCGAGCAAGGAAAAAATCCTGCTTTTGTAAGAATCATTAAATAATTTGCAGAATTTAAGATGGCAATAATCAGGTTAACCAAGGAGTTCAGGTTCGAAATGGCGCATGCGCTTGCAGGATACAACGGACCCTGCCGGCATATACATGGTCATTCTTACGAATTTATGATTACCATTTCGGGTGAGCCGGTTAGCAATCCTGAATCACCGGTTTATGGCATGGTAATGGACTTTAAGGATTTGAAACTGCTGGTTGAAAAGGAAATAATCAGTCAGTTTGACCATGCACTGGTTCTGCACAAAGATACAGCACCTGATCAGCTTGATAAGATGGGGGAATTTGTGGGTCGTCTGGTTCTTACGGACTATCCGCCCACCAGCGAAAATCTTTTGATAGATTTTTCGCAACGGCTAAAGGGTTTACTTCCATCGCATATTAACCTGCTCAGCCTAAGGTTGCGTGAAACCAAGTCGTCGTGGGCTGAATGGTATGCATGCGATAACAGCTGATTACGATTTCCCGGTTTTCAGAAACATTTCTATCATGCTGTAAAGCAGGTTTTTATCGATGGGTTTTGCAAGATACTCATTGCATCCTGCTTCGAGACATTCTTTTCTGTCGCCACTCAGTGCATGAGCCGTCTGGGCAATTACCGGCAAATCGGGCATCAGCGACCTGATGCGTCTTGTGGCCTCATAGCCATTCATTACCGGTAAATTCATATCCATAAGCACAATATCTACAGGATTTTTCTGAACCATTTCAACTGCTTCTTCGCCATCTGCAGCATAAAGCAGATGAGCATTGGTTTTCAGGAGCAACACAGCCAGAAACCGCATATTCACAGGATCATCTTCAACCATCAGAATATTTTTCCCGCTCCAGTTGTAGATAATGCTCCCAATGCTGGCTGGTATTGCCGCTGAGTGCGGTGCCAGATAAGGCTTATACGGAATGTTGAATTTGAACGTTGATCCGGTTCCCGGAGCTGAAGTGATGGATATCTCACTGCCAAACAATCTGGCCAGCCCCTGACTTATGCATAAACCCAATCCGGCACCACCGAAACTGCGCGAAAAACCATTGTTCAATCTATGAAACCGGTCGAAAATAATGCCCTGATCTTCCGGCCGGATTCCAATGCCTGTATCTTTTATATAAAATTCAATCCTGTTGTTATCCAGAATGGAAAACCCCATTTCAACACTTCCTTTCAAGGTGTATTTAAGGGCGTTTGATACAAGGTTTTTGATCAGCTGCCTTACTTTCTGCTCATCGGTAAGGATCACGGGACTGTTAAGCCCTGAATCACCATTGACAATCAACCTGACTTCATTTCTTTGAAGATCTGATTTCAGGGTATTAGCTTCAACCAGCAATGATTGCATAAACCTGTTTAGGTCGCATTGCTCTTCGCAGATTTTTACCTGACCCGAATCAATCATGGCAAGTTCAATAACATCATCTATCAGATGAAGCAGGTTCATACCACTTGATTTCATAATCTTCACGAAATCAGATTTTTCTGAAGCAGAAATATCTGGTTCTGACAAAAGATCAACAAAACCAAGAATATGGTTCATCGGTGTGCGGATTTCGTGGGAGATACCAGCCAGAAATGCAGATTTTAAATTGTCGGAAGACTTTACCTGCTCAAGTGCATCATTGAGTACCTCTTCCGTTTTCTTTCGGGACTGCGCATTGATGAGAATCTGCCCGGTAAGCCGCAGAGAATCCACACTCTGTTTGTCCCATTCAACGGTTCGGCTGTAAGTATCAAAGCCAATATAACCCCAAAAAACACGGTCAACAAAAAGAGGAATGTTTACCAGTGATTCAATGCTAAGCAGATCGAAAAAAAACTCTAATCCACTGGTTCCCTTTACTTTTCCAACTTGATTCCTGCTCAGATTGTATGTAACTCCTGCTTTTAGAAATTCAAGATAATCGCCGACTTCGCTGATCAGAATATTCGGTTGATTTTCGATATAAGAATACCGTTTATCATCAACCCATTCATGTGTAATTTCAATGGCTGATTTTTCATGATTAATCTTTGCCAGATAAGCCCGTTCAGCGGAGTGAGATTTCCCCACCATCTGCAATGCCTGCTCAATCAGCGCATCAATGTTTTTGATATCGGTATTGATAAGTTCCGACGACAAGCGGCCAAGATTTTCGATAAAAGCAAGTCGGTTCTGCCTTTTTTCAATGGCTTTTATATTTTCGGTAATATCGCGGTAAATACCAAAAATCCTCAGATGACCATCGCCATGATCGAAGGGAACTCCCAGAATTGAAACATTCAGCAATTTACCATCGCGACGCTTTCGGGTGGTTTCAATAAACACTTTTTTGCCTTCCCAGTTTTCGCGGGAAAGATGTTTTGCTTCATCCATTTTACCAATGGGAGCAATCAGTTCATCAAGACTCAATCCAACAATTTCATCTTTTTTGTATTGAAATAGTTTTTCAAATTCCGGATTAACTTCAATAATTCTGTTATGCTCATCAAGCATTGCAATGGCTTCGGGTGCAGCAGAGAACAGGTGACTGTACTTTGCCTTTTCTGACTTAAACAGTTCAGCAGCAGCCCTTAACCGAACCGATCCGGCAGCCAGTTCAACGAAACTTTGCAGGCAGGATTTCTCCGTTTCACTAAAAATATCTGATTCTTTAAAATAGATACACCCCACAAGCCCTGATTCAGATTCAGCCAGTAACGCGCCCAAAGCGAAAATAACAGGCATTTCCTGCGTTATCGGTTCCAGATGATCCAGAAACAAACCGGATGGTCCGTTGCCCGTTGTGATTGATTTGTGAGAAGCAGCAATCTTATTTATCAGTACATCCAGATTGTAAGAAGTAGTAAATTTCTGGGCCGTTTCAGGATAATAATGAAGCAGTTCGAAAGTTTGATTGTCTGTTGCAGGCAAATTCATATTCAGAATAAGCATTCCAGACAAGGAGAATGAGATAGCTGCACTTTCGAGAGCTGGTATTTCATTGTAAATCAGTGTTGATAGTAAAGGAGGATTTCTCATGAGTATTGTGCCAGACATTGCAATTAATTGCCTGTTTATTAATGTTTTTAGCTTCAGAATTGCAATTTCACTGAAAGTTAATTTACAAAAGCCGTAAAAGTAAGCCTGAATATTCCATTAAATCTGAAAAAAGCGAATAGTTTTCCCCGTAAGTAGTAAATAAATTTTTGCGGTGATTTTAAAATGAAAAAATGTCGCTGCAAAACTCATGAAAAGTGTTTATCGGCATTCGCTAATAAAGTAACCTCCCGATATTTCAGGATAACTTACCTTTGCAAAAACTAAAAAAGTAATGCAGGAAATTGAGATAATGTCACCAGCTGGTTCGTTTGATTCGCTGATGGCAGCCATACAGGGCGGGGCGGGTTCGGTTTACTTTGGAGCCGGGCAACTGAATATGCGTGCACGTTCTTCGAGTAATTTCTCGACCGATGATATCCGTCAGATCACAAACATTTGCCGCGAACACGGTGTAAAATCATACCTCACACTCAACACCATAATTTACGACGAGGAACTTCCGTTGATGCGTCAGATGGTTGATCTGGCAAAAGAAAGCAACGTAAGTGCAATTATTGCATCTGATCTTTCGGTACTTGAATATGCCAAAGCAAAAGGGGTTGAGATACACATTTCAACACAATGCAATATCACCAATATAGAAGCTGTAAGGTTTTATTCCAGGTATGCTGACGTGATGGTGCTTGCCCGCGAACTGAATATAAATCAAATGGCTGACATCACTAAGGCCATTCGGCAGCAAAACATCACCGGCCCATCAGGTCAACTGGTTCAGATAGAGGTATTTGTACATGGGGCATTGTGCATGGCCGTTTCCGGGAAGTGCTATATCAGCCTCGATAATTTCAACTCATCGGCCAACCGCGGCGCATGTCTGCAACCTTGCCGAAGGGCCTATAACGTGAAAGATGCTGACAGTCAGATAGAACTTGAAGTGGATAATAAATACATTATGTCGCCGAAAGATCTGATGACACTTCCGGTTCTTGACCGCATACTTGATGCAGGAGTTACCGTGCTGAAAATTGAAGGTCGCGGCCGTTCAGCAGAATATGTAAAAACTGTAACCCGGACATACCATGAAGCTGTAGAAGCCTGGAAAAACAGGCAATATACCCGCGAAAATGTTGAAACCTGGACCAATGAAGTAAATAAGGTTTATAACCGTGGTTTCTGGGGTGGATATTACCTGGGCGAAAAAACCGGTGAATGGTCTGAACGTTACGGATCACAAGCTACACAGAAAAAAGTGTACGTTGGAAAAGTAGTCAACTTTTTCAGCAATCTGAATGTAGCTGAAATCAAGGTAGAAACACATTCAATCGGCTTGGGTGACAAAATTCTGATTATTGGTCCAACTACAGGAGCTTATGAAGAGGACATAAAAGAGCTGAGGGTTGAATTAAACACTGTTGAAAAGGCCGTAAAAGGTGAACATTGCTCATTAGCTGTCAGCGAAACCCTTCGCCGCGGCGATAAAGTTTATCTGGTGGTAGATGCAGGTCATGCTTTGTTTCAGGTGCAGAGTGAGAAGAATTAATTTTTTTGAAAGTCAGGGCCTGACTTGATATTACTTGCTCTGCAAAATGCTTGTTTTCAATTAGTCAGTCCCTGACGTGCATGCGCTTAAAAATTATTAATCATTGAATAAGAACAACCTATGTACAAACTCAGCAACTTTCATACCCACTCAAATTTCTCCGATGGCTCTGCAGCACCAGTAGAATATGTGGAGGAAGCAATCAGGCAGGGATTTTCATCTCTTGGCTTTTCGGAGCATTCCGTGTTGCCTTTTGAGAACACCTTCGCATTGAAGCCGGGCAGCGAAATTTCCTATATTGCTGAAATTAAGCGCCTTCGCAGTGAATACAACGACCAGATAAAACTCTATGTTGCCATGGAAGCCGACTATGTTCCCGGCATCAGCAGTGGATTTGAAGGATTAAAACAAACATTCGGACTCGATTATATCATCGGGAGCGTGCATCTTGTTAAAACCACTCACCCTGAAAAACTCTGGTTTATTGATGGGCCCAAACGCGAAACTTATGACAATGGCCTGAACGAATTTTTTAACGGAGATATCCGGCAAGGAGTTACAGCATACTGGCATCAGATTAATCAGATGCTTGAAAATGAAATGTTTGATATTATCGGTCATCTCGACAAAATCAAAATGCACAATCAGGACAGGTGGTTCAGCGAAGAAGATAAGTGGTACACCAATCTGGTAAACGAAACCATTGACCTGATTGCCGAAAAAAGTGTAATTGTGGAAGTTAACACCCGCGGCATTTACAA
Organism: Bacteroidota bacterium; assembly: GCA_009773515.1. Taxonomy (GTDB): domain Bacteria; phylum Bacteroidota; class Bacteroidia; order Bacteroidales; family Lentimicrobiaceae; genus Lentimicrobium. The sequence continues at coordinate 107,757 of WSXX01000002.1, forward strand.
AGGCCGCAGCCAAAGCCTTTTCCCCGGAGAGTATATACTTCGCAAACTCAGCGAAAAGAAAATACCCGTCACCCTAAGCAGCGATGCACACCAGCCACATGAACTCAGCCTTTGGTTTGCGGAAGCCCTTGAAGTGATGCAAAGTTGTGGCATAAGTGCATTGTGCATCTTTGATAATGGAGCATGGAAGGAAACTGGATTGTAAATTTTTATAGCCAGTCAGTTAAGTAAACTTCCTGAAATATCATGATTAAAGGTTTTGTGAACGATAAGCCATAACCTTATGCCAGATTCCCGCTTCTTCAAATCGCTCTCCCTGGGCCACAAAACCCAGCTTTTCATAAAATCCAAGTACTCTTTCCTGCGAATGAAGGTAAACTGATTTCCCAAAAGGTAAAACATCGTCAAGCAATCGTTTAACCAAAGCTTCACCAAATCCTTTGCCTCTATATTCCGGCAACACGGCAAACCTTTCAAGTTTTACTCCGTTATTGGTTTCCCGCCACCGGCAGGTTGCTGCACCAACGCCGTCTTCAAGCAATAAATAATGATGGCTTGTTTCCTCAAACTCATCGTATTCGATGTCGGCAGGCACATTTTGCTCTACTACAAATACCGTGAAACGGATGTCCCGGGTTATTTGAAGGTAGGCTGTTTCGGTGGGTTTTATTCTGATGATTTGCATTTAACCAGATTGTAAGACATGAAAAATCAATACTTCAAAGGTAGAGAAATTCATCGTGTCTCGTTGGAAGTCAGGGCCTGACTTGATTTTGCCTTTTTTTTTGCAAAAGGCTCGTTTCAATTAGTCAAACCCTGACTTAAATATACAATTTACTATCCTTTCAAAAAGATTACTTTTGCCAAAAAAAATCAAATGATCATCATCGGCATTACCGGAACGCTTGGCGCAGGAAAAGGAACCATTGTGGAATTTCTTGTGAATGAAAAGGGCTTTACCCATTTTTCGGTCCGGGGTTTTATCACCCGTGAAATAGTAAAGAGAGGGCTAGCCGTCAATCGAGATAGCATGGTTCTGGTTGCAAATGATTTACGTGCTACCCACAGCCCGTCATACATCACAGATTGCCTTTATTCCGAAGCACTGATTTCAGGAAGTAACTGCGTGATTGAAAGTATCCGCACTCCGGGTGAAGTGGAATCGCTTAAAGGAAAAGGAAACTTCTATCTTTTTGCTGTGGATGCAGATGCAAAAGCCCGTTACCAGAGAATAAAGGAACGGCAATCAGAAACCGATCAGATAGATTTTGAGACCTTTATAGCCAACGAAAACCGCGAAATGACTTCCGCTGACCCAAACCACCAAAACCTGAGGAAATGTATTGAAATGGCCGATTTTGTATTCGACAACAATGGGTCAATCTGCGATCTTGAGCGCAATGTGGAAGCTGTTTTGCAAAGCATTGGAGCATAAATAACTCAATACCATTTTCTTGTGAAACTAATAATTATTGGTGCAGTTACATTGCTGAATGTAGTTCTGGCGATTTATTATTTCCGGCTGATTTCTTTAAAGAAAATCAGGCCGGCACTGGCCATGTGGGTATTTTTCTTTCTGGCAGTTGCGTTGAGTTTGTTCACATATCTGAAAGAAGGCGACTACAGCATCTGGGACAATATTCTCAATACCGCCGACCTGTTTTTTGTGGGATCAGTTACCTTAACCATATTGTTTTTCGGTGACCGCAGCAGCAGATTTAATCGCTTTGATATCGGCTGCCTTGCTGTGGTGATAGGAATTGTGATTTTCTGGATGTTTACGCACAATCACTTTATCACCAATTTACTGGTGCAGGGGATACTGGTGGTGGCCTACTTTCCGGTAATCAACAGAATGTTAAGATCAGGCGAAAACCATGAAAGCTACCTTATATGGGGCGGCATGCTGCTTGCCGCCGGAATGGCACTGCCGGTTTCAAGTGGCGATCTGGCTTTGGTTTATACGCTAAGAGCAATTATAAGTATTTTGCTGCTGATGGGATTGATGTTTTATATGGATTGGAAGAAGGGGAGAGCGAAGTGATAAAAACAAAAAAATAACTGGCACTTAAACCATGTTACAAAATGGGGTTAAAATGGATTTTTCTCCCACCCCTCCATTCTCCTCAAGGAGAAGGATAGTAACACAACGAACAGCAACACAAATAAACAAAACAATAATAGCATTAAAGAAAAAAAGAAAAAGAGATTTCACAAATTTTGCTTATAATTAACGATAAAAGCAATGGAACAGAAACGTTTAATATCAATAAAGCCCAACCACATTTTTGGTTTTATACAACAATCTGCCATTATCCTTGGGCTGCTTACAGTTGTCTTTCTGACAAGCAAAATTAGTTTTACGGGTTATTTTGTTAGCATTATCTTAATAGCCTCATTTGTTGGGTTTAATGCATTTTTTCGCACTAATGTAAAAGAAGTTGTAATAAATAAAGAGGCGAAAACAATAATTACTCGCAGGAGTCGACTTCTGTTTTGGAAAGATGATAGAATTTTTAATGGGTGCGAATTAAGCTTTTCTTTCAAGAAAGAAACAAGAGCAAGAGGGATTAGGCTAAGGGTGTTTAGATTACAGCACAAAGGAAATGTTGTATTGGTAATAAACCCGGCTTACTCCCTTTGGAGTGATAACCTACTAGAAATCTTAATTGGTTCACTTAAAGACATTGGAGTTAAAGAGCTTTGAATAAATTCCTAAGCCCCACCCTTCTCCTCTGGTGCCTGAGCATTTGTCGAAGGCAAAGAGTAGGGAGTTAAATCCTGCAATTTTTGTAGATTTGTTTTCAAATTCAGGATTGTGAAAAACTCAACCAAAATATACAAGATACAATTGTTCAATAAAAATCTTGCATGAAACAACTCCCAAAGTTCAGTATTCTGGCAATTCTAGCAGTTATTATAAGTTCATGCTGTCTAATTAAAACGGAATTCTCAGAAGCAGAACTAAAATGGATAGATCCATACGAAGAAGGAGATACTTTGATATTTCGTTCAACAACAGGCGAGATGGATACTTCCTGGATAGTTCAAAAGATAATTTATTACCCTGAATGTAATCCTATAGCCCATGATGCAAAATATAAGCATCAAACTGCAAGAATTTATTATCAAAACAGTAAACTAAATTACAGTTCGGGTGGAAAGGAACTTATTAGTGTTGTAAAATATGAGGACTACCCTCGTATTCATATTTTTTATTTAAACAAAGGGTTCAGCCTTGATAGCCCAGAGATGATGGAACTGCGCAGAAGTTATCAGGATGTAAAACGGATTGAAAGTGAAAGCATTTATATTTTTACGAATTATCACCCTAAAACAGAACCAGAAGATGTCGAATTCCTCTATTGGCACGATGAATATGGACTTATTAAGTACATTTTGCATAATGGGGAAGAATGGAGGCGAATTAATTTGGATGTTGAAATAGAATGATTTTTAGTTCTGTAATTTCCTGTTATTATCTCTAACTTTGTATTCATCAACAACGCTCCCGCATGGATTAATTTTGATGAAGGACGGGTTATTATGGATGGAACCAATGTTTATTTCACCGAAACGCACCTACGAGATCACCAAGGCAACACCTGTGTGGTGTTTGGGTATATAAATAATGCGATGCTGCTTACTCAGGTAAGCAGTTACTGCCAGTTTAACAATAATTAACCATGTTTAATTTTACCACAAATATTGTAATTTTTATATTACTGCTGTTCTACTCTGTTCGAATAGAGTGTCAAAATATTTGTATTGGTAAATACTCAACTTACTACGGAGAGATTATCTTTATTTATGAGGACTCCACTTTTAAATACATAAATGGATACCCAAGACATCAATGGGCAAAAGGCATATGGAGAACTTGTCATGATACACTGTATTTAACATATACCCCTGTATATGACACTTTGAGAGTATACACTAGAGAGAATTTCCTTATTAAAGCATCATTAACACTTTCTTATGACGAATATCCCACTCAGATTAATCACATTCTTATAAATCGAAATTTGTTGCCAGAAAAAGATTTTTCCTTAATTTTAAATATTTGCAAGCAGGATGGATCAATTATTCCTGAGAAATTATTATTTCGAAGAAAAAAGTTATATGAATTTGATGAGTTCGGGAAACCAATAATTACAAAGTACAGAAGTATTTCTACTAATAGAAAATTTAAGTCTGGATATTCATATGTTGGCAATTAAACTGGTATTTATGTATACTCCTCAAATTTAATGCAATCCCCCCATCCTAAACCTGCACAAAAAAACCGGATGCCTATGCCTGTTTCAAAAACAGCATAAACATCCGGCAGATTATAACTTAATGCCTGAAATTACAACTTCACCGAATTCCCGTCTTTATCAATCAAAACCGGAATTCCAAGTCCTGCTTCTTTTAATCTTTCAAACTGGGTGCGGGCATCGCCAACCACAACATATACCATTTTGTCGGCACGTATGTATTTGTCGTAGATTGTTTTGGCTTCTTCAAGGCTGATTTTGCCAGCAATCTTTTCTTCCTGCTTCACATAATCAACCGGAAGGTCGTAGGTGCTGATTTCGCTCAACATTCCCATAAGGCTGTTGATGGTTTCAAATTTGCCGGCGTTTGAGCGGATCATTGCATTGCGCGTGGTTTCCAGATCTTCAGCCGAATACTCTTTGCCATAAGCGGTAAGAATTTCATCAAACAACCTGACAGATTCAAGTGTAAACATTGACTGCACACTTGAACTGGCAATAAATGGCCCCGCTACCGCACGTGGCATAAAAAAGGAATATGCGCCGTAGGTGTAGCCTTTTTCGAGACGAAGGATGCTGAATAATTTTGAACCAGAACCATCGCCAAGTTTATAATTGACAAATGAAGCCGGGAAAAAATCGGGATGGTTACGCGGTATTGCAAGCGAACCAGCCATTATTACCGACTGTTTTGCATCAGGAATATCAACAAAATAGAGTCGGGTAGCAGAGGTCTCCTTAGGAAATTCATATTCAGGAAAAACAACATCAATGCTTTTCCATTTTTCAGCAAGCATTTTCATTGATTCTACCGCACGCTCTTGTTTGATATCGCCGGCTATATGCACCGAAGCAACGGAAGGAGAAAATGCAGTTTTGTAAAATGCTTTCAGGTCGTCTATGGTAATTGCATTTACCGATGCTTCATCACCGGTAATCGGGCGACTAAGGATGTGGTCGTTGCCATAAATTATTTTATAGAAAACGTTTCCTGCAATGGCATTTGGATTTGCATCGCGCTGAGCAATGGTACCAAGGGTAGCTTGCCGGATGCGTTCAAATTCAACTGCATCCCAGCGTGGCTCAAGCAGAATTTCTTCAACCAATGCCTTAACGGCATCATAATTCCGGGCGAGACAGTTTGCTGAAATATTGATAAACTCAGAAGATGCGCTCACATTAACTGAAGCACCCAGCTGACCAATTGCTTCCTCAAGTTCTTCGGGTGTGCGTTTGGCAGTACCTTCCATCAGCATTTCTGACAAAAGACGCGCAACACCGGGCTTTGCAGGATTATCCAGCAATTGACCGCCTTTTAAGCGGATGCTGAATTGTACGAGCGGAAGTTCGGTGCTTTCAATGCCATAAACCTGCATTCCGTTTGCAAACTTGTGGGTATAGATTTGCGGAGAATTCAGCAGCGGTTCTGCACCAAGTGGAGGTTCAATGCTACGATCAATCGCACTCGGTGTGCGTGGATATGTTTCGTCAGCTTCTTCAATACCTTCAGCCTGTGAACCAGTTTCTTCTATCGATTCTTCAATTATTTCAGCTTTTAAGGAACCGGTAAGTGCAAGCTCAGGTTTTCCTTTCGGGACAAAACTGGTAGCCAGGAAATTCGCATTTTTCAGATACTTTTCGTAAACACGCATTATATCCGCACGGGTAACGGCGTTCAGCAAACGCACATCGTCCATCATTCGCGATGGTTCACCACCAAAAACATTGGCTTGCGAAAGCTGGAAAGATTTGCCCAGAAGACTGGAAATGCTGTTGTAAAACGATGTTTCACGAAGATTTTTTATCCTTTGCAGGTCGCTGTCGTTGAATCCGTTCAGTTCAAATTGCCTGAAACCTTCATTGATTGCAGCCTGTACATCGTTCAGGTTAACCCCTTCGAAAGCCCTCACACCAATATGAAATTTACCGGCAAGTTCCATCGGATTGTTGTAAACCGAAATTCTGGGAGCCAGTTTGCGTTTTTCAACAATCTCTTTGTAAAGCGGAGCTTTTTTGCCATCGGCAAGCAAATCTGCAAGAATTTCCAGCGCATATGAATCCGGGTGATAATTCTCCACAGAAGGATAAATTACAGTCAGTTCCGGTAAACGGGCGAAATTATCCTCATGGTAAAAGATTTTCGATTCAGTAAGCTTCGCCGGCATTGGCTTGAAGGCTTCCGGTTTTTTGCGTGGTTTAAATTCGCCGAAATATTTATTGATCAGGGTTTTTACCTCTTCAGGATTAAAATCACCGGCAATAACCATGGTGGCATTGTTCACGCCATAATAATTGTCGTAAAATTCGCGCACATCGTCGAGGGTAGCTGCTTTGATATCGTCCATTGAACCGATAACCTGCCATGAATAAGGATGGCCATCACCGTAAAGGTTTTTATCAATCACATAACCGGTGTGTCCATAAGGCTGGTTGTCAACCCTTTGCCTTTTTTCGTTTATCACGATGTCCTTTTCGCGTTCCAGCGCAAGCTGGGTAACGGTGTTGATGAGAAAACCCATACGGTCGCTTTCCATCCAGAGGATTTTTTCGAGGGCATCGTTGGGCACAACTTCATAATAGACGGTTCCATCGTTCCAGGTTCCGCCATTAAAAGTTCCGCCGAGGTCATCAATTTTCCTGAAAAACTCACCTTTACCTACGTTTTCAGAGTTCTGGAACAACATATGTTCGAAGAAATGTGCAAAGCCGGTTTTGCCGGTTTTTTCGCGACTGGAACCCACGTGATAAAGAATGGCCACCGAAACGATAGGATCGGAATGATCCTGATGCAACACGATTTCGAGGCCGTTTTCAAGTTTGTATTTTTCATATTCCACTTTAAAGCTGCTGCCAGCAACATTCTGGGCGTTGGCTAAAGGGAGTCCTGTTAAAGCAAGGCTTGCTAATAATGTCATAGACAAGTGTTTGAGTAATAATTTCATACTGAGATTATAATGAGGGTTAATGAAAATGGTTCAATCTTTTCAGCTTCCTTTGATTACCAATCTACTGCTGCTCTCCGCACCGGCATTGTCATGCAGCGGCAACCTCCGCCTCCGCGCGAAAGTTCGGTTCCGTCAATGGCAATTACACATTTATCGTGTGCGTTAATGTCGGCCTTGCCGTTTATCACATCTTTTGCACGCAAAATTGAGAATCCATGGTTATTCATCTCCTGAAGCGTATTCTCATTGCGCCCGTAGCCCAGCACTTTTCCAGGACTTATGGCGAAGAAGTTTGCTCCGCTGTGCCATTGCTCTCTTTCCTGTGAAATTACATCACGGGAACCCCCGCAGTTGATGGTTTCCAGTTCCATTCCAAGTCCACGCAGCGCAGTAATAATATTTTGTTCTTCCACAATTTTCACTTTGCCATTGTCGATGGTGATGTGAATGGTGAGAAACCGGCTCGAATGCATAATCAGCGGTTCGTAAATCATACATTTATCCTTATCCAGAAAGGTAAAAACCATATCGAGGTGGATAAATGATTCGGGCTCGTAAGGCAATTCCTGAACAATGATATGTTTGGTTTTACGCTCTTTTTTATAATAATCAATCAGGAAGTCGATAGATTTGGGCGAAGTCCGTAAACCGGTTCCAACCATGATGATATCTTCACGGGCAATTAAAAAATCGCCGCCTTCAAAGCTAAAGTCTTTGCAAAGATGACGACTTGAAAGCGGGTTTACAGTCTGTGCCACGAAGTTGGGATGGTAATCGAAAATAGCTTCCATTATCATTGATTCGCGGTCGCGCACCCGGCTGGCCATTTTGCTGATAAACACCTGATTACCGATTGATATGGATGCATCGCGGGTAAAAAAGAAATTGTGCAGCGGATCAAGCTCATATCTTTCTTTGCTCAGGAAGCTTGATAGATTGTCGCGTTTAAGTTCGACGCCCTCAATCATGGCGGTGGCAAGCAAGCCCGGCTCCATATCAAGCAGTTCGTCACGCAGTCCTTCCACCCTTTCATGATCAACAATGCGGTGAATCAAGCCTGATTTAACCTTATCGTTTTTAAGAATCTCAAACAATAAATCTTTAACCTGGAAAGTCCGGGTTACCTTTTCGAGCACTTTGCTGAACTGATTATACTCTGACCCGGCCACGCTCAGATTCAGAATGTCGCTGTAAAGCGCCTTCTGCACCATATTGGGGGTCATGTTTTCTACCTCACTTCCGGGGGTGTGAATCACCACACCCTCAAGCACACCAATTTCCGAATTGATATCAATTGCAACTTGCTCCATAATACTACTTCCTGTCAACAGATTGGTTTGCAAAGGTAATATTGTTTTTCAGTTTGGTGAAACCGGCTCTTTTTAAAGCTGATTTTCCAAAAACCAGCCTGAAAACAGGTTCTTCGAGGGCATCCCAGTTTTCACGACTCCATTCGATCCACTCACCTGAAGGTTCAAACCGCGGCTGATTGTGCTGTAGTGATTTCCGGTTCCAGGGACAAACATCCTGACAAATATCACAACCAAAAACCCATGATTCCATTGATCCTTTGAAAGATTCCGGTATTTCATCTTTCAGTTCTATGGTAAGGTAGGAAATGCAGCGTGAGGCATCAAGTTGCCGTGGTCCGGTAATGGCTCCGGTCGGGCAGGCATCGATACAGCGGGTACAGTCGCCGCAGTAATTTCCTCCGAAAGGAGCATCGTATTCAAGCTCAAGATCGGTGATAATTTCAGCGATAAAGAAAAAAGATCCGTTTCGCCGGGTAATCATCATGGTATTTTTTCCAATCCAACCCAGCCCTGAATTAACAGCCCAGGCACGATCAAGCACAGGCGCCGAATCTGTAAAAACACGGTAATTGATGTTTCCGGCTTCTGATTTCAGCGATTCAGCCAATGTAAACAACATGTCCTTTATCACCGTATGATAATCTTCGCCCCAGGCATATTTCGAAACCTTGTTTGGAGAAGTGTAGTCGAAAGCTGAACCCGGGAAATAATTAACTATAAGTGAAATAACCGATTTCGCGCCATCAACCAACAAACGGGGATCCAATCGCTTGTCGAAGTAATTTTCCATGTAAGCCATTTTCCCGTGGCGCTGCTCTTTCAGCCATTTTTCGAGGCGGGGGGCTTCCTCATCCAAAATCCGGGCTTTGCTGATGCCACAAAAAGAAAATCCAAGCGCAGAAGCCCTTTCCTTGACAAAAGCTGAAAGTGAAGCTTGATTCATAACCTGGTTTTCAGATAATGTTGTACTTTAAATCCGCACACATGCTGTTGTTTCATGATTGTCAGGGCTTGACTTGACATTTTGTAATTTTCGCAAAGTGCTTGTTTTCAATTAGTCAAACCCTGACTTGCAAATCTTAGATTGCACTAATTAATCGCATAAAATGCTATCAATCAGTTAATCAGCAAAAATAAGCAATTGTTTTAAAATAACTCCGGTTGGCTGCCTGGTTTGATTTTGCCAAGATGTGAATATGCCATTGGCGTAACTTCCCTGCCACGGGGCGTGCGCATCAGATAACCTTCCTGAATAAGAAAAGGTTCGTAAACTTCTTCAATGGTTCCGCTATCCTCGCCAACAGCAGTCGCAATGGTGGTAAGACCAACAGGTCCACCACGGAATTTATCAATTATGGTGGTCAGTATTTTGTTGTCCATTTCGTCGAGACCATTCTTATCGACCTGCAAAGCGGCAAGGGCAAACTGAGAAATAGCCAGATCAATAGAACCATTGCCTTTGATTTGTGCAAAATCTCTTACCCGCCTGAGCAGTAAGTTTGCAATACGCGGGGTTCCGCGGCTGCGACGGGCAATTTCTGCTGCTGCATCCGAAGTAATTGCAACCTTCAAAATTCCGCATGAGCGATGGATGATTCGTTCGAGAGTAGCGGCATCGTAATAAGAAAGGCGGGCATTTATCCCGAACCTGCTGCGCAACGGTGCGGTTAGCAAGCCCGAGCGGGTAGTGGCGCCAATCAGTGTAAACGGACTTAAAGCAATCTGCACACTTCGTGCATTGGGGCCGGTTTCGATCATGATGTCGATGCGATAATCCTCCATGGCGGAATACAAATACTCCTCAACCACAGGGCTTAACCGGTGGATTTCATCGATAAAAAGAACATCGTTAGGCTCAAGGTTGGTCAGCAGTCCGGCAAGATCGCCGGGTTTATCGAGTACAGGCCCTGAAGTAATCCGGATATTCACACCGAGTTCGTTGGCAATAATATGCGAGAGTGTTGTTTTACCTAATCCCGGAGGGCCGTGAAGCAACACATGATCAAGCGATTCGCCGCGTAATCTTGCAGCCTGTACAAATACCCTCAGATTTTCAATAACACCGGGTTGTCCCGAAAAGTCTTCAAAATCGCCGGGACGCAATACTTTTTCTATCTCCTTTTCGGCAGGAGTCAGATGTTCGGAAGTAGCATCGAGGTTGGTGTTCATAGTGGAGTTTCGCAACAGGGCAAAGGTAATTAATTTCTTATCAGAAAGAATGGAGGTTTGTGCATCAGGGCAACTGATTTGCCCGACAGCAACTTAAAAATTCATGAAAGTGCGGATTACGAGGTAAATGCCGAAAATTACCAGAAGTATTCCAACGGCATGATTTACCATGATCAGAACTTTAGGCCGAAGATAGCGTTTAAGGCGACTTGCAACGATTACTTTAGCGACATCGGTGGTAAAAATGGTAAAAAGTGTTCCTGCGAAAAAAGCCAATGTCGATTTTGTATCGGCTCCATGACTTGCACTTACGGTAACCATAACAGAAACCCAGAAGATCCAGACAAAAGGGTTGGCAAAATTCAGGAAAAACCCTTTAAAAATGTAAGTCAGAATGCCAGGTTGTTTTACTTCAAGCAGGGTGTTATCTTCGCTAACATGAACTTTCCTCAAAAAAGTGACCACTCCGAAAACCACCAGAATTATACCACCGATTATCCCGAACATAAGGTAATTACGCTCAGTTCCGAAAACCTGAACAGCTCCCAGGTAACAAAGCATTACCAGAGCCAGATCGCTCAGAAAAATACCGCCTGCAAGCATCATCCCCCTGTTCATACCCCTGTGAATACTGGTCTGAATCAGCGAAAACATAGCCGGGCCGAGCATGATTGCCAGCGTAAACCCAAGAATTATGCCTTCTAAAAAGGGATGCATAATGAAGTGAAAAGTTTAATTTCTGATTTAAAATTTAATACGTCTGTACACCTGATTTCAGGAGAAAAAAATCCGGAAAGTCAACCTGAATATTAGCACCGGCTATTAAGTGCCCGAAAAAGATTTTCCAGGTTCCTTAAACCGGATTCAGCTGTTTTTCAGCCCGAAATGCGATATCGCAGGTTAATGACCTAAACTATTTTTTTCGGTGATTATTGTCAAGAAACTGCTCCCATTGGGTAAGTTTTTCATTCTTTATCACCCTTGGGAATTTATTTTGTCCGCCCTCTTTACCCATTTGTTTCATATAGTCGTAAAACAACGGGAGTGGCAGAACTTCAACCATTACATCTCTTATTGCAGCGATGCGTTCAACCCTGTAGTCATCGTTCAGGTCTTTCAGATTCTGGTCAATCCGTTCGCGTATGGCTGAAATATCGAGACCGGATATTTCGCTGTTGACACCCAGATACCATTTATGAGCAAACATGCTTTCGTGCCTTATACCTGCCACCGTAAATTCGGGGAAGGATATATTCATCTGTTCTTCAACCAGTTGAACAGCTCTGTTCATATTCTCCTGTGAAAGATGCTCACCGCAAAGATTCAGAAAATGTTTGGTACGACCTGTGATAACAATTTCTGATAATGCTTTTGATGTAAATTTAATGGTATCTCCGATCAGATACCGCCAGGCTCCGGCACATGACGAAATCAGCAATGCGTATTCCTTGCCTTCTTCAACCTGATCAATGGTAAGTGTTTCAGCATCGGGAAGATAGTGTCCTTCTGAATCAAAGTTTTTGTCGTTAAACGGAATAAATTCAAAAAAAAGTCCGTTGTCGAGCACCAGCTGCATAGAGTTGGTGTTTGGGCGGCTCTGGTAAGCAATAAAACCTTCAGATGCAAGGTAGGTTTCGATGTAGGTTATGGGTTTTGCAAGCAGTTTTTCAAAGGTCTTCACGTAAGGAGTAAACGAAACACCGCCATGAACATATATGGAGAGATTGGGCCATATATCGTGAATGGTTTTTACGTTGTAATGTTTGATGATGCGCTCCATAAGAATCTGCAGCCATGCTGGAACCCCAACAATAACACCAATATCCCAGTTTCTGGCATTTTTAACAATTTCATCAAGCTTTGTCGTCCAGTCGCGTTCTTTCGAAATGCGCTTGCCCGGTTTATAAAAATGCTGAAACCAAAAAGGTATATTTCCGGTGGTGATGCCTGAAAGGTCGCCTTCGTAATAGGTACCGTTAAAATGAAGGTGGGTGCTTCCTCCGAGCATGAGTATGCCGCGCTCGAAAAAATCATGGGGGAAATCATATCTGGCCAACGAAAAAATCTGCCGTATGCTGGTTCTTTTGATGGCTTTAAGCATATCTGCCGTTACCGGGATGTACTTGCTTGAAGCTTCACTTGTTCCTGAACTCAGCGCAAAATACTTTACTTTTCCCGGCCAGCTTACAAAAGCTTCGCCATTAAGTGTGCGGTACCACCATTTCTGGTGAATGGCATTGTAGTCGTGAAGGGGAACTTTCTTACGAAATGCTGTAACAAAATCCTTCTGCCTCAACATGTTGCTGAATTCATAGGCCTCCCCTAATGAGGTGTACTGAGCCTCACGAAGAAGTTTTTTCAGCGTCGCCTTCTGCTGTTTTTCGGGCGTTTGCCTCCTTATTTTTTCGAAAGGTATTATACTGGGAAACTCAATTGCACTCTTGATGATAGATCCAAGGATTGGCATTGGTTTTATGTTTAATTTATTGATCGTATATCAGCGGTAAAAATAATGAAATTTTAGTTTGTGACAGTTTAAGAATAATCCGGTCTCCCGAAATTTGCACTTTTACTCAATCTCCGAAACAAATGATGGTAAAATTCACTATGTTTGTTTTAAAATCAATCTATATGGCAACTTCATCAGGATTCAGGAAATTTCTACGAATTGTTTTATTCTTTATTGCAGCAGCTCTTCTGTTTGTCGCCGGGTTTCTGTCCTGGCAAACCATCAGGGAGTTTGATCCCGAACCGGTTATCGCGATACCCGTTACCGGACAGGCTACTTTCGTTCCCGATACATTAACGGCAAGTATTTATAACATTGGTTATTGCGGACTAGGGGCTGAAATGGATTTCTTCTATGAAGGCGGAGAAATGGCCAGACCCGATGAAGTACTGCTGAATAAATATGAAAATGCTGTAATTGAACGTTTGAAGCAGTTTTCTCAAAATGACTTTATCCTGCTTCAGGAAGTGGATACCCTGGCCAGAAGAAGCTGGTATTCAAATCAGTTGACAAAAATATCCTCTGGCTTCCCTGAATATAATATCTGGTTTGCTATAAATTACAAATCATGGGTTCCGATGCCGGTTACCAATCCTATGGGAAAGGTACGGGCCGGACTTGCAACCATGAGTGTTCATACACCAACACAGGTGGAGCGGGTGGCTTTTAATTCAGGATACTCATGGCCAATGAGCGTATTTATGTTAAAAAGGTGTTTTATGGTGAGTCGGTTTAAAACCAATTACGGCAACGAATTTGTGCTGGTAAATACCCACAATTCAGCATTCAGCGATGCTGCCGAAATCCGGAAAACCGAACTGGCTCAGCTTAAAGAGCTCATGGAAACCGAATATTCAAAAGGAAATTTCGTTTTGATCGGAGGGGACTGGAATCAGAATCCTCCGGACTTTGACACCACTTTACTTTTACCTCATTACCTGCCAAAAGTTATCGAACCACCGATTCCCGATGATTACCTTCCCGAAGGATGGCTTTATGCATTTGATCCTTTGCACAGCACAAACAGAAATGTGGAAATACCTTACACAGCAGGTATCACACAAACAACGCTGATCGACTTTTTTGTGACTTCGCCCAATATTGAACTTATATCGGTTAAAACAACAGACACAGGCTTTGCTGAATCTGATCATCAGCCGGTTACGGTTAAAATAGTTTTGAGGAAATAGAAATCTGTCTGTGATATGATTTTTCCCGGGAAAAATGCTTTCAGGCTATGTTGGGTCTGTTGGAAAGTATACAATATCATATTGACAGTACTCAACAAACTAAATTATGAAGTATGTACTTAATATTCATGATGTTATCTTATTTTTCCATGCACACCTCAATGAACTGAAGATACTAAATCCCGTAGGGATTGCCCAATAATAACCCCCAATGCAATTTGGGGACGTGCAGTACGAACTGAAAAACAGAACCCCGTAGTGGGTTCCCCCCAAATAAAGGGCAACCCCTACAGGGTTGTCTTTTATGCCGATAGAATAACCCCCGGTTGGGCAAGCCGAACCGGGGGTTATTAAAGGGAAACTCCTAACGGAGTTTTTCTGCAGGCACTAGGCAACAAACAGGTCTGCAGCAATTCCATCTGCCATAAGTTTTCCTGATAAGGTCAGCTTGTAAATATGGTTTGATTCAATAACAAGGTCAGATTCAATGAATTTCTGTATGCGGTTGATAAATTCTGAATGGCAGGTTTCGCCAAACTGCCGGTTTATTACCTCAGAATTGCAGCCCCACATGGTTCTCAGCCCGGTCATTACGTATTCATTGTAAAGCTGTTCATTCGAAAGCTGTTCTGATTCAAAAGGAAAACTGTTTTCTGAAATTGATTTGATGTATTCAGCAATGCCTGATACATTCCACTGCCTTGAATTACCGTTAAAAGAGTGTGCAGAAGGCCCTAATCCCAGATAAGGTTCTCTTTGCCAATAGGCTGTGTTGTGCTTTGCAAAATATCCGGGAAGGCAGAAATTCGAAATTTCGTAATGCAGAAATCCATTTCCCTCCATCATCTTCATCAGTATCTCAAAATGCCTGATTGACTGTGCTTCATCAACCGGGGCATATTTCCCTTTTCTGATCATCACGTCGAGTGCAGTGCGCGGCTCAACGGTGAGCGAATATGCTGAAATATGCTGTATTCCGGCCTTAAGTGCGGTTTCAATATTGGTTTCCCAGGCATGGTCTGTCAGCGTTGGTATCCCGTAAATAAGGTCGATGGTAAGATTTCGGAAACCTGCCTGCAAAGCCATATCAATACATTCCTTTGCTCTGCTTCCGTTATGAACCCTGTTAAGATAATGAAGATCTTCGTCTCTGAACGACTGAATTCCAATGCTCAGTCTGTTGATTCCCATTTGTTTCCAATCATTCAGCACAATTGGTGAAATGTCATCGGGATTGGCTTCGAGCGTAATTTCTGCTCCTGAATTTATTGTGAATTTTGCATGAAGGGTTTCCATTACCCTTTTTAAAAGAGATGAATTGATGAGCGAGGGTGTTCCTCCTCCAAAATAAACCGAATCAATCGGGACACCTTTCAGATAATGTTTCTGCTTTATGGCTTCCTGGCAGATGGAATCCAATACTTCAGGCAGCAATTTTGAGGATGCAACAGAAAAGAAGTTGCAATAATGACATTTCTGCCGGCAATACGGAATATGAATGTAGATGCCTGCCATTGGATTTATTAATCTCCTACAACCACCTGAATGCTCAGTGGAATGACCTCAAAACTCATGGGTGTATGACCCAGCGATTCGCCGTCAGTTTCCAGAAACATAGGAGGATTAGATTCAATTTGTACCTTTTCGCCCCTGAAAGTCTTTACCTGAGGCATTTTAAGATAAGACCCATCGTATAATTTTTTCACACTTCTTATCACCAGAAACCGGCTTACGCGGGTAATTACCGTAACATCAAACAAGCCGTCATCGGGAATTGCATTTGGTGCCTGCATCATACCACCGCCATTAAATTTACAAATGGCGACACTCATGGTAAAAACATTAGCATTTAGTTCTTCATCGTCAACTGTTACGTTGACCTTACTGTCGTTGTAACTTATCAAACTGGTAAACAGACTTATCAGGTAAGAAAACGGCCCGCTCTTTCCTTCCTGTTTCACTTTGTTGGTTCTTTTGGCAACCATCGCATCGAATCCCAGCCCGGCCATATTGATAAAATGCCGGTGTTTGGGCAATTCATTGTTCATATAATGCACTTTGCCAACATCCTGAACGCGGGTGTGCATTCTGGATATCAGATGAATAGCTTCCTTGTATCCGGAAGGAATATTGAAAGATCGCCCCCAATCGTTGCCGGTTCCTACCGGAATCATGGCAAGTGTTATATCTTTTGTGGGATATTTATTCTGCGTAAAAACACCGTTTACGACTTCATTCAGGGTGCCATCGCCTCCAACAACAATAATTTTATGAAAACCTGCCTCTATATACTTACGGGCTAGTTTCACCGCATGATTCGGATGTTCGGTAAAAACATTGGTATAACGGATTCCTGCAGCATCCAACAATGCTGCAATTTCCAGCCAGTCTTTTTCGCCTTTTCGTCTTCCGGCATTGGGATTAACAATTACAAACCAGTCTCCGTTTGCTTCCATATTCAAGGGTGTTGAAGATAAGGGTAAACCATGATTTCAAGTTTTTGTTTCACCTGTAAAGGTGTGATGTTGAGCATACACAGGCAGGGACCTGATTTGCGGCAATCGCTGCAATCTTTGTCAGCTACCAGAAAATCTGCTTTTTTGCCAAGTGGAGCCCAGCGTCCCGGGTGCATGGGTTTGATGGGTGGATAGATTCCCAGCGCGAATTTTCCCAAAGCAGCAGCCAGATGCAAAGGCCCGGTACTTGCAGCAACCATGCCGTCAGCAGACTGAATAAAGGAAATCATTTCGCCCAGACTCATGCTTCCGGTTAAGTCGTTAACTTCACCAGCCTGCTCAAAAAAACCTTCGCTACGCAATAATTCTCCTTCCGCTTTTGTGCCGGTGATAAATATTTTAAACTTGTCAACGGGTAGTATTTTCGACAGTGCGGCAAAATTTTTACTTCCCCATTCTCTGGCACTTCCCTTTGATTTGGGATGTAAAATCAGGTTAAAGCGACTCCTCTCAATTACATCATTCAAATGTGCAGGCAATGGATCATGCTTATCGAGGCCATAATATAATGGTATTTCGTCCAATGACAGATTGGCTTTACTAAGAATATCTGCAGACAGCATCAGGTTCAGCTGTGCTTCGTGAAGCGATGAATTTCGGCGCGAAAGTCTTACCAGATGATTACAGGAAAGCCAGTGGTATAATCTTCCGGTTGAACCCATTCGTTCAGGAATACCAGCTTGTTTGGCCAATCGGGCAATCTCCTTCCGGGGAAAAACGTGAATAATCAAATCTGCTTTTAATTCCCTGAATCGTTGCAACTGTTCCACAACCGGAAGTGTAGAAATCTCCTGCCAATCGATAAACTCATCGATAAACGAACAGGCCCCAATCACTGACCGGGTATAAGACTGCCCAAGAAATGCGATTCGTGCATCGGGATAATGCAATCTGAGCAATCCTGCCAAAGGAAGCGTAAGAACAACATCTCCGATACTGTCGGTGCGGCTGATCAGAATCTTTTTATACTGAGTGTCTTTCTTCACTTTTTGCTGTTATTGGCTTTTTGTAATTGCCTGATTTTTCTGTATTTGAGGAAAGTAGCATAGGCCGAAATCCGTGAGATGGTAAAACCTGCTTTACCATCGAGTATGCCAAGCTTGATGATGTAGTCGCGAACGAATTTAACAACCGGACTCAGATACAATACAATCAGGTTGGTGCGTTTACCACTTTCGAATTGCGATTTTGCAAGAATACCGGTAAAATAATGGACCTGTTTGTAATGATCCTCAAGGGTGTAATAACTGTAATGCAGGATGTTACCTTTCAAATGACCGGTATTATTATCGCCCTGATAAAGTTCAAATTTATCATGAGGATTTACACCTCCCCACTTACCTTCCCGGGAATCCCACAGGCGGAGTTTCCTGTCGGGATACCAACCACAATGATAAATCCATTTGCCGCAATAATTGGTAAGCCGGTTCATATAATAACCGGATTTTGTCCAGTTGCTTTTGACCGATGCAATTGATTGTTTCAGGGTATCATCCAGAGCTTCATCGGCGTCAAGCGAAAGCACATGGGGAAATAATGCGTGAGTAATTGCCAGGTTCTTCTGCTCAATATGGCCTTCGAAACGGTGCTGAAAAAAACGAACTCCGAATGATCTGCAAATTGTTTCTGTCTGATCAGTTGAAAACGAATCGAGTACAACAATATCATCGGCAATGCCCTTTACCGATTCAAGGCAGCGGGCAATGTTTCGTTCTTCATTAAAAGTGATTATAACAACCGAAAGTGAGACCATTTGTGGAGTAGTAATCTGCAAATATAAACAGAGATGGATTAACACGCATTAAAAAGGAGAAAGTAACCAAGGGATGGGGTTTCCTTTTCCGAAAAAAATCACACAATTACCCTAAACAATCTTTTTCCGCCATCTTCCCGATTTCAGATAAAGATAGGAAAGTATTGACATTACCAAAAAGTAGATGTATTCGCTGGTCCAGACCCATTCAACGCTGAGTTTGAGATAAACTGCCAGGAACCAGGCAACAATCAGATATACCAGAATAGTAACCAGTTCAATCCAAAGTGCGGTTGCCGTGTTTGCTGTGCCGCTTACACCATTAAAAAGTATGCTTGCAAAAGAGAACAATACAAGGGCAGACAATACCACATAAAAAGTTGGAATGGTCTGGTTGATAAGTTCCGGATCAGTGGTATAAATTGAAATAATAAATCGGGGAATAAAGGCTGAGATCAGCGCAATACCACCGATAAGTACAAAATTCATCAGCACTACTTTTTTAATCACCGGAATTACAAAATTCACTTTCCCTTCACCTATCAGATTGCTTACCAGCGAATTGGTTATTGAACCAAAAGCAAAAACAGGAATCATAAAAACAATATATGCACTTCGAACAATATTGGAAATAGCCAGCGGGCGCTCGCCCAATTTTTCGATGATCATAAAAAATGCAAACCATCCGGCCAGCGACAGGAAATATTGCAACATGACAAAGAAAGAGATATCCAGGGTGGTTTTTACCACCTTCCAATCGAGTCTGCCAAAACGAAAGAGGTTATATTTCTGAAGGTTGACCATTTTGAAAGTATATCCGAAAATAAAAATGGAAGACAAAGCTTCGCTAATAGCAGAAGCGATGGCAGCTCCTTTTATCCCCATTTCCGGAAAACCGAAATTGCCAAAAATAAGCGCATAGTCAAGAAAAACATTTGCCCCCGCCATTATCAGGGCATTGTAGGTAAGCACACGTGTACTGGTGGTGCCGATGTAAAATGCCCTCAGCAGCACATTGCCAAAAGCGAAGAAAATGCCGTAAATTCTGTATTGCAAAAAATCTAAGCTTGCCAGGTATATTTCAGTTGATGAAATCATCGGGCGAAGCATAGCCGGCGAAAAAAACCTGATGAGTAAAAAAAGTATCAGGCTCAGCCCGAATAAAAAATAAAGACTGTTATCGGTAATCCTTCCTATTTCACCGTAATTTTTTTCACCGTTCCGGCGTGCAATCAAAATCTGACCTCCAATGCCAAATCCAAAGCCCAGCATAAAAAGTGAGATATAGAATAATCCACCGATGGCAGCTGCTCCCAGTTCAACTTCTCCTACCCTGCCAAGAAAAGCGGTATCGGTAACATTCACAACATTCTGAGCTATAAGACTCAGAATGAGCGGCAGTGAAATATTCCAGATCCGGCGATAAGATGGTAAATTGTCCAATTGGGTCATCGCCTGCAAAGGTATGACTTTTCAAATCTGCAGAGGAGAGTTATGCCAACTCAATTATCTCTTCCAGAATGACGGGGAAAATAAAATCAAAACAGTAAATAACTCAAGCCTGCCCAAAAGCATAAAAAAGGCGAGAATCCATTTCCCGGCAACAGGAAGAGAACCATAGTTTTCAACAGGACCAACCATGCCAAGCCCAGGACCGATATTACCAAGGCTAGAAGCTACCGAGCCAACAGCAGATTCAAATTCAAGTCCCAGCATTGACATTATCAATGAGCCAAATGCAAAAATGGTGATGTATATCAGAAAGAATGCCAGCACATTAAAAATTATACCCTGCGAGATAGACTTCCCGTTTAGTCTGACCGGGAGTATAGCCTGCGGATGGACAATCCGTTTCAGTTCCATTGAACTGTTTTTAAAGAGTAATAATATCCTGACAATCTTAATACCTCCACCCGTTGAGCCTGCGCATCCCCCGGTAAACATCAGCAGAAAAAGAAGCATCCAGGTAAAATAAGGCCAAAGTAAATAATCGCTTGTAATAAAACCGGTAGTAGTTATAATTGAAACTACTTGAAACAGGGAGTTGCGAAAGGCAGATTCCACTCCCTGATTCTGCACGAAATACAGGGCAACACCAATCAAAACTGTGGAAATGAGGATAATATAAAGATAATGTCTTAGCTCTTCATTGCTGATTACTTTTTTAAACTGCTTTTTCAACAAAAAGTAATGAAGCGTAAAACTCATTCCGGCCATTATCATGAAAAGTGTGATAACATATTGTATGTAAGGCGAAAACCCGGCAATGGAATCATTTTTTGTAGAAAATCCACCCGTAGCCATGGTGCCAAATGCATGACAAAGTGAATCGAAAAGACTCATTCCTCCCAAAGCCAGCAATCCGGTTTGCGCCAGGGTGAGAATCACATAAATTATCCATAAGCGTTTGGCGGTCTGGGTAATGCGTGGATGCAGTTTATCGGGGGTAACACCCGGCACTTCAGCCACAAACAACTGCATACCACCAATTCCCAGAATGGGGAGAATGGCAAGAGAAAGTACAATAATCCCCATTCCTCCAATCCAGTGTGTCATACTCCTCCAAAAGAGAATTCCTTTTGGAATTGACTCAATATCAGTAAAAATGGAAGATCCGGTGGTGGTAAAACCCGATATGGTTTCGAAAAATGCATCGGTATAATTGCCGGTAACACCACTGAGCATAAATGGAATGGCTCCGAATAATGAAATAATAACCCATGCCATCGAAACAATAACATAACCTTCTCTTTTCCCGATCGAATTCTGGTCCAGTTTTTTATTCGAAAACCAAAGAACAATACCAATGAGCGAAATTGCACTTCCTGATACCAGCAAGGGCAGAAAATCATGTAATGGATCAAAAAAACGCAGATGACTCAGACAATCAGGATCATACCATGCCGAAAACCCCAACGATGAAAGCATGAAAACACCCTCTATGATAAGGAGTATTCCCATAATCTTCAAAATCGCACTCAGATTAATTCTGGATGAACCGGCCATAAATGGAAAAATAGAACAAATTTCAAATCCTGAAACACCTAATTAAACAACTCCTGAACCTTACTTATGGCTTCAGGAAGCACAAAAATAACCACTTTATCTCCTTCCTGAATCTGAAAGTCACCAATGGCAATATAGCTGTTCATTCCGCGAACTATACCTCCGATAATGCTCCCTTTGGGGATGTCAATTTTACTAATGGGCCTTTTGGTAACATAAGCACCTGGTTTTACAACAAATTCAAGCACTTCTGCATCAATACCGCTGAGGCATTTGATTGAGGTTACTTCAGCATCCATGGTAAACCTGACAATGTATGATGCGGTGATCAGCTTTTTATTGATGATTGTTTCTATTCCAATACTTTGAGAAATGTCAATATAGTCAATATTCTCAATAAGCGGTATGGCCCTTTTTACTCCAAAACGCTGCGCCAGAAGACAGGTAAGAATATTGGTTTCAGAATCGTTGGTAACTGCAATAAATGCATCCATATTGCGGATACCTTCATCTTCGAGAAGTTCTATATCGCGCGCGTCAGCGTTAATGATTAGTGTATGCTCCAGCTGATCAATCAGACTGAGGCAACGCTCTTTGTCCATTTCAATCAGCTTCACATTCATATCGCGTTCTATCTGGCGGGCAGTTTTACGACCTATTCGCCCGCCTCCAACAATCATCACATTTCTGATCTCTTGCTTTTGCTTACCTCCAAGTTTGAGCAATGCCTCAATGCCATCGGGCCGCGTAATAACATATGCCAGATCGTTGACTTTAAACTCGTCACTTCCTTTGGGAATAATGGTTTTATTATTCCGGTGTATGGCTACTGCCCTGAAATTAAGTTTGGGATACTCGTGAGCTATCTGATTCAGTGTTTTATTTAATACCAGGGCTTTTTCGTCGAGTTTGATAAGGAACAATGAGAGACGCCCTTCCGAGAAATCGAAAATTTCAGTTGCGGCAGTCTGACCAAGCAAACGAACAATTTCTTTGGCAGCAATACGCTCAGGACAAACCATTGCGTCTATGCCGAGAGATCTCATTATCTCACGATTTTCTGCAGTAAGGTATTCCGTGTTGGTTATTCTGGCAATGGTGCGTTTTGCGCCGAGTTTTTTACCTAGAACACAGGTTGTGATGTTGATTTTTTCATCATGAACCACCGAAATCAACAGGTCGGCACGGCGCACATTGGCCTGCTCAAGCACACTGATAGAGGTAGAATCACCCGTAATGGTCATCAGATCGGTGTGGGTTTCTATCATCTTCAGCAGCTCCTGGTGCGGATCTACAATGGTGATGTTATGGTTTTCACCGGAAAGCATTTTGGCAAGGTGAAATCCCACTTCCCCATCACCGGCTATGATAATGTTCATTTCAGTTCGTATTGAAATTCAACCCGCAAATGTACTATATTTCAATAGCGTTAAGCAAAAAATATTAAGCAAGGCATAATAAATGATACTGGTTAAGTTAAGGATTCAAAAAACCTGACATGCGAATCTGATTTCGTTGAATTCAGAAATCAGAATGTCTTTAGCTTCGTAAGGTAAATTGCGTAATTTTCAGTTTGTGTTTATTGATTGTCATCTTCATCATATGATTTGTTATCTTCGGCATGATGAATATTTGTAATTTTGTCCATCACAATAAATCCGGCCTGCGGCTGTTTTTTATTGGCAAATTCCCGCAATCATGGATTTGCAGAAATGCAATGCTTCAGATACGATTTATGTCACCAAAACAAGGCAAGCTTCTTCAAACCATCAACTCCCCTGCCGACCTCCGCAAACTAAGCGAAGGCGAACTTCCCTTGCTTTGCAACGAAATCAGGCAGTTTATCATTGAGGTTATTTCATCGAATCCCGGCCATCTGGGTGCCAGCCTTGGCGCTGTTGAACTGGCGGTGGCCATTCATTATGCTTATAATACACCCGTTGATAAACTCATTTGGGATGTCGGGCATCAGGCATATGCCCACAAAATTATCACCGGCCGCCGCGATAGTTTTCATACCAACCGTATTTCCGGTGGAATCAGCGGATTTCCTAAAATCAGCGAAAGCGAATACGATGCATTCGGGGTAGGCCATTCGTCTACTTCAATTTCTGCAGCTCTGGGTATGGCCGTTGCCGCAAAAATGCTGAACGGCAAGAATGAACAACACATCGCAGTAATTGGTGATGGCGCAATGACCGGTGGAATGGCAATGGAAGCACTCAATAATGCCGGCGTCTCAAATGCAAACCTTTTGGTTATCCTTAATGACAATGGCATAGCAATCGATAAGAATGTTGGAGCGCTGCGCGAATACCTGCTCGATATTGTAACTTCAAGGGCATACAATAAGCTCAAGGACAAGGTGTGGAAGCTGATGGGAGGCAATTCCCGTTACGGAAAAAATTCCAGAGCTGTGGTTAAGCAGATCGGCAATGCAGTTAAATCTACCATCCTGAAGAAGAGCAACCTGTTTGAAGCCTTTAATTTCAGGTATTTTGGCCCGGTTGATGGACATGATGTTGTAAGGCTTAGCAAACTGATGCAGGATATAAGAAATATTCCCGGTCCTAAATTGCTGCATGTTATCACCGTTAAAGGCAAAGGTTTTGAAAAAGCCGAACAGGATCAGATCTTATACCACTCCCCGGGAATGTTTGATAAAACCACCGGCGAAATCATTGAAAAACCCTGCAAAAGTCTTCCTCCTAAATATCAGCATGTTTTTGGAAAAACCATTATAGAACTGGCCGAGAAAAACCCGAAGATTGTTGGTGTCACACCAGCCATGCCTTCAGGCTGTTCGTTAAATATGATGATGAGCGTAATGCCCGACCGCGCTTTTGATGTGGGTATCGCTGAGCAACATGCAGTTACTTTCTCGGCCGGAATGGCAGCCCGCGGATTGATTCCATTTTGCAACATCTACTCCTCGTTTATGCAGCGGGCTTACGATCAGGTAATACATGATGTAGCACTTCAGGGGCTAAACGTCGTATTCTGCCTCGATCGCGGTGGTTTGGTCGGCGAAGATGGACCTACTCACCACGGCGCCTATGATCTGGCTTATTTCAGGGCTATTCCGGGACTTACCATTTCAGCACCCATGAACGAAGTGGAACTGCGAAATCTTATGTTTACTGCACAGCTCGATGGCAAAGGCCCCTTTGTAATCCGCTATCCACGTGGCAGGGGAATTTCAACCGATTGGAAAAAGCCTTTCGATGAAATTACTGTCGGTACCGGACGAAAACTCCGCGATGGCGAAAATATAGCCATTCTCAGCCTTGGCCATGTAGGAAACTTTGCCGGTGAAGCCTGTGCTGAACTTGAAAATCAGGGTATCCGTGCAGCGCATTATGATATGCGGTTCCTGAAACCACTCGACCAGAAATTGCTTCATGAGGTGTTTGGCAAATACACAAAGATTATTACAATCGAAGACGGAACCATAAACGGAGGATTCGGATCAGCAATTCTTGAATTTATGGCAGACAACGATTACCATGCAAAAGTTACCCGGCTTGGCATACCTGATCGCTATATTTCGCATGGAAAACCTGAGGAGCTTTTTGCTGAATGTGGTTTTGATGTTGCTGGCATTGTAAAAGCCGCCAAAGCATTGTTGAAATGAGAAATCAGTGATTTCTCCTTGGTTTCATTTATTATTCTGCCCGGATATTAAATGTCAATTCGCCCCATTGTTTCATTTCCGGCAATACAATGAACTTAAAATAACCCCGTTAGTTTATAAATTAACCAATTAAGAAATTGAAATTGCCGGGATCTGATCAAAAAAATCGTGTTTTAAAAATTGCATTTGTTGTTGCGCTGATAATTGCGGCGACCACAACTGCTTTGCTGATTGCCGGCTATGTTTATGGTGACAAGGCTAAACAAATGATCGTTGATGAGATCAACCGGCATCTTCTAGTTCCTGTTGAAATTGGCCAGGTAGAGTTTACAATACTCCGAAGTTTCCCGGATGCATCCGTAGTTTTCAGAAATGTTGAAATGAAAGCATCACCTGAACTTGCAGAAGCACCCGGACTTCTGCACGCACGGAGTATTTCACTAAGATTCGGCATTTTCAGCCTGTTTACCGATAACTACAAGATCAGAAGTCTTTCAGTAGACGGGGCGTCTGTTACTCTGTGGAAAAACGACAAAGGCCTGGATAATTTCAATGTATGGAAGAAAAGCACTGACAGCAGCAGCGATGGAGTGAACTTTGATGTGCAGCGTATCCAGATAAAAAATACTGAAGTATATTACCGCGACATTCCAACAAATTCAGATATCGCGGTGCTGCTCCCGGAAATGGTTCTGAAAGGTAAAATAACCGATGGAGTTTACAACCTCAACATTAATGGAGGATTTTCCGCACAACGCATAATAATTAACAATTCCGCTTATACCCCACTGATTAATGCCGGAGTTTTTGCACGGCTTACTTTAAATGAAAAAACCAGTTCCATAGATGTTGAATCCTGCAATTTAAGTCTGTCAGGCTTTGCATTGCTTGCCTCTGGGAAAATGAATTTCACCAAAGGTAATTCTTCTCTAAATCTTAGCATTTCCTCTCATAAAGCTGACATTGAAAGCATTGCTGTATTGCTGCCGGAATCAATTTCCGGCAAATTCAGTGACTTTAAGCCATCGGGTCGTCTCACATTTCAGGCAAATCTGACAGGTCCTTTCGGGAAAAATATTTCTCCCGAAATCACAGCTGTCTTCGATGTTGACCGGGGCAGTTTTACCCATCTGCAAAGCAACACCAGGCTCAGCAACATTGAACTGAAAGGGAAAGTTAACTATCTGGCCGGGAATCAACCTGAAAACCTTACCGTTGAGCAGTTCTCCGGAGTCATCGGAAATGGCAATTTTAAAGGAAGTCTTATTCTTCAAAACTTTAATAATCCACTGATAACACTGAATTTAAGCACTAAACTTGACCTAAATGACACCAGAGGTTTCATAAAAAACAGCGATATTGAGAAAATCGGGGGAGAGTTGATTGCCGACATAAAATATCATGGTTATTATTCCGGAAATTTCAGCACCGCTGATAAAGCTTCAGGCATCATAACCCTTTCCAATGCCGGCATTACCTTTAAAAATGGAAATCGCGAAATCCATAACATCAATGCGCAGCTTGAATTAAACAACGGCTCGGTGATGGTAGATCAGCTCAGTTTCAAAACGGGCGAAAGTGATTTCAAAATGAACGGAAGAATTCAGAATCTGCTCGGTTATCTTTTGAATGCAGATCAATCGATGCATTTTGAAGCAAATGTTTCATCAAGAAATATTAAACTTGAAGATCTGACCTTAACCGGAACTGCAGAGAAATCTTCTTCTGTTGACGAAGGCCGCATGTTTCCGCAAAGGTTGAGTTTTAATGCAGAAATCAATTGCGAAAACTTTTCATACCAGAAATTTTCTGCTCAATCGATAAAAGGCAACCTCAGCCTGAGCGACAATGTGCTGAGGGCTAACGAATTGTCATTTAAAGCATTGGATGGCAACATCACAGCCAAAGGTTTGCTGAATGGCCGTTATGACAACCACGCTCAGGTAATTTGCAATGCCACGCTCAACAATGTGGACATCAGCAGGATGTTTTACGAGTTCAATGATTTCGGACAATCCAGCCTGCAAAGCAAACATATACGTGGACGAGGTGATGCAGTAATTCAATATGGATCAACACTTAACAATCGTTTTGAAACCGATGCAGGCACTGTTAATGCTGTTGCAGATGTGGAAATACGCAATGGTGAGCTGCTGAAATTTGAACCTCTGCAGGAGCTTTCAAGGTTTCTGGATACCGATGAGCTTAAAAATGTGAAATTTTCAACCCTCAGCAATCGGATTGAAATTGCCCGAAGAACTGTTATTATTCCTTCAATGGACATTAATTCATCGGTAATGGGACTTAAAGGATATGGTTCTCATACTTTTGGAAATGAAATTGATTACCATTTTAATGTTCTTCTTTCAGAGATCGGGAGGAAAAAAAACCGTAGAAATTCAGCTCCTGCCGATGCCTTTGAAACTGACAATTCAGGGAGAACCAGACTATTTCTGCATATGACCGGCACGGTTGACAATCCGGAGTTCCGATACGACAGTCAGGCGGTTGCCCGGAAAATGGCGGATGACTTCAAAAACCAGAAACAGGAACTCAGGCAGGCGCTGAGAGAAGAATTCGGGAAGAATAAAACCCAAACCCCGGTAAAATCAGATAAAACTGCGCCAAAATTTGAGGTTGAATGGGATGAGGATTGAGGTTAAGGTTAAGGTTAAGGCTGAGGTTGAGGCTGAGGTTGAGCCTGCCTGGCGGACAAATCAAATTGAGTGGTTACATTAATTTCGCCAGTCAGACAGGGTTGAGGTTTGAATAATGAATTAAATCTGAATATCGTTTATGGACTAAAATACCGATATTTGTAAAATAAAGCCTTGCATTTATGACCTTGCGCAAACTGATCAAACCAAAGGTAACCAACATCTACGAACAAAAGAAAACCTGGAAGCGCTGGTTATTCCTGATGGCTTTACTGATTGTCGGAGTTTCACTCTGGTACACCAACTTATTGGTAAAAAACATAGCCCGGGATGAGCGCGACAAAATAACAACCTGGGCCAATGCCATTCAGCAAAGAGTAAGCCTGGTAAATTATACCGAAGATTTTTTCGACCAGATTCGTGCAGAGGAGCGCAAACGCGTTGAAATACTTGCAGAAGCCACTGAGCGAATGGTACTTGCTGACGACAATGAAAATATACTCTTTTACCTTAGCATAATTTCAAACAATACATCAATTCCTGTAATTCTCGCCGATCCGCAGGGTAGAATAAAAGAAGCCCGCAACGTTGATTTTGATCCGGATACAGTTAAACTATTCACCCCCGAGCTATTAGAAGAGTTCTCGGTATATCCTCCGCTAAAACTTGATTACTATTCAGGCAACATAATTTACTTTTATTACAAAGACTCCCGTTTATTTTCTGAGCTAAAAGTAGTTCTTGACGATCTGGTGGAGTCATTTTTCAATGAAGTAGTCAATAATTCTGCTTCGGTTCCTGTAATTATTACAGACAGCACCCGCACTAAACTTGTTTCGTGGGGCGATATTGACACAACCCGGCTTGATGATACTGCATTTGTAAGGAACATCATTCTGGAAATGTCGGCCCATAATGTCCCCATCGAAATTACCATTGCTGACCGCAAGCACTTTATCTTTTACAAAGACTCTTTTCTCCTTACACAACTCAGGTATTTTCCTGTAATACAGCTCGTTATCATCAGCATTTTTCTGTTGGTTTCCTACCTGCTTTTCAGCATTGCCCGCCGGTCTGAACAAAATCAGGTTTGGGTAGGGTTGGCTAAGGAGACTGCGCATCAGCTCGGCACACCTATTTCATCAATGATGGCATGGGTAGAATTTCTACGTAACAAAGATGTTGGCACCGAAACCATTGAGGAACTTGAAAAAGATGTAAATCGCCTGAATACGATTGCCGAACGGTTTTCGAAAATAGGTTCTGCTGCCAACCTGAAAACTGAAAATCTGGTGGAAATAATCTACAACTCCGTTTCTTATCTTAAAACCCGAACCTCAAGCAAGGTAAATTTTGTTATTCAGCCAGCCAGAGGCTCAATTATATTGATTCCACTGAATTATCAACTCTTCGACTGGGTAATTGAAAATCTGGTAAAGAATGCTGTTGACGCCATGGCAGGCCAGGGTATCATAACCATAGAACTTACCGAAGAAGACAAAACAGTTACCATTGATGTTTCAGATACCGGCAAAGGTATTCCCAAAAAGAAATTTGAAACCATATTCAATCCCGGCTATACCAGCAAACAGAGGGGATGGGGACTCGGATTGTCGCTTACCCAGCGCATCATCCGCGAAATTCATGATGGGAAGATTTTTGTGAAAGCATCCCTTCCCGGCAAGGGAACAACATTCCGGATTGTGCTCAGAAAATAATCCTGATAAAACAATCAGGTTGAAATATGCTGAGGCTTCATCTGAAAAATTTACTTTTTCATCAGCCTTCCCGGGTTTTGATATAAAAAACTTTTCCAACCGGTATAAGCTTTTCCGGCTTCGGCTGGTTTGCGCTGAAAATAGTGACACACCGCCACTGCCACGGCATCGGTGGCATCAAGCAATTTTGGCGAATCATCCAATTTCATCAGATTACCAAGCATCCCTGCCACCTGCTCTTTTGAAGAACTACCGTTGCCGGTAATGGATTGTTTGATCTTTCGCGGAGAATATTCAAAAATAGGGATATTGCGATATAAGCCGGCAGCCATAGCCACACCTTGCGCACGCCCGAGTTTCAGCATCGATTGCACATTCTTGCCATAAAACGGAGCTTCAATCGCCAGTTCATCGGGATGGTAGGTATCTATCAGCCCGAGCACCGACTCAAAAATCTTTTTCAGGCGCAATGGCTGCGAATCTTTGGTTGTGAATTTAAACACATCGAGGGTGATCAGTTCGATTTTCTTACCTTTATCGGCGATAAGCCCGTAACCCATTACCTGAGTTCCGGGATCGATGCCGAGAATTATCCGTTCTTCTGCCATTTTTCAGCTTAAATTCTTTATGAAAATCAACGCAAAGTTAAGGAAAACCCTCAATACGCTGTCCCGGATTATTATTGTAGCGATGGCATGCTGGTTTATTTACCGGCAGGTATTTGCAAGCGGCGACTATGCACTTTTCAAGCAGCAATTCGGAGATAGTCTGCAATCCGCTGAATTCCTTTTGATGCTGATTTTGGTTATTCTGCTTATGCCCCTGAACTGGGCACTTGAAGCAGCCAAATGGAAGTTGCTGATCAACTATATCGAAGATATTTCACTTTCCGATGCCCTGAAATCAGTTTTTACCGGAATCACATTCAGCCTGTTTACACCAAATCGTGTCGGCGATTTTTTGGGTCGCATATTCACACTAAAAAAAGCAAACAGAATAAAAAGTGCATTACTAACCATTGCCGGAAGCATCAGTCAGCTGCTGGTTACTCTGGCAGCAGGGATCGTGGCGATGCTGTTTTTTATTCCGCAATACATTGGATTTTCAGAAACATGGCAGCTTTATCTGTATATCGGGCTAATCATAATTTTGTTATTTCTGGGCACTTTAATGATTATGATGTTCCTGCGGGCTCCGGTAATTACAAGACAACTTTACAAGTTAGTAAAACCAAAGTGGCGACGGATTAACCTTTATATTATTGTAATTGAACGTATCAGAAGACGAACTCTTGTCAATATTTTGCTGTTGAGCACCTTGAGGTATCTTATTTTTTCAGGGCAGTTCTATCTGCTTTTGAATGCATTTGGACTGCATATCCCATATTTCCAGGCACTGATGTTAATTTCAATGACTTATTTTGTAATGGCAGCCATTCCTACAATTGCACTTGCAGATCTGGGAATCAGAGGCTCTGTGTCCATTTATTTTATCGGCATGTTTTTCAGCGGAAGCATTGCCTCTTCAACTGCGATCTTATCAGCTTCTACACTTATCTGGACGATAAATCTCGCAATCCCGGCTCTGCTTGGTATATTTTTTATTCATCGTTTGAGTTTCATCAAAAAAAATGAACCAAATGATCTTTGAAAATAATGTCTTCCTGATTTTATGCGGAGCAGTCACTTTATTTTACGCCTTCGTAATTCTGTTGATTACTTTGGGATGGTTTAAGCTGAAGCAGAACCCGGGTTCGCAGAGCAGGCTGACGGTGAGCGTGATTGTTGCAGCCCGGAATGAAGAAAAAAATATTTCAGCATGCATTCAAAGCATCTCAAATCAGAAATATGATCCTCAACGCTTTGAAATTATTGTTGTCGATGACCATTCCACAGACCATACTGCAAGTATAACCGAGGCATTTATTGAAGCACATATTACACTTAATATCAAACTTTTAAAACAGACAGAGAAGGCAGGTAAAAAATCAGCGCTTCGGTTGGCTTTGTCGCAGGCAACTGGTGAATTTATCCTCATCACAGATGCCGACTGTCTGCATGAAGAAGGTTGGATAGAAGCGATGGTCTCGACATTTGAAATGCAGAATGCCGTATTTGTATCAGGACCTGTGGCTCTGAACAATCCCAGCGGATTATTTCAAAAATTACAGAATCTGGAATTTATGTCGCTGATTGCATCCGGCGCAGGCTCAATCGGCATTGGTTTCCCAACGATGAGCAATGGAGCAAATCTTGGATTTTCGCTCAATGCTTACAACCAACTCTCACAACGTGAACTAAAACCCGAACTGGCTTCCGGTGACGATATTTTCCTGATGACAGCCTTTGCCGATAAATTCGGAAAAGACAAAATTGCATTTGCAAAGAACAGAAATGCAATGGTTTACACCAATCCTATTAATAATTTACGGGATTTTATGTTACAACGTTTGCGCTGGACTTCAAAAAGTAAAGCTTACCGCGATTTGCCGACTATTTTAACAGCACTTTCTGTGCTGATGATGAATGCGGTTTTAAGTTCATTGATAATAACTTCAATAATAAATATTGGTTTTCTGCCGCTTACAATTTTGGTAATTGTCATAAAAACACTGATTGACTTTCCATTATTAATGGCATATTCAGTGTTCTCAGGTCTGCAGAAATACCTTTGGATTTTACTGCCTGCCGAACCATTGGTGGCACTCTACACCACCTTTACCGGAATGGCCGGACCGTTTATCAATGTAAAATGGAAAGGCCGTAGAATCAACGGTGCTTAAATCGTTCGGGCTCCATGTGAATGGTGCAATCAATCCCCTTTTCAACTTTCAGCCTGTCCTCAACCCGTGTTGCAATTTCATGGGCATCATTCAGCGTCATATCATCGGGAAGCTTAATATGCATAGTCATTTCGAGGTGATCGCCGTAACGATGAACATGAATGTGGTGTGGTTTCATATCAAGTACACTTTCCTTGCTGCAGGTATTCTTAATGTAATCGATCAGTTCTTTTTCAGGAACTTCACCCATCATCAGGTGAACAGCATCGCGAAGTATATCATAGGCGGCATAAAAAATGAGGAAGGCAACAAGAATTCCAAGAACTCCGTCAATCCACCACCAATGGCTTCCAAGTAAAATCCCGGCAAGGATTACAACCGAAGAAATGGCATCAGACCGATGGTGCCAGGCATCTGCTTTTACCGAGCGTGAATTTGATTTCCGTGCGACAAAGAAAGCATATTGAGCCATTACCTCCTTTGCTATGATGGATATTACAGTTGCTACAATGGCCAGCATTCCGTAATTAACTTCATTTCTTTCGCGAAGGCTTGAAATACCTTCAATTACAAAACTAAATGCAACCACACTAAGCATTACACCAATTATCATGGCAGCAATCAGTTCAGCCCGTCCATGACCAAATGGATGCTCGTTATCTGCAGGTTTTGACGAAACTTTTGCACCAACAATTACAACAACAGAGGTAAGGCTATCAGATAAAGTATGCCAGGCATCTGCAACAATAGCAATGGATCCGGTAACAATACCAGCCCACATTTTTAATGCAAACAGGCTGATATTTCCAAGTATGGAAACCCACCCTTCTGTCTGCGCCAGTTTCTGATTATTGTTCATTAAAAAAATAGTTCAATTGTAAGCGGTAAATACAAAGGTAATTTATTCGTTGGTTAAAATACGCAATTTCAGAATGGCTTCAGCTACCAGAAGATCAGCCGGAGTGGTAATTTTAATATTTTCGCTGCTTCCTTCAGTAAATGCCAGATTTAATCCTGTGGCTTCAAACAGTTGAGCATCATCGGTGTAAGCGTTAAAATCAGGCCTTGCATAAGCTTGTCGAAGCAGTTTAAGCCTGAAACACTGAGGCGTTTGAACAGCCCTGACTTTTTCGCGGTTAAGCGGAACGTTTTCGGAGCCATCGATCAGCCTTAACGAATCATTTACTTTTATACATGGAATAGCATTACCATTTATCTCTGCAGAAGTAAAAGTCCGGTTAATCAGGTTCTTGTCTACCAGAGGGCGGACGCCATCATGCACCGCCACCAAACCATCCATCGCTTTAATGGAATCCAGGCCGTTTTTAACCGAATTACCGCGAGTGTCTCCTCCTGCTACAAGGTTGTGAGCGACAGTAAACTTATAATCCCGGCAAAGGTTCTTCCAAAGTTCAATATGGTTTTCAGGAAGCACCAGAACAATGCTGATTGAATTTCCGGATTTTGAAAATGCCTCAATCGTGTGCATCAGCAATGGCTTACCAGCCAGTAACAAAAACTGTTTGGGTTGCGGAGCGCCCATTCTCTGACCGGAGCCTCCGGCAACAATTAATGCAAATCGTGTCAAAATATTGTATTTTTTAGCAAACTTAGGTGAAATCGCCCGGATTCACAAATGACTTGCAACCAGAGACCGTAAAAACCTCTCTTTCAAAAAAAGTCAAAAAAAAAGCCCCGAAAACGGGGCTGTAAAAAGTGGGTTTATCTGATTACAAAATCAGCATGGCATCACCATAAGTAAAGAAGCGGTACTTTTCATTTACGGCTTCTTTATAGGCTTTCATCAGGAAGTCAAAGTCGGCAAAAGCAGCAGTCATCATAAGCATTGGCGATTGCGACAAGTGAAAATTGGTGATCATACTACTGGCAATGCTGAAATCGTAAGGAGGAAAAATAAACTTGTTTGACCAGCCTTTGTAAGGTTTCAGCATACCTGAAATGGTAACTGAAGTTTCAACAGCTTTCATTGTAGTTGTACCGACAACACAAACCTGCTTGCGGTTTTCCTTTGCCAGATTTACAATTTTGGTGGCATGTTCTTCAATAATGACTTCTTCCGAATCCATTTTATGTTTGGTAAGATCTTCCACATCAATAGCCCTGAAGTTACCAACGCCGGCGTGGAGTGTAACAGAAGCAAAAGAAGAACCTTTAAGTTCGAGCCGTTTCATAAGTTCGCGGCTGAAATGCATTCCTGCAGTAGGAGCAGCAACAGCACCTTCTTTAGATGCATAGATGGTCTGATACCAATCCTTATCCTCAGGCATAATTTCACGCAAAGCCTGCAATTCTTCAGGAAGCGGTGTTTTGCCAAGACTTTCGATGGTTCTTTTGAATTCTTCATAAGTTCCATCAAAAAGGAATCTTAAAGTACGTCCACGTGAAGTGGTGTTGTCAATAACTTCGGCAACCAAAGCATCGTCTTCGCCGAAATACAGCTTATTACCAATCCTGATTTTTCGGGCAGGATCAACCAGAACATCCCATAAGCGGGCTTCAGCATTAAGCTCTCTTAAAAGAAAAACCGTAATTTTTGCACCGGTTTTTTCCTTTTCACCGGTAAGCAAGGCAGGAAAAACTTTGGTATCATTGATAATAAAAACATCACCATCGCCAAAATATTCCAGAATATCACTGAACTTTCTGTGTTCAATGGTTTGCTTCTTTCTGTTAAGCACCATAAGCCGAGAACCATCACGGTTTTCAATGGGTTGCCTCGCAATGAGTTCATTGGGTAAGTGATAGCGAAATTGAGAGAGTTTCATCCGGTAATTGATTTATGTGTAGAATAATCCTTCAGGTTAATTTCCCGGGATTTTTTGAAAATTGTCGGGCAAGTTAAAAAACAATGTAAGTTTGCCGTTGATTCACCCCGCAATTATTTTTTAATTAATAGCAGGATTCTGGCAATAATTTGTTTTTGCTATCCCCAAAAGGGGTGCAAAAGTAATACTATTTTGCCGAAAAATCAAGTACTTAGGCAGTTATTTTAAATTTAGGTTAAATCTTTATCTTTTATCATGAAATTATTTGTAGTTTTGCACGCTCAAACCTGATTCTCTAACCCCTTATCTATCAGCAAGAATGTCAACAGTGGTTAACATTTTCTCGGGCAGAGCCACCCGTTATCTGGCCGAAAAGATAGCTGTCAGTTACGGCAAGAAACTGGGAGATGTGCTGGTTACAGACTTTTCAGACGGCGAATTTCAGCCTTCTTTTGAAGAAAATGTAAGGGGTAACGATCTTTTTATTGTTCAATCTACTTTTGCTCCAAGCGACAATCTTTTTGAACTTTTACTAATGATTGATGCTGCCAAGCGGGCTTCGGCCAGGCACATCATCGCTGTAATTCCATATTTCGGATTTGCCCGTCAGGATCGCAAGGACAAACCCCGGGTTTCTATAGCTGCAAAACTGGTTGCCAATCTTTTAACAGCCGCAGGTGTTCAACGTATCATTACCATAGATCTTCATGCTGATCAGATTCAGGGATTTTTTGATGTTCCGGTTGATCATCTTTACTCATCGTCCATTTTTATTCCTTACATCAAACAGCTTAACCTCCCGAATATGGTGATGGCCTCGCCCGATACCGGCGGAACAAGAAGAGCTGCTGCCTACGCCAAAATATTGAACACCAGTTTTGTAATCTGCTACAAACAACGTTCAAAGGCCAATCAGGTTGACACCATGGAACTGATCGGTGATGTTGTTGGTAAAGATGTGATTCTGATTGATGATATTATTGATACTGGTGGCACGATTTGCAAAGCTGCTCAACTGATGATCGACAAGGGTGCTGCAAGTGTCAGGGGTTTTTGTACTCATCCTGTACTTTCGGGCAGTGCAATTGAAAAAATTGAAAAATCAACCTTTACCGAAGTTGTAGTTACCGATACCATTCCCCTGAAACGGGAAAGCCCGGTAATAAAGGTAGTAAGTACTGCCAGTCTGCTTGCTGAAGTAATCGGAAAAGTACACAACTACGAGTCAATCTCAACTCTTTTTAAATTTGACTAAGCCCTTTTCGGGTATTTTAAATATCAAACCTTAATTAAATTTCAAACAAATGAAAAAAGTATCATTGAGCGGTTCTCTTCGCGAGAACGTAGGGAAAAAAGATGCTAAAGCCTTGCGTGTTGCAGCTAAAGTTCCCTGTGTAATTTATGGTGGTAAAGACCAGGTTCACTTTTCAGTGGATGAAACCAGCTTTAAACCCATCCTTTACACCCCGAATTCTCACCTTATCAACATTGAAGTTGCTGGCAAAGAATATCTTACAATTCTTCAGGATCTTCAGTCACATCCGGTAAGCGATAGCATTTTACATGCTGATTTTCTGGAACTGAGCAAGGAAAGACCTGTTATCATTTCTATTCCTATTCGCGTTACCGGAACATCTCCCGGCGTTTTGCGCGGAGGAAAACTCATCAAAAAGTTCCGCAAACTCAAAGTTAAAGCACTTATTGAGCATTTGCCCGATGATATCGAAGTCAGCATCAGCAACCTCGATCTGAATCAAGCTGTAAAAGTTGGTGATCTTAAACTTGACAACGTTGAATTCCTCGATGTTAGGAGTGCAGTAATTCTTACGGTGCAATCAACACGTAATGTTGAGCCTGTTGCTCCGGGAAAATAAGCATAAACTGACATAACAACAACCTTTAAACCGGAGGCAGGAAAATAGTTTTCCTGCCTCCGGTTTATTTCAATTTAACTCAAAAACATCAACCAACCAATGAAATATTTAATTGCCGGACTTGGAAACATTGGTGATGAGTATGCCAATACCAGGCATAACATTGGTTTTATAATTGCGGATGCATTGGCAGCCGATCTTGGTGCGAAATTTACAACTGACCGCCTGGCCGCAAGAGCTGAAGCCCGTTTCAGAGGCAAAACCATTGTGATCATTAAACCAACTACTTACATGAACCTGAGCGGTAAAGCCTATCGCTATTGGTTAACTATTGAAAATATTGAAATTGAAAATTCATTGGTTGTTGTGGATGATCTCGATCTTGAACCTGGTATTTTCAGGTTAAAAACCAAAGGC
Source organism: Bacteroidota bacterium (assembly GCA_009773515.1). Taxonomy (GTDB): domain Bacteria; phylum Bacteroidota; class Bacteroidia; order Bacteroidales; family Lentimicrobiaceae; genus Lentimicrobium. Next base: position 145,288 of record WSXX01000002.1, read on the forward strand.
AGCGGTGGCTCTCACAATGGGCTGAACAATATTATTGAAATGCTTGGACACAACAACTTCCCGAGGTTAAGGGTGGGCATTGGCAATAATTTTGCCAGAGGGTTTCAGGTTGATTATGTGCTGGGCAGATTTACACGCGATGAGGAAAAAATCTTCATGGAAAAAATCCCTGCAGCCGTTGAAATGATCAAAAGTTATATTGCATCAGGCGCGGGAAATACAATGAACAACTTCAATAATAAGTGAGCAATATGGTAAAGCAATAGTTGGCTTTGCAAAAACCTTACAGTGATGAGATAAAAAATGCCGGTCGAAATGACCGGCATTTTATTTTTTAACTGATATATCTATTTGATCCTTAGTTTTTTTGATATAATCTCACTAAGTCTTGAAATCTCAACCCGCTCCTGCAACATTGTATCCCGATCGCGAATGGTTACTTTGCCATCTTCAAGGGTTTGGTGGTCAACCGTGATGCAATACGGGGTTCCAATTGCGTCCTGACGGCGGTAGCGTTTACCGATGGAGTCTTTTTCTTCGTACTGGCAATTGTAGTCGTATTTCAGCTCATCCATGATCTGGCGGGCTTTTTCTGGCAATCCGTCCTTTGCAACCAGTGGCAAAATAGCGGCTTTAACCGGAGCTAATATGGCAGGCAATTTCATCACAATACGATCTGATCCATCTTCAAGTTTTTCTTCAGTGTATGCATTGCTAAGCATGGCGAGGAAAGTGCGGTCAAGTCCGATGGAGGTTTCAACGACAAATGGAACATAACTTTCGTTTAGCTCCGGATCGAAATATTGCATTTTCTTTCCAGAAAACTGCTGGTGCGCATTCAGGTCAAAATCAGTACGTGAGTGGATTCCCTCCATTTCCTTAAATCCGAAAGGAAAACGGAACTCAATATCAGCAGCGGCATTGGCGTAATGGGCAAGCTTTTCGTGATCGTGGAAACGATAATTCTCAGCACCCAAACCCAAAGAAAGATGCCAGTTCAGCCGCTCTTTTTTCCAGAATTCAAACCATTCAAGTTCGGTGCCGGGGCGGACAAAGAATTGCATTTCCATTTGCTCAAACTCCCTCATACGAAAGATAAACTGCCTGGCAACAATTTCATTACGAAATGCTTTTCCAATCTGTGCAATGCCGAACGGTATTTTCATACGTCCGGTTTTCATTACATTCAGGAAGTTTACAAAAATGCCCTGGGCGGTTTCGGGGCGAAGGAAGATGGTATTTGCATCTTCGCTTACTGAACCCATCTGCGTCGAAAACATCAGGTTAAACTGCCTTACCTCCGTCCAGTTGCGCGAACCTGAAACGGGGCATACAATTTCCAGATCTTCAATCAATTTCTTGATATCCGCCAGATCGTTATTTTCCAGACCTTTATACAATCGATCTTTAATATTGTCGATTTTTATCTGGTTTTCAAGTACCCTTTGGTTGGTTGCCCTGAACTGAATTTCATCAAAAGCATCACCAAATCGTTTGGCTGCCTTTTCGACTTCTTTGTTGATTTTATCCTCAATTTTGGCAAGGTGGTCCTCAACGAGAACATCGGCACGGTAACGCTTTTTGGAGTCTTTGTTATCGATCATCGGATCGTTGAATGCATCCACATGCCCCGAAGCTTTCCAGATGGTGGGGTGCATAAAAATTGCACTATCGAGGCCAACAATGTTTTCGTGGTAGCGCACCATTGCATTCCACCAATATTCTTTAATGTTGTTTTTGAGTTCTACACCATTTTGTCCGTAGTCATAAACAGCACTAAGGCCATCGTATATCTCACTTGATTGAAAAACAAACCCATACTCTTTGGCATGGGCTATTATTTTTTTGAAAATTTCGTCGTAGTTTGCCATGCTGCAAAGGTAAGAATTGATTTTGGATTTATAAAAGCACATAATGTCAGATGTAATGATCCTTATAAGTATTAATAACTTTTGTTTCAGATTGAATTGCATTTCCTGATTATCATCTGTACCTTTATCCTATAAAACATGTAATTATGAAAAAATTGATTTTCGGACTGATTGTCCTGGCTTTTATGGTTTCTTCATGCAATGAAACCATTGAAAAAGAAGTAAAAATAGTTGAGGATACTTTAGCTGTTGCTCCCCGCGACGGTGTATTTTATCACATTTCGAGCGGCCCCGACGATCCGCACAAGGTGGTTATGGCCCTGAAGCAAGCGGTGATGATGGCAGAAGACAAAGATGTTCTGATCTACTTCGACATCAAAGGCATCGAAGTGGTGCTTAACGACGCTCAGGATGTAAGTTATCCTACATTTCCCACTTCAAAGGAATCGCTGAAACAATTGATGGATAAGGGAGTAACTATTTTCGCATGTCCAGCCTGCCTCAAAGCTGCCGGTAAAAGTGAAGCCGATCTGATGCCCGGAGTTAAACTTGCCGAAAAAGAGATGTTCTTTAACTTTACAAAAGGCCGTATTCTGACGCTGGATTACTAATCAGATTTAAAATCAACAAATAAAATAGCCGGATTCAAATCGATGAATCCGGCTATTTATTTCTCAGAAAAAAGGACTTTACAGCACCGATTTCAGTATCTCTTCAGTTTCATTAAATGCCTGTACCATGGTTTTAGCGGCATCACCGCCTATCATGCCGGCAAAAGCGGGTGCATTCATACGCGAAACATATGTTTTACCATCTGCCTTTTCATATACTGAAACACGACAGGGAAGCATAGGTGTTACATCGCGCTGCGTATCTTTTGACAGTATCTGATAAGCGTGTCCGGGATTGCAAAGTTCAATTACCTTGACAGGCAAAACTTCCTTGCTGTTTTTCTTCATGGTTTCCTGAAGATCATGTATTGTTGTGACTTTCCAGCCCTTTTCAACAATTGATTGCGACAACAAGTCAACAGTTTTATCAAAGTCGTATTTGCTCCGGGATTCAATCATTACACCCGACTTTTCTGTGACATCGGTTTGAGCTGTTACCATTAGCGAAGTTGAAATTAAAAAAATGGTGAATAGTTGTTTGATTTTCATGGTTCTGGTTTTTTTGTTGATTGGTTAGAATTCAGCAGAACTGAAAAAATTCAGGTCAATTGAAGCATGGATTTTCAGCTGCTATAAATGCTTATTCACCTGTTTTATCAGGTAATCTTTTGGTTTTACCCCGACAATGCGGTCCACTTCTTTCCCATCACTAAACACCACAATGGTAGGAATTCCTCTTATTCCGAATTTTTGCGAAACAGACTGAAAGTGATCTACATTCAGCTTGGCCACAGTAGCTTTAAAGTTTTCATCTTCGGCCAGTTCATTCAATACCGGCCCCATCACTTTGCAAGGCATACACCATTCGGCCCAGAAATCTACCATAACTACTCCCTTTTTGATTTGATTCTGGAAGTTTTTATCGGTAAGGGTAACTATTTTTTCACTTTCAGGCACAGCTCCCATGTTTTTCATTTTTCGGAATGAATAAAGCATATAAGCGACAAAAAGTGAAACCAAGGCAATGGCAATAATGAGTCCTGTTGACATATCAGTGGGTTAATGATTCGTGTAAATGTTTGGTTTTCAGTTGATGGATGTAATTCGAAGCAGCCAGCGCAGCAATAGTTGCATCGCCAACAGCAGTGGTAACCTGGCGGTAACGTTTTACTATGGAATCACCGGCAGCATAAACACCGGGAATACTGGTGAGCATATCGCTGTCAACAATGATTTCGTTCCATTTGTTCATATTTAATGTTCCCTTCAGAAATTCTGTATTTGGAACATAGCCAATAAAAATAAACACGCCATCTGTTTTAAAATCTTGAATTTCACCGGTTTTAAGGTTTTCTATTTCAACACTTTCAAGCTTGTCATCTCCAATGAATTTCACGATAGAGGACTCCATGATAAAATTGATTTTATCATTTGCTTTGGCTTCTTCCACAGCATATTCAAAAGCCTGAAAATGGTCAAACTGATGAACAATTGTAACTTTTGTTGCGTATTTGGTAAGTGAAACAGCCTCTTCGAGGGCTGAGTTACCGCCACCGACTACAACAATTTCTTTACCGGTAAAGAAGTCACCATCACAGGTGGCACAATATGAAATACCTCTGCCTTTAAACTGCGCTTCGCCTGGCATATTCAGCGTACGCGAACGCCCGCCGGGGGTAAGAATAATCGCATTGGCTGTGTAAATACTTCCATCAGAAAGTGTTACTTCTTTAATTTCACCTTCAAGGTTAAAGCTATCAACCGATGTATTCCCTTTTATAACGCAGCCAAATGTTTTGGCTTGTTTCTTCATAATGTTTGAAAGCTGGTATCCTGAAATGCTTTCCACGCCCGGATAATTTGCAATTTCGTGTGTAAGTACCATTTGTCCGCCCAACACTCCATCACTTATGATGAGTGTTTTAAGCCTTGCCCTGGAAAGGTAAATGCCTGCAGTCATACCTGCCGGTCCACCTCCTATAATTATGGCATCAAAATGATTATTTTCAGTCATTTTAGTCGTTTTTGAGGTTGAGGTTAAGGTTAAGGTTGAGGTTGAGATTGAATTGTTGTTCTAAACCTTAACCTCAGCCTTAACCTTTAAAGCTCATTATAGAATTAGCTTACTGTTACAGGTACAAACTCTTTGTCGAGAATTGTCCTGATTTGAGCGGGGCTTTGAATGCTTGAAGTTGCTTTTACAAGTTTCCCGTTTTTGTAGTACATGGTAAAGGGAATTCCCATAAAGCCGCGTGTTTCAGGAGCATTACGAATTACATAAGCCTCAGGATTATCAAATTCCATATCGGCAAATTTTACGTGTTTGTATTCGTCTTCGAGATCTTCCATTATCCCGTAAACCGGAATACACATGGGGCCCATACGGCCACAGCAGATCATTACATTTTCGTGTTCGTTGATAAGCTTCTGATGATCAGCAGCTGTTAGTAAGTGATGAAGGTTTGTGTAAAGCATGATATTTTGTTTTTAGTTTGGTTTAAATTGAAGTCAGATGTCAGAGGTCAGAGGTCAGAGGTCAGAAGGCAGAAGGCAGAAATTAGAAATTAGAAATTAGAAATTAGAAATTTTCTTATTCTCCTTTATTCCATCTCAAGTATCCTGATCTCATAAGTGAGTTCCATTGCTTTGCGATAAACCGCTGAAACGCCGCAGTACCTGTCCTGAGAAAGTTCAATGGCTTTTTTGAGTTTATCTTCTTCCAACCCTTCACCTGAGAATTCGTAAATCAGATGCATTGAAGTGTAATGTTTGGGATGCTCTTCGGTGAGTTCAGCTTCAATTATTATATTGAAAGTTTTGGGTTCAACCCGCATTTTCTTCAGTATGGAAATTACATCCATACCGGTACAACCGGCAAGCGAAGCCAGCATCAGGGCTTTTGGTCTTGCACCGGCATTGCTGCCGCCCACTTCGGGACTTGCATCCATAATAACATGATGATCGCCAACCAATGCATCAAACTGCATATTGCCGTTCCAGGAGGTATTTAAAGTCTGTTTCATAGTTCATTTGATTTGATGCTGCAAAATTACACCCAACATCAATGCGCTGCAAGAAAACAGGCTTCGCAGAACACAAGTCTGGAATTGAGGTTGCTTAAGTTTTTTGTTGAGGAAGAACGTAACTTTGTTAACAAAAGCCAGAATAGAGATTAAAACCAAAATGCTTGAATTGGATTTTTTTCACAAATTAACCTGCCATCAAAACAATAATTTACCTCTGTTTCAGTCTGCACACAATCGTTGTCGTATAATCGGGCAGTGAAGTTTTGTGGCGGGAAAGCTGGTATTCTGTCTGATTAAGGTGCTGCTCAATAAATGGCAAACCCGGGGCGTAATGAAAACAACCACCCGGCTTCAGCGACCGGAGTATTTCCATATATTTCTCCGCATACCTTAAAAAATCTCCATCCTCTCTTAAGTGATGGTGATAAAAATGATTTGAAAATCCGAGATTGCTGACAATGGTTCCCCATTTTGAAACACCATAGGGATATTCAAGCCAGTCGCCAGAAGTCAGAAAAGGCAGATTTTCCGGAAGCCGGTCAAATCCATGCGCTTCGATACCTTCGCCCCTCAAATATTTCACCAGGTTGCCCTGCCGGCCGCAGCCAATATCCAACACTGGCTCCATTAACTCCATAATATTCAGGTTCAGAATTTCCAGCTGAAGTTCCGGGGTGTATTCGGAGCAGGCAACCGGTTCCAGTGCTTCCTTCAGTTGAGGGTAAATTTTCCCGGCAAACGGGTTGGTTTTATAAAGGAAGTTCCGGAGGTTGTTAAAATGAGTTTCCGACAATGCCGCCATAGATGAGCTGCTGGTCCTGATGTTAGAAAAAAGCACCGCATAAATATCCCTTAACGCCTTACGTTCAGCCTTACCAAACGAATAATACTGATTAATCCGACAAAACTCCTGAAGAACTTTATCGGTAGTATATTCAATCAGTTCCTGCTCCTGCTCAAAAGATAAGTTATTTATCTTTTTCAGGTTATGAACCAATAACTCTATAAATTCGTTGGAAGCTGGCACTCCAACATGAAAAAGATTTTTCCCGCGATTGGAAGCAATTTGCTCATTAATGCTCTTTTTGAAATTCTCCATTCAGGCTTTATTATTCCGATTGCTTAAAACGATTGATCAAAACCCTGTTTTCATATTGATTTCCCTGCATTTCAAAAAAGGCTTGACCAATATCGGTGAATCCGTGCTTTTTATAAAATTTTATAGCCCGGTCGTTTTTGTGATAAACGGTGAGCCAGGCGGCATCAAACCCTGTTTTTTTTATTTCCTGCAACGCTTTATTCAGCATAAGTTTTCCTAAACCCATTCCTGTAAAACGCTCCAACACATACAAAACAGCTATTTCTGGATTATGTCCGGTTGCCGGGATGGGGCATTCTTCATCAAAGGCTATGACTGCACAACCGATCAAATGGCCATTCTGCTCAGCTACCAGGGTTTTCTTCAGTGGATTTTCCATCAAAGCTTTTTCATTTTCCAGGGTAAATGTTGTAAGCAGATAATCTGAAAATTCGGATCTAATCCCTTCCTCTGCGTAAGTGGCTACCCAAACCTGCTGCTTTAAAACCACCAGGTTGGCCATATCGCTTGATTCAGCGATGCGAATATCGATTGCTTCCAGGCTCATTTATCAAAATCTTTACTTTTTCTCAGTACGAAGTTGCGATCGTTCAATTTCAGGAAGGAATAAATCCCTTAAACTCAATCCCCCTTTAACAGCAAATATAAGATAACTTATTGTCAGTAATCCATCGATGATTCCGGTAAACCAGAACGTATCGGGGAAACCCGGTACAAAAACCATATAGGAATAGAGCAGCACAATATAGAAAACCCTGCCGATGATCAAACATCCCACATTAAAAGCATATCGTCTGATATTCAACGCCGACATAAACTGCAGGTAAGCAAAGCAGAGAAAGAAGGATCCCAGAAAAATGGAATAAAAAGGGTCCATTGGCGGGTTGTCGATGTTGCGTCCTGTACCGATTACAAAAATGTAAAGAATGCCTGCAATGGTATCCCAAACACCTCCCAGCGTAAAAAACAGGGCTAGCGGTTGCAATGATTTGTTCTTGACTTGAATCATATTGCTGATGCTATTCCGCCGTATTACCGGTTCATGGTTTTCTCCTTCAGATCATCGATGAGCGTTTGCCAATCATACCCCAGATTACTTACCAGTGCTTCCATGCGGTTTTCGCGATAGGCAGCCATAAACGCATCCTTGCCGGCAAGCTGAATCAGGTTATGGGTAAAGATTCCTGCTACACTGTAATTCTCCATTCCTCTGAAAAAGAGCACAGATTCGCCGGTGATCAGCTCAGTAGTCAGGTTATTCTGATGCGCTTTAAAAACCTCAAGATCATGTTCATAGGCCTCTTTGCTGAAATAATAATCAGTGGCCTGCCTGAATCCTTCGTCAAAAAATGCCGAAGGGGCTTTACCGATGGCAGAACCAATAATGCTGTGGCCTGCTTCATGTTTGCATATGTCCATGCTTAAACCGGCGATGTGATTGATATCGCCGAATGATTTCCCATGAATGGTTGACCAGAGCGGGGCAGCAATAAAGTATTGAAGTTCCTCTCTTGTCTGGTAAAAATAGGTAACAAAACGGGGGATTAATGCTGAATCAACCTCAAGATACCGGCAAAGACCGCTTACAAAGCCATCAAAGTCCTTTACTGAATTATTAAAACCAGAGGTGTCAGAAATTGAGGATGCAATATAAAAATCGGCAAAAAGGCCCTTAACCCGATTACCGAAATAAGCAGCGCGAAGGGCATCCATTTCATTTATCAACTGGTCCTTTTTTCCATCAGCCTGAAATCCGCTGTAAATAATCTGATTGCCGCTGAATACGTAGAACTGGTAAGCTCCGGCCATAAAACCAATATATGCCAACGGATGATCTTCCCCGTTGCGGCAGGTATAAATCCGGGTTGCCTGATTGTTTATGTGATAAAAAGCATCGTTGGGGTGCCCGAACATCCTTCCTTCAAATGAAAATCCATTGCGCTCAATTCCAAAGGGTAGACCATCCATTGCAGCAGTTGAAAAACGAAAACATGGCCCGAAATACTGCAGGTGCTTTTCATAATCCGCTTTTTTAAGCAATGATTCCTGCCGGAATACATATACCGGCTTTTCCTTCCAGAAAACAAAACCACAAACCGCAACTGAGTCTTCCGGTTTTATGTTGTATCCATCAGGCAAAACCACAATTATTGTGTCAGTTTCATAAAACCTGACCATCAGTTTTACACTGTCATCCATGGCAACAAAACCTGCGGGCTGCGACCAGCTTTTAACAGCGAAAGATACCTGCAAAAGCAACAAAACTGTGATGAAAACTGATTTGAAAATTCTTTTCATTTTTTTCTGGTTTTAAGTAACCCTGGAATCCCCAAGTCAGGGTTTGACTAATTGACATTAAACGTTATTCAAAAACATTGTAAAATCAAGTCAGGCCCTGACTTTCAAAACAATTCAATCAATTCTGTGCAACTGATGTCATGCGCCCGATATGAAACCACACCCTTGATGCAATGCGTTGCTCCATTTCTTCCGGCACATCCGGTAAAACCATCTTGCTTCCGCTGAAGATATAAAGTTGATAAGCACCAGCCATGCATCGGGCATAGGATAAAGGAAAGTTCTCACCATTGCGGCAAGTATATAATCTGTTCCCGGCCGTATTCATAAAATAGAATGCATCTTCAGGATTCTGATAATCAGTGCCATTGAATGAAAATCCATGAGCATTAATTGCAAACGGTATTTCCGAATCAAATGAATTGGTAAATCCGAAACATGGGCCAAAGAAATGCAGGTGCTTCTGAAGGTCAGAAGGTGTTAGTTCTGATTCTTGTTTAAAAATGTACGCGGGTTTTTGTTTCCAGAAAACGAAATTTCTGATTTCGTCTTCGTCACTTTTAATAATTGAATAGCCATCAGGCAAAACAACTATGATGGTATCTGCTGCGTAAAAGCTGATCATTTGCTGAATGTTTTTGTCCATGGCGGTTAATCCATCAGGATTTGCCTTGACATTTGCAGCAAGCATCATCATCATGCCACAAAAAAGCGAAATTGCAGTGGTTCTAAAGCTCATTTTAGTTTGTTTTTAAGATTATTCCTGTTTGAGCTGCAAATTTATTTCATGATGTGGTGGCCTGAAAATCAAATAGGTTGATCAGGTATATTTGATGAGTGAAAGCGCAGATAAGGGGGTTGAACCCTGATCAATGTCAGCGGACTTATTCAACCTGAACGGCATACATCCCACCATCAGAGCTGCCGAAGTATATTACATTGAGGTCAACAACGGGTGTTGACAGAATGGCTCCGAGCTTATGAATGCTTCTCTCAGCTTCCAGATAATCTTTTCCGTAAAGTTCAAAGCCTTCCCGAAACTTGCCGTCATCTCCATAAACCTTTGAATAGTTTTCTTTTGAACCTTCAGTCTGGTATTCATGAAGTATTTCCCCGGACTTAGGGTCAACACCCCTCAGTTTACCATCAAAACAGCCAAACCAAAGAATATCATTATTCACAACAGCCGAACCATACACCCTCATGGGCAATGGTATCTGCCATACAATCTTTCCATCGGCTTTTCGCAGGCAATAAAAACGATGGGTGTCGGAAGTCCCGAAAAAAATATGCCCGTTATAAACAGTGGGCGTGGCAATTACCCAACTTCCACTTTCTTTCATATTCCATCGGCCTCTGCCGGTTTTTGCATCGAGGGCATAAACATTGTAATCGCGGCTGCCGAAATAAACAACACCATCAACAACCACTGCCCCTTTTTGTACTTCTCCGTTCGGGAAATAGGTTTCACCAATCGTTCTTGATTTCCATTTCAGTTCGCCTGAAACACCATCAAGCGCATAGAAATAGCCGGCATAATCGCCGAAAAACACAATCCCGTTATCAACCGCTGCAGTTGCATGAATTATTCCGTTTGATTTGAATTTCCACATCAACTTTCCCGCCTGATTATCAATTGCGTACATGTTACCATCTCCGCTTCCCCAGTAAACATATGCATTGCTGACTACCGGAGAAGAGAGGTAATAATCCCACATATCGAGCATTTTTTCGCCTTCCGATGAAAATTTCCAGATTAATTTGCCGGTCGCAATTTCCAGTGAATACAGATTACCATCGGCGCTGCCAAAAATTACTGAACTGCCGCTGATTGCAGCATCAGAATGTATCGGGCCATCGGTCTTGAAACGCCATATTTCCATTCCGTTTGATTTATTGACCGCATAAAAACAACTGTCTCCGCTTCCGAAAAGCACAATATTTCCGTAAATGGCAGGCGTAGAATAAATTCTTCCATTGGTTCTTGATATCCAGTTTTCTTTAAGATTCCCAGCCAGCATTAGTTGAGAAATTGAAATAAGCAGTGCGAGTAAAAGCGATTTTTTCATCATCTATTGAGTTTAAAGAAAGTAAACTTAGTTTTAATGATCAGGTTTATTTGGCGCAAGGTTCACAAGCACATCGCGAAAAGCAGCCAGAAATAAATCAAGTGTTTCTTTTTCGATGGTAAGTGCCGGATCTAATCTCAGCACTTCGTTATTGGGTCTCAGGGCAACGATAAAGCCTGCAGTTAGCAGAGCCTCATAAATTCTGGAAGCATCTCTGGAAAATTCAACCGCAAGCATTAAACCCCTGCCCCTCACTTCGCGAATAAGCGGAAATTCCTCTTGCATTTCAGTGAGTTTCCCAGATAAATAATCCCCTTTTTCTCTGGCTTCATCACACAAAGCACCTTCGGTAATTATATCAATGACTTCAGCAGCTACAAAAGCACCCAGGGGATCATTCTGGTGGGATTGGGAATAATGAAATCCTTTGCGTTTAAGCTGATCTGCAATCTTTTTTGAAACCGCGGTAACGCTTACCGGATATCCATTGCCGATACCTTTACCCATGGCTACAATATCAGGCTGGATATTATAATGTTGATAACCAAACCATTTGCCTGTTCTGCCAATGCCGGTTGTAATTTCATTTGACATCACAATACCTCCGCTTCCCTGCACGCTGGAAGTTATCTTTTCGATAAGATGCTTATCCGGAAACCTCACCAATCCCGATGAACTACCTGGCTCAAGCAGGAAAATTCCGATTTCTCCGAAAGGGATTCGGTTAAATTCTTCACAATCACCCACACATCCTGATCCGGAATGATTGCATGAACAATTCAGGCGATCGTAAATAAACCACTTATCAGCAGATTTAACCGCTGCATCGCCATAGGCACCCATATAAGAATCAGCAAAAGTGAGTGCCAGAGGTTTCTCTGACAAAATTCTGGCTATCCGCATTCCATATTCCACAGCTTCGCTTCCGGAACAGATAAATTCGCATTTACCTCCCTGCATATTGTTGATATCGAGCACCTTTCGGGCTGTTTTCTCAATCTGCGGATGAATAAAACAAAATCCGGTATGGCTTATTTTATTGATCTGATCGCTTATTACTTTATTGATGCGTTTATTGTTGTGTCCGAGACAAGTACACCAAACCCCTGATTCAAGATCAACCATTCGGTTTCCACAGTCGTCGTAAAGAAAACAATTATCGGAATCCACAATATTGCTGAATTGCAAACGGTGTCCGGTTGCCCAGATGATGTTGTTCATAGCTGTTTTTGTTGATTAATTCTGTTTCTGAAGATGAAATGATTGCGGAGTAAGGATTGCGGATTGCAGATTGCGGATTTCGGATTTCTGACCTCCGGCCTCTGACCTCTGACATCTGACCTCCGAAATCAACTATTCAACCATTTCTTAAAATCCGACGACCGATCAACACTTACGATGGCTTCAAATTCTTCATCGGCTTTGGGTTTTAATTCAAGCTTTATCCGACCGCGCGAATAAGCAACCATATTGGCTATCGAATCCATATTAACCATGTATTTCCGGTTTATCCGGAAGAATTTTTCAGGATTCAGCATGGTTTCAAGTTTATCAAGGGTGAATTCAAGCGGGTAAGAGTTTCCCTGGAAGGTTTTCAGATAGATTCCCTTTTCCAGCACATAGAAATAGGCAATTTCTGATACTTCAATCTTCCGGATCTTCTCTCCTATCTGAATGAGAAATCGTTTCTTATAATCAGGCTCCCGCCCCTGAATTCCCGCTAACAGTGCGTCAAAATCAATGCTGAAAGCAGATTTCAGGGACTGGAATTTTCTCAGGCTCTCAGCAAGGTCACTTTTACGGATAGGCTTCAACAGGTAAGCCACGCTGTTCAGCTGGAAAGCCCTGATTGCATATTGGTCATACGCGGTCGTAAAAATGACGGGTGTATTTATAGTTACCTGCTCAAAAATACTGAAACTGATCCCATCTGATAATTGTATATCCAGAAAAATCAGGTCGGCAGTATGTTCCATCAGCCATTTCGCCGATTCTTTGATGGAGCCGCATTTGGCAAGAACGTTTATGGAGGGGTCGACCTCATTCAGCTAAGTTCCAGCTTTTCAGCAGCAAGGCTTTCGTCTTCAACGATTAGTACGTTCATCATTATCGGTATTTATTAAAGGAAGTCTGGCAATATAATATCCGGTTTCTATGTTGAACACCGGTTCATCGCTTGTAATCAGTGCGTATCTTTTAACCAGGTTCTTTAATCCCAAACCGGTTGAAACAGGGGCCGAAATCTTGGGCTGAAGGTTATTTTTAACGACCAGGAAGTGACCCTCACCATAAATTTCAATCTTCAGCGGTTTCGCCTCATTTACAATGTTGTGTTTGATGGCATTTTCAAGCACTACCTGCAATGACAGCGGGGGCATCACCTTTTCAAGCAGTCCGGCAGGGATATTAACCGTGAAAGTCAGATTTTCACCATACCGTATTTGTTGTAAAAACAGGTAGGATTGCATAAAATCAAGCTCTTTTCCCAGACTGGTGACCGGCTGCTCAATGGTTTCGAGCACATAACGATAAACCTGTGAAAACTCATCAATAAATTGCTGCGCTTTCACAACATCCTTGTTTATCAACCCCGAAAGTACGTTCAAACTATTGAACATAAAATGGGGGTTAATCTGGCTTTTCAGCACTTCAAACCTGATCTGGGATAACTCTTCCTTTAATATTTCGGCCATTTGTGTGGCTTGTTTGCCTTCAATAAAATAGACCCATCCCTCAAGCACAGCCATCATCAGAATATTTACAACACTGTAAATCATCATGTTATTGATGATAACACCTGTCAGGTCTTCGGAATATGGACTTATTGAATGGGCAAATAATGTAATTCCCAACGAAACAGCAACTGCAATGGTAATGGTAAAGCTCAGCTGCAAAACAAGCCTCATGGCTATCCGTTTTCCCCAGGGTGCTATCTGATTGAAGTATCGGATTACATATAGATCAGGGTATGCAATTAAAAATGCAGCAAAAATACTAAGCAGGCTGCCACGCAAAAGCCGCAGAAAAAAATGAGGATATCCGCTTAGAAGATAATACCCGGTAAGATGATTATAGGTTATCACAATTATCTGAACTCCAACAGATATGCCCAGAAGCAGAAAAAGAAGTTTCCTGAATGATAAGTAGGCATGTATCTCTTTGAAAAACATCATCAACGGAGTTTAGCGGTTCAAATATAGTTCTAAATCTACTGAATTTCTTACTTTTTCATTTGCAGATCCATTGAGCCAATGCCTCCGGTGCTTATGTATTTTAATTTCCAGAAACCCGGTTGTGCCGGAATTACCTCCATAATATTTAACTGATCAGGTGCGATTATACAATTGGTATAAACTACTTCACCCTGAGGATTGTAGAGAAAGATTTCAAGCGCTCCTGAATGAACGGAAATATTCCCTTCGAGAAATACCGATTCTGCGCGACTGTCAACTGCCATCACGGTAAGTCCTTTGGAATGATTGTCAACCGGACAGCTGAATCCGTAACTGACTGGCTGATCCTTTTCGCAGGAAGAGGTGAGTAAAACGAGTAGCGTAGCGAGTGATAGAAGTAATGTTTTCATTGTGGTGATTTTTTAAGTAAATCCAGCCGGATCTGTAGAATCCAGCTGGATTTGTAGTTTTCAGAACTTTTTCAGGATACCCACACGAACCGAGAGATAGTTAAGATTCATCTCTCTTGAAACACCTTCAAATTCAGAGTCTCTGTTTAGTGCATTAAATTTAACGCCTGGAGTAAGGCTCCAGTTGCGGCCAAGGTTAACATCCAGACCACCTGCAAGTTGCCATCCGAAACCATGTTTGGTATCGAAAATTATGTCGCCTGCATTATTTTCAATTTCAATATGGTTATACAAACCTGCAACTCTGGCATACCATGAAACCGGTGTATTTCCAATCGGCTGTTTAAACTGAAGTCCAAAAACATATCCGGTTTCTTCAAAATCAGTTTTACTTCCGGCAAACGATTCTTTGGCTGAATTTCGATTCCATCCCCACCCAGCATATGCACCTAAGTGAGGCATAAATTGGTAGTGAAAAATTCCTTCAAAGCCAAAACCGGTTTTCAGATCGGCACCGGCCAATTCGCGGGTGGCAAAGGAAGCTCCGCTACTGAGTTCAAATCCGAATTTCTTTTCGTTGTTCTGAGCTGAACTGTTTATGGCAAATGATGCCATAAATACGAGTACGAGCAATAATCTTGTTTTCATGTTCTTTTGATTTTAATAATTGACATCTGGTTCACGGGGCAAAAGTAGGTTGGGCACATTCCTCCGGAAAGAAAAACTGGCTGAAAGCGCACCTGATATAGCTGGACGCGCAAAAAAGATGGTCAAATGGTTTTATGCAAGTTCTGATAAAGAATTTCAGGCTTTAGAATTTGGTTTTCAGAAGGAAAATAAATCTCATAAAAATAAAATATAACAGCAGTGTTGTTTTTTTAATAACAAGTCTTTACCTTTGTTATAAAACATATTTCATCAATTGATTAACAGACAATTAGACAACCAAAATATTCATCCGAAAAACAAGAAATTATGAAAGCGAGCCAAAAAATCAGAATGAACTTTCTGTGGATAGTATTTCTAATTCCCACTTTTGCAATGGCACAACAAGCCGTTGATTGGTCCTTTAATTATGGTGGTTCAAGCGCAGATGTACTTTCCCGCATTATAAACAGTAGTTCCGGCGGGTTTCTTGCCAGCGGATTCTCAATGTCATCTGACGCTGATCTCCCTTCCAATGACGGTGGTTATGATGCATGGGCAATAAAAATCACCGAAACCGGCCAGAAAGAATTTGTCACAGTATTGGGTGGCTCCAGCTCTGATTATGCAAAAGACATTGTTGAGGTTGATGGTTCCCATTATCTGATGCTTATTGACTCCTATTCGTCAGATGGAGATTTCCCTGTCAACCTAGGCAATTCAGATGTCTGGATTAAAAGCTTTTCTTTGGACGGAAGTATTGCCGGCTCGCTTCATTTTGGCGGCAGTGGTGATGATAACGCCATCAGACTAATTCCAGCTGCGGCAGGTGGACACCTGATTATCGGGCGCACAAATAGTTCAGACGGAACATTTGTTGAAGGTTATGGTGGATATGATGGATTTTGTATAAGACTGACCCAGAATTCTCAGGTAGCCTGGGTAAAACAATTCGGAACCAAGGAAAACGATGGTTTTGTTGATGCTTTGACCTTGCCTGATGGAAATCTGTTGTTCCTGGGAAGTATTTATCAAACTACTCAAAATACAGGCTGGCTGCTGAAAACCAATTCTTTAGGCGAATCTATTACTGAAAAAAGAATTGAAAAAGCGAGCGGGATTTTTCCGGTTTGCATACAGCACCATGCCGGGCATATTTATGTTGCTGCCAACACCAATAACCTGGTATCCAGGGTTACCGACCGGCATATGATAATCTACAAATTTGATGAAAACCTGGATTTTGTCGGATCAATTGAAACAGGCGGAGCCGGTGGCAGCGATATGATTCTTGACATGAAACCCTACGACAACAATCATCTTCTTTGCCTGATAACCTCAAATACCGATAACTGGCCCTTTCAAGGCAACCATGGTGGCTATGACCTCTTTTACGCGCTCTATAGTAACGATTTTGAATTGGTTCATACCCGTCCCTTTGGTGGAAGTAATAATGAAGGGATGTCCGGGCAAAACGGAAATTTTGTTCTTGATGGCACAAATGCCATTGCCGCCAGTAACTCCAATTCATCTGATGGCGATGTCCCCGCAAATTATGGTTTAGCTGATGGCTGGATATTCAAAGCCAATCCAACTTATTCGCTTGGATTGCCGCAATTTGAAAAAGATATACTTCCGGGAATGATTATCCAACCCAATCCTGCCTCTGATTATATTGAAGTACTTGATATTCCTGAAAACTCATCAATTATCTCAATCTGCAACCTCACCGGACAAACAATAAAAACTCACGATCTACAACCCGGTATAAACAGATTTTCAGTCAATGATCTGCCTCCTGGATTGTATATTCTGCATGCCCATGGCAAAGGAACAATAACCGCCTCAGCCAGATTTATCAAACAATAAAGGAGCAGGCCTGTTTTCATGTGAAAGGCTTGCTTATGTGTGATTGTGGTTTCATGAAATCTGCCGCTTTTCATTCTTGGCGGTGGTTTTACTACATTTGCAATGTCTCTTCGATAAGCGGCAGCTACCTTTTCTGAAATTTCGCATATTTCATTCTTTCCCGGGTTTCAGTAAACCCCAAAAACTTATTAATCAAAAAAATGGAGCACTTCCCAATCGAATGGAAAACGAATGACGGGCTGAAAATTTTCGCTCAATACTGGAAATCTGATGTAATTCCTGCCAAAGCAGTGGTTTGTTTTGTGCATGGTATTGGCGACCACTCTTCGCGACATACCCATGTGGCAGAAGCATTCACAAATGAAGGATTTGTATTTTACACTGCCGATCAGCGGGGACATGGCAAATCTGAAGGTCAAAGGGGCCATTTTCCGTCAGCGGAATCAATTCTGCAGGACATTGACCTGCTGCTGCATAATGCCCGGACATCTTTTCCAGGACTGCCTATAATCCTTTACGGGCACAGCATGGGAGGAATTCTGGTTTTGTACTATGCGCTGAAACGTAAACCTGATCTTGCAGGGGTAATATCAAACAGTCCGGGACTGCATAATGCCTTGCAAAAGAAACCTTTACTGATAATTGCTGCCCGGGTACTGGGGAGTCTTTTCCCACATATGTCCATCTCAAACGGATTGGATCTGAACGGTATTTCACGAGATCCCGTAATGCTTCAGGCTTACAAAAACGATCCTTTGATTCACGATCGCATCACCATGGGTTTGGGAAAAGTAATGTTGGGCGTTACCAACTGGACGCTTGAAAATGCTGGCAGTTTCCCGCTTCCGTTGCTGATCATGCATGGCAAAGCCGATATTATTACCTATGCTTCAGGCAGTGAAGCTTTTGCAGCCGCTCTGCCCGGCAAATGCAGTCTGATACTCTGGGAAAAAGCCTATCATGAAATTCACAACGAACCCGAGAAAAATGAAGTTATGAGCGCCATGACCGAATGGGCGAAAAGGCTTTCGGGCGAATAAATCATTATGAAACAATACATATTGGCCCTTGATCAGGGAACAACCAGTTCACGAGCGCTGATTTTTGACAAATCAGGCCAGATCTGCTCAATCGCACAAAAAGAGCTTCAGCAACATTTTCCTAAAGCTGGTTGGGTAGAACATGATCCCAACGAAATATGGTCATCACAGGTTTCGGTGGCAGCCGAAGCCATGTCGAAAATCAACATTTCCGGAGCGCAGCTTGCCGGCATTGGCATTACCAACCAGCGCGAAACAACCGTTGTGTGGGATCGCCTGACCGGTGAACCGTTATGCAATGCCATTGTATGGCAGGACCGCCGAACTGCTGCTTACTGCGATGAACTCAAACAGAAAGGGCTATCGGAACAGATCAGACAAAAAACCGGACTGGTAATTGACGCGTATTTCAGCGGCACAAAAATAAAATGGATACTCGATAACATAAAAGGCGCCAGAGAAAAAGCTGAAAAAGGCATGCTCGCTTTCGGTACCATAGATTCATGGCTGGTTTGGAAACTCACGGGTGGTCAGATTCACATCACCGATGTCAGCAATGCCAGCCGAACCATGCTCTTCAATATACATACCCTGAAATGGGATGCGGATATGCTTGAGTTGTTTGATATCCCGGCATCCATTCTGCCCATTGTTGTTTCGAGCAGCGAAATTTATGGTTACACAAAATCACAGTTTTTTGGAGCTGAGGTTCCTATTGCCGGTATTGCCGGAGATCAGCAGGCTGCTCTTTTCGGGCAAATGTGCCTTGAAGAAGGGATGGTAAAAAACACCTATGGAACCGGTTGTTTTATGCTGATGAACACCGGAGAAACTCCCCGTTTATCGAAAAACAACCTGTTGACCACCATTGCCTGGCAGATCAACGGGAAAACCACTTATGCCCTCGAAGGCAGTATATTTATGGCCGGAGCAGTAATTCAGTGGCTGCGCGATGGGCTGGGTATTATTAAATCTGCCGCGGAAGCCGAAGAACTCGCCCTGACAGTTAATGATAACGGCGACCTGTATTTTGTGCCTTCATTCACCGGAATGGGTGCTCCCTACTGGGATCAACATGCCCGTGGATTGATGATCGGCGTAAACCGCGGCACTACCCGCGCCCACATTGCACGGGCAGCTTTGGAAGGAATTGCATTTCAAACCATGGATGTACTCAGCGTGATGGAGCTGGATGCTCAAATAAAAATCAGCGAACTGAGGGTTGATGGCGGTGCTTCAACCAACAACCTGCTGATGCAGATTCAAGCTGATCTGCTGGGAATTCCCGTGGTGCGCCCCCAGATCACAGAAACAACGGCCATGGGCGCTGCGCTTCTGGCAGGATTAGCAACTGGTTTCTGGACAAGTATTTCAGATCTGACGCTGCAATGGCAAATCAATAAAAGATTTGATCCGCAACAAGATCCTGACATAACATCACAAATGAAAAGCCGTTGGGCCGATGCTGTGAAAAGGGCGGGCGCATGGGTTAAGGGATAGGATTTTATTCCGATTTTCTGAAAATTATCAAATCTTCAACCCCACCTGCACTGCAAAAGTTCTTGGCGGTCCTACATCGGCCGGGCGGGTCATATATTCGCGGTTGAAAAGGTTATTGATAAAAAACGACAATTTCAAAGTTGCAGAAGGTTCCCAGGCAAAGCGCCAGTTTACCAAAACATCGCCTGTATTGTTTTTCTCACGGTATTCGCGCAAGCCGGGCAAAATAAATATTGGCAGCCCCACGCCGTTTACCCTCAGTGAATCTTCAAAAGCAAGGTCAATATTGATGATATAGCTGTGATAATCGATATTGAAACCACTTGAAAATTTCCTAAAGCTGGCATCAGCACCAAGCTTAACATTATGATAAAAGCGGTATTTCAGCATATTTACATCGCTTGAAGCAGTATTTTCGCGCTTGCCAAAATCTTTATCTACCGGATTGGTGTAGGTGTATCCTGCATTAAAGCTATAAGATACAGGGCCGGCTTTTCCCTTTCCAATAAAATTCAATTCAAACCCGGCAATACGTGCATTGGTAATATTGTAGGCTTTAAAACCGGTATAATTGAAAAAATCAATCAAAGACGGATTTGTCAGGTCGGGCGGATAATGTTGCCCGAAAGTAAATTCTATCATGTTTTCATATTCCGACCAGAATACTGCTGCATCGGCATAACCTTGTATGCCGCCAATCTGAAATCCTTGTTTTGCCCCAATTTCAGCATTCCAGCCATATTCTGGTTTAAGCGTGTCGTTTGGGAAAATCTTTAAAGCACCCACTTCGGTGGCCGCGTATTTTTCGGCTATGGCGGGATATCGGAAACCCTGACCGAAACTTGTTCGCAAAAAAGTAAATTTCCCGGCCTGATAATTGATTCCGGCCCGGAGCAGTGGCTTTGATTCCTGGCTCGCATTATTGATGGTGTGCCATTCGTATCGCCCACCCAGCGAAAACCGCCAGTTCAAATGCCGCTTTTCAGTCTGAAAATAAATAGAATGATTGTTGGCGGTATGCTTATCGTTTCCGAAAAGATTCGACTGCGACTGAATGTAGGTGGCACTGGATCCGGCGGTAACCGAAAAATCATTATCCCAGCGCTTCATGTATTGGTACTCAGCAAAATAAGAATCATCATAATTATGCAGTGAGTCGCTGTCGTAAGTAACCTGATAAATACGCCCTTTCAGGGTATGCCTGCTGTTTTTTTCGGTGTGATAAGTAAAGTGAGGATCGAGATTAAAGCGGGTGTTGCGGAATCGCTGGTCAAAGTCGGGTGATGCGCGGTAAACGCCACTGTCGCCATTGAGCCAGAGAAGAAAATTACCGCCTTCGCTATACATTACATTGGTATTGAGGCCAGCAGCCAGGCCTTTGATTTTTGCACTTCTGTATCTGGTGTTCAGGTTTGCACGGATGTATTTCACATTTTCATTTTCGCGGTATCCTTTATCGGTATGAACATTTGCTCCGCCAACCAGATCGAAATTTCCCAATCTACGGCTATGCGAAAACCTTAAGCCTGAATAGTAAGGTTGAGTATCCCACCATGCAATTTCCTCTCTTTTCGGATTTCCATAAATGCCGCTGTAGGCCATAACGGATGTTTCAGGCTTTACTCCCGGGAATGCTGTGCGGATATTGATTACTCCGTTCAAGGCTGATGATCCGTAAAGCGCTGATGATGCACCCTTCAGAATTTCTATCTGGCTGAGGTTCTCAAGCGGAATAAAATCCCATTTGGCTTCGCCGCCACCTCCGGTCAGCATAGGCAGATCGTCGAGCAGCAGCAAAACCCTTGATCCTACACCATAACTGTACCCGTTGCCTCCGCGTATGCTCACCTGATCATCCAGAAACATCACACCGGGCACTTGTTGCAGGGCTGTTTCAATGGAAACCGTATGGGTGTTTTCGACTTTTGCAGAGCTAAGCACTTCCATTGACACAATAACATCAGATATTTTCTGCTCATATCGCGAAGCACTTACCACCACTTCGTTGAGAAGACTGGCTTTTTCCTCCATTTCAATATTCAGCGTCAGCTTTTGTCCTTCCTTCAGATTTAGTTCTTTTGAGATGATGTTATACCCGATAAATCTGAATTGCAGAATAACTCTGCCCGGCTCTGCTGAAATACTGTAAAATCCCGAAGCATCACTGGCCACGCCTTGTCTGTTGCTGTAAAATACATTTACTCCAACCAATGGCTCACCGTTCGCAGCATCGGTCACACGACCTTCTACCACAGCGTTTTGAGCTGCAACAATACCTGCCGCCGAAAAAATGCAGAACATCAAAAATCGAATGACCATATTGGTGGTTATTGTTTCCTGATTAATAAACAATAATAGCGATTAATGCCTGATCAGCCTGATCACAGCCGATAAATTTTCCCGGGTGTGACTGAGCCTACAGAAGTAAATTCCGGGTTCAAGATCTGAACCATCAACGCTGTATGATTGATTGCCCGCGTCTGTAGTAATTGTTTCACTTTTTAATAGTCTTCCCCTGCTGTCATAAATCAGACACTCAAAATTTCCTGCTGACTGAGCATAAAATTCAAGATTAAATTTCCCGGAAAAGGGATTCGGAAAAGCTTTTAATCTGATATTGCCATAAACACCTGGCTCATCAATCCCGTAAGAAGCAGCAGGCAACACCGTAATGCTGTAATAATCTATGGTATATGGAATTGGCAGGCCAAGACCTCCCATATATCCTACCACAGTAATGGCTAAGGGATACACTCCAACCTGTGCTTCAATAGGTGTGCCGGTAATAAGCATACAACCTGATGTGCCGCCAAGCCAAAAACCTGAAGGCCGGCTAGGAATTGCCTGAAATCCTTCAGGCATTCCGGTAATCTCAGCAACACCGATAGAGTCGATATTCATCCGCGGAAATGGAAAAACAATGGTATCAGCAGGAATTATGGCTGTAATTACAAAATTATACTCATAGGTTGCAACTGCAGGTGGAAACCCTGTGGCACTATCGGGATAAATGCCGGGCAGTGTGTATTGCGGGTCGGGAATGCATTGCCCGAAAGCAAGAGTTACTGCCAGGAAGCTGATTATAAGCAGGGTAATATATTTTTTCATACAAGGGCTTTTTAGAGGGTTTATCTGATTCAAAGTTACAAAATTGTTCTGGTTATATGAAAGAATTTATATATCTGAAGCTAAAATGGTTACATTCAGGCATTCAGACAAAAATCAATCAATCAAATCCAAAAGAATTAACTGAGAAGGGGAGTCCTCCTTACGCTATTATCCTTCTCAGCTCAAATGTAAATCACTATTGTCCGGTAAAAATCGAAAAATTCTTGCCACAAAATCTCCAAGACTCCAAATTACACCAAATGAATAAATTACATTGGTGATTTTTGGTGATTTAGTGCTTTGGTGGCAGATTTAATAAAGTAAGGTATCGTTCTACAACTTTTGTCAAAGTGCGACAATATCAGTCATTTGGAATAATATTCGAAACTTTCCTTGGACAACAATGAATGTAAATGAAAACCTCTTTAAATTTCGACCCGAAGAAATTTCGACTCGAATGGCTTTAATTCCACGCTTCCACCCATCACTTCTTTTCCGGTTACATCCACCTGTATGCAGTTCAATAGCTCACGGTTTTGGCTGTTCTGCAATCCCGGAAGGCAACTCTTTCCGGCAATTTCGCGCACATGAAGCAGCAATGTTTTTCCATCCTGAGAAGGAGTCGCACTGATCAGCAGCAGGTTTTCAGGCCATCCTGTAATGAATGATTCTTCCCATCTGCCTTCGCCCTTACCCCCACCAGGTAAAATACGACTTAGAAAGGGCGTGCGGTTGCCCCATCCAAAACGAACAGCATCCTGCATGGCATCGCCCGCCTGACTGCTGATGGTATAAACCCAGTCATGACCGCCATGCTGATCGGCATTAAAGTTGGTAACCCAATAATTATTCATTGGCCAACCATACATATGCGTGGTTTCAGGCTTTGCTCCCGCTTTGAACCTTCCGGTATTGATGCCACCAAACTGCATCAGCGGAATTTCTTCCGAACTCAGCATAATCTGTGAAGAGCTGTTCGAAAGCCGGGCATAATTCTGCACAGTATTCCAGTCGTTGGCCGAACCCTTGATCTGATCAATTCCTGCCCTGACTTCACCTCCCTGCACATCAAAAGCAAGTTGACCGTTTTCAAGTGCAAAAGGAAACGCAATGTAAATGCCTTCGGGATCGGTGACCAGCTTTTTTTCGATGGCATATGCCAGATCAATTCTTTTGGTGGTGTTAAAAAGCCTGATTTCAAATTCAAAGGTATTGTCGCGGTTGGCTGCGCGGGTATTGCCCCTAAATTTCACAGTGTTCCATACTTCACCTTCTTCAAAGCCATCAAACCAGACTTTTTCAAGCCCTTCGCGGGTGAAATTGTCGAGTTTTAAGCTCTCCATCTGCGATCTGTTGCCAAGAAGTTCATAAATAAACTCACCCATTTTATATGCCGCACTCTGATCGACAAGTTCCTGATTCAACTCCTTATCATAAATGCCGGTTATTGCTCCTTTCTGATTGTCAATCAGAATTTTATACCACTGATTTTCTATGCTTTGCATTTCTTTAACTTCCTTTGGCAGGGACTGAACCGCCTGATTTTTATCAGTTCTGATAACAAACTTTTTGTAACCGAAAGCAGGAATATCATCCACCCAAACACTCCAGTAAGTACCATCGGAATGGTGTTCTACCGGCTGAGCTTTGATTTTATTTCCTTTTTGATCGATTATTGAGAATGGTGTGTATCTGGGAAGTATCTGATGATCGATATACACCTTAAAAAGCCCGCTTCGTTTCCAGTTCAGGGTGTTGTAAACCACCAATGACGGATCTTTTTCGCGGGTGATGAAACTTTGAAGCAAACCCATGGTTTCTTCACCCAGCATTTTGGCTCTGCGGCCAGCTTCCCAGGCATAGGATTCCTTAAGAGATCGTTGTTCCATGGTATATTTATGGAATGGCTCCCGAACACTGTTGTGATATCCAACGGTATGCTCAGTGTAAAACAGCAGTGCGGAGTTGGTGGATTCTATGCGGTCAGAGATTTTTTTAGGCAAAACAGAACCCTGCAAAGCAGCCATGCTAAGACCAGCTGTATTTGCAATGAGGTCGCTTTGCGCAATACGCGTGGCTGTAACTTCGCGAGCAGAAGCCCCGAAACCGTCAGTCCACCAGTCGGGCCATGCACCTCTGATTACCTGGAATTCTGACGCATATTTTGCTTCCATCTCTTCAAAAAACGATGTCGCAGATGCTGTTTTCAGTTTAGGCCAGGTATATTTTTCATTCCATTGCCTGATCATATCACTGGCCATGGTTGAAGGCGGAGCATTATCCACCAGATAACCTGAGTGCTGAATAGAAATCAGGTCGTATTCATAGCCCTTTGCTTCCAGGCTTAAAAGGTATGTAAGTAACTCATCTTCAAATACATTAAAGTCGCCGGCATGAATTTTGAAAACCGTATTTCCGATCATGTAATGCTCTGCGCGATAGGCCAGCATGCGTTTGCCCGAAGGTGATTCCCACCAGAAAAGTGTTGGCTTGTCGAAACAGATCAATGCACGGTGCCCGTGGGTTCCCATGTTCAGATACTTAACGCCCATATCGCTGTAATAATCACACAAACTCCATCCTATACCGTTTACATCATTCTGCATGGCTGTTTTTACATCCATTCCGCTTTCGCGGATGCGTGACAGGGGTTGAAGTGAAGCTGCCAATATCTGCTCATCAGGCAGTTCATTAAAATTGAAATACATGCCTGTAATTTCAATTCTTCCCTCTTTTGCTCTTTGTTTCAAACGCTCAATCTGCTTTGCGGGCCGGCACTTAAGGTATTCATCCACCGCCCATGAAGCTTCGCAGGTCCATCGGAACTTAGCTTCTTCGGGATAGTTGTCTGTGTTGTCGCAATAATCAAGGGCATAATCAATAAAGCGCAGATGTTCAGCCAGAATTTCAGTTTGCGAACGTGTATAACCGATATCGGTATGAGAATGCTGTACAAAATTAACCCGCCATTTCTTCACCGGCTGAAGTTCAAGTTTACCTTTGCTTGATTTACCAGCTATTTCGAGGCGATATTCTGCCGTCCTTTTTCTGGTTACGGCCGGAAACTGAAGCTTAACATAATTATAACCAAAGTTTATCTGAGGTTCGCTGATCAGTTTTCCGTCAAGAAAAACTTTAGCTTGGGTACTTTCACCAAAATGGAGTATTCCGGCAACTCCAAGCTGAAATTGTTTGCCATCTGATTCAAAAATTGCTGGCAGGGATTTCACGGTTAAACCGCTTTCTATGGCAAACTTAAAAGTCATGTACCAGGATGTTTTATTAAAATTTCCTCCTGTAACTTCAAGCACAAGCGGTTGACCGGCCTTAATTTTGTTCGCCGGAATTGTCAGATAAATAAATCCAAACCTGTCGCCATGCTGATCAACCATATCCTTTTTAAACGATAGCGTAGAACCGTCGTCAGCTTTCAGATTCCATTCATCTGAGCCATCGGCCCAGAAAGTAAACATTTCAACACCGTTCACCGAAAGATCAAAACTTGCCTTGCCGGGCGATGAACCTATTCCGGCCAGCCACGCAAAGGTTACAAACTCTGAATCAAGCTTTTGCGGAACCGGAGCAGTTTCCCATTCCATTGAAGAGTTTCCGTCGGTGGCTCTGATAAGAATGCATTCGCGGGCAACAGGAATTGAGGAGTGGTAGGAAAAATCGTCGCCTGTGATCTTTTGGTTAAAGCCGTTGACAAGGGTTGTGTTTTCACCTTCCGGAAACTGGGCAAATAGTGAAACACATACCAGAGTCAGAATTAAAGACATGATTTTTGCTTTCATAACTTTTAGATTTATTTAACAAATGCTTTTACAAGAATGGCAGTGCCCTCTCCCAGATTGGAAAGGGTAATAAAACCGGCAGCCGCCGGAACAACAAAGGTTTCGGCATAATTAAAATGCATGGTAATTCCGTTGTGCGAGGTAACAGAAACCCGGCTTCCTTCCACCAGACTAAAGACCATAAACTTACCTTCGGTGGGGATTTCAACCCTGGATTTCAAATGTATGCGGTGCACATCGTACAGATGGTCAGGATGTGTTTTCAGATGAAACAGACTATGTGTTTCGTCTTCGTGGATGAGTGCAGGCCGACACACAAGTTCCTGCTCCACTTTTGCCCCCCGGCGGTCGAAACAGAGGTTCTCCATGGCCCGTTTAATATTAAGCGGGCGGGGTTTCCCATCGAGGTCGGGGCGCACCCAGTCGTACATTTTGAAAGTAAAAATGTAGGGTGTGGAACTTATTTCGAGTACAAGATTGTTAATGCCTGAAGCGTGAATCGTGCCGGGCGGAATGAGAAAAAGGTCGTGTTTGCGGGCAGGCAGATTTTTTACGTACTTTTCTATGTCAAGTTCGCGATTTTCTGCAAAACTTTCCCGGAGCGCCAGTTCAAAGGCCTCAGGATTTATATCTTCCTGAAATCCAAGATAAACCGAGGAATCTTCAGCGGCATCCAGAATGTAATAAGTTTCCTCCTGAGTAAAGTTTTCGTTGAAATGCTTTTTTGTGTACTCCTTTTGCGGATGGCATTGCACGCTGAGGTTGCCTCCGCCGAAAGTATCCAGAAAATCGAATCGAATTGGAAAATCTGTGCCATACTCTTCAAATGCATCGCCCTGAACAGCTTCGGCTTCGAGGAACATCAGGGTGTCGAAGGATACTTCAAGCAGGGAGTTGTTGTTGGAGAGCAGCAAACCATTCTCAGGAACAATCAGTTCGAACGACCAGGCGTAATTCGGCACGTCAGGGTTAAGGCCACCAATGTTTCGCAGCATCCAGTCTCCTCCCCAGGTTCCGGGTTCAAACCAGGGTCTTACCCTGAAAACACTGCTGCTCATGCTTTTCATGGCTTTGCGGAGATGTTTGCCCTTTATCCAGGTAATCTCCTCCGGGCGCTGGGTATCAATAAAAATGTCAACCGAGGGCAACAGCGATTGCTTGTGTCGGTTGAGCACCACCCAATCCACAAAATAGAACTGCTTATACATCGCTTTGGGATCACCGGGCTTTTCCCGGCCCAAATTGGTGACTGCCCCTGCCCTTGCCCTGAACTGAAGTTCATTTTTGGGAAGGTCGGCATAAACAGTAAAGCCATCTAATCCGCATAGGCCGGCGCCACATCCATACACAACGGTAATGGCTGCAGAATCATCTTTTTGAATTACATTGAGTTTTTGGGCATCGAAAAAATCGCTCAGCGCTAAGGTAGTCCGTGTTCCGAACAACGGGTCGTCTCCACCCAGAAAAGGAGCTGTTAAATTGCTGATCTCCGTTTCCGTAAGCATAGCTACAGAAATATCAATCCAGGAGGAGCTTATATTCTGCTCTTCAAAAAACCGGATGAGTTGTTCTTTGATATCCTTAAAAAACACGCCAATGTAGCCATCGAGCAGAACCACGCGGTGTTTCATCAGTTCGGCGGCAAGTTTTGCAAAACCTGTATAGATTTCGCCTTCAGGCAAAGGGTGGGCGGGGTAAATGTCGTAGCTGCCAGGTGTAGTTCCAGGATGTTGAAGGGGAAGAAGGTACTGAGAGGTTTTTCTATGTGAACCGGCCATTATCTGGTATTTTTCTGTGAGAGTTCATAAAATGCCAGAAAAACCAGGAAAGCAGCACATGCCGCCAGCACCATCATGCCGCCCGAAACTCCTGATACATCTGTAAACCAGCCTGCCAGAGGTGGTACAAACGCACCACCTGAAACCGCCATAATCATCAGCCCTGAAATTTCGTTGTTGCGGCCTGTATAACGGGCAACTGTACCTGCAAAAATGAGCGGGAAAATATTGGCGGCTGCCAGACCAATGGCAAACATCAGCGACAGGGCTAAAGCGGCAGAGGGTGCAAATATCAGTGAAACGATAAGAACTAGGGTAAGCACGGCAGAAGTCATCAGAAATTTGCCAGGATTGAAACGGGTAAGCAACATAGCTCCGGCAAATGTCCCTAACATTTTACCAAAGAAATACAGGCTGCGCCCCTGTTTGGCAGGTTCGGGGTCCATGCCCAGCTTTTCCATCAAAAACTGACCTGAGGTTGAGTTTATTCCCACATCAATACCAACAACAAAAAAGATTCCGAGCACCATAAGCAGAATGTAAGGAATGCTGAGTAACTGAAAAGCCGACCTGAAAGTAGCCCGTTCGGCTCCAGTCTGCATTTCCGCAACCGGAGTAAGATGCAGCCAGACAGCCGAAAGCAGCGAAATGGCACCAAAAACCAGAAACACTATTTTCCAGTTTCCTGTCTGCAAAGCGAAATAGCTGGCCACAAAGGGTGCAATCATGGAACCCAGCGCTTTTACAAACTGCGAAAAACTGAGGAAACTGGCACTGCGGTGTGCGGGTACAACTTCAATAAGCAAGGGGTTGGCAGACACCTGAAGTATGGTGTTACCTATACCCAGCAGTACAAATCCCAAAAGCAGGGTAGGGAAAGTATAATACAAAAACGGCAGCAGCAAACCGGCTGCAGTTACCAGCATTCCGATGTTCACCATATTCCGTTTGCCGATGCGCTGCTGCAGCAGACCTACAGGCAGCGACAGCGCAAAAAACCACACAAACACAGCCATGGGAATCAGCTGAGCCAGGGTGTTGCTTACATTAAAGTCGTTGCGGGCATTGTCAACACCTATGCCCACCAGGTCGCAGAAACTCATCACGAAGAATGAGAAAAGAACCGGTATTAGTGCTTTGTAGGAAATGTTTGGTTTTTCCATTTTCAGTGATTTGTTTTCAGCATTTATCAATTTTTGTCATTCAAAGGCACAAACAGGCACTTCCGCTCAGGGCTGCATCTTCCTGATGTTGGGAGATGTAGATCTGAGTTTTTACATTATGAAGTGTAAAGACATGCTGCATCTGTTCTCCGAAAAGGTGAAAAGCAGCGGAGATATTGCCACCAATCACCAGCCCTCCTGCATCGAAACCCAGCAGCCAGGGTGCAAGAAATTCACCCAATGCTTTGCCAAAATCCAAAAAGATGCCAGCAGCAAGTGCATCATGCTCTGCTTGTTGTGCCAGTTCTTTTACCCCTGCGATGGGGTTGCCTGTAAGCCTGAGGTATTCCTTTAAAAACCAGCGGGTTGAAAACTGATCGTCGGCGATGCTGTTGCCTGCTGCGATATGGTACAAAAAACCATCATCCGGAATACCATATTTCCCGGCTACGGGCATATGGTCTTCGATAAAGGTTGTACCAAAGCCTGTGCCCAGTGTAATGGCGAGCAGGCGGCGGTGCGCGGCCACTTGTCCGGTAAATGACTCACCTATGGCAAAACAGGCGGCATCGTTCTGAAACCGGATACTGAAATCGTGCGGCAACCGAAGGCGGGTGATCAATTCCTCACGGACATTTACGCCAAAGAGTTGTTCAAATTTCCCGACATTTTCGAACCAGGCCACCCCGTTTTCGTAGTCGAAAGGCCCGGGCATAGCCACACCAATTCCGGCAAGCGAAGAAAGAGGAATTTCGCCGGCAGCCAAAGCAATGGACGAGGCCCATTTATCCAGAATTTCGCTGGCAGGGGCATGGCAGTCAACCGCTTTTCTTACAGTTTTGCTTCCTTCAAAGGAGTTGGTATGCAAGTCGAATAACCTGCAGGTGATGTGTGTACCTCCGATATCGGAGCCTATAGCAGGTTTATTCATCTTGCCGGTGAATTTCAATGGTATAGGTGAATTTGTCAGCGATATAAAACCCAATGTTGTATTCCACGGGTCTGTCGCCGGGGTCAGAAACGAAGCGTTTCCTGAGCAGCACCGGGTCTCCGGGATTAATTTTGAGCCTTTTGGCAGTGATGCTGCTTGCCCTGAGGGCGCTGATTTGTTCGCGCGAAATTTTCACTATTGTGCTGAATTCCTTTTCCAGAAGTTCATACAGGGGCTGGCCAAAGTCGGCTTCGGGGGTAATTCCGGTACGGGGGTGAAAGTAGCTCTCAAAATATACAAAAGGTCCATCGGCATCACCACGGAGACGGCTGAGTTTCACAACTGGCGTATCCGGAGCAATTCCGAAAAACTCAGCCACTTTTTCGCCGGCTTCAGTCCAGAAGGCTTCAACCTGATAGTTTACAAAGGCAATTCCCCTTTCATTCATTTCATGCGTAAACGAATGCCAGCTGCTCAGGTGGGTGGTCATGGTTTTGGCAGCTACTTTAGTGCCAATTCCCTTTTTCCTGACAATCAGCCCTTCATATTCCAGTTTGTTGGTGGCCTGCCTTACGGTATTGCGGCTAATACCCAATTGTTTGGCAAGGTCAATCTCGCGCGGAAGATATTCTCCGGCAACATACTGAGGCAGTTCAATCAGGCGACGGAGCAGGGTTTCCACCTGAACATGCATGGGTATGGGGCTGCTGTGGTCAATCTGAATTCTTTCCATTGTTCATATGTTCATACATATGGCAAAAGTAAAATAAATTATTGGATTTCTCGTCAAGATAATAATTTTATTTTTTGCTCCTTCACAAAGGAAAAAGCTTTGATCATCAAACCATTAAATATTTAGAAAATATCAATACCACCATTTAACTTAGCATAACCCTAAGGCCAGCTTCTGCACAAATCCCTATCTTTGCAAACAAATGCATGCCCATGAAAACCTTTATACCTCCCGACGATTGTTCCTTCAGCCATATTGATGCCCCCTGTTTTAGAAATCTGCTGCCTGAAGAAATTGAGTTGGCACGCAACAGCAAAACAAGGGTGGTTTTCAGGAAAGGCGAAAACCTTACCAAGCAAGGTGCATTTGCATCGAGTGTGCTCTTTATTCTTGATGGCTTGGCCAAACAATATGTTGAAGGAGATGCCACCCGAAATTTTAATCTGCGATTGGTTAAAAGCGGGGAATTTGTCGGGCTTTCTGTTGCATTTGATAATCACACCTACAATTATTCGGTAATTGCCTTACGCGAAACCACTGCCTGTTTAATTGAAAAAGAGGCCGTTACCAATCTTATTAAAGGCAATGGAAGTTTTGCATACAACATCATCAACCGCTACTGCGAACAAAACAGCAAGCTTTATACCTCCATTCACGATCTGATGTACAAGCAGATGAACGGTCGCCTTGCCGGAGCTTTGCTGTATTTGTGGAAAGAGCAGGTAAGCGAAGAGGTGTTTCCTTACCTCAGTCGCAAAGATATCGCTGATTTTGCAGGACTCTCAACGGAAAGCACAGTGAAATTGCTTAAAACTTTCGAAAAAGAAGGTCTGGTAAAACTGGAAGATAAAAACGTAATACTTTTAGATTTACCCAGCCTTGAGGGCATAAATCTGAGGGGGTAAAAACCGGTTTCTTCTACTCTTTTAAAACTCTGACTACCCTGCAAATATAAACGGTATCGATCGGACGCATTGATAAAGTCCAGGGAGGTATTTTCATTGAGGATGAATACATGCTTGCATTATTGTTGCCCGAAAAAAATGTAAGCGGAGTTGCCGATTCAAAGTATTTCTCAACAACAGTTAATTCAAGGCTATTCTCAAATGACTGAAGGGGAATATTTCCGGGATAAACAAAACAGTCGCCTTCTTTCATTTCAGATGTGTTTCCCGCAAAGGGTATCATCCCGTTTTTGGCTGAATACCATTGCCAGCCCCAATGTCCGGCTGTCCACACCTTTGTTCCTTGCGGGAGTTTTATTTCAGATGCCATCTTTCTATAAAATCCGGCATAGGTGTAATCTGAAATCCCAAGGGCAATACCCAGAATTACGGTTGAAATCAATGAAACACGGTTAATTGTTCTCTCTGACTTTTCGATCAAAGGCCATAAAAACAGCAACACGAAAGGCAGAATCAGTAAAATATGCCGGGTTGCCATAAAAGGGGCATATAACATGATAAAAGCCGATGTGGCTCCCGCAAAAAGAAACATTATAAATCCATCTGATTCAA
Organism: Bacteroidota bacterium; assembly: GCA_009773515.1. Lineage (GTDB taxonomy): Bacteria > Bacteroidota > Bacteroidia > Bacteroidales > Lentimicrobiaceae > Lentimicrobium. Next base: position 177,923 of record WSXX01000002.1, read on the forward strand.
TCGTTTGCCGGAAACCGCTGGCTTTGATATACTTGACTGTAAACCGTATCATCAGAAAAAATAAGAAAAAGCCATTCAGGATAAATCCAATGTTCAAAATATAAGCTGTTGCTTGTTCTGAAACCAATCCGGAAATAAACAAAAGGATAAAAGCAAGAAACATAAGAATTACAGCTGCAATTACATAGCGCACATATCTGAAAGGCCAGCTGCCATGAAACAGGGATGCTGTAAACAAGCAAACCGAACCAATCACTGCCATAAACGACCACAACCTGTTGATATGCAGACCACCAGTGGGCCTGTCGAAAAAATGAACGGAACCATATTCAGTATAGTTCCACACCGACCATAAAAACAGCATACCCAGCGGAATCAACAGAACTGTAAGATACCTGAAGTCACGCCTGATAATTAACACCAGTATTAAAACAACCAACAGCGGAAGAACGGAATATTTGATAAGTAATCCGATCCCCAGAAGCAGTGCTGCAAAAACATACGACCTTGCCTTGGGTTGTTCAGATGCAAGAACAAGAAAATAAGCCGAACCCAGAATCAGCGACAGCAAAGGTATATCTGTCATCAGATTCTGGTTTACAATAAGTGCAGGAGAAAAAGCAAAAAGTAAAAGCAGTAAGCTGCTGTTTCTGATTTTTAAAAGGTGAGTTAAGCGATCAAAAATAAAAAGGGATAAAAACGTGAAGATTGAAAGAAAAAGGTGAAGTGGAATTTCTCCGGTACCGGCAAAAGTAATAACCAGTGCAATCATATAAAAAAACAAAGGAGGCTGATTGTGCGTGTAAAGCGGAGTTGGACTATCTATCCAGTTTATTAGCCCCGACATGGGTGTTAATGGATTTTCTCTGATCCATTCAGCAGCTTCCAGATGAAAAGTATCGTCGATGTGAAATGCCTTGGTAATATTTAGCAAAGTAAGCATTGCCCACAATAAAATGAGCATCCATAAACCGGATTGTTTTACATGCCGGGTATTAGCGGCTGGCAATTTTATCATCTGGTGCTTAAAATAAATCTGAATCTGTGATTTCTGACTGAAAAGGAAAGTGAACCACGCTGCAAATTTAATTATAATGGCTTTGCTTTGCTGCCAGACAACCCAAATGATAAATGAACGTGAATGAATATAACAGGCTCATGAATACAAACGATTTCAATAACGACTCAAGGGCACATTGACAAAAAAATGACACCCCTTATTAAACCATAGTCAAATACAGGACTTAATGGTTTTGAAATTGTATAATCGCTGAAATTCGAAACTTTCTCTTCCTGAACATTTATAACAAAGGATTGTTTGTTAAATTTGCCCACAATACTAATAACAATAAGAGAATATTATGGCCGAAATTATCGCTGGCAAGATTTCACAGATCATCGGACCTGTAGTTGACGTATCGTTCGATCAGAAAACAACCCTTCCAAATATTTACGATGCCCTTGAAGTAACCCACGGAAACGGGCATAAAGTCGTGCTTGAATGTCAGCAGGACATTGGAGAAAGCACCGTCAGAACCATAGCTATGGATTCAACTGATGGACTGTACCGCGGAATGAAGGTTGTTTCTACCGGCAGGCCTATAACTATGCCGGTAGGCGAAGAAGTTAAAGGGCGGTTGTTTAATGTAATCGGCGCTCCGATTGATGGACTGGGTGATGTTTCAAACACCGGAGGGTATGCCATTCACCGCGATCCGCCAAAATTTGAAAACCTTACCACCCAGCAGGAAGTGCTTTATACAGGTATCAAGGTAATCGATCTGATAGAACCTTATGCCAAAGGAGGGAAAATTGGTTTGTTTGGTGGTGCTGGTGTAGGTAAAACAGTTATCATCATGGAGCTGATCAACAACATCGCCAAAAGATACTCAGGTCTATCGGTATTCTCAGGTGTTGGAGAAAGAACACGCGAAGGCAACGATCTCCTGCGCGAAATGATTGAGTCAGGAGTTATCCGCTATGGCGATGCTTTTCTCGAAGATATGGAAAAAGGCGGTTGGGATCTTAGCAAAGTTGACCGTGAAGAATTGTTCAAATCACAGGCTACACTGGTGTTCGGACAAATGAACGAACCTCCCGGAGCGCGTGCCAGAGTTGCCCTTTCGGGACTTACTATGGCCGAATATTTTCGCGATGGTGACGAAAAAACAGGTGGACGCGATATCCTGTTCTTTGTTGACAATATTTTCCGCTTTACCCAGGCCGGTTCTGAAGTATCAGCGCTATTGGGTCGTATGCCTTCAGCTGTAGGTTATCAACCTACGCTGGCTTCAGAAATGGGCATCATGCAGGAACGCATTACTTCCACAAAACGTGGTTCAATTACTTCGGTGCAGGCTGTTTATGTACCTGCCGATGACCTTACAGATCCTGCTCCGGCAACCACATTTGCCCACCTTGATGCAACCACAGTATTAAGTCGCAAAATTGCCGAGCTGGGAATTTACCCCGCAGTTGATCCACTTGATTCAACATCAAGAATTCTCAACGTAGATGTTGTTGGTGAAGAGCATTACAACACTGCCCAAAGGGTTAAAGAAATTCTTCAGCGATACAAAGAATTGCAGGACATTATTGCCATTCTTGGTATGGATGAACTCTCTGATGAGGACAAACTTGTTGTATCGAGAGCCAGACGTGTACAACGCTTTCTTTCGCAGCCTTTCTTTGTAGCAACACAGTTTACCGGCATTCCAGGTGCTTTTGTTGCCATTGAAGATACAATCAAAGGGTTTAAGATGATTCTCAACGGTGAAATGGACGAATACCCTGAAGCGGCTTTCAATCTGGTTGGCACCATTGAAGAAGCCATAGAAAAAGGTAAAAAGATGATGGAAAGCAAGTAACACAAATCCGCAAAATGACACTTGAAATCATCACACCCGAAGCCACAATTTTTAAAGGAGAAGTCAGCCTGGTTCAACTTCCCGGAAAAACGGGTTCGTTTGAAATTTTGAACAACCATGCACCCATGATTGCGATTCTTAAAAATGGGAAAGTCAAGCTTGTGGGAAACGACAAACAAATCCGGTTTATTGAAATTAAAGGGGGAACCCTCAAGGTTGAAAACAACAACATCCTTATTCTGGCCGGGTAAATTCCGGAAACAAATCAAAATTGAAAGCCGTTGAATATCAGCGGCTTTTTTTTTGACAACTGTTGCCTGGTTTTATAAAAAAGTATTTATCTGTTCAGGATTTTTATAAGTGATTCAGGATTTTTTCCTAAAAGCATACACAAATATTTCTATTAAATATATTCTTACTGGCAATCCTAAAATATTGATATAAAATGCCTGAAACTTTTATACCTTTGTTTTAAGCACCAGTATTGCTAATGAATTAAAGCACCCATTACAAAAGCAGAATAATTGGCCCGGTATGCATTATTTGAAAAATCTAAACTTAATACCAGATAATGATGAAAAAGCACATCTTTTTCGGAATGGTAGTTTTTTTAATAACTACGCTTTCTCTGTCTGTTCAGAACCAACTCTTTGCACAATTCATTAAGATTGACACCTCATTTTATAGTCCATCACTTAAGCAGACAAGAAATGTTACTGTTTTTCTGCCTGATGAATACTACAAGGATCAGGATGAGCATTTTTCGACAATATATTATCTGCATGGATGGGGCGGCAACCATCAATCTCTTGATCCGGCTCAGGTAAGACTTGATCAATTGCTGGAGTCAGGTGCCATAAGGCCGGTTATCATTATTTGTGCTGACCACTCTTCTTTGCCATTTGGTTCAGGGGTATATGTAAACTCACCACTAACAGGTAATTTTGAAGACTTTGCAGCTTTTGACATAGTTGAATGGGTTGAAAGCAGTTTCAGGGCAATGCCTGAGAAAAACGCCCGGGCATTGTTCGGCCAATCGTTGGGAGCCTATGGTGCATTCTGGCTGGCAATACAACACAAGGACAGGTTCAGGGCAATATCTTCGCATGCAGGGCATATTAACAATGAAGTCTGGTTGCCCGCAGCTAGAATTATGATCATTCTTGAAAACGGACAACCTCCCTATTATTATGATTTCTTTGGTTTCTCAGCAGAACTTCCTGAAATAATTCCCGGCTTTTTTACAATGAGTATGTTTCTGGCGGCAAGTGGGTTTTCACCAAACCAGAATTCACCTCAAACATATATAAATCCACGGATTGTTGATTATCCTTTTAACGAATGGGGTCTAATGATTGATTCGGTTTATAATAAATGGAAAACTTTCGACATCGGTCATAAAATAAACGAATTGAATGCCGCTGACAGTGTAAGCATTTTGTTAGGATGCGGGACTAACGATGAAACGCTTGCCTATTACCCCAATCTTACCATTCGGGATTCATTGATTCACTATAATCTGAGTTTTGAATTTTTTAGTCACAAAGGGGGACATTCCATGCCTGATGTTTATTTCGACAGGTCGATGATATTTCTGGATTCTTTGCTGATGCATCCCTCAATCTTCACTCCGGCTCATAACCTTAGTAAACACAATGAACTTGCAGCCTTTCCCAACCCTGCAAAAGATATGACATCTATATGCTTACTTCCCGGAGAGTCAGATATTATCGTTTCAATTTCGGATATTGGTGGCGCATATCTTCCCCAAACCAATTATTCTGAAAATATAAGTAATCAAAAACTTACACTAAAGTTAAAGGAATGTAAGAATGGAGTGTACATTATCCATTTCAGATCGAACAAAAGAACGGGAAACATAAAAATTATAATCACAGCGTAGTGTTTCAAACCCTCTAGGTAATTATCTTTCAAAGCACTGACGAAAAATATAAGCATAAAAAAAACCGGCAGAAGCCGGTTTTTTTCGGTGGTATCGGCCGGGATCGAACCAGCGACACATGGATTTTCAGTCCATTGCTCTACCGACTGAGCTACGATACCCCGTTTTGAGGCTGCAAAGGTAAACAAGAATTAATCAATTTAACAAATATTTAAAAAAAAAATACTTACTGCGCCTGAAAATCAGGTATTTTTGCGGAACTTATTTCAACTCAGGCTCTACACTGTTTTATTCCGACCAGCTGAAGTAACGAAAAAGAATATGCCCCATCCGCCTGAATTCGATCACAAAAAACTTATCATTGACCTTGGCAATACCAGGGCTAAAGTGGCTGTTTTTCAGGGAGATAATCTTATTGATTTACAATATTTCGAAAACCCCACTCCTGAAATAATCCTGAAATCTGATCTTGCGAAACACAGTTTCAAGGCAGCAATCATCAGTTCGGTATCTTCTCCGACTCCACCTTACAGGTCGGTTTTTCCTGAATTATTTTTCATAGAATTCAACAGCAAAACACCTGTTCCAATCTCAAATTGTTATCAGAGCCCTTCAACTCTTGGTGCCGACCGCTTAGCAGCCGCAGTTGCCGCACACAATCTGTATCCTGCAGATGATGCACTTGTAATTGATGCGGGCACAGCCATTACTTTCGATTTTATTAACAAACAGGGGGAATATCAGGGTGGCGGAATCACTGCAGGAGTAAATATCCGCTTAAAGGGGCTTCATACTTTTACTGAACGTTTACCGTTAGTAGAAGCTGAGTTTCCTGAATTTCTTATTGGCCGCAGTTCAAAGGAATCAATACTTTCGGGTGTGATGAATGGAATCAGGGCTGAAATCGATGGTATTATTCAGGAGTACAAACTTTTGTACCCTGAACTCGTTACAATATTTACAGGTGGGGACATGTTTTATTTTGAAAAAAAAATGAAAAACAACATCTTTGCAGCCCCTAATCTGGTATTAACCGGCTTAAATCTAATACTTGAATACAACCTTGAAAAGTAACCGCACTCTAAAAACCCTGCAGGCACTGGCATTGCTCATTTGCACCATTCAGGTATCCGGTCAGACCCGGATAAGTTCACCTTACTCCAGATTTGGGATTGGTGATTTAATGAACAACAATGGTGTAGTGAATATGGCCATGGGGGGCATCTCCTATGGACTGAGCTCACCATATTTTGTCAATCCGGCAAATCCGGCAACCTACACTTCATTCGACACGCTCTCATTTGTTTTTGATATCGGAGCGTACGGAAGCCAAACCGAACTGGTTACAACCAATCTTAGTCAAACTGCAAATTTTGCATCACTTGCTTACCTGAAGTTCGGTTTTCCGGTGACCAGATGGTGGCGGAGCAGTTTCGGACTTTTACCTTACAGCAACACAGGCTATCAAATGCTCGATAAACAGGAAGAAGAGAATATTGGAAGTGTAACACGCAACTACCAGGGCAGTGGTGGAATTAATCAGTTTTATCTGGGAAACAGCATTGCAATCAATAAGCAACTCAGCATCGGGTTTAACCTTACATACCTGTTTGGAACCCTTGAAAAATCAAGTGCCACAACTTTCCCTGATTCAGCATACAGGATGAATTACAAAGTTATAAATTCAACCAAAGTGCATGACCTGAGTTTAAATTACGGTTTGTTTTATAAATGGCAGGGTAAAAACGGATATCATCTTGGTGCCGGCCTTGTTTTTAGTAACGGAGCCAATATCAACGCTACTGAAAACCGGATTGGTTACAGATACTTCCTCTCAAGTTCAGGCGTTGATAATGTAGTTGACACCGTATTGAATGAACCCAAGGTTAAAGGCAAAATCTTTTTACCTGCTTCTGTAGGAGGTGGTTTAACCTTCGGGAAAACAGAAAAATGGCTGGTAGGTGCAGATTATCAGTTGCAAATGTGGAATAAATATTCGTACTTTGGCGTGCCTGATTCGTTAAAAAACAGCATGCGAATCTCAGTTGGAGGACAATATACACCATCAGTATCAACAGTTTCAGGTTACCTGCAACGTATAACTTACCGGGCGGGATTCAGGTACAGCAACAGCTTCCTTGAATTGCGGGGACAACAGATTGATGAGTTTGGCATAAGTTTTGGTCTTGGGTTACCGATTCCTCGTACCAGATCAACAGTTAATCTTTCAGCTGAGATCGGAACAAGGGGTACAACCAGCGAAAATCTGATCAAAGAGAACTTTGTAAGATTTACATTAGGACTCTCAATATTTGAACGCTGGTTTATCATAAGAAAATACGATTAATCAATTAAAAACAATAGTCATGAAAACGGGTATCAAAACATTCTTCCTCGCTCTGATGATAGGACTCCTGTCATCATTCTCTGTGAATGCACAGGTTGAAGAAGAATCTGAAAACGGAACCAATGCGGGACCAAAATACGGTGCAGACTCAGCCAATTGTGTGATGCATATTTCTTTGTACCGGGAATTTTACAAACAAAATAATTATAAAGATGCTTATCAGCACTGGAGATGGGTATTCGAATTCTGCCCTATTGCATCGCAAAACACCTATATTGACGGAGCAAAAATGGTTTCATCCAAAATTGACGAGACCAAAGATGCAGATCTTCGCGAGAAAATGATTGATACACTTATGATGGTTTACGATCAGCGAATAAAGCATTTTAACCGTGAAGGATATGTGCTGGGGCGCAAAGGTATTGACCTTTACACCTATCGCCCTGACAAAACCGAACAGGTTTATCATATCTTCAAGAAATCAGTTGAACTTTCGGGTAATAAATCTGAAGGAGCTGTACTGGTCTATTACTTCAGGGCTGTAATCGGAATGGTTGAACTTAACAAGCTGGAGAAATCAACCATTGTTGACTCTTATGACCAACTGAGCGAGATTATTGACTTTAACCTGAAAGCCAATGCTGAAAAACCAAAACCTCTTGCAAACTGGGAAAACATCAAAGCCAATGTAGAATCAACCTTTGAGCCATTTGCCACTTGCCCGGATCTGGTTGCCATATACTCCAAAAAATTCGAACAAACTCCTGAAGATGTTGATTTGCTTAAGAAAATCACCAATATACTTGAGCGCAAAGGATGTGTAAAAGAAGAACTTTTCTTTCAGGCTACCGAAAGTCTGCACAAAGTTGAGCCGGGAGCACAATCTGCTTATCTGATGGGAACCCTTAATCTGGAGCGTAATAACCTGAGCAAAGCTGCCGAGTATATGCAACAGGCTGCTGAACTTTATGATAACAATGCAGATAAAGTGAAGGCTTATAACATTCTGGCCAACATAAATTTTAACCAACGCAACTATGCACAGGCAAGGTCAAATGCGCTGAAAATACTTCAGATAGACCCCAATTACGGCAAAGCTTATCTGCTTATCGGCGACCTATATTCATCAAGTGCATCAATGTGTGCAGAAGATGATCTTGGAGGAAAATCAGTTTTCTGGGCGGCAGTTGATAAATACATAAGAGCCAAAAGTGTTGATCCTTCTGTTGAATCAGATGCCAATGCTAAAATTGCTCAGTTTTCTAAATTCTATCCTGCTGCAAGTGACCTGTTCTTCCGCGATATGCAGGAAGGAAGTTCTTACACCGTAGGATGCTGGATTAATGAAAGTACTACTGTCAGGGCTGCTAAATAATTGGCTCGGGTGAAAATTAAAAGAGGATATCATTTTCTGACTAAAGTGCTTCAAAGCGTTGCTGTAATTTTGATTACAGCAACGCTTTATAGTTGCAGCAATTCGCTTGAAGAGATTGCAAGACTCAATCAACCCGATACCATACCTGTTATGTACGCCCGTGATGTAAAAATTTCGGAAAGTGAATCGGGCCGGTTGAAATATACACTTACGGCTCCATTGCTGAATCAATACGATGAACAGGGCGGTTCTGTGCTTAAATTTCCTGAAGGTTTTCGGGTGGTTTTCTACGATTCACTTAATCCATCAGCAATCAGAACAGAAATAACTGCCGATTATGGTGTAAACAACGAGGGTCGCCGCATTATGGAGGCTTCACACAATGTTGTTATTATTAATTACCTGAAGGATGAAAAACTCAACACCGAATATCTTGTCTGGGACCAGAACACCAAAAAAGTTTCGTCAGATAAAATGGTAACCATTACAACAAAAGATAAAATACTGTATGGCGAAGGAATGGTATCTGATGAAACCTTTTACAACTGGACCATCAAAAAACCCAGAGGCGAAATGTACATTAATGACAGCGAATAGTTTGCGAAAGGTATCTTTGCCAACTATCCGTCATTTTAATTCAATTGAATGCACTTTGCCAAAGCATCATTTATGCAACAGGAAAGCATAAACAAGCTTCCCGGGAAGCATGAAACCCTGGCGGGAAACCTCTTTTCAATCAAACATGCAAATCCTCAACTAATTCACTAAATTTGCATTCATATTACCAGTCATCTAAATGGAATTAATTGTTCCCATCATTATTGCCCTTCTGTTTTCAGCCTTCTTCTCGGGCATGGAGATCGCATTCGTTACAGCGAACAAACTCAGGATTGAAGTCGAAAAAAACAAAGCTCTTCTGCCTGCCAGGCTCCTGTCAGGACTGCTGAAAAAGCCATCACGTTTTATTGCTGCATTGCTTTTGGGCAACAATATTGCACTGGTTGTTTATGGAATCTATATTGCTGTTCTGCTTGAGCCTATTTTGCTGAGAGTATTGCCTGAAAGTCCTGCAGCTATTGCTCTGCTTCTTATTTCACAGACCATTATTTCTACACTTATTGTGCTGCTTTTTGCTGAATTCCTGCCTAAAGTCCTTTTCAGGATAAATCCCAACAGGATTCTCAATTTTTCTGCTGTCCCGTTAAATCTGTTTTACTTTGTATTTTATCCTGTCGTCATTGTTTTTATCGGAGTATCCGAATTCCTTCTGAAATATATTTTCAAAGCAAGAATTTCTCACCCGGAATATTCTTTTGGAGTGGTTGATCTGGATCATTATCTGAGAGATTCATCGTCGCAACAACCTGAAGAAAGTGAAGACTATCAGGAATTTAAAATGTTTCAGAATGCACGTGATTTGGGCAACATCAAATTGCGTGAATGCATGGTTCCCCGAAACGAAATCATAGCAGTTAGCAAAGATGAAAATCTTGAAATACTCCGGGAGTTATTTATTTCATCGGGGCACTCGAAAGTACTGATTTATCAGGAAAGCATCGACAACATCATCGGCTACACCCATTCACATGATCTTTTCCGGAAACCCGGTTCAATTGATGAAATAACCAAACCGGTTATGATTGTCCCGGAAACCATGCCGGCAAATAAGCTTCTCAGTATGTTCATGAGCGAAAGGAAAAGTGTTGCGCTGGTGGTTGATGAATTTGGGGGAACTGCCGGAATGCTGACCATCGAAGACATTATTGAAGAGATATTCGGAGAAATTGACGACGAATACGACATCGAAGATTCTGAGGAGGTACAAATCAGCGAAGATGAGTATGTGTTCTCTGCCAGACTTGAAATTGATTATCTCAATCAAAAATATAAGCTTGACCTTCCGGTATCAGATGAATATGAAACACTCGCCGGCCTGATAATTTCGCACTATGAAGACATTCCTTCGGAGCAGGAAGAAATTCAGATTGATGACTTTCTATTTGTAATAACCCGCGCCAGCGAAAGCCGGATTGAAGAAGTCAGGCTCATATTTAATCCAACCTGAGGTTTTAAACTACTTTTTAAGGCCTTACAGCAACATAATTTCGCTGTTTATCCACAAATTTACAGGCAGTTGCCATTTTTATTTTTATCCTTAAACAATTATTGTAAATTTGCACCCACTTTAAAAATACTTACAAAATGGCATTAATTGGTGATATTCGCAAAAGATCAGGACTGCTCGTCGCTATAATTGGTATTGCGCTGGCAGCCTTTATTCTTGGAGACTTGCTGGCAAACCGTAGCCCGCGTCAAGGTGTAAATACCATTGGCAATATTAACGGTGAACCGATACTGGCTACAACCTTCAATCAAAAGGTAGATGAAAATATCGAGGCTCAAAAAATGAATACCGGCAAAGAGAATCTTTCAGCCGAAGAGCAGTTTCAAATCAGACAATCAACTTGGGAACAACTTGTTAATGAAAGTATCCTTTTTGATGAAGTCAGCAAACTGGGCTTAACAGTTTCGAAACAAGAGCTTGACGATCAGATTCGTGGCAAAAACCCACATTCCTATATTCAGCAGAGTTTCCGCGATCCGGAAACCGGTGCTTTCGACCCTGCCAATGTTCTGAGTTTCCTTCAGAACCTCGACAATGTTGATCCTCAAATGAAACAGAGGTATCTCACCATTGAAAAAGCCATTAAAGACGACAGGTTGAACACCAAGTATAACAATCTGGTTTCTAAAGGATTTTATGTGCCTGCCGCTTTCGCAAAACGTGACTACGAAGCACGCACAGCAAAAATAAGTGCCCGCTATTATGGCGCTGCTTATACCAGCATTGCCGATAGTGTAGTAAAAATTACCGACGCTGACTACGAAAAGTTCTACAATGAGAACAAGCACAAATATCAGCAGGAAGCCTCCAGAGATATTGAGTATGTTACTTTTGATATTGTGGCTTCACCAGAAGACCGCGAAAGAATTTCACGCGATGTTCAGAAACTCTATACTGAGTTTGCTACAACTGAAAATATCGTTTCATTTGTAAATACTACTTCTGACGTAAGATACGACAGTACCTGGATGAAAAAGGGATCCATTCCTTACCAGTTGGATTCAATTATGTTTAATTCAGCGCCCGGTGCAACTTTTGGACCGTATATCGAAAACAATATGTACACCATGGCCCGACTGGTTGATGTTCAAACCCGCCCCGACTCATTAAAGGCAAGTCACATCCTGGTTACTTACGCTGGTACTAATGTAAATCCTGCTGTTACAATAACTAAAATTCAGGCTTCAGCCAAAGCTGACAGCATACTGAATGTTGTAAAATCAAATGCGGCCAAATTTGATGAACTTGCTTCAAGCATGAACGATGATCAGACTGCTGCCAAAACAAACGGAGACCTTAACTGGTTTGTTGATGGAGCAATGGTTCCGGCTTTCAACAGTGCTGTTCTCAATGGAAAAATTGGTGATATTGTTAAAGTCGAAACTCAGTTTGGCTACCATATCATTAAGATTACCGGCAAAACCACACCTGTTAAGAAAGTACGCATTGCAATGGTTAAAATCGGTATAGAACCAAGTTCAAGAACCATTCAGGATGTTTATACTCTTGCAAGTCAGTTTGCCATAGAATCAAAAGATGCCGAAGGTTTCGAGAAAAAAATTGAAGAGAAAGGCTATACCAAAAGGCTGGCAGAAAGAATAAACATTGAGCAGAATAACCTTCCGGGAATTCCTCAGGGAAGAGAAGTTATCAGATGGTCGTTTGATGAAAATAACGATATCGGAGCCATTTCTCCTGTTTTTGATATTGAAGGACGCTATATGGTTGCCCTGCTTAAAGAAAAACGCGAAAAAGGTTTACCAACCATGGATCAATTAAAAGAGTTTATCGAACCATTGGTTAAACGCGACAAAAAAGCTGAAACACTGATTGCTGAAATCAACAAGAACATAACTTCCCTTTCTGATCTGGATATGGGTTACAGATCTCTTGGCATGAAAGCCGACACCAGCGATATCTCGTTTGCAGCTTCAAACCTGCCCGGATATGGTAAAGAAGATCAGGTAATAGGTATTTTATTTACTATGAAAGAAGGCGAGTTATCGAAACCTATAAAAGGCAATCAGGCTGTTTTTGTAATTGTTGCTGATAAAATAACTCCAGCACCACTTAAAGATGATCTGACTACTGAAAAAAGGATGATTTCAAATGCTTTCCGCACAAGAGCACAACGTGAAACCACTGAAGCGCTTAAACGTAAAGCAGAAATTGAAGACAATCGTTTGATGTTCTATTAGAACATAGAATTTAGCCTCTGGCAGGCTTAATTTCCTATAAAAAAGAAAGGTCTTTACGGACCTTTCTTTTTTTTTAGCAATGTGCTTCCCTGTATTGCAGTAACTGAAAATCAGATGGGAGCCAATAATGTTTTTTTGTGCTTAATATTTTATAAAAATATCCATACCTTTATTCGATAATATATCAATATATGCTAAAAGATTATTTCCAGGATCTGATATCATTATTTTATCCCAGAGTTTGCCTGGCATGCGGAAATACACTTTACAAAAACGAGCACATGCTCTGTTTTTCATGTCATTATCATTTACCAAAAACCAATTTTCATCTTCAGGAAGATAATGCTGTAGCCCGTCAGTTCTGGGGGAAGATTAATTTTTCATCGGCAGCCTCCTTTTATTATTTTACCAAAGGAAGCAAAGTTCAGCATCTGGTGCACCAACTCAAATACAAGGGCAATAAGGAGATTGGTTCTCATGTTGGCAAACTTTATGGAATTGAGTTGAAAAAATCACCCTTATTCAGCACCATTTCAGTAGTAATACCTGTACCGTTGCACCCGAAGAAAGAGGCAAAACGCGGATATAATCAGGCTGAATGGTTTGCCATAGGACTGGCTGAATCAATGAACATCAAGCTTGATATTACCACACTTCTGAGGGTACATGCATCAGAAACCCAAACCCGAAAAACCAGATTCAAACGATGGGAAAACGTGAAGGAGATCTTCCAGCTCAACGACCCGGAGCAACTTACAGGAAAGCATATCCTTCTTGTGGACGATGTAATCACCACCGGCTCAACACTTGAAGCTGCCGGCCATGAGCTGATGAAGATTCCGGATGTTAAAATCAGCGTTGCTTCAATCGCTTGTGCAGTTCGCTGATCAGCAAACCTGAAGTGTATCAGACCGTACTCAGCTTTAACATATTGGTTTTACCCGGCTGGCCAATCGGGATACTTGAGATATAAATAATGTAATCTCCTTTGCTCACAAATCCACGCGAAAGCAGCGATTTGCGCATATCGAACATGGCTGTATCGGTATTGATAAATCTGGCAAAGTGCGTTCCGGTAACTCCCCATACCAGGCTTAGCGATTTAAGCAGTTTTTGGTTGTCAGAGAATATGAAAATTCCTGATGCGGTTCTGTGGCTCGCTATTCTGAATGCTGAATAACCTGTGTTGGTCATTGCAATAAGGGCCCGGGCATTTACCTTTCGGGCAAGATCACAGGCTGCCATAATGATGGCATCGGAAATACGCCGGTCCTGATTTTCGAGATGGGAAATATCATGATACGATACTTCACTGTTTTCGACATCCGAAATAATCCGGCTCATGGTCTCAACCGTCTGCACCGGATAAAGCCCAACGGATGTTTCTCCGCTCAGCATAAGTGCATCTGCACCATCGAGTACCGAGTTGGCAACATCACTCACCTCAGCGCGCGTGGGGCGCATTCCGGTAATCATACCTTCCATCATCTGCGTGGCCACTATTATTGGTTTAGATGCCGCCACAGACAATCGCACAAGCTTTTTCTGAACCACCGGCACCTGCTCCTGAGGAATTTCAACACCAAGATCGCCACGGGCAATCATTATGGCATCACTTGCCCTGATGATTTCTTCAGCTTGCAGAACAGCTTCCGGTTTCTCAATTTTGGCAATTATACGGGGAGGATTTTTAACTGAATAGTCCGAAATGAGCTTTCTCAACTGTTCTATATCTTCAGCTGAGCGAACAAACGACAATGCAACCCACTGAATATTGCGGGTCATGATAAAATCAAGGTCTTTCAGATCTTTTTCAGATAAGCTTGGGAGCCGGAGAACGGTTTTTGGAAGATTAACTCCTTTGCGCGAAGTCAGTAAACCGCCTTGTACCACCCTGGCAATGACCTCATCGGTTTGGTTGGATGAAATCACTTTTAAAAGTAACTTGCCATCATCAATCAATATATCCTCACCGGGTTTTATATCAGTTGCGAATCCCTGATAATTCACACTTATTGTCCGGTGGGCACACAATTCTTTGTGTGTGGTAAAGGTAATTTCCTCGCCGGGAATGAGCATCATGGAATCACCTTCAACCACTCCTGTGCGGATTTTTGGCCCTGATAAATCGGCCAGCGTTGCCACGTGCATGCCAAGTTCATCATTCAACTTGTCAATTAAACCTATGGAAGCCTCGTGAATATCATGAGATCCATGCGAAAAGTTAAGTCTGAAAACATTTACACCTGCCAGCATAAGATTTCTCATGGTGACTTCGTTGGCACTTGCCGGCCCAAGTGTGGCGATAATTTTGGTTTTTCGCATTTTACAATTAATTTTTATGTGAAGTTATGAACCTTCATTTTCTTCCAAAATCAGCAGGAATTTCTCCCCATACCGCTGTATCCCATTTTAAGACAGGGTTATTCCAGCTGTTTCGTTCAAGCCAGGCTTCTGCCCTGCCAAGCATCAGCATAAGATCAGCATTAATATCATTGGACTGAAGTTTGGTATTTGCCTTTTTTTTCTTAAGCCACGCCAGCGCAGTTTTAGAATCAGTATAAATGGGAATATCGATGTTTCGTTGTTTCAGATAACCCAGACCATGCACAATTGCGAGAAACTCGCCGATATTTACCGTGCCCTCAGGAAACGGCCCCTGATGAAACAGCAACCGGCCCGTTGAAGTTTCAACGCCCTGATATTCCATTACACCCGGGTTTCCCGAGCAGGCTGCATCAACTGAAATGCTGTTCATAATGGGCTGATAATGCGGGTCGAAACTCTTTTTAACACTTGGCGCGACTTTTTTAAATGGAGGAACACCGGCATTAAAAGCTTCTATGGCCTCCCTTTCGGATTCAAAGGATTTAAATCGGGCAGTTTCAAACCCTTTTACCTGCCTTTCACAGTCATCCCACGAATAAAAAATACCTGTTTCTCTTCCTTTCCAGACTACATAAAACTTTTGCTTTTTCCCCATGTCAGTTTTTAGTGATGGCTGTGATGATGCAAAAGTACGAAGTGATCTTCAATATCTGTATTTTTGTGGCTTAAGCATCGCGAAATATGAAAATACTGCCCTTTTTTCTCTTTATCCTTTTTGTTTTGACTTCCTCCTGTCAAAGGGGTAAAATTTATCAGGAGCGTTACAAATTTGACAATTACACCTGGCAAAGATTTGACAAGGTAAAGTTTGAAATTCCTGTTGAGGAAGATGGGATTACCGGTGATATTGTATTCACTGTCAGGCATATCACACAATATCCTTATCCCAACCTTCCGGTTTATGTAATTCTTAATACACCTTCGGGCGAAGAAAGAATTATTGAAAAAGACATCAAACTCAAGGATTCAGAAGGTAAGTTTAAAGGAAGCGGTGCCGGTGATCTTTGGGACTTTGAAGAGGTGTTGTGGCCTTCTTTTTATTTTACTGAAAAAGGTACTTACACCATTGAAATTGAAAATCTCATCCCCAAAATGGGCATTGCCGGACTGATGGATATTGGGGTGTATGTAGAGAAACGGGATTAGACTTATGGCCGGAGACGTTCTGTATGCCCGACCAGAGAAAAGATTAATGGCTCTTTAAATCAGTGTTATCATTTAAGAATTGTACTGCTCTTTCGCGGTCGCTGCCTAATTGTTTTTTGAGCATTTCTAGGTTCCCGAACTTCTTTTCGTTTCTGATTCTCTTAACCAATTCAACCGTAATACTTTCGTAATAAATATCTTCGTCAAAATCGAATATATTGGTTTCTATGGTAAGTTTATGCGCATTGATGGTGGGTCGCATGCCAATATTTGTCATGCTGTTGTATAATTTTCCGTTGTAAGTAAGTCTTGAAGCATAAACACCCATTGCAGGGATAAGCTTGTTTGGGTCTTCGATATAAAGGTTGGCGGTTGGATAACCGATAAGTTTGCCTATCTGATTTCCTCTGACCACCTTTCCGCTGATGCTGTAATATCTTCCGAGCAGTGCAGTGGCCATTACAGCATCACCTTCCTGCAAAAGCCAGCGTAAAACAGAGGAACTTACGTGGTGGTTTCCCAACTCAAGTTCGGCAATTTCCACAACTCTGAACCCAAAATCCTTTCCATAACGATAAAGATGTTCAATGCTACCGCTTCTGTTTTGCCCGAAACCATGATCATAGCCAATTACAATGATCTCAGGTTTAAGATTACCGGCAATAAATTCTACAAATTCTGCAGCGCTTATTCCGGCAAATTCTTTTGTAAAGGGGATTTCGATCAGATGAGAAATTCCGGCATTTCTGAGGGCATCCCGTTTTTCGTCGCGGGTGCTTAGCAGATAAACGTGGCTGCCCAGAACCATTCGAGGATGCGGATGGAAAGTAACCACCACAGAATCTCCTCCGGTTTCTGAAGCCAATTGTTTTACTGAGCTGAGGATTGACTGGTGCCCGATGTGTACACCATCAAAAGTGCCAACAGTAATAACCGGGCGGCTAAGCTTTATCGGATTCGAAAGATCAGTAATTATTTCCACTACTTAGCCTCAGGCGTTAATAAATTCTTTCTGCATCAATAAAGCGGCAATCTGCACTGCATTTGTAGCAGCACCTTTTCGGAGGTTATCGGCCACTATCCAGAGATTTATGCCATGATCAACTGAAAAGTCACGCCTTACCCGGCCAACAAAAACTTCATCGCGGCCTTCAGCATACTTTGGCATCGGATAAACAGCCTTGTCGATATCGTCCTGCAGCACAATTCCTTTGGTGGCCGAAATGATACGGAGCATATCATCCATTTCGAATTGATTTGCAAACTCAACATTAACCGATTCAGAGTGGCCTCCATAAACCGGAACCCTTACCACTGTGGAAGTAATCCTGATTTCAGGAGCCTGCATAATTTTATGCGATTCCTCTTCAAGCTTCATCTCTTCGGATGTGTATCCGTTAGGCATAAAAACGCCGCCGTGAGGGAATATATTCAGGTCAATCGGGTGCGGATAAACCCTGCTGCCACTGATGCCCTGCCTTTCATTTTCGAGCTGGCGCACTGCTTTGGCGCCGGTGCCCGTAACACTTTGGTAGGTAGAAATGACCAGACGTTTAATGTTGTATTTTTTGTGAAGCGGAGCGAGTACAGCAACCATCTGAATGGTTGAACAATTTGGGTTTGCAATAATCCGCTGACTGCCAGAGACAACATGTCCGTTAACTTCGGGAACAACCAAAGGGATATTGGCATCTTTTCTCCAGGCAGAAGAATTGTCGATTACAAAACAGTTTTGTGCTGCAAAAAGCGGGGCCCATTCACGGGAAACGTCTGCACCTGCTGAAAAAAGAGCCAGATCCGGCTTTTGTTCAAGCGCTTCAGCAAGGGTATGTATTCTGTACTTCCGGTTATTAAAAATAACCTCTGTGCCAAGCGATTTTTCAGATGCAACCGGAATAAAACCCGAGATAGAGGAAATAGGAACATACTTGCTTTCTTCAAGCACCCGCATCATAACATTTCCTACCAAACCTGTGGCTCCGATTAAGGCTATCTTCATATTATGTTGATTAAAATTCAGCTTATCATCTGATTCTGTGATGATTGACACATATTGTAAATGCAAGAACCAGGGATGGCAAAAGTACAACTAATTTGCTTCATCAGATTGCAATAATTAAAATCCAAGCCATCAGGCAATGCAATCAATGGTGCTGTTTCACAAAAGCATGCCGGAAACCAGCATTCAGAATGAAAGGAAAATAAAGGACAGAAACCCGTGAAGTATCTGATAAGTCATCTGTGCTTTGCCAGCAAATAAAATACGCAGGTAAAAGGCATAGAAAAATGCGGCTTTCAGTCTTTTTTCAGCTCAAGTTCTGCCAGAATGGTTTTGATCAGATTTTCTGCGCCTTCGGCAATCTGCACAATATCTGCATCAAGCATATAGCAAGGAGTGGTAAAAATGGCCTGATGCGGGTCGCGCACAACTTCGCCATGTGTGGTTCTTATGTGCTTTGCTCCGGTTTTTTCAAGTGCAGCTGCATCGTTATCATCGTTGCCAAGGGTAACATCTACATTACCAAGTACTTTGGCAAGTAAAACCGGCGAAATGCAAAGCGCTCCAATGGGTTTTCGTAATGAAACCATATCTTTGATTGCCTTTTCAACATCTGCATTCACCGTACAATCCGGCCCGTGAAATGCCCAGGAAGACAGGTTTTTGGCTACACCAAAACCACCCGGAAAAATCAATGCATCAAAATCACGGGCTTTGAAAGTATTCAGATTGCTGATTTTGCCACGTGCAATTCTTGCCGATTCAACCAATACATTCCGGGTTTCAGGCATTTCGTTTCCCGTAAGGTGGTTAATAACATGGTGTTGCTGAATGTCTGGGGCAAAAATTGTATAATCCGCGCCGTTTCTTTTAATCGACAATAATGTCAGGGTTGCTTCATGGATTTCAGCTCCATCGTAAACACCGCTGCCTGAAAGGACTACTGCAAACTTTTTCATATGTCGGTTGTATTTGGTTTTAAATTAATACTCAAAGCATTCCGGCATTCAGCAGATAAATACATTTGATGCCTGCCATATGGGCAAAAATAGTCATTTGGCAGCAAAGATGCGAGAAGCTTTTTTCAAATAATTGTTAAAAGGGAAGCAGTGTTTTGGCTTAAGAATTTCAATATTGCTTTTATGGAATACCTATTCCATTTCTTTGTGTTTACAAGGGTATGCGACTTTGCGGAATTAACTTTGGCGTCAAAGTTTTATTGAAAGTTCCAGGTGTCCACCAAGTCCAAGTTCTACAATTTTTTGAAGTGTTGAAATACGTACTTCTTTAATGTTGTTCTCAATCTTTGAAATGTAACCTTTATTCGTCCCGCATTTTTGCGCAAGTTCTTCTTGTGTCAATCCTTTTTCAAGTCGGGCTTGTTGAATAAGGAACCCAAGTTTAAAATCTTCATAACCATTCTCAAACTTGTTACGTTTGGAAGTTCCTTTCTTGCCATATTGTTCGTCAACAAATTGGTCAAGTGTCTTTATATTACTTTTCTGATTCATATTCTTGTCTGATTTTTAATGCTTTTTCAATTTCATACTTTGGTGTCTTCTGTGACTTCTTATGAAAACCGTTTGCCAAAACAACAAGTTTGCCCTTGTCAAAGAAACAGAAAATGCGAAAAATGTCGCTGCCCAGAATGAACAACTTTATTAATAGAACAAATAGGAATTATCGCTGGGTGCTGCATTCCGCTCATATTCCGATTATAAAAGCCAGTGTTTAGTCTGAGATAAAATCTACTAATATGTAGTTAGCGTTTCGTCCTCTTTCGTCTGTTTGTTGCAAAATGCCCTTTTCTACCAGGTCTTTTATGTCCCGTAAAGCAGTATCGGTAGAGGTTTTGGTAATTTTTGCCCATTTTGAGGTTTGTAGTTTTCCTTCAAAATCGTCAAAGAGTTTGTTGAGTATTAAGCGTTGGCGTTCGTTGATGGGGGTATGTTCATGTATTTTCCAAAATTCAGCTTTACGCATTATTTTTTGTGTGGTGTTTTCTGTGGCAAGCATCGCATTTTTGAGGCAATGCAAAAACCAGTCGAGCCATTCGGTTATGTCGCCTGAACTATGTTGCACTTTTTGCAATACTTCGTAATAGCGTTTACATTCGGCCAATATTTGACTGGACATGCTGTAAAATCGCTCTCCACTGCCTTCAGCACGTGCAAGCAACATATCGGTTATGGCTCTTCCAATTCTTCCGTTTCCATCATCAAAGGGGTGAATGATGATAAACCAAAAGTGTGCGATGGCGGCTTTTAAAACAAGGTCAAGACTGTTATCGGTGTTGATCCAATTCAGGAACTTGTCCATTTCCGTTTTCACCCATTCAGGCTTTACGGCTTCGTAATGCACTTTTTCTTTGCCCATTGCGCCAGAAACTACTTGCATTTCGCCTGTGCGGTATCGTCCCACTTCAATTGAGTATGGTCCACTGTACCCTGTTGGGAAAAGTGCTGCATGCCAGCCAAACAAACGTTTTTCGTTTAAAGGCAAGGCGAAGCGTTGGGTGGCATCAAGCATCATTTCTACCACTCCTTCGATGTGGCGACTGCTCTGTACGAGTCCTGCAGTGTTAATGCCCAAACGCCTTGCAATAGACGAACGAACTTGTTCATAATTGAGCAATTCGCCTTCTATTTCTGATGATTTTACTACGTCTAAGGTTAAGGCGGTAAGTGTGGCTTCTTCTTTAGCCGAAAAACCCAAAGCATTCATTTGCCCTATTATTTTTCCTTGCATAATCCGTACCTCGCCAAATACGACATTTATGGCTTTATCATGCCAGGAAAAGGCTGTCCAGTTTTTACGCTCGTAAATGTATTTTGCCATACTTAAAGCATTTTGCGGTAAATATACCAATTATTTACCGCATATGTGCGGTGATTAATGTGTTTTTTCGCCGCAGGAGACATCTTTTTTCAAATTTTCTACCAAAAGCCATATTATTTGTTTAATGTTTAATTTTAAACGCTTAACCCTTAAAATTATGTGCGGACGATTTTCACTTACTGCCGAAGAGCAACGCCTGAACGAATTTTTTAACCTTGCAGGCGGAAAATCACCTTATGTGCCTCGTTACAACGGAGCACCGACTCAAAATATGGCGGTTATTACCAATCAAAATCCCGGGCAGCTTCAGTTTTTTCGATGGGGGCTTATCCCTTTCTGGTCGAAGGAATTACCCCGGAGTATGCCATTGATTAACGCACGGGCCGAAGGAATTGAGATAAAACCAGCTTTCAGACAGGTTTTTAAAACCAAAAGATGTCTGGTTCCGGCCGATGGATTTTATGAATGGGTAAGGCAAGTGAAAAAAATCCCCATGCGGTTCACCCTGTTTGATGATTCACTCTTTGCAATGGCCGGACTCTGGGACACCTGGCAAAACGAAAAGGGTCAGACATTAAATTCATTCACCATCATCACCACCGAACCCAATGAGCTGATGGCCCCCATTCATAACCGTATGCCGGTAATCCTCGACAAAAACGGATCTGAAGCATGGCTCAAAACTACTGACGAAAACAGCCTGAAAAACCTGCTGAAACCTTACCCGTCAGAAAAAATGAAAGCATACCGCGTTTCTGAAAAAGTAAACGCAGTGAAAAACGAAGGCCCGGATCTTATATTACCCGTTGGTGAGCACGATCTTTTTTCGTAATTTAGCGGTGTTCCGGATTATAGCCACCAACGCACAATCCCGATAGCTATCGGGACACTAAAACTCACCAACTTATTTTATTGATACTATGTGAAATTGGTATTTTGGAAATTTGGTGGCATGGAATTTTTCAATTTTAATCGTATAATAATTCATCAAAATATAATGCGGCACAGCTTTTGCGCGTTATTGTTCCAAAAGTCAAAAATGAGAAAACCGGCAGTATTTCTTTTCGTCATCCTCATAATTGCTGCAATTTCATGCAAAAAATATGAGGAATACCCACCCGAACCCCGTATTGAGTTTATGGATTTTGTTTTACTGAGAGATGCTCAGGGCATCGATCAGCGCGGGGTGCTCAGGTTTTCGTTTACCGATGGCGACGGAAATATCGGGCTTTACGATTACGACTCAGTGCCTCCTTTCGATTACAATCTTTTTATCCGGTATTTCGAACAAAAAAACGGCACCTTTGAGGAAGTATTTTTAATAACCTCCCGCTATGAAGACGATTCCACATTGGTTTATGATACCGCAACATTCAACGGACGAATTCCGATTTTAATGCCTGCCGGGAAAAACAAATCAATAAGCGGTGAAATTGAGGACACCCTGTTTGTGAATAATCCGCTTTCTTCTTTCGATACAATAATGTTTGAATTATTTATCAGGGACAGAGATCTGAATGAAAGCAATGTGATACAAACGCCACCCATAGTCGTTAAAAAACGATAAGATGAGTGGTACTGATCCAATAATCAGTTCAAGGTCAATTTAAACCATGTGAGCAATGCGTAGATTTTTCCGGAAAGTGGTTCAGGTTGCGAAGTGGTTTCTGGCAATTTCGGGAGGTGCATTCATAATTTTATGCATTCTTGCTTTTACAACGCTTCCCTTCCATATGTATCATAAGCTTGCCACTTATTCCATGCCGGGGAAATTACCACCAAAGGCAATTGTAATGCTTTCGGGTGCAGGGATTCCCAGCGAGAACGGACTCATCAGGGCATATTTTACAGCAACAATGGCCACTAAGTATCCCGATGCCATTGTGATAATTGCAGCGCCAGGCGACACCTCTGATACCAACAGCGATCCTGTAAGAATAGCAAAGGAGCTGGAACTCAGGGGAGTTGATCCGCTCAGAATCTTTTATGAGCCTGATGGCAAAAATACACGCGGTCAGGCCCTTAATCTTGCCAATAAATCAGGAATTGACTTAAAAAACGCCTATATTATTCTGGTGACCTCTCCCGAACATATCACCAGAGCAGTAAAAACCTTTAACAGAGCAGGTTTTTCATGGGTCAGCGGATTGCCGACTTTCGAAACTTCGTTGTCAGAAGATCTGACTTTTGTTGACGAAGAGCTGAAAGGCAATAAAATTGCCCCATCTATCGGAGGAAATCTTCAGTTCCGATACCAATTCTGGAACCACCTGAAATATGAAATTCTGGTGATAAGGGAATATATTGCATTGGGTTTTTATAAACTGAAGGGCTGGATTTAAACCAGTTGCTGAAGCCTCTGCCCCGGATTTTCAGTTAGTACCTTCTCTTCAAAATTGATCTATTTTTACCACGATATTTTCCCTGAGGCTGGCGGACCCCTGACAGGGTTACGAGCCATTTCAAATAGGACAGCCAGACAGATGCACGCTAACATCCTGATAGGTAGCTAAACCCTGTCAGGGGTTAGTTGGTAAAAACCTCTTTGGTTCTGGCTTGTCCGAATTAGACGAAAAAGATTAACTATATGTTTTCTCAGCCTGTGCAGTGAACCTTGTTAATCTGTAAATTTGTGACAATTATAAAAACAGTTCAAGTTACCTGATGGCCAATAAATCCCTGTCTTCGCGCAAAGAATCAGTCATTGCCATATTTATGGTTGTCGGGGTAATTTTTTTGATGCGCCTGTTCTGGCTTCAGGTAATTGACAGCTCCTATAAAAATTCAGCCAAGAGCAACGTACTCAGATATGTAACCCAATATCCGGCGCGTGGTTTGGTTTATGACAGAAAAGGAAAGTTGTTGGTTTACAATGAGGCTGTTTATGATCTGATGGTAATTCCCAATCAGGTGAAACGCATGGATACCCTTGAATTTTGCCGGTTGCTCGAGATATCGCCTGAGGGATTCAGAGAAAGATTTAATAAAGCCAGAAAATACAGCCGCTTTAAACCCAGCCTTTTCGAAAAACAGATATCAAAGGAAGCCTTTGGATTTATTGAAGAAAAGCTATACCGATACCCGGGATTTTACGTTCAGCCGCGTACTTTAAGAAAGTATCCAAAGCCAATTGCAGCACATCTGCTGGGATATGTTGGCGAAGTAAATCAGCGCACCATTGATAAAAATCCGTATTACAAATCAGGCGATTACATTGGAATAAGCGGGATAGAGAAATCTTACGAAGAGCAACTACGTGGGATTAAAGGAATAAAAGTGAAAATGGTTGATGTTCATAACAGAGAAGTCGGGAGCTATCAGGATGGAGTTCTTGACACAACCGCTGTAATGGGAAACGACCTTTATCTGACTATTGATGCTGATCTTCAGGAATATGGCGAACAACTTATGCAAGGCAAGATGGGAAGTGTTGTGGCCATTGAACCTTCAACCGGCGAAGTGCTGGCATTTTTGTCAAGTCCGGGGTATGATCCGAATTTACTGGTTGGAAGGGTGAGGGGCAAAAACTTTGGCCTGCTGTCGGAAGATCCGGTTAAGCCGTTGCTAAACAGGGCCATGATGGGTCTGTACCCTCCGGGATCAAC
Source organism: Bacteroidota bacterium (assembly GCA_009773515.1). Classification (GTDB taxonomy): domain Bacteria; phylum Bacteroidota; class Bacteroidia; order Bacteroidales; family Lentimicrobiaceae; genus Lentimicrobium. The sequence goes on from WSXX01000002.1 coordinate 202,714, forward strand.
TTTCAAGATGCTTAATGACCTTGTCGGACTTCAGGAAGGCGTTTTGAAACCATCTACACGTTACAGTTGCCAGGGTGCAGGCTCAACTCCAATCCGGTGTACACACTCGCATCAGTCACCACTTGATGTTTATGTAGCCATCCAGCAATCGTGCAACCCTTTTCACTGGAATGTTTTCCGCTCTATTCTTACCAGTTCCGGACATGGCAGCCTGCGTGAGAATTACATTTCATGGCGTAAACATATAATGAGCATGGGATTTGGGCACAAGCTGGGCACCGATATCGGCAGCGAACTCAGTGGCAATATTCCTACTGCTGAAAGTTTTGATGCCATATACGGCAAAGGCAGGTGGAATGCAATGACGGTAAGATCATTGTCCATCGGACAAGGTGAAATTCTGGCTACCCCGCTGCAGATTGCCAACTCTGCGGCTGTTATATCGAACCGTGGCTTTTATTATGTTCCTCACATCGTAAAGTCAACCGGAGACAGCAGTATTGTTGACGACAGATATAAAAAGGTAATATCAACAATTAATCCTGCCCATTTTGAAGTTGCAATTGAAGGAATGCGACAGGTAGCAACCATGGGAACAGCGCGCTGGTATCAGCCCGATGGAATAACCATGTGTGGGAAAACCGGAACTGTCGAAAATCCACATGGAAAGGATCACTCACTCTTTATGGCTTTTGCTCCTGATGTGAACCCGGTGATAGCCATAGCAGTAGTTATCGAAAATTCAGGGTTTGGATCAACCTGGGCATTACCCATTGCCTCACTGATGATTGAAAAATACATCAACGGAGAAGTTAAACGAAAAGAGCTGGAAGAAAGAATGATCAACACAAAACTATACTAACCGGTGCGCGAACGAAACCAAATATTCGGCGATATTGACTGGACACTCATCCTGCTTTACCTTGCATTGGTGATTATAGGATGGGTAAATATTTATGCAGCGGTTTATAATGAAGATCACAGCAGCATAATGGATCTTTCGCAGAGTTATGGCAAGCAGATGATCTGGATATTAACCTCGCTCTTCATCGGGTTGGTTATTCTACTTACCGATGCTCGTTTTTTCAGCACTTTTGCTTTTTTAATTTATGGGTTTACCATTCTGATGCTGATTGGAGTGTTGTTGTTTGGCGGCACAGTATCTGGTTCAAAATCATGGTTTCAGATTGGCAGTTTTGGTCTTCAGCCTGCCGAATTTGCGAAATTTGCCACAAATCTGGCGCTGGCAAAGTTTTTCAGCGGCCAGCACATAAATATTAAAGACTTCAAAACCAGATTTCTCCCGTTGGTTTTTTTCGGAACGCCTGCACTGCTTATTCTTTTACAGAACGATACCGGCTCTGCATTGGTTTATTCATCTTTTGTACTTGTGCTTTACCGCATGGGATTGTCAGGGAATTTCCTGCTGGCGGGTGTAATGATTGGCGTTATCGCTTTATCAACCTTAATGGTCGGGCAATACTGGGTTATGGGATTTGTCGGACTTCTGGCAGGTGCATTGTTATTCTTTATCAAACGCAACAGATCCAATATCATCAGCCTCGTTGGTTTGTTGCTGCTGACTGTAGGTTTTATATATTCAGTAGATTATGCTTTCGACAATTTCCTTGGAGATCATCAAAAGTCACGTATAGATGTGTTGCTTGGTAAAGAACTGGATCTGAAAGGCGCCGGATATAATGTAAATCAATCAAAAATTGCCATTGGCTCCGGTGGATTTATCGGAAAAGGATTCTTACAGGGAACTCAGACCAAATACAATTTTGTCCCCGAACAAAGCACCGATTTTATTTTTTGCACAGTTGGCGAAGAGTGGGGATTTGTGGGAACCACAACCGTGATTGTTCTGTTTGTTTTGCTGCTGATCAGAATAATTAAACTGGCAGAAAGGCAGCGTTCAACCTTTGGACTTATTTATGGATATGGAGTAGCTTCCATTCTGTTTTTCCATTTTGCCATTAATATCGGCATGACCATCGGACTGGTTCCGGTGATTGGGATTCCGCTCCCGTTTATCAGCTACGGCGGATCGTCATTGTGGGCTTTTACAATATTGCTTTTTATCTTTATCAAGCTCGACACCCGGCGTGCAGCTTTGCTCTAACCCTGTAACTTTTTGCAAACAGACAGCAACAATTCATATGTCCGACCCGATTCTCGTTGTTAACAATCTCAGCATTTCGTTCCGAAACGAAGATGAATGGGTAACAGCTGTTGACAACGTAAGTTTTTCTCTCAACAGAAAAGAAACTTTGGGAATTGTCGGCGAAAGCGGTTCCGGAAAATCGGTTACCTCACTGGCTATCATGCAATTGCTTCCAAAAGGTTACAGCCGCATACACCAGGGAGAAATCCTCTATTCAGGCACTGAGCAAGCGCAGGTTTCAATCCATAACCTGAGCGAAAAATACATGCGAAAAATCAGGGGACGGCTTATCAGTATGATTTTTCAGGAGCCAATGACCTCACTTAATCCGGTGATGCGCTGCGGCCGCCAGATTACAGAATCGGTAAAACTTCATCTGGGTTACGACAACGCCAAAGCAAAAAAATATGTACTTGGTTTGTTTGCTGAAGTTATGCTTCCCGATCCCCTGAGAATTTATCTTTCTTATCCGCATCAATTGTCAGGCGGTCAAAAACAAAGAGTTATGATTGCGATGGCCATTGCGTGCCGTCCTGATATTCTCATTGCTGACGAGCCAACCACAGCGCTTGATGTTACGGTTCAGAAAAACATTCTCCTGCTGCTGAAATCGCTTCAGCAAAAGCACAACATGAGCCTCATCTTTATCAGTCATGATCTGGGGGTAATTTCTGAAATTGCGGATAATGTGGTTGTTATGAACCGCGGTAAAATAGTTGAACAAGGCGCTGTTAATGATGTATTTCTGCATCCTCAGAATCCATACACCCAGGGACTGATTGCCTGCCGTCCACCGCTTGACCGGCGTTTGAAGCGCTTGCCTGTTGTCAGCGACTTTATAAATGGGAAAAATCAGGCAATAGATGCTGTTGAAATCATATCACCGGAAGAAAGAAAGCTGGCACACATTAAACTTTATGAAGGTAATCCACTGCTTAGTGTTGATGGCCTTAAGGTTTATTATAAAACCAGATCCGGCTTTCTGAATCGTAATCCTCAGTATTTTAAAGCTGTTGATGATGTAAGTCTGCAGGTATACAAAGGAGAAACACTTGGATTGGTTGGTGAATCGGGGTGTGGAAAAACCACGCTTGGCCGGGCCATACTCCGGTTACTAGAACCCACCGAAGGAAAAGTGATTTACGATGGCAAAGATCTTTCTGCACTTAATCAGGAGCAGCTCAGAAAAATGCGTCAGCGTATCCAGATCATTTTTCAGGATCCTTATTCGGCACTCAACCCAAGAATTACCATTGGAGATGCCATTATGGAGCCCATGATTGCACATGGCTTGCTTTCCGATAATAATGCACGACGGACCAGGGTAATGCATCTACTGAGCCGGGTTGGATTGGAGGAAAATAGTTTTGAACGGTTTCCTCATCAGTTTTCGGGAGGTCAAAGGCAAAGAATCAGTATTGCACGTGCTTTGGCGCTTGATCCGGAATTTATTATTTGCGACGAATCCGTTTCTGCGCTGGATGTATCGGTTCAGGCTCAGGTTCTTAACCTGCTGAATGATTTAAAGAAAGATTTTGGATTTACTTACATATTCATTTCGCATGACCTTTCTGTTGTGCGATTTATGTCGGACAGAATATTGGTGATGAGGAATGGAAAAATTGTTGAATCGGGTGAAGCTGATGATTTATATAATAATCCGAAGGAGATTTATACCCGTGAGTTAATCAGAGCAATTCCAGGAATTTAAATTAAGAAAGTGCCTTCATAACTTCTTCCGGTTTAAATGGTTTTGAAATGTAACCATTCATACCTACCTGATAACATCTTTCGCTTTCGTCGCTGATGGAACTTGCCGTCATGGCAAATATTTTTACTTTCTTTATTCTGTTTTCGCTTTCTTCTATTTCTCTGATTTTTAGTGTTGCTTCGAAACCGTCTAATTCCGGCATATGCAAATCCATTAAAACCAGATCGTAATCATGAATCAAAAATTTCTCAACCGCAATGCGACCATTGTCAGCTATGTCAATGGTTTGCTCGTACTTCTGGAGCAACAACAAAGCAACTTTCTGGTTGATTGCATTGTCTTCGGCTATTAATATTCTTTTCTTTTCCATGATTTTCAAGGTGTTAGAGCATACAGTAAACCTTAAATTGTGTTTACCTGTCAGATCGAACGGAGCAGGCTATTCTAGGCATTCTTATATACATCAACGATTTTACAAAAAGTAACTTCAAATGATGCATTATTTTCATCAATACTATTCTGATGTATAATTCAATGTCGTTTATTTAAGAAAATTTGTCTTTCCCGCACGTGCGGGACTCAGATTGACAGTCATCCTGAGTTGAAACTCAAAAAATAATTTGAGCATAATGCGAAGATAACAATAGGAAACAGCATCCTTAACAATTTTCAGAAAGTTTGAAAGTACTTTCCCACTTTATAGTGAACAGGATCAACCTTAATTTATCTTCCAAACCTTAGTAACAGGCAACCCACCAAACACCTTCAACCTTATTTTTTTCTTCCTAACCTTATTATTGTTCAATTTGAAAAGGTTGCCAGCTTATTGAGGTTTTCAAGAATGAATAAGCCTGCCTGTGTGCCGCCGGCAGACAGGGTTCAAAATCGTTGGGGTCAGTTTTGTTACTAAGGTTATTAAGAGTTACTAAGGTTGATTTTTACTTTGATCAGCATTTGTTTGAATTCTAATCTGTCATTGGTAGTCCCGCACGTGCGGGACTCAGTGTGACATTCGTGTTAGTGGAGCATTACATCACTTAATAAACTCATATTCAAACCTGTACGATGTCATCCTGAGCGGAGTCGAAGGATATTTTTTTTTCTGTTCACAATCCTTACCTAAACGACATTGATTTCTAATTGTTATTCTGCTTAAAAGCTGGTTCGGGGTTAATTTATTATCTTTACCAGATAATATCTACGCAAGATGGCAAAGAAAAAGCAAGGGTCAGTAGTCGCCCACTCTAAAAACGACGCATTTATCAAAACAGTTGAAACATTGTTTTCAACCAATTCATTCAAAGCATTCAATTTCAGACAAGTTGCAAAGCTTTTAGGCATTTCCGACAAAGTAAGCAAGGAGCACGTCAGGGTAATTCTTGAAAAGCTGGCGGCAAAAGAAATTATCATTGAACTAAACCGCGGCAAATACAAATATAATCCTGATTTATTGAACGACAGAATTTTAACCGCAACTGTTATTGGTTTGGTTGACATGAAGCAGACCGGTAAGGCATATGTATCGGTAGCTGATCTGGATGAAGATGTTTTTGTAGGAGCCGGTCATACAGGCCATGCGCTTCATGGAGATACGGTGAAGGTTCATCTTTTCCCGCTCAGAAAAGGGCGTAAGGTTGAAGGGCAGATTGTTGAAGTGCTTAAACGTGGTCGTTCTCAGTATGTCGGAACCGTTCAGGTAACCGGCAAATTTGCATTTTTAATCCCCGACGATGTTTCAATTCCCATTGATATTTTCATTCCGAAAGAATCGCTCAATAAAGCAACACACGGGCAAAAAGCCATAGCTCGGATTACTGAATGGCCGGAACGGTCGAAAAATCCCTATGGCGAAATAACTGATGTGCTGGGCAAACCCGGTGATAACAATGTGGAGATGAACTCCATACTTGCATCGTTCGAGTTTCCGTTGCAGTTCAGGCCTGAAACGCTGAAAGAAGCCGAAAAAATTCCCGAAAAAATCAGCGATGAAGAAATTGCAAAACGAAGAGATTTCCGGAATATCTGGACATGCACCATTGACCCACCGGATGCAAAAGACTTTGATGATGCATTATCACTAAGGAAACTTGATTCGGGAGAATGGGAAGTGGGCGTTCATATTGCTGATGTTTCGCATTATGTAAAACCTCAGACTGCGCTGGATAAGGAAGCTTATGACAGAGGAACATCCATTTACCTGGTTGACAGAACCATTCCGATGTTGCCTGAAAAATTGTCGAATATGGTTTGTTCGCTTCGCCCCAACGAAGACAAACTCTGTTTTTCGGCGGTTTTTACCCTTGACGATAAGGCAAAAATCAGCAGCGAGTGGTTTGGAAAAACCATCATAAACAGCGACCGTCGATATAGCTACGAGGAAGTTCAGGTGATGATTGAAGGCGCTGATGGCCAATACAAAGATGAACTTCTGATACTGAATCAACTGGCTGAGCAACTGAGAGAAGAGCGATTTAAAAAGGGATCGATTGCTTTTCACACCACAGAAGTGAAGTTCATTCTTGATGAAAACGGCAAACCTCTCGACACTTACGTTAAAGAACAAAAAGAAGCCAATATGCTGATTGAGGATTTCATGCTATTGGCTAACCGGCGTGTTGCTGAAAAAATCGGGCAAAAGAAAGGACAATCCACCCCTAAAACATTTGTTTATAGAGTTCATGACGAACCGAACCCCGATAAACTTGCCAAATTTTCAGAGTTTCTAACCAAGCTCGGGTATAAACTAAATTTAGGATCGCATAAAAGCGTTGCCAATTCATTCAACCACCTGTTTGAACAGATTGCAGGCAAAGGCGAAAAAACAATGATTGAAACCATCGCCATCCGCACCATGTCAAAAGCCGAATATTCAACGGTAAACATTGGCCATTACGGACTATCATTCCCGTTTTACACACACTTTACTTCGCCTATCCGCAGGTATCCCGATCTGATGGTACATCGGCTTCTGGAATGGTATTTAGAAGGAAAGGGCTCTGCAAGCAAGGAAGAGTATGAAGAATATTGTGTGCACAGTTCGGAAATGGAGCGCAAAGCAGCAGAGGCTGAAAGAGCTTCGGTAAAATACAAACAGGCAGAGTTTCTTCAGGATAAAATCGGGCAATCGTTTAATGGCCTTATTTCGGGTGTCAGCAAGTATGGTATTTTTGTGGAACTGGAAGGCAGCAAATGTGAGGGAATGGTTTCAATGAAGTACATGGACGACGATTTCTATTACCTTGATGAAGACAATTACCGTGTTATCGGACAACATCATGGCCGCGAATTTAAGCTGGGAGCTCCGATAAAGATCCGTGTAAAACGTGTTGATCTTCAACGCAAACAAATGGATTTTGTGCTTGACGATTCAATGTCGTTTAGTTAAGGAATATTGTCTTCGACTCCGCTCAGACTGACAGTCATCCTGAGCGGAGTCGAAGGATATTTGATTCACTTATCTGAAATTTCGAAACCTTAACTAAACGACATTGCTTGACAATTCTTTACAGTAAGAAAAGCTCCTCAAAAAAAATGTTTTAAAAACAACAATCAATAATTATGGAAAATTTTGTTGCATATAATCCCACAAGCCTTCACTTTGGCAAAGATGTACTCAATGGACTCGGGCAGGTTATCAACCGATTTGGCAAAAAGGTTTTGCTGGTTTATGGAACAGGTTCAATAAAGCAAAACGGACTTTACGATCTGGTTATCAAACAACTGGAATTAATTGGTGCCGAAGTATTTGAATATGGCGGAATCCGCTCTAATCCGATTGTTGAAGATGTTGATGCAGCAGCAGCACTCGGCCGTGAACACGGTGTGGATGTTGTGCTTGCTGTTGGCGGTGGAAGTGTGATTGACTCAGCAAAAATCATTTCAATCACCATTCCTGTTGAAACCCCGGCCTGGAATTTCTTTGTCAGAAGGGCGCTTCCACGCACTGCTGTTCCTTTGATTTCGGTACTCACACTGGCAGCAACCGGAACTGAAATGAATCCATTTGCAGTGATTTCAAATCATGCAGCCGAAAATAAAGGAAGTTTCAGTAGCCCGCTGATGTATCCCAAACACTCATTTTTAGATCCGCAGTTTACAATGTCAGTCCCCCGGGACTATACTGCGTTTGGTGTTGCCGATCTTATTGCTCATTCGCTGGAAGCTTTTTTTGGCAAAGGTGAAGAGGCAACATTGTCTGACAGGTTTGTATATTCCATCATTCTTGAAGCAATGGAATACGGACCTGAACTGATTAATGATCTTTCAAATTACAAGCTGCGTGCAAAAATAATGTACGCAGCCACCATGGCACTCAATGGAATGACCATGAACGGCCGGGTTTCGGGTGAATGGGGCGTTCACAGCATCGGACATGTACTTTCGCTTTTATATGATGTGCCGCACGGGGCTTCACTTACAATCGTTTATCCTGCATGGCTGCGGCTGCAAAAAGATCGTATTGGCAAACGGATTTCACTTTTGGGCGAAAACCTCTTTGGCACTTCAGATGTTGATGAAACCATAAATCAACTGGAAGGATTTTTCAAAAGCCTCGACTGCCCGGTAAGACTGAACGATATACAAGGAATAAAGCCGGATGCAGATGAAATATTCAGAATAATGGAGCTGAATAAAGCAGCTACCTTTGTTCACAAACTCGATCATGACGACTACAGGCGAATCATTCAGCTAATGATGTAGCATACCAACCATAACAAGATGGGAATGAACGGGAAAAAGTCAGGAAGGCCGTCATCTTTAAGCTCTTTGGTCAGGCGTTTTTTTAGAAAACCTGGCAAAAAGCGCAAATCTCTTCATTCCATAAGGGTCATATCTTCAAATATACCTCAAGCCCGGAAACGCAGAAACAAAATCAAAACAAGATGGCTTTACAAGATTAAGAGGCTTTTTCGCAAAACAGAGGAAGTCCGATTTATTAATCCGAAAAAGCTTGCTGCCAATATTGCCAACAGAAATCTGAATACAAATCCGGGAACAATTCATACAGCGCCTGTTATCAGTTCTGTTGATACGAGCACACTTCAGGATCAAACTTTAAAGCAGGAACCCGGAAAAAATGAAATAACTGAGGTTGTCAGCATAATCCGTAAACCGGCCCGACGTTCCAAGCCTTTACAGAAGTGGCTTCGCAGAATTAAAAAAACATTCCGGAAAAAGAAGTCAGTAAGGATTATCAAACCTGAAAGTCTTGCTGCCAATGCAATAAATAAAAATCTGAATCCGGCATCAGGCATGGATTCAGAAGACAACAGGCTGTTACGGGTTTCCTCTCCCCGCAGACATGCACACAGGCACGTCCGCAGGAAAATCAGTCTGATACAGTTTGAATCAGAAGGAAGCCCATTGAAAAAACAAGTGGTTGAAGACAATACGCTACCTGGTGTCAGGCTAAAAAAAATATTAAGCAGTATTGATCTCAGGGCAATCCTTAACTCTCTCGGTCTTTTTATTCTTTCTTATCTGTTTATATATCTGGTGTATCAGGCAGCTACCATTGCTGTGGCTTCTGTTTATGGAATTGATGCTGTTCTGTATTATTACGAAGTATATTTTCCTATCGGCAATACAAGCAGCTTATGGACTAAAACCAACATCATTGCCATCACGCTTATTGGTCCATTGGTATGTGGCTCACTTTCCGTATTGCTTTTCAGGATAATACAGGCTAAACAAATTGACAATCACATACTACGGTTGTTTCTGCTGTGGGTTGCATTTCAGGGAGCAGCGCATTTTCTGGGGGCTTTTGTTGCAGGCATCATTACCAATCTTGGATTTGGCTATGTTGCCAACTGGATGTTTATGAATGTATTCTTCAAGATTCTGGTTTCACTGGTATTTCTGTTTGTTTTGAGCCTGAGCGGTTATTATTCCACCAATGCAGCCATGAGCAACCTTCCTCACGGGAAACGCAAATACGAAAACCGGGTCGGCGCCATGCTTTCAACCTACATTATACCCTGGCTGCTGGGTACATTGATGCTGTTTCTGGTCAGAAGTCCCGACAGGGCTCCGCAACATGAATATATAAATGCATACGACACCATTATTCTGGCATCCATAGTTTTTGCAATTATGCCTATGATTTTCAGAAGGCATTTGTTGAAATATTCAGGAAAGATAAGAGGGAAAACGGTTTCATTTACCAAAGGATTGCTGGTGCTGTTGATGGCAGTAATTATTCTGATTGCATTCAGATTGGCGCTTTCTCCTGGAATTCATTTTGTGATAAACCTGGATTTCGGAGCCGGATTTTATAATTAATCACGGCAATCACTTCATTAAATGTTGCACAACCAAGCAGTTTAATCTTTTCAACATCAAAGATTTAACTGCTTGATTCGTATCAGGAGGAATGTCAAATTAACTTCCATAAAGTAAGACAGTTTTTATATCCCCCTCTTCTCCCCCTTTTGTGCTTCGACTCCGCTCAGCATGACAGGGGGGCGATTACTTTCGTTTTTTTAGACACATTCGTTTTCGAAAAGTCCAATTAGATGGGGTACTCAAGTGGGTAAGTTATTTCGACAGTTTCACTTAGAAAGGACAACCGTAAAGAATGTTTCAGACAACCATTCCAACACCTACCGTGCGGTTGGTTGCTTCGTCAATGATAATGAGAGAGCCTGTTCTTCTGTTTTTTGAATATGAATCTACAAACAGCGGTTTGGTGGTTCTTATTGAAACAGAAGCAATGTCATTTAACCCAACATTTGAGCCATCGTGTATGTGCTCAAGTGTGCTGACATTAACCTTGTAATTCACAGATTTAATAACACAGCGAACATCGCGGGTTGTGTGTTTAATGGCATATTTACCATTGAGCTGCATGGGTTGTTCGCTCATCCAGCACATCATCATATCAACATCCTGAGTGGCGATTGGAAGGTTATCTGCTTTTGCCAGCATATCACCGCGGCTGATGTCAATATCATCTTCAAGCGTAAAAGTCACTGACATTGGGGCCCAGGCTTCTTCGCAGGGGCCATTGTACCGGTCAATTGACTTGATGCGGGTTTTGAGCATTGAAGGAAGCGCTACCACTTCATCCCCGGGTTTAAACAAGCCACCGGCAACTCTTCCGGCATAACCGCGGTAATCATGAAACTCATCAGATAAGGGTCTGATAACGTATTGAACCGGGAATCTCGGGTCAACCAGATTATTGTCGTTGCCAATTTCGAGGGTTTCAAGCACATGCCTTAAAGTGCCGCCATTGTACCATTCCATATTTGTGGAAGCATCAACAACATTATCGCCAAGAAGCGCACTGATGGGCACAAATGTAAAGTCGGCCAGCTGAATGATTCCTGCAAAATCGATAAAATCAGCTTTAATTTCGTTAAATCGTTGTTCGCTGAAATCCACAAGGTCCATTTTATTGATGCAAATGATAACATGCGGAATTCTGAGCAGGGAAGCAATATAGGAATGGCGTCTTGTTTGTTCGGTTAATCCGTTGCGGGCGTCAATAAGGATTATGGCAGCATTTGCAGTAGATGCGCCGGTTACCATATTGCGTGTATATTGAATATGCCCGGGAGTATCGGCAATAATGAACTTGCGTTTGGGGGTAGCAAAATATCGGTAAGCCACATCAATGGTAATTCCCTGCTCGCGTTCAGCCCTGAGTCCGTCGGTGAGTAATGCCAGATCAATATGCTCATTTCCCCGGCGAATGCTGGCGCGTTTTACGGCTTCAAGCTGATCTTCAAAAATGGATTTACTGTCGTAAAGCAAGCGACCAATCAATGTGCTTTTGCCATCATCCACGCTGCCCGCGGTTGTGAAGCGAAGCAATTCCATATCGAGGTATCCGTTTGTTGAGAACTCACTCATAATCAAATCTTAACTTTAATGAAAATTAGTTTTCCGTTGCTACACTTAATGTCCGGCTGTTTTGAGGACTAGAAATATCCTTCTTTTTTACGGTCCTCCATAGCAGCTTCTGACCTCATATCGTCAGCTCTTCCACCCCTTTCAGTTACACGGGTTGCAGCGATTTCCGCAATAATATCTTCAAGCGAATTGGCTTCGGAAAGGGTAAGTCCGGTACAACTTATATCGCCGATGGTTCTGCAGCGAACAGTTTTTACTTCGAAATTTTCACCGTCTTTGAGAGTCATAAAAGGCGCTTTGGCAAGCCACACTCCATCGCGGTTAAATACTTCGCGCTGATGGGTAAAATAGATTTCAGGGAGCTCAATATTCTCTTTCAGAATATATTGCCATACATCCATTTCTGTCCAGTTGCTGATTGGAAATACCCTGAAATGTTCTCCTTGATTTTTACGACCGTTAAAGATGTTCCAGAGTTCAGGGCGTTGATTTTTGGGATCCCATTGTCCGAATTCGTCACGGTGAGAGAAAAATCGTTCTTTGGCGCGGGCTTTTTCTTCGTCGCGGCGACCACCACCCATTGCAGCATCAAATTTATACTTCTCAAGGGTGTCAAGCAGTGTGGTGGTTTGCAGCAGATTACGGCTGGCTGTAGGGCCACGTTCTTCAACCACTCTTCCATTATCAATGCTTTCCTGAACCGAACCAACAATAAGTGTTGCCCCTAATTTTTTTACCATATTATCTCTGTACACCATTGTCTCAATGAAATTATGGCCGGTGTCAATATGAAGTAAGGGGAAAGGCAATTTAGCCGGCCAGAATGCTTTCATAGCCAGATGGGTCATGATTATGGAATCTTTTCCTCCCGAAAATAAAAGCACAGGTCTCTCAAACTGCGCAGCTACTTCGCGGATTACATAAATGGATTCATACTCCAGCTCATCAAGGTGACTCAGTATTCGATTCTTGGTCATGGCATGTAATTAATTTGGGGTAATATAAACCGCAGCAACTCCTGAATATTTTCATCGGGTGTTGATTCGGCAGTATTGATGGTAAAATCTGAATTTGCGGGTGGATCAAAAGGTGAGCTTACTCCTGTAAAATCAGGCAATTGCCCCAGTCTGGCCTTTCGATACATTCCCTTTACATCGCGTTCTTCGCAAATGTGAAGAGGTGCGTTTATGTAGATACCTACAAAAGTTTCCCTTCCGATGATATCGGCAGCCATTTGTCTCAGATCCTCTGTTGGTGTAATAAATGCATTTATGGTAATGATGCCTGAATCGGCAAGCAAACGGGAAACTTCGGCTACCCGACGGATATTTTCAGTGCGATCGGCTGCATTAAAACCCAGATCGCTGCATAAACCTTTGCGCGTAATGTCACCATCAAGCATACGGACAGAGAATCCTTTTTCGCGAAGCAAAGATTCAAGACCCAGACCAAGGGTGGTTTTGCCCGAACAGGGTAGTCCTGTAAGCCAAAACACCTTAGCCTGCTGGCCAAGCCTGCGCTCCATTGATTTACGAAAGGTTTCAGGATTATTCATAATACATTCCAAAGGAAAGCAATTGCAAAACTAACACTATTTTTTTGATTCAGGGACAGTTCAATCCATGCAAGAAAGCCACAAAAACTGTGGCTCCTGATAACAAAAGAATGTCACTAAGATTTTCCGAAAAGGTTGTCGATTACTCCCTTTTTCTGAGGCTCCTGATCGTCGGTGTAATAACCATAGCCGTAACCGTAGCCATAGCCGTAGCCATAACCATAACCATAGCCATAACCATAACCATAGCCATCTGAACCCCTGTCCATTTTCACATCATTAACCAATATAGCCATATTGGGAATGTTGCGTTTCTCAATATCAGAAATAATAGATCCAAAGATTTTTTTGTTTGTATAGTTCTGGCGAACCACAAAAACGTTTACATCGGTATATTTCATCAGAAGGAATGCATCAGTAACCAGACCAACCGGAGGCGTGTCAATTACAATAAAATCATACATTCCTTTCAGGGTTTCAATTAACTCATCATTACGTTCCGAAGCTATGAGTTCTGCCGGGTTTGGAGGAATCGGCCCTGCCATCATAACATCAAGATTGTCGAGCGGAGATTTCTGAATCACACTTCTTACATCGCTGTGGCTGATCAGGAATGAACTTATCCCTTCGGTATTTGAAAGCCCGAAGTCCTGATAGATTTTAGGTTTACGAAGGTCATAACCCATCAGCAGCGTTTTCTTGCCATAAAGCGCAAAAATTGATGCCAGATTTATCGAAGTAAAGGTTTTTCCTTCGCTCACCATGGTTGAAGTTACCAGAATCACCTGTTTATCCTTCCCCTTCGCAAAATAGCCCAGATTGGTTCTAACAGATCTGAACGACTCGGCAATTGAAGATTTCGGAAATTCAGCAACTACAATATTGCTGTCTTTATTGTTGTGTATAATGTGACCTGCCAAAGGTATAGAGGTAAGCTGCTCCAGATCTTTTTTGTCGAGGATTTTATCGTTGAGATAGTCTTTACCCATTACATAAACTACCGGAAAAACCAGCCCAAGCAATAGCGCAATGGTATAATTGAGTGTCTTTTTGGGAAATACCGGTTGAATTTTATCAATTACAGCATCGTCGATAACTTCATTATCGGCCAGATTTGATGCACGTGTTATCTGCGCTTCTGATCTTTTCTCGAGCAGATATGTGTAAATGGCATCATTTAGCTTGAATTTCCGTTCAATACCAAACAAAGCGCGCTGGGTTCCAGGCAATTGATTGATTCTTGAGGATAATGAGTTGATGCGGCTGTCGATATCTCTGATTGCGATGGTGGAAGTTTTGATGATATTCTTTATGTTCTCTTCCAGTGTTTTCTTGTTAATCCTGATCCGGTCGTCAAATGATGCAATTATCGGATTTTTTTCACGGGCAGTCATCAGGGCTTCGCCACGTTCGGCGTAGAGTCTGGTAAGTTCGTTGATCAATGATGTAAGCACCGGATCTTCGATTCCCATTGATGATGGAACAGTTAAACCGTCAATATCTCCACCGTCTTCAATAACATATTTCTGCAGATGAACATAATATTTGTTCTTAACTATCAGCTCTGCTTTCTTGTTTTCCAGTTCTTTCATCATGGTAAAAACCTGCTCAGTCTGGAAATCGAAATTCATTACTTCGTTGGTGGTTCTGAATTGCTGAAGATTAGATTCAGCCAATTGCAATGAATCGGTAATGCCAAGAAGCTGCTCATCAATAAAGTTGATTGTATTTGTAGCAATCTGGTTTTTCTTTTCAAGACTTCGCTGAAGATAAACACTGGTTAGCATATTCAGAAAATCGGCTGCCTTTTCAGGATTTGGATTTTTCATTGAAATCTCAACAATCGACGACTCCCGGTTTATAGGTTCTATGGTAAAACCAGAAAAAGCACTTACAAGATCTGCAGTTTTATTGAATATAAATACCATTCTCTTGTTAAGGTGCTCTTTTGGAACATAATTGGTGTTTAACAGTACTTTAAAGTTGTGATTTTCGCTTTTGATCTCTTGCCCGAATTTGTAAGTACCGTTCAACTTAAGGTTAACTTCAGAACCTTCAATTACTTTATGTTGCGAGTAACTGTAAAGGCTTGCCAGTTCTCCTTCGGTAGTCAATGTAAATTTATTGTCAGGCAATATTACTATAGTAAACCTCACACCTGTTGGCTGAACACTGGCAGTATCAAACACCACCACAAAAGGTGATTTGGTATATAATTCACGTGTTACGAAGTTATCTTCAAGAAAATACGAAATGTTAAAATCAAGCGCTTTTATTGATCTTGTAATCAAGGATCTGGACTTCAGAACACCTATTTCGTTTTCGAGATTCTGCGCTCCGCGGAGGTTTCCGAGTCCAAGCATAGCCTGAGGATCGAAACCTGACTTATCATCTTTAATCATTACTGTTGTTGCAACCTTATAAATAGGTTCAGTATATTTATTAAAGAGGAAAGCTATGGTTAGCGCTGTAAAAATTGTGATGATAAACAGATACCAGAATCTGTAAAATTTAAAGAACAGTTGTTTAAAATCAACTGATTCTTCCTGATTTATTTCCTTTATGTAGTTTTCCACGGTTGTTGCTTATTTTACAAAGTTCAGTATCAATAATGTTGTAGAAATTACTGAGAAAAGTATGGCATATGGGAATGCAGTAAAGGTGAAATTCTTACCACTCAGTGGCTCTACATAAACGATATCGCCGGGTTGAAGGTAATAAACCGGAGAGTTCAGCAGCTCGGAGCTGAGGAGGTTAATTTTGTGAACGCTTGTTCCTTTATCAGTTTTTCTGATAATATTAACTTCTTTACGGTTTGCATAATTGGTAAGGTCTCCCCCCATACTTATTGCCTGAAACACATTCAACTGATTTTGATAAACCATATAAGTGCCGGGTCGCTCAACCTCGCCCAAAAGGCTTATTCTGAAATTAATAAGTTTTACGCTTACGGTAGTCAGTTGAAAAAACTCATTCACTATTTGCTGAAGATTGCTCTGAACCTCGAAAACCGTTTTCCCCGCAACATCAACTTTGCCTACAAGCGGAAAATCAATATTCCCCGAATCACTTACCTGATAACTGTTAAGGTAAACCCCTGCCTCTGATTGAGTCTGAATATTTACATTCGTATTTGACTGAAACGGGTTCATGCTTTTGGGATCAATATTCTTCACATCTATGTGCAGATGATCACCAGGTTGTATTTTGTAATCGGGTGCTTTTGCCTGATAATATGTTGAATCGGTTTGCTCACTTGAGGCTATATCCTGAATGTATTTGACTTTTTTGAGCGATACACAGGAACCAAGAAGTAACAAAACAGATAGAAAAAGCAGGAGTTTTCTCATAAATCAATCGTTGAGGTAGGACAATTCAGGATAATTTTTCGCTTTGGTAAACACAATAAACGAATTAAGCCAAAAATAATATTTTTAATGTTTAAGTAAAAAAAATCATTAAAGATCTCTGAAACTCTCAGTTTCAGTTGACAAGGCAAAAATACGATTTGTTTTTGTTATGAAAAGGATAAAATTTCTGTTTGGCATTTAATTTCGGTCATCGTTAATGGCAATGTAGGTTTTAGCTTGCAGAAACAGAACAAAACCAGCGGATTTCAGCTTCGCAGTTTCTCTGTACCTATTCCTGAAATCCGCAAGTCAGGGCTTGACCAATTGAAAGTAAAGGTTTTGCAAAAACAAGCAAAAATCAAGTCAATCCCTGACTTTCAGCGAGGTATCGATATTCTTGCGGATGTAAGGCTATTCAACAATTTTTCCTTTGAGTGTGGCTGTTGTACATGAATCCACCTTCACATTTACATAGTCACCGGGCTTATAGCTGCCTTTGGGAAATACCACAACTTTGTTCTGGCTGTTGCGACCGGCCAGTTCTTCGCCTGATTTGCGTGATATGCTTTCAACCAGCACTTCAAATGTTTTACCGATATCGGCTTTGTTGCTTTTCAGGGACAGCTTTTGCTGAAGGTCGATTATTTGCTGCAATCGGCTACTTTTGACTTCTTCCGGAACATTGTCCTTATACTTTCGAGCAGCAAGGGTATCCGGTCTTTCGGAATATTTAAACATGTAGGCATAATCATAGCCAACCTTTTCCATCAGCTGCATGGTTTCCATGTGATCTTCTTCAGTTTCGTTACAGAAACCTGCAATGATATCGGTTGAAAGTGCACAATCCGGCAAATATTTTCTGATGGCTTCAATGCGCCCCAGATACCATTCTTTGGTGTATTTTCTGTTCATCAGTTTGAGCATGGCATCGCTTCCCGATTGAACGGGCAAATGTATCGACCGGCAAATATTCGGATGGGCTGCCATAACTTTTAAAAGCTCATCAGATAAATCTTTGGGGTGTGAAGTTGCAAACCTCACCCTGAGTAACGGACTGATTGAAGCCACCAATCCCATCAGGCCCGGGAAATCAATACCTGCTTCATTTTTATAGGAATTCACATTTTGCCCGAGCAAGGTTACTTCGCGGTAGCCCTGGTCAAAAAGACCACGTGCTTCGTTTATGATGGTTTCAGGCTCACGGCTACGCTCTTTGCCGCGGGTAAAAGGCACCACACAGTAAGTGCAGAAATTTTCGCAGCCTCTCATTATCGAAATAAAAGCCGATACCCCATTGCTCTCGAGCCTCACCGGATCAATATCAGCATAGGTTTCGTCGGCCGAAAGTATGACATTTATGGCCTTCTGCCCTGATTCTGCCAGATTTAGCAAGCGCGGAAGATCGCGGTAAGCGTCAGGTCCGACAATCACATCAACCATTTTCTCCTCTTCAAGCAACTGCTCTTTCAATCTTTCAGCCATGCATCCCAGCACTCCTATGATAAGTCCAGGCTTTTTCTTTTTGTACCTGTTGAATTCCTTCAGCCTGGCTCTTATGCGTTTTTCAGCATTATCGCGAATGGAGCAGGTGTTGACAAAAATCAGGTCTGCTTCACCAATCTGATCGGTAGTTTCAAACTCATGATCAGTCATAATGGAACCTACAATCTGGCTGTCAGAAAAGTTCATCTGGCAACCGTAGGTTTCTATATATAGTTTCTTTTTGATGTTCATTGCTTAACTTTAAAAAACAGGAATAAAACTATCTGTTTTGCAACAGGGATGCAAAAATACAGCATTTTTGAACCCCCTCATTTTTAATTTGTTGTAAATAATATATGAGTTTTTCCGACGTGGTTATTTTTTTATTGCGTTACTTTGCACCCATTTTTAACGGAAATACTCTGAAAAACATGTATTTCGGTAAGACAATATTGTAAAACTATGATAAAAAATCTTGTTATTGTTGAGTCTCCGGCCAAAGCCAAAACCATTGAAGGCTTTTTGGGAAAGGATTATATTGTTAAATCAAGTTTCGGCCACGTTCGCGATCTTTCGAAGAAACAACTTGGCGTTGACATTGAAAATGATTTCAAACCCCAGTACGAAATTTCTGCAGATAAGGTAAAAATTATCAAGGAGTTGAAAAAACTGGCGCAGGAATCTGAGATGGTTTGGCTTGCTTCCGACGAGGACCGCGAGGGAGAAGCTATATCATGGCATTTGTCGGAAGCATTGGAATTGGATGAAAAGAAAACCAGGCGAATTGTTTTTCATGAAATCACCAAAACAGCCATTGCCGAAGCCATTAACAATCCTCGGAGCATCGATAAAAATCTGGTTGACGCCCAGCAGGCCCGCAGGGTTCTGGATCGTTTGGTGGGTTTTGAAATCTCTCCGGTTTTGTGGCGGAAAGTAAAACCGTCGCTTTCTGCCGGCCGTGTGCAATCGGTTGCTGTAAGGCTGATTGTTGAGCGCGAAGACGAAATCAAAGCATTTGTAAGCAGCTATTCTTATCGCGTAACTGCAACTTTTACCATAAAAGGGGATGAAGGAAAATCTAAAATTGCCGCAGAACTAAACCGGCGTTTTCCTGAAAAGCCTGAGGCACTCAAATTTATGAATACCTGCATCGGTGCGCAGTACGCTGTGACTGATGTTGAAACCAAGCCGGCAAAAAAGTCTCCCGCACCACCATTTACCACATCAACCCTTCAACAGGAGGCCAGCCGGAAACTTGGTTTTTCAGTTGCCAAAACCATGCTGGTTGCACAGCAGCTCTATGAAGCAGGTAAAATCACCTACATGCGTACCGATTCTGTGAATCTCTCCAAAATGGCTATTGACCTCGCTAAAGAGGAAATTATATCCACTTTTGGTGAAAAATATGTAAAATCCCGCCAATACGCAACCAAAACCAAAGGCGCTCAGGAAGCTCACGAAGCCATCAGGCCTACCTATATGAATCACCGCGAAGCCGGTGGTGATGCTTCACAAAAAAGGCTGTATGATCTCATCTGGAAAAGAACCATAGCTTCACAAATGAGTGATGCCGAACTCGAACGGACAACGGTAACCATTGCCATTTCAACCACTTCAGAAAAATTCATTGCCAAAGGCGAAGTCATTAAGTTTGATGGTTTTCTTAAAGTTTACCTCGAATCAACCGACGATGAAATCAATGAGGACACCGAAGGAATGTTGCCTCCGATTAAATCGGGACAGATACTCGATCTTTCTGAAATGCTTTCAACCCAGAAATTTTCGCAGCACCCTCCCCGATACACCGAAGCCAGTCTGGTAAAGAAACTCGAGGAACTCGGAATCGGCAGACCTTCTACTTATGCTCCTACCATCTCTACAATTCAGAAAAGGGAATATGTGGTAAAAGAAGACCGCCCCGGAGTTCAACGCGATTTTACGCTTATCAAACTAAAAAGCAACAAAATATCTGAAGTTGTAAAAACCGAAAACACAGGTCAGGAAAAATCAAAACTATTTCCAACCGATATAGGTTCGTTGGTAACCGGTTTTCTGGTACAGCATTTTGAGAACATCCTCGACTATAACTTTACAGCCAGTGTTGAACTGGAATTTGACGAAATAGCGCAGGGGCAAAAAGTGTGGAATCAGATGATCAGAGAGTTTTATTCACCGTTTGCCAAACAGGTTAAAGAAACTCTTGAAAATTCAGAAAAGGTAAAAGGAGAAAGGCTTCTGGGTACGGATCCTGAATCAGGCAAAAATATGTATGTTAAAATTGGTCGTTTCGGGCCGATGGTGCAGATCGGCGAATCGGAGGATGAAGAAAAGCCACGTTTCGCAAGCCTGAAAAAGGGTCAGAGTATAGAAACCCTTTTACTGGAAGAAGCCCTGAAACTGTTTGATTTTCCAAGACTTATCGGTGAATATGAAGATGCAGAACTAACCGTTGCCATTGGTCGTTTCGGGCCTTATGTCAAACATAAATCGGCATTTTATTCATTGGCCAAAACCGATGATCCGGCAAGCATTGATGTTGAACGCGCCATTGAGCTGATCGAGGAAAAGAAGAAAAAAGAATCTGAAAGACTGATTAAAACCTTCCCTGAAAACGACAATATTCAGGTTTTGAATGGCAGATTCGGCCCATACTTTGCAATAGGAAAGTCCAACTATAAAATTCCTAAAGGCAAAGATCCTGCAGCGCTTACGCTCGAAGAATGCCTCGAAATTGCAAAGCAGGCCGATGCAAATCCAAAACCTGCAGGTAAAAGTAAGTTTCGGAAAAAATAGAAGGTTCAGCATTAAATTATTAAGCGGTTGTCAGTGGCAGCCGCTTTTTGTTTGCATATCTCCCGAAAATACCATAGGTTTGAATCTTTAAAACGACTCCTTTTCTCATGGAAATATCAATCTATTTTGATCCCATACCTGAAGAACTTTTCAGCGAGCAGGAAGCAAGTTTGCATCCTCGGATTCAACGCAGTATCGCCGTTCATACATTAAATTCAGGGTTTCCGGAAGCGCAGGAAATGGATATTGCCATAATTGGTGTGGCCGAAGACCGTGCTTCGATAAACAACCGGGGATGCGCAGCTGCCGCTGATGAAGTCAGGAAATACCTGTATAAACTTTTTCCGGGCTCATGGAGTTGCCGCATTGCCGATCTGGGAAATATAAGGCAGGGATTTACCATCGAAGACACCTATTTTGCACTGACTTCCACACTTGAGCATCTTATTGCAAACCGGATTCTGCCGGTAGTTATCGGAGGAGGACAGGATCTGACTTTTGCGATGTATAAATCTTACGAAAAGCTGGAACAAATAATCAACATGGCGGTGATAGACCCCATGTTTGATCTTGGTGAAACACAAAAAGAGCTTAATTCGCAAACGTTTCTGAGCAAAATCATTATGCAGAAACCCAACTTCCTGTTTAATTACACCAATTTAGGGTTTCAGACTTATTTTGTTGATCAGCCAGCACTTGATCTGATGAAGAAACTGCTTTTCGATACATATCGTTTAGGAATGCTGACTTCAGACCTTAAAGAAACTGAGCCTTTGGTCCGGAATGCCGATCTGGTTTCTTTCGATATGGGCGCAATACGGGCTGCAGATGCTCCCGGCAACGGAAATGCATCGCCCAATGGATTCACCGGTGAACAGGCCTGCCAGATCGCAAGATACGCCGCAATGAGCGACAAATTATCATCCATCGGATTTTTCGAACTGAATCCATCCTTCGATCGGGGTGGAACAACCGCACATTTATTGGCTCAGATGATATGGTACGTTTTTGAAGGCTATAATTCAAGAAAAAAAGATTTACCCGGCCTTGATAAAGATGCCTTTATAAAATATACAGTGCCTACGGCCGACTTCAGCGATGGCATCGTATTTCTGAAAAGCCGAAAAACCGACCGTTGGTGGATGGAAGTTATTTGCGGAGCCGACAACCAGAAAAAATACTCAAACCATTTTATAGTTCCCTGCACCTACCAGGATTACGAAACTGCCTGTAACAACGAAATGCCCGACAGATGGTGGCAGGTATATCAGAAATTGATGTAGTTTCAACGGAAGATATATCCTGAGGGGTATCAAACAGTATGTATATATTGACAAACAACCAATTATTTCGTAAATTGAAACTGTGACTTTCAATTTACGAAGATTGAAAATTTTATCATTAAAATAAAATCACAAACTCATCTCTTCAATTTCTGCCCTCAGGTGCGGATAGAGGGCAATAAGCTGCGCTCTGTTCCCCATCTCAAAATCGGCAAAATTGAAACCCGGAGCCACAACACAACTCACCAGCGAGAAACCATTACCACCCTTTACCCGCGATGCAAACCAGGTACCGGCCCTTATGACCAGTTGCGGCACACCGCCCATATTATCATTCACCCCTAAAATACTGATGCTGAAATTTCCGGCTTCGTCTATTTTAAGTATTTCCAATGGTTCTCCCTGATGGAAAAACCATAATTCATCTGAACTCAGACGATGAAAATGTGATTTGTCCTGATCATTCAGCAGATAATATATGGCTGTTGCTGTGTTTCTAAGCTTTCCACCGACAGAAATTTCATCCGGACTCCGGTATGTTTCACAGTAAAAACCTCCTTCGGGGTGAGGAAGCAGTTTATAGTTTCTGATGATGTTTTCTGCTGTTGTATTCACAGTCGGTTTATAAAATTTATACTATCGCCCGAAGGCATTTACCAGTTTAATCCGGCAAGTTTCTCTTTTACTTCACTGGCCTCGGGAGAAATTCCAAAATGCAGTGAAGGCTCCAGATAATACAATTTATGTTCTCTTTTAAACCGCTCTTCACCTGCCCCTGTGATGTTCAGCATAATAAGGGCATCTTTATCAACAATTCCGTCATTCAAAGCATTTATCAGTGAGGCCGTTGCAATGGCTGAAGCAGCATAAATATCAATTCCTTCTTTTTCCTGGAACAAATTCTTTGCGGAGACAGCTTCTGCATTGGTGGCTTTCAGCACATCGCCTCCGGCATCCATCATGGCATCGTAAAGTCCGCCGATTATGGGATATGGAGGTTTCCGGTTCGATAAAACCTTGGCATCAATCTCCAGAACGTGTTCACGGGCAAGATCATCGTCGTATGGAAGCATGGCCCTGGAATTTGCTTTCCATGCATCATAAATCGGCAAAAACGGAGCATTCTGCGAAACCATCAGTTTCATTTTATTGCTCCCGAAACGACCATCAGCAATCAATCTGAGATTGGCCTCCCAGGCTGCAATTGCTCCGGTACCGCTACCAACTGCCTGAAAATAGTAATCAGGAATACGTCCAATTGTTGTGACTGCTGACAGTACTGTGGTTCCCATGCCATCGCGACGGGCTACATTTTTAGCACCACCTTCAGCCATAAATCCATCGCACTGTGTTGCCAGATTCGACAGGTGTATGGCATCGAAATAATCGCTTCCTGAAGCTGTAACGGCAAGCTTTACGCATGAATTCAAGGGTTTATCAAACCACAATGCGCTTATGTAATCGTGCGGAACACAAAGAAGCAAGGGAATGTTGTTATCGGAACAAACTTTGGCAAAAGCCCTGGCCGTATTGCCAGCAGAAGCCACAACCAGCACCTGCTGCTGATCGGGCGACATGCGTCCGCACACCGTATAAGCTTCTGTTTCTTTGAACGAACAGGTGGTCATGCCGGCTTTGCGCTCGGGCCAGTATCCACTGTAAGTAATCCAGAGATTACTCAGACCCAGGGCAGCTGCCAGCCCCTCGCTTTTGTAAGTTACCGGAGCCGATGAGCCCTGCAGGGTGCGTTTTATTGGCAGCCAGTCGGCAAAAGTATAGAGTCCGGCATCAACTCCCTTTAAATGCAGTTGTTTTTTCTCGTAAATTGCCCGTATCAGGGAAGGTTTCTCTTCGCCCGGGGCATCGAGCATCCAGCCGCTGTCATCAAAAATGTTTCCGGTAGCTACCGACTGCAATTTATATTTTGTAGGTTCAAAAGCTGACATAACAATTCCTTTAGAATCCGCAAAAGTAAGAAAAGAGAATCAAAGGTCAAGTTGATAAAAGGGGGACAGGTAGTGGAAATACATGTCTGAGCTGATGCGTAATTATTGCGATTATATTTCCCCTTGAGGTAGATAACAACAGATGTAACAAATCAGTTTATTACCTCATAAATTGTCAGCAAGTTCTGTTTGTTTTTCATGTTGAATTCTCCGACTTTCCGGCAGGTGAATGACTCTTTAATTTGCTGATAAGCAGTTTCCTGAATGATTATCTGACCCGGTTGTGCGGCTGACTGCAGGCGCTGGGCGGTGTTTACCACATCGCCGATCACGGTATAGTCCAGGCGGCGTAGGCTGGCCGATCCGATATTGCCTGAGATCATCTCACCACTGTTGATGCCAATGGATACATTGGGTTTAAAGGAAACATGGTCAGAAATGGCGGGCAATGATTCCACCTTTGCAATAACAGCCAGACAGGCATCAATGGCTCTGTCGAGATGATAGTCGCCCCGGAAAACGGCCATGATGGCATCTCCTATAAATTTGTCAACATAGCCGCCCTGTGCAATAATTTCTGTCACCATCACATCAAAGTAATTGTTGAGCAGTTTCACCACCATATCGGGCGGCTCATTTTCGCTGATGGTGGTGAAGCTACAGATATCAATAAAGGCGATGGTAGCCTCAATGGTTTCGTTCGCAATCAGTGAAGATTCGAACTCGCGGCTACCCATAAAATTGAGCACTGTTTCGTCAACATACATTTTCAGAATGTTGTTTTCCTTGATCGCCTGCATGGTTTGTTTCAATTGCAGCACGTGCCTGTAGGTTTTATCAATGGTCAGTTCCAGATCATCAAAATTGACAGGCTTTGTAACAAAATCAAATGCGCCCCGGTTCATGGCGGTTCGGATATTGTCCATATCACCATAGGCCGATACAATAACGGATTTCAGGATGGAGTGCTGTTCATTTAGCCTGGAAAGCAGTGTAAGGCCATCCATTTCGGGCATGTTGATGTCGCTGAGCACCAGGTCAACATTGGTATGAAGCTGCAATTGTTCCAGGGCATGCCTGCCATTGATGGCGAATACAAATTCGTACTCCCCCTCCCTGATTTTCTTACGGAATTTCTGTCTGATCAGGATCTCGAGATCTGACTCATCGTCGACTACCAGAATTTTTGCCATCAGATTATAGATTTGATTTTTTCTTTCAATGCGATAAAGTCAACCGGCTTTACGATGAAATCATCGGCACCCAGTTCCATGGCTTTGTTATAATTTTCCGCATCGCCATAGGCCGTTATCATCATCACCACCGGAGGTGGTTCATGATGAATCTGCTTTATCCGGCGAAGCAGTTCCAGTCCGCTCATGCCCGGCATATTGATATCAGAAAGTATGAGTACCGCTTCATGCTGACATTTTCCATAGCAGGTCAGGGCTTCTTCGCCTGAAAATGCAAATACAAATTCGATTTCGCCATTTCTGATCTCTTTGCGGAACCGCTGTTCAAAAAGTGACTGTATGTCTTTTTCGTCGTCAACAACTAATATTTTCATAATGTTAATTAAACAGGTAAAACGATAATAAATTCAGTTCCCTCACCTTCTAGGGTTTCCACCTTCAACTCTCCCCCATGTCCTTTGGTGACGATTTCGTAACTCATGCTTAATCCCAGCCCGGTACCCTCGCCCGTGGGTTTGGTAGTGAAAAAAGGCTGGAATATCTTGTCAAGCACATTGGCCGGAATGCCATTCCCATTGTCTTTCACGCTCAATTCAACGACCCCCGGTCCCCCCGAAGTGGAGATGATCAGTCTGGTAGAAATTTTTACCGTTGGTTCGTAAGCTTCTACGGCTTGTTTATTCTTTCCGGCAACAGTACTTCGACTTCGTTCAGTGCAGGCATAAAATGCATTGGTAATCAGGTTGAGAATAACCCTTCCCAGATCCTGCGGAATAACATTGATCTTTCCGATGGATGCATCAAAATCGGTTATCATGGTTGCATTGAACGATTTGTCCTTTGCCCTTAAACCATGGTAAGCAAGGCGCAGGTATTCATCAGCCAAAGCATTGATATCGGTGGGTTCCTTCGTGCCATTGCTCTTGCGGCTGTGTTGCAGCATTCCTTTTACAATGGCATCGGCCCGTTTGCCGTGATGGTTGATTTTCTGTTCGTTTTCTTTTATGTCATCTGCTATTTCTATTGCTGACTGTAACGAAACTTCGGTTCCAACAGCCAACTCTGCCTTCAATTCATCAATGAGTTCTGTATTTACTTCCGAGAAATTATTGACAAAGTTCAGCGGGTTTTGAATTTCATGGGCGATACCGGCGGTGAGTTCACCCAGGGAAGCCATTTTTTCGGATTGGATGAGCTGGGTTTGCGTGGTCTTTAGCGTATGATAGGCTTTCTCAATCTCCCGGGCATGTTCAAGTTCTTTTTCTTTGGCCGCTGTGTGCTCTCTCATCAGCAGCCTGCGCCGCTGAAAGCGGTCAATAAGAAATACAACAGCAACGGCCAGTATTCCGTAAATGATGTAAGCCCACCAGGTTTTCCACCAGGGCGGCAAAACTGTAACGGCAATACTTGCACCTTTTTCGTTCCATACGCCGTCGCTATTGGCTGCTTTAACGCGGAAATTATAGCTTCCGGGTGAAAGATTGGTATAGGTGGCTGACCGCTGTATCCCCGCCTGTATCCAGTCTTTATCATAGCCTTCCAACATATAAGCATAATGATTCGAACCAGGATCTGCATAATGAAACGCCACAAATTGAAAACTGATTCTATTCTCATTGTAATTCAGCTCTATCTGTTTCCTTCCATATGCCTGTAGCAAGGTATCCTTATTGTTTGCATCTGCATAACCAACTGTTTCAATCACCAGCTCAGGAGGAACAGCGCTGGTATTCATCCTTTCAGGATTAAACGAGATAAGACCACCTGCTGTGGCTATATTAAACCGGCCAGACTCTCCGGTATATAAAATATCATTGGATTCAACGTTCCCGATGGGAATAGCGTAATTGACAACACGATTGCTTTTCGGATCAAGCCTGGATAAACCTCTCGCTGTCGCGATCCAGATATTGCCGGTGACATCTTCTTTTATTCCGAAAACGGAATTAAAGAGTAACCCGTCTTTTTCTGAAAATCTTCTTTTTTTACCTGTTTTCTTATCAAACAAAAACAAACCTGAAAGGTAGGTACCTGCCCAAAACCTGCCATGCTTATCCTCATATATGTTTATAATGCAATTGAAGCCAGCCTTCAGATCCAGAAAGGAGGTAAACTCCCCGGTTCTTGTGTCAAGCCTGTTAAGACCGCCCATGTTGGTGCCGACCCATAAAATTCCTTCTTTATCAAAAAACAGGGTATGCACCCGGCTATCATCCAACGTATTTTTTGCCACCATTGTACCGTTATTCTGAATGAACGGATAGCGGGTAAATGTTCCACGTGTTTTATTAAGACTTCCAAGCCCCTGATCGTCGGTCCCAATCCACAGATTTCCTTTTTGGTCTTCCTTTAGAATACTAATATAATCACTGCTGAGGGATGTACTATCTTTAGGGTCGTTCCTGTAGTTTTTTACTGATTTATTTACCGGGTTATAACAAAACAGCCCGCTTCCGCCTGACCCTATCCATACCAGACCATCTTTTGAAGCGATAACAGCATTTATCTGCCGGTAAACATTGCTGTTATTAAGCTCTATTCTCTTATAATTGTTAAGTTTATAATTCCAGGCAAAAAGACCCGATGTGTTTTTGACATAGAAAATACTGTCAGAAGCACGTCCAACGATCTGAAAGTCAGGTTGGTGACCTGCGGCCGGTTCACCTGATAGCGGCGCAATTAACAATGGATTGAAAATTGACCTCCGTTCATCAAGACAAGCGATACCACTCCAGGGCATGCTGATCCACAAAGTGCCCGAACGGTCGTAAAACAGTTTATCAATCCCGGATCCGAAATCAGGCAGGCTCCCAGGTTCATTGCTGTGAGCATAGTAAGTAGCAACTGCAGTTTTCAGGTTGAGGTAATAAAGTTCTTTATAGCCTCCCAACCATAGGTTCCCTTCCTTATCGGAGGTAAGTGCATATACTGAGGTCTTGTTGCCGGTTGATGAAGCTGGAAATTTTATCGCATAATTGGTAAATGTTTCATTTTGTGGATTAAAGATTGAAATTCCTTTGTCTGTTAAATACCAGATGCGATTTAATGAATCGGTTAAAATACCCATGCAGTTACCTGCGATGGAAGCCGGATCTTTGTCATTCTGAATAAATATTTTATATGCTTTAGTCCTGGTATTGATTTTTAAAACTTTTCTCTTGTAAGGATTCTTGTTTTCGTCAATGCCAGATATAAATGTATTTGCCCAGATGATATCCTGATCTAAAGGGTCGGCAACAAGATTAGCAAACTTTATTTTTTTTGTGCTGTCTGGAATCACAAACCAGGATTTGAATGATCTGGACGACGGGTCGAAAAGGCTTAACAGGCTATCAGTTGCCAGCCAGATTTTTCCGGCAGCATCCTGAAGTAAATCAGCATTTTTATTCATTGGAATAAACTGATTGCCTTTGCTATCTGAGCTATATTTTTCAAACTGATTTCGATTTGCGTCAAATGATGTCAGGCAGCTTCTAGACTTTTCAAAGTCATATAACAGTTGCCAATGTGTGCCACTGTTGCGGTCTTCGACCCATTTATAATGAGCTTTATTTTTAAAAATATTTATATCACCGGCATCAATTTTAAGCTTTATGAAAGCATCTTTCATCCTGTCGAAAAAATACAATCCCTCGTTGTCAACAGAAACCCACAGTTTTCCATCCTTGTCCTGATGCAACTGCTTTATGCTGCAATATATCAGCGGAACTCCTTTATCGTCGGGTATGGCATATTGTTTCAGTTGATAGCCATCGTAACGAACCAGTCCATTTTGCGTGCCGAACCACATGTAGCCCAGTTTATCCTGAATTGAAGCCAGCACATAGCCTTCGGGTAAGCCGTTTTCAATGGATAAAGTTTTGAAAAACGGTTTTATATACTGTGCTTTAGTACCAGTATAACAGAAGATCAGTGCAATAAAAAGTATTATTCGCATAACCGCTTGATTTTCAAATGGGAATTTGCATTTTAAATGTGGTTCCTTCACCTTCGGTCGAGTCAACACTCAATTCTCCGCCATGTCCTTTGGTAACAATATCATAACTGAGACTTAACCCCAGACCCGTTCCCTGCCCTGTGGGTTTGGTTGTAAAAAAGGGCTGGAAAATCTTGTCGAGATTTTTTTGCGGAATTCCATTGCCATTATCCCTGACGGTAATTTCAACACCCTCGTCTGATCTTTTTGAACTTACTGAAACAACAGGTTCATATACCACATTGTTCGATTTCTGTTTTTCCTGCACAGCATAAAAAGCATTGGTAATCAGGTTGAGAATCACCCGGCCAATATCTTGCGGAATGATATCAATTTTGCCAATGGTTTCATCAAAATCCGTTTTCAGAGTGGCATTGAAATCTTTGTCCTTTGCTCGCAAACCATGATAGGCAAGTCGCAGATATTCATCGGCCAAAGCATTGATATCGGTTGGCTCTTTTACACCGCTGCTGTTCCGGCTGTGTTGCAGCATGCCTTTCACAATGGCATCGGCGCGCTTGCCATGGTGATTTATCTTTTCGAGGTTTTTTTTGATGTCCCCGGCAATATCGTTTGCCAACTGAACCGAGACTTCGGTACCCTTTGCCAACTCTTCCCTCATTTCATCAATCAATTCATTACTTACCTCAGAAAAATTATTCACAAAATTGAGCGGGTTCTGTATTTCGTGGGCGATGCCTGCAGTGAGTTCGCCGAGGGAAGCCATTTTCTCTGATTGAATGAGTTGGGATTGGGTTGATTTTAATTTAGATAAAGCATCCTCCGCTTTTTCCTTTTGCTCCTGCAAGAGGGTGTTTGCCTTATTCTTTTGCTTGTTGTTTCTGTATAGAAACAAGGCTATGATGATGAGAAGTCCAACACCGGCAAGATATCCATATTGTTTCAATCTGTTTTGGTAGGCAAGTTTACTGGCTTCGATTTCATCGTTGCGTTTTTGCTCCTGGTAAACCATTGCCTGAATAGCTTCAATGTTGCCGGCACCATATAGTTTTTCTTTGGTATCAACCATTAGTTCCTGGTATTCAAGTGCTTTTCGGAAATCATCTTTAGATTTGTATGCCTCCGCCAATAGTTTGCTCGATTCCAGAATCATGACCCGGAATGGTCCTTTTATCCCATACTTTAAGGCCTTTTCGGCGTAATAAATGCAAGAGTCTGCTTGCCTGTCTGTAAGAAACAACACAGCAATCTTATTATTAGTGGCCGCCAGATTCCTGTAATCTTCCTGGCCGCAGGCCTCAATACTCTTTAAATAATAGTTAAGTGCCTGTTTTTGATTCCCAAGCTTAACCTGCAGTTTTCCGAGATTTCTGTACATAAATATGCCTGAAATTCCGGATCCCGATCGATTGAAAAGGAGAAAAGCCTTATTCAAATAATAGGAGGCTGAATCCAACTGGTTACTATCAGTATATACATTTCCAATATTCATAAGCAAACCCATTTCATCAAACTCTGTTTTAGTGATATCAGGAACTTGTCTGCTAAGCTGAAAAAAACTGATTGATTTTTGGTAATCCATCAGGTCGAGGTAAATATTGCCCAGGCCATTGTAGCTCCTGCGGATTTCTCTGTTATTATTATATTTCTGGCCAATGCGCAATGAATGCAGGGTAAGTTCAATAGCCAAAGGTAAATTTCCGATTTCCCGATTGATTGAACCTTGCAACCTTAGTGCAGTAGGTTTCCATTTATCAGCTTTTTTATCCTGGATCAGATTAATTGCTTTTTCAACATATAAAAGCGCAGAGTCAGGCTTTGCATAAGTATACTGAGCAGCCAGTGAGAGCATAATTGAAATTCTGGAAGTATCCGATTTTGCAATAGCCAACTGATTGGTTATGCTATCTATTGTTTTCTGTCTTTGGGCGAACCCTATCAGGCTGGTTAAAAGGAAAATAATAATTAGTGATCTGCTTATCATTTTGTATTTTGTTGAATGGGTAAATGAAACATAAAAACTGAGCCAAGATCTACTTTCGTTTCCACCTTCAACTCCCCTCCATGCGCTTTTATAATATCATACGCCAGGCTCAAACCTAAACCAGTTCCCTGCCCGGTAGGCTTAGTGGTAAAGAAAGGCTGGAAGATTTTATCAAGTACTTTTTGAGGGATGCCGGGCCCGTTGTCTTTGACTGAGATTTGGACCCCCCGCGTTCCTCCGCCAGTGGGCGGAGGGAGGACGGCTTTCGAAGAAACTGTAACAGTTGGTTCGTATCCCTCAGGTTGTTGTTTTTTTCTTTCATCAACCACATAAAACGCATTGGTAATCAGGTTTAAAATCACCCGGCCGATATCCTGGGGAATGATATCAATTTTTCCTATCGTTTCATCAAAATCGGTTTTAATAGTTGCATTGAACGATTTGTCCTTTGCCCTCAATCCATGATAAGCAAGGCGCAGATATTCGTCAGCCAATGCATTGATATCGGTAGGTTCTTTAACTCCACTGCTGGTGCGGCTATGTTGCAACATGCCTTTTACGATGGCATCGGCGCGTTTGCCGTGATGGTTTATCTTTTCGAGGTTCTGTTCAATATCAATGGAAATCTCTTTTGCCAACTGCCAATTGCCAACTGCCAATTCATCCTTCATTTCACCAATTAACTCCTTATTCACTTCACTAAAGTTGTTTACAAAATTCAGCGGATTCTGAATTTCGTGGGCAATGCCTGCTGTGAGTTCTCCCAGACTGGCCATTTTTTCGGATTGGATAAGCTGGGCCTGGGTGGATTTGAGATCGGATAGCGTATCATTAAGCCGGGAGTTTGGTTTTTTCTTTTCTATGAACCGGACAAAAGCAATAACTGCCAGAATTACTGCCACAAACATTCCAAACAGGCTGAAATTCCGGGTTATTTTCCCGCGCTTTATCTCAGCCTGATTAATGGCCAGATTCTTTTTATAGTTTTCGCTTTCAAGGGCCTGCCTGTTTTCGAATTCCAGGCGATTTGAAAGGGTCGTAATCTTTTCGAGGTTTTCAGAAACAATTATTGAATCTTTTACCCCATCATATTTCTTCAGGTTGATGTAGGCGTTTTTATAATCGCCCAGCTTAAAGTAAGTCTCCGCAATACTTTGATAGGTATCTCCCAGAAATACGATGGCCGATTCAGGGGCTGCTTTTTCTGCTTTCCGCAACCAGGTTAGCGCCCTGAGAGGTTCACCCTGGGCCAGCCAGACTTTGGCAATATAGAGATAGGCCTGGGCTTCGGAGGTTCTGTCTTTTATTTTGAGGCTTAACTCCAGAACCGAACTAAAGGCATTCAAAGCTTTTTGATAATCAGATGACTTCATGTAAACAATGCCCAGGTTGAGCTGGGCATCAATACCGCTTACTAAATATTTGGAGAATTTTATATAACGCAAACCAGCCTCGTAGTTTGCGATGGCCTCGGGAAGCCTGTTCAACTTTTCATAAATGTTCCCAATGTATAAATATGATGCGAAGGTGTAATAATGCTCAGGCGATTTTAACCTTATTGACAATGCTTCCTGATGCTGCTTCAGAGCGACTCCCAGGTTGCCTGCTCTCATGTTTGTAACACCCATGTCGTTATAAATTCTGGCAATCCCCAGCGAATCATTCATTTGCTGGTAAATTTTCAGGGCCTGCTGTTGATAATTAAGTGCATCCTTCCATTTTTCCACATAACCATAAGTAAACCCTATCGCGAGAAGCGCTTCAATTATGGTGAGACTGTCACTGATTTCTCTGCTGACTTTCAGCGATTCCAGGAAATACTCCATGGCATCACCGTAATTCCCCATATTACGGTGATTCAGACCAACAATGGTCAATTGCCAGGCCAATCCTTTCTTATTACCGGTTTCACGCAAAATTGCCAGGCTTCTGAGATTGTTCACCAACGAGGGCTGGTCCTGAGCCAGCATCGTGTATATTTCCCCGATGCCCGCATAAATTTCAGCTTCCTGATTTTTATTGCCGGTTTCCTTTACCAGTTTTAAAGCTGATAGCAAAGTGTCTGTTGCTTTGAGTGGATTACTAACTGATACACATTCTGCAACGAAAATCAGTGATTTGATTTTGTGATATTTACTTTGTTTTAGATAGGCTGGATTATTGATTACCGATTTTGACCTGATCAGGTTTTCAGTAATTGTCAACGCCTGCGAAGCATACTTCAGACAACTGTCATATTGGTTTTGTTTCAGGAAATTTCCGGCAAGCGAATTCAGTTTATTGATCCGGGTGGTGTCATCAATGTTGTCCGCAAATCTACTGTTCTGCGCATACCCTTGCAGGCCGGGGAATCCGGCAGTTAAAATCAGCAACACGATGAATATGCCTGTTCTCATAAAACTACACTGGTAAAAACAATAATAATTGTTGTGCTTTCCCCAGCCATGTCACCTGCCCGGAAGGTATGGTAACAGGGTGAGACTGGAAGGTTTTGCTTTCATAATCAGCGGTTAACCAAATATTTAAAAACCTACATATTACAAACAACATGAAGGCATTATAGTTTCTAACCTTTAGTTTTGCCTTTCATGCCTGAATAATCCCTTATGCCGGGTACTCTTTTGTTAGTGCAGGTTTCCACAATATGATTGGTTTTCAATAAGTCAGTTGCCTCCAAAGCCATTCCTCCGGAACAAAGCGACAGTCCCTGAGCCAGGAGGCGCTGAAAACCGAACATTTTTCAGGTTAATTTCTTAATAATTAATATAATGAGCCAATACCAGGATGAGTCCGCCAACAACAGATAAGACCAAAAACAGCAGCCAGATAAATTTGAACCACTTCTCATACGGAACCCCTGCAATGGCAATGGAAGCCATTAAAACCCCATTCGTAGGTACGATGCTGTTTGAAAATCCATCGCCAAAAACAAAAGCCAGAACAGCCGTTTGGCGGGATATGCCAAGTATATCAGACAAAGGCACAATCAGCGGCATGGTGACCAACGCCTGGCCAGAAGCCGAGGGGATAAAAAAATTAAACAGGCTTTGAAATGTGAAAATGCCGGTCACTGCCGTGTATTGGCTCATGTTGCCCAATAATTCTGCTGTATTAAAAAGAATGGTGTCAATAATCTGACCTTCAACCATGATTACCTGAACACCCCGTGCAAAGCCAACGATAAGGGCAGGGACAATCATACCTTCGAGGCCAGTAATAAATGCTTTCATTGATTCGTCGCCCGACATCCTGCTGATCAGAATGGTGCACAATCCAACGGTAAAAAAGCCTCCTGACATTTCAATCAAACCCCAGCCCATGGTTTGTACTGCAAATAAAATGGCAGCAAACAGCACAAATGCAGTAATGGCAATAAAAATGTGTTTTTTGGATAGCGCAGCCCCGTTTAAAGCTATTGAACCATCAAGAACAAAAGGATCATCGGCCATAATTGACTTAGCGGGATTATTCTTTACTCTTTTTCCGTAGGCCATCAGGAATAAAAAGCCTATGATACTGCAAACAGCGAAGGAAAGAATTCTCATTCCCATTCCACTGCCGAGCGGCAATTCGGCAATTGATTGAGCTACCTGCACATTAAACGGATTGGTGATGGCTGTTGCCCAACCGACAGTACTTCCCACTACCAGAATGCCGACACCAAAGATCCGGTCGTAGCCCAACTGTTTCGAAATAACGAGTAAAACAGGAATAAGCGGGATAAATTCCGCTGTCATTCCTAAAAATGTTGCTGCAAACGCAAAAGTAAAGAACAAGATCAGCACCAGCAAAACCGGCGAATGACTGAACCGCTTGAGCAGCATGGAAATAAACACATCTATCGTCCCGGTGTGTTTGATGATGTTGACTACAGCACCGATAATAAGAACAAAAAATATCAGAGCGGCCGCCTGGTTCATGCCCTTTGGGATTGCTGTAAATAAGCCCAGCACACTGGTTGGGGACGCAAACGCCTCAACATTCTTTCCTAAAAGGGTTCCCTGTATTGAAAAATGTTTTGGAATTTCTTTGTAAGTGCCCGGAACAACAAATGTTTGCTCGGTATTACCTGTTTTTTTAACAACACGATCAAACATTCCGGAGGGCACAACATAGGTGAGCGCCCCTACAAAAAGAATGATGCCCGACAGAAAAATAAAGACATGGGGGATTTTGAAGTTTTTCATTTTTAGGCCCGGTTATATTTCATTCAGAATTATTTAATTGTTAAGGTGGATTATTTGTCTTTAAGCTGACCACTATCCATTTAACCACTTTTCAAAGCTTTTGTTGGGCTCTCCGTCAGGGTAAGTCCAGTCGGGTTTTAACCTTAAGCCATCTTCCTTTCTCCAGATAAAATCCATGGCCTCAGCAACATCACTGATCTGGTGAATTTTGATGAGCAGAAGGACATTATCCTCTAATTCAACTCTCCCGATAGCAGATGTGATATTTTGCGCAAGCAATGCATTGGATATAACCTCAGCCTGTCGCATATTGTAGGTGGCCCAGACTATTCCGTGGTTACCGGAAAGAAGGACTTTTTCATTCAGTGATACTTCTATATCAAGGGGAGTTCCAGGAGGAAGTTCCGGTATGTTTCTACTGCTTATTGACTTCCAGGAAACAGAGACACCCGGATGGAGAATGATTTCTCCATCCGGATTGAATATCCCTGTTTTCTTTATCAGTTTCAAGGTTCTTGAGATTGGATTTCCAGTTTGTACAAAGCCAACTCAATATCGGAGTTGTTCCAATAACCATGCTCGCGCACCACTTTCTGATTTTCAAATCTCAGAGTGATATGAACAGGTAATTCATACTTTTCTCCTGTTGAACGCAATGTTCCAACCCAAAGTCCCCAGTAATTGACCCAGGTTTCGCCTTCATCAGTTAAAACCATCTCAAAAAAATCTTCCTCAGCAACATAGCCAATAGCACTGAAAAGATCATGCTCCATAATGTAATCTGCAATTGCAGCATCTATCACAACCCCATTTTTGTCAGTCACATTGTTGCAGATTTTAGCTGTGTCGGCATAGTGAGACTTCATGGCATCCCACTTTGCATCAGTATAAGCCTTAAGGATTGATTTTGTGATTTCTATTTCAGGCGAAGCCGAAAAATAGCGCACGGGTTCTTTTGTGTTGCAGGCTGTAAAAAGCACAACTGCAAAAAGGGAATAGAATATTTTTTTCATGATAATTTTAAGTTATTTGTTTGGTGATGAATTTATTGTGAACTATTTCTCCGGTGGCTCAGGGCCGCACGAAACGGATGGGGCGAAGTGCGTCACCGCTTTTTCCAACCCAAACAAGGTAAATGCCGGCAGCCCATGAACCAACATTTATGGTTGCAGAGGTTGATGCGGAATTCAGCGGCAAAATCTCATGACCGTCGATAGAACTTACCCGGTAATCAAATTTTTCTTTTGACGAACTGAACAGATTTAAAACAGCATTGGACGGGTTAGGATAGATCCGGTAACTTTCTGTCAGCTGTATCTCATTTGTACTTAATGCGCTTGAAAACAGCCATTTATATGCGTCCGGAAATTCGCGACGCCAGAACCATTCACCGTGCGACCCGTCTACTTTGCCCTCCACCCACAGGTTGAAGCCCGTAACACCTTGTTCGTCAATGATGTCGCGCATCTGGTAGATATCGGTCATTATTCCATTCCATTCCAGGGTGCCTGCGACAAAATAAATCCTGAGCCATTCGGGCAGGGAGAGCGTTTGCAACCAGGCCGGCAGTTCGTTGATGTTAAACCAGAACGAAGGCGAGAGTGCTCCGGCTTTCCCAAAGGTTTCAGGGTATTTTGCCGCTGCACAAAATGAAATCAATCCCCCCAGCGAGGAACCCATAATTGCGGTATGTTCTGCTTCGGGTTTTGTCCGGTAATTAAGGTCGATGTAAGGCTTAAGTGTGTTCCGGATGAAATCAATGTACTCATCCCCATCGCCACCTCCATAGGTGGAGTTTGCCCAAAGCGAATACTCAGCATCACGCAGGCCTCCGCCGTTATCAATGCCAACAATGATTGCACCAGGATCTCCCGCCAGTTCAAGGTCGCGCATGGATTCATCAATGCCCCACTCTCCGTTATAGGCATGCAAGTCATCAAAAAGGCTCTGACCATCCTGCATGTAAACCACGCGATAACGTGTATCGGGTGATGAAGCGTAATTCTCGGGCAACCGAACCCAGATTCTCCTGCTGCGGTTCAACTGTGGCATAAAGAAATCTGCATCCATCAGGGTTACACTGGGCAGAGCCGTACCTGGACCTGCCGGGCCAAGGTCTTCCCATGAGAGAATTGAAATGAGCAGGGTATCGAAAGGTTGCACTGTATATTGCCGGTTTGGTATAACGTTACCACTGGCATTCCCTTCCACCGTTGCCCAGGAGCCCCGGGTAAACTTACATTGAATGGCGCCCTGAACAGGCAGGGTGATGGACGAATCCCCGTTGATTATTGTACTAAGCATAAAATCAGGATTTGCCGGATTCCAGTCGTTAAAGTTTCCTGCGAGGTAAATGGGCGCCCCGGGCGGTGAGTTGGCGGGCAGACTTACAATGCGAAAGGTAACCTGCGCTTGGAGCGCAGGTAAAAACCCAATCCAAAAAATAAGAATACGAAACATCGGCTTAGATTTAAAGTGGCGAAAATTGCATTTGTAAAGTATTTGGTGATGAGTACATTGTGCACTATTTCGCCGGTGGATTATGGCTCAGGTCTGCGTCACGTTTTAACAGATATGACCATGACTCTTTAATTGATTCGCGGAATTCGGCCTGGAGTTGATCTCTTTTTTCCTTACCGTTGGCTTTTTCGTAGAGATCCCAAACATTTTCCCTGTCCACATCCAGCGCGGCAAAGTTTGCAAAAGGAGTAGCTACGAAGAAATCAGCAACATCTTTACTGCCTCCCATATAGCTATACCAGAAGCCACGTGATGATCCTTCTGCTTTGGCGGTAGCAGCTGTAACTTCTTTTACAATTTCTCTGAATCTCATTCCGTTGTTCACCTGCCATGAGGTTACCCATAAAACCGGGTCAGGATTGGGATACGCTTTGCTGTATTCCGGAATAAACCTGGCAAAATTGCTTTCGGCTGATTCGATGTTCGGATTGATCAGATTCCTCACGAGATCACGACAGTTCTTCCCATCATCACTGGTATCATCCATTTCAGCCCAGTTGGCCATCCTGGAAGTCAAAATATAAACATTTCCCTCACCATTCATCCTTTTCCAGATACTCCATGTCCATTCGCCTTTGTTTTCAATATAACATGCTTTCCAGGCTTTTACTCCCTCACGAAACTGCACATCGTGGCCAGGCTTTACGGTGAATTCAGTCATTGAAAGGATGAATCCTTTTTCGGTTGCCTGTGCATTAACTTCATTGCTGAATAATGTTGAAAAAGCAACAAGCAGTGTTGCAAACATGAATTTTGCAAAGTGTACTTTTATTGTTTTCATAAGATGTAATGATTTGATTTTCTGCCTACTCTTTGTTAAAGGATTTTCGGCTTGCTCCCCATTTCGAACTGTACTGGAGCAAAGGTAATTCGGGTGGCTGCGGAAGTGGTAGGACTTTTAACCCATAGTGCAGGACTTTTCTGGCAGACATGCAATGCATAAAGGTTGAAGCACCACCTGACTTAAGGCTGGTAAGTGAATCGTGGAGCAGAAAACCGGGAAAATTTGTGCTGCTTAGCCGGGCGTTGTGTATTCCGAAGGGCTGCATCCAAATTGTTTTTTGAATGCACGTGAAAAATAGGCATTGTCATTAAAGCCTACTTTATAGCAAATTTCGGAAACCGACCCGGCTTTTTGAACAAGCAGGTCTGCTGCCCTCTGAAGGCGGAAAGAACGGATCAGCTGACCGGGAGGTTGGTCAATCAGGGCATTGAGTTTACGGTTGAGTTGTGTGACACTCATACTTACATTTTCTGCAAGCACTTCCACTGAGAATTTTTCATCTCCGAAATTTGACTCAATGGTTTGGATAATTTTTTCCAGAAACGCCTGATCAGCCGAAACAACGCTCACCTCAGACGGTTTGATAATCATCGACTTACTGAAACGTTTGCGCAATTGTGTGCGCTGAAGAATAAGGTTTTTGACTGTAGCCCTCAGTTCTTTTGCACTAAATGGTTTGGTAAGGTAGGCATCAACCCCTGATTCAAGGCCTTCAATTTTATCATCAAGTCCACCCCTGGCAGTTAACATGATTGTTGGGATATGGCTGGTTTTTTCATCCATCCTGAGGGCTTTACAAAACTGGTATCCATCCATTTTTGGCATCATAACATCAGTAATGATAAGATCAGGAACCAATTCCTGCGCCAGACTTAATCCCTGTTCGCCATGTAATGCCTCAACTGTTGTGTATTCGTCTTTAATTTGGTCGCGAATGTAATTGCGCACATCATGGTTATCTTCAACAATGAGTATTATTTTTTTATCGCTCTCCGGTTGCTTGTCCTCATGAGCTCGTGTGTTAAATGGTTCTACCACCTCAAATACTGTTTCCGCTTCGTCAGATAAAATTGGTTTAGTCTGCGGCGCCGAATCCGGAGACTTTATCATTTCTGCATTATCACAAGGAAGTGTAACAATAAATTCAGCCCCGGAACCAAAGCTGCTGATCACTTTTATAGTTCCTTTGTGCAGCAGAACGAGTTCTTTAGCAAGAGCCAGACCTATTCCTGTTCCTTCGTGTTCGCGGGTGTTTGATCCATCAACCTGATAGAAGCGGTCAAAAATATTTTCAAGTTTGTCTTCCGGAATACCACAGCCAGTATCTTTTATGCTGATAACGACCTGATCGTTTTGCTCCAAAGCAATCGTAACCTTAATTTTTCCATTTTCAGGGGTAAATTTGAAAGCATTCGACATGAGATTGTAAAACACTTTTTCAATTTTATCAGGATCAAAAAGAACCGCGATGTGATTGGAAGTCGTTTCAAATCCGAGTTCAATCTTTTTTGTGGCAGCAAGCGATTCAAACGAGAAGAAAAGACTTTTCAGGAAAGAGACAATATTATAATTTGCTGCTTTGAGTTCCATGCTGCCAGCCTCTAGTTTTGATAAATCAAGCAACTCATTGATCAGCGTAAGCAACCTGCGGGCGTTGCGGTTGGCCACCTGAAGTTTTCCTTTTTCTTCTATTGCGATGCCGGACGACATCACACTTTCAATCTGTCCAAGGATAAGGGTGAGCGGAGTACGGAATTCATGCGAAATGTTGGCAAAAAAGTGTGATTTCATCTGGTCCAGATTCCGCAGCGTTTCTGTTTCAACTTTTTCAAGCTTGAGCTGGTTTCGGAGCAGAATTCTGGTCATTTCGTAGCGTCTTACCGCAAACAGCCCCAGAAAAAACAGCAGGATGTACAATGAAATTGCCCACCAGGTAAACCACCATGGCGGCAAAACCTGAAAACTATAGGTAACCGTCTCACTCCAGATGCCATCAGGACTTTTGGCCCTGAGTTTAAAGGTATAAGTTCCCTGCCTCAGGTTGCTGTATTCAGCCGAAGTCTTATGGCTTAATGGACTCCAATGCTTATCGCTTCCTTCGAGCATAAACTGGTACTGAACCATAAATGGCCTTGCTGTTTCGATGCCCACGAAATCGAAACTAATAATATTGTGTGTGTAAGGCAATACCAGGTTTTCCGGAATCGCATGGAATGGACTGATCTGGTCAAAACGGATTTTCCTGAATTTACTGATCAAAGTGTCACGTTCACTTTCACTCAGTTGCTTACCGAAAACACCTAATTCGTTATGCACGTAAGCAGGGATACTTTTTGGAGATTCTATGACATCACTATTAAAGGCTCGTGCTCTTTGAAGGCTGTGCCAGCTGATGTTTTCATGATTTATGCCTATGTTCTGAATAAAGATACGCGGAGCCCGGCTATTTCTGCGGACCTTTTTATAGTCAAAACGCACCAGTTTATCACCGGTTCCTGCCCAAACGAATCCACGATTGTCGATGAGCATACTGTAATTGTTGCTGATATCCTTTATCGGGTAACCTGTTTTTTGGTTGAAATTTTCAATGCCCCCTTTTGCAAAATGGCTGACTGCAGAATCTAATCCACCTTTGAGGATTGTTAAGCCCAGGCTGGTACCAATGATTATATTGCCATCTGCATCTTCAAGAATGCCATAAACAACATCGTTTGCAAGGCCATTTGAAGTATTGAAGTTTTCAAAAATATTCTCAGTGATGGTTGAAACTCCACTTTTAGAAAGCGTATCAATCCATCTGTTGCGAATGATTGAAACACCCCCGCCCCAGCTACCTATCAGCAAATTGCCCGATTTATCTTCGGTTACGATAGATAATTTGTTGTCGGGAAGTCCCTGTTCTTTTGTGAAATTTATGAAATTTATGCCATCAAACCTGCTCAGCCCGCCCCGGGTTGCAAGCCAGATCGCTCCTGTTTTATCTTCATGGATATTCCAGACCGTATTGTTTACAAGACCCTGATTAATGGTGTAATTGGTAAATGATTTCCCATCAAATTTGCTTAATCCTCCTTCGTAAGTTCCTGTCCAGATGTTTCCTTTGCTGTCTTCTTTAAGACTTATTACGCCGGATGTGATCAGGCCTTGTGCTGTATCATAGGTGGTAACAGATTTACTGTCCCATTTACTTAATCCATAACCGGATCCGAACCACAGGTTTCCTTCCCGATCAACCAGCATTGTCATGGCATCACTTTCCTTGAGCTGCCCGGCTGTTAAAAAATTGATAAAGAATCCTTTATCCTTTTCTTGCCGGTCTCGCTGGTATTTTGTGATTCCACCGTTCTCAGACCCTATCCAGATGTCACCGTTTTTATCTTCGGCAACCGAAAAAACGGTTTTGCCTGAAAGCCCCTCATTGGCCGTATACTCAATTGTACTTCTGCCATCAAATCTGCTTAAACCATTGCCCTTGGTGCCAAACCAAATGCTGCCTGCATCGTCTTCAACCATGCAGATTACAACACTTCCAGCCAATCCCTGCCGGGTTGTGTAGTTTATAAATGAGGCATCCCTTTTCACAAATTCGGAAACACCTTCTTCTGAGGCAAACCAGATATTGCCTGCCCCGTCTTCCAGGATGGCAATAATCCGATTGCTTACAAGCCCGTCATTTTTGGTATAGTTGACAGTAGCTAAATTTCCGGAGCCAGCTTTTTCAGGATCGAAACATACAACGCCATCGTCGGTTCCAAACCAAATCAACCCATCACGGTCTTCCGTCATGCAGTTAATAAAAATGTCATCCAGGCCTATTGATTGTGAATAATCGGTAAATAAAACCTTTCCCGTTGCATCATCCGAAGGATCATATTTCATAACACCTCGACCAGACGACACCCAGATGCTGCCTTTTTTGTCTTCGATGATAGCCCGGGTATGATTCTCTGTAAATCCATTCTTCTGATTGTATTGAACAAAGAATGCATCCGCTGTGTCACTGTTTGCGGGCAAATACCTGCACAATCCACGGGCTGTGGTAAACCATATATTTCCGCGGCTATCTTCAAGTGATTGAAGAACATCATTATCGGGAAGGCCATTTGCTGTGGTAAAGTTTTTAAATGATACACCATCATATTTACTTACGCCGCCATAGGTGCTAAACCAGATGTTTCCCCGGCTGTCTTCGGTGATTGCATTGATAAGATTGTGAGGCAAACCATGCGATGAGTTGTAATTGGTAAAGGATTTCCCATCGTATTTGCTGACGCCGTTGCCGAAAGTTCCGAACCATAGATTCCCGGACTTGTCTTTAAATCCGCACAAAATGCTGCTTAAAGCCAGGCCGTGGTCGGTGTTGAAGTTCTGCATGGTGACAAAAAATCCGGCCGGTTGTTTAACAGGCATTGGTCTGTCCGATAAATCTAAGGTTTCAGGAGGAGGAGCGTTGGTTAATAAATGAACCTCCGGCTCTCCTGCTTTTATTACGACCGGAGGGCTGATGGGTTCGGTACGCGAAAATGCATTTTGGCTGATGGGTTCAGGTGCCGGATTGCAGGCAGCAAGGGAAATGAGCAGCATGCCTGCCCAATAGAAAAAGCCTGTCATTTTTTGCTTATTCAATTTTCCCATGGTTGATTCCTGTTCTTTTTACATCCTGCCCTGGCAACTAAAAAGGCAACGATAAAATAAAGGTTGTTCCTTCACCTTCAGTAGAATTTACCTGAATCTCTCCTCCATGCGCCTTCACAATATCGTAGCTCAAACTCAAACCCAATCCGGTACCCTGCCCGGTCGGTTTGGTGGTGAAAAAGGGTTGGAAGATTTTGTCCATCACATTTGCCGGAATCCCGCTTCCGTTGTCTTTTACAGAAATTTTTACCATTTTCTGTCCCCCATCAGCCGGCGAAGGGATGACAGCCTCGGTTGTAACTGTTACAGTTGGTTCGTAAGCTTCTGATCCTGACAGGTTTTTCTGTTTTTCTGAAACTGCATAGAATGCATTGGTAATCAGATTGAGCAGCACCCGCCCTATATCCTGCGGAATGATATTGATGTTTCCTATTTTTTCGTCGAAACCGGTTTTCATAATTGCATTGAACGAGCTGTCTTTTGCCCGCAATCCATGAAAGGCCAGGCGCAAAAACTCATCAAACAAGGCATTGATATCGGTAGGTTCTTTAACTCCGCTGCTGCTGCGGCTGTGATGCAACATCCCTTTAACAATGGCATCGGCACGCTTGCCGTGATGGTTGATTTTTTCGAGATTAAGTGCAATATCTTCTGCAATTTCCTTTGCAAACTGTATCGAAGCTTCGGTACCCTTAGCCAGCTCTTCATTCATTTCACCAATTAACTCTTTACTTACTTCACTGAAATTAT
The DNA here is from genome assembly GCA_009773515.1 of Bacteroidota bacterium. GTDB lineage: Bacteria > Bacteroidota > Bacteroidia > Bacteroidales > Lentimicrobiaceae > Lentimicrobium. The sequence goes on from WSXX01000002.1 coordinate 246,851, forward strand.
TGACGAAGTTCAGTGGATTTTGTATTTCATGGGCAATTCCGGCTGTAAGTTCGCCCAACGATGCCATTTTTTCAGCATGTATAAGCTGTGCCTGGGTCGATTTCAGCTCAGTTAAAGTGGCTTCAATGCTTTCTTTTACTTTTTCGAGTTTATTGAAATCTTCATACCGGGCATACGCAATTGAAAAGGCATCGGCCAGTGATTTTATCAGTTGAATCAATTCCTCCGAAAGAGGGTAAGTATTCCCCACATAAAGCATCCCCTGCGTAAAGGGAACGAAATAAAGATCCAGTGCTTCCGGCGGATTTTCCGAACCCTGATAGGTTTCTTTGTTCTGAATCTGCCCCAGTTCAAGCATAGATTCTGTCCAACGCATAAATTGTTCCTTATTCCAATGCGCTGTAAAAACCAGCCCTTTACGCCAGTGATCAACTGCCTTTGCAGTTATGGTGCCCGTTTCGATTGGCAGACTCAGCACGCCCAGCGGTTTTACATCCGGAGTTGTGAGGTAAACCTGGACTTTAGACTGTTCTTTATCCACAAAGAAAACACCGCAGCGGATAAAAGGCACATCGAGTGCTTTGAGTTCATTCCAGATAATGGGAGTAATGTGTTCCAGATCGCGTGCGGTCCGCATGCTGGCTATCTGCCCGCGCACCCTGTCGAGCGACGACCGCTTTATCGCTTCCCGTGCCTGTGCTTCGGCTTTCTGAAGATCGAGAAAGCGCGTGTATGTCTGTCCAAATACCCCGGAAAACCGTTTAAAAATCTGTGATGTTTCAAGCTGCATTGGTTGTTCTGTAAATGCAAACAAGGCACCTTCCTCAAAAAAGAAAGCATTCTGAAACTGGCCCGATGGCAAGGATTCTATATCATACTGAATTGGGTAATCTTTCGAATTGTTGATGGCCCTGAAATAATCCTTTAAATCCTCACCTTTCAATTCGTAGGAATAGCTTTGATCACCGTTTATCCAGCTATGATAAACTTCATGTAACAGCGGGTGAATATTCAGGCCCAGTCGTCCGATAATCAGGGTAGCTTTTCCTTCACCACTGGATTTCGCAGTCCATGCCTCCATCTGCATCGATTCAAACAGGATTCCTATGCCGCACCTTACGGTTTCAATCCCCAGTTTAACCAATTCGTCGAACATTACGGCCACGGTATCGCCAACATCCCGGCTGCTGCGCATGGCCATTGTTTTACTGCGGACTCTTTCCAATGCCGCCTCAATCTGCGCTTCCCTGGCTTGCGCTTCGGCTTTCTGAATGTCCAGAAATCTGCGATAGGCTAAATCAAATACATTGCGGAAACGTTTGAATAAATTGATTTCTTCTTCACTCAGGGGAGCATAAGTTGAAATGCCCAGCACAACAGGGCCCAATGAATAAAAATAATAATTGAGGGATTGGGCATTCTTCAAAAAACTATCAACATACTGATTGGTAGTTTTCTGGTATTCATACCAGTCTTGTACTTCTTTGCCTTTTAAGTTTTCCTGAAATAATTCCTCTGCTCCTTGCAGCATTTTATTGGCAAATGAACTCTGCAGCTCATGATTTTTAAAATCAACTTCAGTAGTCAGTAATTTATCATGCTTTGCATAATACTCGTAGTTGATATAGGTACCTTTGTCTTCGTAAAAGATGGCTGTTTGCACATTGCGTATATCCCTGATTCCCAGCTTTTCAGATTCCTGAGAAATAGTAAGACACACTTCAAGCATATCATCGGGTTTTTTCATTCCAAGGGCTACGGCCCTGACCCTTTCAAGTGATGTTTCTATTTCCAGTTCACGGTTTTTGTTTTCCAGTTCAACTGTTCGTCTTTTTACCGCTTCGCGCAACTCCAGATTTTCTTTGCTGATTTTTTCAAAAGCAATGGTTTCGCCTTCCTGCACCCGGGTATCGGGAAAAGAGCCATGCTGCTGCACCACTTTCCAGCCTGCTTCCGTTTCGCGCATAAAGGTTGATAATCTGATCCCGGAATAGAAATTCCAGTCATCCCCGACCAACAAATAAATATCAGCAAGTTCATTAAAAAGGATAAGCCCATCAACCGGAACAGCCTTGATTTTTCTGTTTCTGAGTTCTGCTTTCCCGCCGATCTCCTCCACCTGAGTTCTCACAAAATCCAGACCTGCAGCCTTCCCGTGGGCAATTTCTGACTCGGAAGTGCCAATCATTTCAAATGCATCATCCAGGGTAGCCGCGAATGTTTTCTCATCCCCACTTAAGTAACTTTCCCAATATAATTCATATACTTTTCTGGCTTCAGCGTCCCTTTCTTTGCTCTGCTTCATTGGTTATTCGTTAACAGTTTATTGAATTTTATGTGCTGATCCTTTGTCTTCTCTGTTTGTCGGGTTCGGTCTTTCTAAAAAGATAAAAAGAACAAGACTTTTTTATTCCAATAAGGGATACCCGGCAAAACCAGATATCCCTTAATCATTCCATTTGATTGTGCCTTCAGACTTTTTTACTTCTGATCGTCGTTGTAAATGTCCCTGATGCAGACGTATTTGCCGTTTCGCTTTTCGAACAGCGACATGTATTTGCCGGTTTTTACAACATTCCCATACGCATCTTTGTTGGTGGCTTTCCCGGTTTCAACCACCAGGTCGCCCGCAGCGAAAATATCAACCACTTCAAAGGATTCTGTTGTATTGGTGGTGTCACTCGCGATATTCTTTTGTATCATGCTCAAAATGGCATCGCGGCCTGAAGCAACCGGCGCATTGTTGACCATACTCACGGCATCATCAGCATAGTAAGCAAGAACGGCTTCGGCATCCTTGGCTTTCAGACCAGCTGCATAAGCATCTTCCAGGGCCTGGATTTCAGCTCTGATCTTTTCCATATCGGGTTTGACCGGCTGGCATGAAGCAAAAAATAATACAAAGGCCGCAAAAGCAGCAAAAAGGAAACTGTATTGTGTTGTTTTTTTCATGTTGTTTGGATTTGGTTAATGATTGAACACCTGATGCGGCAATGAAAATCTTATTCAAACAAAATTCCTGTTCAGGATCAGGCATTTTTCCTGTTCAGAAATGGTATTGCATTTATAATCTAATCCTTTGTTTCGATAGAAATAAATGCATAAAGAAGATGTTGATTATTAGAAGAGCTGGAAGAGCTGGATTGAGTGGAGAAATAGAAAAAGAAAGCAAACATATATTCATGTATCTGCTTTTGACACTATTAAACCCTTCAGATCATGCATTGTTCAGTTTTTCAGACAGTTAAATATTATATTATTCATCAACCGGCTAGTTCTAAAGACAATGGCATATTTCCATCAACCCGGATGTACCGTAATGCTTTGCTGTATTTATTACAGATATAGTTCTGTTTGGCAATAAGAAAAATATGAAAACCCCTTTCATAGCATCAGGTAAGTTGCAACAAATATTGGTTTTTCGGGTTTTTTTGTGAAGTAATGTTCACCTGTGATGCATTACAAAATAATCATCATATCGTCAGCTATGACCGACCCCATTTCCATCACACCACTAACCTGCGAAATACTTGAGCCATTGGCGCTCAATCCAGCGGAAACTCATCGCCATGATCATGAAGAGCTGTGGATTGTTACGCATGGGAATCCCATAAATCAGTTAATTTCAGAGGAAGATTGTTGTTCTGTTTAAAAAATTATTTATTACAATTACAAATTGTAATCATTGTTGTCCGGAGAAAAGTATGAGATTACCTTCGGTGAGCTCCCTTTGGTCGGTTCTTCGCTAACGCTACCAATGACAGATTGTTCGTCTGGTCCTTCGACTCCGCTCAGGAGGACATCGTATAGAGCTGATAACGTGTGCATTAAAGAGAATCATTGCTGACCTAACACGAATGTCACACTGAGCGGAGTCGAAGTGTTTAAACGCTTGATTTAACTGTCATCTCCGCATTATGCTCAAATATTTTTTTGAGTTACGACTCAGGATGACTGTCAGTCTGAGCGGAGTCGAAGACGATATTCCTTAACTAAACGACATTGAATTGTAATATACAAATTGTAATATCTAAATTGTTTAATCGTCATGATATCCATCAGACGCTGGATGCAGTCAGCAAGGGCGATGAGCAGAATACCTGCCCATTTCAAGACGAAAAACGCTTTATGGCTCTTCATTTACCCCTGGTTAATAATCCTGTTCAGGTAATTATTTCTACGCATTAAAGAATAACCTGAGCACTGCTGAAATACATTTTAAGCCATCCCCAGTCATTCCGGCTGCCAGATTCTGGATAAATGCACATTTCCTGCTTACAAGCATTCGCCCTATAGCGTTTTGCCTTTGCCGCCGGCGCTAATTTTTAATGAATCTTTCCACAAATCTACCGTCGTTGTTGAAATCAATCCGTATGAAGTATATACCTTTTGCCATGTCGGAAATATCAATCTGAAGCTCATTAACATTTTTCAATACTCTTCCTTGCATGTCTGTTACAACAACGTTTGTTATTTTGCAATCTGGCTTTAAAACGCCAATCGATAAAATGTCAGATGCCGGATTTGGATATATTGAAACGATTTTTTCAGGGTATTTAATTTCAAATTCGTCAGTACTTAGTAAATAATCACAATCCTTGTTTGTTACGTTATACAGAGGGAATGAATCATCTTGAAAGCACATAAAACTGTAATTGAAGAATTCTACAATTATGTCAGGATCACAATTTCGGGGCGTCGGAAAAAGGTAATCGCCGATTACGCCAAACCGCTTGTAGATTTTCCCCTCAAATCCAACACTGGAATTTGGCAATGTTGTTACCTGCAACCATTCATAAATTTCACCATTTATCTCATCGCTGCCCGTTGAAACTACTTCAACGTAAGATTTTCCGCAGGAAAATTCGTTTGTGTCAACGCCCGGTTCCCAGGTATCACCCACCTGTGCTCCAAAATTGTAAAGAATTTGAAAATTATCATTTACAAGATAAAAGACAGTATCTCCGTTTGAGTAAGTAAATTTCTGCGATGTCCATGAATCTACCAATTCTCCTCCCAATTCAGCAGGGGCGAACATATAACTTGAAATCATAAGTTTCTGGCAGCTCTTGTTTTGAATAATTGTATCACCAATATATTCAATCTTATCAAATCCGGGTATTGTGCCCGACCAGTCATAATGCCAGGTAGCACCGTTGTCTATCCAGATTTGTCCTTGCGCTGAAAATGCGATAAGAAGTATTAATAATGATGTCAACTTTTTCATGATCTTGTAATTTCGATAAAACGGTCGGGTTTCCGGATATTTTACATTGAGTATTGCTGTCTGGTGTTCTGTTTATATACAAGATTCATCCAGGCAATAATGACACCTGATGACATGAACATAATCAGACTGTATATGGCCGGGCTGATGGTCATGGTTGGATTGTGCAGCAAAGTTGCGCATATGGCGATGCCAAGTGTGCCATTCTGTATGCCTGATTCTATAGATATGGTAATACCCTGAGCCATGTTTAACCGGAACAGTCGGGCAGAAAAGAATCCTATGAACATCATGGTCAGGTTAAGCGCCAGGGCTACCGGACCGGCTTGTTTGAACGAACTCACCAGAATCTCCTTGTCGTTGAGGACCGCTGCAAGGATGACTACAATAAGCAGGATGCCTGACATGATCTTCACCGGATTGTCCATCATAGCTGCGAACGCAGGCGCTTTGGCGCGGATCATCATACCAATGGCAACAGGAACCAAGGTGATGATGACCACGGAAAGCATAGTGTTGAAAACAGGGAGTGGGACATATTCACCGTGTTTCATAAAATATCGGAGCGAAAAGTTGACAATCAGCGGGATAGTGATAACAACAATAATGCTGGAAATGGCTGTGAGGGTAATAGATAATGCTGTGTCTCCCTTGGAAATGTGCGAAATCAGGTTTGATGTCGGACCACCGGGACAGGCAGCCAGCACCATGATACCGACTGCGAGCTCAGGGGTGCTCATTGGAAAAATAAGCAAAAGCAGAAATCCAATAATGGGCAATACAATAATCTGATTGAATATTCCGAGAGCGGTAGCCTTCGGATAGAGCGCTACACGTTTAAAATCGGCAGGTGTAAGTGACAAACCCATCCCCAGCATGATGATGCCTAAAGAAATGGGAAGAAAAACTTCAGTAAGAAAATTTGATTCCATAAATGCAGGTTTGGGGTTTAGGTGAAATTCATTACTATCCGGGAGTCTAAACTACAAAATAGATCAATACAAACACCTACATCCCGATTTTTGTAAATCAGCTTACGTAAAGCTTTTGTAGGTTGACGGTTTTCGTGGTCAGCAAAGCCCGGCCTTGCAACCGAAGTTTCTGCCAGGCAGAATCAGCCATCGGTGCGACAAAGTTGGGCGGCAAGCCCCTCAATCTTCTAAAATTTCCTCAAAAACTCAACCTATACTTTATCAGTGAAGCGGTTCCTTAAACTGTCAAGTAAGGTTTTGGCGCTACCCAAAGGTGGCGATTTAGAAGCACTTCACTGTCAACCAAGCACTTTTGGGTAGCTGCTTTTAGGTCTATGTTTACACTTCCGGTTATTCCCACTTAAAATCCCAAATTGGTTCAACACCTCTTAAATGCTTTACAAAATAATTCCATCTTAATTTTGTGAAGTATTTATTGTGCTGTCCTGTAAATCCATGTCGCTGGCCAGGCAGTATAAGCATATCAAACTGTTTATCAGCTTTTATGAGTGCTTCTGCAAGTTTATATGTAGCGGAAGGATTTACATTTTCGTCTATTCCTCCATGAACCAGCAACAATTTGCCTTTAAGATTGCCAGCCATGGTAATGTTTGATTGCAGATGATATGCCGAGTCAACTGGCCAACCCATATACATTTCTGGCCACCAGGCTTTTTCCATACGATGATCATGGTTCGCAGCACTTGCCACTGCAACTTTGTAAAAATCAGGATAAGCCAAAACTGCACGTCCTGCATCATAACCTCCCGCTGAATGGCCAAAGATTCCAACACGCCCGGTGTCAATCCAACTATATTTTTCACCCAGTTGTTTTATGGCAATAACATGATCTTCTAAACCACCACCCAGGTTTTTATATGAGTAATTATGAAATTCTTTTGAACGACCTGATGAACCGAGTCCGTCAACAACTACAACAACAAATCCTAATTCAGCATAAGACTGCAACCCGAAAGCTCGTGAAAAATCTGTTGGAAATACTTGAGTATGAGGGCCTGTATAACTCATTTCAATAACCGGATATCTCTTACTTGAATCAAAATTTGCCGGCTTCCAAATGGCACCATAGATAGTGGTTTTTTGGTCACGTGCTATAGCTGTAAATATTTCTGGTGGACTCCAGCCATTCAAAAGGCTAATATCGGCATGTCCCAGCTTCATTAGTATTTCGCCGGTAGTAGTCTTTCTTAGTACAGTTGTTGTTGGGATATTGACTGTTGAATAATTATCAATAAAGTAATCGCCATTTGGAGCAAAACTTATGTCGTGACTCAGGTTTTCAGGGGTAAGGAGCTTTAAATTTTTCCCATTAAATGATACGCTATATAGATGCTGATAATATGGATTTCGTCCTTCCTCTTTCCCTGAGGCCTTAAAGAATATTTTCTGGGCTTCTTCATCAATTCTCTCAATGCTATTTATATAAAAAGCGCCATTGGTTATTGACTTTTCTTTTTTAGTCTTCAAATCCAAACTATACAGTTGACGCCATCCACTCTTCTCTGATAAAAAGAACATCAGATTACTTTTTTCTGCAAACTTATAATCGAAGTTGTCAATATTGGTTTCGCTGGTTTCTGAGTATAAGGTATCAAGACTCTCTGTATTAAGGTCAAATGAATAAATATAGATATTCTGAAATCCACGTGACATTCGATAAAGGAAAACTTTTCCAGGTGTTTTTGACCAGGTTACATTAATGCTGTTTATGTGGGTGCTTTTAGGTAAACCAACTTTAATTTCCTTGCCGGAACCGGCGTTAAAAAAAACAGGTTCCAAATATACCATCGTAGTATCACCTGGTGATCCACGATAGTAAGAAAGTAATCTGGCTCTATACAATGTATCAACGCTATGATCAAGAAGATACATCTTTTGTGCAGACCTCATATCACAAATATTTGCTGAAATCCATTCACTGTTTTCAGACCATTCAACACCAAAACGATCTGGGCGAACACCATTCTCTCCTTCTATAATATCACCCCAGCCATACCATGAAGCATATTCATATCCCTTTACCCCTTTGGTGCTCAGTTGTTTGATTTCTTTCGATTCAGTCGATTTAATATAGAGGTTATAATCTTTTGTATAAGCAATCCATTTATTGTCAGGAGAAGGTTTCTCACCCTCATTTGTCTTCAAATCCTCTTTTGGAGTACTTAGGGTATATTCGTCAATATTTAAAATGTAAGTTTTATTCTTCACTGTAATAACAAATTCTTTAGCATTCTTATAGGTTATCTTACTTATTGGGAGGTCATTTGCTTTAACATCAACACCTGATGAATCTGACAAAAGCTTTGAAAGTTTTTGATGATCAAACAGATCCGACTGAACCTGATTTGGAAATGTTATTTTAAGGTACTTTTTGTTATCAAGTGAGTGATTAATGAACCAAACTCCTGTACTATCGGGAAACCAATTTGGTGTAATTTTTAAGTTAAATGCCTTTTTGTTGTTATAGTTTTCATACATGAAACCAACTGCATTATTGTAATCGTCAATAGTAATTTCATCTTGAGCTGACACTATGTTTGATTGGAAAATCAAAAGGAGTAACGCCAATGTTGAAAACTTTAGTTTCAATTTTTTGCAAGAATCAAAATTCATAATATGATTGTTTTAATGGAGATTAATGTTTTGCAGCTACCCGAAGGTGGCGATTTCGAAGCACTTCACTGTCAACCAAGCAGAAACTTTGATAGAAGCACAAAGCTTGATTTAACCATTGAACCCCCACTTGCGTGTAGGTGCTGATATCGGCTGTCATTCTTTGTCCTCCAATATTTTTAACAGTTTTTGATTCAAGTATAGTTTCTCTTTTCCTACTTTTTCTGATTTCAAAAAGCCGTTTTCTTCCAACGCTATCAAATAATTTCCAACTGTCTTTAAGTTTCCAATATTTTCGTCAATTAGGTGTTGACGTTTGGTGTAGGGTAAACGAAATAAAATCTCAATCAGGTCTTTAGAATAAACTTTTGGCAACTTTTTTTTGATTTCGTTTGCAGTTTCTTCCATAGCCACTGAGATTTTATTCAGTCTCTTTAATCCCTTTTTGGCAGTTTCTTCAATCATATCCAACATATACAAGATGTAGTCTTCCCATTTGTTTTTTTCGGTAACATCTCGTAAGCACCTATAATATTCAGTTTTGTTTTTAATGATATATTCACTCAAGTAGATTGCTGGTGTATCCAGTAAGCCTGAAAGTTTCAGGTATAATAGCAATAAAATTCTTCCAGTTCTTCCGTTACCATCCGAAAATGGGTGTATGGCTTCAAATTGATAGTGCAATATTGCCATTTTGATTAATGGGTCTATGGTTTCATCTTCGTTTATGAACTTTTCTAAATTGGCTATTTTCTCACGTATTGTATGTTCACCACTCGGTGGGGTGTAAATAATTTCGCCTTGTGTGTTGCTCAATGCAGTTCCAGGTGTATTTCTTATTGAAGCGTTATTTTGTTTTATGCACTGAACAATTTTGATGCAAAGATTGGTTGTAATAAATGGTTTTGTTTTCAATTCTTCTAAGCCTAACCAAAGGGCTTCCTTGTAGCTTAAAACTTCTTTTGTAGCTAAGTTTTCTATTTTTCTGTTAGCAACTAATGATTTGTAGAGTTCATCGTTTGTTGTAATAATGTTTTCTACTTCCGAGCTAGCTTTTGCTTCTTGTAAATAAATTGTGTCTAAAAACAGAGTAGGGTTGGGCAAATTGAGTAAAGTCCCATTAAGCTGTGCCAATGCTCTTCCAGCCGAAATTGCTTTTCGAAGTATCTGTTTAGTTTCTATGTCTGCCTTTGGTGGTAGCAACGGCAAATGGTTATACGGAACTATTTGGTCAAATTTTTCCATTATCTTCAAATGTAAGTTTTACGCTTGTATTTAATACAAGGGTAAAAATACTAAAATTTTGCTCTCGTTTTTAAAATAAAGGTAAAAATTACTCTCGTTCAACTTTAATAAAGGTTTTTTGTCAGTGGGCAGCTTATTTATAATAGATGCTAACGTCTGACGCTCTGGCAAGTGCGGGATTAAATTGTTGCTCAACTGTCTGCCAGCACAAATGTATATAAAGATTTCAAATGTTTCAACGAACACGCAAACCCGCATTTGCTATAGCGTTTATTATGGTGCGTTTTTTTATTCTTTATCTATTATTCGGTCGCCTTCATATTGTAAAAATTCCTCTTTGTGAACTCGAAGGAAACCGTTGTTGTCATATTCCCAGGTTTCTCTAAACACAAGTCCTTTTTCTGCACTGTATTTTAAAAGTTCAATTCTGTTACCAAAACCATCATACTTATAGGTCTCAAATTGATAAAGAATCATTTTTTCACTAGGGTACCAGTTCCTTTTTATCAATTCATTTTTGTCGTTATACTCATACGTATTTATCCATTCTTTAGAAGTCGACTTTGCTGTTGTTTTATAGGTTTTGACTAGCCTATTTAGCGAGTCATATTCACTATAGTATATTTCAGCGATTTCCCCCTCTGGTGTCAATCCAACGTGTTCTATTAAGTTACCACGTTCATCGTACTTTTTATATTTCTCAAAAGGATTATCTTGTCCAAATCCAAAAGCTGAAAATATTGTCGAAACGATAAAAGTCAATATGAATTTTTGTTGTCTCACGGTCGTCTTTTTAAAATGCACCATAACGCCCGAAGCTTTGCGCTGGCAGGCATTTAAAATTACTCATCTTCGCGGCTTGCAGAATCCTGGTTAAAAATACAAATTTTCCGGTTACCACAATGCGCCTGCTTGCGTAAAGCTTTTGTTGGTTGACGGTTTTCGTGGTCAGCAAAGCCCGGCCTTGAATCCGGAGTTT
>WSXX01000044.1 GCA_009773515.1 Bacteroidota bacterium
ATCATCTCTGTTTTCAGATTATTCAATTATCAATCCCAGTGGTCAATTTTAGAAGGTCGCTCCCGCGGATACTGAAAATTTGCGCTCTTCTTTACGGATATTCTGACATCAAACGATTAGCTTGCGCTTCCGGCGTTTCGAAATTACCTTCCGGGTTTTCCCGCCTAAGGCGAACGGGTTTAGAAATTACTTGTCTCGGGAGCGCGAAGCGATAACGAGAGAAATTACTTGTCTCGGGAGCGCGAAGCGATAACGAGAGAAATTTTTCTCAACCATCCCATTACAAAAAACCACAACCAATGCCTAAATTCTTTTACTGATCTCTTTAAATATTTAAACAACCCTTCTTACCCACACAATGAATGTTTATATGCTATATATGCCACTTGTTGAGTACATTTTCTTTGTTTGTAAAATTATTTAACTAAAATACACAACCAAATTTGCCGGCTTTCTGACGAATAAAACTCCTCAGATGCCCCGTTATTTCACAATTAATTAATATGGAAACCCTTGCAGTACAATGTTTTTAACTATTTTTGTCTCCGGATGAAATGCATGACATGCGCATTTCAAACTCCTGTTTTCTTTGATTCTTTAACATTTTGCCCGGCCAATTACCGGACTGCTTTTTTTGTGCCTGCCCAATACATTACACCTTTTTAACCAAACACCGCAACAAACAAAAACAAATATTTATGAAATCATTTTTACAAAAAACCAAATCCCTTACCGCTCTTTTCGCAATTATTGCCCTTTTGCTGATGCCGAGCGTGGGGTGGGGGCAGTACACAGGAACAGGTACTTTTAACAAGATTACATCATTGACAGACCTTACAGATGGCTATTATGTAATTGTAAACTCTGGAGATGGTTTTGCCATGAATAATACAAATGGGGGGAGTTACTTTGAACATACTTCCATCACTCCATCTTCCAACACAATTACAAATCCAGGCGCTTCAATTGTTTGGAAGATTGAAAACAACGGAAATGGTCGATCAATCTTCAATGAGGCATCCTCGAAATATGTTTCTTATACTGGAAGTTCGAATGCAGCATATGCAGTTGATGCAGTTACTAGTGATGCTCAAAGATGGACATTTACTTATGCTCCAGATGTTTTTTCTGTTGCCAATCTTGCCACTAGTGGAAGAATCCTCCAATACAATTCTAGTTCACCAAGATTTGCGTGTTATACGACTTCTCAACAAAGAATTTTACTATATAAATTAGTATCGACTGCAATACCTGATATAAATGTTAGTAACAACGGCACCCAAGTCTCAGTTGCAAATGTCAACTCTGGTACAACTGCACATATCCTACATAAATCTGCATTGGCAGTCACTACAGCAAATGCATCTCTGACTGGGATGACTTGTGTAACCGCTGGCACTTATGCAGCTGCAGACATTACCAATCTGAAGGTAAGATATTCTGCAGATGCTAATCTGGATGCAGGCGATGCAACTTTAAGCACCTTAAATAATCCAGGCGCAGCAGGATCTAAAACTTTTCCATCTTTTACATCACAAAGTATAAGTTCAGGCAACACAGGTTACATATTTATAACCGCAGATATTGCTTCAACTGCCACACATAACAATACAATCAACATTAATGCATTAACTACTTCAAACTTTACTTTTTCAAGTGGTAATAAAACCGGTTCAACAGACGCCGGAGGAGCTCAAACCATAAAAGATGTCAACACTCCTGGTGTTTCAACCTACAATCCATCAGACAATGCATCTTCAGTGGTTATTACAAGCAATCTGGTGTTAACTTTCAATGAGAATGTTCAGAAAGGCACCGGAAATATTACCATACACAAAATTTCTGACAATTCAATTGTACAGACAATTGATGTTCAGAATCAGGCTGTAAGTATTTCAAATAATGTTGTTACCATTAATCCTGCTGATTTTGCCTATGGTACAAGGTATTATGTAAATATTCCTTCAGGGGCAATTCAAGATATAGCTGGCAATAATTACGCAGGAATCTCAAATAATTCAACCTGGAACTTTACAACAGTAGCGCCATCAGTTACCAATGTAACTTCTACGAATGCAGATGGTAGTTATAAGATTGGTGATTTGTTGACGATTACTGTCTCTTTTAATGACATTGTGACAATTACTGGCGCTCCATATATTCTATTGAACATGGTTGGCACAGACAGAGAAGCCTCATATTCAGCAGGGAGTGGAACAGCGACATTGAGTTTTACTCATACAGTCGCTGCCGCCGACGATGCTAGTGATCTTGACTATGTTTCAACTACTTCTTTAGCATTAAATGGAGGAACTATTAATTCAGCAGATGGAATTGTAGCAACAAGAACATTGGCTGCACCAGGGGCTGCAGGCTCATTAGGCTTTAACAAGAACATTGTTGTTGACGGGGTTAATCCAACTGTGAACACATATAGCCCGTCCGATGGAAACACAACAGTCACTCTTAATCAGAATTTAATTCTTACATTTTCTGAGAATGTAAAAGCAGGAACCTCTGGTAATGTTGTAATATACAATACAGGAGGAACACCTTTCGAAACTATTCCATATAATGATTCTAGAATTACTTTTTCTAATAATACTGTAACAATTAACCCGGAAGGCACCTTTGCATTTAGTTCAGAATACTATGTTCAAATAACTAATAATGCAATTACAGACATTGTTGGCAATCCGTACACTGGAATCAGTAATAGTACAACGTGGAATTTTACCACTGTTTGTGAAGCTATCACAACATTTCCATACACTCAGGATTTTGAAAGCGGTTCACTTCCTCTTTGCTGGACGCAAGAATTCGTAGTTGGTAATTTAGGTTGGCAATTCTTAACTGGTAATGGAGCCTCCAATCCTGCGAATGCCAAAAGTGGATCATTCAATGCTTGCTTAAAGAACTCTTCATTCACTGCAGATGTTTCCAAGCTCATAATGCCAGTTTTTGACCTTAGTTCAATCTCCGCTCCAGTCCTTTCATTCTGGCATACACAGGCATTATATTCTCCGGACCAGGATGAATTGCGTGTATACTATAAAACATCTTCAGGTGGTTCATGGACATTGTTGGCTACCTATACCAGCGATGTCCCAACCTGGACAAGGCGTCAAATCAGTCTACCCAATCCTGGGAGTACTTATTTTATTGCTTTTGAGGGAACAGCTAAATATGGATATGGAGTTTGTATTGATGATATAACGTTGGGAGAACTAATCGGAGAGCCTCAGAATCATGTCTCTAATCTTCTAAGTGCAGCAGGTACACCTGCCTATAATAAAATTGATCTCGTATGGGATGATGCAACAGGCAGTCCTCTTCCTGATGGATATCTAATCAAAGGGAGTGCAGTTGGATTCTCTTCAATAGATAATCCAATCGATGGGACGGAAGAAGCAGACGGATCACTTGTTAAGAATGTTAGTTATGGTGTTGAATTTTGTAATTTCTCCAATCTTAACCCTTTAACTGAATACTATTTTAAAGTCTTTCCTTATACCAATTCGGGAAGTAACATTAATTACAAAACGAATGGTGAAATTCCACAAACAACTGCTGCTACAACAGATGGTCCATGTTTGACTGAGGCTTTCGATGCAGGTAGCCTGCCAACAGGATGGAGCCAAACGAATGTTACCTTTACAAGTAATTATGCCGATTTCAGTGCTACTACTGGCTCATTAGCAATGACATCCTTAGGCAATGCAAATGCAGTAAGTTTTACCCTAACCAGAACTACAAACACAAATGCAAAATCAATGATTGTTGAAGTTTCCACGACAAGTCAATCCGCGGGATATACAACAGTTGCGACTTATGATCATAGTAACACAACAGCAGGAGGAACTACAAATTGTACGGTTGATTTATCTGCTTTTTCATCAAATTCTGCACTTTTTATAAGGTTTAGAAAGGCATCCTCAACAACTTCTTATTGGAGACTAGATGCCATTAGTGTCAATTGCGGCGAACTAACAATTTGGAAAGGAACTACAAATACTGTTTGGGAAACTAGCACAAACTGGACAAATGGGACTCCAACTGCTGTAAAGAGTGCTACAATTGAGGATGTAAGTAACGACCCGATTCTAACTACTTCAATAGAGTGTAATAAGCTCACAATCAATACAGGCAGTATTTTGACAGTTGCAAGCGTTGGTGCACTTAAGGTTAATGGAACACTTACCAATAATGCTGGCATTTCAGGCCTTATTATCAAATCAGACGCCACCGGCACCGGCTCGCTAATCCACAATACTGCTGGTGTTGGAGCAACGGTTGAGCGGTATATTACCAAGTATGGAGCAATCGGCGACCAAATGTTCCACCTTATCTCTTCCCCGGTTGCTGCACAAGCCATCAGGCCAGAATTTGTTAGTAACGCAGCGACTATCCCGGCAGGCACTGACTTTTATTCTTTCAGTGAGTCAACCAACGAATGGATAAACACCAGGGCCGCTGGAGATATTTGGAACACTGCTTTTGAAGAAAACTTTGCAATAGGAAAAGGTTATCTCGTTGCCTATCCTTCCGATGTTACCAAAAACTTTACCGGTAATTTAAATTCAGCCCAGGTGGTATTGACCTGCTCAAATACAGCACCGCCAGCAGGTGGCAACGGCTGGAATTTGTTGGGTAATCCTTTCCCAAGTGCCATTGACTGGGTTGCATTAACCAGAAGTGCTGGTTTGGACAATGCACTTTACTATTACGATAATGCTGAGCAGAAATACAGGTATTATCTTTCTATGCCCGGAGACTTAACATCAATAGGTAGTGGCTCAAGGTACATTCCCGCTATGCAGGGCTTTATGGTTCACGCAAGTACAAATGGCGCAACATTAACCATTCCAACAGCAGCCAAAACCCATACCGGACAGAATATCTATTATAAATCAACCGCAACTATTCCTGGAAGCCTTTCACTGAAAGTAGCCACCAATGGCCACGAAGATGAAGCTTTTATTCATTTCAACAATCAGGCTACCACCGCTTTTGATGGTGCTTTTGATGCCTATAAATTGAGAAGTTACAGCACTTCTGTTCCCAATCTGTTCACAAAAAGCAGCGATGGCAACGACCTTGCAATCAACGGTCTTCCCGAACTCGGCGAAACCACTGTTATTCCGGTTTATTTTGAAGCAGCTGCTGAAGGTGAGCATATTATGTCGGCAAACCTTACTTCAATGCCCGGCGCGCTGGTTTACCTTGTAGATGAGAAACTGAATAAAACACAGAATCTGAATTCCAATCCGGTTTATACCTTTAATGCTGTAACCGGCGATAACACCAACCGCTTTAAACTTACCTTCGGCAGCGTCAGCATCGACAATCCCTCCACAACTTCTTCGATTTCTGTTTATACCCACGGAGAAACTTTGTATATTAGCGGCCTGAATGCCAAAGCTGAGATTTCGGTGGTTAACCTTACCGGTCAGGTGGTTATAAGCAGCCGCAGCAATGGCAGCGGTTTGCACAGTGTAAATGCTGCTTCACTGCCCAAAGGCGTTTATGTGGTAAGTGTAATCAGCAACGGTCAGGCCATCAGCCGCAAAGTGGTGTTATAACGAATTGATTAAAAATTCTGAAAACTTAAAAAGATGAAAAAGATAATAAAACAAGTTTCCATGCTGCTGCTGTTTGCTGCTTTAATGCTTTCAGCTACACCACTATTGGCGCAGGGCCCACCGCCTCCACCACCTTCAGGACACGGCGCAACAGGCAATCAGCCTCCAACAGGCGGCAATGCACCCATCGGTGGCGGACTCGCTATTTTGCTGGCACTTGGCGCTGCTTACGCTGGTAAAAAAGCATATGATGCCAAAGCTGTAAACGAGGAGTAAAACCCAAAGTACACCCATATAATACCCCGACAGGAATTAAAGCTGTCGGGGTATTTTTTTGCAATCGTTTCAACAAAGGCAGCTGTAACCTCTGACCCTGTCAGGGATGTTGAGCGCGGGCGACCCCTGACAGGGTTAAGAGCCCTTTCAAAGTTTGCAGCCCGGGAGATGTAAGCTGAACTCTTGATAGGTAGCAAAACCCTGTAAGGGGTGTTATGTTAAACACAAGCATGACTTCAGGAAAACACAAGCATGATTTAGGAAAAACATAAGGATGATTTCAGATACTATGATCCTGATCGGCATCCAGATAAGATTATCCGGTCTCTTTCTTTATCGGTCGAACCTTTCCCGTCGCACTCCGAACCCGTTAGGCCGGAAGTATTTTGGTGGGTTTCGTTATGTCATTTACATCATTATCCCTTACAAATCGGTATTATAAACCATCAACAGCCAATATTACGCACTCACATCGCAATGCAAATACTTCAATAAGCTATGTTTCACTGTCGGAACGCTATGCAGCACCATCAACTGACTATGTGTCATTGTCAGATCGTTTTGCTTGACTATCAACTGACTATGAGTCACTGTCAGATCGGTTTGTTTGACTGTCAACCGACTATGTGTCATTGTCAGATCGGTTTGTTTTACTGTCAACTGACTATGTGTCATTGTCAGACCGCTTTGCTTAAATGTTAAGTTGGTTTTGCAAGGATATGCAAAGTGTTTTACAATAATCCAAATCTGAAAACACAATAACATGTCCACCATAATACCCCAGAAAACCGTCATTCCAGTCCCGGATTTCCGGGAGAGGAATCTCCTCCATCAAAAAAAAACCTGACAGGAGAATCTGCCAGGTTTTTTTGGTTGAAGGTTGTGCAAATATGCCTATTTGATATTTTCGCTTTCCGGAAGACCATACTCTTCTTCCATGCGGATGTCGAGTTTCTCCAGTTCGTCGAGGATAGGATTGTAAATTTGTGGAATTACCGGACGGAATACACCTTTTACATCAATTTCGCCATTCAGAATCATCTCTACACCAATTGCTGCAGGAAGCGCAACGGTGCGGGCTATGGATGTGTCGGTTGCCGGTGTGCCGAAATCGAGCATGCGCGAACGGATGACCTCTTTAGATCCATCGGGATAAGAAGCCAGGAAAGTATGCTGCATGGCAACCATATCGCGCTCGGTGTGTCCGAGTTCCATCTTGCTGATCATTACGTCGCTGGTAACTTCATACGGTGAATCTTCGCCGCGCTCCATAGGTTTATCTTCGAACAATCCCAGCCATTCCATAGCGGTAAGGGCGTGTGCGTTGATGTCAAGTTTCAGGTATTCAGCAACTTTTGCCTTGATGTTTGTGGCATCGGCAGCGCCAATCTGATGTGCAAGGAACTGAGCATAAGTCATGCCTGTCATATCGAACTTATCGTAAGAGATCAGCTTCAGCTGTTTCATGGCGTCAATGCTTTCGCACCATCCTTTAAAGCGGAATGTGCCGCGCATCATGGTTTTGGTTTCGGGAATGCCGTAAATATCGATGTACGAAATGGAGTCGCGGTTCGGGTAAACTTCAAGCATGCCTACATTGGTAAAATCAACCTGAAGCGGATTTTTGAAAAGGTTTTCTGTAGGAACATCAATCACTTTGCCATAGCGAAGGTACTTGCCGTCGTTGTTTCCGGCCATTACCACGCCCTTTGGACTCCATGAGAATTTGTATTTAAAAGGATTGTTGGCCACTTCCGGTGCAGGCAAAGCGCCGCAGATGGAGTAAAACTCTTCGATGTTGCCATTGCGTGAGCGAACATTGTCGATGATACGCATGGCCGACATATGGTCGATGCCCGGATCAAGACCCAGCTCATTCAGAATGATAATACCTGCTTCTTTGGCCTGTGCGTCAAGTGCCTGCATTTCAGGTTTTACATACGAAGTGGTAACCATGTTCTTTTTGTGCTTCAGGCAGTATTTGGCAACCAGCAGGTGGTGCAGATAAGGCAGAAGGCTCACCGAAAGGTCGTGCGAAGCAACCATCTGATCGAGGGCGGCTTCGTCTTCAACGGTCCAGGCAACAGCAGTGCCATTTGGGTGACCCGAAATCATGGCTTCGGCTTTCGATTTGGTACGGGTTGCAACCGTAACATGGATTCCTTTGTTCAGGAGATGGGTAACAATGGGCTTCACCACGAGGCCGGCGCCCAGAATCAGAACTTTCTTCATTTTGCGTTAGCAGTTAAGGTTTGATGTTGATTTGATTTTATTTCTATTCGTTTATTTGAGAAAAGAACTCAGACTGACTGTTATAAACCAGATTATTTTAGCGTCAAAAGCACTTCGACTCCGCTCAGTGTGACATTCGTGTTTGGTTAGCGTTGTTTCTTTTTATTGAACTCACAATCAATTATTTACAATGTCATCCTGAGTTGTAACTCAAAAAATATTTGAGCATAATGCGGAGATGACAGTTAAATCAAGCGTTTAAGCACTTCGACTCCGCTCAGTGTGACATCGGTGTTGTAGGAGCGTTTTACCACTTTAATAAATTTATTATCAATTGAATACGAAGTCATCCTGAGCGGAGTCGAAGGATCGGACGAACAATCTGTCATTGGTAGCGGAGTCGAAGGACTATACGACATTGTTGTATTTTGTTTCAAAACAGCAAGCATTTTTTCAGATTACAGATACTCCTTAATGTACTGAAAATCGTGTGTCAGTTCGCCATTGTGCAGAATAAGTGCTTTTTTAATGGCTCTCGGAATATCCAGATCTTCAAAAGGTTCGCTGAAATCGCAGTCTGAAATGGGTTTCACAAAATTCACCAGTGCATCGGCAAAACCATTGCTTGCATCGCGGGGCAGTTCACTTGGCAGAATATCAACCGCCATTACCAGCATTCCTTCGCCTTTGTGGCCCATTACAGGTTTGCGGGTTACCGGATTGTAAACAAAAATCGGGTCTTCAATCTCGGTGCCTTTGTGGGTGATTTCTATGCTGCCATCGGGATCGCAGGTAACATCACCGATAACGGTAAGTTTTGGTCTTCCTTCAGCAAATACTTTTTCCAGATAATCTTTGGTGATCAGCCTTGGATAGCGTGCATCCCAATACATACAGTTCATAAGCACTGAAAGGTGTGGAATGTATTTTTCGAAAATGCTGTGGTAGTTTTCGGGATGTGTGTAATAATCATGAAGATCGAAACTGCGGCCATCGTTGTGCGCCGAAAGATGTTCTTCCTTGAAAATGACTTTGTAAATCAGGTTGTTGGGTGCGTGGCCTCTTTCGGTGAGTTCAAGCAGCTTTTCGGGTGAAATTTCCTTTACGGGAAGTAATCCCAGAATTTCCTGCGCGCCTTGCGATACATTGCCATATCCGGTAAAACCGACAGTAAATGGCCGAAGCTCAGCGGGTAAACCTTTTTCGGCAATTTCCTGACCAACTTCTGAAATAACTTTTCTGGCTTCTTCGAGAGAAGCGTAATGGTGGGCCTGAGTAATTTTAAGGAAAGGGGTTTCAAAACCGGATTCTTTCAGTCTGAGACCCAGCGACCACAAAGAGTTGATCATCCCGGCAAGGCCAGCATAACGGCCAAAGAAAATCAGGCGGCGACCTTGTTCGTCAACGATTTTTTCATAATCGATAAGGTTACAACCCAGTTCCATCATGCGTTTGAGCATGGGCATATTGTATGATTGTCCTTTAATGACATGCGAAAAGAAAACATAGGTTTTCTCCGGTTCAAAAAAGCTGACAGGCATCTCTTTTACGCCAAGAATTACCGAGCAGTCGCCAAGATTGTCGGCAATACGTGCTCCGGCTTTAATGTATTCCTGATCAGTAAAAACCCTTTTCGGGGAAGTCTGAACAACAATATCGAGTTGTTTGCCTTTGATCAATCGTTCCACATGGCGCGGGGTAAGCGGTGCGCGCCGTTCCATAACGTACTTGTCTTCGTGCCTGATTCCAATAAATTTACTCATAATCTCCTTGATTTTATTGCACTGCGGGTACTTCCCGATGCGGGGCAAACTTATAAAAATTAGTTCATTATCTATGTCATTTCGTGCAAATATTTCGATGTAATAATATTCTTTCCCATACCGCTCCCGCGCGTCCGCTCCCGCGCGTCCGCTGACGCGTGGCTTAGCGAATTTTTAATATCTACCAATACCGCTCCCGCGCGTCCCCTGACGCGTGGCTTAGCGAATTTTCAATATCCCCGCTCCCGCGCGTCCGCTCCCGCGCGTCCCCTGACGCGTGGCTTAGCGAATTTTCAATATCCCCGCTCCCGCGCGTCCCCTGACGCGTGGTTTAGCGAATTTTCAATATCTACCCATACCGCTCCCGCGCGTCCCCTGACGCGTGGCTTAGCGAATTTTCAATATCCCCGCTCCCGCGCGTCCCCCGACGCGTGGCTTAGCACCACCCATACCGCTCCCGCGCGTCCCCTGACGCGTGGTTTAGCGAATTTTCAATATCTCCGCTCCCGAGCGTCCCCTGACGCGTGGTTTAGCGAATTTTCAATATCTACCCCTCACAACTCTTTTTGATTTCTGACGTCATTTGTTTTTTACTAAATTTGCTAAACTTGTCTTGCTCCTGCTTTTTACCGTTGCTGCCCCATCAGAATTCTTTGCTTTTTAATTTCCTCAATTCTGTCATAAACCAACAACCAAAACACTATGAAATCAAGACTACCAAAGGTTCTACTTGCAAGCATTCTATTGGTGTTTGCTTTCTTGCTGGCAGGCAACAGCAGGCTTTCAGCACAGATTTATGAGCCGGAAGGCCTGAATATGCCCGGCGCATGGGACGGATGGACAAATCCTCCGGTTAATCCGGTATTAGCAAATCCCAATCAGTCGGCAGGCGGATTGCTCACCAAAATCTCAACAGGGCAAACACGTTGGCAAACCATTTTCAGTGTAAATGCTTCCGGCGCTGATCTTGTCGGAGGTTCATACAACTGGCTATTTACCAGTGGTCCATCTTCAAATTATTTTGCCAATAAATGGGCGGGGGCTACTGTAGCCATGAATACATTGCAAAGCTACACCTTCAACACCGGCGCCGACAATAACATTACCCTTGTCAATGGCAATTGGTACACCATGAACTGGGAAGATCTGGGATACGTCGATTCCAGAGCCATCTTTATGGCAACAAGTGCTGAACCTGTTCTGATTATCGCCTGTTCACTGCCAACCGGAATTATTGAAAATGTGCCGGTGAATGTCGGAGTTTCTACCAATGCACCAAAATCTGCCGAAGAAAAAGTATATCTGCGTTATACCACGGATGCATGGGCTACCTCTGTCGCATTGGAAGTTCCTATGGCAGGCGCCCATGGCTATGTTGATATTCCGGGTTATCCTGCCGGAACTGAGGTTTCATGCTATGCATTTACTTCAACCATAAGTTCACCCACCACAGATTATGATCTTTATACCATTCACTTTTTAAATAATGGCGGTGCCAATTACAACTATACAGTTCCGGGTCCGGATGCTGAAATTACCTGGCAGAATCTGCAAGGCCCTGCATCTGGTCAAATGGAGTTGTTTCAGACTTTCAATATTTATGGCAGAGCCTACATTGAAGATCTTACCGGACAGCCAACCCAGACGCCGGGATTGAATGCCTGGATTGGTTACAACGCCGAGAATACAGATCCGGCAACATGGACAGGCTGGTCTGTATGGACAGTTGCCCAATACCTGGGTCCGGCAGGAAATAACGATGAATTTATCGGAGATTTAGGCCTTTCAATTGGCTCAGCCGGCACATACTACTATGCCACACGATTTGCCTACAATGAAGGGCCTTATGTTTATGGAGGGTTTTCAGCTTCAGGGGGTGGACCCTGGAATGGTACAACAAACGTATCGGGTGTGCTTACAGTCACCGATCCCATTCCTGATCCCGATTTTGACTGGGTGAATCTGCAGTTCCCCGGAAGCGCTACCATTGAGCCGGGCGAAAACCTCGATGTTTTTGCACAGGCATATATCGAAGGCGTTACCGGACAAGCAAGCCCTGCGCCGGGAGTTTCGGCGTGGATAGGTTACAGCGCCTCAAATACAAACCCTACCGGCTGGACAAACTGGTTTCCGGCAACATTCAACGGCCCCGTTGGGAATAACGATGAATATATGACAAATCTCGGTCAGTACCTTACTTCAGAAGGTACATATTATTATGCCAGCCGTTTCAGGTTGAATACCGGCGAGTACTATTACGGAGGTTATTCCGCAACAGGAGGTGGTTTCTGGGATGGAACCGAAAATATTTCAGGAGTGCTTACTGTTGAAGGTATCGCTCCCGATCCTGAAATTGAGTGGGCAAACCTGCAATTTCCCGGAAGCGGTGAAATAACCATTGGCGGTGATTTTGATGTGTATGCTCAGGCTTATATTGAAGGATTAACCGGTCAGTCAACCGCAACCCCCGGACTTGAAGCATGGATAGGATACAGTACTTCAAATACCAATCCTTCAGCATGGACCAACTGGGTAGCAGCACCTTACAATGCGCCATCGGGCAACAATGATGAGTTTATGCTGAACCTCGGCCCCGAATTTACAGCTGCAGGAACCTATTATTATGCCAGCCGGTTCAGGTACGATGGCGGAACCTATGTTTATGGTGGTTTCTCAGCAGCCGGCGGTGGTTTCTGGAATGGCACTGAAAATGTTTCAGGAGTACTGACTGTCAGTGAGCCACAGCAAACATTTCCGGTTATGTTTACCATAATCGATGGCACCGAATCGCACGATAATATCAAGCTAAAAGGTGAAATGACAACCTGGGATACCATAGCCATGATTCCCGACAACCACACCTGGACACTGACCCTCGACCTGCTGCCCGGCACTTACGAATGGGGTGCAATAGAAGACGATGGCAGTCAATACGGTCTCTGGCTGATTGAGGGTGCCAATCCGGCGATGACGCTGAGTGAGCTCGGAGAAATTACAGGAACAGTGAGTTACACCACCATGGTCACCAATTCGCCGGCACTTCCGTATGGTTCACGTGTATATCCGAATCCGGCCAAAAACCTGCTCAATCTTGAAATTCCGGGGCTAACCGCCTATCAGTTGCTTGATGTCAGTGGCAGGATCATACTTGACAACCCGGCAGCCCGCGAAATTCAGGTGGTAGATCTCTCAGGGCTCGAAAGCGGAATTTATCTGATTAAGATCATTGTTGGTGAAAAGGTGTTTTTGAGGAAGCTGGCGAAAGAATGATGGTGGAAACATGTATCGGATAACCTTCCGGGTTTTCTTTTAGCCTGGAAGGTTTTATCCCGACTTGCAGGCATCTTAAACCGGATAACCTTCCAGGTTTTCTTTCAACCTGGAAGGTTTCATCCGGTGAATGGAAAGAAGGACGCCCGAAAGGTTTTTAACCGGACATTTGGAAAGGTGAAAACCTGGAAGGTCATTTCCGACTTGCAGGCATCTTAAACCGGATAACCTTCCAGGTTTTCTTTTAACCTGAAAGGTTTCATCCGGACGCATAAGCATTCAAAACCTTCCAGGTTGGAAACAAGAAAACCTGGAAGGTTTCAATCGAAAGAGAACGAAACCAACAACCACATCATGAAATATGAAGCTTTAACAGCAGGTTTTACATACCACATTTACAACCGGGGAAATAACAGCGATATTGTATTTCCAGATGCTGGCAACTATGATTACTTTCTTTTCCTCGTAAAAAGGCATTTATTGCCGATCTCCGAAATTTATGCCTATTGCCTGATGAACAATCATTTTCATTTTGTTTTGAGGATTAAGGATGAAGCGAATTTGCCGGATAATTTCAAGAAGAGGCCGTTTCAGGCTTTTTCAAATATGTTTAACGCTTATACAAGGGCAATCAATAACTTTACCGGACGAACAGGAAGTCTTTTTGAAAAGAACTTTGAACGAAAATTGATTTCAGAAGATGTGTATTTCCGAAATCTGATTTCATATGTACATTGCAATCCTGTGCATCATAAAGTTTGCAGCAATTTCAGGGAGTATCCTTATTCTTCAATTCACGAATACACCAGTGACACAAAACCATTGATTAGTGAATCTTTTCCTCTTCAGTTGTTTGATGGCCTGGAGAATTTTATTACTTTTCAAGAACAATTTCAAAAGAGAGAAATGTATGTTGAAATGCAACAGGAGCTAGAATGAATTATGATCGGATAACCTTCCAGGTTTTCTTTTAACCTGAAAGGTTTCATCCCGACGCGCAGGTATCTTAAACCGGATAACCTTCCAGGTTTTCTTTCAACCTGGAAGGTTTTATCCGGTGAATGGAAAGAAGGACGCCTGAAAGGTTTTTGCCGGACGCGCAGGCATCTTAAACCTTCCAGGTTGGAAGTAAGAAAACCTGGAAGGTTTTAACCCGGATAACCTTCCAGGTTTTCTTTCAACCTGGAAGGTTTCATCCGGACATCTGGAAAGGTGAAAACCTGGAAGGTTATATCGAACGGCAGGCATTCAAAACCTTCCAGGTTGAAAGTAAGAAAACCTGGAAGGTTCTATCAAAAACATCACAACTTAAAACCAATCGAAATGCTGAATATGAAACAACTCAAGTATCTTCTTGCGACCTTGTCTTTATTCCTGATGACCGGGCTCCCCGCCTTCCCCCAAATCTACCAGCCCGATGGCCTGAGAATGCCCGGAACCTGGAACAACTGGGTGAATGACCCCAACATGGGTGGACCTTTCGATCTGCAGAAGCAGAATGAAGGAACGCCCCGCTGGACTACCACTTTTCAATACACAGGAAATCAGGGTTTTGATGCCTTTAAGTTCGTGAGTACATCGTTTGGGAATCCATGGGGAAATCAATGGGCCGGGAATGTGTCGATGACGGTCAACAGCCAGCAGAACCTTATTTACGGCACCCCCTCTGATCCCGACAACAACATCAGTCTGGTGCAGAACCGGTGGTACACTGTGGTGTTTGAAGACCTGGGATATGCAAATTCCAGTGTAATCTTTATGGAAACCACTGCAGAGCCGGTCAGCATTGACAATGTTTTGCAAAATCCGGTGGTGGTGAGCAGTGTGGATATAGTGGAGGTAAGCGCCACTCTCAGTGCAGTGCCATCGCCCGAAGAGCATTTCTACCTGCGTTATTCAACCGATGACTGGCTCACATCCACTGTGGTGTACATGAATAAAAGCGAAAACAGCTTGCTGGCAGGAATCCCACCGCAGGTGTCGCAAACCGAAGTTACTTATTATATTTTTAGTTCAGTGATGGTGAATCCGGTGGACGACTTCGACCTGATTAGTCTGCGTATGGCCAACAACAACGGACAAAATTTCAGTTACACAGTTGATCAGGTATTTGAGTGCAGCCCCACCCTGAGTCTGGTGAGCAGCGAGCCACCCTTTCCGCAGCACAACCTCCCGGTAACGGTATATTTCAACGCGGCTTTCGGCAATGGCGGACTGTTTGATTATGAAGGCGATATCTATGCCCACACCGGTGTTATCACCAACCTGAGCCAGAATTCCACCGATTGGAAATACGTAAAAACCGAATGGGGTGAAAACACACCCGAAACAAAAATGACCCGCATCGACGACAATCTTTACAGCATCACACTTGATAATATCCGCGAATATTATGGTGTACCTGCTTCCGAAGCGATTCATTACATGGCATTTGTATTCCGCAGCGATGTGGAGCAGCCCGGCGGTTATTATCTGGAGCAGAAAAATGCCGATGGGTCAGATATTCTGCTTTACGTATATCCCTTGTCCATCAACGTAAAGATCATAAACCCAACGCGCCGTGAACCTTTGGCAAGTCCGAACTCAGTGCTTATGGTGTGTGCCGAAGCGCTTGAAAATCAGCAGCTGAGCCTTTATCTTGATGATGATTTGTTACTTACCGTACAGGGAAGTTCACTTGCCTGGCCGCTTGTGCTTCAGGGAATGGAACCGGGCGCTTACTGGCTGAAAGCTGTGGCAACAGGATCGGGGCGATTTGTCCGCGATTCGGTGCAGATATACCTGCGCGGTCCGGTTGCGGTGGAAGCCCTTCCGGAAGGAATGAAAAACGGCGTGAACTACATCGATAACAATACGGTAACGCTGGTGCTTCACGACCCTCCTGCACAGAAACAGTTTGCCTTTGCCATCGGCGAATACAGCGACTGGCTGCCAAACGATGACAACTACATGAAACGCACACCCGATGGAAAGCATCATTGGGTTACCCTTGAGGGAATTCAATCAGGCAAGGAGTATGCTTATCAATACTTTATCGATGGCAATCTCAAAATTGCCGATGCTTACACAGAAAAAATCCTCGATCCGTGGAACGATCGCTGGATACCTTCAACCACCTATCCCGGACTTAAACAATATCCTTTCGACAAAACCACCGGCGTGGTCAGCGTTTTTCAAACCAACAAAACGCCTTACGTCTGGCAGTATCCTGACTTTACACCACCGGCAGTTCATGCCACACAAAGCGATTTGTTTATCTATGAATTGCTGGTGCGCGATTTTGTGGAAACCAGAAGTCTGGCTGAAGTGGAAACAAAGCTCGATTATCTGAAAAGCCTCGGCATAAACGCCATTGAGCTGATGCCGGTGATGGAATTCGACGGAAACGAAAGCTGGGGATATGCACCCAACTTCTTCTTTGCCACCGACAAATTCTATGGAACGGAGATATCTTACAAACAGTTTATAGATGAATGTCACAAACGCGATATGGCAGTTATCCTCGACATTGTGACCAATCACGCTTACGGCCTCAATCCTATGGTGCAGATGTATTTCGATGCCGGCACCGGAAGCGGGCAAACCACAGCATCCAACCCATGGTTCAATCAGCAGGCCACACATCCTTACAGCATTGGCTACGATTTTAATCACGAAAGTACCTACACGCGGCAGTTTATCAAAGATGTGTTTGCTTACTGGCTGAATGAGTTCAAGGTTGATGGCTTTCGCCTCGATCTTTCAAAGGGGCTTACGCAGACCAATTCCGGCGAGGATATCGGCGCGTGGAGTGCTTACGATCAGAGTCGGGTGAACATACTCACCGATTATTACAACCACATAAAATCGGTAAATCCGGATGCTTATGTCATTCTGGAGCACCTCGGAGTGAATGACGAAGAAGTGGTGCTGGCCAATACCGGTATGCTGATGTGGAGTGCCATGCATCAGCGTTACAAACAGGTGGGCATGGGCTGGCAGGAGAATTCTGATATTTCGTGGGCCTATCACGCGAACCGCGGATATACTTATCCCAACCTGATCGACTACATGGAAAATCACGACGAAGAGCGGCTGATGTTTGAAAACCTGTCCTATGGCAATGCATCGGCGGGTTACAACATCAAGGATACCCTCACATCGGTCAATCATCTGCGACAGGCAGCGGTGTTATTTATGGGCATACCCGGCCCGAAAATGATATGGCAGTTCGGGGAGCTCGGGTACGATTACAGCATCTTTTTCGGTGGTGACCGACTTGCCAACAAGCCGCCACGATGGGATTATTTCAATCAGCCTGATCGTCAGGAACTTTATCGTACGTACTCAGGCATGGCCGCGCTGCGCAAAAGTGATGCATTCCGTATGGGATCATTCAGCGGCGACCTTTCGGGATACGGCAAGCGCATCTGGATTTCGCACCCCAGCATGAATGTTGTGATTTCCGCGAATATGGGTGTGAATGCCTTCGATATGGCGCCGGGTTTCCCCAATGCCGGAACCTGGTACAACTATTTTACCGGTGAAGCGGTAAATATCAGCGATCCCTCAGGCCATACCTTCAACTTCGGTCCCGGTGACTTTAAGGTATTTACCAGTGTGCAGCTGCCGCGTCCGTATTATTATGTACAAGTTACGGTCACCGATTCAGTAACCGGCGCTGTGATTGACTCTGCTATGGTCAGTTTGCAGGGCTCCGGATATCAGTACAGCAGCCCTGCCGGAACAGCAGTTTACACCGCTGCACTTTCTCCGGCACTGCTTCAGGTAAGCAAAGCCGGTTATAAGCCCAACAATCAGTTGCTTGCGGTAAATGCCGATCTGAACATCACCGTAAAAATGCAGATGCAGTCAAACATTGGTGTGGACGAAATTGATCCGGCCAAAGCGGTGAAAGTATGGCCAAACCCGGCGACAGATTTTGTAAACATCAGTACTTCCCGACTTTATTTTGTCAGTGTTTACAGTGCCGATGGAAGTCTGCAGCAGCAGTTGCAGATGCGCAGCCTCACCGAAACCCTGAACATCAGCGCACTGAAACCTGGCATTTACCTGTTGAAGTTCGACGATGGCAGGCAAAGTTTTGGGGCTAAGTTTGTGAAACGGGAAGGTTGAAATTTCAATTTCTAATTTCTAATTTCTCTCGTTATCGCTTCGCGCTCCCGAGACAAGCAATTTCCAATGAAAAATTGACCTAACAAGTTTTCTTCCAACTTGTTAGGTCTTCTTGTATTATTATGGCAAAGAGAGAGACTGAATCCTGATGACCCCTGACAGGGTTACGAGCCCTTTCAAAACAGGCTGCCAGTCAAATACACGCGAACTTCTTATCAGGTAGGAAAACCCTGTCAGGGGTTGTGTGGGAGTCGGAGTCGAATTTCTCTCGTTATCGCTTCGCGCTCCCGAGACAAGCAATTTCGAATAACAAATTGACCTAACAAGTTTTCTTTCAACTTGTGAGGTCTTCTTGTATTATTATGGCGAAGATAACGATCGGATTCCGATGACCCCTGACAGGGTTACGAGCCCTTTCAAAACAGGCTCCCAGTCAAATACACGCGAATCTCTTATCAGGTAGGAAAACCCTGTCAGGGGTATGCAGACCTACCAAGTTTTCTTCCAACTTGTGAGGTCTTCTTGTATTATTATGGCGAAGAAAGCGAACTTAATTTTTAATTCGGGGAACAAATTGACCTAACAAGTTTTCTTCTTCCAACTTGTTAGGTCTTCTTTTTCTGATATGGCACAGAAAGCGAACGAATTCAAGCGACGTCAGGGGTATGCAGGGCAAGCAAAGATTCGGGGCTAAGTTTATGAAACGCTAATAAATTGGCATCAAGCAAGGCTTTGCTTTGAGTTAAACCGTACTTTAACCGTAGTTGAACCGTATAAATACGGTTCAACTACGGTTCAACTAGGGCTAAAGAGCAACTGAAACGCAACACAGGTATTATCAAAAGACTGACGTTCCATTGAAACAAATGCAGTTTTTTAAAAATCTGTCATTTGTTCGTCAACTTTTTGATACACATGTTGTTTATTGAATTTGTTTTTGGTAATTTTGTGGGTTAAAGTTAACTAAATCTAAAACTTTGTTTATGAAAAGAGCGCTACTCTCCCTTTCCCTTTTATTAATCTTCACCTTAACTTCATTCTCTCAGTATATCACTGCTGAGGATGATGCGTCGAATTATACAACCTGGACAAATGGTTCGAATCAAGGGTTTGGGTTTTCTAACTGGGATCTTACTGCTAACAATAATAATGGAACCAATATTTTCGCCGGATACTATATTGGTAGTGATCCAACGCAAAATGGCAGGCAATCTATTGCAACAGAAGGAAAAGTGTTCGGTTTATATGCCAATGCTTCTAATAATACGGCATATGCTATAGCCAAAAGGCTTTTTGTTGATAAGGATAATTCAACAAGAGGACTAAATGTCGGAGAGATATTTTCTGTTAATATGTCCTTCTCTTGGAATGGAGGAAAAAGAGGGCTGAATTTATTTGGAGGAGATGGTAATGTTTTTTTGTTTAATGTTGAACACGCCGGATCAAATGCTTTGAACGCAACCGATGGTGTATTGGCGTCTGATATATTTAATAAGAATGTAAGACTGCAGTTTTTATGGAACGGAGGTGCTAATAATAATCTTACAATTTATGTAACAATAGATGGTATAACAACAACACACGAACGAACTATATCTTCCAGTCCAGTTGGATTCGCTGTCTATACAGAACGAAATGGAATTGGAGATAATGGAAATTACGAACCTTTTTACAATAATTTTAAAATCTCTACTATTGATCCATCTGCAATTACGTCCTTGTTGGATGTTAAAATTAATGGTAATATCGAATTAGCTGATGATGAAATACTTACTGTGAACAATCTAACAATTGACGGGGGCAATAGTTTTACTATAAAATCTTCGTTGACTGGTTCTGGTTCTCTTATTGTCAATGGAATAGTATCTGGAGACGTTACTGTAGAGCGCTACATTGCCGCAGCTACCTGGGGAGAAGGCGACGATGGCTGGCACTTGATCAGCTCACCGGTTGCTGCTCAATCTATTTCAGGAAGCTGGTCACCAACCGGAGTGGACAACAACTACGACTTTTATGGATGGAATGAATCTGGCAACTTATGGATGAACCATAAAGATGCTGGCTTCAGTACCTGGAATGGGGGCAATAATTTTAATGTTGGCCAAGGTTATATGGCAGCATATCAGCAAACTGGAACCAAAACATTTGTTGGCGCACTTAACAATGCAGCCGTCACTAAAAATAACCTCAGCATCACTTCTGGTAATTATTCCGGATGGCATCTGGTGGGAAACCCCTTTTCAAGTGCAATAGATTGGAGCAATGCAAACTGGGTAAAAACCGGTTTTTTGAGTTCTGCTAAAGTATGGGTTGAAGCATATAAGGCATATAAAGATGTTACAAACGATTACTCGAATACAATCCCTTCTGCCAATGGGTTCTGGGTGAACGCAACCGAAGTTTCCAACACGCTTACCATTCCTTTGGAGGCCCGTACTCATAATTCCCTGAACTGGCTTAAATCAGGGACATCAAGTGGTTATATAATTCTTACTGCCCGTGATATTGAAGGCAACAGTGCTCAGGAAAGCATAATCCGGATTGATCCTAATGCAACAGATGGCTTTGATACAGACTATGACGCTCAATTTATGAGTGGTTATGCGCCAATGTTTTATTCGGTTGTTGAAAGTCAGTATGTTTCATTGAATACGCTTCCCGAACTTGAAAACAAGATTATCAATCTTGGCTTTGTAAAAAATAATGCTCAGGAATTTTCAATTGAGCTCAATACAGAGCACAATATACCCGGCCGGGAAATTTACCTTACTGATCTCAAAACTGGCGCTGTTGCTAACCTGACTGATGGTCAACCTTACTTGTTTACCTCTGAAGAAGGGGATGAACCGAACCGCTTTATGCTGAACTTCAGCATGGTTGGCATTGAGGATCAGCCAGAATCTGATAAGATTAGTATTTATGGCAACCAGCGTTCAATTTTTATCTCCAACGCCCCCGCCAACTCCACCATCACCCTTACTTCCATTACCGGACAGGTGTTGATGCGTACCGAGGCAACAGGCAGCGGTCTCACCACCCTGAATGCAGAGAAACTGCCAAAGGGAGTGTATGTTGTGAGTTTGATTGCCGGCGGAAAACAGATCAGCCGGAAAGTGGTGTTATAATAATTGATTAATTGCATTAAAATCAAGCAGATATGAAAAGAATAATGAAATTGATTCCCGTTCTTGTGGTTAGTTTATTGTTGACATTTATGGTACAGGAAACCTCAGCCCAGGGTCCTCCGCCACCACCACCTGACGGGCATGGTGCCACAGGAAATCAACCACCAACAGGAGGCAATGCCCCGATTGGCAGCGGAATGGCAATTTTGCTGGTGCTTGGGGCGGCTTACGCCGGGAAGAAGGCCTATGATGCGCAGGTGTTCCGGGATTAAGACAAGGAGACGGGGAGAATTAGGACAAGGAGACAAGGAGACGGGGAGAATTAGGACAAGGAGACAAGGAGACGGGGAGAATTAGGACAAGGAGACAAGGAGACGGGGAGACAAGGGGAGTTGAGACAAGGAGAAAGGGAGAATTGAGACAAGGAGACAAGGAGACGGGGAGACAAGGGGACGAGCCCGACCGAAACGAGTAATAAAGTGACCTGACAAGTTTTCTACCAACTTGTTAGGTCTTTTTGTTTTTATATGGCGAAGAAAACGCCTGAAGCAAGTAATAAGTGACCTAACAAGTTTTCTTTTCAACTTGTCAGGTCTTCTTGTTTTTAAATGGCGCAGAAAACGCCTGAAGCAAGTAATAGGTGACCTGAAAAGACCAGCGCTGAAGCTGAGCGGCATTTGCAATGCCGCTCTGAACACTGGATAATTTGCAATTATCCAAATAAGCTGTTAAAGGCACGGATCAGCTCGCGAAATATATTGAATTGCAAATTCAATGATGTTCAAAGCGGAATTGCAAATTCCGCTTAGCCGAACGCTGGTAGGTTTTTCCGAAAGGAGAAAGACGCAGTAGCGCAGCTAAAATGCCGCTTAGCCGAGTTTTCTTTTCAACTTGTCAGGTCTTCTTGTTTTTAAATGGCGCAGAAAACGCCTGAAGCAAGTAATAAAGTGACCTAACAAGTTTTCTTTTCAACTTGTCAGGTCTTCTTGTTTTTACCGGATAACCTTCCAGGTTTTTTACCGGATAACCTTCCAGGTTTTTTACCGGATAACCTTCCAGGTTTTTTACCGGATAACCTTCCAGGTTTTCTTTCAACCTGGAAGGTTTTATCCGGGACGTTTAAGGTTTTATCCGGGACGTTGGAAGTAAGAAAACCTTGAAGGCTATTTCCGAAAGGTAGGCGTTTTAAACCTTACAGGTTGGAAATAAGAAAACCTGAACGGATTATTGCAAAAACCGCTGGCATGGGCGCAGCAATCAGTGATAGTAAAATAAATTTACAACTTATTCATTAAAAGTTACTTTTCTCTTTTTTTATCATTTATACAATACCATTTAGCTCTTACTGCTGTTTTTCTCTTCCGGATTTTTGTCTGAAAGATGATCGCTGGTTTTGCAGGTAACTAATTTTACGGAACAATTAACTCTAATCTATGAATAAAATATTTACATTACTCCTCGCGGCATTCGTTACGATGAATGCATTTTCTCAAACAGCAACTGCCCCAACATCAGGCAATGGTTCTTCGGCCAACCCCTACCAGATCGCCACTCTTGAAAATCTTTACTGGCTGGCAACGCAGGTAAATGCCGGAACACATTACACCGGGTTTTATTTTATTCAGACAGCAGATATTGTTGCTTCCTCCACCTCATCATGGTTCAGTGGAGCCGGCTGGACGCCCATTGGCAGTGTCACCAAATTCAGTGGCCATTACGATGGCAATGGGAAAACCATTACCGGGCTTTACATCAATCGTCCCGGAACCGGGAATGTTGGATTGTTTGGCTACATCGGTCACACCGGTTCTTCCTCCGATGCCACAACCATCAAGAACCTTGGCGTAATCAGTGCCACAGTTTATGGAGCAAGAGGAACCGGTGCACTGGTCGGCAGGGTTGTAGGCAATGCAAATACATTGATTAAAGATTGTTATGCCACCGGCGGTACTGTAACCGGCGATGCAGCTACCGGAGGACTGGTGGGCGCCAACAACAGCTTTCAGGAAACACCCGGAGGAACCAACAATCCCGTGATTTACAAATGTTATTCAACCAATAGTGTTGTTTTTTCAAACAGTGGCACCGACAATCAAAAAATCGGAGGCCTGGTTGGCTGTAACCAAAAAGGCAATTCCATTGATTCCTATGCAAGAGGTTCAGTTACTGTAAATTCCAGTGGAAAAGCAGTTGAAAGAGTAGGCGGATATGCCGGTTGTACCGACCTCAGAGGAAATATTATCCGCTGTTATGCGACTGGCCCAGTTACTGCGACCGGCCCGGTCACCAAGGTAGGCGGACTTGTCGGAAATCTGCAGACTACAGGTGGCGGAAACGTTGGCGTGGTTACTGATTCTTACTGGGATACACAAACATCCTTACAAGCCACCAGCGCCGGTGGTTTCGGAAAGACCACCGCACAAATGATTACGCAAGCAAATTACATAACCTGGAATTTTACCGATATCTGGGCTATTGCTTCAGGTGCTAACAATGGATATCCAACCTTAAGGCCTGCAGTTATCAATCATCCGGTAATTATTACTCAGCCGGTAACACAGGTTATGTCCACCACCGCCACTTTCAATGCGAATATGGTGGAATTGGGCAACCAGGCTATCATACAACATGGGCATTGTTATGCAACAACATCATCACCCACAACTTCCAACTCAATAACTACTTTGGGATCAGGAAACACCACCGGCTCATATTCTTTCAATATCACAGGTTTAGCCATAGGACAGATTTACTATGTCCGGGCATATGCCACCACCTCATTGGGCACAACTTACGGTGAAGAAGTTTCTTTTACCACCGCCGATAAATCATGGACAGGTGCATCTTTTTCAAACTGGAGCGTTTCAGGAAACTGGAGCCCATCAGGTGTTCCGACCAGCGGGCAAAATGTAGCCATTGCTGGTGCTGTTACTGTTGATGCCGATCTTGCCAGCCCTGCTGTTTGTAACAACCTCAGCATCAATACCGGAGGTTCGGTTACCATTGCAGCAGGTAAAGCCTTGACTGTAAACGGAGCTCTTTTAAATTATGTTGGAAATGCCGGACTCGTTATTGAATCAAATGCTTCCGGGACAGGTTCACTTATAAACACAACTGTTGGGGTTAATGCAACCGTGAAGCGCTACCTCACCAAATACATTGAAGTACCTGATCTTAGGTTTCATCTACTGTCATCTCCTGTTACAACACAGGCAATACGCCCGGAGTTTGTGACCAATGCACCAACCGAAGGCCATGATTTTTACGCTTTTGACGAGGTCAGCAATATGTGGATCAATACCAAAGCCGGTGTTGCAACCTGGAACCCTTCTTTTGAATCAAACTTTGTTGTTGGAAAGGGATATCTGGTTTCTTATCCCCAGGATGAAACCAAAGTGTTTGCCGGAAACCTGAATGCCGCTGATGTTACCCTCAACCTTACTTATACTGCCGATATGGGCAACGGATGGAACCTGCTTGGCAATCCTTACCCTTCAGCCATTGACTGGGATTATGTAAGGAATAACTCAGGCCTCGGCAGTGGTGTTGATGCAGCCCTGTACTATCGTGATCACAATCTGGAAAAATACAGATACTATATAGGGATTGATGGAGTAACCATTGGTGATGGACAAAAATACATTCCTGCCATGCAGGGATTTATGGTGCATGCAAAGTCAAGCGGCACCCGCACAGTAAACCTAACCAATGCTTCGCGTACCCATCTGGGACAAACCGTCTTTTATAAATCTGCCACTGCAACTCAGGGCAGCTTTTCGATCACTGCAGGCAACGTAGCGTATAGCGATAAGGCGTTTATACATTTCCATTCCGGGGCTACTGAAGAATTTGACGGTGACTTTGATGCATATAAACTCAGAAGTTACAATGCCCTTTCGCCCGAACTTTACACCCGGGGCAGCGACAACAGCGAACTGGCCATTAATGGTTTACCCGGATTCAGCGAAACAGTTTCCATTCCTGTTTCATTTGAATACAAAAGTACAGGAGAGCATACATTCTCTGCTGATCTTTCCGGAATTACCGGCATGGTTGTATATCTAAACGATCTGAAAGAAAATACCTCCACAAACCTGACACAAAATCCTGTTTACACTTTCAATGTATCAGAAGGCGATCCGATCAATCGTTTCAGCCTTACTGCCGGAAGTCTGGGCATGGATGAGCCAGGGGCACAATCGTCAATACTGGTCTATTCAAACGGAAACACCATTTTTGTTGTGGGAGCTGCTGCCAATTCGCAGATTACTGTTTATTCGGTTTCCGGAAATATGCTGACCAGAATGTACACTCATGATAAAGGCATAGAGGCCATAGATGCCACCACCTTTCCGAAAGGGGTATATGTGGTTGCTGTTCAAGGTGAAACATCGCGCATAAGCCGCAAAGTTGTTCTTTAATTTTTGAATTGAAAAAGATAAGAGTTATGAAAAAGTCACTTAGATTATTACCTGTATTAATGATGTTTATTGGTTTAATGTGGACGTTAGAGGTTAATGCCCAGGGTCCTCCGCCACCTCCACCTGATGGACACGGCGCAACAGGTAACCAGCCACCAACGGGAGGCAACGCCCCGATTGGCAGTGGAATGGCTATTCTGCTGGCGCTTGGTGCGGCTTACGCCGGGAAAAAGGCCTATGCTGCTCATTCTGAGAAACAGTAAATTATTTAGTGGTTTCGTTTTCAGATTGGCAGACGAGGAGACAAGGAGACGGGGAGAATTAGGACAAGGAGAAAAGGAGACGGGGAGACAAGGGGACGAGCCCGAGAAAAACGAGTAATAAAATGACCTAACAAGTTTTCTACCAACTTGTTAGGTCTTCTTGTTTATAAATGGCGCAGAAAACGCCTGAAGCAAGTAATAAGTGAACTGAAAAGACCAACGTTGAAGCTGAGCGGCATTTGCAATGCCGCTCTATACACTGGATAATTTGCAATTATCCAAATAAGCTGTTAAAGGCACGGATCAGCTTGCGAAATATATTGAATTGCAAATTCAATGATGTTCAAAGCGGAATTGCAACCGAGGCCGCCTAAGCGGACGAGCTCAGCGAAGCTAAATTCCGCTTAGCCGAGCGCTGGTAGGTTTTTCCGAAAGGAGAAAGACGCAGTAGAGCAGCTAAAATGCCGCTTAGCCGAGAATTGAGACAAGGAGACAAGGAGACAAGGAGACGGGGAGACAAGGGGACGAGCCCGACCAAAACGAGTAATAAAATGACCTGACAAGTTTTCTTTCAACTTGTCAGGTCTTCTTGTTTTTAAAAAGGTGCAAAAAACCAACGAATCGAGTAATTAAGCTCCAAGTCTCCTTGTCCCCAAGTCTCCTTGTCCCCTTGTCCCCTTGTCTCCAAGTCCCCAAGTCTCCTTGTCCTAAACTCTCCCCGAGGCCTCTATCAAAAAAGCTACTTCTTCAACTGCGCATTGTAAGCTTTCTTACCAGCGTAAGCAGCGCCAAGTGCAAGCAATACCACCATACCACTGCCAATGGGCGCATTTCCGCCTATGGGTCCGCCACCAACAGGGGTATTACCTGAGTTTTGACCGGGATTGGGCTGTGCAAAGATGGTTGCTGCCGGAGCCAATGCCAGTAAAATAACTGCTGAAAGGGTTATAATTCTCTTTTTCATATGCTTTTGTGTTTTTGGGTAAATGGCCCCGGAGTCAAATCCGGAGCCAATTTACGATTTTTTTAGTTTACAAATACTTTACGGGTTGCAGTGCCTTGTGCAGTAACCACACTTACCAGATACACACCTGCCGGGAATGAAGCATTAATGCCTAACTCTCCGCTTGCGCTGAAGTTGCGGCTGTATAATGCCTGTCCTGAAAGGTTGGTGATGTTTACTGTGCCCTTCATTGCTTCGGGCAGCAGCAGACGAATCTGACCATCCACAGCATAAACACCAATGTTGAGGCCTGGCTGTTCGCCGATTCCCAAAGTAGCAAACGAAAGTTTAAAGCGGTTTGCATCATCGCCAACAGAAGCATTAAAAGCATACACCGGATTCTGACGCAGATCCTGACGCAGGCCGGTGAGCAGATCGGTGAGGTTGATCGGAGAACCCGTCATAAACGACTCAGGGAAAGATGCGGTGATGGTGTAATTTCCATCGGCACCTGCCGTAAACATTACCGGAAATTCTGTATCAGCTTCAATGACATCTACGGTACTGATGCTGTAGTTCTGCTCACCAAAAGTGGTGTAAAGCTGCGGCGCATCTGCATTGCCAAAGAGTTTGTACGCATCAAGATTGCTGTCGTAACCGGCACTTGCTTCCGGATTAACGGCAAACATCATGCGGTCTTCGGCTCCATTGCCTGATGCGGTAAGCATGATGGTATTTTCAAAAGTCTGGCTGTTTTTGTAAAATGCCTGACTGCTGTGAACCCTTGCTGTATTTGGAATGGTAAGGCTTGCTCCGGCAGCTTCGGTGCGAACAAAGAAACCCTGTGCCGAAGGAATTACATTATCGGTAAGTGTTCCAACACCTCCTAACAGCGGCCCAGACACGTAGTTACTTCCGTTCCACACATACGCAAAACCGTTGAGTCCTGTTGAGGTGAGTGCTGCAACATCCATATCAATGGCTGAAGGGAAAGGATTGCCCACAAGATTCCATCCGTAAAGATAACCTCCTGCTGCCGGGGTGTATGAAAGGCCGGGGAATAACTGATTTCCGGTAAACAGAGATCCTGAAAACTCAAGGCTCACGGCTCCGCTTTCGTTGGCGATTGAGTAACCGCGCAGAGGCTGCAGATTGTCGGCATCAACCAGTCGTGTCCATTCGCCGTTGGCTTCAATGTAATCGTCAACATAATAACCTATAAAGGTTGGCGAAGCGGGCAGTGACTGATTTACCGGAAGTGTAAACAGGTGAAAATCGGCATCATTGATGTTTTTCTGAACGGTGGCAGTACCGGTGACGGTACCGTTGGTGATTAGGGAACCGCCGTCGTAGATATATACATTGTTGGCTGTTGTCATATTTCCTGTAACGGTCAGCGTACCTGTTGATCCGATGATCAAACCAGCACCGTTATCTATGGTAAGTGAGCCACAAGCGGCATTTCCAACAATCGCAGGAATAAATGCAGCAACAGGAACAATGGCAATAGAACCAGGCACGGGAACACCGTTTGTCCAGTGAGCTGGAAATTCCCAGCCATTACCGCCTGCACCTGTCCATGTTGTAGATGCAAAAAATGACTGATTGTTATTTATAAATCCCAAGGTATTGCTTGCTTCTGGCTGCCAGAAGAATGCACTGTAAGAAGTTCCGGCTCCGCCGAGTTGGAGGGAGTTCGTAGCTGCTCCGGTTCCATTTTCAGAAACTCCTATATCAACTGAAGTCACACCTATTGCTGGTCCATCCGTTGCTTCAAAAGTGCCTTCATAACTGAGAAACTGGCCAGGGACAAGTATATTATAATAGCTTAAAGCAAAACCGTCTGGAGCTCCGTTCTGAATTCCAGGAATAGCTAAGCTATAGATTGTAAAATTGTTTGATGTAACACCCGCTATATAAGTATTTAAAGATGATGTACCGTAAACAGCGCCACCATTGCCATTATAGAGATGTATTCTCAATTCTGAGAGGTTGACTCCGGAGGCATTTTCGACAACAACTTCAACAAACTCATTCTCATCAGTGCCATCATCATCATAGTGGAATTCATTGATCCAGGCATTTGGTATAGGAGGTGCATTCACGGTAAGCACACCAGAAACATTTTCAGAATTGTCCCAGAATCCGCCACCGCCTGAGCTATAGCCACCATAAACATGTTCAGCCAGGCCGTATTTAAAGCGGCTGGCATAATAGTAGGTACCGGGCGCTAATCCGGTAGCGATATTGGCCATATACTCGTCGTTGTTTCCTGCATCTCCGTTAAATGATGCCACAACCCAGTTGGTCCAGGTTGAAGGATCGGTATTGGCTGTGCTGTATCCAATCCATGCAGAAATACCTGCACCTTGCCCAACACTGTTGGTTACCCCTGGTTCATAAACCTGAGCATAAACCTCAAAGGTGCCTCCGGCAGTAATAGAGCCTGATACGGGCCATTGCAGGTTGCACCAGTCAATCTGAGCAGTAGGTGGATTAACTGTCAGGACTCCGCTGTTGTTATTCCAAAACCCGCCGATATCGCCATAAACAGAAGGTGCGGAATTATATTGGTATCGGTAGGCATAATAGTAGGTCCCTGCAGCAGAAAGCGCTGCGCCCAGGTCAGCAAGATATTCATCATTTTCTCCAACCTGATTGGAAAAGCTCGCGGGGATCCAGTTTGTCCAGGTATTGGGATTTGTATTGCTGGTGCTGTAACCCAACCATGCCTGCAGACCTGTTGTAGCACCTGGTGTCAGAGTAACTCCTTGCATCCATACCTGTCCGTAGGCAGTATAAGCATCGCCAAGTGTGATCTCGCCTGAAAGCGGCCACTGCAGATTACACCAGTCAATCTGGTCGTAAACATTGCCGCTGCAGGTAACTGTTTTAGGATCGGCATCTGTTGAAGTTGCGGTAATTACTTCACTGTTATAATCTCCGATAACCAGCCCAGCTTTAAGCCTGACATAGATGGTTGTTTCACTGAGGGTGCCTGATGAAGGTGAAAGGGTGATAGGATCTGCTGCAGTAAAGCCACCCCCGGTACCGGTAGAAATTTCATAATTTAACGGTGCATCAATAGATACATTGGCGATAAGGTTTGACCCTGAAATGGCAAATGACTGCTCAGCCGATGGACCAGCACCTAAAGCATAGGTAAAATTGGTGAGAGAAGTGGGGGTGACGGTGAGGGTGGGGGTGGTTGCAGAAGAAACTGTTCCATCCAAAACAAAGTCGTTGCCCGTCTGGAAATTATTCAAATACCAAGTACCTCCTGCAGCAGATCCACTCCACAGAATACATCTAAAGGTAACCGTTGTTCCTGCTGCAACATTCTGTAATGCAGAAATACCAGATAAACTGATTACCGCCTGTGCATTTCCTGCAGAACTAGTAGTACTTCCCCAGGTGATATCTGATCCAATGTCGGTAAATGAACCGCTACCAATTTGATATTGCCACTGACCAGTGGTGGGTCCTGTACTAGATCTTCTTACATTGTATGCATTGATCGAATTAATGGATACGGTATATCCAGTATTTGCTGCTATGGAAAAATAGATAAAATCATTTCCGGTAATTGCACTTGCCTCAGTTGCTTCTACCATTCCATTCCCACCCCAGGCACTTCCAGCAGCAGTAGGTGTTGTTGTTATACCAGAACCTCTGGTTAAGCCAGCTATTGTCAGGTTGGATGCTGAGTTGGCAGGTGCCATTGGTGAAGGACCATAAGCTGATAAGCCATTGAAATCCCAACCGGCAAGAGTAACTGTCTGCCCCCATCCCACTCCCGGCATAACCAACAGTGCAATCAGAATCAATAAAGAAGCCAGTTTTACCGGCAAGTGTAAATTTCGGTTCATAATGTTTGGTATTTGGTGAATATATTGGTTTGTTTTTTACAAAGAAACAGGCGCAATGCAGCAATTAAATTGATAAAAAGCACGTAAACAATGAGATTCAGGAGAGCAGGAGTATTGGAAATCAGTGAATCAGTGAATCAGTGAAAGAGTAAGTGGGATTTAATCTCCTTGGTTCTACAAAACTAATAGAATAAACTTTAATACGCAAATGCATAGATTAAATTCAGGTTAATTTTTTACAAAAAATCAGGCATTATATTTTTCGCCGCCAATCATGTAATAAAAGCAAATTATGAAGTTTGGGTACATGTAATTCGTCCCCTGTGGCAAATTCCGATTCGCCAGACAGAACCCGCTAGCTATCTGCCAATTATGCAATATTCAAGCCTCTGAAAAACACAGAAGTATGATCCTCGTGTCCCGAAAGGGAGAGAAGTGGGGATAAAAAAACCGCAATATTTCATGGTCAGAAAACTGAAAGTATTTCTCCTCTGTATTTTGCTTTGATTGGCATTTGATACTCAACTAATACATGGTCTAATGTGACATTAAATACCATTGTGAACCCTTGCTGCTGTAAGGCAGGATTTATATCTCCTTTAGCTAACTTTGTGCTATGCAGATTATATTTTTTCAGGCTATGCATGACCACTGCCGTCAATCTGCAATCCGATATTGCTTATAATATTTCAAAATCCAAAAAAAAATTGCCATATCTATAAAACAATTATCCGTTTTAACTCTTTATTAAAGGTTATGATTCTTCACGGATAAAAAACGAAAATCAAATTCAGATTATGTTACGCAAACTACTTTTTTCGCAAATCCTTTTCATCGGTATTTTGCTTTTTACAAATCCACTGGCACTGATTTCCAACAACCTTACCATATCAAATGTCAGCCTTACCGGACAAAATGCTGCTGAAAACTATGCATTCATCCGTTTCGACATCAGTTGGGAAAATTCCTGGAGAACCAGCACTGCACCCAACAACCATGATGCGGCCTGGGTTTTTGCAAAATACAGAATTGGCAGTGGCACATGGAACCATGTAATGCTTAGTCCTTCGGGACATATTGCACCGGCGGGAAGTACGGTTGAGGTTCCATCTGATCTGGTCGGCGCATTTTTCTATCGCGATGCTGATGGAAGCGGCGCATTTACAAAAACAGGGGTTAAACTCCGCTGGAATTACGGCGCAAGCGGCATTGGCGACGACGATGTAGTTGACGTAAAAGTATTCGGACTGGAAATGGTGTATGTACCGGAAGGTGCGTTTTGGGTGGGGAGTACAACAGGGGGGAATGAAGCCGGACGGTTTTATACCTATCCTAACACAGATAGTCCTTATCAGGTTTCATCCGAAGATGAAATTGTTATTGGTACTTCTACCGGCAATCTTAATTATGTAGTTGGTTCGCAGACGGGAGATAATCTAGGACCTGCGCCTGCATCCTATCCGAAAGGTTACAATGCTTTTTATGTGATGAAGCACGAAATTCCTCACCATGCATATGTTGATTTTCTGAATTGCCTTACAAGAGACCAACAACAAAGCAGAACTCAAGCGAATCTAAGCATAGGTGTGTCTTCTGTTACCAACACATATGTAATGGTTAATATAGA
Source organism: Bacteroidota bacterium (assembly GCA_009773515.1). GTDB lineage: Bacteria > Bacteroidota > Bacteroidia > Bacteroidales > Lentimicrobiaceae > Lentimicrobium. Next base: position 32,487 of record WSXX01000044.1, read on the forward strand.
AGTGACTGGTTCTCTTGGCTCTCCAATACCTGTTCACAGATCATCCATCCGTTGCGACGCCTCCATTCCAGCTAATGACCCAATTACTTTTTATTGCGATCTCAACCAAAACGGCATACCCAATGAGGTTGATGACGGTCAACACATTGCATGTATTTATATAAACTGGTCGGACACTAAGGCTTATCTTGACTGGTCCGGGTTAAGACCTATGAGTGAACTTGAGTTCGAGAAAGCTTGCAGGGGTCCTTTGCTTCCGGTTGCTCAGGAATATGCATGGGGAACAGCCTCTATTTCAAATTACTCAAGCCTGATTAATCCAGGAACGGCAAATGAAATCAGCAATTCAGCTACAGCAAATAGTACTTTCCGTAATGCCGTTTTAGCACCTTCAAGAGTTGGCATGTTTGCAAAACCGGGAAATACCAGGGCTCAGTCGGGTGCCACTTATTATGGAATCTTAGACATGTCAGGGAACCTATGGGAACGTCCAGTAAACTTAGGAACTCCTGAAGGCAGAAACTTTACCGGCTTACATGGAAATGGCATCTTAACGTCATCCGGTGATGCAGATGTTACAAACTGGCCACCAAATAATGGGGAAGGCACCGGATTCAGGGGTGGGTATTGGGATAGCAGCCAATATGAAGATCCAATGCGTATTGCAGGACGCACTTATTCCGATGATCCGGTCGAACGTAGACGTAATCGTTTCGGCGGCCGCGGCGTCAGAACTGCTCCTTCAAACTAATCTCTAATTACCTAAGCCATGAAATTAAAATATACCCTTCTTTCAATTATCCTTGCTGCTTCTTTTGGTGCCTTTGCCCAATACTCGGGCGGTTCGGGATCGGGTTATGCAAAAGCAGACGTCAACAGTAAATATCTCACCAATTTCTTCCTGACCAACGGAACCTGGAGCAACTCAACAAACTGGCGCGATAATGTGGTTCCTTCGTCTTCTGAAGAGGCAAATATATCCGCCATTGCTGAGCTCAATGGAGATTACACTTACCCTGAAGTGAATATCAGCGCAGCCGGAGTAGTTAATATTCCGGCAGCCCAATCATTGACAGTCAGCGAAAACCTTAACAATCTTGCAGGAACTTCCGGCCTGGTTATTGAAAGCGGAGGTTCTCTGCTTCACAACACCAGCAATGTTCAAGCTACCCTCAGACGCACAATCACCGGAGCTCCGATTCCTGAAGAGCCGGGCGTTTCTACCAGATATCATCTGGTTTCTATTCCTTTATCACCAGCCGTAAATTCCGTTTCAGGTCAGTTTACAGGGGCTTATCTTTATGGTTATGATCCATCAATGAACAGCTGGCTCGGACTTGGAGAACAAACCAATACGCCCCTTGATGAAACTGTGGGCTACATGGTTTATTACACCTCAAATAAAACGGTAAATTTTGAAGGTCCGATGAACAACGGAAACTTCAGCCCTTCAGTAACCTATGCCGGTCTTGAAGGCGGAAACAACTTCTCACTTGTTCCAAATCCTTATCCTTCTGCTATTGACTGGCACGCTTTTGCTCCGGGCGATAAAACCAATATCGGTAATACCATCTGGATTTTCAACAATGGAAATTATGCAACCTACACATGGGATGGAGCGAACAGCAGCAACACCAACGGAGGGTCGAGATACATTGCTCCGGGTCAGGCATTTTTTGTGCAAACCACCGGCTCCTCCCCTGCTTTGAACATGAGCAATAACATACGTACTCATTCTGACAGCCCGTTTCTTAAAGATACTGACTCGCCCTTAAATCAGCTTAGAATTGCTGCTTCTGCAAATGGAGTGAGTGATGAAGTATTGCTCGGATTCAGAAATCAGGCTTCAGACGATTACCACCCCAATGAGGATGCGCTTAAGATTTACGGTTCATCAGGTGCTCCGCAGTTGTTTACAATAAGCGGGAATAAGAAATTATCTGCCAACTTTATGGATCAGCCTGCTGGTCCCGCATCGGTTAAGCTGGGTTTTGATTGTGATTTTGCAGGAGATTACGCGTTGTCGTTCAGTCAACTGGAAGCTTTCCCGCAATCGGTGAGCATCTATCTTACCGATGAACTCACTTCACAGACTGTCAATCTTCGTCAACAGACAAATTACAATTTTGTGCACAATCCCGGAAATAACCCTGAGCGGTTTACATTAAAATTCGGCGGAACAATCGGCATTGAAGAACCCTCAAACGAGAAAGTCCAGGTATGGTTCAATGGCAATACGCTTATAATCAATGCAGATGAGCAAACTGGAAGCAACTCCATAATAGAAGTTTTCAACACAACAGGACAACTTCTTTTCAGCAGGCAAACATCGCTCAGCGGTCAGAAAACTTTCAAACTTAACATTTCCGGCCCTGTAATTGCAAAAGTAACAACAGAGAAAGGCATCTATACCGCCAAAACTATATTGCTGAACAATCAGTAATTGATTAAGGTGCGAACTGGCTGAAATGCCGTGGGTATTTCAATTTATTAATTCTTTGACCATCAAACTCTTTAAAATGAAAACAACAATTTTTCTCGTCTTTTTTCTGATAATCAGCAGCCTTGCAGTTTTTGCTCAGGCACCACCTACACCTCCATCAAATGCAAGTAACGGTGGCGCAAATGGTCCGGTTGGCGGCAATGCGCCGATTGGAAGCGGCATCACAATCATGCTGGCAATGGGAGCAGCATGGGCAGGGAGAAAGGCATATTATCAAATCAGGAACGAGGAATTTAACAGATAGAAATATCAAACGAAAATACTGATTACCTGCTTTTCTCAAGATCAAAGTCCGGTAATTATTATCACTTTAACAGCAAATCCGGAAGCTATCATAATCCTGATGCTTTCCCCGCAATCTGCTTGTTATCAGTTCCTGATTTCAAATGCAGCGCGTGAAATATTATCTTAAACCATAACAACCTCTGAATGGGAGCAAAACCCTGTCAGAGGTTTTGCGTTTTATATATAATCCTGATATACATCTAGTTACAAAGCTCAACAAAGGCTTTACAATATATGCTTATTGCTTATCGATGAAAAGCCATATTTGGTTATTATTAATTCTTGTAGGGTTTCCCTTACACAAATATCAGATTTCCCTTACAGACTTTTGGTTTTAAAAGTATTCTATTTGTACCCTCATATTATTATGAACACAAACAACAAGCAAATAAGGAGGAAACAAAAAATGAAGAAAAATTACCCTGACAGTTTCATTACCCGGGAAAAGGAAATAAAGCCGGATTCCCAAATGACTTTATTAAGCCGCTTCCCACGTACAATGACAAAGGTATTGTCATTGTTCTTTTTACTGTTTTTTACAACGTTAACCACTTCTGGCAGTGATCAGCACGCCATTGTTGGCTGGAATTACGGCAATGGAAAAGTAATGTACTGCGGAATGGGCTATATGATGTCCACTACAAGCGGGTATTGGGGTAATTTTTTTCAGCACAATGCTCAAAAAACGCTGTTTGTTAACATGGTTAAGATGAACAGTTATGTTACAAATCCTGTTGTCGGAATTTTTTATTCACCCGGTTCCACAGGTTATCCCAATTCGATAACTGCCGACACCTTAATTGCTATATTGGGGAGAGCCGGAATTACTGGTGTTAAAGTAACCTCCGACATGATTGATACGCAGGCAGAGATTAACAACTACAATGTACTTATCATGGGCGGTAGTGGTCAGTGGGGCGGAGAACAAAGTGCAGGATATGTTACCGTTCAGTCTGTGGTAAAGAGTTTTGTACAAAATGATCACGGGGGTGTTATTTTCACCGGTTGGTCAGTATTCACCCTTTTAGGTTTAGGCGCATCTGAATATAATGACATGATTCCGGTAGAACTATCTCCTGATTACGGATATCAACACACCTACACTCTTGTGAAACATCTTCCTGGTGATCCCTTGTTTAATGGTGTTGGCACGATTGCCTCAACAGGCTATTGCGAATTCCCTCAGGGCAATATTAAAGCAGGTGCCATCGCTTACGGAGGGCTTGCGCCATATGTTCCTTATGTTTTACCTACTGTAACTACAGCCGCAATTACAACTTTCAATGCAAATACAGCCACCATGGGAGGCAATGTTACTGCGGAAGGAACTGCTCCGGTTACTTCAAGAGGGGTTGTTTATTCTTCAACAGACAATACACCGGAGCTTGGCGAATCGGGCGTATTGGCAGATGCCAATGGCTCAGGACCAGGAAGTTTCAGCGAAACTGTTGGTGGTTTAGCTGCCGGTACAACTTATTATGTAAGAGCTTATGCAACTTCCACGGCAGGCACATCGTATGGCGGAACTGTGAATTTTATTACACAGGCAGCGCCAGTGGCACCAATAATCACTCATTTTTCACCGGTAACCGGAACCATAGGCACATCAGTTACTATTTACGGCTCCGGTTTTAGTACCACGCCTGCAAACAATACCGTATGGTTTGGCGCGGTAAAAGCAACGGTTGGTGCATCAACAGCAACCTCAATCACGATTACTGTGCCCGCGCGTGCGGGTTCGGTGGTGCCTGTTTCAGTAATAGTAAACGGATTAATTGGCTACTCTGCCACATGCACAACTCCAACCTTTACGTTAACCAATACGCCCAATATTGTTCCGAATTATCTGGAAACCGGGTTTACAGCTGGTACCGGCACACAAGCTCTTACATGCGGGGATTTTAACGGAGATGGCATTGCAGACATGGCAACTGCTAATATATATTCCGACAATATTAGTGTTTTGTTAGGAAGTAGTGACGGTAGTTTTGGAACCACAACCAATTACACAGCAGGAGACGGGCCGAGCTCAATTGTCTCAGGCGATTTTAATGGTGACGGGCACCTGGATCTGGCAGTTGCTAATTTCAATTCCGGTAATGTTAGTATTCTGTTGGGAAATGGAACGGGTAGTTTTGGAACTGCAAGTAATATTATGGTCGGAAATTACCTTAGCTCTATTGTTAGTGGCGATTTTAACAGTGATGGGAAAACCGATCTAGCTACCTGCAAATGGATATATAATAACGTAAGCGTACTTTTAGGTAATGGAAACGGAGGGTTTGGTTCTGCTGTAAATTATGCTGTTGGCTACGAGCCGCGTTCAATTGCTATAGGTGATTTTAATGCAGATGGGAAAGCCGATCTGGCAATTGCAAACACTCAATCCAGTAATGTAAGTATTTTATATGGTACCGGTTCGGGTACTTTTGGTACTGCTACCAACCTGGCTACAGGAGCTTACCCTCTTTCGGTAGCATCCGGAGATTTTAACAACGATGGTAAAACCGATCTGACAGCCGTATATGAAGAAGGTATAAATATTTTTATAAATACAGGCAACAGTGGATTAGTAGCCGGTGATGTTATAATTAATAACCATTATCCACTTTCTGTGGCTGTCGGCGATTTTAATGGCGATGGCAATACCGATCTGATAACGAATAGCAATACTGGTTATGGTCTAACCATTGTGATGGGTACCGGCACTGGAAGTTTTGGAACGCCGGCTTCAGTTTCTACAAATATATATTTAGCCCAAATGCTTGCAGGGGATTTTAATGGTGACGGTAAGGCGGATATAGCCGGAGCTGGGAAAAATGTAAACGAATTAGTTGTTTTACTTAATACACCTTCAACGATTTCACCTACTGTAACTACAGCCGCAATTACAGCATTCACTACAAACACAGCCACCATGGGAGGCAATGTCACTGCAGAAGGTTCTGCTTCGGTTACCTCAAGAGGGGTTGTTTATTCTGCAACAGACAATACACCAGAGCTTGGCGAATCGGGCGTATTGGCAGACGCCAATGGCTCAGGCCCAGGAAGTTTCAGTGAATCTATCGGGGGACTTACAGCTGGCTTAACTTATTATGTAAGAGCTTATGCAACAAGCTCCGCAGGAACAGGATATGGAACTACTTTAAGTTTCACAACTATATCCTGTGTAAATCCGACAAGCGGTGGAAGTATATCAGAAGATCAAATAATATGCTATGGAAATATACCAACCACCTTAAGCAGCGTTCAAGCACCAAGTGGCCACACAGGCACACTGGAGTACAAGTGGCAGTTATCAACCACCAGTGCATCAGCAGGTTTTAATGACATTGTAAACAGCAATTCTGCCACCTGGTCACCGGGTGCGCTCACTACCACTACCTGGTTCAGAAGATTGGCAAGGGTAGAATGCATAACTAATGACTGGGCAAGTGCAGCAGTTTCCAATACAGTGACCATTACGGTTCTACCTGAGTTTACAGCCGGAGCCATTGAAACTACCGGTGAAACCATTTGTTTCAACAGCGATCCCGGAGAAATTCCAAATGCAACCGCGGCCAGTGGTGGCGATGGAACCATCAGCTATCAGTGGCAAAGCAGCACAGTTAGTGAATTAACAGGATTTAATAATATAAGTGGTGCTAATGATGTCACTTACAACCCGCCATCAGGATTAACTGAATCAACCTGGTACCGTCGTACTGCTAAGGACGGCAGCTGTAGCAGCAGTCCCGCAAAACAGCCGCTGAAGCTCAACAGCCAAATTCATTCTCCGCTGGCATATAACAAAAATGAACTCCAAACCATACCGCAAAACTCATTCAGTATTGCAAATGGCAAAGCCGGTGGTGCTTCACCAAATCAAAACCGCAGTTTGGCGCTTCGTTACGACGATGGCGTAAACTTCTCAGGCATCGGATTTGGTGGAGGAGGTACTTTCCAGGTATCAGCTTATTGGCCGGCAGCTACAATGGCGCAATATACCGGTATGGCGCTCTCACAGGTAGAGATTTACATCCATAGTTTACCTTCATCATGCATGATAAAAATTTATGGGCAAGGAACTGCAAACACACCTGGAGGTTTATTACATGAACAAGCTGTGACTATAACCCCAACAAGCTGGAACTTAATTTCACTCACGAGCGAAGTAGAAATTACAGGCGAGGACCTTTGGATCGGCTATGAAATATCCCACGGTCCAGGTATGTGGCCAGCTGGTTGTGATGATGGCCCTGCAATTACAGGTTTTAGCGATATGCTGTCAATGGCAGGAGTATGGTATTCCATGGCATACTTTGGCTTTGATTTGAACTGGAATATTGCTGCTACCCTTATCGATGGTGGAGAGTACACAATTTCAGCTGGTGTTTGGAAAGTAGATGTACTGGAGGATTTCACACCAGGAGCAATAGAAACCACAGGTGAAAACATTTGTTACAACGGAGACCCTGCACAAATAGGCAGCGCAACCCCTGCAAGTGGAGGAGATCAGGTAATCAGTTACCAATGGCAAAGCAGCACTACCGGCGAATCAACGGATTTTTCCGATATAATTGGCGCTGATGAAGCTTCATACAACCCACCATCAGGAATAACAGAAACTACATGGTTCTTAAGAATGGCCAAAGATGGAACCTGCCAGACCAGCTTCACTGCTTCTGCCGGTTTATGGAAAGTTACAGTTGAACCAACCCCGGTTGCCGGAACTTTGACCAAAACTCCAAATGTGATGAATGTTTGTGAAAACGACATCGTTTCTGCAATACTAACCTCAGGCAACGGTGGCAACGGCATTGATGAACTCGAATTCCGCACCAACAATGGAACATGGTCAGCATGGGCTGCTTATGTATCAGGAACCGACATTTCAACCGCTGATTTATCAGGTGTTGAAATTCGCACCCGCCGTACTGCAACTTATTGCGAAAGCACAGCCTACACAAGTGTCAGTTGGAGTGTTGAAGCAACACCAATCGCTGGAATGCTTGTAAAAACGCCTGATGTAGACGGTGTATGTATAGGTGATCTTGTTTCTGCAACATTAATTGCAGGTACAGGAGGAAATGGTATGGACTTCCTGGAATACAGAACACATGATGGCTCAGCATGGACTGACTGGAGTGCTTACATTTCAGGAACATCCATCAATACAACCCCATTCACTTCTGTGGAAATCCGCACATGGCGTACTGCTACCTATTGCGAAAATTCTGACTTCAATGTTGTAAGCTGGGATGTCAATCCATATACTGTTGGAGGCGTTGTTGAAGGCCCTGAAGGCGTTTGCTACGGAATAAACAGCACCATTCTGCTTGCAACCGGATACACCGGAAGTATAGTAATGTGGCAGACTTCAACCGATTATTGGGCAACAATAACCAATATTCAGCACACAGAGCCTACCCTTCTGGTTGAAAACCTGATTGTTACAACCCAATTCAGAACAGTGGTACAAAGCGGAAGCTGCGGTCAGGTTTATTCTATCGCTGCTGAAATCGGTGTTGATCCGATTCCTGCTCCGTTTATTGCTGGCGCTGAAGTAATTTGTGACTTAAACGAAATCTACGAATATGTCACAGAACCGGATATGGTTAACTATCAGTGGAGCGTTTCTTCAGGCCAGATTATTTCAGGACAGGGAAGCAATCTTGTAACTGTACAATGGAGTGGATCAGGTGAACAGTCAATTACTGTTGATTATCAGACCGTTTTCGGATGCACAATGCCTGAGCCTTTCTCAATTGCTGTTGAGATTCTCACTCCTGAAACTCCGGTAATCACCATCGAGGGATTCACACTCACAAGCAGTGCAACCGATGGCAACCAATGGTACATGAATGGAATTATTATTGAAGGAGCAACTTCACAGACTTATGAAGTCACCGAAAACGGAGACTACACCTGTGTTGTTACACTC
>WSXX01000017.1 GCA_009773515.1 Bacteroidota bacterium
AATCACTTCACCACCTTCGCACTCCCAACCGTCTTATCTTTATACACCAACCTCAACAGATACATTCCCGGCACCCACCGTTCTGCATCGAACTGCACCACCATTTGCCCTTGAGTAAGTTTTTGTTCGGTAATAAACCTTCCACTTAAATCAAAAACCTGCAATACACTCTGATGCTGGTAGTTGCTTTGGTATAGTGCGGTATTTAATCCGTGGTTGTTGTTGCGGATGGCAATAAATTCGGGCAACCGCACCTGAAATACATCACTAACCGGATTGGGGTAAACCTCCATTACCGCTACATCGGGCAGGGTGGCGAGGTGTTCTGCACTTACCACAATATCGCATTCCTCCATGCCAATTGTTCCATTTAGTTCTACACCTCCCGGGCAGGCAAAGTCGTACACCCTCAGGGTGGAGTCATATACATCGTCTTCAAGGGTTGAGGTGAGTTTATAAAGGAATGTATTTGAACTGAAATTAAATATTGTAGAATGAGTAGGCCCGGTTGCTAATATTTTATTTTCAAATGTTTTTGATAATAACAATTGGCAGGAATTATTGGTATAATTTGTTAGTTCTCTGTTTATTAACATGTTCCCATTTGTATCAAGAACCGAAATGTCGAATACTCCCGTGCCTGTTCCGAAAGTTTGACGTGACCCGGTAATGGCTATGGTATTGTTTTCTAACCAGCAAAGAGAATGTGTTTGTGCCATAACTCCAAAGCAGTAGTTTATGGGATTTATTTCATCAAGTGAATGCTTTCTGAAGCTTTGATTACTTAGACATGCATCCCCTGCTGAGAAAAGCATTCCTGAGGGTGATTGAATAGTCTGATTATCCGTTGCATCTCCTATTGTATCATTTTCATAGTACAAGATTTGAAAATTGATAATATCACCATTTGGACTAATATTTAATTTTAATGGTTTAGTATGAGTTTGTTGTTGAGATAGTCCATAAATACCATACCCGGAAATCAAAAGAGATGAATCTGCAAGTTCAATTATATCATTAAAAACTTCAGTTTCCAGTATGGGATGATCATATTCAAGCATCCATTGAATTTGTCCGTTAAAATCGAATTTAATCAATGTTTTGGTATGATTCCCAACTTTCAATAAGCCAATATATCCATCTGAACTATTTATAAAAGACCCTGCATCATTGTGAATGTCTGGGGTATTAAATAATTTGCACCAGTCTATCTGTCCGCAGGGATTTAATTTTATGAATACTGCATTTTTGGTTACGCCAAATGGATTTGTTTCTAAATAGCCAGTATTCATACTTATTATTATTCCTGAGTCTGAGGTTGCTTTCATAGACTTACTTGAGGAATAATAATTGTTAGTGTTTCCAAAATTACGTTCCCATAATACATTGCCGTTAATATCTGTTTTAATTAACCAGCCACTTAACACAGGGTATGTGTACCCTTCTATATTACTCAGGATTGCGAATCCGTGATCATAAGTCTCGACAGCACATACAGATGATGTAAGGCTTGATGGTCCTTGATAAATTTTAGGCCATGTTTGAGCAACGGCTATGAAAGCGAATGAGAAATTTAATAATATTGCTAAAAATGAAGTTTTCATAATCCTGAATTTTAAATTGTTGATTCTGCGATTGTGTACCGGTATCCCGGCTTCGTTGTTTTCATTTTGAACTTCAAACCAGCTATAAAAAAGATAGTGCTTTTTTTGAATCATTTAGTGATCACGATGGCTATCGGGATAGAGTCTTTGTGACTTAATGGCAAGCTTTGTTTCAATTTAACCAGTCTTTAGAAATTAGACTTTAGAAATTAGAAATTCAGTCTAGAACCATTTCCTGGATTTCATATACAAAAACATCCCCACAGCAATGGCAAACATTGCCGCCATAATTGTATGATATCCGTAGCGGTAATGAAGCTCAGGCATATTGTCGAAATTCATGCCGTAAATGCCTGCGATAAAGGTAAGCGGGATAAAAATGGCACCTATCACCGTTAAGGTTTTCATTACATTATTTAACTTGTTTGAGATGGTTGATGAATAGAGTTCCATCAATCCGGATATGGTGTCGCGGAAACTTTCGAGGTTTTGAATGATGTTTTGAAGGTGGTCGTTGAGATCGTTGATGTATTTTATGGTTTTGCGGTCAATCAGCTTTGTTTCGTCGCGCTGCAGTTTTCTCAGTTCATCTCTGAGCGGATAAACATATTTCCGCAGCAGGATCAGTTGCTTTTTCAGATGCATCATCTGTGTTGGCGTAACCCGGTCGGTATCGCGCAGCAATTCCATTTCAATGTTTTCGATATGATCTTCAATCTTTTCGAGCACCACAAAATAATTATCCACAATCTTATCTATCAGCACATAAGCAAGAAAGTCTATGCTTTTTTCACGGCCTTTGCTCACTCCGCTGAGCAACCTTTCGCGTACCGGATTAAATACATCACCATCGCGTTCCTGAAATGAAAGAAGATAGTTTTCACCGATCACAAAACTGATTTGTTCGGTCTCAATAGATGCTTTTTTATCGTTCCACTGAAGCATTTTCAGGCATAGGAAAAGCACATCGCCATAATTCTCAATTTTTGGTACGGATTCGGTATTCAGTACATCTTCAAGCAAAAGAGGATGAAGGGTATGGTGATTTCCAAGTTGGCTGATCAGATCGGTATTTGAAAATCCGGTGACATTAATCCAGTTGTTGCGGCTTGTATCAATTTTACCGATGATCACTTTTGCATCATCTGATTCGGTTCTTTCGATGTTGCTTTTGTCGAAACTGAACAGGTCAAGGCTGGTTTCCTGATCAATGTTACCTGTATAGATAAGTGTTCCAGGAGGAAGTCCTGATTTTTTCCGGTAGTTTCTGATTTTAGTTGTGCCCATTGGTTTCGGTTTTATCAGATGGAATGCTGTTTTTAAAAACCAGCGAACGGTGTGGATAAGGAATTTCAATACCTTCTTCGTTAAAACGTTTTTTCAGCGATTCAAAAAGGTCACACTTCATCACAAAACCTTCACCTGAAGTATTAGCCCAGGCGTAAGCCCTGAGATTAACCGATGATTCACCGAATCCAAGAACGCGAACTATTACTTTCGGGATGCCGTTTTCAATCTCTTCTTCGCTGCGTTTGTCGATGCAGTTCGGATGTTTCTCAGCTTCCGTTCTTAAAATACTTATTGCTTTTTCCAGGTCAGATTCATAACTGATGCCCAACTCAATAAAAGTGCAGATCCTTTCATCTTCAAGGGTTGAATTAATAATGGTTTGCGCGCTGATCACCGTATTCGGGATAACAATACGGCGGTTTTCAAAGTTATTGATGATGGTGTGTCTTAAAGTAATGTCTTCGACAGTTCCATGATGCAATTCTCCTATTTTTATGTTGTCGCCAACACGGAAGGGTTTAAAGATGACAATAAAAATCCCGCTGATGATATTCGAAAATGCTTCCTGTGATGCAAAACCAATGATTGCTGCAAAAATTCCTGCGCCCGCAAAAAGTGTAATACCAATGGTTCTTAATGCAGGAATGGTGTAAAAGATCAGGGTCATGGCCAGCATAAAAACCACAAAGCTTACTGCATTTCTCAGAAATTTATAACGGGTCGGATCAACTTTCAACACACGGCTCGATCGCTCAAAATATACTTTCATCAGCTTTTGCAAAACACGCGAAAGTATAATAGCCAACACAACAATAACTACCGAAACAATCAGGTATTGAAGAATGAGGTTGTTGTTTTTGATAAATGAGGATAAATCAAAAGTGAGTAGCTGCATATTTTTTGTTTTATTTACAAAGATAGGAAATCGGAGGAAGCGAAGAGGGGTTAACAGAGAACTCAACCAAATGACAGACAATAATTAAGGACAAATTGGTTGAAAATTGATCGTTTAGTCCTTCGACTCCGCTCAGGATGACATCGTATTCAATTGATAATGAATTTATTAAAATGTAATATCGATACTACAACACGAATGTCACACTGAGCGGAGTCGAAGTGCTTTTGTCCCAGTTTCCGCCTGTCATTCCGCATTAAACGGCAGTCCTATTTCAAAATAAGCCACATAAAAAAAGCCCGCATCACAAAACACGGGCTTTTTAAAAACTTCAAAAGTGCAATTTATTTTTTCAGCAAATCGCGGATTTCTGCGAGTAATTCCTGCTCTTTGGTAGGTACTGGCGGAGCTTCAGGGGCAGCAGGGGCAACCTCTTCTTTTTTCTTCATCGAATTCATTCCCTTTATTGCCATGAAAATTGCAAATGCAATAATCAGGAAGTCAACAACATTCTGAATAAACATACCATAATTCAGCGTTACTGCAGGTGTTATTACTTCGCCGCCTTCCATAACTGCACCTTTAAGGGTGTAAAGCATGTCCTTGAAATCGATGCCTCCGAGAAGCAGTCCAAGTGGTGGCATCAATACATCGCTGACAAATGATGAGATGATTTTACCGAATGCACCACCGATAATGATACCGACAGCCATATCAACTACATTGCCGCGCATTGCAAAAGCTTTGAACTCGTCCAACATTTTCATAATTTCTGGTTTAAGTGTTAATAAATTGTTGTGGTTATTATTGATTAACAGTTGCCTGTACGTTTTTTACCGAATAGGTGAGGCCTACTCCAAATGTTTGTTTGAATTGAGTTCGTGGACCGGTTTTTCCTTCTTTGTCCATTATCTGAATGTCGTGGTCGTAGATGGTTTGTACACCAATGTAAGTCGAGAGGAATTTATTTACTTTCAATATCAGCATTGCTTCCCAGTTGATGTCGATGTTCTGTGGCCTGTCCATGTAGTTTGAGAACATGTCGAGTTTACTCTTAAAGTTGACATTGGTAAAAATGTCTTTTTCAAAAGTTACTTTGAAAGCAGCGCCGAATTCCGGGTTGATTTTATCGCCGGGATCCAGGCCATAAACCGTTGATAGTGATGTGTCGTTAACAATAGTCAACCTTCCGGTTAAAGGCAAAAACGATATGGACATAAAAGGGTAGGGTTTATACTCCATACCCAAACCAAGCATCAGATATGCCGGTGCCATAAAGTTGGAAATAATAACAGAGTCATTCGGATAGTTATATCCTTTTGCAAACTGCGTTTTAAAATTCAGGTTTGCACTGAGATACAGATTTTTATGAATAACATTATGACCAAGTTTTGAAACAAGATCAATTTTGTCATCACTTTTTCTCACATTGGCATCGCCGATTTTTACCATTCCATAGGCCATATCCAGTGAATTGTCCCATGTTGTTTTGCCTTGTTTAAGGTTGGCAAACAAATTCAGAAACGAATTGGCACCTAAACTGTTTTCGCCGCCGGCAGCCCAGTTGGTAAGCGAAACCTGATTAAAAGTGAGTGATGATTTAAAACCCTTGGTCCACATTTTCGTGGTGTCGGGTGTTTGTGCAAATGATACAGCTGATAGCATAGCTGCAGCAAAAATCAGAAGTGTAGTTTTTCTCATGTATATTATTGTTTTAGTTATTCTCAGCCTCCATAGCTGGATTTTATTGTTGGGTTAAAATTTCCATCCGGGCCGCTTTCAAGGTTGAAGTTTATCGATATACTCATCCTTGTTCTTACGGCCATATTGTCTTTAATACCTGGCATCCATTTTAAAAGTCTCACAATTCTTATTGCTTCTTCGTTACAGCCGGCACCTAAAGAGTTTAGTATCGTAAGGTTCGAAATTTTGCCATGTGGTTCAACAATGAACCCGACTTTAACAGTTCCGCTCAGATTTTGTTTAATAGCGGCATCAGGGTATTTGAGATTTGCGGCAATAAAACCTGCCAGATTTATTTTGCTGTTGGTGAAAACAGGGTGGGGGGCAGCATCAAGGTTTCTGTAGTAAAATATGGTTCCTGAAGTATCGGTTGGCTCAAAAGGATATAAGTGATATGTGAACCCCCTTTGTTTACATAACCTGTTGTATTTCTTTATGTTGAAGTCAATGCTGAAGTTTCCTGAATCTACCACCGGAAGCCCTATTCTTGTTGCCGGGTTCCATTCCAGCATATTGAAAATCCTAAGGGTTTCCTGATCACAATCCGGTGAAACTTTATCCGTAAAAATGACAGATTCAACTTGTCCTTTTTCATCAATTATATATTTCAACCTGACTTCTCCCTCTGTTTGAGTAGCCAGTGCGCTCTGTGGATAGATCAACTCCTGATCGATGAAATAGCGTAACTGACTTCTTCCTCCGGCTGCTGAACTGGGTATAAAATCTTGTGCAATAGTAAGATAAGCGGGAAAAATGAGCGATAACAACAAAAGTGTGATTTTGTGCATCTCTGATGATTTAGGGATATGTGATGTAAATATAGTGATATATGTATTCGATGTGGTTTATGGATGAAGATTTTTAAAAATTATCTTCGACTTTGCAATCAATGACAGATTATTTCTTTTATAGTTGGGTTAAGGCTTACATGTTTTGAAAATTGAACATTTAGTCCTTCGACTCAGCTACCAATGACAGATTAGAATTTAATCAAATGCTGATCAAAGTAAAAATCAACCTTAATCACTCTTAATAACCTTAGTAACGAAACTGACCCCAACGATTTTTGAACCTTATTTCTTCTTCAGAACCTTATCAGGCAAAACACTTTTTAATTCAAGGCAAAAAATAAGGTTGGAAAGAAAAAATAAGGTTGGAGGTGTTCCGGTGGGTTGCCTACTACTAAGGGTTGAAAGGGTAAAATAAGGTTGGTCTTGCTCTCATTAAAGTTAAGAAATGCTTTCAGACTTTCCGCCCCTGAACAAGGGTAACGATAACGCCTGTCATCTCCGCATTATGCTCATTTTTTTTGAGTCTTAACTCAGGATGACATTGTAATAGATAGAATGTGAGTGTATTATAAAGAATAAATGCTCCCCTAACACGAATGTCACACTGAGCGAAGTCGAAGTGTTGCGCTCAGAACCAAAATGATAAACTTAACTATCAAATTTCCGGAAGCACCTCATTCTCCAGCATATTGTCGGTAAGATTTTCGAATCGGGAAAATTCCTCTTCGCGAATCTTAAACTCTATCTTTCCTTTACTGATCATACTCAACGTGTCGCACAGCGAAGTAAGTGTTTCAGGTATATGAGAACTAACAATGATGGTTTGGCCGTTTTCGGCAAGTTTGCGCAGGATTTTACGGGTAAGTCTGACCGACTCGAAATCGAGTCCATTGAAGGGTTCGTCAAGAATTAAAAATTGCCTGTTAAGCGCAATGATTCCCATCAGACTGAGTTTCTTTTGCATTCCGGTAGAATAGTTGTCAATCACATCGTTCAGCGGAAGCCTGAACACCTGATTCCATTCTTCAATTTTAAATTTGCTGTTCTTTAACTGAAATATTTTCAGATACTCCATGCCTGTCAACATCGGGTAAAATACAGTCTGGGTTTCCATAAAACCACAGTCACTGAATCTGAAAGGTTCCGGCAAAGCTGAAATACTTCCGGCACTGAATTTTAATGAACCTGAGATCAGTTTAAAAAGCGTGGTTTTGCCTGCGCCGTTCATGCCTACAAGACCATGCACCGCTCCGGGCTCAAGTTCCCATCTTAAATTATCGATGACCAATGATTGGCCATACCCAAACGAAAGGTCATGTATTGTCAGCATAGTTGACTGTTTTTAAACGGATTATGGCTTTGTTGTAAAATATTGCTATAATAATCAAAGGCAAAGGGCTGATGGGCGGAAAAATAAAACTAAGATTCAGCAACACCAGCAAACTCATAAAAAACGGTGTTTTTTCACCTTGAACATAAGCAGAGTATTTGAAAAGTACTGCGCAAATCTGAACCATTAAACTGCTTATCATAACAAGGACAATCACCCTGTAACTATCTGGAAACAAAATCAGTGCAGTAAGGATCAGCGGAAAACAAGTCAGGGTATAAAGAATGAATTGTAACCAGATTTTCCGCAGAAGGAAAGCAGCAGCACTTCTCTGCAGCGCCTGAATCATCAGTCTTTGTTCGTGATACATCTGAAATTCGGCAACGATCAGGGAAATCAGCACCAATGAAACAATAAGTACAATCATCTGATTTCGGAAAATCAGCGACAATATTATAATTCCCGAAATCATCCACCAGGTTCGTCTTAAACCTGATTTCCACTCCCAGGCTGTTGATGGCAGAAATGAAAACCCAATGATGGATTTCCGGTTAACTTTTAATCGTATCTGTTTGTTTTGGAATGAAGTGATGAATATTCCGGAAAGCAAAATCAACAGCGGAATAAACTCAGCCGATATAATGTAAAATACAGCAAACGGAGCCAGAAACAGGCCATACATTGATAGGAAAAAGAGTGGTTTATTGAGCCCCAGATTGTTGAGCATCACCCGGTCGTTGCGCTGGTTGTGAATGCCTGCCAGCGAAAATACAAGTAAAACAGATTGTAAGGAAAAGAATCCGGGTTTTGAAGTGGCAATAATTCCTGCGATTGAAATCGCGATGACAAAAGCTGCCCTGAAAATTCCAAGTTCACCGAGTATTCTCCAGTATCTTTTCAAATGAACCCACGAAAGAAACACGGCGGCTTGCAGCATCTTTTCAGATCCTTTCCAGGGTTTCAGATTTTACCCAGCCTTTGCTGCCATTCCCTATTTTGATTTCATTCCATTCGCCGATTTTATCAATGATCTGAACTTTAAGACCTTCGTGAATCACAAAAAGATCTATGCTGCTTTCGTCCGGCGAACTTTTAACAGGCAGATTGGGAGCAAAAACTATGGCTGTTTCCCTGAGTCTGGCTTCAGACTTAGTTTGCCATGCAAGGATTCCTGAAAGAATATGCAATAATATCAGCAAAATGCCCGTATAAAATAATGCGCGTTTCATCAGCGCTGTTCTGGAAAGCAAAAAAAGTATAACCACAATAAATACCAGCGTAAACGAAACCAATGCCAGCATTGCCCAGTTGTTGGCAGATAATTTGTTTTTTAAAGAATTCCACCAGGTAATGTAAAAAAGTTCCGGAAGAGTATCAATTTTATCAATCAGCTTGTCGTTTGCAAAGCGAAGGTTAAAACGATAATCTTCGTTGCCCGGATTTAGCTTCAATGCTCTTTCGTAATTGAGAATTGCTTTTGGAAGCTCATCATTTTTAAAATAGGCATTGCCCAGATTGTAGTATAAATCAGGCGATTCAAATCCTGAGGACAGAATCTCCTCATAAATAGTGATGGCATTTCCATAAAAGCCAGCCATATAAGCATTGTTTGCTTTGGCAAAATCAGCCTGAGGATCAGCCCTTAAGATCAGGTTACCGAGTAGCAGACAAAACATCAGAACCGTTCTTATGCTCATGGCGATATAACTTTTGGGTGTTTGGTTATTTAAGCTCATCTTCGGTGCGGGTAATTACTTCTATGGATTGTTTGTAAATTTCATCCATTGCCTGGGTTTTGTTACCGGGGGCAAATCTGGCAAATTCGCACTTGTTCAGAATTTCAATAAAATTACTGCTCAGCTCATCTTTCACCCCTTTCGATCTGAGCGCTCCGCTCACTGAATCCATCGAGAGAGAAGCACGGGGAATGTTGAACTTATCGCTCATATATCCCCACAAAGCATTCGATGCTTCTGCCCAGAACTCATCCGGCTTATTCTGCTTCATAAAACGTTCGGCAGATTTCAGGCGCTTCCTTGCGATGCCGGTTGCCTTTTTATTTCTCATGAAGGCAATATTGCTCCTTTTTTTAAGCTCTTTTCGCCAGATAATGAGAAAAAGAATAAAAAGTACAGGAATTGCGATCACCCAGATCAGGAACAGCATACTTCCAAACAAATAATCGTTAACCGGCGAAAGTTTAATCTGACCGGTTTTGATGTATCGTATGTCTGAACCGATGTATTTGAAGTCTTCTTTATCTGTTGATGAAACAATCTCGCCTTGCCGCCCATCGCCTTTAGCAACATCAATAACAAATTCCTGTGATGTGATTGTTTTATAGGTTTGAGAAGACAAATCGAAATAAGAAAACGTGATGGGTTTAATTTTATACTTTCCCGGATTGCGCGGAATAATGAGATACTCAAAATTCCGGGTACCTGAAACGCCGCTTGCCGAAGCAACAATATTATCGGTTGTTCTCGGATCATACACCTCAAAATCAGGAGGAAAGACAATGGCAGGTTTTTCAACGAGTTTAATGTTGCCTTTTCCTGAAATTGAAAACCTGAGTGTAAGCGCTTCGTTGGCTTTGAGTTGATCGCGATCTATGCTTGAAGTTACATTAAAATTGCCTACTCCGCCAGTAAAATCCCGTGGACGGCTGTTCTCAGGTAATGGCTTCACATTTATTTTCAGTTCGTTCGAGCGGATGGTTTTTTTAACGTTCTGGTAAGTGCTCCCCATAAAGCTGTCGTTAAAAAAGCTATCGAAAAAAGGATCATTAAAGTTTCTTTTGGCAACTTTTCGCTGAATCTGGGCAAGCACATCCATTTCAAGCGGTTCAATTGTCAGGTTTCCGGCTTTTTGGGCGAACAATGCATCTTTTTTAATTTCGGCAACAACATATTCCTGTCCGTCGATGGTTTCGCGGAATTGATTCAGATTTTTGCTGTCTTTCAACAAATCCTGCAGCCAGAATCCGGCTGTTGACGGAGTTCGGGTAACGCTGTATTCTGCCACCGGAACCCGGGTGTATATTTTATAGGTAACAATAATCTGCTCGCCCTGATATGGATTTGTTTTGCTGGGAACTGCTCTCACAAAAAGATCCTTTGCTGATATCTCTCCCGATGGAGATGCGCCTTGTTGCGGATTTTGCTGTTGTGGCTGAGTATTGCCTTTAACAACTTTAATGGTAACCGGATTTGACTGGTAAGTTTTACCGTCAACATTCACACTTGCCGGAGGTATGGTATAAGTTCCTTCGCTGCCGGCCTGTAAAATATAGGTAAAGGAATAGTCGAGCGATCGGCTGACCTGTCCGTTTATAATCTGAGTGCGGCTGCTTTGTGATTGATTGGGTCCGCTGAGCACCGAAAAACCTTTAATGGCCGGAGTTCTGAATCCGGATGCCTGACCATTTACGCTGTAAATCAGGCGAAACTGATCCCCGACCGCAACAACCTCTTTTGCCGAAGCAACGAATTCAATTTCTTGCCCGAAGATTGTTGTGTAAGCGAGAAGTAAGCTTAATAACGTAATAATCTTCCTGATCTTCATCGGCCTGTAGTATTTTATAATTCCGGAGATGATAATTTTGAAACCATAAAATTACCAATCCTTTTCAATTTGCACTGCACTTGCTTTAACTTTTTGTTGATTTACTTTTTCAAGTGTTTTTTGTTCGTCATTTTTCAGGGCTTCAAGCATTCGTTCTGCATCCTGTTTCGAAATCTGCTGCTTATCCCGAGGCTGGTCTTTTTGCTGCTGATCCTGATCCTGCGGTTGACTGTCTTTCTGGTCTTTCTCGTCTTTTTTATCGTCTTCGTCGCTTTTCTCGTCTTTGTTTTGCTGTTGCTGTTGCTGCTGCTGAAGCTGATTCATTGCATACGCAAGGTTATAGCGGGTGTCCTCGTCAGCCGGATTCAGCCGCATGGCCTGCTTGTAAGCTTCAATGCTTTCCTCCAGTTTTCCGCTTTTCAGCAAGGTATTGCCAAGATTATGCAAAGCCGCTGATCTTCCGGTTTCATCTGTTTCTTTTATTAATCGTGCAGCATCGGCAAAATTCCGCGTAGCTTCTTCATAGTTTTCCTGCTTGTAAAGCGAGTTACCAAGGTTAAAGGAGCCCTTTACCGAACCAGGCGTGCGTTCAAGTGCTTTGCGATAATCAATTTCAGCTTCTTTAAACTTACCTTCCTGATATTGCTTGTTTCCCTGCCTTATCAGCGGGTTTTCTTTCTGTGCAAAGCTTTCACCTGTAACAAGCAATAACATCGCGATGGTCAAAAATATTTTTGTCATGACTTACTGCTGTTCTGTTTTGAAAATTTTAATTTTTGAAGCCCACCTGCTTTTTCTTTCATTGATGGTAAAACTCAAAATCAGAAATAGCATGGAGAGCGCAATGAAATATTGAAAACGATCATCATAGTCAGCATAACTCAAAGAGTCGTAAGTTTTCTGATCGAGTTTGCCAATTTCATCGTACACCTTTTTCAGTCCGGCTTGTGTGTTGCTGGCTCTGACGTATATTCCGTTTCCAGCCTGCGCAATCTGCTGAAGCATTGATTCATCAAGTCTGGTGATTACCGTTGAGCCTGATCTGTCTTTTTTGAAACCTGTTACCTGGTTATTTGTGTAATCAGGAATCGGGGCTCCATCCGCCAGACCCATACCTATAGTATATATGCGAATGCCTTTTGAAGCGGCATCAGCAGCTTTTGCCACAGCATCATCTTCATGGTTTTCGCCGTCAGTGATTATAATGACTGCTTTTCCGCCATCCTCTTCTTTAAACGAAGCCATTGCCATTTCTATTGCCTGCCCGATGGCTGTTCCCTGAACAGGCACCATTTCAGGCTTGATCGTTGAAAGCATCATTTTGGCCGCATTATAATCGGTGGTAATGGGTAACTGAGTGTAAGCCTTTCCGGCAAAGACAATCAATCCGATGCGGTCGTTTTCCATATCATCAATCAGTCTTGAAACGGATTGCCTTGCCCGCTCAATCCTGCTTGGTTTAATATCCTGAGCCAGCATACTGTTTGATACATCAATGGCTATCATCAGATCAATTCCTTTGCGCTGAACTTTTTCGAGCCTCGAACCAATCTGTGGATTTGCCAGCGCAATCAGCAACGAAGCCAGTGATAGCATCAACAAAATAAATTTCAGGTGCATCCTGAATGGCGATACATCCAGCAAAAGCCTGTTGACTACCGTTGAATCTCCTAGTTTTTTGGCAACATTTTTCTTCCACCTCAGGTAAACCCAATACAATATCACCAGCAATGGCAGCGCCAGCATGAGATTAAGGTATATGGGATGTTCAAATCTAAACATGTTTAAAGTATGTTTTTGCCGGTTTAAGGTTACTTTTTTATGGGAATCTCCTGAATAATGAAACTCCCAGTACAAAGTCAGTCAGCAGAAAAATCAAAGCAAGTAAAGCGAATGGGAAAAACTCTTCTGATTTCTTCCGGTATTCAGTCACGTCAATTTTTGATTTCTCCAGTTGATCAATTTCATTGTAAATGTCTTTCAGTTTTGCACTGTTGGTTGCCCTGAAGTACTTTCCATTGGTCATGCCTGCGATATCCTGCAAAAGTGCTTCATCAATTTTTACCTCCACCTCCTGGTATTGCATTCCGAAAGGAGTTTGAACAGGGTAGGGGGCGGTGCCGATGCTGCCGACTCCGATGGTGTAAACCCTGAGTCCGAATACTTTTGCAATTTCAGCTGCAGAAACCGGATCAATAAATCCACGGTTGTTTTCTCCGTCAGTCAGCAGAATAATTACCTTGCTTATTGCGTCACTCTCCTTCAGGCGGCTTACTGCGGTTGCAAGGCCGTCGCCAATGGCTGTGCCGTCTTCAATCATGCCACTTTTTATCTCTTTCAGCAGGTTGATCAATATGGGATGATCACTCGTAAGCGGGCATTGTGTAAAACTCTCACCGCTGAATACCACCAGTCCGATCCTGTCGCCCGGGCGACCCAGAATAAAGTCTTTGGCAACTTCCTTAGAAACTTCGAGTCTGTTGGGTTTAAAATCTTCAGCAAGCATACTTCCTGAAATATCCATTGCAAGCACAATGTCGATTCCTTCAATATTTACATTTTGCCTTGTGCTCGACGATTGTGGCCGGGCAAGTGCAAAAATCAGCATTGCAAATGCCAGCAACTTCAACACAAACTGCAGATGAATAAAATAATGCCTGAACGATTTTCCTGCTGCAGCAATTGCCTGATAACTGCTTATCTGAAACTTTGGCCTTGAATCCGGATCTTTAAACCAATACCAGACAATTGCTGCAGGAATAAGCAGCAATAAGTACAGTGCTTCGGGATTGGCAAATTTTATGTGGTCAAACATGGCTTAATTCTCAGTTTTGGTTATATCAGAATCTGATTCAGCTGTTCTGATTTTGTTATCCGGATTGAGTTCCGGTGCAGGTTTGGTGCTGTTGACGATGGCAACCGCTAGTGTGTGGCTGAGTTCGTTGTCGGCTCCCAAAGGTCTTGCTTTTGCAAACTTGGCCATATCAGCCAGACTCAGTATCTTTTTCAGATCGTTTAATCGCTGTGCATCAGACAACTCATCTTTCATTGAGGCAATAATTTCATCCGAAGTCATCTCCGCTGCATTGACGTTGAACCTGAGCTCAAAATAGCTCCTTAAGATGTCAGTCAATCTGGAGTAATAATCCTTGATCTGCCCTTTTTGCCACAATTGCTCAGTTTTTAACAATTCAAGCTCTTCGAGTGCAATTAAGTGTGCAGGCTTTGGGTGCCGCAATGTAAGCTTAATCAAAGGTTTATTCTTCTTACGGCTTTGGTAATAAAACCATCCCAAAACGGCAAGTAGCGCAACGGCAAGCAGAAGCAGAATCCACGGAAGGAAATCTCTGAGCGTGTAAGGTGCTTCCATAACTGGCTTCAGATCTTTGATTTCAGCCGCCATATCAACATCAACTCCGGATACACTAAGTAAAAACGGGGCAGTTTCTTTTGAAGTAAAATCTGCTGCTCCGTCTTTAAAAACCCTGAAAGTCACCGGTGGCACTACATGAAAGCCGGTGTCAAAAGAAGTGATTGCCAGTTTTTGCAGGTAAGTTTTTGAGCCCGAAACTGCATCAACCACGCTATCAATAGCGCTTCTGCGAACAATTTCAACAGATTTAGTCAGTGTGTCCAGCAAAGATGGCCATTCAACCTTCTCGCCTTTTTCGACAGTTATTTCAAGGTTAAGGTTAATCTGCTGTCCAATGGTTAAACCGCTTGTATCTGCAGTCAGTTTCTGGGCATACGCTTTAGGAGCCGTAGCCAGAATCAACAAAATACAAGCCGTGAACAACCTCCCTTTCATACCATTTAACTTTATCATTTTCATGTAAACAATGCCCTTCGATTTCAATTAATGTCTGAATTCTCTGGCTTTGAAAAGGCCAAGCAGAGGCTTAACATAATCCTGTCCGGTGTAGAACCTGGCGACATCTACGCCACTTCTCAAAAATGATTGTCCTATTTGTGCAAGATGTTTCTGAGCATTACTTGCATAAGCATTTCTTAATGAGGCGCTTCCGGTGTCGGCCCAGATTGTTTTTCCGGTTTCTTTGCTGTAAAGCCGGGCAATACCCATATCGGGAATGAAAAGATCGCGTTCATCAATGATATGCAGCGCAGCCAGATCATGTTTTCGTCCTGCAATTCTGAGGGCATCCTCAAAGCCGGTATCCATAAAATCGGAAATCAGAAATGCAGTACACCGCTTTTTCATAGCGTTGGTTAAAAACCTGAGTGCTTCTGCAATGTTGGTTTTCTGACTTTCCGGTTTAAAATCAATCAGTTCCCTGATTATTCTGAGAATATGTGTCAAGCCTTTTTTTGGAGGTATGAACTTTTCAATTTTATCGCTGAAGAAGATAACCCCGACTTTATCGTTGTTCTGTATTGCCGAAAATGCCAAAATTGCAGCTATTTCAGTCATCATCTCTTCTTTAAGCCATTGCCGGGTACCAAACTCATTTGAACCGCTGACATCAATAAGTAAAGTAACCGTTAGTTCGCGTTCCTCATCAAATACCTTTATATAAGGATGGTTGAATCGGGCAGTAACATTCCAGTCGATGTTCCTTATGTCATCTCCGTACTGATATTCCCTTACTTCACTGAATGCCATTCCGCGTCCTTTAAAGGCACTGTGATATTGCCCTGAAAAGATCTGATTGCTCAAACCCCGGGTTTTTATCTCAATTTTGCGGACTTTCTTCAGTATTTCGCTGGTTTCCATTGTTAAGGAGTTAAACGCTGCGGTTAGGGAACTTCAACAGTATTCAGAATCTCATTGATGATATCGCTTGTTGAAACGTTTTCGGCTTCGGCTTCATAAGTCAGACCGATACGGTGGCGCAAAACATCATGGGCAACAGCTCTTACATCCTCAGGAATTACATATCCCCTGCGTTTGATAAACGCATATGCTTTGGCTGCTAGCGCCAGATTGATGCTTGCCCTGGGTGAAGCTCCGTAAGAAATGAGGCCTTCAAACTTTTTCAGTTTATTTTCAGCCGGGAAACGTGTTGAGAACACAATATCAGTAATGTAGTTCTCGATTTTTTCATCCAGATAAACTTCACGGGTGAGTTTTCTGGCGTTCATGATCTGCTCCGGCGAAATTATGGGTTTGGTTCTGGCCTGAGCTTCGGCCATATTCTGGCGCATAATCAGTTTCTCTTCCTCGCGGGTAGGGTAGCCGATCACTACCTTCAGCATAAAGCGGTCAACCTGTGCTTCGGGAAGCGGATAGGTGCCTTCCTGCTCAATGGGATTCTGCGTTGCAAGCACAAGAAACGGTTCGGGCAGGTTATAGGTTTGATCACCTATAGTAACTTGTCTTTCCTGCATGGCTTCAAGAAGCGCACTCTGAACTTTTGCCGGAGAGCGGTTTATTTCATCGGCAAGAATAAAATTGGCGAAAACAGGCCCTTTTCTTACAACAAACTCTTCCTTTTTCTGACTGTAAATCAAAGTTCCGATCAGGTC
Organism: Bacteroidota bacterium; assembly: GCA_009773515.1. GTDB lineage: Bacteria > Bacteroidota > Bacteroidia > Bacteroidales > Lentimicrobiaceae > Lentimicrobium. Next base: position 16,702 of record WSXX01000017.1, read on the forward strand.
GGCAGGCAGCAGATCAGGTGTAAACTGTATCCGGCTGAATTTCGCGTCAATGATGTTTGCAAGTGATTTAATTGCCAGTGTTTTAGCCAATCCGGGTACACCTTCGAGCAAAACATGGCCATTGGACAATAGCCCGATAAGCAATCGCTCAACCATATGTTTCTGGCCAATGATTACCCGGTGCATCTCCATGTCAATCAAATCAATGAAGGCACTCTCCTTTTGAATACGTTCATTTAATTCTTTGATATCAGTTTCAATCATGGTATCTTAATTTTTCTGCAAAATTATCATTACATCCCTTTGTTCATGCGGACTTCGCTGTTAAAAAATGTTAAACCCCCTGATAGCATGGGTTGTATGGATGAGATAAACAATCAGATTTGTAATGTTTGTGAAAAGGGAACAAAAAAACTTCCGGATTGCGGAAGTTTTTGATGAATTTGCTGATATTTCTGATTCAACTCATTTATTTGCAATCTTCTTCTTTAGAAATTCCGGCAATGCATCTTTGTGAATCATTACTGCAATGGTATTCATGCGGGCATAGGATTCAGAAATATGAAGATATCCACCCGTTTTATTGCTGTTGGCTCCCCATGAGTTTTTAGTGATAAAATATCTGGTTTCGTTCTGATCTTTGGAAATGCCGGTAAAGTGCATCAGGTGGTCATCTGTTGCAAGATGGCTGTCGAAAGCATCCTGCCTCATTTCAGGGGATATGATTTTTTCTTTGCCTGGCTTTTCAAATTTGTACAATTCTGCCATTTTATCTTTTTCGCTTAGTTTTTCCCATTTTTCCTTTTCGGATGCATCAAGAGAAGCAGTATCCTTTTCGGGAAGTATTGCCACTGAATTGGCATGTGAAAAGCCTTTGTCGCTTACATCTCCATCCCAGCACACAGTAAATCCATTCTCTAAAGCACCTGTCATTACTGCCATCAGTTCCTCAAGTGGAATATTATAGTATAGATCATATGTCCAGTTGTCAGGAATCTCAAGATTGATCCAGGTATAAAACGGATGGTGGAGGTATGAAGTAAGTTCTACATAATCGTCAGGGTTAAAACCCGATTTCTTATCCAGTCTGGTTTTCATAGATTTATCGGTGTCATTTTCATGATCTGGCAATGGGCCGAGATATGTGTCAAGAATTGCCCCATAAGCGTTCTTCCATACTTGCGAAAGTTTGCCGCTTTTTGATGTCAGCACTGCTTCCAGAAATCCGTTGAGTACGGCATGAAGTTCCGAATGATTGTGCGATTCTTCGCCGGGCAATATTCCGGAATACTCCTTTTCAGTAACAAAGCCATGTTTCCTGATTACATTCATCACATCATGAGCCTGTCCCCCAGGTCCGAAATTACTTTTGCCATGATATCTGATATATCGGTCAGCTTTATCACGGTATGCCAGATTAACAAAATACATTTCGGAGAGGTCGGTTTCTCCGGCTTCAAGACGTATAAGTTCTGATTCAACAAAGGATGTTGCAGCAAAACTCCAGCAGGTACCGGATTTTGACTGGCTTTTCACAGGGGTTGCAGGAATATCATGAGTTACACTGAACCTATATTTTTCTTCGTCCGGTTTTTGCAGGGAGTCCTGAGCGGTAGTGTTATTTGAGATAAAAACTACTGCCATAAGCAGGTTGATCATTTTCATAGTTTTCATTGTGTTAGAAGTTTGCCTTTGGAATTGGATTTACTTTCAGAAACCACATTATTTCTGATGTTTAAAAGCTTGGTTTGTTCCGGCAAACGTAGCATAAAAGTGTGTAATTTCATATATTCAGAATACCAAAAAGCAGTATTCTGATATTTTTTTTAGTCTTTCATCAGTTGAGTATGTAAAAAACCCCAAATTAATATACATTTGCCGATTGAAACGGCTACTCTGGCTTTTGCCATTTTGAACGACAAAACTCAATTTCGTAAAGGACTTTGATGTATTTTTGTAATGAAAAAAAATGGGGCATCAGGCTTGGTAGTGTTGAAAAAAGGCGTAAATTGTGCCGCTGTTTTGTATTTCTTGAATCGAAATATCCATAAACTCTAAGAATATGAAAAATAGAAGTTTACTCTTTGGCTTTCTTGCTTTAACATTTGGGGCATGCATCTTTGTGCTCACAACTTCCGGCTCTTTCCGATACATCTCGGGCCAGACAGACTCAGAAGGTCTGACAGAAGGAGTTCAATCTGCATGGTCTTACATGGCTCAGTTAAGAGGGAATCAGGCAACCGGACAGGTTGATCCCGCTGATGTGCTGAAAGCAAGAAAACAAGCAAAGGAATTGAAATCGTCAGGAGCTATCGGGCTTAACTGGTCGTCGATGGGACCTGATAATGTAGCCGGTCGTACACGGGCCATCCTTATTGATAATAAGGATAATACCGGAAAAACAATCATTGCCGGCAGTGTTTCAGGTGGTTTATGGAAATCAACCACCGGTGGATTAACCTGGAATCAGGTTCAGACTGGTGGTAGTATTCTTAATGTTTCATGCATTACACAATCATCAACCGGTGATATTTATGTCGGCACCGGTGAAACATTCTCAAGTCAAAGGTTTAATCTTTTTAGTGGTTTTATTGGAAAGGGGATTTATAAATCTACCGATGGTAATACTTTCACTAAAATTGCTTCTACCGATCCGGGCTCATACAACAATACAACTTCCGACTGGGCTTTTGTAAATAAAATTGCTACCGGAAATAACAATGTTGTTGTTGCTGCTACAAACAGTGGTTTGAGGTTCTCCTCAGATGGCGGACAAAACTGGGTGCTTGCCAAATCAGGTGATCAGACTTTGGCAGGAACTTCTACTGAAGTTAAAATCGCTTCAGATGGAACCATAGCTGCTTCAGTTGATAATCAGTTATACATTTCTACCGCCGGTACTTTTGATGGTTTTGTGCTGCGTTCAACAGGTGTTGGTCAGGATAGTCTTCCCAATCAGGCAATTGCCAGAATTGAAGTCGCCTTTGCACCTTCAGATGCTTCAACCATTTATGCAGTTCTGATTTCTGACGGAACCCTCAGCGGCACTGCCAGAGGACAGCTTAAAGGTGTTTATGTGTCAAAAGATAAAGGTACATCATGGAGGTTAATTGGTCCAGGAGCAAGTCCGCTGTTTAATGTATTCGGAAATTCATTAGCTCAGGCTAATTATGGAGAGTATGCCGGTTGCATTGTAGTTAGCCCGTCCAATCCTGATAAAATTTATCTTGGTGGAATTGCTATTTGGGAAGGACTGAAAATTCTGGAAACAGGATTCTTCCAATGGCAGCAAAAATCTTCTTTTGGTGCCGGATCTTTATTTCACAGTATAGCTATTAATCCCAATAATGAGGCAAATCTTTATTTTGCTTCAGATTTTGGAGTTGGCACAACCAGTGATGACTTTGAATCGGCTACATCATTAAACAGGAATTACAAAACTTCAATGTTTTATACTGTTGCTTATGATGATAAAGGCAGAACACTCGGAGGAACTCAAGGGTATGGCGTTATATACCTGGACAGAAAAGGAAATACTATAGAGAGCGGCAATCAGATTTTAGGAACTTTAATAGGAGGAACTGTCGATATGTCGATGGTTAGTCCTTCAGCTGTTTTCTATTCCTCAACCGGTGGAAATCTGGTGCGATCAGCCGATTATGGTGTGTCAGAAGCCAATAATTTTCTCTATGGAACTGAAATCACTAATGTGAATGCAGCTAATTTCATTACCCCGTTTAAACTATGGGAAAGTTTCAACAATGTTAATTCCCGCGACAGCATTACTTTCAAAGCTACAAAAAGCTACAGTGCAGGAGATGTTATTATAGCAAGAAGTAAAAACAACCAATTTCCGTTTAAATATACTTTGCCCGTTAACATGAGTAATGGCGATACCATTAAGGTAAAGGATATTGTTTCTTCGGTTATGTTCATTGGAACAACCAATGCGGTTAATATGTCCCGCGATGTTCTCAATTTCGGCAAATTGCCAACCTGGGACAGAATAGCCAATCTTACAGGAGTTCCATCATGCATTGCATTTTCTTCTGATGCTAACTATGTTTATGTAGGTACAACCGACGGTAAGCTCTTGAGAATAGCCAATGTTGCTCTTGCTTACGATTCAATCAGGGCTGATGTCAGGAGTTCAGGCTGTATAATCAATACTACTGTTGTTAAAGATTTTGGCCTGCGTTATGTAACATCAATCTCAGTTGATCCCAATAACGACAATCACGTTATTGTAACTCTAGGAAATTATGGTAACTCTGAATATGTTTTCAGATCAACTAATGCCCTCAGCCAATTCCCTGATTTCAACCCTATTCAGGGTAACCTGCCTGCTATGCCTGTTTACTCTGCAATAATTGAAATGAATAGTTCAAACAGAGTAATTCTGGGTACCGAACTTGGAGTATACACTACAGAGGCTTTATCAGCCAATCCTTCATGGACTGCTGAAAATACCGGACTTGGAGCAATCCCTGTAATGATGGTTCGCCAGCAGACAACATCAAGGCCATGGATTGAAGAAATTACCGGAGTTAACAATTATGGCGCCATTTACATCGCATCGCATGGTAATGGTCTTTTTGAAAACCGTTTCTTTGTTGGAATTGATGAACCGGGTGATGGGGATACTCAGGCTTCAAAAACACTCCAGGTATATCCCAATCCTGTGCAAACTGATGTGAATATGTCAATAACACTCAGTCAAAGTGAGCAGGTTCGTGTAGATATCTACAGCCTTAAAGGAACCCTTGTTAAGTCAGTTGATATGGGTATACTTTCACGCGGAGAGCAAAAAGTTTCTGTTACCGCAGATGGATTGGTAAATGGTACCTACCTTTTAAAAGTAACATCCGGAGCTAAGTTTCAGGTTGCTAAATTTGTTGTTGCCCGATAAAATTTTTGCCTGACAGATAAGTTAAGTTTGTTCAGCACCAGTAATTAATTTGAAAATTCAAAACAATGAAAAGAATATACCTCTCACTTGTTCTGGCATTAGTTTATGCTTTTGCCACAGCCTCTCCGGATATTTTCACGCCTGAGCTCGTTTCTCCTGCCAACAATCAGGCTGGCGTTGCTCCCAATGTTGAACTTGACTGGAATCCGGTTGTTGGTCTGGCTGGTTTGTATTATGTGGTTCATCTGAGTACCGATGAAGCCTTTACCAGTCCAACAGAATTTATTACCGATTTGTCGCGTTATCGCATGGCTGAACTGATGTTCGGCGGTGAATATTACTGGAAGGTAAGGGCAGTTGATCCAAGCGGAAGTTCAGATTGGTCTGGCATCAGAAAATTTACCGTTGTTACCAGACCTATTCTGAGGAGACCCAATCAGGGAGCAACCGTTGATTGTAATGTCGAACTTCAGTGGGACGTAATTAATGGCGTAAGTCACTTTGATTATGAATTTGATACTACTGCTGCATTTAATAGCCCTGAATTAATGAATTTTTCTGCTGTGGGTACAGTAAACAAAGCCAATGCAGCCAATCTTCTTTTCGGAACAAAATATTTCCTTCGTCTCAGAGCCCGTCATGCTAATGATACTTCGGCCTGGTCAGATGTCAGGGATGTGACAATCACAAGTACCTTCACACTCAGGAAACCTGATCCGGGAGCTACCGGTATCACTCCTGATGCTGAACTGCAATGGACAGAAGTCAAAGGGATCAATAAGTATAATATTTACATTTCTACAGATGAAAATTTTGTACATTATGAAACCTATAACGCCATTAAGACTGCCACCAGAGTTAAACCTGATACACTGAACTTTGGTACACAATATTACTGGCGAATGGCGGCTATACATTCCAAAGACACGCTTGTATCGCCTGCCAGGAACTTCAACACAGTTGCAACTGTGGCGTTGAGTGCACCAGAAAACAATTCTACAAATGTTATTCTTCAGCCTTCACTAAGCTGGACCAAATTAACCGGTGTCCTGTCATACGATCTGGAACTCGCCAGAAATATTGATTTTACCGGTACCGGTTTATATAAGTATGTTATTAACGCCACTACCGCTGCCGGTGCTGAACAATTTAAAGTTCCAGTAAATGTTTTGGATAGTGCCGGTGTTTTTTACTGGAGAGTCAGAGCAAACAGCAGCCGCGATACAAGCGACTGGAGCGCAACCTGGAATTTCAGAACGGTTACTCTTGGAATAAACGATCCCGGAAGCATTAACTCAGGTATTTCAATCTACCCGACTCCGGCAAGCAGTTTCATCAATATCAAAATGAGCAGCAATCTGAACGGACAAGCTGAAGCTACCCTTTACGATTTACTTGGGAAAACCAGGATTAGTCGAAGTGTTGCTGTTGCTGCCGGCCAGATAAAAGATTTTGATCTTGGAAATATGCCCGAAGGTGTTTATATCTTACGGTTGCAGATCAATGAAATTAATGCAATGTCAAGGGTTATCATTAAAAGATAAACTTTTTCTCTGATACTTTTAACGCCCGGTCATGTTAATGTTGGCCGGGCTTTTGTATGAATTGACCTGATGACTTGCAGGGATGTCTTTCATACTGATCTTATAATCCTGGTTGAGTAAGTGGTCAAGGGTGTTACAAAAGGAACCTTTATGGATTAGCTTTTCAGCAGATCCTATTTATTCCCAAACACCAAAGAATTAATGGGTCAGTCAATTTAACTTGATTTCAGGTTTGTTTCTGCGTCAGATCAGGCTTTGTAGGTATGTTATATCAGAATGCCTGGAAAAGCTGCTTATTCAAGCTTATAAATACCTTTTTAGCCTAAATCAGACATAATATAGATGGAAACTATTCAGTTTTAAACTGATAGAATGGCAATTAATCCGGAAGCTGATAAAAGGAATTGACTGTTTAATCGTAGCGTTTGCCTATGCCAAAGCTGATATACAAGGTCAGGAAGAATTGATTCGGGTCTCTGAATGCCATCACAGGTATTCCTTTGGGGTAAGCGTCCAGTGCAATTCCAGCCTCTATGATTTTGGGTTTTTGGTTCAGTGTTCCGAAATCAACACTTAATCCGGCTTTGGCATATAATCCAGGATAAAAACTTAACTTATCAAATCCTTTGACAAAGGATGCTCTTCCGTATATATTATCGGGGAAATGATCATCAGGGTTGTAACGTTCAATAACTGTTATGTACCTGTATGATCCTTCATCAAGTTTTATAATGTTCAGATAAACCGGCTTGGTAAATGCAGCGGAAATACCACCCGAATAAAATATCCGCAGTTCAACTCCTCCAAAATACGGCTTTCGGTTAAGCATTCTTTGCTGACCCACGCCTGTCCTTAAAATATAAACAGCATTGAGTTTGCCGTAATAATAGCTTCTTGTGTTGGTGAAAAACGGATTAATCGACTTGATTTCTTTGCTGTCCTTCATTTCAAGAAGGTTGGCTTCAAACATCAGTTTGTTGAAGATGCTTCTGTTTTTACCAATTCTGAACTCCAGCCCCCAACCATTGGTGTGCAGTATTGCACTGCCACTCAGCTCTTTTCTGAAAAGCAGGTTGTCACCAATGGTGTCATATTCTTCATCGTCGTATTGAGCAAAAGCTGTAAAAGATGAAAAAAACAGTAATGAAACTGAAAAAATATAAAGAAGCCTGGGAAATTGCATATTCTTTTAACTTAAAACAGATACAAATGTAATCAAAGAATATGCCGGAAACAACAAAAAAAGCCCATGTTAGTTCATAGGCTAAATCGCTGATAATAAATACTATTATCGGTTACGATCAACCTTATACTTGCCTGTTTCACCGTAAGCGGCACATTTCTGACTTGACTGGCATGATGACATGATTAACCCTAGAGAAAATGCCATCAGTATAATAACAACAATTTTTTTCATAATTTTACTCGGTTGTGTTTGAAAATTTTTGTTAAGCTTTCTGCAAAGATAAGTCACAGTATGATAAAAACTCAAATTCATCAGTTTTATTGTTTATCCATCAAATCTGAAAAAGTAACTGACTATGGGACAAATTAACCCACAAATTCACGAAAGCTGGAAAAATATTCTCTCTGAAGAGTTTTCAAGCCCTTATTTCCTGGGTTTAAAAGATTTTTTGGTAGAAGAAAAAAAAACATATGTGGTTTACCCTGCAGGTGCCAACATATTTCAGGCATTTAATCGTACCCCGTTCGAAAAGGTAAAAGTTGTGGTCATTGGTCAGGATCCATATCATGGTGAAGGTCAGGCTCATGGTCTATGTTTTTCGGTTCCTGCAGGAATTGCATTCCCGCCTTCGCTGCAAAATATTTTCAGAGAACTTCAGACAGACACCGGACTGCCTTACCCCGTTACCGGAGATTTGTCACGCTGGGCAGCACAAGGTGTTTTGCTGATGAATGCCACGCTTACAGTCAGAGCAAATCAGGCAGGTTCTCATCAGGGCAGGGGCTGGGAAATTTTTACCGATGCTGTAATCAGGAAGCTTTCAGCCCAACGCTCACATCTGGTTTTTCTGCTTTGGGGCAATTACGCCCGTGATAAAAAATCGTTGATTGATTTGAGTAAACATTATGTTCTTGAAGCGCCTCATCCTTCTCCACTTAGCGTTTATCGTGGATTTTACGGATGTAAACACTTTACAAAAGCAAATGAGATTCTTGTTCAAAATGGAATCACACCTGTTGATTGGAGGGTAGATCGCACGGAATAAACTGATTTTGTGTGTTTCTCAAAATAAATGACAGGTTTAGGTTTTAAATTTATTTTCGTTTGGCCATCTGATAATATTAATTGGTAAGATGAACATAATCAGTAATTTAGAAGTGCTGAATTGCTCATTTCTGTTAATTATTCATTTGTATAGGTTGTTGTGTCAGGCTATAATTTTGATATATCTAATATTAGCTATATTTTAGCGCCCGAAAACCAAATACTTAACACATGAAAAGAACATTACTCGCTATTGCCCTGAGTTCGCTGGCACTTGTTTCGCTGGCCGGAGGTATTGTACACAATACCAATCAGAGTGCTTCATTTATCCGAATGCCTGTGCGGGATGCTTCGCTGGGTCTGGATGCAGCTTATTATAATCCGGCTGGTCTGGTTTTTCTGAAAGATGGATTCCACATCTCACTGAGCAATCAGTATATTACACAAACACGTGACATTAAAACTACATTTCCGGGCTTAAACAGAACGAAATTTGAAGGTGGCGTTACTGTTCCTTTATTTCCTTCGGTATATGCCGTTTATAAAATGGATAAACTGGCTTTTTCAGTAGGTTTTAACCCGATAGGTGGAGGTGGTAGCGCTAAATTTGAAAATGGTTTGCCATCTTTTGAAATGCAGGTTGCAAGCATTCCAGGCTCGCTGAATAATGGTGGAATTCCAACTACAAAATATAGTTATGAGACTAATTTTGAAGGCAGTTCAGCTTATTATGGTATTCAGGCCGGTGCAAGTTATAAAGTGAACGATGTACTTTCAGTTAGTTTGGGACTACGCTATGTAATTGTGAGCAACAGTTATCAGGGTTATCTTAACAATATAATGATTAATCCGCAGTTCCCGGCATTGAATTATTCCGGTGAAATGGTTAAAGCCCCGGTTTTCTTTACTGAATTATCGGGTTATCTGGCCAATGTTTCAGCTCAATTGGGTGCAACCGGTAATTCGCTTCAACCGATCATTGATGGCGGAGGCGGCAGTGTTCCTTTATCTCAAGGTACTAATGCCGGACTAACCGCGCAGCAGGTAGCTACTCTTCAGGGAACTATTACTGCTTTGGGAGGTGATCCTTCAAACATGACCATTGCTCAGGTTCAGGGATTCTTTGGAGCTGCCTCAACCTCTTACGGAGCAAATTCACAGGCCATGTCAGCCAATGCTGTTGCAACAGCCGATAAAAAAGTAGATGCCGATCAGAGTGGTTCAGGCATTGTACCTATTATTGGAGCCAATCTGAGTTTCGACAGACTGAACATTGGAATCAAATATGAGCACAAAGCAAGCATTAAAGTGAAAAATGCCACAACAATTGATGATGTCGGAATGTATCCTGATGGAGTTGAAACTCCTGCTGATATCCCTTCTATGCTTTCAGTTGGCGTTGGGTTTAAAGCAACTGACAAATTAAGCCTCAGCGGCGGAGTGCACTATTATTTCGATAAAGGTGCAGAATACGGCAAAAAACTTAACGGCGAATTTGTTATGAACGACAAGGTAATGGACAAGAACTTCTGGGAACTTGGCCTCGGCGTTGAATATGAGATCAATGAAAAATGGCTGGTTAGTGCAGGCTATCTGCGCACTCAAACAGGAGTTATGGATTTATACCAGACTGACTTGAGTCACAGTTTATCTACCAACAGCATTGCCGGCGGACTTCGTTATATGGCTACTGAAAATATCGGAATCAATTTTGGTGTGATGAATACCATGTATCTGGAAGATACCCGTGATTTCCCGGCAGCAACACCATATCCTGCTTATACAGAAACTTACAACCGCAAAGCATTTACTGTTGCTTTAGGTGTTGATTTCAGTTTCTAAGACAAAAAGAATACTTAAAAGAGCCGGGATGAATGTCCCGGCTTTTTTTTCTTTTTTTTCTGAATTTTTCAGGCAATTCACCCGATGGTGGTGCTTTTAAATTCAAAAATGTTACTTTTGTGATATTGAAACTACCTTATTTAAATCAAATAATACCAGGGATGCATTTTTCATTGCTTGCTTATTTTTCAGGTTTCAACAGTGCTTTTTTCAATACTTCTTTTAGTATATTTCCTGAAAAACAGGTACTTACTTTAAGAGTTAATAAATTCTATTTAAGGATATTGATAGTTTCTGTGCTTTTCTTTTCAGGATTACAATTTTCAGTTGCTCAGGGTTTTGTGATCGATACCAATAGTTTCTTAAACGAAGTTGATACAACCCGCCTAAATCCGGAAACTCACACTTTTGAAGATGAAATACTTCCTGAAGACGAAGAGCGGATGCTTACAGATGACAGCTTTTTTATACCATCTGATGTGCTTTACAAAAACAGGTGGGATACTTTATACATCAGAACAGGCAGAGTGAACCTTTCTGAGATTCATGATTCCGTTATAATTCGTTTGAACAATCCTGCAGAAACTCCTTTTCATTTCCCATATAAAGGCAAACTGATTTCAAAATACGGATGGCGCAGCGGAAGGTTTCACGCGGGAATGGATATTAAGCTAAATCAAGGCGATACCATTGTCAGCGCATTCGATGGAAAAGTCAGAATTGCGCGCGTTATGAGCGGTTATGGTAAAATGATTGTTATTCGCCATAATAATGGATTGGAAACAGTTTACAGCCACTTGTCAAAAATTATTGTCGGAATCAATCAGGAAGTGAAAGCCGGTCAACCCATAGGTTTGGGAGGCAGAACAGGAAGGGCAACAACAACTCATCTGCATTTTGAAACCAGATATCTCGGTGAGCATTTTAATCCTGACCGTATTATTGATTTTGAGAATCACACCCTCATCAAAGATACTTTGTTAATTAATAAAGAGTTTTGGCAACCAGCAAAAGCAAACACCATTGCTTCAGCCTATGATGAAGGTTCTTCAGAAAAAAAGTATCATACTATAAAGCAGGGTGATACACTTTCAGCCATAGCCAGAAGACATAAAACGTCTGTAAAACGCTTATGCCAGCTGAATGGCATTAAAGAAAACAAAGTTCTCAGGATAGGCGTTAGATTGCGCGTGTCATAACTGATTTGCTTTACATCTCAATAATGACTGGTGCTTAGGGAGTGAAAATGATTAACTTTACATCAGGACAAAAATCTACGCTTTCAAAAAAATCTCAGATGGTAAAACACTTGTTTCGGTTTTCCCTTATTGTTTTTACAATATCAACGCTGATTTTCAGTTTTTCATGTAAAAGCCCTGCACGGCTAGCTTACAGAAATATCGCCCCATTCTATAACCCTGATTCTGAATTAAAAGGACTTAGTTACGGACTTTTTAATCTGGATGATTCAATCACCAATTTGTATGTAACTTTTCCTTATAAAGAGCTTCAGTATGCGATACTAAATGGTTCTTCGGTAGCAAATTTTCGCTTCTTTTATCAGCTTTATGACGGATTTGATAATTCACGACTCATTGATTCCGCTTCATTCTACGGATATGATTCATTAAAGCAACAGGATAGATTTTTTGACTCAATCCCTTTGGTTACCATCAGAGGAAGAAATTATATTATTAATGCAGAACTCACTGACCTGAATTCCGGGAGATCTTACGGGCGCTTTCTTAGCCTGAATAAAAGCAATAACAGCACAAGTGCGGATGCTATTTTGTCAGGGACCGATAATCTCCCGTTGATGCGAAATTATGTTTATGGCAGTGAATCGATCAAACTAAGGCTTAAAGAAGATATGGAAGAAATACGCATGGCTTTTGCTTCAAAGCCATCACTTCCTGCATTGAATCCTTTTACTGCCTCCGTAGGATCATTCGAAACAGAGATTGACAGCACTTTTGTTATTGCAGCATCCGAAGGTTTTTCTGATCACCTGCAGTTGAGTAGTCGGGGAACTTATTTCAAAGAAACAGAAAATGGTTATTCATTTCTTGCCCACCGGTTTTACGATGGTTTTCCTGAAATTGGCACTGTAGCTGAGATGCGCGAATCGTTGCGTTATATTTCCACAGATTCAGAGTTTCGGAAAATGCAGGAACAAACGCCAAGGGCTGCTGTTGATGATTTCTGGATAAATATTACCGGACACCCGGAACGTGCACTTCAGCAAATCAAAAGATATTACAAAAGGGTAGAAGAGGCCAACCGGTTTTTTACCTTATCTAAAGAGGGCTGGAAATCTGACAGGGGAATGATTTACATTGTTTATGGTCCTCCCAGTGTAGTTTACCGGAATGCTTTTTCGGAAGAGTGGACTTACGGCGAAATCGGCAATCCATTGTCGGTAAGGTTTTTATTTAATCTTGTTTCTCTTACCGGTGATTTGTCTGAATTTGAACTCGTTAGATCAGACAACTATCGGAATTCCTGGCATCTCGCGGTTTCAAACTGGCGCAGGTAATGCTTTCTCCAAAAACCTGAAGATTTTAACTTAATTTTGCCTCTGGTTAAGCAATCAATCAATGGACAATATCACCCACATACTGAAAAAGAATTCTTTTACACACGCTGAAATCGTACAGCTTTTGTCTTCTGAAAAGGAAGCGAGAAGTTTATTATTTGCGGCTTCAGCTGAAACAAAGGAGAAATACGTTGGTAATGTTGTTTATTTCAGAGGGCTGATTGAATTTTCAAACATCTGCAGTAAAAATTGCTACTATTGCGGCATCCGTAGTGGAAATAAAAAGACCAACCGCTATAACCTTACTGATAAGGAGATTCTTGACGCTGCAAAATTCGCGTATGAGAATAATTACGGTTCAGTTGTGCTTCAGGGAGGTGAAATTGAAGGTGAAGCATTTACCCTGAGAATTGAAAAATTGCTACATGGTATCAAGGAGTTATCTGATGGCAGGCTTGGTGTAACTCTGTCAGTCGGGGAGCAATCTTTTGATGTGTATAAACGTTGGTTTAATGCCGGCGCACACCGGTATTTGCTTCGCATTGAGTCTTCAAACAAGGAACTGTATTACAAAATTCACCCAAACGACAGCACCCATAGTTTCGAACGCAGAATGACAGCATTGCGTAATCTGCGGGAAGCCGGTTATCAGGTTGGAACCGGAGTGATGATCGGATTGCCTTTTCAAACCCTCGACCACCTGGCCGATGATCTGATCTTTATGAAAGAAATGGACATCGATATGTGTGGAATGGGACCTTATATTGAACACGCCGATACCCCTTTATGGGACTTCAGAGATGGTTTGCTGCCGCTTGAAGAGAGGTTTAATCTGGCCCTTAAAATGATTGCCATCCTCAGGATAATGATGAAGAACATCAATATAGCCTCAGCAACTGCGCTTCAGGCGATCGATCCCATTGGCAGAGAAAAAGCATTGAAGATTGGAGCCAACATCATTATGCCAAACATTACCCCCGGCATGTACCGCGATGAATACAAACTCTATGAGAACAAACCCTGTACCGATGAAGAAGCGGCCGATTGTAAAAATTGCCTCGAAGCACGGATTCATATGTCGGGAAATAAAATCGGATATAACGAATGGGGAGACTCCGCTCATTTTAAAGAAAGAAATTGATCCTTTCGGAATAAGTTTTACGAAATCAGATATTTATATATTTAATTAAGGACATTGACCAAAAGCAGGATTTTAATGCTTGTAAAACCTTAAATTTGCAGAAATAACATCAGCGAATGAAACAATATCATGATTTGTTGCGCCATGTAATGGAAAACGGTGTGCGTAAGCATGATCGTACCGGAACCGGCACAATCAGCGTTTTCGGGTATCAGATGAGGTTTAATCTTGAAGAAGGATTTCCGGTACTTACCACCAAAAAGTTGCATCTACGGTCTATTATATATGAGCTTCTCTGGTTTCTTCGCGGAGATACCAATGTAAAGTATTTGCACGATAATAAAGTCAGTATCTGGGATGAATGGGCTGATTCAAATGGCGATCTTGGCCCGGTTTACGGCCATCAGTGGCGTTCGTGGAATGCTGCCGACGGAAGAACCATAGATCAGATTACGGAAGTTGTGAAAATGATCAAAGATAAACCGGACTCACGTCGAATGATGGTTTCAGCATGGAATCCGGGAGAAGTGGATAAAATGGCTCTGCCTCCATGTCATGTGATGTTTCAGTTCTACGTTTCTGATGGGAAACTTTCGTGTCAGCTTTATCAGCGCAGTGCCGATATTTTTCTTGGAGTTCCGTTTAATATTGCTTCCTATGCATTGCTCACCATGATGATGGCGCAGGTTACCGGCCTGAAACCCGGAGAATTTATACATACTTTCGGCGATGCACACATTTACCTCAATCATACCGAACAGGTTGAACTTCAGCTTAGCAGAGATTTTAGGCCTTTGCCGGAAATGGTAATCAACACTGAAGTTTGTGATATTTTTGGGTTCAGTTTTGAAGATTTTACCCTCAAAGGTTACGACCCTCATCCACACATAAAAGCTCCGGTAGCTATTTGATTTAACACATTCCTGATTATGAAAACCATCTCCATCATAGTTGCCATCGCCGATAACCTGGCCATCGGAAAAGACAATCAATTGCTCTGGCACATTCCTGAAGATCTGAAACGCTTCAAAGCATTGACAACCGGACACACGCTGGTTATGGGCAAGCGAACCTTTGAATCCCTTCCGATTAGGCCACTTCCCAAAAGGAGAAGTATTGTGATTACTGATGTGGCAGGTGAACAGATTCCGGGTTGTGATATGGCATACTCGATCGACGATGCCATTGCACAAATGGACGAAGGCCGTGAGAATTTTATTATAGGCGGAGGAATGGTTTACCGGCAGTTTATGCCTCTTGCACACAAACTTTACCTAACATTGGTGCACAAAGATTTTGAAGCTGATACTTTCTATCCGGCTATCGACTTTAGTGAATGGGTTGAGACTGAACGTGAGCTTGTTGAAGCAAAAGAATCCCTTGGCTTTGATTATTCCTATGTTACATACTCAAGAAAGTCAGTGCATTAAGACATAAATTTAGTCTTTAGAGTTTATTCATTGAGTATAAACTCAGTACCAATTGTATTTACTCCGGCGAAAATTCCAAGTCCTCCTTTAATGTTTGAAAATATGGGAGCGGGTTCCTGAAATGGATTGTCCCCTTCAAAATTCCAAACCGATTTATGATAATTGTAGAAGTCCTGATCTGTAACCGAAAGGAAAATAACAATTTTGGTTTCCTGTTCTACCGGGTTGTAGATAGTTGAAGTTTTGTAAGTAAAGTATTCACCATCCTTGTTTTTGTCGGAAGTATAAGGTTCGCCTCTGCTGAGATACAAATCGTACAAATATTCCCCTTCATAAAATTCATCACCATAGCTCGATGCCACATTAATGCTATAGAAATGCCCGGGTCCTGAGATGTCCTGAAATCTGAAATTCGCCAGAAAGCCGCTGTTTCCGTATTCGTCAACTTCTTCAACGCTGGTTAGTTCTATGGCTGGCGGAATATCTGATGGAACGGTGCATTCGGCAGTAGCACTGTATCCTTCTGGTGCAGTTACTTCAAGATAATAGGTTTTCGAAGGAAGTATTTCAAATTCATCTGTGCTTAAAAGATAAGTATCCCTGTTGACATCGTAAGGTATCACCATGCTGTTGACTCCGTCTGATATCCGAACACTTGCATTTTTAATGACAGGGAACTGTTGGTCATAGGAATGATAAGGGGTTTGTACGTATAAGGTCCTGCTTTTCATTACTTTAACCTTAATGAAATCGGATTGTGGAGAGATGATTGAATGTACCACCAGCTTGGGTAGTGATTCCGGTACATCAACATCAGAAATCATGTTTTCACAACTGCTCAGCATGAAAAATGAGAAAACAGTTAGGAATATCTTTGAGATTATGTTTTTCATGGCTTAGAACTTTATGTTGTATGTAACTGAAGGAATAAGCGGGAAAATGGATACCTGCTTGAGTTTACTGATGGTTCCATTATCGCTGTATTCATTTTCAATAAAATAGAAAAACGGATTTTTACGGTTGTAGGCATTGTAGAGTCCCAACTCCCATGTTCGTTCATGTCTTTTCATTTGTTTATGAAACTGAATGGCAAAATCCAATCTGTGGTAAGCTTTCATACGGAATGAGTTGACTTTTCCGTAATCAGTAACCGTGTTAAAGTATTCATAATAATTGGGATCTCCTTCAGGAAGGTATTCTGCAATGGGAGAGTAGGTGTTTCCTGGATATTCGCCTAGAGGGAGTGTGATTGCACTTCCGGTTCCGTAAACCCATGTACCTGATAATGTTATATTTTTACTGAGTTCGTAAATTGCAACAACCGAAATGTCATGTCGGCGGTCGTACCTCGCCCAGAAGTATTCTCCGAAGTTGATTTCATCGAATTTAAGCTTTGTCCACGACAAGGTGTATCCAACCCATCCAGTCAACTTTCCGGTTTTTCGCTGAACAAGCATTTCGATACCGTAAGATTTGCCGGAACCGGCTGTAACATTGTCCTGCCAGGTAAAATTCTGCGCTTCAGTAGGATCATCAAGCAGTAAAAAGCTGGCTCCGGGTTTATAACCTAAAATATTTCTGCTCCATTTGTAATAACCTTCAAGTGTCAGCGTCAGATTTTTTGATGGAAGATCCTGCGCCAGACCAGCTGACACTTGTCTGGAATTCTGAGGCTTTACTAAGCTTGTGGATGGAACCCATAAGTCTGTTGGCAAACCTATGCCGGTATTGCTCAGCAGGTGTATAAACTGATTCATTTCAGCAAAAGCGACTTTGGCAGATATCCCTTCCTTTATCAGATAATTGATTGAAAGGCGTGGCTCAACAAAAACGTAATTTTTTTTATCTGCAATAAAATGGCTCATTCTTACGCCTGCATTTGCCTGAAACCGCTTCAGGGTTATGTGGTTCTCAATGTAAATACCGGATTCCTGTGAATCATAACTTGTTGTCTTCTTAAAGTCTATAAGTGTCTGGCTGTCTTTTTCGATAATTGCTGAAGGTGTGAAAAGGTGGTTTGTTGTTTGAAGACCGGCCCTGAGCAGATATTTGGTTGAAACATGGTATTCAAGGTCGTATTTAACAGCAAGGTCTCTTATTCCTGAATTATAATTTAATTTGTAAGTTCCGTATTTGTCTTTTTCTTCATTGAAGATGTTGAGGTCGTAACTGCTGTAAATAAATGATGTATTTGAGAAAACCCTGCTGGTGAACAAATGATTCCATCTCAGGGTTGCTGTTGCATTTTGCCAGTAAAGTCCTCCTTTTGATTTATTGGATTCATTTTCATAATTGTAGGAATTCACAAATTGAAATTTATCCCGGCCAAAGTATCCCGAAAGATAGACTTTGTTTTTTCGCCCGAAATCATAATTGAGTTTGGCGTTCAGGTCATAAAAATAATAACCTCCCTTGCTGTCATCGGGCATAAAAGGCCGCGTTAACACATCGATATAAGTGCGGCGTCCTGAGATGAGGAATGATGATTTATCCTTAATAAGCGGCCCTTCCAGCACAAGCCTCGATGAGAGTATCCCAATGCCTGCTTCTCCGCTGAACTTTTGTTTGTTTCCATCTTTCATGGTCATTTCTACCACCGATGAGAGCCTGCCTCCATATCGGGCCGGAAATCCGCCCTTGGTAAGTTCTATACTTTTTAAGGCATCGCCATTAAAGATGGAGAAAAATCCGAAAAGATGGTTGGCATTGTATACCGGCGCATCATCTAGGATAATAAGGTTTTGATCCGGCCCGCCACCTCGCACATACAAACCACTGTTGCCTTCCGATCCTTTCTGAACTCCGGGCAAAAGCTGAAGTGCTTTAAAAACATCCTTTTCACCTAAAAGTGCAGGAATATTTCTGATTTGTTTAACCGGAACACTTATCATGCTCATTCGGTTGCTTTCGCTCTGGCGTTCAGCTTTTTCAGCAGATATTACAACTTCTTCAAGTGTAATGCTGGGATCAAGCCATATATCAAGTACCAGATTTTGTGTGAGATTAATCTCCCTGATGATTGTCTGATATCCGATATAGGAATATGAAACCTCATAGTTTCCGGCCGGAAGCGTAATTGAATAAAACCCGTAGTTGTTCGTAACTGTGCCTCCGCTAATTGAGGCTATGTATATGTTTACCCCGGGAAGTAGTTCTCTGCTGTCTTTTTCTTTTACATAGCCGCTCACAGAAAATTTCTGTTGTGCATAAACAGGCATGGCAACAATCATTATGAAAGTTACCAGAATAGTAATTCTCAGGCGCATATAGTTTTGTTAGGTAATTTTTGAAGGTGTCTGCAATACAAAAATCAGTCCGCCATTTATCAATTATGTTTTTTGTTTTTTCTTTTTTGCGGCCGGGAAAAGTACGTTGTTAAGAATAAGCCGGTATCCCGGAGAATTGGGGTACATGTTAAGGTCGGTAGGAGGATCGCCAACCAGATGCTGATAATCCTCAGGATCATGTCCACCATAAAAAGTCCATGTACCTTTACCAAACGCGCCATGAATGTACCTGGCTTCGTTGGCAGCTTTATTTTCTCCCATGAGAATTACATTCGATTTCACAAAATTCTTGTTAAAAGCTGTGGTTTGACCCATGAATCCTTTGATTACCTTTTCATGATTTTGTGTAAGCATTGCAGGAACCGGATCCCACTTGGCCGAAAAGTCAAATAAAGTAAAGAAATCGTTTGCCATTGTGACTTTACGTGTGGTGGTAACATCAATGTTTGAAACCTCGTATTCGTAAGGGTTAGTCACCAGACTGAAGTCAGTAAAAGCAAAACAATTATGGTATTCCAGATGATCGTTCACATTAGGATCTGCCGGATCACCATCAAACATTACATCGCAGATGTCAAGGTGTTCGGTTGCAAGTGCAATATCATAACTGTCAGGAGCTGAGCACATAGCAAAAAGATAACCCCCGCCGGAAGTAAATTCTCTTATTTTATGAGAAACAGCTCTTTTTAAATGAGATACTTTAGAGAATCCCAATCTTGTCGCCATGGCTTCGGTATTGCTGACATCTTCGCGATACCATGGAGCATTTCTGTAAGCAGCCCAGAATTTTCCGTATTGACCGGTAAAATCTTCATGATGCAGATGCAACCAGTCATACATGGGCAAAACCCCGCCAATTACCTCTTCATCATAAATTATATCGTAGGGTATCTCAGCATATGTTAACGCCAGGGTAACTGCATCATCCCATGGTAATTTGCTTTTTGGAGTATAAACTGCAATCCGTGGCGCTTTTTGCAAACGCATTTCATCCATATTTACTGCCGGGTCGCTTAATTCCAATAAAATAGCATCTGCCTGTACATCAGCAATTATCTGATAAGATACTCCACGCACCACACACTCTCCTTCAAGCAACGGATGGTGTT
Organism: Bacteroidota bacterium; assembly: GCA_009773515.1. Classification (GTDB taxonomy): domain Bacteria; phylum Bacteroidota; class Bacteroidia; order Bacteroidales; family Lentimicrobiaceae; genus Lentimicrobium. Next base: position 36,730 of record WSXX01000017.1, read on the forward strand.
GAAACATGAAACTTCCGCCCCGGTAATTCAATAACCAGCTGACTTCCACCTCCTGTTGAAGTGTCCAGAATGCAATCCCATAAGCCTTTAAATGGTTTTTCTGAACCTTATCCATCGGTATAAGAATGTATGAACCGAATGAATACATGAAGGCGAACAGAAAAGCAATTAAAAGCAGGTAATGTTTTTTCATGCCAGATAAGTTTAATCGTGTAAGAATAAACGCCGTGATACCCTGTTTTGTTATATCACAGGGTTATTAAAGATGGTTAATTGTGCTTTAAAACGGGGTTTCGTGGTCTGGCGGCATATCGTTCATCTTTGATTGAACGGTAATTGTGCTTGTACTTCCATCAAACTGGGCACTTGGAGCAATACTTCCGGCCATACTGAAATCACTTGGATCAGGATCCGTAAATTTGGCATATTTGCTGATGAAACGAAGCGGAATATCTCCCAAAGCTCCATTACGGTGCTTGGCGATACTTATTTCAGCATGTCCAATCAGGCTGGCGCCGCCTTCATCGGTGTTTTGGTTGTAATATTCAGGGCGATAAATAAAAATAACCATATCTGCATCCTGCTCTATCGCACCGGATTCACGAAGGTCGGATAACAAAGGTTTTTTATTCGGGCGTTGTTCTACCGAGCGGTTAAGCTGCGAAAGCGCAATAACCGGAATGCTCAGCTCCTTGGCAAGACTTTTCAGCGAACGTGAAATTGCACTGATTTCCTGTTCCCTGTTGCCGTTGTTGCGATCAAGGCCAGCCGACATCAGCTGGATATAATCAATAATCACCAGTTGAATATCATGTTGCGCCTTAAGCCTCCGGCATTTTGCCCTGAGTTCAAAAATTGAAAGCGAAGGAGTATCATCAATAAACAATGGTGCATCAATCAGGTTGTTGATCTTGGAATTCAACTGCTCCCATTCATAATTTTCAAGATTGCCTTTGCGCAATTTGTCGCCAGGCAATTGAGCTTCTGCAGAAATAAGTCTGGTAACCAGCTGAACAGATGACATTTCGAGCGAAAACACCGCAACAGCTTTTTTGAAATCAACAGCAACATTGCGCGCAATGGTTAAAACAAAAGCAGTTTTACCCATACCAGGGCGGGCTGCCATAATAATCAGGTCAGATGGCTGCCAGCCTGATGTTAACCGGTCGAGTTCGGTAAATCCCGAAGGAATGCCACTGAATTGTCCTGGCTTCGTTTTAGCTGATTCAATCTGCTTTACCGCATCCCGCACAAGTGAATGCATGTCGAGATAATTGCGGCGCATATTGTTCTCTCCGACACTGAACAGCTGATTTTCTGCTTTGTCGAGCAATTGGAAAACATCGGTTGTGTCTTCGTAAGCTTCTTTGATTATTTCAGATGAAATTCTGATCAACTCACGCTGGATAAATTTTTGGAGGATTATACGGGCATGAAACTCAGTGTTTGCCGATGAAGCAACTCTGTTGGTAAGCTGAGCAATGTAAAACGGACCTCCGGCAGCTTCAAGTTCTCCTGAAAATTTAAGTTCGTTTGTAACGGTAAGAATATCAATTGGTTCACCCTTCGTAAACAGGCGAGAAATTGACTGAAATATAATCTGGTGTGCGTCTTTGTAAAAAGCGTCGGGCCTTATAACATCAATAATTGCAGCAAGTGCATCTTTTTCAAGCATAATTGCTCCCAAAACAGCTTCCTCAAGGTCGAGTGCCTGTGGCGGAATTTTGCCATGCTCAAATATGTCACTTAAACCGGGTGATCGAGTCCCTTTCTTATTGCGGGTTACAGCTATTGATTTACTATTTTCTTCCATACCTCAAAAGTATGAATTTGAACCAACTCCTGAATGCCTTTTCAGGAATATTTTTGAACAAAAGCACATCAAAATTAAGTTGTTCAATATCAGGAGCAAAGATTAAATCCAACTCTTCTGCACCCGCAACCTATGCAAACGGCATATTTTATACTTTTGCAGTCCAAACTATGTTTTATGAAATATTCTGCATTTCCTTCTGTCTTATTTCTTTTGATTTGTTTCAGCCCTTATGTTGCGTTTACCCAGCAAATTGCAACAGTTTCCGGAAAACTGAATGGTGATAACAAATCAGGGGTTCAGCTTACACTGTCCGATCCTGTTGAAATGAATTCAGAAAACAAATCTGTTATTACTGGTGATAATGGAAGTTTTTTTATTCAGGCACAAGTCGAAAGCCTCAGAATTTTCAAACTTTCAGTTAATTCAGGAAATTATCTGGTGTTGTTTCTCCTTCCGGGAGATTCGGTCAATCTGAACCTTTCAGCATCAAAACTTAACCAGAATCCTGAAATATATGGCTCAGACCATACCCGTCTGGCATATTTTTTGGCAGGAAACCTGACTTTTTTCGATAGAAAAATTGATAGCCTGAATAATTTATACACAGTTTCACAGGGAAGAGATGATTTTAATGTTGTAAAATCCTCGATTGAAGCAGAATATCATTTGATAAATGGAAAAAAAACATCCTATCTGCGCGATGTTCTTACAAAAAATTCTAAATCACCGGCGTCTTTGCTTTTTGTGGATAAGCTTGATATTAATGAAGATCTGGAAGTTTATGAAACAGTTGCGAGCGGGGTTTTATCGGTTTATCCTGACTTTAAACTTGCACGTGACCTGAAAATCCGTACAGCGCTTGAACGCAAACTCGCTCCTGGTAGTCCGGCTCCTGAAATTGTGCTGCCAAATCCCGAAGGAAGTTTATATAAACTTTCATCGCTGAAAGGGAACATTGTTCTTATTGATTTCTGGGCTTCGTGGTGCGGTCCTTGCCGTAAAGATAATCCGGAAGTTGTTAAAATGTATAAGCGGTTTAACAGCAAGGGATTTGAGATTCTCGGCGTTTCGCTCGACCGCGATAAAGATGCATGGATAAAAGCCATTGCAAAAGACAGCCTTACATGGAATCAGGTGAGCGACCTCAAATACTGGCAAAGTGAAGCTGCTCAGGCTTATGGTGTGAAATCAATTCCGCATACTGTACTTCTGGACAGGAATGGACTCGTTATTGCCCGCGGACTGAGGGGCAAAGCATTGGAGCGAAAACTTGAAGAAATTTTCCAGGAGGAAGATAATTCCGGGGAATAACAGCTGACGGATTGATTATTGGACTGGAACGACTATGTAATAAATGCGCCTGAACACTAAATGATGTTCAGGCGCTATTTATTTCTCTGAAAAGGTAATCTGGAAATATGAAGATGCTGAGCTGAAAAGCTTATTCTTTTTCTATTGAAATAAGTTCAACTTCAAAAATCAGCACAGAACCGCCAGGAATAGGACCGGCACCTCTTTCGCCATAACCAAGTTCTGAAGGGATTACAAATTCATATTTTGCACCTGGTTTCATCAATTGAACGCCTTCTGTCCAACCGGCAATAACTCCGTTTAGCGGGAATTTAATAGTTTCGCCACGTTCAACTGAAGAATCGAAAACTGTTCCGTCAATTAATTTTCCTGTGTAATGAACTTCAACAACATCTTCCGGTTTTGGATTTTCACCCACACCTTCGGTAATAACTCTGTACTGCAGACCGCTTGGTGTTTCAATAACACCTGCTTTTGTTTTGTTTGCAGCAAGAAATGCAGCTCCGGCTTGTTTGGCTTCAGAATTTGAAGCTTCTGATTTTTGCTGTTGTTTTGCCATCATCTCCATTTGAAGCGACATCATCAAGGCTTCTGTAACTTCGTCATTCATTACAGAATCTATCCCACTAAGGCCATCTTTAAGTCCATTGTACATAATCTCAGCAGTTACTTCAATGCCATTGGTTTTCATGTTTCTGCCAATATCTCTTCCAATCATATAGCTGATAGAATCCTGGCGGGTCAGAATCTGAGCTGCAGCAGGAGTTTCAGTTATGGTTTTATTCTTTTTGTCTTTTTTGCTTTTCTGAGCTGATGCATTCATATTTATGGCAAAAAGCAGCACAATCAGCAAAGTTGAGGTTGAAATGATTCGTTTCATTATTCCTGGTTTTATTATGAAGCGCAAAAGTATGAATTCGCAGCTCACTTACAATGAGTAGATTCAAATATTTGCAAAAATTAACAAAGGGATTCAGGTAAAAATTATGTCGTTTTCTTCGATTAAGGGCATCCCTTTGTACCTGAGTAATAGTTGGGCAATTGCAACAACGTCTTTCTGGCAATAGGTAACAATGCGTTTCAGGTCATTGTCCTGCCAGTAAACTTGTCCCACCTGGCTTCCATCAATGTCATCTTTCGGTGTTGGAATGTTGAAAATGGCAGTGAGCAAAGCCAGTGAAGTATAATTCTTGTAATCGCCGAATTTCCATAGTTCCATGGTGTCAAGGTGCTGAATGTCCCATGGTTTTTTACCGGCAATATCAAGCAATGGAGGAAGTTCTATTCCGTTGATCAACATTCTTCTTGATATGTAAGGGAAATCGAACTCTTTGCCATTGTGGGCGCATAAAAGGGTACCTGGCTTGCTGAAGTTGTTCTGAAGCATAACTGCGAAATCATTGAGCAATTGTGATTCGTTGTCGCTGGCAAATGATTTGATTCTCAGTTGATTATTGTGTATAAATCCAACAGAAATGCAGATGATTTTCCCGAATTCAGAGTAGATTCCGGCTCTTTCATACATCTTCTCAACAGTGATTTCTTCCTTTTCCTTTAACTTTATTGCTTTGTGTTCCCATAGTTGCCTTAGCTTTTCAGGTACCTGATCAAATGTTGGATATTGTGGAACTGTTTCAATATCAAGGAATAATACTTTTTCAATTTTTACATGTCCGAGCATAATGTTCATATTTTAACGGTTAAAGGTATGAAATTATTTATTTGCAAATATTTTGAAACAAAATTCATGTTTTTATAGCCAAACCATCATTTCATTGCTTGAATTTATTTTATTGAAGTGGTTAATCAAAGCATTCACTAATTTTGGCAAACGGGTTTCCGTAAAATTTGTTTTTACTAAGCGGGCCGAATTTGTTGTAATCTTTGTCAGATGTTCAGTGCTTTCAGAAAATATATTTTCTTTTTTGCTCTGCTGCTGTTGTGCTTTTCATGCAGCAAGGGCGATGACTATATTACACCTCCATCTGTAAACATCAGCAAGCCATTTCAGAATCAGATATTTGGTTTTGGCGATACAATTTTCATTCAGGCATCAATCAGCCATTTCAGAGAAATAGAAAGTATAAAAATTTCTTTGCTTAACAAAGCTTTGTCGCCTGTGATGCCGGTGCTTAATTATCCGGTTAACGAAATTGATTATCAGGTAAATACATATTTTGTTCTTGATGACATAAATCTTGATGACGGCGAATATTTTATTCAACTCAAAGTTTCTGACAAAGAGTCATCATGGAATGAATGGGCAGATATCAGGATTACTGAAGTCGTGCGGGAGTTCAGATCTGTGGTTGCGGTTCTTGCCACTCCTGATATTATCAATGCTTTTGAAGTTTTTGAAGCTCCGTTAAACGTTAGCTCTTCAAAGTTATATGGCTTCTCTGGTGATCATCACGGAAGTGAGATCAATTCGTCTTTCGATATTCATTTTACAGCCGGCAGTGTTTTTAATGGTCTGATTGCCTGGGATATGAATAAAAAAACCGCCAACTGGAATGTTCCTGCAGTTGTCAATCCACCACAGGAATGGTTTTACCATTTGTATGCCGATGAAAAAGATGTTTTTGTTTCAACCCGCGACGGTTTTATTGTTGGGTATGATCGTTTTGGGAAGGTCAGTTTCAGGAGCCTGCAGTTTCAAAATGGAAAATTTACTCATTTTGTCAGGCATCAAAATGTTCTTATTGCAGTTTTTGAACCTTTCAACAGCCATTTACAGGAGTTGGTTGTGTTTAATTATCCCGGAGGCACGGTGCTGAAGAAATTGCAGATATCAGGAAAAGTAAAGCACTTGTCGGTTTACAATGCAGGTTCGGTGCTGGTATTTATGAATCAGACAACCAAGCCTGCAGTCTTTGAGTTTACAATTGAGAACAGTACCTTAGTAAAGCTAAAGGATTTTGCATTTGACAATTGTGATATCGTAATTGGTTCAGGGAAAGATCATTACTTTATTTCATCGGGGAATGAAATCTGGTGGTACCGCCCCGAAACCGGAAGTGCAACCGTTTACTTAATTGTTCAGGAACCCTCCTGTATGGCATTTGATGAATTGAATAATCATTTGTTTGTGGCATCGGGCAGCACAATTTCGTATCACAGGCTCCCGTTTTCGCAAGTTCTTGGTAATATTGAAATGCCTGGCCGGGTGGTTGGGATTAACCTCAGGTACAACAGATAATAAAATGAATGAAATTGTTAAAGTATTGACAGAAGACGGCTCGCACACGTTGTTTCATAGCGGAGTGGGGGAGCACTATCATTCAATTCATGGTGCTGTTCAGGAATCAATGCATGTTTTTATCCGGGCCGGATTTTCAGTGGCTTCGGAGCGCTTCGATAACCTTTCTGTTCTGGAGGTTGGTTTTGGTACCGGACTTAATGCTTTGCTTACGCTTGATGCTTCAACCAAGCAAAAAATCAGAACATTATACACTGCTTATGAGCCTTTCCCTTTGTCTCCGGATGTTGCTTCAGGATTAAATTATACTGAAACGGATCTTCTGATTGGCCATTCTTCCGATTTTATTACAATGCATAAAGCTGCAGATGGCGAGTTGATAAAAATCAATCCATTGTTTTCATTCCGGAAGTATTTGTGTAAGTTTCAGTCCGGGCATTCTCCTGAAGCTGCTTTTAATCTGGTTTATTTTGATGCATTCTCTCCCGAGGTTGAACCCGAACTCTGGACGCCCGATATTTTTCAAATGATAAGAAAAAGCATGCTTGCAGGCGGAGTATTGGTTACTTATTGTGCAAGAGGCTCTGTGAGAAGGATTTTGCAGTCGTCAGGTTTTCGTGTTGAGCGTTTACCCGGACCTCCCGGAAAAAGAGAAATGCTGAGGGCTACCGCAATTTGAGGTTTAAACTTCATTAAGGGGAGAAATACAATGCTAAACTCAGCTGCTATCTGATTCTGAATGAATTGTGACCCATCGTTGGGCTGCTTTGAAATATAATATTTGTTACCATCGACCTTCCCGGTCCTTTTCTGCAAAGCGAAATAAAAATATCGAGTTGTTCCTGAGTTCCTTCTGCTTCAATAAAAACAGTTCCATCGGTTTCATTTTTTACATAACCGTTTATGCCTGTTTTTCGGGCAGCATCAACCGCAAAGTAGCGGTAACCCACCCCTTGAACTTTTCCTGAAACCTTTATAGAAAGGCATTTTATCATATTTGTCAGGCAGTTAATCTTTTGGTGATAATGTCATTAACAACAGTAAACAATTGCTTCGGACTGAAAGTTCTCCAGTTGAGGTCATCTAATCTGCCTCCGGTTGCCATGTAATAATCAAGACGGCGATCTTTTATTTCTTCAAGCACATGTTCTCTGAAGTTGATACATGCTATCCATCCATCTTCCATTTCATCAAACCACTCCTGGTAATAAGAGTTGTCATCAGCATGAAAATTGAGAATATTTTCACCGATGAGTATAAACTTATTGATGCCTTCATCGTTCAATGGTTCAATCACATTGCGTTTCAGATACATAATATCGTTGTATAGCAGATCGTTCCATTCGCCAATAAATTCAATAACACAAAAACCTTCAGTGTAGCCCGCATACAAAAGCTTTAAATATAAAGTTGCCGATCCCATTTCATCCCACTGAGGATTAATGTAATAATTGTATACAGAGTTTATGCATTCAGTATCACTGTATTGACGGCCAAAGAAAGGGGATCTGATGTCTTCAGAAGCTATATACAGGTTTCTCCAGGAATAGAAAGGTTCAATCAGGTGCATGAGAAAACAGAGGGTTTAAGAAAAAGACACAGGTTCAAACGACGGAGCCGGGAAGATATTTCAGAAAAGTTGATGTTCAAAGGTAATCAAACGAAAAAGTCCAGCGAGTTCTTGCGGGTTTTTTCATAAACTTTTTTGCTGAAAATGTAATACTGCGCGGGCTTGTGCGAAACGCCCTTTTCTTTTTCATTGATAGGGATAACGTATGGCATATTGGAAACTTTTTTACGAAAGTTCCTTTTGTCAAGCGTTGAGCCCAGAATTACTTCATAAAGTTTCTGTAACTGGCTTAAAGTGAACTTTGAAGGCAACAGTTCGAACCCGATGGGATTGAATCTCAATTCATCTCTTAAAGCTTTCAGGGCATCGTTGAAGATTTCCATATGATCAAAAGCCAATTCTTTGATTTGTGAAACCGGATGCCACTTCACATCTTCCTGAAGCTCAAATCTGTTGATTCTGTCCTGATCAATGTTAATCAGCGAATAATAAGCCACGGTAACCACAACCTCTTCGGGATGTCCAATCTGACGCAGCCATTCCATATCACGCTCCATCCTGTAAAGCCTGTCGGGAGTGCCGATGGCTGCAAATTGCCTCAGGTAAATGTTGTTTAATCCTGTCAATTCTTTGAGAACACGAGCAGCGGCAGTATCAAGGTCTTCATCTTTTCTTACCAGATCACCCGGAAGCTTGAGGTCTCTGAATTCAGTGCCTTTAAAAAGCATCTTACGCTCAAGAAGAAGAACATTCAATTTCCCGAACTCAAAGCCAAACACTACACAGTCAACTGAAACATGAAAATTTAGCCCTGAATTTTGTTTTTCATCAAGCATAATCTGGCTTTAATTTGGTAACCCCGGTTACCGATTTTTTTTTTAAGGCGTAAATATACTGCAATTTAATAGTTTAACAAGTGTATATAACTTTTTTGAAGTAATTGTTTAATTCGTGTGATTTCTACACCTTGTATATTTAGCAGCATATTTCAGATGAAAATTACATCCGGATATTCCTATCTTCAAATATTGAGCTTATAAGTAGCACAATATTAGCCTGATAAAAATATTTAAAATTTTATTACCGCTTTTGTGGAGCCAAATAAAAAATCAGGTATTTTTGCAATCTGTTAGTGTATCAGATACACTAAATGAATTGTCAATAAATAATCAAGGTTCAGTACAGGTACACAGAACTTTCTTATTTCTTGATCAGACAAATGATTTATAGTTTTTTGAAATATTAAAAAATAACGGAAGCTGACTGCCGGGAGATAAAAGATCCTGATGCATTTGAGTGATTTTAGGTGGTTTAATTTTTTGAAATTGCATTCGGGCCGTGGTTGGTAAAGTCTTTGCAGTTCAGCTCTCCGTTATTGATACTCATTCTCAGGTTCTTATTTTTCTGTCATAATTTTTTTCAGGTAATTTATTGTTTTATAGTTTTTTGTATCTTCGGCAATCTTATTTACACCGGAAATAAAATACCTGGTTTTGAAATGGATAATTCTGGACAAACAATCGCAGAAATTATTACAGAAATGAATAGACTCAGCTTCAATTTGTTGCTTGATAAGAACCTGATTATCTATAAAATATTTTGTAATTCTGATGATATTCCGGAAGGTATTATTCCGGAAGTAGGAGATCCACTGATACAACGTTTTTCAGAAGATATTGTTAATCAAATAAATACCGGAAAAGAAGGCAGGTTTGACAACATAGAATATTTGATACCATCAAATCCGATACGGGTTGATATTATTGTTAGCAGTGATAAAAAAAGCAAAGAAAAAGAATACCTTGTCAATGTATTGATTCCTGGCCAGTACTCACTTCATGATATTGCTGAAGAGGCAGCTCTTCGTTACAGAGCTATTTTCAATGCCTCGAATGAAGCTGTTTTTATTCATAAGTTTCCTTCCGGAAAATTAATTGAGGCTAACAAACGTGCCGCTGATCTTTATGGTTTTAAATCGGTTGAAGAACTTCTGAATCATGATTTAAGTGATTTGTGTCTTGGTATATTTCCGTATTCAAATGATGACGCTCTTGCCTGGATTGAAAAGACTGTTCAGACCGGATCGCAGCAATTCGACTGGAAAGCCAAGAAAAAGTGTGGTGATATTTTTTGGGCAGAAGTTTCCCTGACAAGCTATCAGCACTCTGAAAAAACTATGGTGCTGGCAGTTGTGCGTGATATAAGCAACCGTAAAATTTTCGAAGAAGAATTAAAGAACAGCCAGAAAGACCTGAGCAGAAAAATCATGTCTCTTACCAGTCCTGTTGAAGATTCTGATATACTGCAGTTTACTGATTTGTTTGATCTTGCCGAGATTCAGCAGATTCAGGATGCATTCGCATCTGCAACGGGAGTTGCATCGGTGATTACTGATGCAAATGGAATTCCAATCACCAGACCCAGCAATTTCTGCAGATTATGCAGTAAAATAATCAGAAATTCCGAAAAGGGATTGGCAAATTGTCTTTTCTCTGATTCAGTAGTGGGTCGGAAGAATCAATCAGGACCAATAATTCAACCTTGTTTAAGCAGCGGGCTTTGGGATGCTGGAGCAAGCATCAGCATTGGCGAAAAGCATATAGCCAACTGGCTGATTGGTCAGGTGCTGGATGAAGATGCTGATATAGAGAAAATGATGGACTACGCCCGCGAAATTGAAGTTGACGAGGTGCAATACCGCGAAGCATTAAAAGATGTTACACGCATGTCGTCAGCTAAGTTTCAGAAAATAGCTGAAAGTCTTTTTGTTATTGCCAATCAGCTTTCAGTTAAAGCCATGAATGTGGTTAGCCAGGCACGCGAAATTGCTGAACGCAAAAGAGTAGAAGACATTCTGAGATTAACTCAGGCTCGTTTGAATATAGCCATTGAAAGTGCCGATGCTGTATTGTGGGACTGGTTAATTGGCACCAGAGACTTCTATATTGATGCATCCATGCCTATCCGATTGGGATATGATGAAAAAGAGTTTTTCCCGTTTTCTCTTGAAAAATGGAAGGATCTAACGCATGTGGAGGATCGCTTATATGCCTACAAACAATTCCGAAACCACGAAAAAGGCATTTTACCTGCACTCGAGGTTGCATTCAGGGTTAAAAATAAAGCTGGAGAGTATCGTTGGCTTTTGGTCAGAGGCCGGATTTCTGAGCGTAATGAAAATGGACTGCCCTCCAGAATCTCAGGGACAGTAACCGATGTAACGGAAAAGAAGAAAAGCGAACTCCGGTTCACCGAAACTCATCGCATGATGACCACGCTGATGAGCAACCTTCCGGGAATGGCCTACCGATGTCTTTATGATTCCGAATGGACTATGGTTTTTGTAAGCCAGGGGATATTTGAGCTTACGGGTTATATGCCAGATGATATCCTGAATAATAAAGTGCTGTCATTTAACGATTTGATTCTTCCTGATGACAGAGAAAGGTTAAAGGCACAATGGGAGGATTGTGTAAATGAGAACAAGGTATTTAATGCTGAATATGTTATTTTAACTGCATCAGGTAATGTTAAATGGGTTTGGGAGCAAGGCTGCGGAATTTATGATGAAACAGGTGCCGTGATTGCCCTTGAAGGATTTATTACAGATATTTCTGATAAAAGATTGGCTGAGGAGCAGTTGCTTGAGAGTGAAAAACGATTCAGGCGCTTATTCGAAGCCAGCGAAGACGCTAATCTTATCATAGAGGATGGTAAGTTTGTCGATTTTAATAATGCAGCATTAAGAATGATCGGCGCAGATCGTGAAGTAGTAATGAATAAAACACCCTTTGCATTATCGCCTGAATATCAGCCGGATGGCATGCGCTCAGTTGATAAAGCAGCAATAATGATTGAGAATGCGCGGGAAAAAGGATTTCACAGGTTTGAATGGGTACATCAGAGAGTTGATTTCTCGGAATTTTGGGTAGAAGTAATGTTAACACAGATTGATCTGGCTGGAAAGGAAATCCTTTACACAACCTGGCGGGATATCACAGAAAGGAAAGAAGCGGAAATAAAACTACAGGAGTTTAATACCAGATTAAACCTTTTAAACATTGAATATCAGGAGTTAAACAAAGATTATTCCATTCAGAATGAATTGTTGATGGCAAGTAATCAACAAATCCTCAGTATAAATGAAGAGCTTAGAATTGCAAAAACCAGGGCAGAAGAATCTGATAAACTGAAATCGGCTTTTCTTGCAAACATGAGCCATGAGATCCGTACTCCAATGAATGGAATTCTTGGTTTTGCTGAACTGCTTCAAACCCCTGACCTTCATTACGAAGAGATGCTCAGTTATATTGATATCATTAATTCATGTTCAAAGCAGCTGCTTGCACTCATCAATGATATTATTGATATTTCGAAAATTGAAGCCGGGCAACTTACAATTTCATCAGGTAAGGTTGGTTTGTTAAGTATTTTAAGTGATGTTTACAATCTGACAATCAATAGTGTGCCTGAAAAGGTAATTTTAAGTTCACCCGATTTATCCGCGAAAATCGATCTGAACATGATTGCTGATGAGGTAAGGCTGAAGCAGGTATTGCTTAACCTGATAAATAATGCAATAAAGTTTACTTCAAAAGGCAATATCACCTTTGGGTATAACCGGAATGACAATTATGTTGAATTTTATGTGTCTGATACCGGAGTAGGAATTGCTCCTGAGTTTCAGAAACTTATTTTTGAGAGATTCAGGCAGGTAAACAACGCTGTTGCCCGCGAAAAAGGGGGTACCGGCCTTGGTCTCACCATTTCAAAAGCCCTTGTTGAACAGATGGGTGGTGAAATATGGGTTGAATCTACATGGGGAGAGGGTTCGACTTTCAGGTTTATATTGCCTTATATTTCTGTTGATGATCCTGAAATCGGATTGACTAACCTTAATGCAGAAGAAACCAATGTTATCTATAACTGGCAGGGCAAAACCATATTGATTGCTGAGGATGAAGATGCAAATTATACTCTTTTGTATCTTTTCCTCCGCAATACTGGCAGTAAAATCATCAGAGCAACAAATGGGAAAGAAGCGGTTGATATTGTTGATTCACAGTTGGTTGATCTGGTTTTGATGGATATGAAAATGCCGGTAATGGATGGTTACGAAGCTACATCACAAATCAAGAAACTTGCTCCGTCATTGCCTGTAATAGCTCAAACCGCCTATGCACTATCAAGTGACAGGTTGAGAGCTATTGAGGCTGGTTGCGATAATTATATCACTAAACCAATATCCAGCCAGAATCTTATCAGGATTATGTCGAGATATTTGACTGATTGATGTGGAATTAAAAGATCAGAACCTGAACCAAGGCCTTTCTACTCCCATCATTCCCATGGGTATCATTGCCAGAATGAGGATAAATGAGATACCAAACCATATCAGAGTTGCCTTGTGCTTTGCAGAACTAGAAGATTTGCGCCTGACCAAAATACTTCCGACCTGAGCGACTATAATGGCGATAATATTAACAAAAGAATGTTCCACAGCCCAGTAGCGGACATCAGAATTCTTCATTGCTGCGCCAAAATTGCTTAATGCCTCCAATGTAATCGGACTGAGTACAAAATAAAGCAGAATTCCTATCACCAATTGAAAGTGAAGACTGCTGATGAAAACCAGTGAGGTTACTTTGTTTGTTTTAGAATATTCCTGCTTTTTTACCAATGCGAGTATTGCCAGAATAACAGCAAGCAGTCCGGCAATAAGAATAATCCATCGGTTCCATGAATGCAGAATCAGGGTGAAGTTGTATAATGAGTTCATTGTGTTTATTTGGTTTTGGATAGTTTTTTACAACTACAGAACGTATAAGCCTCAATATTGTTGAATATCTCGCTCAATAAAAAAGGACCTCAAATGAGATCCTGTTTTATTTTCGTGCTTTTAATGTTTACCGCATGTCAATTTCATCTACTCCCGGATGATCTGCTGCTCTGAAAGTAAACATACTGTCTTTAAATGGAGCATCTGTTTCAAACTTATTGACTGTGTAAGTGTAAGAACTTCCGTTTTTATCATAAATAGTCAGACTATTCACAATTTTCCTGGTCTTGTCAGTCGTGACTTTTACTTTATTGAAGTTCTTCTTTTGTATCGGAGTCAATTCAATAATGTATTGTTTTGCAGTTTCCTGAAGCAGTTTTGCCTTGAAATTCTCGTTATAGGTTGACAACAGATTGGTAGGGGTGAAGCTGTCGTCGTCTTTGCTGGCATTGTTGATCTGAACTTCATTTGCATCTTTCAGAAATGTCCATACAGTTTTTCCATCGCTGATTACTTCCTGTCCTGAAAATGAAAGTTTGTAACTGTCACCTTTTGAAACAAGAGTCCCATTAAAACTTTCGCTGATTTTCTGCGCTGGATTCTCCATTTTATAGGTAAAATCAATCTTGATCGTTTTAAAAGATTTTGTTTTGGCAGAAACTTCGTCGAGTATCGTTCTTGCTTTTTTGTCGGACTGACCAGAAACGGAGACAGCCAATAGAATTATAAATGCAGATAAAATCAGGTTTTTCATGAAATTTGGTTTTAATAAGGGATATTATTACCCCTGTGGTCAGAGTTGATGTCTTTCAAAAACTGTTCCAAAGCCATCTCATTGGCTACTTTTACTTCTCTTGCTTTACTTCCTTCGAAAGGTCCGACAATTCCGGCAGCTTCCAACTGGTCTATAATTCGGCCTGCACGGTTATAACCGAGCTTGAGTTTACGTTGAAGCAAAGAAGTACTTCCCTGTTGGGTCTGAACAATCAATCTTGCGGCATCTTCGAACAATTCATCTCTTTCTGAAGGGTCAAAATCAACTTCTTTTGTGTCTTGTTCATCTGCAAATTCAGGCAGATTATAAGCATCGGGGTAAGCTCTTTGTGAACCGATAAAATCAGTAACCCTTTCAACTTCGTGGGTGTCAACAAAAGCACATTGCAGCCTTATCAGGTCACTTCCGGTTGAAAGAAGCATATCGCCACGACCGACCAACTGATCAGCTCCACCGGTATCGAGAATGGTTCTGGAGTCAATCTTTGAAATAACCCGGAATGCTATACGCGCCGGGAAATTTGCCTTGATGGTTCCTGTAATGATGTTGACCGAAGGGCGCTGTGTTGCAATTACAAGATGAATGCCGATTGCACGTGCAAGCTGAGCAAGGCGGGTTAGTGGCGCTTCAATTTCTTTGCCGGCAGTCATAATCAGATCAGCAAACTCATCAATTACCACAATCAGATAAGGAAGAAAACGATGGCCATGCAACGGATTCAGCTTGCGCTCCACAAACCTTACATTGTATTCTTTTATATTTCTTACCTGAGCATCTTTTAGCAGGTCATAACGATTATCCATCTCAATATTGAGTGAATTCAGTGTTCTCACTACTTTGCGGGTATCGGTAATAATGGCTTCTTCCGAATCGGGAAGTTTGGCCAGAAAATGGCGTTCAATCTTTGAAAAAAGAGTTAATTCTACTTTTTTCGGATCTATCATCACAAACTTCACCTGGGCCGGATGTTTCCGGTAAAGGATGGAGGCAATGATGGCATTTAATCCTACCGATTTCCCTTGTCCTGTTGCACCCGCCATAAGTATGTGGGGCATTTTGGTAAGGTCAGCAATATAAGGTTCGTTTTGAATGGTTTTACCCATTGCAAAAGGCAATTCATAGCGCGAATCCATGAATTTCTCAGAACCCATGATCGATTTCATCGAAACTATTTCGGGCTTCAGGTTAGGAACCTCAATGCCAATGGTTCCTTTTCCCGGAATTGGTGCAATGATACGGATACCCATGGCTGCAAGGCTTAGGGCAATGTCATCTTCAAGGTTTTTGATTTTTGAAATCCTAACACCAGGAGCTGGAATAATTTCGTAAAGTGTTACTGTAGGCCCAATGGTTGCTTTGATCTTGTCGATCTGAATACTGTAATTGGCCAGGGTGTCAACAATCCGGTTTTTATTGGCTTCAAGCTCATCTTTCTGAACCGAGATGTTTGCTCCGCTGCCATAATCGTCAAGCAAATCAAGCGTAGGATACTGATAATTCGGTAGTTCAAGGGTTGGGTCAAATTCTGTGTCGATGGTAAACCTTGGCAATTGATCGTTGTTAACAGGTTCTTTTTCAATTGCCTTGTTTACGACTGTAAATTCTACATCGGCAGCAGGTTTTGCAGGTTCGGGAGTATATGAGATTGTCTCAAATCCATTTTCTGAAACAGGCTTTACAGGTGTAGTCTTATCCTCAACTTTATCTACCGGTTTCTTCAGTTCATTTTCGCCATGATCAATTGAAAACTCAACCGTGTTGTATTTGTCTTCCGGAATTGCATTCTGGCTGTTTTTCTTACTGTTTGAATACGCTAAATCTTTGTTGGTTATATCTTCAGTTTCATCATCTTCACCAGGATCTGCGGGCCTTTTTGGCATTTCAAGCGGCATATTGAAAGCCAGCACAAGAATCGCAATCAAAGTAAAAATCAAACCAATTGCAGCTCCTGTTTTTCCCAGTACACCCTGCAGCCACTGTGCAGACTGATATCCGGTAACACCGCCCAATATCGCATAAGCAGTATTCTGGAAAATAAATCCGAGTGCTACAGGAAGCCAGATTAACCCGAGCAGAGAATTTCTGAACGTCTTGCCTGTGGGCAACAGTGAAACACCCATTGCCATGCGGAAACCCGAAACAATAAGCACAAGAATAATAAGAAAAGCGGCAATTCCAAATCCTTTTTTAATTAAAAGTATCGACAAAGCAGCTCCAAGGCGGCCTGCCCAGTTTGCAGCTTCAACGTCGGTATCAAACAGAATACTTTTAAACGAGAAAGTAGAGAACAGATCGTCAGAAGCCCAGTTAAAATAAAGAAATAAGTAAGAAGAGAAAGCAAAGAGAAGGTAGATGCCCAGCAAAATAAAAAATATACCGGTTATTTTCACAGCACGACCATCGCGCACCCATGAAGGCAGCAAGGGAAGTTTGCTTCCTGATTTCTTGGTCTTCAGCGGTTTATCTTCAAACTCATCTTTGAAGGCACTTTTTTTAAGGGTATTTCCCTTTTTAGCCATATTGTGACGATTCTATGTTGCAAAAATACAAAAAACCGGTTGATTGACCCGAATTACAACAAACCTGATATTTATTCAGGCAACTGCAGCTCGTATGGCCGGATCATCCGGTTTTTCCGCGTTGTATCGCTGAATGTCAATGTTAATTTCCTCCGAACATCTGCCTGAGCTCCTCAGGAGTAGTTTCTTTGTAATCAGAAGGTACTTCGAAATCTTTGTTTGATACTTTGCCTTTTTCAACACTTGTGGCAATCATATACATATTCATGCCTTGCATTTTGTAGTTGAATTCAAGGGGAATTCCAGGTAAGGTGCGGTATTCATTGTCATAAAAGATTTTGTTATTGCCGATATCTTCTGTATAATATACAATGATCGGGTTTTCTTTTGATCTTTCATCACCGTAATGGATTTCTGCTTTTTTACAAACGAATCCGGCAATTTCCTTAGTCTCCGGTTTGGTTTCTACGATAGGTTCTTTGCCTGCCGGTCTGCCTGCTGTGCCTTTGGGTTTCATCGCAACTTTTTGGCCCATCAGGTCTAGCAGTAACATTGTAGTTTGTGCATCGGCATCTAATAGAACAATCTGACTGATTGTGCCCATCATTAATTCAATTCTTGCCTTGTTTCCGTTTAGCAAAACCTTCATTGTTTGTGGGGTTCCGGTCTGCTGATCGTCTGTTTTGGCATCGGGAGTAGTAATTTTATAGTTGATCGTTCCCTTGAAAGCTGAGCCGGGTCGCTGAGCCATCAGGGTTCCAACGCTGACAAATGAAAGTAGTATCAGTGTTAAAAAAATGGTTTTTTTCATCCTGTTAAGTATTTGAGGTTGATGCTTATTCGTTTTCAGTTTCAATTATTGTGATACTCGTAATCTTATCTCCACCTCTGATTTTATCAATCACATCAAGTCCTTCGAATACCTTGCCAAAACAGGTGTGGTTTCTGTCGAGGTGGGCTGTATTCTGACGGCTATGACAGATAAAGAACTGAGAACCACCGGTATTGCGGCCTGCATGTGCCATTGACAATACGCCTCTGTCATGGTATTGGTTATCACCATTGAGTTCGCAATTGATTGAATATCCGGGTCCACCGGCGCCGGTTCCGTTCGGGCAACCTCCCTGTATCACAAATTCAGGAATTACCCTGTGAAAGGTTAAACCGTTATAGAAACCTTTTTTTGAAAGTTTTACAAAGTTATCGACGGTATTGGGTGCGTCATTTTCGAAAAAACGGACTTTCATTAATCCCTTTTCGGTATGAATTTCTGCAGTAATCATAGTTTTTGAGGTTTTGAAAATTATTTAATGGTTCTGAAAAGTTTGTTAAATCTTATTTTTCCTCCAAAGAGAGGTTTGTTGTTATCCAGAGAAAGCCATACAAATACTGCTTTTCCAACAATATGATCGTAAGGTACAAAGCCCCAGAAGCGCGAGTCAGCTGAATTATGGCGGTTATCTCCCATCATCCAGTAGTAATCCATTTTAAATGTGTATGTTGTGGCAGGATTGCCGTTTATCATAATCCTGTCTCCGATAACCTCCAGCGAATTGTTTTCGTAATTCTTGATAATCCTGGAATAAAGTACAATGTTTTTGGTGTTCAGCTCAACGGTGGTTCCTGCTTTCGGAATTACCAGCGGCCCATAATTGTCGAAATTCCATGGGTATGCTGAATCAAATGGGAAAATGTAAGGTTGCCAGAATCCTTCGGGCTGAATGATTTGTTTTACCTCTTTGACATTGATAAACCCTTTGATTTTTTCAACAGAATTTTGGGTCAGCGTCAGCATCATTTCATCAGGACCGGTCATCATGATATCCTCAATTATATCGAGTTTTTCAAGTGCCTTTGGATTAATTTTGCTGCCATCTGTTCTTACCAGATACTTAAACTGACTGTTTTCAGGCAGTTCAGATGATTTTCCATTTATAAAAACAACCTGATTTTTTATCTGAAGCGTATCACCGGGCACAGCAACGCAGCGTTTGATGTAGTTTTCTCTTTTATCCACAGGGCGTGCAACTACCTCGCCGAAATTTGCCTTATCATTCCAGACCCTTTGCCTGCCATAGTCGCGCGTAAGTGCATAATAACTCTGATTCTGAACCTTAAGTGCAACAGTATCGCCATCAGGGTAATTGAAAACGACCACATCATTTCTTTCTAAAGAGGTATAACCAGGAAAACGATAATAGGGAAGTTTAATCCATTCAACGTAAGATTTGGCACTTTCGCTCAAAGGCATGGTGTGATGAACAAAAGGAAAAGCCAGGGGAGTGTTCGGCACTTTTGGGCCATAACTTAATTTGCTCACAAATAGAAAATCGCCGACCAATAATGATTTCTCCATCGAAGAAGTAGGAATCGTATAAGCTTCAATCATAAATGTACGGATGATTGTTGCGGCAATTACGGCAAAAATAATGGCATCAACCCATTCCCTCACCGGGGTTTTTCTGATTTTAACCCTGTTTACGGGCAACGTGTATTGTTTCTCTCTTTTTATGCTTAGCCATGGCAGATAAGCATAGGGGAATAATACGGCTAAAGCCTGACTGCCAAGATCATGAATTTTATAACATTTCAGGGTTTCAACAACCATCAGCATCACCATGAATGCATTGATGAATGGCATAAACAGAAAAATAAACCACCATAAAGGTTTGTCAAGAATCTTTAACCAGATGTAGTAATTGAATACGGGCAAGGCTGAAAACCATCCTTTGTGGCCTGCTGTTTCAAAAGTTTTCCAGAGTAAAACCGGAAAAAAAATTATGATCAGAATCAGTAAAAAAGTTGGTGACATTTTTAAGTTTTTAGTTGCACGTTGCCTTAAACTGCAGTTTAAGTGCAATATTAGTATTTTTTTTCGATTAATTAATTCTGAGCATATCCAACATGCCGAAACATCCTTTCTTTCCGATAAGCCATTCAGCGGCTTTTACTGCTCCCATTGCCAGTCCTTGTCTGTTGTGGCTGGTGTGTTTGATTTCAATATTATCAGTTGCAGATGCCCATGTTACAATATGTGTGCCGGGTATTTCACCCGTTCTTTCACTTGAAACAGAAACATGGTCTGGCTTTTGATCAGGTGCTGAAACCCAGCCCTGACGGTATTCTGAGTGATTCTCTTTTATCCCTTTGGCCAGTTCTATTGCAGTGCCGCTTGGAGCATCTAACTTATGGATGTGATGAATTTCGTGAATGTGTGGCTGATATTCAGGGTAATCTTCCAGCAATTCAGCCAACCTGCGGTTAATTTCAAAAAAAATGTTTACCCCGATGCTGAAATTCGGAGCATAAAAAAATGATTTATTCTCGTTCCGGCATCTTGATTGCGCAGCCAAAACACCTGCTTCCCAACCTGTGGTGCCGGAGACTACAGGTATTCCAAGGTCAAAACATTTATTCACTGCTTCAGAAGCTGACTGAGGCAAACTGAAATCGATAACTACATCACACTGCAAAAGTAAATCGCGGTTTTCGTCCCAGTCTGCTGGTTTGTCTGTTTTGCAAAGTATTGAATGTCCGGCTTTAAGGGCAGCTTTTTCGACCTCTTTTCCCATTTTGCCATAGCCTGAAAGTGCAATTTTCAACATCTTCGTTATTTTAAAGTGAGGCAGAAACTTATTCCGTTAGAATGGGGCAAAAGATTGTTCTGAGCAGGAATTATTGCTGGTTTAATTCTTATTGCCAGATCATCAGAAATATCATAATCGAAGAAGTGTGCATCTACTGCCGCATCAACAAGATTGAGAATATACCAGACCGCGCTGTAGATAATGTTCAACTCTACTTTGCGCCGGTAAAAGTCGCGTCCTCTGAGTAAGTCACTGGTGTTTGGATATTTGGTAACATATTCATTAACCGGTTCACCTGGTTCATCGTTTGCAATAAACCTATAAGCAGCGGTGAATTTCAACATCTCATCTCTGTTTATTTTTATGGAATAGCCAAGATAGCCAAATCCGGCATAAATTACAGGGATTTTCCAGTATTTTTTGTTGTATGCCTGACCAAGCCCCGGAAGAACAAGCGAATAAATGGTTGCTTTATGCGCTGAATGTGAAGTTACAGTTGAGGTATCTGTCAGCACTCCATCTTTGGTAATAACCAGAGTTGTATCTTGAGAATATACATTCAGCGAACAGGTCATTAAAACAAGTAAAACCGCCTTTAGAATAAAAGCGGTTCTTTTCTTACACTCTTTTGAAGCTGCAGCGTCAGGTATCTTCATCTTATTGTGAAACTTATTGCTCTAACGGGAAATAAGTTCTTCAAGTATATTTTTTAACTGTTTTTGTGAATTGAAACTAATCACAATGTTACCTTTTCCTTTGTCGTTCAGACTCACATTTACTTTTGTATTAAAACGACCGGCAACCTGATCACGATAATTCTCAACCTCAGCAGGTATCTGTACGGTAGTTTTTTCTTTGGGTGCTGACGTTTGTTTGTTAAGGTTTCGGGCAATTTCCTCAACTTCTCTTACCGATAAATCTTTGGCAACAATGTTCCGCAGAATGGTAGTTTGTGTAAGTTCGTCATCAATGTTGATAAGCGCTCTGGCATGCCCCATTGTTATTTTATTGTCGCGGACAGCCACCTGAACTTCAACCGGAAGTTTAAGAAGTCTGATGTAGTTTGTAACTGTTGACCGGTTTTTGCCAACCCTTTGACTCAACTCTTCCTGAGTCAGTTCACATTCGTCGATAAGTCGCTGATAGCTGATGGCAACCTCAAGGGCATTGAGATTCTCGCGTTGAATATTTTCTACCAGGGCCATTTCGAGCATTTGCTGATCGTTTGCAATCCTGATATAACACGGAATTTCAGTAAGGCCGACAATTTTTGAAGCTTTCAAACGGCGCTCTCCTGAAATCAGCTGATATTTGTCATAGCCCATTTTACGGACTGTAATCGGCTGAATTATGCCTTGTTCTCTGATGGAATCAGCAAGTTCGTTTAATGCTTCTATGTTAAACTCTTCTCTTGGCTGAAAAGGGTTTGACTCAATCTGTTCAACAGGAAGTGAGGCAATAGCACCAACAACAAAATCGCCGGAAATATCTTTGGATGTTATATCGGTTTCCGGACTTTCAAGAATGGCGCTAAGTCCTCTTCCCAGAGCTTTTTTCTTAGGATTCATCGTCAATGTCTATTTGTTTTTCTGATGCTTTTAGTTTTGTGAGTTCGTTTTTTTGCAGAATCTCACGGGCCAGATTAAGGTAATTTACAGCACCGGTACTGTTAATATCGTGCATTATGATGGTTTCTCCAAAACTCGGAGCTTCGCCAAGCTTTGTATTGCGGCTGATCATGGTTTCAAAAACCATATCCTGAAAATGAGCTTTTACCTCATCCACAACCTGATTTGAAAGTCTGAGACGCGAATCGTACATGGTAAGCAGAATTCCTTCAATGTCAAGACCGGTATTCAGTCTCGACTGAACAATCTTGATGGTATTCAGTAGTTTTCCCAAACCTTCGAGCGCAAAATATTCACATTGAACAGGCACAATAACTGAATCGGCTGCAACCAGCGAATTTACAGTAATCAGACCAAGCGAAGGAGAACAATCAATCACAATAAAATCATAATTATCTTTAATTTTATTGAGCACTTTCCGCATCATCTTCTCACGGTTTGGCTGGTTGATCATTTCAATTTCAGCGCCAACAAGATCAATGTGAGCAGGCAGCAGATCAAGATTCGGAGTTGCGGTATTAAGTATGATATTCTGAGGTTCAACCTCATCCATCAGGCACTCATAAATGCTGGTTTTAATATTCTTCGGATCAAAACCCACCCCTGAAGTTGAATTTGCCTGAGGGTCAGCATCAATAATAAGTGTCCGGTGCTCAAGTACAGCAAATGCAGCCCCAAGATTTATGGCTGTGGTTGTTTTACCAACTCCTCCTTTTTGGTTAGCAATTGCAATTATTTTTCCCATATAACTTTAAGTGTCTGGATTTCAAGTTTATGACTGAGAGCTATGGTTTCATTACTCACTTTACAAAGGTATAATTTTTTAAACTCCCGCAAGAAGATACCTTTGTACGGTTCCTATTTTTCCTTCTAAAGTTATCAACAAATTGACCTTCAATCTGGTCCGGGATTTCAGAAGTTATAACTCCGGGATGTCTTATTATCCTTGAAATCCAACATATGCATATCAGAAATGCAATATAGGTTGGGTTTTAAAAGTAATTTCTGAAAGCTTAACTGCCTTTTATCGGCTATAATTTTACCATAATCACCCTTTATCAAGCAAAAAAAAGTAATTTTGCCGACCGAAAGGGATTTTAAGTTCATTTACATAATAAAGTTCAATGCTAAACAGAAGGCACTTAAGGGTTAAGGTATTGCAGGCGTTATATGCTCATTTCCAAACTGATGGAAGTGAAGTGTCGCAGCAGGAAAAAAGGTTGGTATTAAGTATTGAGAGTATTTACGATCTTTACATCTATTTATTATCCTCGCTGATCGAAGTCAGAGATTTTGCTTCGAACCGCATGGAAGATGCCAGACTAAAATTTTTGCCCACCGAAGCTGAGTTAAATCCTAATACCCGTTTTGTTGAGAACCGTTTTTTGGAGCAATTATCAAATAATAGAAGCCTCAGGAAGAATATTACCCGCTTGTCGGTTTCGTGGGCCGATCATCAGGAAATCATCAGGAAAATTTTTCTTGCCTTTCGCGATTCAGAGGCTTACTCTGCTTTTATGGAAAAGCCAACAGTAAGTTATCGTGAAGAAAAAGATATTGTTTTGCATCTTTTCGGCAGTTTTATGCTTGAAAGTGAAGCTTATACCAGTCTGTTT
The DNA here is from genome assembly GCA_009773515.1 of Bacteroidota bacterium. Lineage (GTDB taxonomy): Bacteria > Bacteroidota > Bacteroidia > Bacteroidales > Lentimicrobiaceae > Lentimicrobium. The sequence goes on from WSXX01000017.1 coordinate 60,530, forward strand.
GAAGAAAAAAATATTCACTGGGCAGATGATATTGATACAGCATCCGCTTTGCTGGTAAAGACATTGAAAAAATGGGATGTTGCCATGGATGAATTTCATGAACTTCCTCCATTGATGATAAATCCTGATGAAGAAGGCGAAGACCTGATCAGAGATTTTGTGCTGAAGCTTTTTCGCAAAACAATTGTACATAAAACTGAGTTTGATAAACTGATTGCTGATAGGGCTCAGAACTGGGATATCGAACGCATTGCACTGCTGGATGTGATTTTGCTGAAAATGGCTTTGACCGAACTAACTGAATTTCCTACAATTCCGGTTAAGGTTACATTAAATGAGTACATCGAAATTTCTAAAGAATACAGCACCCCGCGCAGCAGACAATTCGTAAACGGAATGCTTGATAAACTGGTTGTTGATCTGCGTGAAGCCGGAAAGATTAATAAAATGGGACGTGGTCTTATAGATTAACAAAATGAAAAGTACGGATGGCTTTTTTGTCAGAGATTACCAACCTGTTGATTTTGATGAGGTTGAGAATTTCTGGAATGCCAACGGACTTGGAGGCCGGCACAGAGGAGATACTGCCTTAACAATTCAGGAAACTCTTGACGCTGGTGGCCATTTGCTGGTGCTTTGTAATGATTCAGCTGAAATCATAGGAACTTCATGGTTAACCAACGATAAGCGACGCACTTACCTTCATCATTTTGGTATTGCTGAACCTTACAGGGGAAAAGGACTTTCGAAAATTTTGCTTGAAGCCTCACTCAAATTGGCAGCAAAAGATGGTTATCAGTTGAAGATTGAAGTGCACAGGAACAATCATATCGCCCTTAATCTATATGAATCTGCCGGATTTAAGCCACTTGGCGATTATGATGTATTCATTATCAGGGATATGGCTTCATTCGGGGAATAATCTGACAGCGTTTTTACAAGTGTTTTCAAACTTCGTATTTTCTGGTGAAAGGCTTGCCCTTTTTGCTTAATTTTGCAATTGTTTAAACAGTGTCAAAGCATATTAACCTGAATTGTAATGAAGAATTTTAGTTTTTCAGTTTTTAAAAGGAGTTTAGTGCTCTTTTCATTGATTTTTATTTTTGGCTGTGGCAATCAGAGTGGGAGCGAAGATCTGCTTTCGGGTGATGTTGTGAAAAATCCCAATACGGCTGGAGGTAAAACAACCGGTAACATGCCGGTTCTTGAATTTGAAAAAGATTTTCATGATTTTGGCAGGGTAATACAGGGCGAAAAGGTTTCTTATGCTTTTAAGTTCACAAACAGCGGTAAGTCAGATCTCATTATTTCCAAAGTGAGTACTTCCTGTGGATGTACTGTTCCTGAATTTCCAAAAACACCAATTAAACCCGGTGAAACGAAAAAAATTGATGTAAAATTTGATTCTGAGAACCGCCGCGGTTTCCAGAACAAAACCATAACCATCATCAGCAATACCCAACCCAATTCTCAGGTGCTCAGGATCAAAGCCGAAATTATGCTTCCTGAGGAAGTCCGTTAATTTTAATTGTTTAACCTAACCAATACACAAATGCTCACATCAACATTACTAATGGCCCCAACCGAAGGGGGAGGCGGATACAGTTCATTTATACTGCTCGGGCTTCTCATGGTGGTATTCTACTTTTTCTTTATCAGGCCACAAGCCAAAAAAGCCAAGGACTTGCGCAAATATCGCGAAGCACTTAAAAAAGGCGACAAAATTGTTACCATCGGAGGTCTGCATGGTAAAATTGTAGAAGTACAGGAGACTACTTTTACCGTTGAGGTAGAGGATGGCTCCAGAATGCGTTTCGAAAAGTCAGCAATTGCCGGTGATGCAAGTGATCAGCTTGCCAATCAGCAGAAATAGACATTTCTACAAATTATTCATTGAAAGTGAAAGGTTTTAAGTTCACTCTTTTATCTGGAAAATTCAAGCCTTTAGACGGAAAGCTTCGTTACAAGCTTTCCGTTTTTTTGGTTTGCGTTTTGCTTTCAGCAATGATGTGGGGAATGATAAAACTTACCCACGAATATGATGTAACAGTTCGTTTCAATATTGAAGCTTCTGATTTGCCCAAAGACAGAATTCTTGTCGGAAATACCGATTCTGTGATTGCTATTACTGTCAGAGCCAAGGGACTGGATTACTATTCCCGAATTTTATCAGCACAATTAAAACCTTTATATTTCAATCTGAAAGATCTGAAATTAAAGCGCTCAGGTGATCGCTATACCGGATATCTGCGTACTTCGCGCAATACACGTGTTATTCTTGATCAACTGCCTTCAGGTATTGAAATTCTTTCGATTGAACCCGATACCCTGCACTTTATTTTTGAAAAGGGTTTCAGCAAAAAAATTGCCATAAGACCAGATGTATCTCTCCGTTTTTCACGACAATATAATCTTTACGATTCAATTGCAGTCAACCCTGATTCAGTTTTAGTATCAGGACGCAAGGAAATACTTGATACACTCAGGTTTATATCCACAGAATACAAAAGTTATACGGGTCTTGATAAGGATCTTACCGAGAAACTCCGACTTATTAACCCTGGATTTTATCCTCCTGTTGAATTTTCGGTTGACAGCGCAGAAATTAAACTCAGTGTTGAAAAATTTACTGAAACTCAGGTTGAGGTGCCTGTTGAACTCATTTCTGATTCACCACCCGGCTCAACTTATAAAACATTCCCTGAAAAATTAACCATCACTTGTCTTGTTGCTATGAAGGACTATAACAGGCTTGATCCTTCGCTTTTTACTGTTGTTGCAAATACTGAAGCTCTGAAAGAATCATCAGACCGGCGGATTCCTGTAAAAGTAATTGCGGCTCCGCTTTTTATTAAAGTCATTAAGATTGAGCCAGATAAGGTTGAATATCTGATAATTAAGTAAAGCGATTACTGCTTATAGTCATTATTTTGTGTTGTTTAATCCAATTTTTGAATGATTAGCTGTTTCACTCAGTTAACATATGTAAAATATTGAATACATTTGCAGGGTTAAATCCACAAGAGACAAGACTCAAAAGTAAATTACCTTAAAAGGTTTTTCAACATTGTACCGGTTGAAATTTCATAAGATTGGGTAAGTTGTCAAAAATTTCTTGTAGGTTTGTATTCAGATAGTTCACTGATGCTAAAAATAGGTCTTACCGGAAGTATAGGAAGCGGAAAATCCACCATAGCATCCCTTTTCAGGGTGTTGGGTATTCCTGTATATATTGCTGATATAGAGGCAAAAAAGTTTCTTGAAGATCCTGATGTGATCATGAGAATTACAGCACTAACCGGCAATGAAGTACTTACTCCGGAAGGTGAAATAGACCGCAGAGTTCTGGCAGCCAAAGTTTTCGGTGATCCGGAAAAACTTCAGGAATTAAATTCAATCATTCATCCCCGGGTAAGGAAACATTTTACGCATTGGGCTGAAATGCATCAGCATAGTCCTTATATTGTTCAGGAATCGGCAATTATTTTTGAGTCAGGGTTTTATACCATGTTCGATTTAATTATAGTTGTATCGGCACCCGAAGAGGAACGCATCAACCGGGTAATGCTTCGTGATGGATTTAAACGCGAAGAGGTAATCTCTCGTATTGAGAATCAATGGCCTGAGTATCTGAAGATTGAAAAAGCCAACTTCGAAATAAAAAACAGCGATACAGATATGGCTATTCCTCAGGTACTAAGGATTCATAAAGAAATCTTAAAAATTTCAGAAACAAGATCAGAGCAAGAATGGAAGAAATAATTTTGGGCGTAGGCTCGAGGGTAGAACATCCTCAATTTGGAAAAGGCGTAATTATACAGGTGAGAACCGATGCCTGGGAAATTACATTTATCGAAAACGGAACCCGCATAATTCAGCGCGATTTTCAGGGACTCAGGGTTATGGAAGCAGTTGAAACTCCTGCTGAGATCGCGACCTATGAAAAAATGGAGAAAAGCCTGATAAGGGTTTTACGCAGGTTTACTGATCTTCAGGAAACTGTTCCCCTGGGACAGAAATGGATAGGCGGAAGGATGGTTTTATACCCCGGTGACACCTCTTTAAAAGAAAAGGAAATTCCTATTGATGCATTTTTTCACAAAATTGTGATGGTCCGCGACCGGCTCCGGGTTATGGAACAGCGCGTAAATTCAAGCGCCCTCAGCGATGAGGACAAAGTCAACATTCAGCAATATATAACACGCATTTACGGAAGTCTCACCACTTTTAATGTGCTGTTTAAGGATAAGGACGATTATTTCGTTGGAGATAAAGGATCCTGATTTTGTGAAAGTGTTCGCCATTCTTAAGAACATTATGCTGTTTTGGATGTTAAACGCGCAAGATTCCTTGTTGTAAATAATTACTTCCTTCTCAGGCTTTAATTGTAGTTGTTTTCGCACAATTGCCTGAAGAGAGACCGGAAGTCCGAATATTAAGTTTCACTGTTTTTTTGAAAGTAAATTATGTTATTTGATCTTGATCTCATCAAAAAAGTTTATGCCTCAATGCCTGAACGCGTTAAGGCTGCCCGTCAGCTGGTTGGACGTCCACTTACATTAAGCGAAAAAATTCTTTATGCCCACTTATTTGATGCCTTGCCGGCTCATGAGTTAAAGCGTGGCATTGATTATGTAAACTTTGCTCCCGATAGGGTAGCCATGCAGGATGCAACAGCTCAAATGGCTTTGCTTCAGTTTATGAATGCTGGTAGAAATACTACTGCAGTTCCTTCAACGGTGCATTGCGATCACCTGATTCAGGCACAAACCGGAGCCAAAGCCGACCTTGATTTCGCATTGGAACAAAACAAAGAGGTGTTTGATTTTCTTCAATCGGTTTCCAATAAATATGGAATTGGTTTCTGGAAACCCGGAGCTGGCATCATACATCAGGTAGTTCTCGAAAATTACGCGTTTCCGGGCGGAATGATGATTGGTACCGACTCCCATACGGTGAATGCCGGTGGTTTGGGTATGATAGCCATTGGTGTTGGCGGCGCAGATGCTGTTGATGTGATGGCAGGAATGGCATGGGAACTCAAAATGCCGAAACTGATTGGTGTAAAACTTACAGGTCGCCTGAATGGCTGGGCTTCAGCCAAGGATGTGATTCTTAAGGTTGCCGGAATACTAACCGTAAAAGGTGGGACCGGCGCCATTGTTGAGTATTTTGGTGAAGGTGCTGATTCTATCTCTGCAACCGGCAAAGGAACAATTTGTAATATGGGTGCCGAAATTGGTGCCACTACCTCAATTTTTGGTTACGATCAGAAAATGAGTGTTTATCTCAAAGAAACCGGCAGAGCTTTGATTGCTGAAATGGCTGATAAAATCATTTCTGATCTGCGTCCCGATGATGAAATCAATCTGAATCCTGAAAGGTACTACGATCAGCTGATCGAAATCAATCTTTCAGAACTCGAACCACATATCAATGGCCCGTTTACCCCTGATGCAGCTTACGGAATTTCAGATTTTGTAAAGATTGCTCAGGAGAAAAACTATCCGTTAACACTTGAAGTGGGATTGATCGGCTCATGCACAAATTCCTCTTACGAAGATCTTACGCGTGCTGCCTCTGTCGCCCGACAGGCAAAAGAAAAGAAGTTAAAAGTCAAGACAGAATTTATCATTACTCCTGGTTCAGAAATGATCAGATACACCACTGAACGTGATGGACTGCTCGATGTTTTTGAAGAAATCGGCGGAATAGTGATGGCAAATGCCTGCGGACCTTGCATCGGACAATGGAAACGACATACCGATGATCCTTTGCGCAAGAATTCAATCATTACATCCTTTAACAGGAATTTTGCAAAACGCAACGATGGAAACCCGAATACACATGGTTTTGTTGCTTCTCCCGAAATGGTTACGGCAATGACCATAGCTGGAAGCCTTACGTTTAACCCGCTCACCGATAAATTATTAAATGAAGATGGTGAATGGGTGTCACTTGATCTGCCCGAAGGTCTTGAACTTCCTCCAAACGGCTTTGAAGTTCAGGATGCCGGTTATGTTGCTCCATTTGAAGATGGAAGCCAGATAGAAGTTGTGGTGAAACCCGATTCAAACCGGCTACAGCTTTTGCAGCCTTTCCCGGCATGGGATGGTAATGATATGAAAGGGCTCCGTTTGCTTATCAAAGCCAAAGGAAAGTGTACCACCGATCATATTTCTATGGCTGGTCCCTGGCTGAGATTCAGAGGGCATCTGGATAATATATCTGACAATATGCTGATTGGTGCCGTTAATTATTTTAATGAGCAGACCAATTTGGTTAAGAATTATATTTCAGGTGAGTATGAAGCTGTTCCGGCAACTGCACGGGCATATAAAGCTGCCGGAATAGGTTCGATTGTAGTTGGTGACGAAAACTACGGAGAAGGCTCCTCGCGTGAACATGCAGCCATGGAACCCCGCCATCTTGGAGTGAAAGTAGTGCTGGTGAAATCGTTTGCCAGAATTCACGAAACCAATCTTAAAAAACAGGGAATGCTTGCCCTTACTTTTGCAAATAAGAGCGATTACGATAGAATCCGCGAAGATGATGTAATTTCTGTTATTGGACTCACTGATTTCAAACCCGGTAAACCTTTCACAATGTTGCTCGAACATGCCGATGCAACTTTTGAATCAATCGTTGTGAATCATACCTATAATGAAGCTCAGATAGAGTGGTTTGTTGCAGGAAGTGCATTAAACCTGATAAGGCAACATATTGGTAAGTAACTTTCAAAAGCTGAAATTTAGCCGGAGGATCATTTTCTTCCGGCGTTTTTTTGCATTTCAGTTCTGAATTTGCCTGAGCTATTTACAGCACAATGGACAAAATAGATAAAATTAACTTGTTTTGCCTGTTTCTGTAAATGATTACAATAATTGTAAAAGATTTGCGTTTGACTGCAATAATTATTGAAGCTGTTTTACTTTTGCACATGACATATTAAAAACCCTATTCACGTGACGCTACGACTTTCTGCAATCATCCTGACTATTTTTCAGTTATTTACAGTACTGAATTCCTACGCACAAATCGGAGGATCAAGTACATACCGGTTTCTTAATCTGCCAAACTCTCCGCGGGTAGCAGCACTGGGAGGGAATTTTGTGGCTATTGCTGATAATGATCTTTCAATAGGACTTAACAATCCTTCGTTGATCAATAGTGAAATGCACAACGCTGTTTCGCTGAATTTTGTTGATTATTTTTCTGATATAAATTACGGATTTGCAAGTTATTCGCGTACATACGATAAAATCGGCAGTTTTGCAGCCAGCATGCAGTACATCAATTACGGAAGGTTCACATATACTGATGAAACCGGAATACTGCCTGAAGATGCCGGAGAATTTTCGGCCGGTGAGTTTGCACTGGTTATGGGTTGGGGACGTCGCCTGGATTCATTGTTCAGCATAGGAGCTAACCTGAAAACCATCTATTCAGCTTATGAAACCTATAATTCTGTTGGTATGGGTGTGGATGTATCAGGTACATATCATGCCCGGTCTGGTTTTACAGCCTCGCTGATCGCCCGTAATGTTGGCCGTCAACTCACAACATACACCTCTGGTAACACTGAACCTTTGCCATTTGAAATACAACTAGGGATTTCAAAACGACTGGAACATCTTCCATTCCGCTTTTCGGTATTGCTTACCAACCTTCAGAAATGGGATTTAACCTATTATGATCCTGCTGAAGATATAATTGATCCTTTTACCGGCGAAGCCAAAACAAAAAGCAAAGCCGGTGAGTTTGCCGATAAAGCCATGCGCCATGTGGTGGTTGGCGGAGAGTTTGTTCCAACCAAAAATTTCAGTTTCCGATTCGGGTACAACTATCAGCGTCGTCAGGAAATGAAGATTGAAAGTAAAAGATCAACCGTTGGTTTTTCATGGGGCTTTGGACTGAAAGTCTCGAAATTCAATTTCTCTTATGCCCGTTCTGCTTACCATCTGGCAGGTTCACCCAATTTTTTGAGTATTGCTTTTAATCTGTCGGATTTTGCCGGAAATAAAACGGAAGAGATCAGTCAGTAACATCATTGAAATTCTGAATGAGTTTTCAGGTTTTAAAACAGGAAACTCTCTTAATCAGTATCTGAAGCTCATGACTCTTTAGAGCATTCTCCCGCCCTGAACACTGGATAATTTGCAATTATCCAAATAAGCGACTTAAGGAATGAATCAGTAGGGGATATATTATTGAATTGCAAATTCAATGATGTTCAAAGCGGCATTGCAAATGCCGCTTAGCCGGGCATATATTATTGAATTGCAAATTCAATGATGTTCAAAGCGGCATTGCAAATGCCGCTTAGCCGGGACTTTGCCGGAAATAAATCAGAGGGGATTAGTCAATAATTTACCAGTTTTTATACTGGAAGTTCTTTTATGATTATTTTCTGATGCTCATAACTCTTTAAAGCATTCCCCCTGCTTTTCGTACTTTTGCAGTATGAATTCCACTATTCCCATCATTGATATTGATCCATCTGCCGGATTTTGTTCGGGAGTGAATCGTGCAATCCGCATTGCTGAAGAAAACCTTGAGCAGTCAGGTCAGTTGCATTGCCTTGGAAATATGGTACACAATGAGGCTGAGCTGGAACGGCTGAAAAGCCTGGGAATGAATTTTGTGAATCAAAATGATATAGGCCCTGAAACGGAGCATGTTTTTATCAGGGCGCATGGTGAACCCCCGGAAACTTACAGAATGCTGGAAGAAAACAGCAATCACGTTGTGGATGGTACATGTCCGGTTGTGCTTCGGCTTCAGCGTAAAGTAAAAGAAAGCAGCCGGATTTTTCATGAAAAGGGGAGTGGTAAAGTTGTTATTTATGGCAAGCCCGGACATCCTGAAATTATAGGACTGCTGGGGCAAACATACGGCAATGCAATTCTGGTTAAAAATATTGATGAAGCACATCAACTCGATTTTAGTGAGCCTATGGCTGTTTTTGCTCAGACAACAGCAAATGAAGACGACTACAATTTATTGTGCCGGTTTATCGCGGAGCAATCATTTCTTAAAACAGCATCTCAACATAATGTTGAGATATTTTATAGTATCTGCCGACAGATGAGTCAGCGAGTACCCACATTACGCGGGTTTGCAAAAAGCCACGATATCATTATCTTTGTAAGTGGTTCAGAAAGCTCAAACGGTAAATACCTTGCCGGGATTTCCCGGGAGATCAATCCCCGCACATATGTTGTGAAAGACGTCACTGAAATAGGAGACTGGTTTCAAATTACTGATCGTATCGGGATTTCAGGTGCTACATCAACCCCTTTGTGGCTGATGCAGTCGGTGGCTGATTATATTAAAAGTTCATTTGAACAGAAACAATAAACATGTACCTCAGAAAACTAACCTTATTTAATTTTAAAAACTACAGCGAAGCTTCGCTGATGTTTTCTGAGAAGATAAATTGCTTCACAGGTCGCAATGGTGTTGGCAAAACCAATTTACTGGATGCCATTCACTACCTTTCATTTACCAAAAGTTATTTCAATCTGATTGATAGTCAGAATATAAGGCATGGCGAGGAGTTTTTTGCCATACACGGTCAGTTTGAAAGAAATGGCAGCGGAAGCAGCGAAGTAAGTTGTATTCAGCGCCGGAATCAGAAGAAGCAGTTCAGGATCAATTCCAAAGATTATGAACGGATGGCCGATCATATCGGTGAGTTTCCACTGGTAATGGTTTCACCTTACGACCGAGATCTGATCAATGAAGGCAGCGAACTAAGACGTAAATATATCGATTCTGTAATTTCTCAGTTTGACCGGAATTATCTGGAAGACCTGATCACCTACAACAAATGCCTGGCTCAACGGAATGCTCTTCTGAAAGATTTTGCCGAAAAGCGCTATTTTGATTCCACCGCCCTTGAAATCTGGGATGAGCAGATGTTTGGACCGGCAGCCCGCATTTCGGCCCGGCGGATTGTATTTTTACAAGGCTTTCTTCCGGTGTTTAAAAAATACTTCGATTTTATAAGTATCGGCAGAGATGAAGTTGATATAATTTATCACACCGATCTGAGTACAACAGACTTTCGTGAACTTCTGAAGGATAATCTGCAACGCGATCTTGCAGCCAGATATACCACAGCCGGGGTTCACAAAGATGATCTGGAGTTTACCATCGGCGGATATCCGGTTAAAAAATTCGGTTCTCAGGGCCAGCAGAAATCGTTTGTACTTGCTGTTAAACTGGCTCAGTTTGATTATACCCAAAACATTAAAAATTACAAACCCATACTTTTACTCGACGATATTTTCGATAAACTTGATGGTGAAAGGGTTTCTCAATTGGTTAATCTGGTGGGCGATAATAGTTTCGGTCAGGTTTTTATCACCGATACCCAACCCGAAAGAGTCAATAAAATATTTGAGTCTGCCAGCATCGATCATCGTATCTTTGAAGTGAGTGAAGGAAAAGCTGTACTGGTTTAAAATTGAAAATATGAACCAATGTCGTTTAGTTAAGGAATATCGTCTTCGTTCCGATAGCTATCGGAACCGCTCAGACTGACAGTCATCCTGAGCGGAGTCGAAGGATATTTGATTCACTTTTCTTAAAATCCGAAGCCTTAACTAAACGACATTGAAATATGAACTGGTTTTGATACCAATTACGGCCTGATCGCATGAATGCAACGAATACAATTCAACTATCTATCACATTCCCCTAAAAGCAAACCCTTTAATGGCAAAACGAACCACCAACAACCAATCGATCAGAGATGTAATAGAAGAACTGATCAATACCTACCGGATCAGCGATAAGCTGAATCAAGCAAGGGTTATAGGATTGTGGGATAGTGTGGTAGGGAAAATGATTGCCAGAGATACCACTCACCTTTATATAAAACACCGGACTTTATATGTAAAACTTAATTCTCCAGCATTGCGCGAAGAGTTGGGTTTTGCCCGCACCAAACTGATAAAATCGCTCAATAAAGCTGCCGGAGCTGAAGTAATTGAAGATATTGCCTTTGTATGATGAGTTAACCCTGTTTCGGGAAAGTTTACCAGACTCCGATTCCTTTAAATCCCTTTATGCTGACATAGAAATCATCGAGCAGTATTTCTTTCCGGGACTTGTTCCAGACAAAAATTTTCATTTCGCCTTGCGCAGGAATAAACGGTAGTTCAAATTCATGTTTGAAATATGACCAGACACCAGTATTAAAATTATCAGAAGATTCCAGTACAAAGGTTGAATAATAAATGGTCTTTCCGTTTTCAATAATGGCACAAACGAGCAAAGAATTTCCTTCAGCCTCTGAAATTAATGTATTGATATTCACTTGTGCGGAATAAATTTCGCCATCAATTATTTGATCAAGCGGCACATGAAATGCATCTGAATATTCGGTTTCAGGGCTGAGTTTATTCACGAATATCCCTTCGTTTGCTAATTCACTCCTGAAAATAAGCTTTCCGGGTTTCAGAAATTTGTCATTCTGTTCATAACCGGTTTGCCAATCAAACCGGCTCTGCCTGAAAGGTATAAGCTTTTGTTTGACAGCATAATGTTGATATGTTTCCCATGAATTTGCATTCAGGTAACATTTATCGTAAGCGAGCGAGAATCGAACATTAAAATAAATCAGGTATAAGAAAAGCGGAACAAAGAGCGAAATAAGCAACTTTTTACGGTTAGAGATTATATACTCCAACACCGCAGCCAGCGGAATGGCCAAGAGTGCATAATATTCTACAAATGTCCGGTGCCCGAATCCGCAGCCAAATGACGGCAAGTGCCATGAAGATGTCAGATATAAATGGATGAGAATAATTCCCACAACAAGCCATTGGTTCTGCTGCCGTTTCAGCAACATAAATATAATACCTGCAAAAATCACCAGAACTGCCGGCGTATATGGAATCAGTCCGTTTTCAGGAGAGAAAAGTACTTTTAAAAGCTGTGGATTATTCCAGTTTGAGAATCCCTCATTGGCATATGAATAGTGAATGAACTGTCCCCACAGGAAATGCCAGTAAACCAATTGCGGTGAAGTTACTATAAGAGTTACTGATATGGTTATCAGTAGATTAATTGGTTTATATAAAAATTGTAATCTTTGTTTTAATTGAGAGATTGAAGTTAGATCGAGAAACAGAATGACAGGTAAAAAAATGATGTTACTGGGCCGTATCAGAATAATCAGAGCGGCAATTACAACAGTTAAAATAAGAAACTTACGTTTAGCTTTTTGCCAGAGTTTGTCGGTTAAAGTCAGCAGAAAAGAGAAAAGTGCAAAAGAATAAACATGCGAAAGAAGTGGTTCCCTGAGGGTATAATAAAACAGATTGGTGGCAGAAAAAATCAGCAACAGTGTTATTACAGTTGTTAATGAACTATATCTTTTTCTCAGAAAAAACCATAAAGATAACAACCCGGCAAGGAGGTAGAAAACTGAGGCTGTGTAGGTAAAGTTGAAATAGGCTGGTGAAAAACCATCGGCATTTCCACCTGAAGCGCGCTGATAAAGATGTGTTGCCAGAAAAAACGGACTAGTAACAATTGCAACACCACAGGTGTATTTATTGACCATTTTTCCATTGACAAACCCAAACCCATTTCCAAGCTTAAAATCTATGCTGTCGGGATATGCATCCTGATGGAATCCGTAAATAAATGTTGCCGGGAGGTAAATGTAATATCCTGATTTATCAGAATATATCTCTGATTGCCAGTTGCCTGACTCATAATCATTCAGGCTTCCGGCAAACCTGACAAGTAGAATATAAATGAGAATCAGACTAAAAAACAGAAGAACTGTCCGCTGATATTTCCGGAAAAAGCGCTCAAAGCTAAATTTCTGGGTTGAGTTGGACAATCTGTTGTTTTGTTGGAGATTAAATTTCCTGTTCAGGTTACTAAACCGATTAATTTTTATCTGATGTTACAGAGCAGCAGCTTTTTATCCCCGATAAATGCTTCAAGTTTGTCGCCAATCTTTACAGGTCCAACCCCGGCAGGTGTTCCGGTGAAAATGTAGTCGCCTTGTTTTAGAGTCACAAATCTTGATACGTATGCGATAATGGTGTCAAATGAAAAGATCATATCACGGGAATTGCCTTTTTGTACCACATCACCGTTTTTGTATAATCCAAAGTTTATGTCGTTAAGGTCGGCAAAAGATCCGATGGGAATAAAACTACTCACAGGAGCTGAAAAGTCAAATGCTTTGGCCATTTCCCAGGGCAAGCCCTTTTCTTTGGCCTTTTGCTGAAGATCGCGGGCTGTAAAATCAATTCCAACGCCAATTCCATCGTAATAAGTGCTGGCAAACTTTTCCTGAATATTCCGGCCTACTTTATTGATATGAAGCACAAGTTCAGCTTCGTAATGAATGTCATTTGAAAACTCAGGGTAAAAAAATGGCTGATTGTTGCGCAATTGAGCTGATTCAGGTTTCATAAAGAACACCGGCTCAGCAGGAACCGGATTATTCAGTTCCTTTGCATGTTCGGTGTAATTTCTGCCTATGCAAATGATTTTCATGAGAATAAAAATTACAATACAATGCTGTTTAGTTAAGAAAATCTGTCTTCGACTCCGCTCAGACTGACGGTCATCCTGAGCGGAGTCGAAGGACTTTTTTTTTATTTTACAATTCCCAACCTGACCTTAACTGAACGACATTAAATTACAATATCAAATTCAGATAATTCTCAAATTTACTGATCTAGATCTTCACTGAGCTTTTGTTAAATCCCCTCAATTTAATTGCTGTAATTACCTTTTTGGTGTAAAGCGGGAAATCAGCTTTCATCATCCAGTCGTAGTAGGAGGGTTCGTTGTTAAAAACTTCCTCAACGGATTTACCTTTATATTTTCCAAAATTAAAGGCTTCCTGGTTTTTATCGTTATAGATGATGTGACCTACCAGATCAGCATTGCGGTTGTGAAACGAAAATTCATGAAGCATTCTCACATCGTTTACCACCGGAGTTGAAATTTTTCCGTCTTTGTCGGAATATTCAACACCTTCATAACGTTCAAGCTGCGAAAGCAATACTTCGTACGTTGCGCGGGTATCGGCCTCGGCTGAATGGGCGTTGACGATATCTTTGTTGCAATAGAATTTGTATGCCGCTTTTAATGTACGGGGTTCCATTTTATGGAAGATATTCTGAACATCAACAAACCTTCTGCCTTTAAGGTCAAAATCAACCTCAGCCCTTAAAAACTCCTCAACAAGTAAGGGAATGTCGAACTTATTCGAGTTATATCCACCCATGTCGCAATTCGCAAGAAACTGATTGAGCAAAGGAGCCAACACGGCAAAAGTTGGTTCATCTTTAACGTCAGCATCGGTTATCCCGTGAATGGCTGTAACCTCCGGAGGGATAGGAACGCCAGGATTCACACGCCTTGTAAGGATTTCTTCTCTTCCGTCAGGGTGGACTTTTATAATGCTGATTTCTACTATCCTGTCAGTTCCGACGTTGGTGCCGGTGGTTTCAAGGTCAAATATTGCTAATGGTTTGGTTAGGTTGAGTTTCATGAATCTTGAATAGATAAAAAAAAGCATCACAGTGGAACTACTGTGATGCTGCGAATTTAACGCTTTTTTAAGTTTAGATTGCCCTGTTTGTGTCGAAACTTTCGAGAAGTTGCTGCAAACGCTGCAGATACATTCCTCCGAGAGCTCCATCAACAGTGCGGTGATCGTAAGAAAGTGAAAGAATCATCATATGCCTGATTGCAATAACATCACCTTCAGGGGTTTCGAGCACGGCCGGTTTCTTTTTGATGACACCGATGCCAAGTATTGCTACCTGAGGCTGATTGATGATTGGCGATCCGGTAATGCTTCCGAAAGTTCCCAGATTGGTAATTGTAAAGGTGCCACCTGAAATATCGTCGGGCTCCAGTTTGTTTGAACGTGCTTTATTTGCAAGTGCGTTAACATCTTTAGCAAGACCAAGCAGGTTTTTCTGATCGGCATTTTTAATTACCGGAACAATCAGGTTTCCATTTGGCAAAGCTGCTGCCATACCAATGTTGATGTTCTTACGCAGAATAACCTTGTATCCGTCAACCGATGCATTTACGCCCGGGAAATCTTTAAGAGCCTGAGCTGCAGCTTCAATAAAGATAGGAGTGAAGGTAATTTTCTCTTTTTCGCGTTTCTGGAAATCGTCTTTCACCTTGTCGCGCCATCTTACGATATTGGTAACATCAACTTCGATAAACGAAGTTACATGCGGTGAAACCTGAACAGACATCACCATATGATCGGCAATAAGCTTGCGCATGCGGTCCATCTCAACAATTTCATCGCCTGCACCAGCAGTTACCTGAGGAGCAGGTTTGCTGACTGCCGGAGTTGCTGTTTCTTTCGCGGCAGATTCTTTAGGAGCTTCCTCAGTTTTTGCAGGTGCTGAAGTGCGGTTTTTCAGATATGACATAAGGTCTTCCTTGGTCACTCTGCCATCTTTGCCGGTTCCGGGAACTTTATCAAGTTCAGATTGCGCAATGCCTTCAGTTTTTGCAATATTTTTCACCAGCGGTGAGTAGAATCTGTCCGATGAGCTTTCAACGGCCTCTTCTTTTGCTGACTCAGTGGTTTCCGCTTTAACGGCAGGTTTTGAGTCTGCAACAGTTTCTTCTTTGGAATCTGTTTCTGCTACTTCAGCTTCTCCTTCTTCGCCCGGATCAGTTTCAATAATGGCAATAACTTTTCCAACCGGAATTACATCGCCTTCATTAAAAAGAACCTTGAGCAGTTTTCCTTCAACGGGTGAAGGGATTTCTGAATCAACTTTATCGGTAGCTATTTCAACGATAGGATCGTCTTCTTCAATGCGGTCGCCCGGATTTTTGAGCCATTTGGTAATGGTAGCTTCAATAATACTTTCGCCCAGCTTGGGCATTACAACTTCAAATTTTGCCATTTTTTATGCTATTTTTAACTTGCAGACCTCTGGCGGGGTGCTGCGGATTAGTGTCCATTCGCTGGCCTATTTAACAATCGGAGGTGAAAAAGGTTTACCAGTATTATCAGCCTTTTCGCCCCAGATGACGGAACGCCCTCATGAAAATGTTGATGTCGTTCGACAATCGGTAATCCCGTGCATATAACATGTTAAGCCTTAGAGCTGTTTCCTGATCAATATTGTTGATTTTCAAAGCATCGGTAGGATTCAGAATTCCTTTCCTCATGGGCGGAAGATTAGCAGTGCCCGATGGAAATGCCCCGTACCCAACCCAGGTTCTGTTTCCTGTTAATACCTTGATAATGTTGGGGATAAACCCAAAAGGATTTTTCATTATCCACATCAGCAGCAGCGAAAAAGGCAATAAAAACATAGCTGAACCAAAATCGAACAAACGCTTGTTCCGTAAATTGTTAACCCTTTTGATGGAGTTTATTTCTATCACGTAAAGGTCGCCGGTGGTATTGATTGAGTTTGATCCGATGATGGAAAGACTTTCGGGAGGTGCAATCTTAAACTCAACTTCATTATTGCTGAGCTGCGACATGGTATCTATAATCTGGTTTGCCGGAATGTCTTTGGCACAAAAGATCACTTCATCAATCTTATAAATGCTGATGATGTCGGAGATGTTTTTCAGAGAACCGATAAATCCGGTACTGTTTTTCTGATCCTGTCCCGTAGAAACCAATCCGATAAAACCAGGATTCAGCAAGCTTTTCCGAAGTAATTCAGCAACTCTTTCGCTTTCTTCATCGTTGCCGAGAATGGCAAATCTTCGGTTTTCATTGTACCCCAGGCGATAATTTCTAAAACCGGCAAAATGAAGTAAAAAACGGATTCCGGTCATCGATAACAATCCCCATATTCCCGAAAGGATAATAATGGCCCTTGAAAAGCGGAAATCAATCGGTAAAAGTGCATAGAAAACAAGAATGGCAACAGTTCCGGCAAAAATCCCGGTGAATATTTTTCGCAAATTAAGTGGCTTGTCATAACCGCCTGCAATCAGAACAGAAAACAGCCAGATAAAAATATAGGCAGGCAGCAAACCGAAAAGAAACTTCGGCGGATAGTGGCCTCCGATGGTGTAGATGACATTTGCCTCCCAGTAATCCACAATCAGCAGCGATCCGGAATAGATAACCGAAGCATCTGCCAAAGGAAGTAAAACTGACTTAAGTAAGCGATGAATCACTGACACGCCTGCTCTCAGATAGATGGCAATATGAATCAGGAAGGAAAACAGCCTGGCATTTTTCTGAGAGAAGTGCTTTTTTGCGAAAATCATCATCGCATTATAAAAGACAAACACATAATTGATGCTTGACTTTTTGGTGCTTTCGCCCTTGTAATGAATGATGCGGGCATCGGGGTAATAATAGTTTTTATAACCTGCTTTGGTGATGCGGTAACTCAGGTCAATATCTTCGCCATACATAAAAAACGTTTCATCGAGCAGACCTGTTTTTTCAAGGGTTTCTTTCCTCAGCATCATGTATGCGCCTGCCAGCACATCTACCACATGCGTTTGGTCGCGGTCGAGGTAACCCAGGTGATACTGTCCAAAAAGTTTTGATTTCGGAAACAGCGCCGATAATCCGAAAATTTTATAAAAAGCAACTGCCGGCGTCGGAAGTCCACGTTTTGATTCAGGAAGGAATTTTCCATTTCCATCAACCATTTTTACACCCAGCCCGCCGGCATCGGGATGTGCATCCATAAAGCCGATTGACCTTGAAAAAGTGTCAAGCTCAACAATGGTGTCGGGATTCAGCAACAGAATATATTCACCTTTTGCCTCTTTTATGGCCTGATTATTGGCTTTTGAAAAGCCCGTATTTTCTTTATTAGCGATTGTGATAACCCACGGGAATTTTTCAAGCACCATTTCCACAGAGCCATCCACAGAGTTATTGTCAACCACAAACACCTCAGCATCAATATCTTTAATGGCTGCTTCAACGGAGTGAAGACATTGCTCAAGGAAATATTTTACGTTGTAGTTAACAATTACAACTGATAGTTTCATGCCTGGAATTCTTTGTATAGCGGACGGTAAAGGTATGGATTTATCAGAAATTCTGCGCTTCATCAAGCTGGTCTTTCATCGGCATCGCGATTATGATGATCAGATGGTTTCCGGCTTATGAATTTTAACTTAGTTTTGCTGAAAAATCAGTAAATGAACGTGCACCGGCATTTTATATTTCACAAACCTTTTGGATATCTGAGTCAGTTTAAATGTGAACATGACTGGAAAAAGGTGATAGGTGAGTTTTATGATTTTCCTGAAGGGACAATGCCGGTTGGAAGGCTTGACGAAGACAGCGAAGGTTTGTTGCTCCTGACCACCGATGGAAAGCTTTGCGATCTGATGCGCGCAAAAGATAAGGAGAAGCAGTATTATGCTCAGGTTGATGGACTTATTGACGAAGTTGCACTTGAAAAGTTGAGAAACGGTGTAGAAATTGGAATTAGAGGAGTTAAATATATGACATTGCCATGCAAAGCTGAGTTGCTTGAAACTGATCCGGACTTTCCGGCAAGAACAAAAAGGATACGCGACGAAAGGCATGGGCCAACCTGTTGGATTTCTATAACATTAACTGAAGGGAAAAACCGGCAGATAAGAAAAATGACAGCTGCGGCGGGTTTTCCAACCCTCAGACTTTTCAGGGTAAGAATGGGTGATGTGTTGCTTGGAAACCTCAAAGCCGGAGAAGTGAAAGAAGTTGATGGATTTGGATTGGTTTATTAAAGTTTACGGCTATTAATACTTTTTATAACTGATTTAAAAAGAATGGGTTGTATGAGAGGATATGTTAGTTTATTTCAGGGTTTTGGGGGTCAACATGATCTGGATTATCCGCATTTATATCTGATGCAAAGCAGAATGGCGAAAATCGTGGTACCGGCAGAAAAGATGCTCATGCCCGGAGGGTTACAAAGTAATTAATTTTATTGTATTGCAAATTCAATGGGGTTGGAGCTAATTGGTTAGTGATGCATAGTGATGAGAACTTAAAAATAAACATTTTATGAAATTATCGTAGAAGCAATGTAAGCAAAAACAAAAGATCCAATCATATAAAAATAAAGAATTAGATACCCAATAATACTCATTAATCTACTTTCGGAAATGAACCTTTTGTAAATTAATTCCTTCTTTTTAAATAATCGAAAGTAATTCAAACCCATCACAAGTAAAGAAATTATAATGGAATATAGAACCGTATAATCTGTAGAATAAGTTTGATATTCAATTTCAAAATAAAAGCAAAAAAGCAAAATTAGAGTTATAATATTGATGCTTTGGATAACACTAATCCAGATCATTGAATATATAGCTGGAGTGCTATCAGTAACCTTTCCAGTAAAATCTTTCCAAAGTTTATAATACAGGTATCGCATAATTAATTATTTTCTACCATGAAATGGATAGGGTGAATACTCTGGATGCTCAGAAAGTAATTTCATATATGACACTCCTGACTGAATACCCATTCCAAAGGCAATCCCATACCAACCACCATATTTTGCTGCTATTTTGAATGCTGCAAAACTAACTGAAGCATTAAATCCTGACTCCAGCCATGTCTTTTCACCTGTCATTGACAATGTTGCATCTGTTGTGGTTTGGACACCCAAGGCTACAAAACTAATAATAGGCACAGAATTTGCAGTTTTTATCAAAGGTTTTGAAATAGAAATATAGTGCCCAACTTTACTTCCTGACGATGTTGTTGCTAAAAAATTATAAATAATATCCGCAATATTACTTGTCCATCCGGAAACTTCATTAATACTGCTTAAGATATCAGTTTTAAATTGAGTTTCACTCCCACCATCAAAAGGATTTGGGCTAAGCTCCGAAACATTTGGAGTATAATTTGGAATTGTATAACTATAGGAAAGGTTATAAAAATGATTTGATTTATACTCATATTTTATTGACTCTCCACTTGGCCCGATACCTTTGAATGAAAAATAAGAGTTTTGTGCAATACCGGAATTAATATTTGTTGTAGTTCCTGATAAAGTACTGGTTTTTTGAGAATTGTAGTATGAATGAAAGAAATTTCCACCATTAAAACTTCCTGAATACCCTCTATAGGAAAAATTCCCTGAAAAAGATGTACTTGAATAACTTGAAAAATTGTAATCTCCAGAATTATTAAAGGTATTTAAGGTATTATAGGAATTATAAGAATAATGATTTATATTTAATGATGGCAGGGTGTATGGAATATATTGGTCGCCTGTCGGATCAATATAAGCTAAGGGGTTGTTTAGTGCATAACTATACCTGTTAAAATTTTGCGTAAAATCCGGTGCTTGCACATAATTATCAGGTGAGAGCATACGGCCCAACCCAGGATCGTAAAATCTGCCGTTCATGTTTATGAGGTTGAAGGCATACAAATGCTCATGCCCGGTAAAGCCGCGTTCGAATCGTGCCTCAGGTGCTGTGCCAGCAAATGCCCGCCAGGTGTTGGGGTCTCTTTTGTTGCCCCAGGCATCGTAGCTCATCTCATACTTTTGCCCGTCACTATTGCGAACAAGGGTTGTAATGCTTCCCAAATGATCGGTGAATACCCAATACCATTCCCTGCCTACAGTGTTTGAAGAGGCTACAATTATGGCCGTAAGGCCTTCCGGTGAGGATATGTAAGTGATGGTATCGGTTTTTTGATTGTTCAAAGATAATTATTTCTGAAAGCCCCGCAAACCAACTGTACAAACTTCTGCCCGGGCAAAATTAATTGATCCCCTGAAAGTGGCAAAGATGTAGTTCACCGGAGGCTTACGACTTGCCGGGCTTTTTGATTATAATGATTTACTAATAAACTAAAACAATTCAATACTCCACAAATAACTCATTAAAATTGCAGAAAGTATCATTATAACAAATGATAACAACAAGACTAATAAACCAAGAAGACTGTAAACCTTTTTTCTGTTTAAATCATAATTCTTACCTGATTGTATATACTTCTGTTCTTTCCCTTTCCCGAAAATTATTCTACCAACCCAATGGGTAATTATTAAAGCTGCAATTATTAATATTGAAATAGTCTTTAAATTGTCAGTTCTGATATTTAGGACTCCAAAAATTATGAATAATATTGAAGCACAAAGCATCAATAAGACTAACTCAATAAGAAATCGAACCCTACCTGTTTTACTTAAATATTTATCTTTTCGTACTAAAAAGTAATAAGATAAATAAAATATCTCAAATGCCTTCATTGTTTATGGATTAATAAAATTGATACTTTTAGATATATCAAGCGTTTCATTAAGGTAATCATCAAAGCCAAAAAGGCAACCTACACCGTAAACAACGCCTGCTCCCACAACAAATGGGGCTGCAACAGTACCCAATATGGCCACAGTCGCGGCACCACCTAGCAACATCCCTGCATCTACTAAAGTTGCAGTATTTGCAGTACCAGTACCAAAATCATATGCTATTGACCCTACAGCTACAACACTTGCAGTTTTTCCCAATACTTTTGCACTACTTTTCCCAAACGATTTTGCAGATTGATAAATATTACCTGGTTTGGCGTTTATGTGCTTTGATAATTGATAAGCATATTTTCGCTTTAAGCCATTATCTAAAGCATTATATCCCATCGCCGTTGCTAAGGCAATATCATTGACAGCTCCAACATACTCTATGGGATTATTACCCCCTCCTGATTGGGCATCACCCAAACTCACCCATTTAGAAACAACCTCCCATGATTCGTTTACGGTTCCATCAAACCCGATATTAGAACTGTGATATTGTTCGTTATAACCTGTTCGATTTGCATAAGAATTTGAAGCGTAAAACCCGCGAGTTCCATTCGGTCCGGTTTGAAAATTTGAACTATTACGAGGTAAATCCTTATAATTTGAAACAATCTGATTATAAGAAGAACTTGAAACATTATAATGAGATTGGAAATTCGAACTACTCATTAACATAAAGTTTCCATATACACTGCGGTATTGATCACTCCAGTGGTTACCACTTCCCGGGCCGATACCTCCACTATAACCGAGATAATAACCATACCCATTATTACCGGCAATTAAGCCAAGTTCATTTCCTGTAGGGTCAATATACTTCAACGGGTTATTCCAACAATAACTATACCTGTTAAAACTCTGCGTATAATCCGGTGCTTGCATAAAATTATCAGGTGAAAGCATGCGGCCAATGATGGGGTCGTAGAACCTACCGTTCATGTTTATGAGGTTGAAGGCATACAAATGCTCGTGACCGGTAAAGCCGCGGTCAAATAAAGGCTCTTCAGGAGTTGAGGTAAATGTCCGCCAGGTGTCGGGGTCTCTTCTGTTACCCCAGGCATCGTAGCTCATCTCGTACTTTTGCCCGTCACTATTGCGAACAAGGGTTGTAATGCTTCCTAAATGATCGGTGAATACCCAATACCATTCCCTGCCTGCTGTGTTCGACGAGGCTACAACTATGGCCGTAAGGCCTTCCGGTGAGGTTATGTAAGTGATGGTATCGGTTTTTTGATTGTTCAAAGATAATGATTTCTGGGAACTACGTAAACCAACTGTAATAACTTCTAAATGGGCAAAACAAACAGATACCCCAGCTTCATGCTTATATACAGTTCCCCGGACGGCTAAAGCAAAATTAATATTCAGTTAACTACTGACTTCTATAAATATTACTTCAGAAAGCAGGCTTTTCTAACTCATAATATAATTTATTATTATTCATCAAAATCGTTTCTAAAACTATTTTTGACTTTATGCATAATTTATTAATAAATATCGAATCAGAATATAAATTAATTACATTGGATATTCCATTTGTAGTTATTTTATAAAATCCGACAATGCTATAATCTACATCTACATATGTGGATATAAAATAATTTTCATCTTCCGGTAAATAAACCTCACCTATGACATAAAAGTAATTATAGCTATTATTGCTTATAAAAATTGTAATCGGCAAGTCTATTGTTTGCAAAAAAATAATATGTTTATCAATCGTTTTTACATATCCAATATATTTATATTCGTTATATAAATCTCCATCTTCAATCGAATTAAACAAAATAAGCCCATACTCAGTACTAATAAAAAAATCTTTGTCTTTTAATGGATAAGTATAATCAAGCTTGTTTTTACTTATTTTACATATGCTATCGTATTCTAATTCTGTTATTTGATTTGTAAAATTATCAAAATTATGGTTTGATGATTTAAAATCTATTATCTTATAGTCTTTAATATTTTCCTGAAAATTGAAAGTAAATCTTATTGTATCTTTTTCAAGCTGCTTTAGGTGTAATACATCATTGCTAATCTTATTATTATGCCCAACTTTTCCAGTGCATCCTAATAAAATAATTTGAAAAAAGATAAGAATGGCTAAAAATTTCATAAGCGTTTATTTAAAACCTTTTTAAACTCCGAGGAATACTAAATACTTGCTGCCCATTGTTTCCGTTGGGTCTGTACCCAATATGTATCCATTTTGGGTTATTATTATTCCCATATTCCCATATCAATTGATGATAATTTAAATTTTCCTTAACATAATAGAATATTTCACTATTTGTTATTGGGGGTATAGCCTGGATATCAAGCGCTTGCCCAAGTAAATGCTGAGATGTTGAAGAACCACCAACAGCGGCATTTAACGTTAAATTTCTGTACCCACTTGAGATTTTAATATTTCCATTAAAATGCATATAAATTGGGTCATAAATTGCCTTACCATATTGTCTTAAATTTTGCAAATGTTCAGCTGTTGGGGAATTGTCAATACCTAGTTTTGAAGCAGTACTACTTCTTATCACATCTGCTAAAATCAGGTGATTGCTTAAATCACCACCCGCACCGTTTGCGGTATTATTTACCCCCATCCCTTTCCCCACAACCTCACCAGCCAGACCATAAAAAACGCCGTACCCATTTGGAGAAATATAACCTGATAGGTCGCTACCGTAGAGCCCGGGCTCACGGCTTTCTGTGCCTAATATGGCTGCTATTTTACCAAATACATTGTTATAGATCCAAACCGCGAGATTGCCACCATACCCGGCATTTATAGCTGACAAAAAATTGCTTGCATTATTGCCAGTAGCAGTAAAAAGTGAACTTGGAATAATGAAATTATTATGAACCTGATTATAATTTACCGACATACCAAAGTAATAATAATTGCCATTAGTGTAGGACAAACCTGTGCCATTCCAATTGCTGGTAAGGCTATTATATCCCTCATTCGAAACATTATAATAAGATTTGAAAGTCGAACTGCTCATTAACATAAAGTTTCCATAATTACCACGGTATTGATCACTCCAGTGGTTGCCACTTCCCGGGCCGATACCTCCACTATAACCGAGATAATAACCATACCCATTATTACCGTCAATTAAGCCAAGTTCATTTCCTGTAGGGTCAATATACTTCAACGGGTTATTCCAACAATAACTATACCTGTTAAAACTCTGCGTATAATCCGGTGCCTGCATAAAATTATCTGGCGAAAGCATGCGGCCAATGATGGGGTCGTAAAACCTGCCGTTCATGTTTATGAGGTTGAAGGCATACAAATGCTCGTGACCGGTAAAACCGCGATCGAATCTTGGTTCAGGTGCCGTGGTGGTGTAAGCTCTCCAGGTGTCGGGGTCTCTTCTGTTGCCCCAGGCATCGTAGCTTTGTTCTTGCAGCAGTAATCCGTTTTCGTCGGTAATGGTGTTCCAGGAGCCGAGGTGGTCGGTGTGGATATAGTTTATTTCCTCGGTACCGTCAGGTTTGATGATGTGTATGGCAAATACCCCCATTGGTCCGGTAAGGTAGGTGTGTTTGTATTGTTGCCCGTTTTTGGTTATGTATTCACATGCACCTGCCCATACCTTGTCAATGGTAGTGGCTCTGTTGGAGTATTGCTGGGAAATGCGTTGTTTGTGGTGGCCGTATTGGATAAAAAGTGAATGATCTTCTTCGGTAATGGTATCCACTTTATCGTAACCATTATATGATATATCCTGACGGGGACCGGTAAGAATAGGGTTTGCAGTTGTAACTTCTTCAATAGCATGGGGTCCATAGCCATTTAAGCCATATATGGCATTACTAAAAATTGATTGACTGTCGTTATTTTTTAAAGTCATATTACCCAACGGTTTGTCTTGATAAGCACCGTATTTATCATATTCATGATACCCCGTTTGAGCCCCGTTCAGTTTTATGTACTCAAGTCTGTCAAGCCCATCATAAGTAAAACTTTCAATAAGCGAGGTATTATTGGTTCTGTTTAACCACTTTTTCCTGTACTCCATGTTGCCAAGCCCGAACCAGCCATATTCAAGGTCCTGAACAGGGTCGCTGCCAGCTTTTGATGTTTTCACAGTATAAGGGTGCATGGTAAGTGGGTAATAGGTCTGATCGGTAACCAGATCGTTGCCTGTTTTAAATTTAGTTACCAATCCTATCGCATTTACATCCTCTGTTTTCCAAACTTGTGTGCCGTTATTTTCTAGGGTAACGGAGTTGTGGTAACCATAATAGTTATATCCGTCACGCAGCTTAATTCCCGTTGGGTAAGAGGTTGTTAGCGACCGACCCAACTCATCATAGCTGTAATGTGTAGTATATGATACACCATCAATGATTTCTGTTTCAGAGGTCAAACGCAGAAAATCGTCGTACACATAATTTGTACGGTGATTGTTTTTTATGATGTTTTCAAGAGTTCCGATACGATCAGGTGTTGTTGAATAAGTCCAGGTAATATTTCCTTCAGTTTGACTGGACTCATTTGTCATACGGCCTAATTTATCGTATGCAAACATTGTTGTTTCGTTGAGCGGATTGGTTTGTTGCACCAGTTCGCCATATGCATTATAAACAGTTGCCATAGAACCATAATTGGGATCAATTAGCAAAGTTCGGTTACCTCTATTGTCATAATCAATCGAAATTGTTGTAGCTGGCCGACCCACAATATAAGATTTCTTCAGATTTCCATTGCAATAATACTCATTTTTTACAATACCGCCAAAGTTATCGATACTTTCGGTCAACCAACCGGCTCCATTGTATTTTTTTGTGGAAGTTCGGGTGATATCGCCATTATTTATGGTTACGGTTACCTCATTTGCTCCATAAGCAGTTGTTGTCGTGGTTCCATCCGGAGAAGTTACAGTTTCAAGGCGATTGTAATCGTCATACAGATACTCGGTATATATTTGGGAATCTCCATTTTTATAAGGAAGACTTTCTTTAAATAGCAAACCTTTGTCATTGTATTCTTTATCTAAATAAATTGGTGAACCATCAAAACCGAAAGTTACAGTTCGCAGTTCAACGCCCGTTTTATGGTAAAATACCATTACCTCGGGCGACCCGGAAGTTTGTTGCCATTTATAATAGAGCGCGTTTATCGGTTCATGCGGGTGTCCGTCGGACCAACGTGTAACAGTTGTTGTTATTATACCATCGGGTGAAATTGTTTTGCTAAAAGTGCCCAGCGGATTTGAATCGTAGTAGGTAGTTAATAAGTTGTTTGGTCCAGTGGAAGTTTTCAAAGTGCCATACACCGGATCGTATGTAGAAGTTGTTGTGTTTCCAAGCGAATTGGTTGTTGAAGTAGGGAAACGGTGGTGGTATTCTGAATCAAATAAAACACTTGAATTCCGTTCTTCCAATAGAGGTTGAGAATATGGTGCATTGATTTTGCTTGCAAGCATATTTCCAAAATCATCATAGATGGTATAAGATTCATACGTAACCAATGGATCAATTAGGTTATTGCCGGGGAAAACCCTTTTTTCTTTAAGGAAAGGATATAAAGGTTCGTTTGCCAGATAATAAACGAATTCAGTTGTTGCTTCATCCTTTACTTCTGTGAGGTGTCTAACTTTTGAAGTAATTGTATCAGGCAAACCGATATACCAGTTAGCTAAATCAGGTTCTTTGTATTGAACAGTGGTTGTTGATTGATGTGAATAATCTGCCTCTGCAGTTGAAATATCTTTCTGCTCTGAATCAACAAGCAATATTTTTGTTAATAAATTACCATATTCGTCATATGTAAATGCTGAATGTGTAGTTTTAACAAAGGCATTTGTCGTGAGATCCCTTTCGTATGTGTGAGAACTTTCGATGAAGGGGTAAAGCCTTAATGGAGAAGACGAGTAAATTTTATGATTCAAAACATTTTCAGTCTTTGAAATTAAGTTGCCGTATCTATTTGTTATTTCTACCTTTTTAGGATATGGGTAAAAGAACTTGTTCTGTTCACTATAAATGTCTTTTGTAACAACAGTAAAAGTTCCACTTCTTATATCGTTATTTATATTTTCCTTAAAACCAAGCAATCCTTTACCTTGCTTGTGTATCATTAAGTTTCCATATCTGTAATCTATTGTTGCTAAATGGTCATCAAGGATGTCATCGAGTCGTCTTTTAACTACATACACAGGGGGTTGAATATTGCATAATGGAAATGCAACCTGTGTATTCTTGAAATAAACTTGTGCTTCTGTCAATGGCAGGTAGATAACAGAGGTTTTATTTCCCATCCCATTTGTAAATGATGCAGCAAGATTACTAATTTCTTCTTTGTGGTAGGACATTATATGCACAGGCTTACTGGGTGAATCCCAAATAAGTGATTCAGCCTTTCCATCTCCATTAAAATCGTAAAAGTTATGAATGTGGCTTTTGTGAGGTACTAAAGATTCAAAAAAATCTGTTTCTTTTGTTTTAAAACCATTCCCATTACTATAATACATATCAAAATTTGATCCGGTTATTAAATCACCCGAGTATCTATAATAGATGTCCAGAATGTCTGATTTCCCATCGCCATTAATATCAGTCGTATATATATGGCGTGAATTGCCGATTTCTGGATCGAGCATATAGGTTATTGGGGCAGGAGTGGATATCCATGAATCTTTCCCATCGAAATAACTTACTTCCCATCGTCTAATCCCTCCAAAAACATAAGTTAAAATATCTGTTATACCATCACCATTAAAATCACCTGTATAAACTCTGTGATATTTAGTGGGGTACCCAAACCTTGTAGGATTTAGTTCAATTAATATGTCCTCTGTTTGATGTAATGAGAGTATAGTACTTTCTAAATCGCTTATATTAACCAATAGATCAGTTCTGCCATCACCATTAAAATCTCCTGGCATTATTTGGAATAACTCATCTGCGTCTCCACATTGGATAGTGTATCCTGAGCTAGACGGTGGATTTGTGAAAAGACTCATAAAGCTATTATTCGACAGACTTTTTTCATAACAATAAAACGAGATTCCATAATCGCCATTAATTTTAACAAGTAGTACTTCGTTAATTCCATTCCCGTTCATATCGGTTATTTTGATATAATGACCTCCGTTAAAATGCATTGGGAGAGCACCTCCGTAAGAAAAATTATTATTTCCATCAGAGATATACAAATAACATCCATACATATCCGGTCCGTGACTTGTAACTTTAAGCAAATCATCAATGCCATCACCGTTAAAATCGCCTGCCAGAAAATAAGCAAATGCAGGCTGATAGGGTTCATCTAAGCTACCCATTTCAACTTCATTATAAGAAATTCCCAAAGCGTTAACATAAAAGATTGACCATGAAACATACTTCTTTGCTTCGGGATCATAATATGCTACTAAAATATCTGTTTTACCGTCTCCATTAAAATCACCTAAAGTATATATGCTATTTCTGCCAGCTTTTTTTGTTATATTGGTTGGCGAGTATGTAAAATTTTCTGTTTTTTCGCCCCATGTTATTGAAGTTGGATTTACTTCAACAGAATTTACTTTGTCAGTTACTTTAATTTTTATCAGGCGGCTGAATATCATTGCTGCTTCATCATATTCCAAAGAATATTTAAACATTTCCTTATTCTCGGGGATATAATTAATTGTAATATTGTCTAACAAGTAATCAGTTGTTAATGCCGCTCCGTTTATATATGAAGTGAAAGGGTCAACTCTATTGTAAATATAATTAAAGTAAACCTTATAAATATGATCCTGATTGGCATCAGTATTACCTCCATAACTTATTTCTTTTAACAGCAAATTGCCACTTCTGGTTTCATAGGTATAACTAATGTAATTGCCTGAAATATCTTCTACACTACTTAAATACCATGCAATTATAGTTTCAGTGCCATCCAATTTTTGTCTTGAATCCTGGGTTTGTCCAAAATGCAGAATCCGGCCTTCTTTTGTCCTGACTTCAAACCAGACTGGCCCTGTAGAATTACTTTCTTTAATTGTGATACGAGAAAAGCCTTCAACTTCGGTTGTATATGTATTGCTCCCAAGTGGCATCATTCTCATGCCATTGAAAACCAGATTGTCATTGGCATTATATTGAGGGCCGGCGACAACACCATCGTGATAGATAGTTTTTCCTGTACGGGCAATTGCCGAAACTGCTCCAATATTCCACCCTAACCCAACCACACCATTCCCCGCCATGCTGCTATAATTTAAAGATACCTGTGGTGTGTTATTGCCAACCCCTTTAGGCAAATTTATAGGTATCGTGTACGTTGCTGCACCTAAATCACTCACATCAAACACCCCTGCAATGCTGCCAACCACACCATCATCTCCTGCATTCGGCCCGCCAAACTCCCCTTCCTCCGGCGGGAAAATCAAAAATGGGTTGATCTTAGCATGAAAAATATCCTGAGCATTGGTAGCTTTATAGTTAAACCCATTTATCATATCTATGTATTGGGTGGCTTCATATACCTGATTACCACTTAAGGGAGATGATAGCGTAAAATTTGGTGCCTGATTCTGAGCTATAGAATCGAAAAATAAAGCTATGGACAATAATGCAATAAAGAAACGGGCTTTCATATAGTGAGATTTTAACTGTAAATGGTTTAAATTATCTTCTGTTGTGAGGGGCAGGACAAAGATTTATTGTTTCACAATCTTAAATCTTTCTTTCTCCTCTCCACTAATCACTTGCAGGATGTAAGTTCCCTTGCCTATGTGTTGTACGTTGAGAGGGGTCAGTGTAATGCTTATTTTTCCCCGTTCTATCAACCTGCCATTCATATCGCTCAACACAAACTCCACCTTGTTGTCTGGCAAGGTTGTGAACTCAATATTTACGATCTCGCTGGCAGGGTTTGGATATACGCGCAAACCATTGATGGGTGCGTCAGGTAAATGCGCGAACAAACTGTCGGATTTAAACAGGGTGTCGGATTTGGTTATTTTGCCAACTTTTATTTCACGCAAATTTCTGTTGCCGGCTGCATCATATTCAAATTTCACTGTTTGTGTTTGTGCTTGAGCAGAGACAAATGCACATAGCATAAAAGCCATAGAAAAAATAATTCGTTTCATGGTGTTCAGTATTACTTAATAGTATTTACTAAAGTCTTGAGTTCTTTTATTTCTTTCTCCTGTGCTATCATGTACAAGGTGAGCTCTTCGATTTTCTGCAGAAGCAGGGCGTTCATTTCACCAAGGTTTATGCCTTCTTTTTCAACAGTTGCCGCATTTGGTATACCTGGCAGGTGTCCATTGTCTTTAATAAAGCTTTCGACCTGAAGTAAGGAAGGCAATAGGTACTCTGCTTTAAAAACATAGTCGGGCCAGAATTCGTCAAGAGATACCTTAACTTCTTTAGCAGTAACTATCCCGTTAACATTGAAAGCCATATTTGCAGATGGTAGTCCAACAACAATATTTTCTTTATTTATTACAAACTTTTGTGTCAGATTTCCATTTTCTCCATGGAAAAACTGAAAATTCGCACTACTTTCATATACTGAAAATTTTATACTCCTTGAGTTCGTACTACCACCCTGCCAAACCTCAATTCTGGCTGCATCAGTCAGAGTGCTACCGATAAGTTCCAATTTACCAAAAGCATCTGCACCTTGAACAAATTTTCCATACACCTTGCCTGCTACAACAATACTATTGGAAATGTTAACATTCTCATCAGTATCAATAAAAAGAGAATTAAACATGCCAGAATTTGAAATAGAGTTATTCCCTAAAGTCAGATTCTTAATTGCCTTGTGATCGCCAAGGTTGTCTCCAAGCGGTATTTCATCAATTTGAAGCAGACCATCTTCATCTGTTATGATCATTTTTTTACCACCACCGCTTCTAAGACTAGTGGCTGTAATAAATCCATTAACATCTAGCCGCATATCCTTTGAACCATCTCCAACTATTAGTCCCTGACCAATAAATACATCCCCCTCAACATGTAATTTTGCCTTTGGCGAGTTGGTCCCTAAAGCAACATTTCCAGCCTCATCAAGAAACAATGCAAAATTTAATGTCTGTGATGTACTTGAAGCAGGCCTCCAAAAATTTAGTCCCCCGCTGATTTCATCTTCATAGTACTCAATTCCCCATTCACCAAAAGGTTTGTCCAGGCTAATGTCTTTCCCAAAGAAAATACTACCGTTTGACCCAGCCATATTGCAATCGCCCGAAGATAGAAGCAGATTCCCTCCTTTAATGTGTAATTCCTGAAATGGAGCGCCGTGCCGATTCCAATAAAACCTTTTGTTTTCGAATTTCCTTTGCAATTAAAGGTGTATTCTTTAAATTTCATATGATCACTAGTATTTCTACTTGATTGCAGAAGAAAACTTACCGGGGTTTGTGCAAATAAAGAGCTTGAGAAGACAAGCATAATAACACCAAGTATTCCTTTTGTTAGTTTAATTGTTTTCATAATTGTTTAAATAAATTTATAAATCGATGCAATTATACAACGAAAAAATCAATTTACAACGAAGATAATATTGAAACTATTAATTTATATTGATTATAAATAATAATTATAATTATTATGGGTTATGTATTATACAATAGGTATTTGTTCTATTATACAAATAGATTTTTTAAGCATTATTAAAAACATAAACGCTTGATTATAAATAATTATCAGCGTAAGAAGACAAACTACTCAATGTTCAGAATAAGAACTAATCTTTTCATTACGGATTACACCTCTGAAGAAATCAACTACAATTGGAGTGCAAAAATTGGGATTAAATTCTGGTGGCATATGAGAACCATCGGTTTTCAGGTGAAACTCACATATTTTTCCAAACTGATGCTGCCTTTCATATATATATGCCGAACCAAATGCCGGAGATTCGGGATTGCCCAGAAACAGCCCTTTATATATAGGTACCAGATTGTCATTTGATCCATGAAAACAAATGATAGGTATTGAATTGAAAGCGTTAATAAACAATGAATCTGAAATGGAGCCGTATTTGCTGCAAATCCCTTTAATTTTGTATTTATTCAGGTAAGGATTTCCCGAATGATCAAGTCGGCCTAGTTTGTAAACCATTTCCGGTACTTTATACAGCATTGTTTCCTCGGTTGCAAAAGCGCTGTTGAGTGCAATACTGGCTCCTGCGCTTTCACCCAGTATAAATAGTTGTGAAGTGTCAATTCTGTATTTTTCGGCATTTGCTACCAGATAGCGCATGGCAGCCCGGGCATCCTGCATACCCCTGTATTCTGCTTCGGGTAGAGAATTGCGATCAGATGAAATATAATCACCAACATCCCAACCCAGCCGGTACGCAATATTAGCGGTGATAAATCCGGAATCCCTTAAAATACGGGCGGTTGGCTCAATCCAGCCCCGGTGTCCATGCAGATAACTGCCAGCATGTATAAGTAATACTGCCGGAAACTTCTGCGATACACTATCTACTGCGGGGAAGTAAAGATCCATAAGCAGATTAGTGCTATGTTGCCCGGTATCCAATGCAGTAGCATATAAGATATCAGTTTCCTCGTATGCATCTGTTTTTAGAAAAGGCTCTACCGGATCTTTTTCATGTTCACAAGAGGCAAAAAATACAATTGCGGTCACGAGAAGAATGAGTTGTTTTAGTTTATTCAGGGATTTCATTCTCAATTATTTTCAGTTTTAGCTACTCTATCATTTACTTTAAGTAAGCTGCGATGACTTCTTCTTAATTGTTGTGCTTTGCCTTTTTTATAAGGAGATCATTAGATTTGAATGATAGCTCCGGCAGATAATCAGGTTATGCTATTTTTAATTCCAGAAAAATGTATACATTTTCCATATAGGTCACAAATAAACACACAATTATTTAATCATGCAAGAGAAATATGGTGTTCTAGAATATTTAGAATAAATCCAAATTAGACGGCTACTGATGTAACATTCTTTAAAAATTGGTTGTTGAGATTTTTACAAAAAGAACATGACTCCCCAAGGGATAGGAGTAAGTACTGCTTTTTTATTACTTTTGCAATAAAACAGTAAAGATGGAAGTAAACAAACAGCAGTTAACAGAAATAATCATTTTGTCAACTCAGAAAGTTATTTCAGAAACAAATGCAGCTGATCCTGCAACAGTTATCTTTAATACTCCATTGTATGGCAAAGGAGGAGTACTTGATAGCCTTGGACTTGTTCAGCTGATTGCCGATGTTGAAGAGGAAATTTATCAACAAACAGGCAATCAGATAACAATAGCTGACGAAAAAGCAATGAGTATGCGTATTTCGCCCTTTAGAAGTGTTTCATCCCTCTCGGATTATATTTATTCCATACTGTAGGTTTAGTTTTGACTTTGTAAGTTCCGGATTAAGACCAAGAGCCAGCCAAAAGCATACAATGCCAAGTGATTATTTTAAAAAACACTTTATCAATGAATCAGGACATCAGGGTTGTTTTAATAACCGGCACAAGTAAAGGCATCGGGAAAGGTCTTGCTTTGCATTATTGCAGTAATGGATATTGGGTAGTGGGTTGCAGCAGAAATAAGTCATCAATTGAACATGAGAATTATACCCATATTTCCATTGATCTTACATCAGAAAAAGCAAGTGGACAACTTATAAGAAGTGTGTTGGATAAGTTTGGCAGATTAGATGTTCTGATCAATAATGCAGGAATTGCTTCTATGAATCACATAATCACAACTCCTGAATCAACGATTGAAAGCGTTTTCCGAACTAACTTTTTCGTACCATTTCTACTTACACGTGAAGCATCCAAGGCCATGAGCAGAAAAAGATATGGACGAATCATTAACTTTACAACGGTAGCTGTGCCATTAAATCTTGAAGGAGAAGCTGTTTATGCTTCGAGTAAAGCTGCTCTTGAGTCTTTTACACGAATATCAGCAATTGAACTTGCTCCATTAGGTATTACTGTAAATGCAATCGGACCTGCGCCATTTGATACCGGACTTATTAGATCAGTGCCGTCGGATAAAATTGATAAATTAATTGAAAGACAGGCAATAAAGAGAAAAGCAGAAATGAATGATATACTGCATGTAACGGATTTCTTTATAAATCCTGCTGCTGAATTCATTACTGGTCAAATCATTTATTTGGGAGGTGTTTTTTAAAATGAATGAGTTTTTAACCAAAATAACATCATTTTCTGAAAGGGAAGCCATCTGCTATAAAAACAGGACTTTCACTTATTCAGAGTTAGCGAAATCG
Source organism: Bacteroidota bacterium (assembly GCA_009773515.1). Taxonomy (GTDB): domain Bacteria; phylum Bacteroidota; class Bacteroidia; order Bacteroidales; family Lentimicrobiaceae; genus Lentimicrobium. The sequence continues at coordinate 95,028 of WSXX01000017.1, forward strand.
ATTGATTTTTTCTACCAGATCATTGCCGGATCTATTCCGAAGGGAAGTGTAACAATTCTGAATTCTGACCTGACTTTCGAAGGGCTCGCATTATTTTTCGCTTTACATCATAATAAATGTATAATTGTGCCTGTTACTTCTGATACTGAAGATATGCAAACGCGGGCCATGCATTCAGGTGCCGGTTACATTTTGCAACCCGGGGGGAATAGTATAAATGTTGAAATATTGGCTCCCGGTAAAAAAATTGATCTTTATAGAGAGATACTGGAAGCGGAGCATGGAGGTTTGGTATTGTTCAGCAGTGGAATTACGGGTACACCAAAAGGTATGGTGCATGACCTGGATATTCTGATGCAACCATTCTTAAACAAGAAAGTTAAGAGTATTAATTTCATGGCATTGTTAATGTTCGATCATATCGGGGGATTAAATACTGTTTTATCTTCAGTTTTCTCAGGTGCTTTGCTCTCGATTCCTGACAAAAGAGAACCTTTTTCCATATGCGAAACAATAGAAAAGTACAAAGTCGGGGTTCTTCCCGCATCACCAACTTTTCTGAATCTGATTTTAATAAGCGGAGCTTATGAGAAGTATGATCTATCAAGCCTGAAAGTTATAACATATGGTACTGAACCTATGCCTGAAGGATTGTTGCATAAGCTAAATAGAATCTTTCCTAGTGTAAGGTTTTTGCAAACATTTGGAACAAGTGAAACCGGAATTTCACAAATTACAAGCAAATCGTCTGGCAGTACAAAACTCAGGTTTGATGACCCCAATATTAAATATAAAATTGTTGATGGCGAACTTTGGATTAAGAGTCCCACAACAATAAAAGGATATCTGAACGCTGCTATGGATCAGTTTACTACTGACGGATGGTTTAAAACTGGCGACTTGGCCGAAATTGATGAAGAAGGCTACTTTTTAATCACAGGCAGGAAAAACGAAATCATTAATGTTGGAGGTTTAAAAGTGTACCCTCAGGAAGTTGAATCTGTAATTATGGAGTTTGAGGGAATAATTGATTGTCTGGTTAAGGCAGAATCAAACCCGATAACCGGCAATATTGTGATTGCATTGATTTACGCCGGCAAAAATACTGATAAAAAAACATTTGTATCTTCGCTTCGAAAATTTCTAATTACCAGACTCGACAGATATAAAGTTCCGGTCAAAATCAGGTTTGTGGATAGCATTGAACACAATGAACGGTTTAAGAAAATCAGGTCAATTTAAATCTTTGCAATAATGAAACTTAAATTATTTCTCACATTCGACCATGAATTACCACTTGGTGGTGTTAAAACATCATGGAATGATGCACTCTTCGAACCTACTAATAAATTATATCAACTTGCAAAAGAATTGGATGTGCCTGTTGTACTTTTTACCGATGTTTTATGTGGTCTAAGGTTTAAAGAGTGGGACTTAAACAAATTCTATGTTCCGTATATCGCACAACTTCATAATGCACTTAAACTAGGCAACGATGTGCAGTTGCACCTTCACCCGCATTGGTTAACAAGCAGGTTTGAAGAAAATCGGTTTTTCCCCTCAGGCGACTTTAGCCTGAGCAATTTTGCTGATGGTAACAGAAACCACAGCATCGGGGATATTGTTAAAATGGGCGTAGATTTTTTGCAAGATAATCTGAAACCCTCATATCCTGATTATAAATGTATTGCATTCAGGGCTGGTGGTTATAACCTTGGCGAAGGTGTTAGCTCGGGATTGATAATCGAAGCATTACGTAAGAATGGTATTAAATTCGACAGCTCAATAAGTAAAGGTTATTATTTTAAATCAGCCATATCTGAAGTAAATTTTAGTAATATGCCAGACATCCCAAACTGGTATCTCAATGAAGAAGGGATTTTAGGCAAACCTGAAACAAATGGAATTCTTGAAATACCTATTGCAAGTATTCCCAAATCGCCGTTTGAAGTTCCTACTATGTTTAAAATGAAAAAAATGGCCAACAGAGCACCCGCAAACAATGGCTTTCAGATACATGAAGGCAAACCTGCAGGATATGCGCACAAGTTCAGGCAACTTTTTTCGTCAAGAATGCTTGGGTTCGACAATTATACACTTTCGCATGAATATTTGATGAAAATACTTGATTATAATGTAAGGAAATATAGAAATTATGATGAGGTTCTCCTTAGTGTAAGCGGCCACCCTAAGAGTATGGGAGCATATTCCTTTGAAATGATGAAGGTTTTTGTAAACAGTGTCAGAGAAAAATATCCGGATACGGAATTTTTAAAATTTTCTGACTTAATTAAATAAGTTTGTCATGCTGATAGGTAAATTAGTACTCAAATTGTTGCCAATCAGATACTACTATCAGGCAAGAAATATTTATCGAAAATACCACAAGGCCATTTATAAAGAACTCAGTGAAACTGATCTTCATAAGATTTTGGTTGAGTCAATGGGAATTAAAAATGGCGATGTGATTTTTGTGCATAGTTCTATTGATAGACTAAATATTTCAGCATCACCATTCAAAATTCTCAATATTTTGCAGGAAGTTGTTGGTAGTAATGGCACATTGTTATTCCCTGCATGGCATTTTACAGAACGGGCTGAATTATATCTAAAAAAAAATAAAGTTTTTGATGTCAGAAAAGCTCCAGTTGCTTTGGGCCTTTTGCCGGAAATCGCCAGAAGAAGTCCATTGGCAAAAAGGAGTATTCATCCTACCAATTCAATAGTTGCTATCGGAAAACAAGCAGACGAACTGCTCATGCAGCATGGCGATAGCATCTACCCTTGTGATGAGCTAAGCCCTTTTTATAAAATGATGAAATTAAATGCAAAAATTATCGGATTGGGAGTCACAACAGAGTTTTTGTCATTTGTTCATTGTCCGGAGGATGTTATGAAAGCAGATTTTCCTGTAAAAACACGCTCTGATGTGGTATTCGAAACCAATGTAATTGACCACGATGGAAACACACGTATTATATCCACACTGGTTGCTGATAAAACAATTGCAACAAGAAATATTCCTGGTTTTATAAAAGCTTTTGTTGATCCTGAAATTGCAAGAGATTTTCATTTCAGAGGTAACCATTTCTTTATTGCTGATTCTAAAGAATTATACAAGATTATTGAAAGACTGGCTTTGAAAGATATAACCATTTACAGCTAATAATTGTCCTGCAAGGAAATGGATTAAGTGCTTCTGGAAATAGCCGAAGAGACAATCAAAATACCGAAGAGTAAATCGAAATACCTAAGAGTCCATCGCGTTCACCCAAGAGTCAATCAAAATAGCTGAATAGTCAATCGAAATAGGTGAAGAGTCAATCGAAATAGCCGAAGAGCCAATCAAAATAGCTGAAGAGTCCATCGTGTTCACCCAAGAGACAATCGTGTTCACCCAAGAGACAATCGTGTTCACCCAAGAGACAATCGTGTTCACCCAAGAGACAATCGTGTTCA
>WSXX01000018.1 GCA_009773515.1 Bacteroidota bacterium
AGGGGGCGAATTTCAAATAACCGTGGGTGTAGCGAAGCGAAACCCACGGTTACGGATGAAAAGACGCAACTCCGTCCCCGGAGGGGGCGAATAAATAATACTACATCAGTTTATAAACACTTGTTCATTTAAATGTTTGTATTTTTGGGACATAAAAATCAATCTCAAATTGAAAACTGCCCAAAACATGAAAATGGTTCCTTATATTATTGCCGGATTAATCTTCGCAGGCGGATGTATTTCGCCATTATCTGAAACAAAGGAAGATGCCGCAAAGGTTATCATTTCAACCAATCTTGAGAATCCTGATTCATTGCTGAGTGCAGAGCCCATTGCCTGGAAAAATGCAAATGCATTGCATGAAGGACTTGCTTTTTCAGGAAAAACAGCATCGAAACTCGACTATGAAAATGAGTACAGTATAGTTTTTGAGCAGAAGATCGGATACATTGATCACCGTAGCCCTAGGAGATTTACATTTGAGGCAATGATGTATACTACTGAACCTCTGCCTGTAGGATTTATGGTGGCTTCCGTTTCAGGCACAGAATATTACAGGAGTTATCCTGTTACGGAATTTTTACCTGAAGGAAAAAAATGGGAAAAAGTCAAAACCACATTTACATTTCCTGATTCGCTTAAGCCTTCAGATATGCTGAAGGTTTACATTTGGAACAAAAAACAAAGTGAGTTGCTGATCGATGATCTGCGCCTTGAATTTGAGTACGGAAAAGAGTAATGTTATTGCGGATTACTCCTGCGATGACCCCATAAAACTGGTATTCTGATACTCAGCCGGCATTTCATCGGTATTATATTTTGAAGGACATTTCAGGTTCATTTTATGCGCTGCAAAATGATCATCCTTCATTTTTCCAATAACCACAACCTGTTCCAGTTTTTCAAAATCCTGAGGTTTGGTATCGCTATACCTTACTTTAACTTCAACGCCTTCATTATCAAGCATATAAAAAGTAAAGCTGTTGGCATCTTTCATGGCATCATATTCGATTGGCCTGTCAGGACTCAAAGTACCAATAACATGATATTCACGTCCAGGATGCTCCGATGCTTCAGCAAAACCAGCATAGGTTGATGATTCCATAGAGAGGCTGAGCACAACTCCAATGGCTGCAACCACAACCACAAGAGCAAGTATATGTATTCTTTTCATGGCAGTAGAATTAAAAAGTTGGAACAAAGATACAATTAAAATAATCAGGTAAGATGTTACCTGAATTATTCTCCGTTGTTTTTCTGTTCACTTAATTCCCGCTGTTTTTTTTCTATCCTGGAAAGTTTCCGGTCAATTGTAAAAAGATAAAAACCGAATCCAAGAAAAATAATGGACATTACAATAATGACCACAAAGAGTTTATCATCACCAAACATAATTTTACTTTTTTAAGTTAACACCTTGAATTAGTGCACGTTTGCGAACATGAATCTGAAGCAGCCAAACGCCAATCAATATCCAGCCGATTGCCGCCGGATAGAAAACCATACGCATGGTAAGATCAAGACCTTCCATAGTTGAAGAGTTTCCGCCTTTACCGGGATGAAGGCTGTTGTCTGCCAATCGGGGCAATACACCGAGGAAAATCACCAGAAGCATAAATGCAAAAATGTTGTAAACGGCAGAAATTCTGGCCCGCATCGCTGTTTCATCGATTGAGCCTCTGAGAATAGCATATGCCAGATAAGCCATCATGCTGACAGCAGCGCCATTCAATTGAGGATCGTTTGTCCAGAAATCACCCCAGGTAAATTTAGCCCAGACCATACCGGTCAACAAGCCCATTGTTCCGAAAAAAATGCCGGTATAAACTGCCCCTGAGGCATAAAGATCGTCTTTAATGCGATATCCTGAAAGATATCTTATGCTGTAAACGAGTGATGTTCCGAGCATTACAAACATCGCAAACCACATACTCACATGATAAAACAGATTTCGTATGGTTTGATGTATGAACGGCAATACAGGCACATCAATAAGCAATCCGGCAATGATAGAATACAAAACCAGAACAATCCCCAGCATTTTCCACCACATTCCTTTAATCATATTTTTCAGATTTTAAATTAGTTAGTCTCTCCACAAATAAGGAAACAAAATCACAGCCAGCACAACAATTACTGTATCGATCAGCAAAACAGAAGCCAGCATTCTGACTATCTGCATGCCATCAACCTGACCTTTAAGTGCAAGTTGTGAAGCATTAACCAGAATCAGCAGCAAAGGCAAAACCACCGGAAAACCAAGAATAGCCATCAATGCAGCATTATTTCCGGATCGGGATGCAATTGCTGAAACCATAGTTAAGGCAGAAGCAATGCCTACACTTCCAAGTGCAAATGCGGGTAAAAACAATTGAAGGTTGAAATCGGGAAACCCCATAAAAACGCTGTAAAGCCCAAGGCTCATTACTCCCAGAAGCAGCATTAACAAGGAGTTGTAGATGATTTTTGAAACCACCACTGAAACAGGAGATGCCAGCATAAAATAATAGAGCCTGCGCGAGGAACTTTCCTGAACGAAGCTTTTAGAAACTGCGTTAAAGGCAGCAAAAAGCAGAATTATCCAGAAAAGAGCAACCCATGTAGTATCATCAATTACTCTTCCGAAGCACAACTGAACGACAAAAATAGTAGAAAAAACATACAGCAATATCCCATTAATGGCATATCGCTGCCTGAGCTCAAGCAAAAAATCTTTTCGGATCAGTTCAGATATTTCTTTCAATTGTTGGTAAAGATTAATTGATTAGAGTGACTTTCTGACGATTGTCTGATCCCTGTTCGGGCCGAGAGAAACAACAGAAACAGGCGTTTCAAGTGCATTTTCAATATAGGCAATGTAGTTTTTGAATTGTTCGGGTAATTCATTCCATTCCCTGAAATTGCAGATACAGGTTTTCCAGCCTTTATGATTTTCGAGGATGGGTTCAATATCGCTGTTGAGGGTTTCGAATGCTGGAAATTCAAACTGAGCGTCTCCGATTTTGTAGTGCGTGCAAACGCTGACTGTATCGAAATCGTCAAGTACATCCGACTTCATCATCACCAGATCAGTAACTCCGTTAAGCATAACAGCGAATTTAAGCGCAGGTAAATCAATCCAGCCGCAACGCCGTGGCCGTCCGGTGGTTGATCCGAATTCATTTCCTTTTATCCTGAGCTGTTCACCGGTATGATCGTGAAGTTCAGTTGGAAACGGACCGCTGCCAACCCGGGTGCAATAGGCTTTGAAAACCCCGAATACACGGCCGATTTTTTGCGGCGCTACTCCTAAGCCTGAGCAAACACCTGAGGCAATTGTGTTTGATGATGTTACAAACGGATAGGTGCCGAAATCAACATCAAGCATAGTTCCCTGTGCGCCCTCTGCCAGAACTTTTTTTCCTTCTTTCAGACTTTTATTCAGGAATATTTCACTGTCAATCAAGGGAATATCAGAAATATAACGAAGCCCTTCGAACCATTCTTTTTCATAAGAATCCGGATCCATATTTTCGATTTTCAATATTTCCGGATCGGGGTTAAAAGACTGAATAATTTTCATGTGCTGTTCTTTCTGCACATTAAATTTCTGCATAAAATCGGGTGAATTTACATCGCCGATGCGCAATCCATGTCTTGCTGTTTTGTCGGTGTAAGCCGGCCCGATACCTTTGAGGGTTGAACCAATTTTAGATGCTCCTTTAGCTGCTTCCTGCACTGTATCAAGAAGGCGATGTGTGGGAACAATAAGGTGAGCCCGCTTTGAAATCAACAGATTTACGGTAGGTTCTGCACCTCTTTCTCTTAACTTCTTAATTTCTTTGGCCAGGGTACATGGGTCAATTATTACTCCATTACCAATGATATTTATTTTTTCAGGATGAAAAATTCCGCTTGGAATTGTATGCAGAACATGCTTGATGCCATTGAATTCAAGCGTATGTCCGGCATTTGGCCCACCCTGAAAACGAGCTATAATATCATATTCAGGAGTTAAAACATCAGTAATTTTCCCTTTCCCTTCATCTCCCCACTGGAGACCCAACAATACATCAATTTTCATTTTTCAAGGTTAATGTGTAAACACAATGAAGGTGAAGACCAGTATAAAGGCTTCACCTTAAGTTCTCCGGCTGAAATCTTTTGTCCGGGTAAATATCCTGACAAGACAAAAATACGAAATCCGGCGTAATTGCTGACAAAAGTAAAGAATAAAAACTGAAGAATCTGAAAACAATGATTGGTATTCATTTCTGATTTCACGACTCAGCCATATATTTACCCATAAGGTTAAGCTGCAGAATACAGAATTATTTTTGGAATCAGTTAGTTTCCAAGTATAAACGGCGAATTTTTACCGGCATCGGAACCATCATCAGATTGTTTAGGGGCATTTACATACCCAAAAAATGTGAGGGAGTGGCTGGTAATGGTAACACCAAGTAATTTTTCGACAGAAGACTGAATTTCCTGAATCCGGGGATCACAAAATTCCAATACCGAACCATCCTCAAGGCTGATAAAATGGTCATGCTGTTTGAAGCGGAATGAGCGCTCAAACTGCGAACAATTATTACCAAACTGATGTTTGGTGACAAGATTGCAATTTTGAAGCAATTCTATTGTATTGTACAAGGTTGCCCTGCTCACCCTGTACTTGTTGTTCTTCATCTGAATGTAGAGGGTTTCTATATCAAAGTGACCTTCGGTTTCATAGATCTCCTTTAAAATGGTATATCGCTCAGGCGTTTTGCGATGCCCATGACTTTCGAGGTAATCGGTAAATATTTTCTTTACCGTATCAAGATTCAGTCTGTCATTATCTCTCATCTGTGTCGATTTCTTTGACATTTTATGCATAATTGCATGATTTAATGAAATTTTCCATGGAAAACCTGGTCTGCCAAAAACCGGTTAAAATTAATAATTTTTCTTATTGCTATTTGGTATAAATAAAAATAATTCTCATTTCCGGGAAAAGAACCGGGAAATAATGCACCATACTAATTACATATAATATTAATAATCAAAGGTTTAAGTATATTGAATTTCAAAATAAAGCAGGAAATTTATCCTTAAAAAAAAGAAACCTTTAGAGTCAATTATGCTTTTTGTCCGGCCTTATAACCCAGTCTGAAAACACTTTCTATTCCTTTAACTAGTTTAAGTTCTGAAATCAACTTGTTAATTTCTCCGGTATCATGCACCAGTATCATAATTGTTGCTTCGTAAACTTCGCCGGTAGAATCTATATGGAATGACCTGATATTCAGTCCAAGATTTTCAGTAATAACTTTAGTAATCTCGTTGATAAGGCCCAGGCGATCGAACCCTGATAATCTTATTCCTGTAAGAAAGGTTGATGCTTCACGGTTCGACCAATTGGTTTTTACAATCCGGTTGCCGTATTTTGACATCAGCGTTATTGCTTCGGAACAGTTGGTGCGATGAATCCAGATATCGCCATCTCCAGCCACAAATCCAATGACTTCATCACCCGGAATGGGGTTACAGCAGTCTGAAATCCGATAATTCAGATCTTCGTTAGGCGCCACTCCCGATCTTGCTTTAAGCTTTTCACGAACATCTTCAGAAAGTCGGGTTGGAATCTGTGGCTTTGTTCTTCCGAATGGTCTGGTGATGATATTGAGCCAACTCCCTTTTTCGTTTTGCGAAATACAATCTTTCACATCTTTCAGACTGATCTCATCCATTGCAGCTTTATAGAACAAATCATTAAGAGAGCCAAACTTATTGCATTCCTGAAGTTTCTGCAATTTGATCTTAGTCATTTCTTCACCTAATTCCAGAAAAAAGCCTTCAAGTTTTTTCCGGCCATCATCGGCATGCTTTTTCTTTTTGTCTTTCAGCGCTTCTTTGATAAAGGATCTTGCTTTAGCAGTAACAGCAAAGTCAATCCATTCATCACGGGGTTGTTGCTTTTTTGATGTGATGATTTCTATCTGATCGCCGGTATTTAAAACCTGGTTAAGTGAAACCAGTCTGTGATTTACTTTAGCACCAATGGCGTGATTTCCGATTTCAGAATGAATATTATATGCAAAATCAATAGCGGTTGATTTTGCAGGCAGTGTTTTTATATCTCCTTTGGGAGTAAAAAGAATAATTTCATCCGCAAAGAGGTTGAGTTTGAACTCATCCAGAAAAGTAAGTGCATTTGGGTCGGGCGCCTGCAGAAGTTCTTTTATCTTGGAAAGCCAGCGATCAATGCCACTTTCGGTGGGTGTTTTTTCCTTGTATTTCCAATGTGCTGCATATCCTTTTTCGGCAATCTCGTTCATGCGACGGGTTCTTATCTGCACTTCGACCCATTGGCCTGTGTGGCTCATTACTGTAGTATGAAGAGATTCATATCCATTGGCTTTGGGACTCGATACCCAGTCGCGCAATCGATTCTGCTTAGGACTGTAATAATCAGTTACAATTGAATAAGCTTGCCAGCATTGGTATTTTTCATTTTCAAACTCTGTGTCAATTATTATCCGGATGGCAAATAAATCAAAAACTTCCTCAAAAGGAATCTGCTTTGTTTTCATTTTCTGCCAGATGGAATAGATAGATTTTTCGCGTCCGATTATTTCAAACTTCAAACCCTGATTTGCCAGCGCTTTTTTTATTGGATAAATAAACTTGCTGATAAACCTCGATCTGACTGCAGCAGATTCTTCGAGCTTGGATGCGATTGTAGCATAAACTTCAGGCTCTGTATATTTTAATGCAAGATCTTCAAGCTCACTTTTGATTGCATATAACCCAAGCCGGTGAGCCAGAGGGGCAAAAAGATAAATGGTTTCAGATGCAATTTTGAGCTGCTTTTCCTGAATCATTGCATCAAGAGTCCGCATATTGTGCAATCTGTCGGCAAGCTTGATCAGAATAACACGAACATCATCAGACAGGGTCAACAGAATTTTCCTGAAATTTTCGGCCTGAGCTGATGCAGATGAGTGATCAAATATTTCCTTGATTTTAGTGAGTCCATCAATTATCGAAGCTATTTTATCGCCGAACATCTGCCTGATGTCATCAACGGTATAGTTGGTGTCTTCGACTACATCATGAAGGAGTGCACAAATAATAGATGTCTCACCCAGTCCGATTTCACCTGCAACTATGCGGGCGACCTCAATGGGATGATAAATGTAAGGTTCCCCGCTTTTACGCCTCATATCTTTATGGGCTGTAACAGCAAGGTTGAATGCCTTACGAATCATACGCTTATTCTTCTGATCACCTGCTTTTCCCCAGGCATTCAGCAGGTTACGGTATCTCTTTAGAATTTCTTTGCGTTCTGCTTCCAGATCAATTACATACATATTACCAACCTGCAATTAAAAAAATTTAAACCATAAGGAACTTTCAACATCCTGTCTGCCAATTTTAACAAATTGATTATCATTACATTGAAAAGACATTATTCCAACGTTAAAAAATGACAATCAATTATTCCCTGTCTGACCAGCTATTGAGATAGAAAGGCAGCGGACAAAAACTACCGGATGATTGATCTTTACAAAGATAAAGAAATTCCCTTAGTGGGGAACACGATAAACTCCCTGTTCGTTCAAAGCAAAACTTGAATTGGTGGGGCTGCATTGCGCCCAAAATCCAGCAGGAATATCAGGATAAAAAAAGATTATCATTTAAAATCCGTGAAAAAATAAAATCGCAGCCAGAGGAATTGCGGTATTGTTTTTGTTCGGTTTTCAGAGTTTTTGCAGATAAATTAGTACCTTTGACTACCAAAGCAATCCGGAACGCCCCTGCACTATGAGTAAGCCTCTGACATCACTCAAACTGAACATATATTTCACTCTGCTGATATTATTACTATTCAGCACTCAGGTTTCTGCAACACATCAAAGGGCTGGAGAGTTAACTTACCGGCACATATCGGGTCTTACTTACGAAGTTACTATCACCACTTATACTTTTGCACCCAGTGCCGCCGATCGTTGTGAACTGACAATAAACTGGGGCGATGGTCAGAGTTCGGTACTCAGCCGGACAAACGGCCCGTCGGGAACCACACCTGCAGGCATTTTCTGTGAACATACCGGCGAAAACATTACTGCAGAGATACGACTGAGCATATACAAAGGAGTTCACACCTATGCTGCACCTTCCACCTATAGATTATGGCTTGAAGATCCCAACCGCAACCTGGGCATCCAGAACATTCCCAACTCGGTTGATGTGCCACTTTACATTGAATCATTGCTGGTTGTTAATCCTTTTCTTGGCAACAACAGCTCTCCCATATTGCTGATTCCTCCTATAGATAATGGATGTGTTGGCTTGCCATTTCTGCATAACCCGGGTGCTTATGATCCTGATGGCGACAGTCTTTCATTCCGGCTGGTTAATTGCAAAGGGGCAGGTGGACGGGATATTCCGGGGTACAAACTCCCGAATGAAGTTGATCTGCAAAACCCCGGCACTTTCACAATTAATGAAATTACGGGTGATGTATTGTGGGATAGTCCTGTAAGACAGGGAGAATATAACTTTGCATTTCTTATCGAAGAGTGGAGAAATGGTGTTCTTATAGGTTACGTAACCCGCGACATGCAGGTAAATATTATTGCCTGCGACAATACTCCTCCTGAGCTTTTTGTAACAACCGACACCTGTGTGGTTGCCGGCGATACACTGAGACTGCTGGTAAGAGCAACTGACGCTGACAATCATAACCTTACACTAACTGCAGATGGCGGCCCGTTGCTTTTGCCTGTCAGCCCTGCAATATTTAATCAGCCAGGCGATTCAGCCGGACAGGTAAGTGAAACTCTTGTTTGGGCAACTGTTTGTGCACACGTAAGAAAACAACCCTACCAGGTCTTTTTTAAAGTTATTGACAATGGAACACCGGTGAATCTTTTCGATTTAAAAACCGTCAACATTACAGTAATTGCGCCTCCCGTAACTGACCCAAATGTTACACCTCTGGGAAATAATATGGTACTTAACTGGACCCGTCATAACTGCAACGAAGCAAAAGGATACAGAATTTACCGCAGAGCCGGAAGTTCAGGCTTTATACCATCGGTATGCCAGACAGGAGTGCCGCCTGAATCAGGTTATCAGTTGATTGCAGAAACCAATGGGATAGAAATCACCTCATTTATTGACGACAATGACGGAGCAGGACTTGTAAGAGGCATTACCTATTGCTATATAGTAACAGCCTGGTTTGAAGACGGTTCTGAAAGCATAGCTTCGGAAGAATTCTGTGCAAACCTGAAAAAGGATATGCCTGTTTTCACAAACGTCAGCATCAACTCTACCTCAGTTACCACAGGATCAATTGAAGTTGTATGGTCGAAGCCGACAGAGCTTGACCCTGTTCAAACTCCCGGACCTTACATTTACAGACTATTCCGTTCACAAGGATTTAACAATGTCGTGCGTGAAAATATCGCTGAGTTTACCAACCTGAACGACACCATCTTTACCGATAACGGACTAAACACAAAAGACACCGCCTGGACTTACACCATCGAATTTATCAACAATACGCCGGGAAATACTTTTACAATCGGGTTTACGCCCCCTGCATCGTCGGTTTTTATTCGCACCTCCCCTTCCGACAGGCAGATTACTGTAAGCATGTTCAGCAATGCTCCATGGTCAAACCTGGGATATACCATTTATCGTAAAAATGTATCCGGCACATTCGACAGCATAGCATTCGTGAATACACCATCCTACACGGACACCGGTTTGATTAATGAGCAGGAATATTGTTATCTGGTGCGATCAACCGGCACTTATGGAACTCCTGGTTACAAGGATCCGCTTTTGAATTTTTCTCAGGAAAAGTGTGCGTCTCCAAGTGATAATGTTCCGCCATGCCCTCCAATTCTGCTCGTAGAAGTGGAATGCGATCTGAACGAACTGCGATTCAGGTGGGAAGACATTTCACTCAGTTGTGCACCCGATATAGAAAGCTATTATCTCTATCAGGTTGGGAACCCGCATGTACTTATTGAGATTTTCAGTTCAACAACACTTAATTACACATATTCGCCTGCACAAACCATTGCCGGATGCTTTTTTGTAGTTGGAATGGATGCAAACGGCAACATGGATACGACCAATTACAGGCAGGTTTGCACAAGTATTGATGATTGTCCCAGATATCGCCTGCCTAATGTTTTTACTCCAAACTCTGATGGCTTTAATGATTTGTTCGTTCCCTTTCCGGGATACACATCAGTTGACAGGATCGACCTTAAGATACACAATCGCTGGGGAGTGGTTGTTTTTGAAACCACTGATCCTGCCATAAGATGGGACGGCCGCGATAAGAATACAAATAAACCTTGTGCTGATGGGGTGTATTTTTATGTCTGTGATGTTTATGAAGTTTCTGGCAATCCTGAACTTGAGGGAGACAAAGTGCTGATAAAAAGAACAATAACCGATAGCCTTCACATACTTAGGTAGAATGCAACAATACCCCCGGAATTAAAGTACAACTTCCGGGTTACTGACTTCTTAAACACGACAATAACAAAAAGAGCTGCCTGATGGCAGCTCTTTTTGTTATTATCTAAGGTTAGCAAAAGCTTAAACAGTAGCCATATGAGCAACCATATCAAGAACTTTGCAGGAATAACCCCACTCGTTATCGTACCATGAAACCAATTTAACAAAATTGGGATTGAGCATAATACCAGCTTCAGCATCAAAGATAGAAGTGCGTGAATCGCCGATGAAATCGCTGGAAACAACAGCTTGTTCTGTATATCCGAGAACGCCTTTCATTGGTCCGTCAGCGGCAGCTTTCATAACTGCTTTAATTTCTTCGTAGGTAGTAGCTTTTTCAAGGCGACAGGTAAGGTCAACAACAGATACATTCAAAGTAGGAACCCTGAATGCCATTCCTGTTAATTTGCCTTTCATGGCAGGAATAACCTTGGCAGCAGCTTTGGCAGCACCGGTAGATGAAGGAATAATATTACCGGCAGCAGCACGGCCTCCACGCCAGTCTTTAGCTGATGGTCCGTCAACAGTTTTCTGAGTTGCTGTAGTAGCATGAACTGTTGTCATCAAACCTTCAACAATACCAAAATTATCGTTGATTACTTTTACAAGCGGAGCAAGACAGTTGGTGGTGCATGAAGCATTGCTTACAATTTCCTGACCTGCATATTCGGTATGATTTACACCATAAACAAACATTGGAGTTTCATCTTTTGAAGGAGCTGACATAATCACCCTTTTTGCACCTCCGTCAAGGTGAGCCTGACAGGTTTCTTTGGTGAGGAATAATCCGGTACATTCAGCTACATAATCTGCACCAACATCTGACCATTTGATCTCAGCAGGATTTTTGATTGCTGTAACACGGATTACCTGACCATTAACAACCAATTGTCCGTCTTTTACTTCTACTTCGCCGGTAAAACGCCCGTGAACAGTATCATATTGGAGCATGTAAGCCATGTAATTAACATCAATCAGATCATTAATTGCCACAACATCGATGTCATTGCGGAGAATTGATGCGCGGAAAACAAGACGGCCAATGCGTCCAAAACCATTGATACCCAGTTTGATCTTTGTCATTTTTTATTGATTTTTAATTAGGTTTTAAATCCTTTAAATTTTCGGTGCAAAATTAATGATAATAATTAATGAAATAACCTCAACTAAAAAAGAAGTGAGAGGATAAACAATTTTGCAAAAGAAAATAAGCTTAAACCTTGAGCTTGCTCCGAAAAGTCGAAAAAGAAGATTTGCCACCAAAACTCCAAAACACCAAATTGCACAAACTATTGTTTACCAATATATTAAAAATGGCAAGTTTTAGTGGTTTCGTGGTTTGGTGGCAATAATTTAGTATTCGGAGTGAACTCAACCTTAAATCCGCAGGAATATCGATGACTCTTTGAACGCTGGAGCTTGACTTGATTTTACCTTGTTTTTGCAAAACGTTTGCTTTCTATTAGTCAAACCATGACTTACGGATTTCAGGTTAAAATATGTTTTTCGAACAACTGTTATACAACGGAAATAATCATACAACTACCGAATTACCTATGTCAAAAGATGTTATGTTTTTCGTACTTTTGCAACGATGAAAACGATTAGAAATTTTTGCATAATAGCACATATAGACCACGGCAAAAGTACCCTGGCTGACCGATTGCTTGAATTTACCGGAACCCTTACAGAACGACAATCTCAGGATCAGGTTCTGGACGATATGGATCTTGAACGTGAGCGGGGAATCACGATAAAAAGTCATGCCATTCAAATGGATTATACTTTTGAAGGCCAGCAATACAAACTCAACCTGATCGACACCCCTGGTCACGTAGATTTTTCATACGAGGTTTCGCGTTCAATTGCTGCTTGTGAAGGAGCCCTGCTGATTGTTGATGCCACCCAGGGCATTCAGGCTCAAACCATTTCAAACCTTTACCTTGCCATAGAAAACGATCTGGAAATTATTCCGATCATGAATAAAATGGACATGGACAATGCCATGCCCGACGAAGTTGAAGAACAGATCATCGACCTGATCGGCTGTAAATCAGAGGATATTATTAGAGCCAGCGGTAAAACAGGACTTGGCATTGAAGATATACTTACTGCCATTATTAAACGTGTTCCTCATCCAAAAGGTGATGCAAGTGCTCCGCTTCAGGCTTTGATATTTGACTCTGTTTACAATTCATTCAGAGGAATTGTTGCTTATTTCCGAATTATGAACGGGGAAATGAGAAAAGGCGATTTTGTGAAGTTTTTCAACACCGGGAAAGAATATTACGCTGATGAGATTGGTGTTTTAAAATTAACACAGCACCCACGCGATGTTCTGGCAGCAGGAGATGTGGGTTATATAATTTCCGGAATTAAAACATCACGCGAGGTTAAAGTAGGCGACACTATAACCCATGTGAAACGATCATGCCTGGCAGCCATTGATGGATTCAGCAATGTAAAACCTATGGTTTATGCCGGTATTTACCCAGTTGATGCCGATGATTATGAAGAGTTAAGGGCTTCGATGGAGAGGCTTCAACTGAATGATGCTTCCCTGGTTTTTGAACCTGAATCATCCGTTGCACTGGGATTTGGATTCAGATGCGGATTTCTGGGATTGCTTCATATGGAGATCATTCAGGAGCGTCTTGACCGTGAGTTTGATATGGATGTTATAACTACAGTACCCAACGTTTCGTATAAGGCTTTTACCACAAAAGGTGAAGTGCTTGATGTTCACAATCCTTCGGGCTTGCCGGCGCCAAACTATCTTGAAAAAATAGAAGAACCTTATATTTCAGCTCAGATCATTTCTAAATCAGAGTATATTGGTGCGGTTATGACCCTTTGCATCGGCAAGCGCGGCACCCTCAAGAATCAGGTTTACCTTACCAGCGACAGGGTTGAGCTTACCATGGAATTGCCTCTGGGTGAAATTGTATTCGATTTTTACGACAAATTAAAGAGCATTTCAAAAGGTTATGCATCCTTTGATTACCATGTGAGCGATTATAAACCGGCAAAACTTGTAAGACTTGACATTTTGCTGAACAGCGAACCGGTAGATGCTTTGTCAACGCTGATACACGTGGACAATGCCTACGATTTTGGACGCAGGATGTGCTCAAAACTCAGAGAACTTATTCCGAGGCAGCAGTTTGACATTGCCATTCAGGCTGCTATCGGCACCAAGGTAATTGCCCGCGAAACAGTAAAAGCAGTTCGCAAGGATGTTACTGCAAAATGTTATGGAGGAGATATTTCGCGAAAACGAAAACTTCTCGAAAAGCAGAAAAAAGGCAAAAAGCGTATGCGTCAGGTAGGAAATGTTGAAGTACCGCAGACCGCATTTTTAGCCGTTCTGAAACTTGATTAGAACAGTGATTTTTTAACTCCGGGTTCTTGCAGGCTGACTATAAATCAATGAGTTTATGCTTAACTGCATAGATAATTACTTCAATTATATTTTTTGCATTGGTCTTGGTCATTAAGTTGGCACGGTGCTTTTCTACGGTACGGCTGCTGATAAAAAGTCTGTCGGCAATTTCCTTGGTTGACAACCCCTGACAAACAAGACTCAAAACTTCAATTTCCCTTTCAGAAAAACTGATGAGGTCTTCATGGATTTTTTCCTTAATGGCTTCATTATCACGAAAAACAGAAATCAGTTTATTTACCAGTTCTGTAGAAATGTAGTTTCGTGTTCCTGCAAGCATATCAATTGCTTTTTCGAACTCTTCAATCTCATTGATGGGAATTCCTTCAAGATCCTGTTCCTGAATAACATCAGCACGTGTAGCAATAAGGGTACCCAACATACTTGATCTGCCTTTGACTTTTAATCCGACAATGCCGTAAAGTTCGGTGCCAATCTGGCGTCCATCTTTATGAACAACACTAAATCTGATGTGAATATCTTTTTCGAAACCTCTCAGGCAGCGGTTAATTTTCTCAACGGCATTACTTCTATCTTTTAATGCAACAATATCAGCAAAACCCATTTTCAATAGCTCGTCCCGGGTATAGCCGAGCGTTGCAGAAAGGCTGGGATTGGTTTCGATAAATTTATCGCCCTGATAGATAAAAATACCGTAAGGTGCAATCATTGACAGCGCAATAAATTTTTCCTCATTGGCTTTGCGGTGTGCTTCGGCTTTGTGAAGCCGGGTAGCTATTGAGGTCAGCAATTCATCGTATTCAAAGGGCTTTACAATATAGTCGTCGGCACCCAGTTGCATCCCAAATCTGATGTCTTTAAGTTCTGATTTAGCCGTAAGGAAAACAAACGGTATCATGGCTGTGGCAGAACTTTCCTTGAGTACATTAAAAACATCGTAGCCACTGATCTCATTCATTGAAATATCACACAGGATAAGATCAGGAATAATCTCAAAAGCTTTTTGGATACCACCTGCTCCATCGCCGGCATGAGTTACATCGTAACCCTTGACTCTGAGAAGGTTGGATATTGTAATAGCCAACGCCCTGTCATCTTCGACAAGGAGAATTTTTACACCATTTGAATCTGTTGTACTCATCAGATTTTGTTTTTCAATTTCATTTCCGTTTCTTCATCCCGAAAAGGGATATTTACTTTTACAGTTGATCCTTCACCTATAGTACTATCGATTGAAATTATTCCATTATGAAGTTTAAGACATTCCTTAACAACTGCCAGACCTAAGCCTGAACCTTTGACATATCTGGAATTTGCCGCGCGGTAAAAGGGCTCAAAAATCAACCCCAGATCCTGCAGAGGAATTCCAATGCCATTGTCTTTTATCTCAAACCTCAGAAAGCCTGACTCTGCCTGAAAAACAGAAAATTCAACAAATTGTTTCTTGTCAGAATAGTTTAAGGCATTCAGAAGCAGATTTGAAAAAATATGGTTGAACAAATATTCATCAATAAAAACCTCTTCGAGAACGGGATCAACTTTAGCAATAATTCTTCCCGGCACAATTTCAAGTTCATTTAAATCACGCACAATCTTTTCAATCAATTCAGGAAGATTAACCAGTGCAGGTTTAAATTCTAGCTTTCCTTTACCGGTAGCATCTATAATTGTTACCTTGTCAAGCACACGAAGCAATGACTTTACCGCCATTTTGCTTAGCTCAAATGAGTCAGCCAGCGTTTCTGCATCAAGTTCATAAAGATGAGATTCAAGTAGTTGCAGATTACTGTAGATAATGGAAAGTGGCGTCCGGAACTCATGCGAAACCGATGAAATATATTTTGATTTTACCTGACTAAGTTCGATTTCATATTGAAGTGAACTTTGGATGGCTTCCTGCTTTATTTTGTGTTCGGAAATATCCCTTATAACGCCATAAGCACCTTTTAATCTGTTATTTAAATCGGTATATGGAAATGCAGATATTTCAGCCCAACGGGTCTCTTTATTCTTTGTGATAATCTGCAATTCAAAAGTCATTGAGTGTTTATCCTCTTCCTTCAGAAAACGCTGGCTTTTGAGATCCTGAAAAATATCAAGATACTTTTGTACTACCGGCATGAATTCAGGATCAACTACATCAAAGAAATTCATATCAGTCATTTCCTGAACAGTATAACCGGTTAATTTTTCAACTGAGGGACTAAGAAAAACCAGTTTGTTTTCGAGGTTCATAACACAAAACACATCAGTCATGTTTCCGGCAACCAATCCCAGCAAAAGTTCGCTGCTGATTTTTTCACCTGCAAGTGCCTTAATAGGAGTAATATCTCTTAAAGAAACCAATACTCTGGCATTGCCACCCGGAGGTAAAGGGAATCGGCTTAAAACAAATGTATTTACTGAGTCTTTCTGACAAACAGTTCTGATCTGCTCCTCATAGCCTTCGCTAAATGACTTGCCTGGCGAATTGGGTAAATCTTTTGTGGAAATATAGCCTTGAAAGAGATGTGCCGGAAGTCCGGTGATTTCCGGAGTCAGCTCATCGCCAAGCGGATTACCGTTGAATGAAAAGGCAAAAGACTTCCCATCCTCATCAATACAATAGGTTAAAACTGCTGTTTCGGTAAAAATCCGGTCAACTCTTGCCTTGCTCACGTTGTTGTATTTAGATATTCATGAATTCAGGAGTAATTGCCAACCTACAGAAGCGTAAACTCAGGGTTAATCTGCAAAAACTTAAAAATTATTAAACAAAGATATGGAATATTCAATAAACTTTCCTGTAATATCCGGAAGGCAGAAAAACAAATAGGGGATCATCGGGCAAAATCAACAGTCAAGTCTGCTCTATAACCAAAGATAGTTAAAAAAACATCAGTTAAATCTTAATGGTAAGCGTACAAATTATAATTTTACCAAAAAGATTCCTGATAATTTTGAAAAAAAACATAGTAGCCTGTAACATATTGGTTTCAGGATTGTCTTACTGACAACCGACTGAATTTAATCAGGGCAGATGACAACAGCGGAGTACAATAAATGTGTTGACCAGCACGCAGATGGTGTTTACCGTTTTATCCTGAAAAATCTCAGGGATGAAGAGCGTGCGCGCGACATTGTGCAGGAATCGTTTTCAAGGATGTGGGAAAAAGCAACAGAGATAACCGCCGAAAAGGCCAAATCTTACTTATTCACAACAGCCTATCACACCATGATTGACGACATAAGACGCGAAAAAAGGACTTCACGGCTCAATGATAATCACACAGAAGGGCTGTCGGTTGGTCATGACTGGAACGACCTCAGAGAAGTATTGCAGATCGCACTGGACACACTGCCCGAAATACAGAAAGTTGTAATTACCCTCAGAGATTACGAAGGTTACTCTTATGAAGAAATTGGCCGCATTACCAACTTAAGCGAATCGCAGGTAAAAGTTTATATTTACCGGGGCCGGGTTGCACTTAAGAATTACATCGGAAGCCTCGACAGGGTTTTATAAAAATCGGAGAAAGCATGAAAAACAGTTTCATAAACATAAATAATTACGAGGAGAGTATCGTAAATTATCTCGATGGGAACCTCTCCCCTGTTGAAGCTGCCGAGTTATTTCTTTTTCTGGAGATACATCCTGAGCTCAACGAAGACATCGATGAGCTGAGAAAAATGATGGTTGTTGCTGATTCAGATCTTACCTATGGTTTTTCTGAAGCATTGAAGATGAATTATGATATAGATGCCACCCAATTGTCAAGTGAAAACTATATCTATTATTTTACCGCAGCAATTGAAGGTGACCTTTCAATCAAGGGCACAGAAACACTTAACCTGTTTATTGCCCAACATCCTGAACTTGCTTCAGAATGGGCATTACTTCAGCAATGTAAAGTTGAACCACCGGTTCAACTTGCATATCCCGATAAAGAAAGCCTTAAAATCACGCCTAAAGTAATTCTCTTCCCTTATTATTTAAGATGGGCAGCTGCAGCGGCTTCGGTACTTATTCTGATATCGGTATTTGTAAGGCTGGAGCCTGAAACCTCTGAATCTCTGGAGAACCGCATAGGAATTAATGAACTTCCTGTTCAGGAACCGCCCGCAAAGCAGCAAGAGAAAGACAAAGCGGCTAAAGAAAACGAAAATCCTCCGGCTAAAGACTCCGGAAAAGCAACAGATGAAAAACCAGCATCTCCTGCAATTAAAAAAGAATCAGCTACTGAAACTCTGCCTGTAAGAACAGAGCAGGCACCAATAAATAATCTGCCTTCATTAAAACCAACCATCAACAATGCCCAGCCATTTGAAGGCAATATGCGTAATGACTACACCTTTCTATACAACGACATCAGACTTTCGCAGGAATTAATGCTGGCATATGCCGAAAATCAGGAACAACCAGCATCTGTAGCAGGGCAGAGCATAAGGTTAGGGCGCAGGATCAATTCGTATATTCAAAGCGGCACTCAGGTGGCAAATCAGGTATCAGACTCATTCGGCGGTTGGATGCTCGCAGATCTTGGTGTAAAAGGCTACAACATGCTTACAGACAACGAAGTAAAGTTGATCAGAGAAGTTAGGCAGGACGGCAGCACAGGAAATGTGAGGCTTGAAGACGAAGGAGTTACCTACTCCCTGAGAAAATCTCAACTCTGAAATGAAATTGCATTTCACTGTTTAATAGCTACTTAAACACCTCTTAAATTTATCTGTGCATTTCAAACTGAAAGAAAACAATTGTTGTGTAACAAAAAGACAATACACTCCGTCACACGAAAAACACTAATACACAAAACCATGAGAACTACCAATCATCTCAGAAACGCAGCGCTATTGCTCTTCAATCTGCTGTTCATTGTTACTTTAACATCAGGACAGAATAAAGGCAGCGGAAATGTTACCAAACAGGAAAGAACCGTCTCAGGATTCACCGAAATTGAGGCCGGCAGTGCATTTAGCATAATTCTGGAGCAAGGATCTGCTTACCAGGTATTTGTTGAAACTGATGACAATTATCAGGAAAAAATCGAAACAGTTGTAAATGGCGATCGTTTGATCATCTCGTCATTGGGCATGAAAAACCCATCAGCTATGAAAATTTACATTACTACTCCTGAAATCAGTTTGATTGAAATATATGGAGCCGCAAAACTCAACTCAACCGGCACACTGAATGCTACAGGATTAAGACTGGAACTGAGCGGTGCTTCAAAAGCTGATCTTGAAGTGAACACTGAAATACTGAATACTGAAATCAGTGGTGCAGCCAAAGCCAATCTTTCAGGAAACACTGTTTCACACAACAGTGATGTTTCCGGCGCTGCCAACTTAAATGCATTAAAGTTAACCGCATTAAGCACGAATGCAAAAATAAGTGGTGCCGGAAAAGCAACCATAAACAGCACAAATGAAATTATTGCGGATATCAGCGGTGCCGGATCACTCTCATATTATGACAATGATCAACTGCAAAAGCTGAACAAACCCGGCAGTTTTACCATTACTCCGGAAAATCCTTCAGGAGAAGTTGCAGGCAATCAGGAGGAAACCCAAACCTCATCAACTAACGGCGACTCTACACTTATTAATATCGGAGACGTTTCGGTGGAGGTATATGATGGCAATGCCACAAAAGTAACCATCGGACAAAATGAACTCGAAGTAGATGACGACGGAAATGTAAAATACAAAAGAAACAAGAAATCACGTTATGACGGACATTGGGGCGGCTTCGAAATGGGCGTAAATGGCTATGTAAACAAAGACCGTGGTTTCGAAATGCCTGAAGGATATGAATTCCTTGACCTGAGAATGGAAAAGTCAATAAATGTGAAACTGAACTTTTACGAGCAAAACTTTAATATTATCTCGAACAAACTGGGTTTTACTACAGGCCTGGGTTTTGAATGGACCAATTACCGTTTCGATAGCGATGTGGTATTGTTAAAGGATGGAAATGACCTGATCGACAATTTTGAAGCAAATCAGAAAAATTACACCAAAAGCAAACTTCTGGTAAACTACCTTAACCTTCCGTTGATGTTTGAATTCCAGACCAATAAACATTCAAAGACAAACAGTTTTCATATCGGAGTCGGGCTTCAAACCGGATTGCGCATTGGTTCACACACCAAAAATGTTTATCAGGAAGATGGAAATAAGAAAAAAGATAAAAACCCCGGAGATTTCCACATCAACCCGTTTAAATATGATGCGATGGTAAGAATCGGATGGGGAAAACTTAACCTTCATGCAAATTACTCGCTGAACACATTATTTAAAAATAACCGCGGTCCTGAACTTTACCCGTTTGCTGTTGGCATTAGCCTGGTTAGCTGGTAATTAGACACAGATTGTGGTCTGCCCGATGCTGTTTCCTTTTGGGAACAGCATTTTTCTTTTTAAAAAAAGCATTATTTTTACCGCCGGTTTACAACATAAAGATGCCAAGGCACACATTTGCAATCAGATACGAATTATAAAATACTCAACAAATGTCAGGACACAATAAATGGTCAACCATCAAGCGCAAAAAAGGAGCTCTTGATGCCAAGCGCTCGAAAATTTTTTCGAGGATAATCAAAGAAATTACGGTAGCAGTTAAGGAAGGAGGTCCAGATCCTGATGGTAATCCGCGTTTGCGACTTGCAATTTCGAATGCCAAAGGCGCAAGTATGCCTAAGGAAAACATTACCCGGGCAATCAACAAAGGATCGGATAAAGATGCAGCCAATTACCTTGAGTTAACTTATGAAGGTTATGCGCCCAACGGTATTGCCATTTATCTGGAATGCACAACCGACAATCAGCAGAGAACCATCAGCAACATCCGCTCTTATTTCAACAAATTCGGAGGAAGCCTTGGAACCAACGGATCATTGACCTTCCTTTTCGACAGGAAAGGTATTTTTAACATTCCGAAAGGCACTATTGACATGGACATGTTTGAAATGGAAGCCATAGATGCCGGAGCTGAAGATATTCAGGTAGAAGAAGATATGATCACCTTAACCACTGCAATGGAAGACTTCGGAGTGATGATGAAAAAGCTGGAGGAGATGGGAATAGAACCAGAAAGCGCTGAATTGCAGAGACTTCCAAAAACACTGGTAAAAGTTGACATTGAGGCTGCAAAAAAAGCACTCCGGTTAATTGACCTGTTTGAAGAAGACGATGACATAAGCAATGTATTTCATAACCTTGAACTCACCGATGAATTGATGGAAGAAATGGAATAATCCGGAAATTCAACATAAAAAAAGGCCGCGTTTGCGGCCTTTTTTTATGAAAAGAAAATAAATCTATTCCATTGATGTAACGATTTCGTATGTATCAAGGGCAATAACAAGCTCCTCGTTTGTTGGCACCACCATTACAGTGACTCTTGATGAATCACTGGTAAGGATTGCCTCTTTACCGCGCAAACCTGCATTTTTAGTCTGATCGAAATCAACACCCATAAACTCCATATCACGGGTAGCAAGATAACGGGTTGTTGCATCATTCTCACCAACTCCGCCTGTGAAAATAATTACATCAACACCACCCATAGCAGCAGCATAAGATCCGATATACTTCCGGATACGATAGTAATACATTTCAAGCGTTACTTTTGCTCTTTCGTTGCCATCGGCAGCGGCGTTTTCAACATCGCGCATATCGCTTGATACGCCTGAAACACCAAGCATACCGCTGTGCTTATTCACAAGTGTATTGGCAATAGCAATATCAATTTCTTCTTTATTCATGATCTGAATAAAAGCACCGATATCGAGGTCGCCGGTACGTGTTCCCATCATCAGCCCTTCAATTGGGGTCATACCCATTGAAGTATCGAGTGATTTTCCATTTTTTATAGCAGCAATTGAAGCTCCGTTACCCAAATGGCAAGTGATAATCTTTAAATCTTCGATGTTGCGGCCAAGAATTTCACATGCCCTCTGCGAAACAAACCTGTGAGATGATCCGTGGAAACCATACCGGCGAATTTTGTATTTCTCATAAAGGGAATATGGAATTCCGTAGAGATACACATAATCTGGCATGGTCTGATGGAAAGCGGTATCAAAAACGCCAACCTGAGGAATGCTCGGCAGAAGATCGGTAATTGAATAAATACCTTTGAGGTTTGGCGGATTATGAAGCGGAGCAAGATCGATACATTCTTCGAGCGCAGCAACAACTTCAGGCGTAATCAGTACGCTGCCGTTGAATTTTTCGCCGGCATGAACCACCCTGTGACCAACTGCATGAATCTCGTTTAAACTCTTCATGCTGCCGTACTTCTCGCTGATAAGAATTCCAAGCAGGTACTCAATGCCAAGCTGATGATCAAGTATTTCACCTTCAAGTTTAACTTCCACTCCATCATTTCGTGAATGCTTTATCAGCGAACCTTTAAGTCCGATTTTATCGACAAGGCCTTTTGCCAGCACCTCTTTTGAAGGGAGATCGAACAATTGGTATTTTATTGATGAACTTCCACAGTTCAGAACAACTATTTTCATTTTAATTTCTGTTTACCATTATTAATAAAGCTGACCTGCATTAAGCCCTGCCCAGATTAGTGATTGAGCCTGTTTTTGAGCTGCGTTTCCCGTCTTTGTAAAGATAAAAACCTTCACCGGTTCTGCGCCCGACAAGATTGGCTCTTACCATTCGTTTGAGCACCGGCGAAGGCTTATACTTCTGCTCTCCGAACTCAATGTAGAGGTTCTCCATCCATTTCAGCACTTTATCGAGACCAATTTTATCTGCCATTTCAAAAGGGCCCAATTGCAAACCAGAAGTTTCTTTCATGGTTTCATCAATATCGGCAACCGTAGCCACGCCTTCCATTAATATCTCACAGGCTTCATTAATAAGCGGAACCAGCATGCGGGTACTGATATTTCCGGCTGATTCATTTACATTGATAAGTTTTTTACCAATAAGCAATGCCAGTTTACTAACAAGACCATAGGTTTCGGAGTTGGTATAAACCGATTTAACTGCCTCAATTATTTTAACCTTCCCTACAGGGGAGAAAAAATGAAGTCCGATTGCCCTTTCAGGATTCTTCAAAGCTGTTGAAATTTCAGAAATCATGAGTGTTGCTGTATTTGAAGCAATAACAGCAGTTGGTGAAACCACGGCTTCTATTTTCCTGAAAATTTCCTGTCTCAGTTCAAGGCTCGTGCCCTTCTTTTTGGAATTAACAGTTTCGAAAATCACATCACAATCTGCAAGTGATGTGTAGTCGGTTGATCCTTTGATCCTCGACAAAATCAGTTTTTTCTCGCTTCCGGTAAGACCCCATTTTGAAATGCGGTCGTCAAGATGCTTTCCAATACGGGTCATTACTTCTTCGATGCGGGTATCCGATATATCGATAAAAGCAACTTCGATACCTGACTGGCTGACAAGAACAGCAATTTCCTGACCCATGGCTCCACAACCCACAATACCGATTTTCTGAATACTGCCTTTGGGTTGCATAGTTTTGCCAAGGCTAAAATCTTCTAATCTTTCTGACATTTGAAATTTATGTTATGTTTGGTAAATTGTTTAATTTTTCCCGCACTGATTGGCGGTAATGGCAACAAGGTTAACAATATCGCTTACCGAGCAGCCCCTTGAAAGGTCATTTATGGGAGCAGCCATTCCCTGAAGCACAGGACCGATGGCTTCGGCTCCGGCCAATCGCTGAACCAGTTTATAGGCAATATTCCCGCTTTCAAGGCTGGGGAAAACCAATACATTGGCTTTACCTGCAATCTGACTTGACGGAGCCTTTTGAATTCCAACGGCCTCAACAATCGCAGCATCAGCCTGCATTTCGCCATCAATCTGAAGCCAGGGAGCTTTCTCTCGTGCAATACGTGTGGCTTCAATCACTTTATCACAAAGAACATGTTTTGCACTGCCTTTTGTTGAGAAACTAAGCATGGCAACCCGAGGCTCTATCCCTGCAATTGCACGGGCTGTTTCGGCTGTAGAAACTGCAATTTCGGCAAGTTCAGATGCTGTGGGATCAGGGTGAACTGCACAGTCGGCAAAAACAAGAATATTTTCAGGAACATAAGGATTGTCCTTGAAAAGCATAAGAAATGCGCCTGAAACTACCGAAATGCCTGGCAAAGTTTTAATAACCTGAAAAGCAGGCCGCAACACATTACCGGTTGCATTCATGGCTCCGGCAACTTCTCCATCGGCTTCGCCTGATTTTATCAGCAGTGTTGCCAGATAAAGCGGATCTTCAACCAGCGTCATTGCTTCTTCAAAGCTCAAACCTTTGTTCTTTCTTATTTCAAAAAGCATTTGGGCGTAGCGCTCCTTTTCGGGATTATTCACCGGATCAATTATCCTTGCATTGCTGATAAACTGCAAACCGAAATCGTTGGCTTTCTTTTCAATTTCTGCTATGTTTCCCAAAAGAATTATTCGGGCAAGTTTCTCTTTCAGAATAAAATCAGCAGCTTTGAGGGTTCGATCTTCTGTTCCTTCAGGAAGCACAATGCACTTGTTGAGTTTAATTGCATTTTCTCGTATGGAATTCATTAAAGGCATGAGCGTGTTGATATTAGGCAGTAAAACAGTAGTATTTTTTCAGTGTGCAAAGTTATGATTTAATATCTATAGTTTCCAACATGAAAATGACAGGATTTCAGGATATTTTCATTCTGGAATTAAAGGAATTATTGAACAGAACAAATAGAATATTTTAAAAAATACAGATCTAATTTCACTATTGTCCGGTGAAAATCGAAAATTTCCTTGCCACCAAATCTCCAAAACTCCAAATTACACAAAATGAATGAATTAAATTGGTGAATTTTGGTGACAAGGTATTGTTCTACAACTTTTGTCTATGAGAGACAATATCAATCATTTGTAATAATATTCGAAACTTTCCCCGGACAACAATGATCTAATTTATATTGGATTCATCTTAAAAAAGAACCACAGAGTTTCTCCCGTTGAGTTCAGAAATTAGTAATAAATTTGCAGCCTCTATGCAACAAGCTAATTCGGAATTTAACGGAGCCAGAAGTCAATGGATTACAGGGCAAGTGGAGACACAACCTGCAGTCATTGATAGTATTGCGAGCTATGCTGGCTTTCTGGCTGACAGTTTGAATCCCGATATTGATAAAACTGAATTCAGGTTTGAGCTGAAAGAGATTATTTTTGCAGATACCACCGCGAAGGATACTGCCGCTAAAAATATCTATCCATCCATTATTTTACCTTTTGGATCCCGCACTCAGGAAATTAATCCTGTATTGCGCACAGAATCAAACAACGATTGGATAACTATTTTTCTTTTCCTGAGCGTGGCTTTGCTGGCATGGGTCAGGTATTTTTATCCGAGGAGGCTCAGGCAGATTTTCTATGCAGCCATGGCTAAAAGATATATTGGCCAATTGATCAGAGACGGAAATATTGCAGGTGAAAGAATAACCCCGGCACTCGGGTTTATTTCGCTAATATCAATGAGTACACTGATTTTCGGCTTTACAGGCAATTCAATAGAGATACAAACAGGACGAAACACTGCTGCATTAACTTTTCTGCTGATTGGAGTTGCTTTGATATTAATCTGGTTCCTGAGGTGGGTGATTTTAAAAATCTCCGGAAAAATATTCAAATCAGGTCAGGCAATTGAGATATATCTTCTCAACAGCTTGATATTCCCGATAGTTTCCGGGCTTATAATATTTCCGGTTATAATAGCCTGGTTTTTTACTTCACAGAGCTACTTTCTATATCTGGCGGGCGGCATAGTACTTATTTCCATGACTATCCGTTTTATAAGAAATTTAAGTGGTGGATTACAATCGCAATCGTTTTCTGCGTTCTATATTTTTTTGTATTTTTGCACCCTCGAAATTTTACCATTGGCAATTGGGTATAAAATATACACAATCCTTTCGTGGTAAGCTTTCAAATGGATTTGATTCTTAATTACCAGTAGTTTAATCAGTAAACTTTTTGAAATTGAAAATAAAAAACGTTCTTATTTCGCAACCGAAACCTGCAGAACTTGAGAAATCACCTTATGGTGAAATGATCAGGAAATACAATCTTGCTGTTGACTTTCACAAGTTTTTCAGGATTGAGGGTTTGAGTTCAATTGATTTCAGAAAAGAGAACAAGATTCGACTTTCTGATCATACAGCGGTAATTTTTACCAGTAAACACGGAGTAGATAATTTCTACAGGCTGGCAGGTGAATTACGTGTTGAGATTCCAGAAACGATGAAGTACTTCTGCTCATCCGAGTCAACAGCCTATTACCTTCAAAAATACATTCAGTACCGCAAAAGAAAGATATTCTTCAGTAGCACTGAAACCAACGATCTTGTTGACATTATCAGGAAACATAAGGTAGAAAAATACCTTTTACCGTGTAATGAAGATCACAACAATGAGTTGTCTGATTTAATGGATATTCACAAAATCAGCTATTCGAAAGCAGTGATGTACCGCACTGTTTCAGAAGATATGTCATTTCTTGACATTCAGAAATATGACATGATCGTCTTTTTCAGCCCATCAGGCATAAAATCTCTGCAGCATAATTTTCCTGAATTTGAGCAAGGTGAAAAAGTGATTGGTGTATTTGGAAATACAACCGGCCATGCAGCGCATGAAGCAGGCTTTAAAACACTTATTGAAGCTCCGACTCCCACTGCCCCTTCAATGGCAAAAGCCATTGAACAGTTTCTTATACAAAATCTGAAAGCCAAATAGTGTAAGTGCCCGTTCATTTTTGTTGAGCGTACTTTTCATTAACAAATGTTGCCATGCAAATATTCAGTAAAGATGAAAAATTATGCAGCGCAACAGCCATAACTGATTTATTCAGTCAGGGCAAGCAGATCTTCAAACATCCTGTTAAACTTTTATGGCTTCAGTCAGAGTTCTCCGTAGAGCCATGTGTAAAAGTTCTTATATCAGTTTCGAAACGCAACTTTAAGCGGGCTGTTGACAGGAACAAAATAAAACGGATAATCCGCGAGTGCTACCGTAAAAACAAACACATTATTAATACAGTTTCAGAAGGAAAGCACTTCCATCTGGGACTGATTTACGTAGGTAAGCAGATTCCTGAATATAATACCATCGAGCCTATAATAATCGGACTTTTGCAACGTTTAATATCTGATCATGAAAAAACTTCTGGCTAAGCTAATGATAGGCTTTATCAGGATATATCAGGGTGCCATTTCCCCTTATCTTCCTGCTTCTTGCCGCTATACTCCTTCCTGCTCGCAGTATGGAGTAGAAGCCTTACACAAACATGGTCCGTTTAAAGGAGGATGGCTTACCATAAAGAGAATCGCATCATGCAATCCCTGGGGTGGCAGCGGATATGATCCGGTTCCATAATCAGTTAACAATTAATTACAACAAAATGAAGCAGTTATACAAGCTCCCGCTGGTTTTTTTACTTTTGGCGCTTTTTGGTGTCCGCGCATCTGCTCAGGTCACTTCATCAACGTTCGAAATTTCGAAGAACCTTGATATTTTTGCCACCATGTACAAAGAACTCAACAACAATTATGTTGATGAGTTAAACCATGGCGATCTGGTTAAAACCGGCATCGAAGCTCTTCTGGGAAAGCTTGACCCCTATACTGTTTTCATTTCTGAGGCCGACATAGAAGACTATTCATTTATGACAACGGGTCAGTATGGCGGCATTGGAGCACTTATTCACAAGCAAGGTGAATACATAGTTGTATCTGAACCTTACGAAGGATCCCCTTCTCAAAAAGCCGGATTAATTCCCGGTGATAAAATTCTAAAAGTAAATGACCGCGACACCAAAGGCAAATCGGTTAGTGATGTAAGTGCAGTACTCAAGGGAGAGCCTGGAACCAGATTAAAGGTTCAGGTGCTTCGCGACGGGGACACTTCTCAGCAGGAGATTGAAGTTCTGCGCGAAAAAGTTTCAATACCCAATGTTGCACATTCACTGGTTCTGGATGGCGATGTGGGGTATATCAAACTCACCGGATTTACTCAAAACTCAGGCAAAGAAGTTAAAGATGCCTTCCTCAAATTGCGCGAAAATCCCGCGCTTAAAGGGCTCATCATCGACCTGAGAGACAATGGTGGAGGACTCATGAATGAAGCCGTAACCATTGCCAATCTCTTTATGAAAAAAGGAGAACTTATAGTTAGCACCAAGGGCAAAACACCTGATCGGAATAAATCGTACAAAACTCTTATTCAACCGATTGATACTGAAATTCCAATAGTTGTGCTTGTAAATTCTTACAGTGCATCTGCCTCAGAAATTGTTGCAGGTGCCATGCAGGATCTTGACAGGGCTGTAATTATCGGTGACCGCACCTTTGGCAAAGGTCTGGTGCAAAACATAATTCCATTGAGCTACAATACACAAATGAAGATAACTGTTGCAAAATATTACATTCCAAGTGGCAGATGCATACAATCAGTCGATTACGGGCACAAAGACAGCCTTGGCTTTGCAGGCAGGATTCCTGATTCTCTTACAAACAGCTTTCAGACCCGCGCAGGCAGAGTTGTTTATGACGGAGGCGGCATTTCGCCTGATTTGACTATTGAACAGCCAATGCTGAGTAACATTGCCATCAGTCTTTTGTCGAAGTACCTTGTTTTTGATTACGCGAATAAATTCAAACGGGAAAACAGCACCATCCCACCTGCAAAAGAATTTGTAATTACCCCAGAAATATACAGTGATTTCGTAACCTGGTTGCAAGACAAAGACTTTGATTACATCACCAGAAGCGAAAAATTACTTACTGACTTAAAAAAAACTGCTGAGGCAGAAAAATATTATGAGGAACTTTCTGCTGAGTTTGCTTTGCTCGAATCGAAGATGATGCACAATAAGCAGGCAGATCTCGAAAAATTCAGTGATGAAATAAAGTCACTTTTAAGAAATGAAATAGTATCAAGATATTATTTTCAGAAAGGACGTGTAGAAGCCGGAGTTACTGAGGATCCTGAAATAGCAAAAGCTACTCAACTTTTACTGGACAGAGAGGTCTACAACAGTATTCTTGGAGCTGTTTCAATCGGAAAGAATCAGTAATTCTGACTTAAATATGCCAGACAAGGGTTCAATCCGAAACTTAATAACCTTGCGAAGTGATATATCGTCGTTGATGTATTACACCATGATTCTGCTTGCGGTCTCCATTCCATTATCAGAGTTTGGAATGAGTATCTCACAGTTTCTGTTGCTTGGCCTCTGGATATTTGAAGGCGCTGAGAAAAGAGATGCCGGTTCATCAAACCACCCTCAGATAAGCAAAGTAAAGAGAGTTATAATCAATCTGGCATGTAAATTCAGAATGCTGTTTAATAACCCGGCTGCAATGGTTGTGGTTTCATTTTACATATTGCACCTGATCGGCATTATTTATACTTCTGATTTAAATTATGCATTGAAAGATCTGAGGATCAAGCTTCCGCTTATAAGCATTCCGGTAATTCTTGCAACTTCGGCACCTCTGAGCATAAAAAGGTTTCACAAACTTATGCTTTTCTTTGTATTTGCTGTATTCTCAGGAACAATGGCCAGCATGTACGTGCTATTTACCCGGCACATTGCTGACCCGAGAGAGTTGAGTATTTTTATTTCACACATCCGCTTCAGCCTGACCATCTGCTTCTCGGTTTTTATCCTGATGTATTTTCTTGTTAAAAAAATATACACCCGGAAACCTGCTGTTTACACAATGATTGCCGGAGTAGCGTGGCTTATGCTTTTTCTTCTGATTTTAGAATCGGTAACCGGTATTTTAATTACTGTAATTCTTGGACTAATTTTTCTGTTCTACTACATATTCAGACTCAGGTCACTGGCACTGAAAATAATTGTATCGTTGTTGCTGCTGGCCAGTATTATACCTGCATATAATTACCTGAATAAAACAGTTAAAGAATACAGTACTCCGGCTCCATTAGATTTTGCCGAACTTGACCGATTTACTGAATTCGGAACACCTTACCTCCACGACACTGCGACATACGGGATAGAAAACGGCGAATATGTAGGGCTGTATATCAGTATGGTTGAAATGAGGCATGAGTGGAATCAGAGGAGCAGCCTTGATTTCGACGGTAAAGATTTAAAAGATCATGATCTTAAGCATACACTGATTCGTTATCTTCACTCAAAAGGTCTAAGAAAGAATGCATTGGCAGTAAGAAGCCTTTCTGACAAAGAAATCCAGCATATTGAAAATGGGATTGCAAATTCAAAGTATGTAGAACACTTCAACCTGACTTCAAGGCTCGAGCAAATGGCAATGGGTTATCACAATTATGTCAGGAGCGGCGATCCAAGTGCTTCATCTGTAATGCAACGGGTTGAATACTGGAGAGCCTCGGCATACATCATAAAACATAACTGGCTTACCGGCGTTGGCACTGGAGACCTTGACGATGCCTTTAACAAAGCCTACAACGAGCTTGACTCAAAACTGCATGAGTCATTCAGACTGCGATCTCACAATCAGTTTCTGGCAGTTTTTATTGCTTTTGGGATATTTGGCCTACTTTGGTTTATTTTTACGCTGTTGTACCCCGGATTTAAAAGCGGAAAGTTCACCAACTACTTTTATCTGGTATTCTTCACCATAATAATTATGTCGATGCTTACAGAGGATACGCTTGAAACTCAGGCTGGTGCAACTTTTTTTGCATTTTTCAATGCATTGCTTTTGTTTGGGCATAAACGGAATACTGATAAAGCCGAAGAACCCGGCTAAATCTTCGTTAAAAAAAAATCCCTATCTTTACCGGTGTAACCCAACTAATTGGTGCAATGAAGCACAAAAGCCTTACCATAAACTACACTGAATCGGAAACGATCTCAGAACTTCAGGAAGCTGATCAGCAACTGATGCAGGAAGCCATAAAATCTGCCGGAAATGCCTATGCCCCCTATTCAGGATTTGGTGTCGGGGCCGCAGTCTTGCTTTCATCCGGCAAGGTTGTTACCGGAAATAATCAGGAAAATGCAGCCTACCCATCAGGTCTCTGTGCTGAAAGAGTAGCTTTGTTTGCCGCCTCGGCTTTATATCCTGATGAAAAAATAGAAACAATTGTTGTTACAATAAAAACCGCGCACAAATTGGTTGAACCTGTTTCGCCATGCGGAGCCTGCCGTCAGGTTATTGCCGAATATGAAAACCGTCAGAATCAAAAAATAAAGATTATTTTTTCGGGAGAAACAGGCAAATCCGTTACAGTTGACGGTATCGAGAATTTGCTTCCCATTATTTTCAATTCGCGGAAAATGAACAAGGAATAGCTCAATCTGTTTTAAAACAACACAAGTTTATATCCTATGAAACAAATTCTTGCTCTGGTATCACTGTTTATTCTTCTTACAGCTATGCGTGGCGATTTGCCTGCATATCAAATATTTAATGAAAAAGGAAAAAGCAGTGATTTCGGCAAACTGCTTAATGCTGCCGCCGATGCTGACGTGGTTTTATTTGGAGAACTGCACAACAATCCCATTAGTCACTGGTTGCAACTTGAGCTGACAAAAGCATTATACAATAAAAAAAACGGTGCAATTATAATGGGCGCCGAAATGTTTGAATCAGATAATTCACTGATAATCAATGAGTATCTTGCTAAACGGGTAAATGACCGAAACTTTGAATCTGAAGCACGTTTATGGCCAAATTATAAAACAGATTATAAACCCTTGTTGCTCTTTGCCCGCGATAGCAGCGTAAAGTTTATCGCCACCAATATTCCACGTCGTTATGCGTCTCTGGTAAATCGTGAGGGATTTGCAGGGCTTGAAACACTTTCGGACGAGGCTAAGAAATATATTGCTCCTTTACCGGTAAAATATGATGCTGAGCTTCCCGGGTATAAAGGAATGATTGAAATGATGGGTGGCTCCGGTGGACATGTAAATGAAAATCTGCCGCGTGCACAGGCCATTAAAGATGCCACTATGGCTCATTTTATTTTACAGAATCTTAAAGCCGGATCTACATTTATACATTTTCATGGCACTTACCATTCCGACAACTACGAAGGAATTATGTGGTACCTGCAACAGCAATGCCCTGATTTAAAAATAGTAACCATAAACAGTTCAGAACAGGACACCCTCAGCAAACTTGATGAAGATAACAAAGGAAAAGCTGATTTTATAATTGCCATTCCTGCCACGATGACGAAAACCCATTAAGCAGAAATTCCGCTCAATTTATACAATGGCAAAAGTGTAGTTGAGGTTTATCACAAAATTCCAGATGGTAACCACTCCGATGGCAAGCAATTTTGCAAAGTAAAAGTTAAATTTTACTTTAGAGACCAATAGCCACAGCACAATCGTATTAATAACCAGTCCTACAAGTGAAATAAGCAGAAATTTGCCATATTCCACTGCTATTTCGGGATTATTGCTGTGAAAAGTCCAGATACGGTTCAGGTAATAATTTGTGCTTGACGCAATGGTAAATCCTATGGCGTTGGCGACATACTTCTGTACTTTAAGTTTTTCCTTAAAGATATAAGTAAAACCAAAATCAACTAAAACACCAGAAAATCCGACTACTCCAAACTTGGCAAACTTGCATGCAACCTCACGGGTTAAAATATCAACCATATAAAAATCTCTGTAAATTAATCCGGTTAAGGATCAGAGTTGAACAATCAATACTTCTTTTTTTCCGTTTCTTAAAACCTCAATATTGGCTCTTTCTCCGGCTCTGAGTTTTCCAAGACGACTCATGTAATCATAGATATTTGCAACCGGGAGTCCATTAATTGCAATGATCACATCCCCTTTCAACATCCCCGATTTTTCAGCTGGTCCGTCTTTTCTGACTCCCTCTACTTTCATTCCACCCGAGGTTTCACCTCCTGAAACATCAGGCATAATACCAAGGGTTACTTTCAGATTTCTGCCGTAATGACCAGCCTGATTGCGCGATCCTGATTCTCTGAATTCAGGGGCAGTTTTCATGTTGCTCAAAACAGAGGACAAAGTTGCAACAAATTCTGTAACTTTTACCTGTCCGGGGAAGTTAATACGATCAACATTATCATCGGGAGTATGATAGTCGCTGTGAGCGCCGGTAGTTACGAACAATACCGGGATGCCTTCACCATAAAATGCAGCATGGTCTGAAGGACCATATCCATCGGCAACTTTTCTGATCTCAAAAGGCGCTGTCGAAGCAAGCGCATCAAGAAGAGAGTCGGCAACGGTAAATGTTCCGGCACCAGAAATGGTAACCACCGGAGATTCAGCACTCAATCTTCCAACCATATCCAAATTTATCATAGCCTTGATCGATTTCAGGCCAACCGGGCTGTTAGCCACAAAATGACGTGCTCCAACCAATCCCATCTCTTCTGCTCCGAAAGAAACAAAAAGCATGCTCCGCGAAGTCCGGTTTTCCGATCTTCCAAACCATTCAGCCATTTCAATCAGAGATGCAACTCCCGAAGCATTATCATCGGCGCCGCCATGTACAGCATGCAAGTCAGGAACCCTTGATCCTGAGCCTGTACCGCCCATACCAAGATGATCATAATGCGCACCCAACACAATATACTCATCGCGCAAAGCAATATCAGTTCCCGGTAAAACAGCCATAACATTCCGGCTTAAAACTTTTTGCCGTATAACATCAGTTGAAGCCTTTACGATTGAACCAGTGCTTATATTTACCGGCAATCGTTTGCTCAGCATAATTTTTTCAAGAGAATCGATTGAGGTAGGCTGTAGTTTAAGAACATCAGCGGCCAGCTTACGGGTAACCGATATCACGGGAATTCCGGCATCTGAAACAGTTTTATCGTAACTCAGATCAAGCGGCACATCTTTCTTTTCCATGCCCGAAGGTGAAACCATAATCAGTCCTGCAGCACCCCTGTCGCGAGCGGTCAGCGCTTTTGAACGATCGGTTGCCAACGGAATAAAAGCACTGTTCTGATTTTCAGGTTCAGGATCTCCTCTCAGAACCATTACCCACTTCCCTTTTACATCAACGGAAGCATAATCATCCCATTTAAAATCCCCGCTGCTACCAGTAATTCCATAGCCTGCAAAAATAACTTCTGCATCAACCGCCGCTGATGAAGAAAAAGAAAGAGGCATAAAATCTGTAGAAACATCAGCCTTTTGGCCATTTATAAAAAATGTATTGCCTTCACCTTGTGAAACTCCTGCAACCAGGCTGAAATATTGAAAACCGTTATCTCCGGGGAGTTCAGCTCCTGCGGAACGAAACCTGTCGCGGATATAAACAGCCGCCAGAGAGTCACCTGTTGTGCCGGCTTTGCGACCTTCAAGTTCATCGGAAGCCAGATAAGTAATATGATTGCGTAACCTGTCCGACATATTCTGCGACCGGAGTGACAGTGATATCAAAACGAGGATGACCAATGGAAATATTATTCTGATGGCTGAATTTTTCATAGAAATACAAAATGATGTGAAAAACAATTAAGATGCAAAAGTAAAAAAAATGCCGGCACCTTAAGCACCGGCCAATACACAACACAAACAACACTAATCGTTGTTTGAATAAGGGCACATTGATCTCTGACGATAATAAAGGTCAGAAGTATAAAAAAAGGGTTTAATTAATCTGAAACTCAGTGCGCAACTGGCTCACCCATTTTGAGATACGTTCATCGGTAAGTTCAGGCTGACTGTCTTCATCAATTGCAAGACCAACGAACTTTCCGTCCTTCTCTGCGGTAGAAAAATAGTATGAATAGCCTTTGGTAGGCCAATAGCCTACAACATTCTGTTTAAAAGGCAGTCTGCAAAAAACAGTACCCATTCCGTCAACAAAACTTTCAGGATATTCAACCTGATCGCCCAATCCAAAGATGGCAATTTTTTTGTCTTCGATTTTTGCTTCAACAAGCACATCGATAAAACGCTCCCAATCCTGATGCATTTCTCCGATACCCCAGGCCGAAGTACCTAAAATAAGGCAGTCGTATTTTTCAAGATCTCCGGTTGATGCAGAACTTACATTATGTAACTCGGCTACACCTTTTCCAAAAGATTTAATAATGGTTTGCGCAGCTTTGTATGTACTTCCTTTGTGGCTTCCGCCGTAGAAAACTCCAATTTTTCCCATTTGGTCCCTGTCGTTTTTATAATAAAATAGATGGCAAATATACTCCTGAACAAACACTAATGCAAATCAAATCACCAAATAAAAGCAATTCATCTATTTGATAATCAGCATTCAAGAGCACACAAAACCTTTCTATTTTACAAGTAGTCAATTAGTTAGAACCTTTAAACCATGTAATAATAGAAAAGTTCATTGTTCTGCTTAACTTAATGACAGCACATTGCGGGATACAACTCAATAAATCTTATAAAAATTCAAAAAATCGATGTACTTTTAAATTCTTCAGCGAAAAAAGTGTGGATAACAGATTACATTTTAGTTATATAACTATTGATCTGTTAGATAAATGTATCAAGTGTAGCATCAAGGGGATGTTAAATTGTTTTCATAAAAAAAACAATATGAAAAAACTGAACTATGCTTTGGCTGTTGCAGGTGCAACAATAATTTTGATGATGCCGGTCATAGCTTTTGCCCAACCAGAAACTTCTCTGAATACAGGCGTCGATTTGATGAGTCGCTTTGTATGGAGAGGAATGAATTCTGGAGGATCATCGCCAAGTATTCAACCTACACTTGAGTATAGTGCAGGAAGTTTCACTCTTGGCAGTTGGGGTGCTTTTTCGATGAGCGACGGAGTAATGATTCAGGAAGTTGATCTCTATCTGATCTATACATTCAAGGATATGGTTAGTCTGACAATAACCGACTATTTCCTTCCGGACGAAACAATTTCCAACAATAACTATTTTGAATTTGATGAAGATAAAACAGCTCATCTGCTTGAAGTTTCAACTTCATTTGATGGAACTGAGAAAATTCCATTCACACTTATGGCTGCTGTTAACTTCTGGGGAGCAGATGCGCTAAAGGCAAATGGGGAAAAACAATTTTCGACTTATTTTGAACTGGGTTATAATGGCAACTTTAAGGAATCAGACTTCAATCTGTTTCTTGGATTTACTCCTGACAATCCGGATAAAGACCTTGAAGAATACGGATTTTACGGCCCGCACGCGGGAGTAATGAATATTGGCATCACGGTAGTAAAGGAAATAAAAATAACCGACCACTTTTGTCTGCCGTTTATCAGTTCCTTCATTCTCAATCCTATGGATGAGAATGTTTTTCTCGTTGTTGGAATTTCTTTTTGAAGTAAAAGAAACTGAAAACG
Source organism: Bacteroidota bacterium (assembly GCA_009773515.1). GTDB lineage: Bacteria > Bacteroidota > Bacteroidia > Bacteroidales > Lentimicrobiaceae > Lentimicrobium. The sequence goes on from WSXX01000018.1 coordinate 36,212, forward strand.
TTTTGCTGAGTGAAATAAGAATACCAGACTTTTGATCCACATCAAAACCTTTTCTATTTTTGCACGTTCATTCACTTTGCAAATTTCCTGAAAGAAACCACTTTAAAACAAATTTTGTGAAACAAACGCTGTTTTTGATTTCGTTCATCGTATTTCTAATCAATTTTTCAATGGCACAAGATGATAATCAAAGGATTACCGATGAAAAAAGTGGTAAAGAAATCCTTATTGGAACTGTTACCCGTGATGGACTCGAAGATTTCGGAGATTGGTTCAAGGAAGAATACAACAATTATCAGCCCGACAGCAGCGATATTGAATCGCTAAAAACATTTAAGTCAGATTATCCGTGGATCTTTATTGTGCTTGGAACCTGGTGCGGTGACAGCCATCAACAAGTTCCAAGGTTTTTCAGAATACTTGACCAGTTGGAATATCCAAGCGAGAGAATATTTATGGTCGCCCTCGACCGCGACAAAAAAGCCAAAGATTTCTGCATTGGTGACTATGACATAAAACTTGTTCCTACTTTTATCGTCACTCATCAAGGCGAAGAAACCGGAAGGATCATAGAAACGCCCTCGGAAACGCTGGAACGTGATCTTTTGAATATTTTCCGTGGAAATTCTCCGGCTCCCCGATAACAACCTTCACTCAAATTACTCTAAACATCCCTGAATGATTCTTTTCGAGACCATCAACCAAACTCATGATTTTTCGTTGCTCAGGCGCGAAGAAGGATTAAGTATAGGATTTGTACCCACAATGGGTGCTTTGCACGCCGGCCATATTTCACTGGTGAGAAAAGCTAGAGAAGAAAATGATATTGTGATAAGCAGCATTTTCGTCAATCCGATACAATTTAACAATCCTGATGACCTTAAAAAATACCCGAGAACACTGGAAAAAGATCTGCAATTGCTAGAAGAAGCAGGTTGCGATCTGGTTTTTTACCCTTCGGTGGACGAAATGTATCCCGAAAAGGTTAAAAAAGAATATGATTTTGGTGATCTAGCAAATGTTATGGAAGGTGAATTCAGACCCGGCCATTTTAATGGAGTAGCCATTGTTGTGCAAAAACTCTTTGACATCACCATGCCACATCGCGCATACTTTGGCGAGAAAGATTATCAGCAGTTGCAAATTATTAAAGCATTGGTCAGGATTGAAAATCTGGATGTTGAGATCAGACCCTGCCCCATCAGCAGAGAAAAAGACGGGCTGGCCATGAGCTCACGCAATGAGAGATTAACACCTGAAATGCGCAGAGCGGCACCTTACATCTACATGATTCTTAATGAAGCCAAAGGAATGGCACTCAATCATACTGCAGCGCAAATTACTAAATTTGTGAAGTTTAAATTTGATGAACATCCGTTGCTGAAGTTAGAATACTTTTCTATAGCTTCTGGCGATGATTTGCAGCCTGTAACCGGTCATGCATCAAAAGGCGACATGGGTTTTATTGCAGTTTTTGCCGGTGATATCAGGCTTATTGATAACATTCAATTAATTTGATTATTTTTGCAGCGCTATGACAATAGAGATATTAAAATCGAAAATTCACCGGGCAACCATCACCGAAGCTAACCTCCATTATATCGGAAGTATCGGCATTGATGAAAACCTGATGGAAGCCGCAAATCTCATCGAATTTGAGAAAGTTCAGGTATTGAACATCAACAACGGCGAAAGGCTTGAGACCTATGTGATCAAAGGCGAAAGAGGTAGCGGAATGATTTCGCTCAATGGTGCAGCAGCCCGCAAAGCCGTTGCCGGAGATCTGGTAATTGTTGCCGCTTTCGCACAGATGACCCCTGAGGAAGCAAGTACATTTAAACCCGCCATTGTTTTTCCCGATAACAATAACCGCATCGTATAATCTCCAACTTGAAAAGTAACCTACGTAATATTTTAAGGTTCAGCCTGTTTCTCGGAATCGGGCTGTTTTTCATATGGCTGTTCATGCGCAACCTTACCGCTGAGCAGAAAAGTGAAATTTTTCTTTCATTCAGAATTGCTGAATATTCCTGGATAATCCTTGCCTTCGCGCTGGGGATGCTGAGTCACCTGCTGCGATCGCTGAGATGGAAAATCCTGATGGAGCCTATGGGATATAAACCCAGAACCAGCAATGTATTTATGGCCGTAATGATAGGCTATCTGGCAAATCTGGCATTACCAAGGCTTGGCGAAGTGAGCCGCTGCGGCATTCTTACCAAATATGAGAAAATTCCATTCAACAAATCGTTCGGCACCGTTATAACTGAAAGAGTCATTGACATGTTCACTTTTGTGCTGATATTCTTTATTATGATTTTTACCCAAACCGAAAAAATTCACACTTATATTGAACAGAAAATTTATATTCCTCTTGAGCAAAAGTTCGACTTTAACCTTATCGGCGGTAACTATCTGATGTTTTTGATTTCAGGTTTTATGGTTGCTGGAATTATCGCTGTTATAATCATCCATAAAAGGTACAAACATACCAAAGTATATAAAAAATTCTACAATGTGCTTACCGGGCTGCTTGAAGGAATGCAATCATTGACCCGTATAAAAAGACCTTTTCTGTTTGTGTTTTATAGTATTGCTATTTGGGTGCTTTATCTGTTGATGGCTTATGTCGTATTTTTCAGTCTGAGTGAAACCGCGGAACTTGGTTTTGATGCAGGGCTGGCGGTACTTATTTTCGGATCTATCGGAATAATGATTGTGCAGGGAGGTATAGGAATATATCCGGCAATTGTAGCTGAAACCCTTTTTCTGTGGGACATTCCTGAAACAAAAGGTTACGCTATGGGCTGGTTGATCTGGGCATCACAAACCCTGATGATTCTGATTGCAGGTATATTTTCACTACTTTTACTACCCCTATTCAATAAAAGCACCTATGACGAAAAAAGAAGCCATTCAGCGCAAGATTCTAAAACAACCGGAGCTTGACCGGCAACTTGCCTTTTGGCGTTTCAAAGGCCAGAAAGTAGTATTTACAAATGGCTGTTTTGACATTATTCATCTCGGACATATAGATTATCTGGCTGAAGCTGCAGGGCTGGGCAATATTCTGGTCATTGGCCTGAATACTGATAATTCAACACGCAGACTGAAAGGTCCCACCCGGCCAATCAACGACGAAAATTCACGAGCCATGATTCTGGCATCATTAAGTTTTGTGGATGCCGTGGTTCTTTTTGATGAAGAAACACCTTACAATCTTATTAAAACTGTGCAACCCGATATTCTTGTAAAAGGTGCAGATTACAAACCTGAAGACATTGTGGGTTACGATATAGTTATGGCCAAAGGAGGCAAAGTGGAAACTCTTGAGTACCTTAAAGGATACTCAACCAGCCTGATTGAAAAAAAGATTAAAGAAGGATAGTTTAGTCCTCAAAATTATTTTTACTTTAAAAAAAACTTCAGGAATACCCGTTATATCTAAAAGTATCAGAAAAAACAATCAGTTTCAGCTGTCGCGGAAATTCAAAACAAGAACACCAACCCATGGCCAAAACCAAAACAGCATTTTTCTGCCGCAACTGCGGTGTACAATCGCCAAAATGGATTGGAAAATGTCCATCATGCGGCGAATGGAATACTTATGTTGAAGAAGTAATTCAACGCGAAGAACCCGGAGTTGCTCCGGGAATGGCCATCAGAAGAAATGCCATACCTACATTAATCACCGATATAGAACTCAGCACCGAAAACCGTATCGACACTCAAAATCAGGAACTTAACCGTGTACTTGGCGGCGGACTGGTACCAGGCTCGGTGGTGCTTGTCGGGGGAGAACCTGGCATCGGGAAATCAACACTGATGCTACAGGTAGCGCTTACCATAAAAAACTTAAAAGTGCTTTATGTTTCGGGAGAAGAAAGCGAGCAGCAGATCAGAATGCGCGCCGAAAGGTTGGGTATGGGCCGGAATGAGTGCTACATTCTGACCGAAACCTCTACCCGCGAAATTCTTGGACATATTGCAAAGCTTACTCCCGGAATCATCATCATCGATTCCATTCAAACGCTTACCAGCGACAATATTGATGCTTCAGCCGGAAGCATTTCGCAGATCAGGGAAACAGCTTCAGAAATGCAACGTTTTGCCAAAACCGTGAATGTGCCCGTTTTTCTGATTGGTCACATCACCAAAGAAGGTACACTTGCAGGTCCGAAATTGTTGGAACACATGGTTGATACAGTTCTTCAGTTTGAAGGTGACCGCAATTACGGATACCGGATTTTACGTTCTGTCAAAAACCGTTTCGGAAGCACATCAGAACTGGGGATTTATGAAATGCAGAGCTCCGGATTGCGCGAAGTCTCCAATCCTTCAGAAATACTGATTACCCAGCACGAAGAACCGGTTAGCGGAACCGCAGTAGCCGCAACCATCGAAGGACTGCGCCCCATGCTTATCGAAACTCAGGCGCTGGTCAGTTCTGCCGCTTATGGAACACCTCAGCGGTCATGCACCGGATTTGATACCCGCCGGCTGAATATGTTGCTGGCCGTGCTGGAAAAACGCAGCGGTTTCAAACTTGGCGTAAAAGATGTATTTCTGAATATAGCCGGAGGACTCAGGGTTGATGACCCCGCTACAGATCTGGCCGTAGTCAGCTCGGTGCTTTCGTCAAACATTGATATTCCGATCAACTCAAAAACCTGTTTTGCCGGAGAAGTAGGGCTTTCAGGTGAAATAAGACCGGTAACACGGGCCGAACAAAGGGTTACAGAAGCCGAAAAGCTGGGTTTTGAATCCATTGTTATTTCAAAACTTAACTTTAAAGCTGCCAAAAGCGCAGCAAAAACAATAAAAGTTATTCCGGTAAGCAAAATAGAAGATGTGTTCCGGCATTTGTTCGGGTAGTCTTCATGGAATCAAAAAATAAGTACCAGTATTATTGGAAATTGATGAAATAGTCTTTTTACTTTCGTTTCAGAATTATTTAACTGCCATTCAGAATTAAAAACCAGTTGTCATGCGCATCTTTAAAAAAGTATTACTGATTCTGTTGTTCGCAAATATTCTGAGAATCATCCCCGGTTGCTGCAAATGTGATGAGGATTTGGGTTACATGAGTTTTAACCGGATGGATATTAAAAATATAGACAATTCAGGAGAATGGGCAATGACAAGCTTTCGCGATACCATGCCAGCCGCAGCGGTCGCTTTTGAAATTGCGTTGTTCGACTCTTTAGGATATTACTATTATTCTTCCATCCCGGAACTGAAAAGCATTGGGATCAACACTGCAATGGCAATGAAGTGCGACTGCGCTTTCCCACTTCAGGCGAATTACCATCTCACCAGTATAAAAATCAGCACTATTTATTCCCTTTCCGGAGAAATTGAAGCCGGAGCAGATGTTACCAGCTTATTTGTTGGCCGTTCATCGGGAAACTCTTCATCCGGAAACAGTGTTTATCAGTCATTGCCGTCCATTATCAGGCAAACCGAAGGCAAAATTTATTACGACGGAGGTGTAGAATCGTTCCATATTTTTCTTCAGCCGGAGGTGGAAAATACAAGTGCACGTTTTGTGATCGACATTACCCTTTCTGACAACAGCATCTTCAGCGATACCACAAACCTTATCCAAATTCTGCGATGAGAACTGCAAAATATCTGCTTATCTATACAGCCTGTTTATTATTGTTGTTTGCTACTAGCCTAGAAAAGGCTTCTGCACAGGCAAAACCGCAAAAAGAGGAGCTCAGACTTGATATTCAGTTTGGTGGCCGGTTTATTCAACGTCCTGATCAGTCACCAGGTTCTGATATTGACTTTATGAACTATCTGCGCGATGACTTTGGCAAAAATTCATATGGTGTGCTTGGCTTTGGGTTTATGCTTGCCCCGAATGACAGATGGTCATTCTACACCGGATTCAGTATGCTGAGCGATATGCTGCCCAATCATATGCGTGTGACCGTTAAGCACAAAGTTGACAGCCTGAACCGGAATTGGAACTGGGGCATTGGTTCAAGCCTTTACTCTTATCCGCAATATCTCAACCAATTCAATCAATTTCACATTCAATCCGACACAGGTATAATTGCCGACCTGAATTCAAACTACCGTCAAAGAACTCTATTTGACATCGGATTCAGCGTAATGCCATGGTTTTCTTACAGTTATAAACGTTTTCAGGCAACCTTGAGCACAGGTTTTGGTATCAATTTTTTTGTTCCGTTTAACGAACAGATTGCGCAGAAAAAACCAAACTCAAATTATCGCCGCGAAATAAAATATGAAACCATTGCATCACCTGCACTTACCTCACATTCAGAAGCTGAAGTCACATACAATCTGCTCTTTAATAAGCATGTTTCACTTGGCCTGATTGCAAAAGCAGAGTTTCTGATGGCGCGGCGAACCATTCCTTACACAAGAACAATTTTGACCTGGACTGACGATAATCCTTTGATTGAAACAGTGAAACCCAAAAAGAAAATTTACACCAAAACCGACTTTAGTGCTGGTCTGTTCCTGAAGTTCTGACCAAAAAAATGGTCGCAATGTTGTACCTTTGTCAGGAAAATACAACTCTTTAATACCCAATTCATCAAATGGCCACTCCTGGAAAATACAATACTTTAAGCATAATCAAAATCGTTGATTTCGGCGTTTATCTTGATGGAGGCGACCTCGGCGAGATTTTACTGCCAATGAAATGGGTGCCGGAAGGTTGCAAACCCGACGACGAAATTGAAGTTTTTCTTTATTTCGACTCGGAAGACAGACTGATCGCCACAACCATGAAACCCGTTGCAGTGGTTGGCGAATTTGCATTGCTTACTGCAAAAGCAGTAAACGAAATCGGTGCATTCCTCGATTGGGGTCTTGAAAAAGATCTTCTTGTCCCCTACAGGGAACAAAATGCTAAAATGGTTGAGGGAAGATCATACCTCGTATATATTTATTCTGATCCTCAGGGAGGCCGTATTGCTGCTTCAGCGCGACTGGAGCGATTCATCAATCTTGAGCCTGCCGATTACAAACCTCTGCAGGAAGTTGAATTGTTGCTGTGGCGCACAACCGACATTGGGTATATGGCCATTATCAACAACAAGCATGAAGGAATGTTATACGCCAGTGATGTGTTTGAAGATCTTGAGCGCGGTCAGAGGGTAAAAGGTTATGTTACAAAAGTACGTGAAGACGGTAAAATAGACCTCACCCTGACAAAACCCGGATACGATAAGATAGATGAAATGGCCGAACGGATTCTGGAATTGCTCAGAGACAATAAAGGCTATATGGATCTCAACGATAAAAGCCCGGCCGAAGAAATTTACCTGATGTGTGGCATGAGTAAAAAGAATTTCAAGAAATCAATCGGAGCGCTTTATAAACAAAAGCTGATTGATATTGAGGAAGGTGGGATCAGGCTGGTGAAGTAGATTCTCCTTATTCTTTCGAAATCAGAGGTCAGAGGTCAGAGGTCGGAGGGCGGAGGGCTGAGGTCAGATGAAATAAAAAATCAAAATCTGAAGTCGGTAGTCAGAGATCAGAGGTCAGAGGTCGGAAGTTGAGAAATTGTAATCTGAAATCGAAAGTCGGAAGTCAGAGGTCAGATGAAATCCGAAATCCGAAATCCACATTCCGAAATCAAAAATCCTAACCGAAGCGGAGCTCACCGAAGGTAAATCAAAAATCCAAAATCCAAAATTATAAAGAAGCTTGCCTGAAAGTTACAAGCTTTCCAGCTTCTTCATCCCACAAACGCAGACTTAAGGTTTTGAAACTGCTGCGGAAAGTAACAGGCTCAACTTTTTGAAAAGCTTCATTTTCGCGGTGACATTTTTCAAGCTTGTAATTCGGAATTTTTGAACTCAGGTGGTGAATATGGTGAAATCCGATATTACCGGAGAACCATTGCAAAACTCTGGGCAGTTTGAAGTAGGAAGCTCCGTTGATCGCAACAGTACTGTAATCCCACTCTTCATCACGATACCAATGCACATCAGGAAACTGATGCTGAACATAGAAAAGGAACACCCCGGCTGTTGCGGCAATGTACATTACAGGCAACTGAATCATAAGATAAGCTTTAAAGCCGATCAAATAGCTGATTCCAAAAGCCAGTGCGGCAAGTCCAAGGTTTGTAACATACACACTGATCCGCTCTTTCCAGCTAAATTCTTTCCGGGTGAAACGGTTGGTCACTAAAAAGATCAAACCTGCACCAATTCCAAACATCACAAAAGGATTACGATAAATCCGGTAAAAGCGCTGTTTACCGGGCGAAAGATTTTTATATTCCTCAACAGTTAGTGTCCACACATCCCCTACTCCGCGTTTATCAAGGTTGCCCGCAGTCCGGTGATGGATCAGATGGGCATGATGCCAGCGGTAATATGGTGTAAATGTGAGAATTCCCAGGATAATTCCAATGGTATCGTTGGCTGCTTTCGATTTAAAGAATGCACCATGACCACAATCGTGGAATATAATAAACAGTCTTACAGTAAAACCGGCAGCCAGAATTGCAAGCGGCAATACAAGCCAGTATGAAACAGTAATCAGATGGGCCATTGCTATCCATAAAAGCACATAAGGAATCAAAGTATTGAGAAGTTGCCAGATGCTGCTTTGAGCTGAAGGAACTTTATATGCGGTAATCAGTTTAAGATAAGACTTATCTGATCCCGGAGTTGATGATTTCGGAGACATCTTTTTTTTACAAAGATAATATTTTTTGAGGCTGTTAGTCAGATTCGGAATCCTATTGCCGGAGAACAGCTTCAATTTTCAGCAGTTCTATCCTTCAATACGAAAGATCAAAACCTGCAATTAAATCACTTATATCATTTACATTCAATGACTTAACATCACAATATGTCACCGGATTTCCTGCCTGATCCTTTCCCCAGATTAGTAAGAAAAATTTCCTACCTTTGCCGCCGCATATTGAACTGATATTTATCGGATTAAGAGAACTTTAAAGGCCCTTTTCAGCCGGGATGAAATCACTGCTTCCAGCCTTGAATTTTACGGTTTATCTGCCTTGATCATTCGGGTTAATTCCTCAACTGACTGAGCGAAATTGAGTCCCGATAGCAACCGGGATCGGATTGTTTCCTAGTCAATAAGTTTGATTTCCATGCTCTGTTAATAAAACACTGGAAATCAGAATGGCTTTTTTTTGGCAATAATTCATGTCAGAAAAGAAGCAGAAAATCAGGAATATGCAATCATTTTAACAAACAAGTATTATGAATTCTTTTGAAAACTTCAGGCTGTCGAAACAGTTGCTCAATGCAATTGATGAACTTGGATTCGACACGCCAACGCCCATACAAACTGAGTCTTTTCCGGTTATCCTTTCGGGGAAGGATATGGTCGGTATTGCGCAAACGGGAACCGGAAAAACACTGGCATACATGCTTCCCATACTGCATGACCTTAAGTTTTCGAAGCAAAACAATCCACGTATTCTGGTTCTGGTTCCGACCCGCGAATTGGTAATTCAGGTGGTTGATCAGTTTAAAAACATTTCTACCTACCTGAATGTCAGGGTGCTGGGCGTTTACGGAGGGGTAAATATCAATACTCAAAAAATGGCTGCTGCGCAGGGCACCGATATTCTGGTGGCTACCCCCGGAAGACTTTATGATCTGGCACTCAGTGGATCAGTTCAATTGAAGGGAATCAGCAAACTGGTAATTGACGAAGTGGATGTAATGCTTGACCTTGGCTTTCGCTTTCAGCTGAAAAATATTTTTGAACTGATGCCTGATCGCCGGCAAAACATTATGTTTTCGGCTACCATGACCGAAGAAGTTGATGACCTGATTGAAGACTTTTTTATTGCACCTGCCAAAATTTCAATTGCTGTTAGCGGAACTCCCTTAAACAATATAGACCAGCAATGTTACCCGGTAAAAAATTTCAATACAAAAGTCAATCTGCTGAACCATCTGGTAAGCAACTGGCAGGAATACAGGAAAGTATTGGTTTTTGTGTCCAATAAAAAAAGAGCTGACCGGTTATTTGAAACCATGGAAGCCGAACTTGGAAAACAGGTTGGAATAATTCATTCCGACAAAACTCAAAGCCATAGGATCAAAGCCATCAGCCTTTTCGACAAAGGATCAAACCGGATACTGATCACCACCGATGTTATGGCCCGCGGTCTGGACCTGGATATGATTACGCATGTAATAAACTTCGACACACCTGATTACCCCGAAAACTACATGCACCGCATCGGGCGAACCGGCAGAGCAACACAGTTGGGCAAGTCAATCCTTTTCTATACGGAACAGGAAGCCGAAGCGAAAGCCAGAATTGAAGCTTTGATGTCTTACACAATTCCTCAAATGGAGTTTCCTGAAGAAGTCGCTGTTTCAACCGAACTTATACCTGAAGAACGCCCGAAAATGGCTGAGGTCAGGCAATCATTCAGTATCGACAAATCCGCAGGAGCTGCTTTTCACGAAAAGGCAGAGAAAAATACCAAAACCAATGAGGGCGGGAAATATCGCAGAGAATTGGCAAAGAAATATAAAAAACCCATCTCCAGAGGCGATAAAAATTACAACAAGCATTTCAAGAAAAAGTAGTTGATGGAATAATTCATAATCCATTGCCTGTCTGCCCGGCAAGCTCACCGCACCTTCTGGTGTAAAATACATTAGTTTCACACCTTATCCCGACTCATCAGGTGAGGTCCGCTTAGATGTAACTGAGTTTCAGCGAGAATACAAGAAAAGTTTCATTTATAGTTAAAGAACTGTATTAAATTATCACAATTTTATTTCGGTATTTGAGAACTTATTTACTTGTATATTGTTATATTTGCATTCACCAAAACAGGAAAATATGAAACTTCTAAATACAACCCCCATTTATGTAGCATTGATTTTTGCTGGTTTGGGCTTTGTGCTTAACAGTTGCCAAGAGTCCGGGAAAAACACAAATATAAATCATATTGGCAGAGAATATAACCTGCTTGAGATAAAAGGAGAAGAAAAAGCTGTGCTTACTGCACCACCGATAGTACCTCCACCAATAACCAGAGATTATGCCACCAAAGTTATTGTTGATCTTGAAGTAATTGAACTTGAAATGGAAATTGCCGATGGAGTTAACTATGTTTTCTGGACATTTGGAGGCACCGTACCAGGTTCGTTTATCCGCATCAGAGAGGGTGATTATGTTGAATTTCACCTGAAAAACCATCCCGATAACAAATTACCGCACAATATAGACCTTCATGCTGTTACCGGACAAGGCGGTGGTGCTGAAGCAACCTATGTAGCTCCAGGCTATGAGGCAACTTTCAATTTTACAGCCATCAACCCCGGTTTGTTCGTCTATCATTGTGCAACTGCGCCTGTGGGGATGCATATCGCCAATGGCATGTACGGATTGATTCTTGTTGAACCCAAAGAAGGTCTCCCAAAGGTAGATAAGGAGTTCTATGTGATGCAGGGTGATTTTTACACTGAAGGAAATTATGGCGAGTCTGGATTACAGGCTTTCGATATGAATAAAGCCATAAAGGAGCAACCAGATTATGTGTTATTTAATGGCAGGGTAGGATCACTTACGGGAGACAATACACTAAAAGCAAGTGCCGGCGAAACAGTCAGGTTGTTTGTTGGAAATGGCGGGCCGAATCTGGTTTCGAGTTTTCACGTAATCGGCGAGGTTTTCGACAATGTGTATATGGAAGGTGGTTCGTTGAAAAACCACGATGTTCAGACAACGTTGGTTCCTGCCGGAGGATCAGCCATTACAGAATTTAAGGTTGAAGTTCCGGGAGACTTTATTCTTGTTGATCACTCCATATTCAGGGCATTTAACAAAGGTGCCCTTGGGATTCTGGCTGTTGAGGGCGAAGAAAATGAGCTTATTTATTCAGGCAAAAGTGAGCCGGGTATCTATCAGCCATCAGCGGAAGCGGGAATTATCCGCAAGAATGCGATGGAAGCAGCAACATTAACCGAAGATCAATTGCTTGCGCTGGGCGAAAAGCTATATCAGACAAACTGTGCTGCCTGCCACCTTTCCGATGGCAAAGGGGTAGCAGGAATTTTTCCTCCGGTTGCAAATTCAGATTACTTTGCCGGTGAAATCAGCAAAACCATACATCCTGTCGTGAATGGGCTTTCTGGAGAGATAACAGTGAATGGGAATAAATATAACAGTGTGATGCCAAAACAAGCTTTAACCGATGCAGAAACTGCGGCAGTTCTCACTTACATTTACCAAACCATGAACAACCAGAAAACCCGAATTACAGCGGACGATGTGAAAAAAGTACGACAATAATGAATGCTTTAAAAACCGGAATCATAGCATCAGGCCTCATATTTTTGTGTTTCAGGCTTTCAGCTCAGGCAGACATTCCTGTGAAAGGAAAAATGGCTTTCATCCCCGCAGGAAAATATATTCCCATGTATTCAAGCGAAAATGAGACAGTGCCGGTGAATGCGTTCTACATTGATCGGTTTCCGGTTACAAACAGTGATTTCCGCAGATTCACTGACCAATATCCTGAATGGGAAAAAGAAAATGTGAAGAAGCTGTTTGCTGATCAGGGTTATCTGAAGCATTGGACAGGAAATCCGCAATTTGAATTATCTCTGGCGCAAAGCCCGGTGGTTAATGTATCGTGGTTTGCTGCACAAAAATATTGCGAATGCCAGGGTAAGCGTTTGCCTACAATTGCAGAGTGGGAGATGGTAGCAGAAGCCGGGCTCACGCGACCCGACGGCCAGAATGAAGCCGGTTTCAATCGTATGATTCTTGATCTGGCATCAAAACCCAACCCAACCAAACTTCCGGCTGTTGGCACAACCCAGCAGAATTATTACGGAGTATGGGATATGCACGGATTGGTGTGGGAATGGACCTATGATTTCAACAGTGCATTAACAACAGGTGAATCGCGTGGGAATGCAACTTCTGACAATACGCTATTTTGCGGCGGAGGGTCATTGCTGGCTAAAGATGTAAACAATTATGCTGCATTTCTGAGGTTTGCCTTAAGGTCGAGCCTGAAGGCAAAATACACTGTACCCAATGTAGGGTTCAGGTGTGTGAAAGATGCTGAAAACCCTGATAAAAAAACCTCATCGAAATCAGAATGAATTAAATCAAATGTTTTAAAAAATGCAGAAAATGAAAACATTAGCATCACTTGCCTTGATTCTTATCATGATCACGTCGTGCGGTAAAAAAACAGAAAACGGCAAATGCTGCAATACCACGGAGGATGCTGAAGTGGCAAAAACGAATGAAATGTCAGATGAATCTGTCTTTTTGCTTGAATCGGAATGGGAAAATCAACAGGCTGAGCAAAAAAATCTCTCAGACTATGGTGGAAAAATAATTGTTGGAGCAATGATTTTTACCAATTGTCCTTCGGCTTGCCCAAGAATTGTGGCTGATATAAAACTCATTGAATCATCTTTAACTGAAGATGAACGAAACCAGATACAATTCCTGCTCATAAGTATGGATCCTGAAAGAGACAATCCGGCACAAATGCGTCGTTTCGCCAAGGATCATCGCCTGAATGGCTGGGAAATTATCCGATCAGACAAATCTGCAACCATGGAAATTGCCAATGTGCTTGGAGTCAGGGTAAAACCTTTGAAAGAAGGTGGATTTGACCATTCAAACATCATACAGCTTTTAAATGCTAAGGGAGAAATAGTATTTCAGCAACATGGGCTAAACATTGATCCTTTTAAAACATTAATGGAAATAAGGCAGCTTCTGAGCAAATAATTCAGGTCAGTTCAATCCAACGAAAATTAATAATCTGAGTTTTATCATTCAGTAAACTCAAAAAAATATTTATTGCAGAAGAATCAGACCATTTTAAACTTACAAAACTATAATCTCTTTGATAGATCAAAAGATGTTCAAACAAATTAATCATTTATTACTACTAAAAATAAATTTCATTTGGTCGGTCAATCATTTTGACCTAATTTTGACACGCTTTGCCTCATTTCAGGCGCATTAAAGTTATTTTAACTTTACACTCCAGATATGGAACCGGTTTCTGTTTTTTTGCGTAAAATATTATCTGAATTTACTTTCACACCGGAAGAAAAGATGGTGGGACACAGAAGTTTGCGGGAAACAAACCTTTCGCGAATGGAATTTCTTATTTTTCTGGGCATCCCGGTTTCATTGGTTCATTTATCAATATTTTATTTTTCTCCGGAAGGAGAAACACTGGTTGAAGAAAATTGGAGACTGGGGATCATTTATGCGCATTTTTTTCTAACCCTTCTTTTTGTTTTCTTCGGAGTTTCAGCCATAATTATAAACCGAAAAAAGTTACACTCCTCAATTGCAGGAAGACTTATCCCTCATTTTGTTTTTCTTACCATTCTTCTTGCAGGTGCCGCCATTGCAGGGGTTGACCAACTGGTAACTCCTGCCATCAATCCATTCGTCGTTGCAAGTATCCTTGTTGCATTGTTTATATATCTGCATCCACTCTTTTCGGCAGTTTACTATCTGTTCGGATATCTTGTATTTAATATAATTCAGAACCAGTTTCAGTCCAATCAAGATATGTTACTATCAAATCTGGTAAATGGATTTACCATAATTTCTATTGGATGGTTCTTATCAATTACATTCTGGCGAAATTATATTTACCGTTTCCGGAAAGAGAAAATTATAGAAACTCAAAAAAACGAACTTTCAATTCACAACCAGATTTTAACAGCCCATGCTGCCGAACTGAAAGCAGTAAACAGAACCAAAGACAAACTATTTTCAATTGTATCTCACGATCTGCGAGGCCCGTTGGCCAACCTTAGCAGCATGATTCATCTTATAAAAAACGAAGACATCAGCCAGGAAGAATTCAGTTCGCTATTGCCCGAACTTTACCGACAAACACTGATATCGAATGAGCTGCTTGAAAATCTGCTGAGCTGGTCTAAAAACAACCTGAAAAATTCTGTTGCCAATCCGGGAAGAGTTAACCTGAGAGAGATTACAGAAGATGTAATACAGCTTTATAAAACGCAGATTGAGGCAAAAAATCTGGTCATAGATAATAAAGTAAATGATTCTCATTTTGCGAATGCCGACAAAGACATGATTCCGGTTGTTTTGCGCAATTTAACTTCCAATGCCATCAAATTTTCAAATTCAGGCGGAAGTATTTTAATGGAAACAAAAAAGGTAAACGGATTTATAGAATTCAGCATCACCGATACCGGCAAAGGAATATCTGATGAACAGATCAAAATGGTTCTCAGTAATGAGTATTATTCAACTCCAGGCACAGCCGGTGAAAAAGGAAATGGCCTTGGATTATTGCTTTGCCGTGAGTTTGTTGAGAAGAACGGCGGGAAATTAAGTATTTCCGGCTCCTTGGGAAAAGGAAGCAGATTTAGCTTCACAATTCCAGTAAAATAATCGATATCAGAAGCTCAGTATAAATCCTGAAAACAGAATTTTTTACACTGCAGAAATAATGATTTGCAACCACAAAATGGATACAGGCCAGGAAATTCATTTCACAATTTCACTATACAACACGAAGGGCAGCTATAAAATTTCAGGGGATATCCTATAGCACTATAATCAATCACTATCTTTGTGATGTAATCACCTGATCAATGAAAAATAAAATACCTGTTTTTGCAGCATTTCAGATATTGTTAATGACCTTGGCTTTATCGGCACAAAACTACCGTGTTCTTCAGCCAGATCGCACAACACTCTATCAGGGTCAGTACGAACCTATCCTCGGAATGCGTGTTGATTCAGTTACAACCTCAGGATCAGACACCACTTTTCATTTGCTGAAGAATCTGCAGCAAATGGATGTCCTATGCTTTTTTATCAATGGTCCATCGTGGCTTGGCGAAAAGATAACCATCGATGGAAATGGTGAAACGGTCTTCTACAATGCTTTCAATCAACCGGTGCTGATCAAAACACTTGCGGTTTTGAATGAGGAATGGATTTGTTTTAATTCCCCGGCCTTAAGCATCCATGCAACCGTATCATCAACAGGGATATCTGATATTCTGGGCCAACCCGATTCTGTAAAAACAATTGCATTTCAGGCTGTAGATGATGGCGGTCAAAATATTTCGCATGAAGTTAACAACCTGAGCCTCATTTTATCGAAAAACTCAGGCTTAGCCAAAACCCTGAATTTTTATAGTTTCCCTGATCTGTATCTTGGCTTCGCATCGCAAATGCTGCAGGAATTTACCCTGGTCGGAGCTGACAATCCTGGCATTGGTATGCAAAATCTTACGTGGATGCAGGTTAATGACCACAGCCCCGGCGATGAACTTCACACCGTGCAAATCAATGGCTGGGCATATTATCAGCAGCGCACAGAAAAAATAGCCAGACTCCTCAACAAATCTGTTTTTGGAGACATGGTGGTTTATGAATGGGAAAATAAAGTCAAGATTAGTACCCGGGATGGCGGCATTAATACGTTTACTGCTTCAATAGATACCATTACCGAAAGTATATCACCAGATGCCAGTTTTGATGTGCTGCCGGGAGTTGCCTGGAATTTCACCGATTGGGATGCCTGGAATATCCTTAAAATGGGAACAGGCATTCATGGTTTAAAAAAGATTCAAGGCAGGGAAACAAATTGTATGATAAAAGGATTTCAAACCATGGGCAACGACACATGCTTCAATCCGATTATTATTTGCGGTTGTACACCCGATCATGATTATTACTCTGGATTGGGCGGGCCCTACTACACCTGCGGTTCAGGAGTGGATGCATACAGGCGCGAACTGGTTTATTACAACAAGAACGGAAACGAGTGGGGTGTTCCGCTTGATTTTACGGTAAACACCGGTACAATTGTCAAAAAAGAATCAGATGAACCGATCAGCATTTACCCCAATCCTGCCGGAGATTTTCTGAACATCAGCCTTCCTCATGGCAATACCATCAATACGCTGACTATTTACAACCGTTATGGCCAGGAAAACGGCCGGCATCAAATCACTGGCAATGATTTCAGGCTAAGTTTGAAAAACCTCAGCCCCGGAATATACCTCCTCCGATTTTCGGGCAGCGGACCGACAATTACCAGACATTTGATCAAAAAATGAGACTTTAATTCTGCGCCTGATTAATAACACTGATTAAAAATCCCTTCAGACTTTCTGCCATTTGCTTGTGCTCATCTTCATCCGGATGGCCCGAACAACCCGATGCTGTAATGGCAGGGTAATGATGAATTTCAGGTTTCGGTCTTTGAGGATATCTTTCTGTGAACTTCTGCTGAACAGCTATCAGGCATGAATGGAAAAGAATATCCTTTTCTTTCTCTACCATTGGACTGGTTAGCAAGGCAAAACGGGCCTGTGGCTGAAGGGAAACCAGGTTTTGCAGAAACTGAAAATACGCATTCACAAATCGGGTGGAATCAAACGGTTTTCGGGGAGTAACGCCATCACCTTCGCTTAAATCGTTGGTACCAAGAGCAATAATAATCCAATCGGGCTTCCAGGTGCTGAAATCCCGTTTCTGCAGGCTATCTGCATTCAGATAAGCTGACTGATACAACGAAGGAACCGAAGGAGCTTCGCTGTTCCAGGCTCGGTAAATTCCTGCCCCACTCACTGAACTGAGGAGGAAATCGGCATTAAGTGCTCTTGAAACAATGGCGGCATAACTCCGGTAAGCATTGTGCTGGTCAAACCATTTACCCAGTCCGCAGGGGATTTCATCAACATCGTTACCCATGCCGCAGGTGATGCTGTTGCCGATAAATTCGAGCCTGAGCATATCCGTTTTTTCTGTTGCTTTTACTCTGTCAGCGCTAACACCGTGAAAAAGCAGAAGCCCGTTTTGAGCTTCTGTTGCTTTAAATACTTTAAGGGTATGCCAATCAGCAGATGAATCGGCTTGGATTGCAAAAGGTTTGGAGATTGAATTATCCACTTTCATTCTTCCGTAATATTTACCATCAAGCTCAAAAGACACATAGTTGTAATCTCCTTTTGCCGCTTTGTTGCTTAAAAAAACCTGACAGTTATCACCTGCAAAACGAAACTCAACCCCTGATGCTGAACTGATAAGCACAAGTGCGGAATCATTCATCACAACGAGTCCTTTTCGCTCAAAAGCATCAAGGCTAGCCGGAAAATCCATAACTTGTACAGCAGTGCATGCACTCAGCCAGATTCCTGAAGTTAACAGCAGAAATAGCGGCAGAATTGAAAGTTTTTTCATAATTGTTTCCCTAAAATCTGTTTATCCAACTTAAGGATGGTCAGAAAAAGCTTATTGTTTCATCGTCTTTTGAAGGTGCAGTACCCTGAATCCTTTTTCAAAATCTTCCCAGCGAATGGTGGCAGGGCAGGTAATCAGGCGAATTTCGCCAGGCTGCATATCAAAGAAATTATCAGAAAAAAGTACGTCGGTATTGTCGCTGATCAGCATAAGGTTTTTACAGAGTTTTTGGGAAGTGATTTCAATCACAAACTTATCTCCTTTATCACTTATACGTGTTTTGATTCCCGGATCGGGTAGTTTGAGGTCTTTGGGTTTAGCAAAATAGACAAACTCTCTGTCAATTTCTTTTGAACCCACCACCAGAGTTGCGGTAAGTACCACTTTGTTTTCCTGATAGTTAAGCGGAAGTTCTTTAAGATCGATGCTGTAAACCAAAGCAGAGCTATTGGCGGGCAAGGTAATTTTAACAGGACGATTCCAGAGCGAAAGTCCTGTAAAATCGGCCAGATTGAGGCGAACAACCGCTGAAGTTTTCTGGTTTAAATCTGAAACACCGTAAATCAGCAACTTCCCATCTTCAACCACCACATTGATTATCTGGTTTTTAAGTGCTTCCTTAGCAAAATAATGCAGAGCTTTCCATTTTCCATAATAATCAATACCTGACCAGGATGCTACCGGCCAAACGTCGTTCAACTGCCAGTAAAGCGATCCCATACAGTAAGGCATATCGCTCCGATGGGTTTTCAGCGCCATTTTTATGGCATCTGCCTGAAGCAACTGACCCACATAAAGCAGGTGCTCAAAGTTTTCGGGAATCTGATAATCGGGCTCCATGTACTGTTTTATGCGGAGGTTTCCGATACCGCTGCGCTGATGCGAAGCCATAACAGGTGATTCAATGCTCCAGTCTTCAGGGAGTGTATATTTTTTAACACTATTGAACTCAGGGAATGACTGAAAACCATATTCGCTCATAAAGCGGGCTTTATATTTGCGGAAATCGCTGAACGGATGCTGTCCGTGCCACACGCCCCAGTAATGCATATCGCCTGAGTTGCTTTCATAACCAGAAAGTTTGCCCATGCCGGCTGATGGCGATGAATGCCAGTAAGGTTGCTGATATGTAAACTGTTCAACAACAGCAGGCAGTATCTGATGAAAAAGTGTATCATATGCTTTCCAGATGGTGGCACGCTGTTCGGGATTGTAATCCTTTTTCCAGCCCCAGCCACGGTCTTCGTGTCCTTCTGCCCAGGCAACTTCAATCTCGTTATTTCCACACCACAACGCAATACAAGCGTGATTACGCAGGCGCTTTACGTTGTCTTCGGCCTCGCGGCGTGCACTGTTCAGAAAATCATCGTCGCCGGGATACATGCTGCAGGCATACATAAAGTCCTGCCAGACCATGATGCCATATTTATCACAGAGATCATAAAACAAATCCTCTTCGTAAATACCTCCGCCCCACACACGCAGCATATTCATGTTGGCATCGGCTGCTGATTTTACGATAAACTCATAAGTTTCGGGCGAAACCCGCGGAAGAAAAACATCGTTTGGAATGTAGTTGGCTCCTTTAGCAAACACAGGGCGGCCGTTCACTTCAAAATAAAAACTCTCTCCCCCACCCTTCGCATCTGGTTTACGAACGAGGTTTATTGTTCGTATCCCGATATTTGCCGATTCACTGTGCACAAGTACATCAGACTTTAAAATCTGCGCAGTAATGTTATATAATGGCTGATCGCCTAGTCCATTGGGCCACCAAAGCTTAGGATTAAGGATGGTAAAATCTGCTTTCTGAACTGATTTTCCGGCTGTTAGTTTTACAGGGACAGAGGTAGCTTTTACATTATCCACCAGAATTTCAAGGAGATAATCTCCTGCTTCAGCAACATCTATTTCAACTTCAGCAGTGATCGGAGCTCTGTTTTTTGAAACAGGTTTTTGTATTACATGCAGGTTTTCGATGCGTGCCTGATTCCACATTTCGAGATACACAGGGCGCCATAAGCCTGAACTTACCAAACGTGGCCCCCAGTCCCAGCCGAAATGATAACCGGCTTTACGGGTAAAAATGCTCACCTGATTCGGGCCCATTCCACCCAGCTTCGACTGATCGTTTGAGGCAGGCAGATGATAACCAAATAACTCCTGTTTTGCCATTCCTTTTATCAAAGGAGAAGTAAAATAAATCCTGAGCGTGTTTTCGCCCTGCTTGAGGTATTTCTTTACATCCACCCTCCAGGTGATGAACATATTATCGGCACTGAGAACCTTGATATCATTCAAAAAAACATCGGCATAAGTATCGAGGCCTTCAAAAAGCAAAAACAGATTTTCGTGTTTTAATTCGTCATTGCCAAGGGTAAATACCGTTTTATACTCCCAGTTAACTTTGTCAATCCACTGCAGATTAAGCTCATTGAGCCGATAAAAGGGATCTTCAATTTTACCGGCAGTAAGCAGATCTGTATGCACCGTACCGGGGATTGAAGCTGGCAGCCAATGCATGGTTCCTGCCTGACGGAATTCCCAGTTCTTGTCAATGCTGATTCTTGTATTGGCAGTCTGACCCGTTACCAGATGCTGAACCATAATAAAAAGAGCAATAAGGATAACACGAAATCTCATATTGTAAGTTTTTAATAAATTTAATGAAGCGAAAATAGCGACTTTTTCTTTCCGAAAAAACTTCAAAACAGAATGATGCTCCGTCAAGGGTAGATAAATAAACCATTTACCAAAGACAGATGTAACACAACATATCTAACAAATTGATTATCAGATATTTTAATCAGCAAAAAATACATCAATCGGTTTATGTATCATGGTCAGTGGGTTCATTGTTAAATCGTATTAAAATGCGTATTATTTTAGGGGCAAAATTATTACATATGCCCGGGACTGATTTTATGAACTTAACCAAAAGAGCGACATTGAACTTTCAATGGCTGTTGCTGATGTTTTTGCTTACAATTTCCTCAGGAGCGATAAAGGGGCAAGAGCAAAGTATTGAACTTATTCCTGCACTTCGGGGCACTGAACTGCCGGAAATTGACATAAACAGCATAGCACAGGACAGTGCAGGTTTTTTGTGGATAGGCACCTGGAAAGGTTTGTACAGATATGATGGCCGTGAAGTAATCAATTACTCGCTTCACATGAATAACAAAATAGGGAGAAAAATTTCTTCACTTTTTCTGGATTCAGACGGGATGTTGTGGATAGGAACATACAGCGAGGGATTATTTATTTACAACACTTACAATCAACATATTACAGAATTCAAAGAGATTAATGGCACCAAACTCAGCAATATTATAAGGATCAGTGAAGCATCAGGCAAACGCATTATGGTTGCCTCTTATGATGGCATATTTATATACAACATCAAAGAAGAGAAATTTGAAACCGCCACCTTATCTCACACAGCCAAGGCGGGAAGTATCAGGCTGACATTGGGTTATGAAGATGTAAACGGCAATTTCTGGGCTGGATCAGATCAGGGGATACTCAAACTTGAAAAGGGAAAATCAAGATTGATACACACAGGATTTCATCCCAACATATATATCCATAAAATAACCGAGCTTGCCAATGGCTGGTTGCTGGTATCGAGCTTGAAGGGCAACGACATTTTTGAAGTAATCAACGGGGAGTTGCGTCCACTCAAAGATTTACCCCTCGCCAATTCGCTGAAACAATTCCAACGCGAGTCAAATACTGCAGCCACCTTGCGCAGTGCACCCGGTCAGCTGTGGATTGGCACGCACAATGGATTAAATATATTTGACATCAAATCAGGACATCATATTTCATCCCCGGCTTTTAAAGGAATGTCTGAAAGCGATGTGCCGCATATTGAGTCGATTTTTGAAGACCGGCAGGGCATTGTGTGGGTGGGCACCAGCAGGGGTTTGTACAAGTATGACCGCAGCCGGAAACCTTTTCATATGATGTCAGTGGGAAAAAATTCATCTGAAATAATGGCATTGACCCGGCACGACAAAAATGCAATCTGGGCTGGCACCCGCGGACAAGGCATCATTTTGTTGAATCTGGATTCCGACGGGAAAACCACTTCTCAAAAGTTGCTTACATTCGAAAACGAGAACATCAACTCACTGATAAAAGAAGATATTTTCAGTCTGGAGAGCGGCCTTGATGGAGACTTATGGATAAGTACAAAAGGCAGAGGAATAGTACATGTTACCAATTTTGCAACACAGGGACAAACGATTCTGGCAAGAAACGCGGTGCTTCATAACGAAGAAAACGGGTCGCCCGACAACCACGTAATGTGCATTTACCGCGACAGCAGAGGAATAGTTTGGGGGGGCTCCTGGTCGAACGGCCTGATTTATTACTCACCTGAAAAACAAAGGTTTGCAAGGATCAAAGGAGAGCTTGCCAATGAGTTAAAGAAGTACCCTATTGTAAAAATCGTGGAAACAGGACCGAATAAATATTACCTGGGGACCCGCGGCAATGGGCTGCTCAGGATTGAGCTCAACAATTCAAATGATTCTCTGATCAGAATTGAACGATTCATCAACATTGTTTCCGACAGCACATCCATAGGCAACAATTTCATCTCAGACCTGGTGATTATGCCCGGCAATGATCTTTGGATAGCCACAGAATTTGGATTATCGGTGCTGAGAAACAACGCAAAGAAATTCATTAATTTCGGCACAAAACGCGAGTTCCCGAGCCCGGTAATACAATCGCTTAATCCGGTTTCAGCAAACGAGTTATGGTTATCATCAGAGAATGGACTGGGGAAAATTTTAACAGAAAACGGACTTCCTCAACTGGTTAGAAGCTACAATAAATCCGATGGGCTAGATATTTCATTTTTTAATACCAGCTGTGTAATACAGGCAGAAAATGGCCATGTATATTTTGGCGGGAAAGAGGGAATATGCCACTTTAACCCGGTGCAGATCACCGATTCTCGATCTATGCCGAATGCATTGGTCACTCAAATGAAGCTATTTAATCAGATAGTAACTTCAGGGCTGGAATACGATGGCCGGACATTACTCGACAAAGCAATCTGGGTGACCGAAACGGTCAAATTAAAATACTATCAGAACACACTTTCATTTTCCTTTTCAGGAATGGATTTCAGTGTACCTGAAAAAATTCTCTATGCTTACAAACTTGAAGGTCTAGACAAAAACTGGACATACACCCATTGGCCTGAGTGTCACTATCCCCGATTGCGTCATGGCAAATACACCTTGTTGGTAAGGTGCTCAAACAGCGACGGAATATGGAGCGACCACACTACCCAACTTGAAATATTGCTTATGCCGCCCTGGTGGTACAGCAAGTTGGCATACCTTATTTATACATTGATTGCAATTTCATTGATATATCTGGGCTACCGGCTGATACTTTATCGTCACCAGCTCAGGATTGAGAAACTCGAAAAAGATCAGGAAATAGAATTGAGCGAAATGCGGATGCGCTTTTATACAAATATCTCGCATGAATTCAGAACCCCGCTTACCATTATAATGGGGCTTACCGGAAGATTGAGGGTAAACGATGACCCTGAGAAACGTGCAGACTTTTATGAAAAAATTGACCGGAATGCCCGCATTTTACTCCGGCTCATCACCGATCTGATGGATTTAAGGAAAGTGGAAAAAGAGGATATCCGTTTAAGAAAGGAAATCCTTAATCCTTCGCGCTTCTTTGTTCAGACCTGCGAAAACTTTGCTTACCTGTTTCCCACAAAGGGTATAGAATTTTCAATCACCGATAAAGTGCCTGAAGGGTATAAGATATCGGCTGATTCCAATCGTCTTGAATCTGCGGTTTACAATCTGCTTTCAAATGCATTTAAGTTTACTCCTGAAGGCGGAAAAGTAAATTGCAGTGTTGAACTTATTCAAAAAGCTGAAAGAAAGAATGGTGAATCTTTCTGGAAAAAAATCAGAACAACACACACCACTTATCTGGCTTTTATAGTAAGTGATACCGGCATAGGAATGACCCGTTCACAATTGCGTACTATTTTCGATAAATACAACAAGAACCGGCATTACGACAACACAGAAACCAACCAGTCGAGTTATGGCATAGGTTTGGTTTTTACCCGTTCACTTATTGAGCTTCATGGCGGAACAATTGAGGTTGAAAGTGACAAAGGCAAAGGCAGCACATTCACTGTTTACCTTCCACTTAATGACGGTACGGTTGTTTCAGAAGCCGACGAAAACCTGGTAATTGCTGAGAAAAAGCTCATTACTGGCAACCTTCCCGGAGAAAAGCCTATTGTAAAGACTGATGAAACTACCGGTGATGAAAAAATTATTCTTGTGATTGACGACAACCCCGAAGTGCGGGATCTGCTCAAAGAGGTACTTACTCCTGCTTACCGGATAGTTGAAGCTGTTGATGGCAATGATGGCTGGAGTAAGGCCTGCGAAATATTACCTGATCTGGTTATCAGCGATGTAATAATGCCGGGCATGGATGGAAATACCCTTTGCGAAAAGCTGAAGACTTCAACCATGACCAATCATATACCTGTGATTCTGCTTACCGCACTTCCAACAAACGAAGACAGGATTAAAGGGCTGAAACATGGCGCCGACTCTTACATTCCCAAACCCTTCGAACTTGAACATCTGGTAGTAAGAATACAAAAGCTGATCAGCTCCAGAATTCTGCTTAAGGACAAATACATGAAGGACTTTCTGCTCAGGCCTGAGAGAAATACCGACAATGAAGCCAATCCATCCATAGTATATGTAGGGCGCATAAAGAAACTGATTGAGCAAAACATCATCAACTCAGAATATGATGTATCTGACCTTTGCCGCGATCTGGCCACCAGCCGTATGCAGCTTTACCGTAAACTGAAAGCCACTGTCGGTTATTCGGCCAATGAGCTGATCAGAAAAGTAAGGCTATATAAAGCTGCTGAATTACTGCTCAGGGGCGACCTTAACATTGCTCAGGTAACTTACGAAGTTGGCTTCAGCGATCTGCAGTACTTCAGAAAATGCTTTAAGGAGGAGTTTGAAATGACCCCTTCGCAATATATTAAAGCAAATGCCAAAGATGGGGACCTGAGTGCCGACAAAGTTGATCCGTTCGACCAGGAGAACCTTTCGGAATGATGCCACTGAAATTTACATGCACTTTATTCCGAGGCAGGATTTTCAAAGCACCATGTCAGATGTATCAGCAGCACTGCAGAACAACAACCGACGTAAAAATAATTTTCAGCTCACTTTTGGTATAATGCTGTTTTACAGACACATAAGCATCATGAATGTCAAATATAGGCCATTTCGTAATAAATGGCATTCCTATTTGATATAAATATCATCGGTGAAGCAGGTTAGTAGAATGTAGTTTTACCCTGCACTAAAACAAGGTGTATTTCGGAACCAACCTTATGAATTGGCACACATAAATAAGGTATGGTAAAAAAATGAAAAGCTAACTAACCAAACATTAACAAAACATTAGCAAAAAGATTATGAGAAAACTAAATCTATTGCTGGTATTTATGCTGCTCACAGTCATGCATGTACTGGCACAACGCACCATCACAGGTACAGTAACCAGTAAGGATGACGGACAAGGCATTCCTGGTGTTTCAGTAATTATTAAAGGAACAACCCAGGGAACTACCACAGACTTAAATGGCAAATACAACCTGAATGTACCCAAAGAAGCAACCATGTTGGTTTATTCCTTTATCGGGATGAAGAAACAGGAACTGCCGCTTTTGGCAAGTGGCATTATGGATGTTATAATGGAATCAGAAGCCATTGACGTTGAAGGTGTCGTTGTTGTAGGGTATGGTGTAATGCGCAAAAGCGATGTCACAGGAAGTGTGGGAAGCGTAGATGTGGCAGATTTGAAAAAAGTCACCACCATTGATGCGGCTCAGGCTCTGCAAGGCAGGGTTTCAGGGGTTAATGTCATTTCCAATTCCGGTAACCCCGGATCAGGAGTAAAGATTCGTGTGCGCGGTATTGGTACCATCAATAACTCAGATCCTCTTTTTGTAGTTGACGGATTTCCAATGGGCGACATGAGCCACATAGCTCCAAGCGACATAGAAAGTATGGAAGTTCTTAAGGATGCTTCTGCTACTGCAATTTATGGCTCACGTGGTGCCAACGGAGTTATTCTCGTTAAAACCCGCTCTGGTTCTTCAAGAAGCAAGTTTGAGGTGCAAGCCAATGTTCAGACAGGTATTTCGCAGATTGGCAGGAAACTTGAACTTGCTGATGCTGTTGAATTTGCAAATGCCCGCAAATATATCAATGCCAATGACGACATAATCGATTATGTTCTTGAACAACAGGCAGCCGGAAATTACCTCAAAGGAACCGACTGGCAAAATGAAATTTACCGTCAGGCTGTCAGCACACGTTATAATGTCAGCATTTTAGGAAATACCGAAAACTATACCTACGATCACGGGTTCACTTATTCGAACGAAGAAGGTATTGTTAAAGGAACTTATCTCGACAAACTTATGTTCCGCTCGAACAACAACCTGACTTTAACCAAAAATGTTAAGTTCGGTCTCAACTTCAACTTTGTACATTACGAAAGGCCGGGCGACAGAACCGATTATTACAGTGGTACAATTCCGGGTGCACTTCGCTCAGATCCTATTTCAGCTGCATGGGACGACTACACCAATTTTTACGGTGAAGTTTATTACTCTCAGGCTGCCACCAATCCTGCACTTTCCATATATCTTGCCGGAAAAGACAAATACAAAGGCAACAGAGCAATGGGTAATGTTTACCTTCAGATTGACAATCTGTTTACCGAGGGTCTTTCATTCAGGTCGCAATTTGGTTCACAATTTGACTTTGACGATCAAAAATCATACAGCCCGCTTTATTATATAACTCCAACTCAAAAAAATGATCAATCCTCTCTTTACCAAAGACGTCCTTATGGATTTAATTGGGTAAACACCAATTACTTTTCATACAACAAAACAGTTAGTAAACTAAATATAAATGCAACGCTTGGAACAGAGCTTCAGGCCAGCAAATGGTCAGACATCTGGGCCAGAGGTTATGATGTACCTGAGGATGCCGATCTTCAGTATCTCGGAGCACATAAGGATGCAGTTCTGTTTGCTTTAGGTGGCGGATCGTCTGAAAGCCGTCTGGCTTCTACTTTCCTCAGGGGTAATTTTTCATGGGACAATAAATATGTTGTTACCGGTACCATCCGTGCAGATGGTAGTTCAAAATTTACTCCTGAAAAACGCTGGGGATATTTCCCTGCAGTTGCTGCAAGCTGGAACATCAACAACGAAGAATTTATGAGTTCTGTTAGTACCATTCTACCATCACTCAAACTCCGTGCAGGATGGGGAGTTGTTGGAAACCAGGGCAGTGCAGGCAATTACGACTACGTTTCAAGTGTTAACGGAGGTTATGTTTATGCCCTGAATGGTTTGCCTGTTGAAGGTGCTGTTCAGCTGCAGCTGGCCAACAGAGAGTTAACCTGGGAAAGTGCAGAGCAGATCAACTTTGGTGTTGACTTTGGATTGCTTAACAATCAACTTACCGGAACTGTGGACTATTTCATCCGCAACACCAAGGACATGATTCTTCAGCGCCCGATTCCTATGTACGCAGGAAAAAGGAAACCTGCAGTAAATGCCGGAACCATGCAGAACAAAGGGGTTGAAATTGCACTCAATTATGCTCAGTTGACAAAAGCATTCAAATATGATGTAGGTTTCAACGTTACTTTTATTAAAAACGAAGTTACCAGTCTGGCCGGTGGCGACCCCATACGTGGCGGCTCAGCCGGAAGAGTAGGAAGCACCACCAGAACAGAGGTTGGCAGAGAGATTGCGTATTTTTATGGTTATGAAACTGCCGGTATCTTCAAAACCCAGGATCAGCTTGACGCCCATTCAATTGATGGTACTCCGATTCAACCCAATGCAGCACTCGGCGATGTTATTTTCAAAGATTTGAATGGTGATGGTAAAATTACAGAACTCGATATGACCTATCTGGGTAGTGCCAGCCCGAAAATGACTGGCGGCTTCAACCTTAACATGTCATACAAAGGATTCGATATGTCAATGTTCATCTATGGTTCTTTCGGAAATGAGATCATCAATTCCATGTACCAGACCCTGTACAGCACAAAAATGTTCGAAACCAATATCAGCAAGGATATGGCACTCAACTACTGGTCACCTGAAAATCCAAACTCCGATATTCCTCGTCTAGATGCAGCCGACCTTAATAAAAATGCAGAAAATTTCTCTGATCTTTATGTTGAGGATGGCTCATACTTAAGACTTAAAAACTTGCAGTTCGGGTATTCAATGCCTGCAAAGATCAACAACAAAATACATGTTAAGAACCTGCGCGTTTTTGCTTCATTTGACAATCTGATCACACTAACCAAATATACCGGATTGGATCCGGAGTTGTTTGGCTTGTACGGAAATCCGTTCTACTACGGAGTTGACATGGTAAATTATCCTCAGCCACGTATGTACACAGTAGGTCTGAACATAACACTCTAACACAAACCAGCGAGGAATTGAACACAAAAACCAAAACAATTGCAATATCCTTTTGAGTTTTAGGGTTCAAGCCAGTTCAAATACCAAAAAATAAAAACGATGAAAAAGACAATAAACATATTGATTGCAGCAGTGCTTATATTCACACTCTCAAGCTGCGAAAAATTTCTGGATATAGATCCCCAGGGAGCTGAAAACAGCGGAAATTTCTTCAACACAAAAGAGAACGGAACCCGTGCTATTATAGGACTATACGACATGCTTCAGCTTGATGAAGGTGCCGGCCCTGATGGTCAATGGATGGGTCACCACCACGATTTCTTTATGGGCGATATTCGTTCAGATGATTCTGAAAAGGGAAGCAACGACGGCGATTACGCTGCGATGTGGGAAATGCTTGAGTTTACAATGACTCCACAGATTGGTTTTTCGAGCGACTATTGGATTCATGGATATTGGGGTGTATCACGTGCTAATTACGCACTCGACAATCTGCCAACTGTTGCATGGGATCCGGCTTTGCGCGATCGTTTGATTGGTGAAGCTTCATTTATCAGGGCTTATTTCTACTGGTATCTGGTGCGCATGTATGGAGGTGTTCCATTATTCACTACATCAGCCAAACCATCAGAATTTGGAAACGTACAACGTGCCAGCCTGAACGAATGTTATACACTTATAGCTCAGGATCTTCAAAAAGCAATAGAATTCCTACCGGAAAGAAGCGCAATGTCGGTTTCTGAAACAGGCCGTGCTACCAAAGGCGCTGCAAAAGCGTTGCTGGCAAGAATTTACATGTATCAGATCGGAACTGACATTGAAAATACAGTAACCTGGCAGGATGTTTACGACCTGACAAATTCTGTAATCATTTCAGGTGAGTATCGTCTTGTATCGAATTATGCCAGATTATGGGAAATAGAAAACGAAAACAGCGAAGAATCGGTTTTTGAAATTCAGTTTGGCGTTGGAGCTTCAGATCAGGCTCCGGGATCAATCGGAACAAACTGCTACAATTTCCAGGGCAACCGCAAAGATGATTCAGGCTGGGGATTCAACAATCCTACCCCCGATTTATTTGATGCTTACAACATTACAGTTACCAACGACCCGCGTCAATCCTGTGTATTTTACGGCGAGAAATATAACAACGGTATTCTTTACGGAAGTGTAAGAAAATACGAACGCAGCGAACAGGGTTCAGACTGGTTAAACAGAAAAGCTGCCCTTCCTGAAAAACCAACTCTTTCGAAAGCTTCTGATCGTAACATTATTGTAATTCGTTATGCCGATGTACTTTTGATGCATGCCGAAGCAGCTTACCATACCGGAAATATCGGCGAAGCACATGATAAAGTTAATCAGGTTAGAGCCAGGGCGCGCAACAGCACTTATGCAATGGGTTATGCTGAAGGCAAAATGGACTACAGTGCAGCTCCGGCATCGGTTAACCTTCCTGACATAAATTCTTCAGGAGAACAACTTCTTCAGGACATCTGGAAAGAGCGCCGCCTTGAACTTGCTATGGAATCGCTCCGTTTTTATGATCTGGTCAGAACAGGCAGATATTTCGACGTGATGGATATGGAAAAGAACCAGCGCCGTGCCGAGGGTCAAACCTATGGACTGGGCGACAAAGCTTATAAGCAGTTCCCGAATCTCAAAGCCAATGGTATAGCCAAGTCAATAACCGGACCTAATGGCAACAAAGTTCCTTTGTTCCCGATTCCTCAAACCGAGGTTCAGGCATGGGGACTTGAACAAAACCCTGGATACTAACACTTGTTTGTGAACAAAAAATGCATGATGTCAAATCAGAGTCAAAACTTTTAAAACGAAACCAATCATGAAAATAATCACAAGAATAATCCAGGTTGCAGCCATTTTAACGGTTGTATCCGGATGTAAAAAAGAAGAACCCTTCTCAAAAGACTACGATATTAACCTGCCTGCAGCAACAGTTATTTCTACATCTGATGATAAACCATTTGTGGGAGATACGATAACCTTTACAGGTGAAAACCTGCAGACAGCGCAGAAGGCTTCTATCGGAGTTTACAATTTCCTGATTTTAGAGAAACTTGAAAATTCTATGAAAGTTGTAGTTCCACGCCTTGTTGAAGCTGGTCCGGTAACCATTACAAATGCCTATAAAAGAGAATTTGTAAGCTCAATCAACCTCCAGCCTCAGTTCTATCCTACCGTTGTAACCACTTGGCCTTCAGAGATTCAAAGAGGCAAAGCATTTATAATCAAAGGAGAAAACATTGACCTTATCAAAGATGTAAGAGTCAACGGAAAACTGAGCTCACTGGTAGGATCAGCAACACCTACCCAGGCAAGCTATGCTACATCAGGCATAGACCTTGGAGAAACTGCAGTAATCGTGATTACACCTAAAGCCGGTGAGAAACAAACATCACAGGAACTGGCAGTTATAGCACCGATTAGCACCTATTTGCCTCAGCAAACGATTATGCTTTGGGATTTTGAGACACCTCCCGCTACTGCCGAGGGTTGGGGCGGAAGTCCGTTCACTGCATCAAACGGCCCTGGGTTCTTTGGCAAAGAATATAAAGTTACTTCACCCGCCGGAAATGCGTGGGACGGATGCTACATTCGCTTAACCAACGACAACGCAGGACAAGGGTTTGACCTTTCTGCTTTCAGTAAACCTCATCTTACTTTCCTGGTGAACACCTATGGAAAAAATGGTTATGCCAACCCTGCCCTTACAATCGGCGGAACAGAATCTGACAAACATTTTACAGGACAAGGCGGTCAGTATAGCGACAACTATATGATCTCAACACAAGGATGGGAATGGCGTTCATACGATCTGGAAGCAATGGGCTGGTCTGACATCAAAGGCAAAGTTGACAAAATTGACATGTGGTTCAGAGGAGGTAATGTTGGCGGATCAGAGCCATTCGAAATTGCCCTTGACCAGGTTATGATTACAGATGGTCCTTTGACTCCAGCCCTGATTTGGGATGCAGAAGAACCTGCCGGCGGCGATTTACCCATCACTTTCAATGGTGGTTCAGGACTTACAGGATACAGCCAGGGCGAAAAATATGCTTCATACCTCTATACTGTTGGCAGTGATCCATGGGCATGGCTAGGAAACATTATGGCAGTTGGCAATTTAACCCTTGATCCAATGGCTTATTCCAATGGCGTTTACATCAACTTCCTGGTAAACACAGGAGATACAGAAGGATATGCCGGAATTCAGGTAGAACAAAACGGGAATAAAGCTGCAAATCAGAAACTTGACCCTGCTTACGGTGATAATTACAAATTCAGACCCACAAACGGAAACTGGGAGTGGAGATCCATGAAATTTGATATTGCAAGCTGGGATAACTGGGGAGGAACAATTGGTGATATTAATCTTGCCGAACCGTTCAACCTGAGTGTATATGCCCGCGGCGGAAATATTTCCAGCGGCGTAAATGCCCAACTCCACATGGATTACTTTATCTTTACCACTGTGCCTCTTGATCCGAACCTGATTCCTGAATAACCGGATCTGAGTTGTTGCAAAATTTGCAATCCTGAGTTATCAGAATTCAAACCTTTAAGTCAAATACAATGCAAAACAACAGTCTGCAGAGTTCAGTAAACTTCAACCGCATAAAGTTGATTGCTGTAAATGGCTTTATTTGGACAAACTTTTTATAACAAACATAAAAGGGAAGCTTTACTGCTTCCCTTTTATTCATTCTTTTCGATTTTACTATGAAACATTTCCGATTAATATTTCCCTTGCTGTTGCTGATGGCAATGCACACAGGTCTCAAAGTCAGTGCCACTACTATTGTTGTTGATAATTTCAACGACAATATGATAAGCGCTGAATGGCAGGTTGAAGGATCTACATTCAGTCTTTCGGCCGAAAACCAAGCCATGCGTGTTGATTATAACCGAACTGCAAGCAGTTGGGAATGGGATCAGTTTCATAAAAACCTTCAATCCCAGCCTGAACTCAATCAATTTCAGATCGAATTCAGGGTAAAATCGGATGTTCAATTCCAGATGAACGTTAAACCGTCATATACTGACGGAAGCAGCGACTGGCTGACCAACTCTGTTCCGGTTTCCGGCGATTATCAGACATTTACATTTTCAGTTACATCAGCAAACCTGAAAGTACTGCAAACCCTCTACATCTATTTTGACGGAGGAAGCACAGCCATTAAATCCGGGGTCATCTTTATTGATGAAATTCTGATTCACACCACTTCAAAAGCAATGCTCACTGAAGCCGTTGCAAACGGAGAACTGCTGTTGCAAAATGCAGTTGAAGGAACCGCAGAAGGCAACTTCAATGCCGGCTCAAGAATGGCATTTCAGTCCGTTATAAATGCTGCAAAGGCGATAATCAGCGATGAGCAGGCAACCCAGCCACAAGTCAACCAGATGCTTGAAGATTTAAACGATGCCAACATCATCATCGAAGCGGCAAGGGTCAGATCAGAAAAACTTTCAGGTTTAAATCTGGCTTGTGAACAGGCAAGTTTTGAAACCCAAAACCTCTACTACAATCTCAGACAGATTGCAAAGCACAACACACTCTTCGGCATGCAGGACGCCACAGGATATGGCGTTGGCTGGTCAGGAGATAACTTCAGATCAGATGTTGAAGATGTTTGCGGCGACCTGCCGGCAGTCTGTGCATGGTCGATCAAAGATGTGGCCTATGGAAATGGTTTCGGCGATCTGAAACAACGCATCACTTATATTTACAACCTTGGCGGGATAAACACCGTTGAGTGGCACATGGACAATCCTTACGGCGGTGATTTTTACTGGGAAAACAATCCATATCCCGATTCTAATGTTGTGCGCTCAATACTTCCGGGAGGGGTTAATCACATTGCATGGCGCAATCAGCTCGACAACATGGCCTTGTTTCTCAGAAACCTGAAAGGCAGCAAAGGAGAGTCAATCCCGGTAATTTTCAGACCCTGGCATGAACACAACGGAGGCTGGTTCTGGTGGGGAGAAACCCACTGCAGCATAGAGGAGTATGTTCAGCTCTGGCATTTTACAGTTGATTATCTGGTGAATGATAAAAATGTAAACAACCTGCTTTTCGCCTATTCACCTGACCGGTTTTTTACTAAGGACAAATACATGCAACGTTATCCGGGTGATGATTACATTGACATTTTCGGGCACGACAACTACGGAGATGTATCAAGTCCTTCAGGAATTCAAACCCTGCTCAGTCAACTGCGACACGTAGTTGAACTTGCCGAGGAACGCGAAAAAATACCCGCCCTCACCGAAACAGGATTGGAAAGAATTACCAATCCAACATGGTTTACGCAGTTTATGCTCAACCCGATAAAGGGTGATCCCATCGCAAAACGAATAGCCTATCAGGCTGTCTGGCGTAATGCAAGCGCAACACATCACTATGCGCCTTATCCCGGGCATACTGTGGTTCCCGACTTTATGAACTTTTACAACGATGATTTCACAACCTTTCTTAATGATTTGCCCGACATCTATGGAAGTGCACTTACCGTAAACGGCCCGCTTGAGATCGGCGAAGTAATCCCTCCCGTGAAAGGATCGCTTATTTATCCAAATCCGGCAAATCATCATATTTCCATTTGCAGCAATGGCGGAGATGCATTTTTTGAAATCATTGATCTGCATAGCCGGACAATTGACTCGGGAACATTAACGGCTAACTCAGCAACGCAGAAGGATGTCAGTGTTTATCCTGCCGGAATGTATCTGCTGAAAATCAGCTACAACAACGGAACAAAATCCACTCAAAAGTTCCTGATCAGATAAATTCAAAGAAATCAGGTAATTAATTGATTTTCAACAATATTCTAAAAGCATCACACAGATGCCGGGGCGATAGCCTTGTCAAACAAAAACTAAAACAATGAAAAACAGAACCTTTTTACGGATATTCTTTATCCTTTCCATGATTAGTTACGGATCAGGTAGTCAGGCCATTGCCCAGATGATCAAACCTGTTTACAAACATTTTATTACCCGCTCCGGCGACAAGCTGATGGAAGGCGACAAGGAATACCGGTTCTTCGGTCTTGCGGCACCCAACATACAGCAAAACGAATCCCAGATCAGAGAAGACCGCACCAACCGTTTTCCCGATGAATTTGAGATCAGAGATATTTACAGCGGAATCCAGAGAACCGGAGGACTTGCTACCCGCACTTTTTCACTTTCGGTTTATCACCCTGACGACAAAGGAATGCCGGTCTATATTCCGGCTCACCGCACCTACAATGAAGAAGCTTTTCAATGTCTCGACAGGGTAATTGCCCTTTCGCATGAATATAATGTAAGGCTCATCATTCCATTTATTGCATCCCAATCTTTCGGCGGTATCCGCGGGGTAGATGAGTTTTCTTCACTTTCAGGAAAACCCAAAGGTTCCTTTTGGACCGATGAGGAGGTAAAAGCAGATTTCAGGCATTTCCTTGATTATCTGCTCAACCGCAGGAACACTGTTAACGGATTGCTTTACAAAGATGATCCCGCCATATTGTGCTGGCAGCTGGGCAATGAATTTGGCAGTTATGCCGGCGACCGCGGACTAAGTTATGATGAATGGGATCCTAAGGTGCTGGCCTGGAGCCTTGAGATGGCAGCCTACATAAAAACCATCGACAAAAACCATTTACTTATGGAAGCCGGCGGTGCCGACCGTAAAGCTTTCCTGGCAGACCCGAATATCGACATCATCAGCGATCATTTTTACGAATACTGGAACCGCATGGGAGGCCGCCCATGGCAACTGGCACCACTGGCAAAAGCATCAATGGAAGAATGCCGCGGAATTAAACCACTTATGGTTGATGAATTTGGGCTTGGATCAACAGAAAATCTGCGCGAACTCATGCAAACCATCCGCGAAGAAGGCATTTCGGGGGGACTCATCTGGAGTATCCGCGGCCGCCGACGCGATGGAGGATGGTATTATCACAACGAAGGAGGCACCCCCGTCAATTCATTTCATGTTCCAGGATTTACCGTAGGTTTTGTGTATGAAGAGACCCGCCTGCTCGATCTGCTACGCAGGGAATCATTCCTGATCAGAGGCATAACTCCGGAAGCTATACAAAAACCATCGCCGGCTCCTGTGCTC
This sequence comes from Bacteroidota bacterium, assembly GCA_009773515.1. GTDB lineage: Bacteria > Bacteroidota > Bacteroidia > Bacteroidales > Lentimicrobiaceae > Lentimicrobium. The sequence continues at coordinate 72,142 of WSXX01000018.1, forward strand.
TTTTTGCAGGGCGAAGGATTTACCTGGAGAGGTTCGGCAGGCGCAGAAAACTATACCATTGAGCGTGCTGAAAAAGCAACAGGCCCATGGTCAGTGGTTGCTTTTGGACTTGAAGATTCAGTTATAGCTGATGTCGTGAATTTTGAATACACTCCTGAAGCTTCAGATCCGCTTGAATTGTGGCATGATGAGAACCGCGAAGCCGGAAAGACTTATTTCTATCGCATAAAGGCAGTAAACCAGGCCGGCGAAACTGATTACTCTGCACCCATCTCAAAATAAAGACATGAGTTTAATTGCGAAGCCCGGCTATAAAATTCAGATTCCATTTAATTGAAACCGGAGATAATGAATTATCAGGCAAAAGACACAAGATACGATACAGCCGGATTCCGCCGATGCGGAAAAAGTGGGCTGAAACTCCCCGAAATATCCCTTGGGCTATGGCAAAATTTCAGCGACAATGACCTTTTCAGTAATTGCCGTGAAATCTTAAGAACTGCCTTTGATCATGGAATTACCCATTTTGACTTAGCCAACAATTACGGCCCACCTCCGGGTTCTGCCGAAGAACTCTTTGGCAGAATCATGGAAAAGGATTTCAGGCCATACCGCGATGAAATGGTAATTGCAACAAAAGCCGGGTACGACATGTGGCCGGGGCCTTACGGCGATCATGGTTCACGCAAATATTTACTGGCCAGTCTGGATCAGAGCCTCAAAAGGATGAAACTGGATTATGTTGACATTTTCTACCATCATCGCCCCGATCCTGACACTCCTGTGGAGGAAAGTATGCTTGCTCTTGACCAGGCAGTAAGGCAGGGAAAAGCGCTTTATGCAGGCATTTCAAATTACAATGCTTTTGAGGCAGAAAAGGCCATTTCTGTGCTGAAAGAATTGCGAACACCCTTTATCATACATCAGGCCAAATACTCCATGTTTGAGCGCTGGGTGGAAGGCGGTTTGCTTAATGTGTTAGAAAAAACCGGCACCGGCTGTATTGCTTTTTCGCCTCTGGCACAAGGGATGCTCACCGACAAATATCTGAATGGCATCCCCGGGCAATCAAGGGCAGCACGAAACCACACCTCACTCAAACCGGAGCAATTGCTTCCGGAAAGAATTGAAAAAGCCCGCAAACTAAATGAACTTGCTAAAATGCGCGGCCAGTCACTTGCTCAGATGGCCATTGCCTGGCTGCTGAAAGACAGCAGAGTAACGTCAGTGCTTATCGGCGCAAGCCGCACTTCACAACTGATGAATAGTCTGGAAGCATTAAATAACAAACACTTTTCGCTGGAAGAACTGATGACCATAGAATCAATTCTGGCCTGAAAAAAAGAACATGATGAGAAAAACAATAATTCTGACAAGTCTGGCTCTGGCTTTGATTTTTGGTTCAGTTTCAAAAGCACAATTGGTTAATCCCGATGCTACCTTTGAGGCTCTTGCATTAAAACACTTTATAGACTCAGTTTACGGACAAAAAATTATAAGCGGACAATGCGACGACAAGTACCTGAACTACATTGAAACGGTAACCGGAGGAAAGGCGCCCGCCATTATGGGCTACGACTTTAACGGCATTTGTCCTTCTCAGGGTGGAAATAACGATGCCGACAAAGCCATAAGATGGGTAAAAGACCGCAAGGGAATTGCTCAGTTTCAATGGCACTGGATATCGCCAAATGCTGATGGCGACTGGTCGTCGGGCAACTTTAAGCTGGCACAGGCATTAGCCGACACCAATTCAGACTCGTACCGGAATATGATCAGGGATATTGACTTGGTATCAGCGGCACTTAAAAAAATGCAGGATAGCCTTGTCCCTGTTTTATGGCGGCCGCTTCACGAAGCCGAAGGAGCCTGGTTCTGGTGGGGAATGGCAGGTAAAGATGCCTGCATTTCGCTGTATCGCCTGATGTATGATCGCATGGTAAATCACCACGGACTGAACAATCTGATATGGATATGGAATAGCTACGGAACCGACAAACCCAACTGGTATCCCGGCGATGATGTGGTGGATATCATTGCCTGGGACTACCCGCGTTACACAGGAAACAACACATCATGGACCCAGTATCAGCAGCTGTTTGCAAACAACGGCAAACCTTTTGGAATTGGAGAAGATGGCCGGCTCACCGACCCGGAAATCCTTGATGAGCAGCCCTGGCTTTACTTCCTCACCTGGGCTTACATGATTGAAGACAATAATACTCCGGAGTGGATCAATCAGGTTTACAACGATCCACGGGTGATCACTCTCGACGACATGGTGCCCGGGCCAAAAGCCAAACCGGGATTCAGCCGCAAACTATTCGATCTGGACGACAACGGCTTTGAAACCACCACACTAAACGGAAGCAGCAGCTACACCAACAACGGAGATATAACAGCCTATCTCTGGACATTAAACGGACAAACCATATCACAACAGGCTGTTTTTGATCATTCATTCGGCATAGGAATTCATTCGGTTACCCTTACTGTTACCAGCAGCACTGGCGAAACAGGATCGGGAAATGTGGTAATAACAGTGCGAAAACCAAGTTTGTCGCTGAGTAAACCCGTTCAGGTATCATCTACCGAAAATAATTTTGGAAATGTTGCAGCCCATGGTGTGGATGGCGATGCCAGTACCCGCTGGTCGAGCCAGTATGCCGATCCGCAATGGTATTCCATTGACCTGAAAAACACCTTTTATATCAGTCAGGTTATAATTTTATGGGAAGTTGCATCGGCAAAAGATTATAAAATCCAGGTATCTGACGATGGCATCAACTGGAACAGCATAGCCGACAAAATCAACATGGCAGCCGGAGCAAGAAAAGATACCATTTCAAATCTCAATGGCACAGGCAGGTACATCAGAATGCACGGAAGCCAGCGTAATACCAGCTATGGCTATTCATTCTACGAATTTGAGGTGCACGGATCTCCCGCCAATTCTACCGGAGAGGCTACGGATGAAGATTTCCGGGTGTTACCATTACAGGAACATGGCAACAGGCTGATTCGGATAAGCAGCAAAAACAACTTTGATTCAATCACTTACAAACTAATCAACAGCTGTGGTGCATGTCTGCAACATGGTAAAATGCCCGGCAACGAAAACGAAATCAGGGTTAACCCGGCAGTTCCTGATGGTTTTTATCTGTTGCAGCTTGCCATTAATGGCAGAATCCATACTGAAAAAATAATCATCAATTAAATCATAGCAGCGGTGTTGAGAACAGAATTCATGGTAACCTTAATGAGAAATATTCTGATTTTTGTGTTGTTTATTGGTGCAAATGCCAGCTTATTTTCTCAGCACAATCTTGCGTTGAACAGAGCCGTTTTGCACTCTTCAGTGGAAGGTTACAACCCGGGCGGGCATCTTGTTACCGACGGACACAGCGACACCCGCTGGAAAAGCAACCTGACCCGGGAAGCGTCATTGATCATTGACCTGGGAGAAGTTTGCAGAACAAAAAAAATCATCATTCACCGCCCGCATGAAAGTGAAATTCAGGTTCAGGTAAGTGTTTCGCAAGAGGGCACACTTCAGCAGGTAAAGAACTGGAAACCTGCCATCTCAGAAACAGGCATCAGGCAAAAAACCAGCACACTGCCGTTCAGCAGCAGCACCCGTTTTGTTAAAATAAATTTTTCAGCCGAATCGGAAATATATTTTGAGGTAAGCGAAATCGAAATTCAGGGAACCAAAGCAGTTCAAAAGTCAAAGAAAGCAGAAAATCCAAACAGCCCGGGAGTTTTAAGCGGCGATGGCTGGAAAATCATGCGCGAAGGTTATGCCGAAGGCAACGGGCAGCGCATTTCAGAACTCAGTTTCGATGACCGGAAATGGATTCCTGCCTCTGTACCCGGCACTGTGCTTGCAAATTATCTGGCTGCCGGAGCAATTCCTGATCCGCTGTATGCTGACAATCAGCTGCAGATTTCAGAAAGCTGGTTTACAGCAGATTTCTGGTACAGAAAAATTTTTGTGGTTCCAGAAGCCTTTCAGGGAAGGAAAGTTTTTCTGCATTTTAAAGGCATTAACTGGAAAGCCGAAGTATTTGTAAACGGGCAATATGCCGGAAACATAAAAGGAGCATTTACAAGGGCTGAATTTGATATTACGGGTTTGGTTACTCCGGGGAAAACCGCTGCGGTGGCTGTATTGATCAGGAAAAATGACAACCCCGGTGAAGTAACCGAACAGCACCTGAAAGACCCAGACGGAAACGGAGGCATCATCGGTCTTGACAGCCCGACTTATGTTTCGGCCATTGGCTGGAACTGGCTGCCAACCATTCGCGGCAGAAATACCGGAATCACCGACGATGTTTATCTCTCTGCCTCCGGCCCTGTTACAATCAGCAATCCGCAGATTTCAACGCAACTTCAACTGCCCGATACAACCAGAGCTGAATTCAGCATTCAGGTTTCATTAAAAAATCATGACCTCTCCCCTGTTCAGGGAAAACTCAGAATAAAGAGCAGTTACTTTCTGCTGGAAATTCCGGTAGATGAACTGAAGCCGGGAGAAACCAGAAATCTGCAATTCAACAGCAGCAATTCTGAGCAGCTTATGGTTCAGCACCCAAAACTCTGGTGGCCCAACGGATACGGGAAGCAGGAACTTGACGATATGGCATTCAGCTTCATTTCCGGAGCAAAAACCAGCGACAGCCTTATAGTTAGATATGGCATCAGGCAATACGATTATCATTATAAAAATGGCAATCTTTTCATCTGGTGCAACGGTTATCCGGTTTTGATACGCGGAGGCAACTGGGGACTTCCTGAAGCATTGCTCAGGAATACGCCTGCACAATACGATTTGTGGGTGAGACTTCACAAAGACATGAATCTGAACATGATACGCAACTGGGTTGGCCAAACGGCCCACGATGCCTTCTACGAAGCATGCGACAGGCATGGAATTATGGTTTTTGACGATTTCTGGCTGGCAAATCCTGTTGATGGACCACATCCATCGGATGAAAAAATGTTTCTGAAAAATGCAGAAGACAAAATCCTGAGATTCAGAAACCATGCCTCTGTAGCGCTATGGGCCGGCAGGAATGAAGGTTATCCACCGGCCAGCCTTGATTCAGCTTTGCGCGATATGACCGGCACCCTGGACCCAGAAAAACATTACATATCGAACTCCTGCCGCCATCCTGTCACCGGGTTGGGACCATACGAAATCAAAAACCCTGACTGGTACTTTAGAAACAGGGGCGAAACCTTCCACACGGAACAAGGCATTGTTGCAGTGCCTGTGGTAGAAAGCATGAGGGCCATGATGCCTGAAGAAAACCTTTGGCCGGTTAACGATATGTGGGGCAAACACGACTGGACCCAACCTCGTGTTGATATTTACACCAATGATCTGGAACGCAGTTATGGCAAACCTACAAGCATTGAAGAATTCTGCAAAAAGGCCTGGCTTATGAATACCGAAGGCCCCAAAGCCATGATGGAAACCTGGCAATATCACAGGGGGCCGGGTGTTTTGGTTTGGATGACCCATCCGGCATGGCCATCAATGATCTGCCAGACATACGATTACTACCTTGAACCAACATCGGCATACTTTGCAATTAAAAAGGGCAGTGAACCTGTACATATCTTCCGCAACCCGCTGGATGGCGGTATTTATGTGGCTAATAACACCCTGAAAAACATTACTGCAGCTTCTGTAGAAGTAATTATTTTGAATGAAAAGGGTGAAACCGTTTTTAGCAAAACCCTTGTAACTGAAATTCCTGCCCTGCAAACACAACTTTGTGTTTCTCCTGAAATGTCAGACAACAGAAGTGAGCTACTGTTTATCAGCCTGAAACTGAAAAACATTGACGACGTTGTTCTTTCTGAAAACTTCTACTATGTTAATCCTGTGGAAACGGGTAATTACACTGCTTTAAACCGGCTTCCGGAAATCACTTTATCCGCTGAATGCAGAAGCGTTTTAAGTGGAGACAAAATGGCTGTTGAGATTAAAATAAGTAATCCCACTCAATTCCCGGCCATTATGATCAGGCTTAAAGCCGAAAATGCAGCCGATGGCAGCAGAATACTTCCTGCATTCTGGAGCGACAACTACTTTAGCCTTATGCCCGGAGAATCGCGCATCATTACCATAACACCCGAAGAATGGCCATCATCCGAAATCAAAGTAACGGCAGAGGGCTATAATTGTCCGGAACAAACTGTAATATGGAGAAAATAAGAAATTACAAGTTGAAGATTTCAGCGCTGGCTGCCATTCTGCTCATCGCCACAGGGCCGGTTGCATTTTGTCAGGTTCCTGCCGGATATGTGGGAACACCTTACAAAGACTCTGTTTATCAATGTGGTGCGCAAAATATACCCGGACGCATTGAACTGGCTTACTACGATTTTGGTGGCGAAGGCGTTGCTTATCATGATGCCGATGCTTCAAACAACGGAAGTATGCTGAACCGCTCTGAAGGCCACTGCAGGCCGGGAATTTCGGAGAGCATCTGCTTTTTCCGCGAAAACGAAGGGGTTGACATCTCTTATACCAAAGACTGGGCAGATTTTAATCATCCCAATAAAACAGACCCAAAAGTCAATCAGCTTTATATCGGTTGGCAGGAAGACGGCGAATGGACCAACTATACTGTGGATATTAAAGTGAAAGGTCGATATAGAATCGTTACTGTTTACGGAAATCACGACAACGGCTCTACGCTGTGGCTGAACCACACAAAGCTTACCGATATAAAGTTGCCTGAGGATACCGGCAACTGGCATTACTGGACACAAGCCACCGTTGCTGAAACAACGATTGAGAAAACCGGACTTAACCTGCTCACGCTGAAATACAACAGCGGGGCAAACCTGGCATATCTTGACTTCATTTTGATTGAAGCCATAGACTAAACCTCTTTAAAACTCATAAAAATGACAATGAAAAGACTTTATTTGCTTTTGATCTTTGTGTTGCTTCTTGCAGAAGCACAAGCACAATTTAAAGCCCTCTCCCCTGCTCAATCATCGGTTATTCCCAACAACATGCCCACACTTTCGTGGACTGCCGTGGAATGCGACCATTACGAAATTACCATCAACCGTAAAATCAAAGAGATTATTCCGGCAAGGGTTAATTATTATGTCCCGTTTGCCTTGCCTTTCGGTGAAAACCATTGGGAGGTAAAAGCGATACAGAATGGAAGTGTAAAAGGGCAGGTTGCATCCTCTTTTACTGTTGATGACCGGCCGCTGAACCCCATCCCGGAAAGAGCAAAACTGCTTCGCGAAAACTGGAAGATTCAGTCGGCATGGCTGGTGAAGAAAAACGGAAAAAAGCTGAGTACACCTGACACTGAGGTGCAGGACTGGCACAGCACTACCCTGCCTTCAACTGTTCTTACTGCTCTGGTGCGCAATGGCTTGTATCCCAATCCATGCACCCACAAGAACAATATGCTGATTCCGGACATGAATGACATTTACAACAAAAACTTTGATTTACTTAAATACAGCCATATCCCCGGAAAGAATCCATGGAAAAAAGCCTGGTGGTACCGCAATGAATTTGAAGCAGAAAAAGCTGACCCCGGGAAAAAAGTGTGGTTAAATATTGACGAAATCAACTACCGCGCTGAAGTATGGCTCAATGGGACACTTCTGGGAAGCAAGGAAGAACTGGTGGGAATGGAAAGAAATTTCCGGTTCGATGTTACGAATCTGATAAAATCAGGCAGGAATGTACTTGCCATCGCCATCTATCCTCCCGATCATCCCGGGGAACCGGTGGCAGATCCCGTAACTCCGCTTGCAGATCCGGGGCAGAATATGGCCGACGGTATGCTCAGCCGCGATTACACCAAGTGGGATGCACTTGGCTGGGACTGGCAGCCGCCGGTGCGCGACCGCGATATGGGCATCACCGAAGATGTGTATCTGAGTTACACCGATGCGCTTGAAATCAGCAATGTATACATAACCAGCAATCTTCCTTTGCCCGACACTTCAAGCGCGGCATTAACATTGTCCTTCGACCTGGTCAATCATGGTTCTGCAGCAATAAAAGGTGTGAGCAAGCTAATCATAAACGGAAAAGACAAAACTATCCTTCTGGAAATTCCCTACGATCTTTCAGCAGGTTCAACAAAAAGTTTCCTGGTTTCTCCTGAAACTCATCAGCAACTGTTGTTATCAAACCCTGAACTCTGGTGGCCGCATGGTTACGGTGCACCCAACCTCTATTCACTTAGTTTGAAGGCTGTATCTGCAGATGGCGGGAGCGCTTATTATGAAACCCGTTTCGGGATAAGGGAAATCAGCTCATACATTGGCAAAAATGAGCGTGTTTTCAATATAAACGGCCGTGACATCTACATCAGGGCAGGCAACTGGGTAATTGATATGATGCTCAACTGGACATCAAACCGTTATTCCGAAGAAATAAGGCTTTCAAAACATGCAGGCCTCAATCTGCTGAGGATTTGGGGGCCAACCGGCGTACCACCCCGCTCTTTGTATCAAGCTGCTGACGAACAAGGTGTTATGCTTTGGCAGGACTTCCTTAACGACTTCTGGGGTACATTTAAAAATACGCCCGGTTACCAGCCTGAAATCTCATTGTTTGAAACTGCCTCAGCCGGAATTGTAAGAAAGCTTAGAAATCATCCTTCACTCATCATCTGGTGCGGCGGAAACGAAGGCATAAATCCCAGAGAAGAACTTCTAACCGGTAAGGTATTGCCGGAAAACGACGGAAGAGATACACGTTATTACCTGAAAGCCTCTGATGGGGATGGATTACATGGCGGTGGCCCATACCATACGCTTGAACCTGACGACTACTTCACCCATGAAAAACTACATGGTTTCAGCAGCGAAATCGGGGCAAGCGGCATTCCGGTTGCCGAAAGTGTACAAAAGTTCATGCCACTGCTTCCCGAAAGCTGGGCTGAAGACCGCTTCCCGCTCGACGGATACTGGGCATTTCATGATGCAAACAACTGGCCGGGAGAAGATACACGCAAGTTTTCGGCTTTTGATGATATTCTCCGCAACAGCTATGGAGCGCCCAAAACTCACGATGTTGAAGGTGTGCTCGATTACCTTGACAAGTGCCAGCTCATCAGTTATGAAGTGTACCGTGCCGCCATTGAATCAATCAACCATCAGTTGTGGGAAAATTCAAGTGGTTACGCCTTGTGGAAATCAAACTCAAGCTGGCCTAGCATGGTTTGGCAGGTTTATGACTGGTATCTTCAGGCTCATGCCGGATTTTATTCCACACGAAAATCAAATTCAGGAATTAACCTGCAATACAACCGCGACAACCGGAGCATTTCACTGATAAGCACCGGAAACCATGGCCAAAAAGAACTGCTGATCAGTGCTGAATCATTCGGTACAGATCTGAAGACTTCATGGAAACAGGAAGTAAAAATCACTCATATGACCGACCGGGCTCAATCCACAGGCTGGACTGTTCCTGAATCCGGGAAAATGGAATTTTTACGACTCAGAACTACATCAATAACTGGTGAATTGATTCAGGATAAATTGTATTGGCTGTCTCCCGATCGCGATTTTACAGCTTTATCGTCGTTGCCGGAACCCGAACTTCAGGTTTCAGCCAGCGAAATTCATGGAAATGATCGAAAAACCTGGGAAGTAACCATCACCAACACAGGAGAAAGTCTGGCTTTTATGACGGCGCTGAGCCTGAGGGGAGAGAACTCGGGAACCGAAATTCTTCCTTCAATCTGGAGCGATAATTACATCAGTCTTTTGCCCGGTGAGTCACGGACTTTGACCGTTGAAGCTGCCCTGCATGATGTGCATGAGGCAGTGGTGATCGGTTATCGCCCGTTCATTGGCACTTTAAAGTACTTTAAAGTTCTGTAAAACTCTGAATCAGACAACTGAGCAAAAACAGGACAAAGCCTGAATTCATTCAGGAAATAACATCGCTTTGATTAACCTTTAATTCCGAAATTTGATGAATATTAAATATAGAGTTTTAATTTTCACGCTTCTGGCAGCTTTAATGAGCAGCTCGTGCAGTAAGATAAAAACAGGCAAAGCGCCAAAAGGACCAATTTTTCTTTACGAAAAAGCGGAATGGCAAGTTTCAGTAAATGAGAAATATTCCAATCCTTATGATCCGGCCGATATTGCCCTCGACATGGTTTTACAGAGCCCTTCAAGCCGCGAAATCATTCTACCCTGCTTCTTTGATCCGCTTGAAAAAGATGAATCACTTCAGTGGAAAGCCCGCTTTATGCCGCAGGAAACCGGTGAATATTCCTATACTTTCAGACTAAGCCGAAACGGGCAAAAAACCGAAGAAAGCAGCGAAAAGTCGTTTACTGTGGCTGCTTCAGGCAAAAAAGGTATTTTGCACACCCATGATTTTTGGACCCTTCGCTATGATAACGGAGCCCCTTTCAGAGGCATAGGAAAGAATATAAGCTGGGAATCGCGCGATGAAGACGACTCCAGATACTTTAAAAATCTGCACGAGGACAAGCGTTTTAATTACGATTATATGCTTGGCAAACTCCAGGCCAGCGGCGGTAATTTTTTCCGCACCTGGATGATTTACTGGAACCTGCCCGTTGACTGGAAAACTGTGAACAACAACAGCAGGTATCAAAACTCAGGGTCTGCATTTAATGAGAGCGGCATCAAACGTATGGATGAGCTGGTTGAACTCTGCGATTCGCTGAATATTCATGTTATGCTTGCGCTCGAAAGTCATGTAGGATATATGGGAATGGGCTGGGATATAAGCAGTTATAATGTTAAAAATGGTGGTTTTGCAAAAACCCCGGCTGAGTTTTTCTCATTGCCCGAATCCCGGCAACAATACAAAAACAAGCTCAGGTATATGGTTGCCCGTTACGGTTATAGCCCGGCAATCGGCGCATGGGAGTTTTTTAATGAAGTGGATAATGCTATGTACAATGTCGCTCCAGAGGATCAGATTCCGGCAGATATTGTCACCGACTGGCACAACGAAATGAGCACTTACCTTAAAAGTATTGATCCGTTTGACCATATTGTAACCACCAGTGTTTCGCACCGCGATATCCCGGGAATGAATGACCTGCCCAATATTGATCTCAACCAGAAACACATCTACAAAAACACACAGGCAATACCGTCAACACTGCGCGAATATTCGGCAAAACACAGCAAACCTTATGTAATCGGAGAATCGGGTTACGAATGGGACTGGAGTAAAAACTTCAATGACTTTGCCGATGAAATGGATGGCGATTTCAAACGGGCGTTATGGTACGGACTTTTCAGCCCTACTCCAGTGCTTCCGATGAGCTGGTGGTGGGAATTTTTCGAAAACCGGGGAATGATGAGCTACTTCAGCAAAGTAAGTCAGATCAACAATATGATGCTTGAAGCTGGCAAGGGTGAATTTTCTCAGATTGAAGTGCAGACTTTTAAAGATGGCGTAATAGCCCTTGGCGTAAGCTGCGGAGAAAAAACATTCATCTACCTTTTCAATTCAAACGACAGTGAAACCGACATTCATTTCAGCACATCTTCAGAATATAAAAATTCATCCGAAATGAACTGCTTTACTTGTGAAACGGGACTTTTCAGCAAAATCGAAATCGCCAGAATGCCCGACAACAGCATAAAATCCTCCGGAATTAAACTCGCGGCCAAAAGTGATGTCGTACTCATCAGTGAATAAGCGGAGATTGGATGAAAAAAGCCTGACAACGCAGGGATGAAGAATGATTTTTATCTTTGCATTATTCAAACCTGAACTATGTTACCCAACAGCACATTCAAAAAGGCCATTTTTGTGGCTATGATTTCATCCATCATCCTGATTTCCTTTTCATTTATGCAGAAGAAACCGGTTCGCATTGTACTTTTCGGAGATTCCATCACACAAATGGGCAACGACCCGGGGGGCTATATAGATCTGATGCGACAGGCTATCGCCGGCAAAGACCTGAGTGACAGATATGAGCTTATCGGCGAAGGAATCGGTGGCAACAAGGTTTACGACCTGTACCTCAGGCTTGAAGATGATGTGCTGGCTCACAATCCCGATGTGGTTTTTATTTACATAGGCGTAAACGATGTGTGGCACAAAGCTTGGGGCACAGGTACTGATGCGGATAAATTTGAAGGTTTTTACAGGGCTCTGATCAGAAAAATCCAGGCCACTGGCGCTAAAGTAGTTTTATGCACCCCTGCAGTAATTGGCGAACGCACCGATTTCACAAATCAGCTCGACGGCGATCTGAATAAGTATTCTGTCACCATAAGGAACCTGGCCGCCGAATTCAACTGCAGTCTGATAGACCTGCGCCGCGCATTCCTCGATTACAATCTGAAGAATAATCCTGAAAACCTGGAAAAAGGAATACTCACAACCGATGGCGTTCACCTGAACGAAAAAGGAAACCGCATGGTAGCCGATGCCTTTTTGAGTGAGATTTTCCCGAAGTAGTTTCCTGGTATTTCTTCCCAACCTAATGTTTCCTGATGGTATTTTCCCTGATGAGGCTTGGAAGAATAAATAAGGTCCTGCTAAAAAACTCCGTTAGGAGTTTCCCTTTAATAACCCCCGGTGCCAACCGGGGGTAAATGGATCGGCAAACAAAACAACCCTGTAAGGGTTGCCCTTTATCATGATCATGGGGGAACCCACTCCGGGGTTCTGTTTTTTAGTTCGTATTGCACAGAGGTTGTCTCAAAAGTCAGTTCAGGCTTCGACTCCGCTCAGCCTGACAACTGAATATCAATGCATTGTCATATTGAGCGAAGTCGAAATATGAACAATAATTGACTTTTGATACAGCCTCTATTAATGGGCAATCCCTACGGGATTTTGCATCTTCAGTTCATTGAACGGTGCATGGAAAAATGAGACAACTTCATGAATACTATGCACTTTTCTTCTTAACTAACTTAGTAAGGTACTGACAATATGACTTTTGATAATATTTAAGCAGACCCTAAATAAGGTCCAAAAATCGTTGGGGTCAATTCTGTTACTAAGGTTATTAAGAGTTACTAAGGTTGATTTTTACTTTGATCAGCATTTGACTGAATCCTATTCTGTCATTTGTAGCGGTTCCGATAGCTATCGGAACGAAGGATAGGACGAAAAAAAAACTTCCCTGCCTGAGCAAGGAAGTTTCACACACTATAATCAACCAACCTCCAACCAAAGAGGATCTTATTCGGGCGAATTGCCTGAAATTTCGTTGCTGATGTCTGAATAAGTCCGGTACAGATCCGGCACATTATTCTGCATCAGTATAAGCGGATGGGCTACAAACCTGCGAAAATCGGCTGCTGATTTGTGTCCCTTATAAGGCATAAAATGGTGTTTTTTATTGCCGTTGCGCCAGAATAGCACCCATGAAATTGAACGGGTCAAATCTGAATGTTCCAGCACCGGAAGCAATTTTTGGGTGAAGTATAATTTATCTTCAACATTGGTGCACCCTGTTTCAGTGAATGCGGCAATTTTACCTTTATCGCGGGCAATTCCGGCGATAATCTCAAGATTTCGGATCAGGTTTTCGGGTTTGTTCTGACGAAGGGAATGGTAATCGTCGAGACCGATCACATCCACAATATCATCACCGGGATACCTCTCGAGATATTCGGCAGCATTGGCAAATCCAATATCGGGTGAATAAGCGATAAGCAAATTGTTCAATTCATGTTTTTCTCTCAGATAATGAACAGTAAACCTGAACAGCTCAATATATTCCTCTCGGGTACAGTGCAATCGACCCCACCAGAACCAGCTTCCTGAATGCTCGTGCCAGGGCCTGAAAACCAGCGGAATTAACTCCCCTTCTTTGCTTTTCAGCGACGAAAGAAAAATTCCGGTCCGGTCAAGATTTTTAAGAAAATCGGCGTGACGGGCTCCTCCTGGAAGTATCTGACTCACAGTATTCACAGCAATTTTGGTATCCACCCAGGAGTCCTTTCCGGTTCTCGGATCATAAGCATGCCAGCTGATGGTATTCAGACCACCCATCTCAAAAACCCTGATCATATTTTCCCGCATCTGATCAAATGGCACACTGTCGAGGTTTTTGTCCAGTCCGATATCAATACCCCCGATATCCCAGCCAAAAACTGCAGGATGTGACCCGGTAACATCATGCAGATCGGAGCGATTTTTATCGCCCACCCATTTTACACCATAAGAAAGCGCATCCTGATGACCGATCATCACATAATCGGGTGCCAGAGCAGCAAGGTTCCTGAAAAGCGTAATTGTTTTTTCGCTTGCGCCGGCATCAGCCGGTTTTATCTGCTGAGCCAAAACGGCAACCGACAGGAGCGATCCGGCAAAGAGCAATGCAATCCTGCTGATTATCATCATATTAAGAGTCTTTATATGCATATTCTAGTTTTTGTAGTTTGCTGCCTGAAAAGGCATTTTTGTCACCAGAGCAGGAGCACGTTTCAGAATCTCAATACACAGCCTGGCATTGTGATACGGACATTTCCATTCGCCTGCAAGATCCTGAGAAAGATCGGGTTGATATGAATCATTAACCTTCCACCACCATTCTCCCGAAGGGTGGCGCAGATGTGATTTAATGAATTGCCAGTTTTTAAGCGCTGCATTAAGAAAACTGTCTTCGCGGCTGATTTCCCAGGCATCAATAAAACCGATAATTGCCTCAGCCTGAGGCCACCAGTGTCGATCATAATCTGTTACATGCCCGTTGAGTCCTTCATTCAGCAGCGATCCGTCAGCTGCAACTCCTTCAGCCAGCGTAACTCTTGCCATATAGAGCGCTTTCAGGTCACTGGCATTGAGGAGCATCTGATTATCAATAACCGAGGCAGCCCTTCTGATTAACCAGGCTCCTTCAATGTCATGACCATAGGAATAATGTTCTGAAGCTGGTTTCCAGTCCATTTCAAAGAAAAGATTGAAATGACCGGTGCGCGGATTGAGTATTTTTTCGTGATGAATTTTCACCAGATTCTGCAACTGAGCCTTCAGCTCTTTGTCTTTCCAGATTCCGTAAAGATTTGTATATGCCTCAAGCACATGCAGATGGGTATTCATGCTTTTAGGCAGATTGGCATCTTTCGGACTTAACCGCAGATCTTCCAACCCTCTCCATTCCTGCGAAAGAGCTTCAATGTAGCCATTGTGAAGACTGTCGAAAGCATATTTCTCAATCAGGTTGTAAAGATCAATCGCATAAATGATTGCTTCGGTATCTTCGCTTGCCTTGTAGTATTCTGATAAGGCATAGATTGCAAATGCCTGTGCATAAATCTGTTTGCGACCGTTGAGCACCCGCCCGTTTGCATCAATCGACCAGAATACACCTCCGTTTTGCCTGTCAAGAAAGTGATTTACAAAGTACTGACAGGATTTTTGTGCTTCTTTCAGATACTCATCGCGGCCGGTAGCGTTATATGCTGCAGAGAATGTCCAGAGGATTCTGGCATTCAGAACTGCGCCGCGCGCAGCATCAGAAACTACGGTACCATTGGAAAGAATCTTGCCATGATATCCGCCAGTTTGCGGATCGGAGACCCGGTTCATCCAGAATGGGAGGATATTTTCGTGCAGTTCTGCTTCCAGTTCGGCATATATATGCAACAATTGCTTGCTGTTAGGATCCATTTTAAAAATTTTATGAGTTATTGCCGGGCTGTGATGCTGCACGTTTTTCGCTCAGTTCAAGACTGATCTGCCCCATCCTGCGTTCACTAAGCGGGTACATTGAGATAAATATGACTGACAAAACCGTTCCAATAGCCGGAAAAACGCTCAGCATCAGCTTTATGCCTGTTTGCACATCCTGGGTTTGAACCACATTGGCCTGGAATCCGTAATATCCAAGCAGCCAGCCGGTTAATGCTCCGCCAAGCGTCCAGCCGAATTTCTGCGACATGGATGAAGACGAAAAAATAAGTCCGGTAGCGCGACGGCCGGTTTTCCATTCAGAATAATCGGCAATATCGGCATACATGCTCCAGAGCAGCGGAAAAATGCTGCCGGCACACATGCTGATGAGGCATTGAAGTATGAAAATAAGGGCAATGCTTTCGCTGTGCAGAAAGTAAAACATAATGCTGAAAATGGTAGCCAGCAGCATTGCTCCAAGGTAAACTGCTTTTTTGCCATAGCGGTTAGACAAAGGAGTAACTGCAATAATACCGACAATATTAAACGCCTGACCCAGCACCAGATAAGAGGTAGTAAGTGTAACCGCAGAGCCAATCAGAGGCAATTCAAATAAACCGGAATCCTGCACATAATATTTAAAGTAGTAAACAGCGGCTCCGTCGCGTATTGAATTGAAAATGAGGGCGGCAATTCCAGCGCCCAGCAATATCCACCAGGGTTTGTTGCGGTACAGATCAGCAAGGTCATCTTTGAGTGAGTCATTTTTCTCACTCAGTGGTTTAACCCTTTCTTTGGTGAGATAAAAACATCCGAGAAAGAATATAACACAGAGCGCAGCAATCACCATTACTCCTAGTGTCCAGCCGGTTTGCGGAGATCCTGAAGCTTCGGTAAAAAAGCTTACCAGTGGTTCAATCAGCAAAAGCGAAATAAAACTGCCGATAAAAGCAAACACCATCCTGAACGACGACAGAATGTTTCTCTCCTTCACATCTGCCGACATTACACCCAGCAACGAAGCATAAGGCACATTGATGAGTGAATAAATCATCATCATGAGCGAATAAGTGAGATATGCATAGATGAGTTTGCCTGTTGTGCCGAACGAAGGCGTAATGAACATTAAAGTCCCCATAATACCGAATGGCAGCGCAAACCAAAGCAGGTAAGGCCTGAATTTACCCCAGCGGCTGCGGGTGCGGTCGCCCATTACACCCACCACAGGATCGAAAAGTGTATCCCAGACCCGGGTGATGAGAAACATGGTTCCTACCGCTGCGGCAGGTAAGCCAAAGATGTCGGTGTAAAAGAAAAGCAGGTACATGCCGAAAATCTTCCAGAACATCGATGAAGCAAGGTCACCGAATCCGTAACCGATTTTTTCTTTTAACTGAAGTCGCTGAGTTGTCATAAATGTATTCTTTGGATTACCTGAAACTACTGGCCATCGCTGCGCCGGGTTTGTGTATTTTACGTTTAAACTTCAAGGGCTTTGTTTCTGTCAATGAGATTGCAGATAGCTTTTACCGAAGCACCTGAGTTCATTCCATCGGCAGGTGTGTTCATGCAATAATCAACCAGTTTTTCGATGGAAGAAACGGCTACATGCAAGCGGGTATCAGATGAAGCGTAATATATATAAACACTGCCATCTGGATTGTCAATCCACCCGTTCGAGAAGAGCACATTCGAAACATCTCCTACCCTTTCGCCAGCTTCGGGAGCCATAAAGAAACCTGCCGGAGTGGCTATCAGCTTTGTCGGGTCTTCAAGCGAAGTCATATAAAGGTACAGCACATAACGAAGTCCTGCAGCACAGTTTCTTACGCCATGAGCCAGATGCAGCCAACCGGCACTGGTTTTTATCGGATGCGGGCCTTCTCCGTTTTTCAACTCTTTTATGGTGTGATAATAGCGGTGATCTATAATGGTTTCGTGCTCAACCACAGCATTTTCCATACTATCAACCAATGCCCAGCCAATGCCTCCACCTTTACCGGTATCAATAAAACCATCCTGAGGACGTGTGTAAAGTGCATATTTTCCATCAACAAATTCGGGATGTAAAACCACATTCCGTTGCTGGCTTTTCGATTTGAGATCGGGAAGTCGCTCCCACGAAATAAGATCGCGGGTACGAACAATACCGGCAGTTGCAATGGCAGAGCTCAGATCACCTTCAGGTGCAGCAGGATCTTTGCGCTCCGAGCAGTAAATGCCGTAAATCCAGCCATCTTCATGTTGGGTGAGCCTCATGTCATACACATTTGTTTCCGGATCTTCTGTTTGCGGAAGTCTGACCGGATAATCCCAAAAACGGAAGTTATCCAGGCCGTTTTCACTTTCAGCTATAGCAAAAAATGATTTCCGGTCGCTGCCTTCAACCCGGGCAACCAGCAGGTATTTATTGTTAAAAAAAATGGCTCCGGCATTAAAAACTGCATTAAAACCAATGCGTTCGAGCAAGTATGGGTTGGAGGCTGAATTTAAATCATACCTCCAGCTCAAAGGAATATGAGCCGATGTAAGAACCGGATTTTTGTACCTCAGGTAAATACCATTGGTTTCTGAATGGGCTTCGTTTTTCAGCGAAATGAGTTTTTCGTAAGTGGTTTTAAGTCCCTGCAACCTGTTCGAAAATTCTTGAGCTGTCATCTTGTGGTTTTTATTTGCAATGATATTGATGGCTGATTCCGTATTTTCAGCCACACATTTTACCATACAAAGATCGTATTCAACGTACCAAAAACCCCTTGTCATTCTTTCCAAAAAAGGTTGTCTGTTGTAACAAAAGCAGGATTCTTACCATGGTATAAATAACACTCAACACATTTAATCATTGTTTTTCAAGTACTTAGACATCATTAGAAGATTCCTGGAAAATACCACAAAGGCAAAGCAATATTTGGTTTATGAGATGTCGCCATATCTTAATATTGCTTATGTTTGCATATAAATAATTCACCAACCCAACTTTTTACTATCTTAGCTGTTTAATCTTCAACTATCCAATTTCCCGCATAAATCAATGTACAAAGTCCTTATTGTTGACGATGATCCTACTTTCAGCCTGATGCTCAAATCATTTCTGAGTAACAAAGGCTTTGAAGTGAAAGAGGTTTTTAGTGCAGGCAGTGCTGCAAAAGTGGCGGGAGAACAAACTTTTGACATAATTCTCACCGACCTCAGGCTACCTGATTTCGATGGGATTGAACTTATCGACAAGCTAAAAAAGATCAATCCTGATGTGCCTGCCATTCTTATGACCCGTTACGGCGACATAAGATCGGCTGTTACCGCCATTAAATCAGGGGCTTTTGATTACATCACCAAACCGGTAAATCCGGATGAACTGCTCCTGGTTATCAACAAAGCGATTGAGAAAACACAAGCCAAAAAGCGCAAGTCAGGCACCGCAATTGCTGAAAAACTTTCTGAAACTTCTGCCTATCTCAAAGGAAGCAGTCAACCTTCAATTCTTGTTGAGCAATACATTTCGCTGATTGCGCCTACGGATATGTCGGTGATAATTCAGGGTGAAAGCGGAACCGGCAAAGAGTACGTTGCCCGGATGATTCACTTTAAAAGCCCAAGGAAAAATAAACCTTTTGTTGCGGTTGATTGTGGTGCTTTGTCAAACGAACTGTTCGGAAGCGAATTGTTTGGTCACACCAAAGGCTCATTTACAGATGCCCACGTTGATAAAGAAGGACAGTTTCAGCTGGCCAATGGCGGTACACTCTTTTTGGATGAAATCGGGAATCTCTCTTACGAAAATCAACTCAAACTGCTCAGGGCTACGCAGGAGCGTAAAGTAAGAAAGATAGGTGGGACAAAGGATGTGGATATCGATGTAAGGATTATTGTAGCTACCAACGAAGATCTAACGGCAAGTGTACATCGGGGCAATTTCAGGGAAGACCTGTTTCACCGGTTGAATGAGTTCAAAATTAATGTTCCATCGCTCAGGCAAAGAGGTGAAGACATTTTGCAGTTCGCAAATTACTTTCTTGAAATGGCCAACCTTGAACTGCAGAAAAACATCAGTGGTTTTGACAATGAGGTTATTGAGAAATTTCTGTATTACCCTTGGCCCGGCAATATCAGAGAGTTGAAAAATGTTGTCAAACGCGGGGTATTGCTGGCAACTTCAGGTGTTCTGACCAAAGCAGAGCTGCCCTCAGAAATGGTTTCACCACCGGGACCGTTGAATCCGGCAATAAAAACTGCGCCCACTACCGATCTCAAATCAATTGCCGAAAATCAGGAAAAAACAACCATTGCCAATGTTTTAAAACAGGTACATTACAATAAAACCAAAGCTGCCCAGCTTTTAAATATCGACCGCAAAACCCTTTACAACAAGATGAAGTTGTATGGGATTGAGGGGTGAGGCTGAGGGAGAGGTTGAGGCTGAGGGAGAGGGAAACCAGGTAAATATTTGAGAGTGAATGTCCCGGCTGAGCTTAATTTAGCTTCGCTAAAGCGTTTTTTTCCTTCCGGAATAACCTTCCAGATTTTCTTTCAACCTCTGTTAAGCGGAACGTCGCCCGGCTATGAGGAATTTGGCTTTTCTTCATTTCGCTACGCTATTATAAAACAAGAAGACCTGACAAGTTGAAAGAAAACCAGTCAGGTCACTTAATACTCGCTTAGTTCGTCTCTATCTCTAATTTTCCCCAATTTTTACCAGAACACAGAATAAATCACAACCAAAAGAATCATCACAGCGTAGGCTGCAATATTAAAATTGAAATCGGTTTTGAAGGTCTCTTTTGGAAGCGGAATGGCCTTGGGATCCTCATCAGAATCTGCTGTCAGAAGGCTCACCATCAGAATAACGACTATGGTTAACAAGCTTGTATATAGCATCTGATCCAGAAAAGGCATTTCGATCGGTAGTAATTTAAGCAGCAAGGCAATTGGAATCGAGCTCAAAACGCCAACAATTGCACCTTTGGCATTTGTTTTCTTCCAAAAAAGGCCCATCAAAAAGACAGCAAGAATACCCGGACTTACAACGCCGGTGTACTCCTGAATGTATTGAAACATCTGAGGCATGGAATCAAGTGCCGGCGCTATTATTACTGCCAAGGCCAATGAAACCAGAACTGAAATTCTTCCAACGCGCACCAGATCAGATCCGTCAGTCTTTTTGGAGAAATAGGGTTTGTATAAATCCATCGTGAAAATAGTGGCAGTAGAATTGAGCATCGAAGCCAGTGAAGATAGAATTGCAGCAGTAAGTGCCGCCACAACAAGGCCTTTAATTCCTGTTGGAATAAATGTTTTAACGAGCCAGGGATAAGCAAGATCATAATTAATACTGCCATCTGCACGTTCAAAAACAGACTTCACACCATCCATGGCAGCAGTGCCATCGCCTTGCATATAAAGGACATAGGCTATGATTCCGGGTACAACAACAAAAATTGGAAGTAACAGCTTGAGAAAAGCAGCAAAAGCAAGTCCTTTTTGAGCCTCACGCAATGATTTAGCAGCTAAAGCCCGTTGAATAATATATTGATTGAAACCAAAATAATAAAGATTCGCCACCCAAAGCCCCCCTATTATTACACCAATGCCGGGCAGATTTGTAAACTGTGGATGGTCGCGATGCAGGATCATATGAAACTTGTCTCCCGCCTGCTGATAGATATGATCGATGCCTGCAAAGATGCCGCCATCGGGTGTAACATGATCAAGAGCGATTATGGTTGTTATAAATCCACCAACCACAAGCAAAACAACCTGAATAACATCGGTCCAGGCTACGGCCGAAAGTCCACCCCAGATAGAGTAGGCCGCTGCAAAAAAGGCCAAGCCCAGAATCAGCGGAAAAATCATTGTTCCATCGCCATTTCCAAGTATCGTATCCAGGGCTTTTGCTCCTAAAAACAATACTGAAGTCAGATTGACAAAAATGAAAAGTCCAACCCAAAAGATGGCAAGTATTGTTTTCAGGCTGGTGTTGAACCGTTTTTCGATAAACTCAGGAATTGTAAATAGCCCCTGACGAATAAAAACAGGCAGAAAGAATTTGGCCACTATGATTAATGTCAGCGCTCCCATCCATTCATAGGATGCAATGGCGAGACCAATCGCAAATCCTGAGCCCGACATGCCAATAAATTGTTCCGCAGAAATATTGGCTGCAATCAGCGATGCACCTATCGCCCAAAAAGGCAAACTCTTTCCGGCAAGAAAATAATCTTCGGCACTTTTCTTTTCGCCATTTTTACTGCGCGATACCCAAAGCCCAACACCGAGTATGAGCAAACCATACACAGCAAAAATGATATAATCAAGTGTTTGAAACGCTTCCATTTGTTGTCTGTTTAATTTTCAAAGTTGAAAAATTTATCAAATAAATTTTGTTAATCACCTGAAATTGAAACCGTAATCTTGTCAAACTTTAAGAGAAGTACAGTTAATTTCCTTACAAATCAACCCTTACCGATCCTTTATCTCTGATAAAAAGTTTTTTACAAGCGCCTTCACCAAACACATGTTCGAGCGTTGAAGTGTATGTCCCCAGCAAATAATCGGGTACAAATGCCTGAATGGTTCCGGCAAATCCACCACCATGCACACGCCACGCTCCATGACCTTTCAGCACCATTTCGCTTAAAGCCAATGCCAGTGAAACGCCCTGTTCTTTCACATTATTCGATGGATATATATTTTGATTATACATAAAAGAGCTGTAACCCGATTCAATGACCATTTTAAGAAAGGCCTGGAAATTATTGTTTTCGAGTGCTTCCACCTGTTCAACAACCCTTTGATTATCACCTTGAAAATGATAAGCACGAAGAATAGCCCTGTCGCCGGTTTTATCTCTCAGCGCTGGGATGGCTTCAACGATCTGTGCCAATGAAACTTCGCGCAACACTTTGGCTCCGAGAGCATCAGCAACCGACTTCATTTCTGCAGGCAAGGATGCGTATTCATCATTTAAATCTGCATGATTGCCGCCAGTATCCGTTATTACCAATGCAAATCCTGTTGAGGTAAAGTCAAAGTCAACTTTTTTAACCAAAGGCATCGAAGGATCTTCAAAATCAATTGTAATAAATCCACCTACGGCGCAGGCAGTCTGATCCATCAGTCCGCAAGGTTTGCCAAAATATTTATTTTCTGCAAACTGCCCAATAGCAGCATTGGTAATCGGATCGAGCCTGTTTTCGTTGAAGAGACAACTCAGAATTGTACCAATCAGCACTTCAAAGGAAGCCGAAGAACTCAGTCCCGAACCCTTTGGAACCTCCCCATCAATAACTGCATTGAAACCTCCGATGTTGTATCCTAGTTCCTGCATCCGGGCACATATGCCTCTGACGATGGCTGCAGAGCTAAAGTATTCATTTGCGTTGGGTTTTAAATCAGAAAGTCCGACAGCAAATTGTGGATACCCAATGGATAGGATGTTAATGGTATCTGAATTGTTTCTTGCAGCAACAGCAATGTTGTCCAGGTTTACAGCACCGGCCAGCACTCTGCCGTGGTTATGGTCGGTATGGTTTCCACCAATTTCAGTGCGACCCGGTGAACTGAAAAGCTCAATCTCTTCATTTTGAAAAGTTGAACGAAAGGTCTTCAGAATTCCGGTATAGCGAACAGCTTGCTTTTGGCGGTTGGTCAAATCGTTGCCATACAGGCTCTTAAATGAGCTGTTGTTGCCACCGTTAATCTTTTCAACTAAAGTTTCAATTTTCTTCATTGTTCTGGTTTTCAGATTGTCAATTAACACAATTTCTATTTTGATTTGGACTTGCCGAAAGTTCATTTACAGGATTTCGCAATAAAATATTGGCTGCCGGTGGATGACCATTTTAAAGCCCTTTTACGCTCAATTGCGAAATTAAATGTACTCTTTAGTTTTTATTCCACCCAAATCTCCTTCAGATAAAACCTCACACCCTTATCTTCATCATAAGATTCATCATCTTTTAACGTAACCTGCAGAGTTTCTAAATCCTCACCGCTGAAGGTATCATGGTTTACAATGCCCGCATACCAAGGTTTGAATTCAGGATAAGGTCTGGGGATCATGGCAAATTGACCATCTGAATGACTACTTATGGGGATTTTGTAAATTTCATCTTCACCATTCAATGTAAGGGGATAGCTGAATACATTGCCTGATTTGTCGGTAAGGCTTATATCCAGTTTCACATTTTCGCCATTCAAACTCCTGCCTCTCACTACCAGGTATTCTTTGTGGTTGAGTTCTTCTGCGCGGCCTTTTACCTGGCTGCCAAAGAAATACTTGAAAGTATGAATATGGGTTCTGCCGCTACTGTCCTGGCTGTATGGTACTTGGTCTAAATCATAAAAGAGGTTCGCTTTGCCTTTTTCAAAGGCAGGACGTGTATTGATTTGCCGGTTCCAGGGCATCATGATTTCATCGCGATCGTTATGGGCACACCATAAAGAAATGGGTTCGGATGCCGGAAAAAATTGTATGGTGTAAGGCTTACGATTATAAAAATCCCAGTCAAAGGGCATTCCCCTGTCGCCTGCAGGGAAAGTTTTTTGGTAATCACCGAAATCAAGTATGATGAAATAATTAAGCATTCCATGACCGGTTGCATATTCAGGTACAACAACTTCGTAAATGTCTGCACCCTTGTATTGTGCTTCCAGCTGCCGGCTGCCTGATTCTCCGAACATACTCACCATAACACGGGCAGGCCTTTGTGGACAAATTACCTCAAACCGAATAGTTGCAGGCTTTCCGGCAATAAATTCGTCAGACGACATTTTTTTTACCAACGTAACATTCAGATTGGCTTCGGGAGCAACGAACTCATTGAGCCGTATGTTTTTGTATGTCATTTCGGGGTTTATCTGTTTCCTGCTTCCTGCCGCCTGCAAAATATAAATCCCGGGCATAATATCAAAAGCACCATCCTGAACAGAAGTCTGATAGGCGTTACCCTTATTGATGGCCCGGTTGCTGAAGTCGCTGCCCAAATCAGGCAGATCAATACGCATGTGCCGGTTTGTATAGTGTACTGCCGCCACTTGTCTGTCGGGACTTACCCTTGCATAGGGGTCGCCCAGCCAGTGGGCATCGGGCATCACTTCCAAACGCCAGACACCATCATCAATCTTATCAAGAAAATAAGCTCCCTTTCCGTCATACTGCACAAGAGGAGAGTTTCCGTAACCGGCAATCTCTTGCAGTTCTGAAGAGTTTTGCGGCGCAGACCGTGTGTGATTGGAGTAGAAAAACCGGGAATCTGAAATCAATTCCGCCAGGTTATTTTCATAATCTACCCTGAAATTCTCAAAAGTATTATTGGTTGGAAATCCGCCATAATCCGAAAAACGTGGTATCTCATGAAATACAGCCGATGAGATTTTCAGACTCAGCGCCTTTTGCGGTGCATAAGGCAGTGACATATAATGGGTTCCGTAGTTGGTATTGTAGGGAGCAAGAAACATGGCATCATAATCAAAATGAGTAGCCACCTGCATGCCGGCTTCGCGGAAACTTCTGGCCATGGCAGGATATATGTAATTGCCCCCGGCATCGGCAGCATCAAATTCATACACCAGCTTTGCCATGTTCTTAAAATCAGGATCGTTGGCAAAGGGGATATAATACTCGCTCACATGGGGCAGGAAGTTTCCGTTGATCTGGCGGTTGGCCACAAGTCCGGTTGGATACCACTGAAATGTACCCCCCTGAACATCTGCTTCCAAGTATGCTCTGTAAAGATGAGTGCTGTGTGTAACATTGTAAAATATGGGTGTTTGTGAACCAGTGTTGCGCATAGCAGCAACCAAACGGTTGATAAATGCGGTAACTTCTTCCACAGTGCCCGGATGATGGGGTTCGTTACTTACTTCAAAAGCGATTACATCAGGGTCGTCTTTGTAAGACAAACCCGTGTATGGGTTAACGTGGCTGAGAAACTGGAACAGGTAGTTTTCCTGTGCTTTTATAGCCTCGGGGTGTGTCAAGCATCCTGCCTTTCCATATTTATAAGAGAAGCCGGGAGTTTTAGAATCCGGTTCGGGCCAGCCATTTCCCCAATAAGCGATGGGTGTAATCACGAATTTCATGCCCCGCTTCTTCATTTCAAATACGGCATAGTCAAACAGGTCAAGATGATCATTCTGCAGAAGATTTCCCAGCGTATCAGATATCTCGGTATCCCACACATGCACCCTGTATAGATTGAAATCCAGTCGGGCAAAATGATAAATATCATCGCGCATGGCATCGCGGTGCGATACACCCAAACGGCTTGCCATTCGATATGCATGAGCAAAAGGTGTGGAATAGTTTATACCAAAACCATGCACTTCGCTGTCATCCAAAGTCCAGCGGATTACACCTTTATCATCCACATAAGTGGAATGGGTGGTGGAATTTTGTGAAACCACCAGGCCAAAGCTTAGTGAAAGCAGAATGGTAAGGATAAATTTCGGGATAGGGTGCATAAATTGTGAGATTTGGGTTTTAAGCGACGGGGTCACTGAAAGTGTCCCCGCCACTTGCTAATCCTTAATTCTTAATCACTTCATAACTATAAGGCACATCATGCAAATTCAGGATGATGGTATAATTACCTGCTTCTTCAATCTGAATATTGTTGTCTTCATGCCCAGGATTGAGTAAACCATCCCGTTCATCATCACCATATATCAACGACCAGTCTTCATTGGCAATAAACTTAAATCCGCCGGCAGTAATATTGGTTGTAAGTGACCATTTTTTGGAATTTACATCAAACTGCATAGCTGTAAATGTCCATCCGTTGAAATCACCTGTCACAGCCCAATCGGTAATAAATACCTGGTAGGTCAGGTTGTTCAGATCGGCCACAAGACGATAATAGCCAACACCTTCGGTAGCATTGATATTGTTGCCGCCCCAGCTACCTACCTGCAGCGTACCTGAAATACCACCTGAATCGGGATCTCCGATAACACTTTCTTCTACCCAGTCAGGCACCATCGACATTTTGAATTTATTCCAATCAGCCCCGTTATCCATCCAGATGTAACCTTCATAAACATCATCGCTTTTGAAGGAGTATATCATATCGGTAAAAGCCCATGCATTATGATCACCGGCAACATAAAGCTTTGGATATTCAATTACCACATCCAATGCTGTAAGTTCAACATGAACAATATTGGATTCGGCCTGGACATCTGCACTGATGTTTGCAATGAGTTTAAACTGTACACTTACCTTTTCACCGGGTTCGGCACCCAGGGTGAGCAGATTCTGATTTATGCGGGAGCCAAGCACCGTAAAATCATGTTCTTTGGTAGTCCCCAGCGAAATGGAATTCGCAAAGTTATTGCTTTCCAGGTCCATGCGCAAAACATAATCGGGATTTCGGTGATCGAATCCAAAATCTGCGGCTGTCCAGCTAAAAGGTGCAAAGGGTTCTTCCAGGTTTTCTTCAGTAAGGATGAAAGAAGTGTTGTTAAGGTTATTGCTTAAAACAGGTTCAACAATATCACCCATAAAAACTTCATCCCTGTCGTAACATGCTGTCAAAAGCAGCATGAGCAGTATGTTGAAAATTAAAAGTTTCTTCATTTTTTAATTTTTTTATGCATAAGACATATTTTTGAAATTGATCTCTCAATACCCGGTTTGTTGCAGGTTCGGATTTGCTGCAATATCTGAAGCGGGAATAGGGAACCAGTTGTAGTGCTCTGCCAGTCCGCGTCCTTCATAGACTCCGCCTTTCCATTCCCACAGATAGTCGCTGCTGGTAAATTTCCCGAACCTTACAAGATCGGTGCGGCGATAGGCTTCCCAGTAGAATTCTCTTGCTCTTTCATCCAGGATAAACTCAAGGGTAAGGTCAGAGGCGGTGATTCTTCCTGATTCATCGCCGTAAGCCCTGTCACGAATAGCATTAACTGCGTCAAGGGCTTCTGCCTGACTTCCACCGGCACCGCCGCGCAGAATGGCTTCAGCAAACATCAGGTAAGCATCAGCCAGCCGCATCAATGGAAAATCAATATCCATATGAAAATTATTGGAGCCCAGTTGCCCGTAACGTGTAATGTTTTTGTATTTCATCACCGAATAGCCATTGGTAAATTCAGCAATATCATCGGTTGTTTTGGTCCGGCCTTCGGTATAGAACATGGCACGTTTGTCAGTTATGCCTGTGTAGTCTTCGAATTTCCCCACCAGTTCACTGCGGGCGCGGTTTCCGCCCCAGGGATCAATTCCATAATCTGCTGCATTCATATCAGACGACCATGAAGAGCAGCAAATCATGGTAACTCCGCCCCAGGTTTTTGCATTCATACCATCGGCAACCACAGGAAAGATAATGCCTTTGGCTAAATAATTATCAGCCAGAAACAAGTTCTGATATTCAGGTTCCAGTTCATAAGCTGATTCCATTACCATTCGTGAATAAGTAACGGTTTCTGTATAGCGTGGGCTGCCAATATACACTTCAGCATTGAGGTAAAGTCTGGCAAGCAGCATCCAGGCTGCAGCCCGGTCAATGCGGCCATAAACATTCGTTAATGGCTCCATCAGAATGTTTTCCAGATCAAGCAGTTCTGCTTCAATGTAATCGAAAAGGTCAGCTTTTGAAATCTGTTCAGGCAGAAAAGCACCCACAGGGTCTGCTTCCGTAACAAAAGGCACACTGCCGTAAAGATCCAGAGCATGGTAATAACTTAACGCACGCAACAGCCTTGCTTCCGCGCGGAAAAGAGCAATATCTGATTTGACATTTTCCGAAAAACCACGATCTTTCAGCTTTTCGGGGGTCGATTCACGTATCAGTTCATTGGCCAGGGTAATCTGGTGATAAATTCTGGAGTACATGCCCAGGTTCACTTCATTGGAAGGAGTCCAGGTATTGGTCTGCATTTCCGGAATACCTGGGTCATTCCAAACCCAAAGAGCCATTTCTGTGGTAATATCCTGCATATACCATAAAGCGCGGATATAATTGGATGCACCTTCGTCAACACCCATTACATCAGGGTCTCCATCAGGACCTACCTGACCGGTAAGTGCCAATCCGCCGTAAAGTTTTGCCAGCACCATTTCGTATGATGCAGGATCGTTGTAAAAAGTGGCAGAAGTAACAACATTTTCATCCAGCGGAATGGTATCAAGGTCTTTCAGACAAGATGTGAAAGCTAAAGTGCCGCTGAGAAACAATACAAATATTAAAATATTCAGTGTTTTCATTTTACAGTTTTTAAAATTCAAAATTAACTCCCAGTATAAAATTTGTCGGGCGCGGATAAACATTGATATCCATGCCGTCAAACACTTCGGGGTCAAGCCCTTCGTAAGATGTCAGTACAAAAAGATTCTGCACTGTAAGAGATAATCTCAGTTTGGTATTCTTGCTGATTACATCAGCAAAACGGTAACCCATGGAAACAAAATCCATCCTGAAAAATGAGGCATCTCTCACGTAATAATCTGAAAGCAGCTGCTGGGAAGGGAACATGGTATTAAGTACACTGCTTGGTATGTTCTGAATATAGGGCGGATTGTAGGTGTACTGGAAGTTGGCATTGGATGCCGCAAAATCGTTATATGCAAAGTTTCCGATACTTACCCTTCCTGAGAAAGCAAAATCCCATTTTCCGTATTCCACACGGGAAGAAATTCCCATCAGGTATTCCGGAGCAGAAGAGTAAAAATGGTATTTATCGTCAATGGTAATTTCTCCGTCACCATCGCGGTCAACATAAACTCCTGGCATTGGCTTGCCATCAGATCCGTAAACCTGCTGGTAAACAAAGTAAGAGTTGGCGGGCTGCCCTACACTGTGGATTTTGGCATAATTCCCTGTTCCACCCGAAATAATACCGGTAAATACACCCTGATATCGCGGATCAGAGACGGCAGTCAGTTTTGTAATTTTATTGATGTTGCGTGTGAAATTAAACCCGATTTCCCAGAATCTGTTGTCGGAAGCCACAGGAACTAAACTCAGATTAAATTCAACACCGCGGTTTTCAAGGTTACCCACGTTGGTAAGCAGTATATTTGTGAAATTAGAACCGGCAGCCACAGGAATCTGGTTAATCAAATCGCGTGTTTCCCTGTGATAGAGTTCGATGGAGCCATTTAATCGTTCATTAAAGAAACCGTAATCAAAACCGATGTTGTAGGTAGTGGTTTCCTCCCATTTCAGGTTGGCATCGTATCCGGCAGGCCTTGCCATGGTAACCCAACGGTCGCCAAAAAGATAGCGGGCTGTTTCAAGACTGTAGCTGTATCTTGCAAGATAGGGATAGTTATCATTGGTAATATATTGTTGACCGGTAATACCATAACCCAAACGAAGCCTCAGATTAGAAACAACTTCCGATTCTTTCAGAAAGGACTCCTTGTTGATCCGCCATGCTGCTGCCAGCGATGGAAAAGTTCCCCAGCGGTTATCGGCTGAGAAACGCGATGTTCCATCCTGCCTTACCGTCAGGGTGAGATAATATTTATCCAGAGCCGAATAATTCATTCTTCCGAAAAAAGAAATCAGGTAGTTTTCTGTTGGAGCGGTTCTTTCGGGATCAATAACATATTGCTGATTTACACTCGTAGCTTTCCAGTTGTCTTCTCTCCAGAAATGCTGCCATGAATAGCCGGCCATGAAATCCAGGCGGCTGTCTAAAAATGGGAGTTTGGTGTTGTAATTCAGATAAAAATCAAGCAGTTGATTTCTTTTATCCTGGTTATACACCCTGTCTTCGCCGCTGATATTGGTACCATCAGCAGCAGTGCGGTATGCAAATGCGGCATCTTCAGGAATAAATACTGATCCATTGGAAGAAGAAAAATCATATCCCAGATTCAGGATAGCCTGCAGTTCGGGCAGGAAGTGGAAGCTATAGTCAAATTTTGCACTACCTATGCTTCTCCATACATCCGAAATATCTTCCCTTTGGTTTAGCAATGCTACCGGATTGGTTGTAGCAAAACTGGCCGGCCTGTCGCCATCCATCCAGGTATTATATCCGCCAAATGGGCTGTTTTCATCGTAAACAGGCTTAGTGGGGTCATACAGGATAGCATTGCCAATAGCACTGGTTGTTGCAAACTGGTTTTCGGTGTAAGCACCCCTGGCATTCAGATTTACCTTCAGATGATTATCCAGAAAAGTTGGGCTTGCATTGAAGGCACCTGTGTACCTTTGCATATTTGAAGTCATAAGAAGTCCGGATTGTCCGGAATAACCTACAGAAACTCTATACGGAATATTCATGGTTGCTCCCGACATGCTGATGTTGTGGTCGGTACCGGTAGCATTCTGAAATATCTGGTCCTGCCAGTTGGTTGCTGAGTTTCCCATCAGCGAAACAGCTGTTGAGCCTTCGCCAAATTGCTGTTGCATAATATTGCGGTATTCAGGGGCATCAAAAACGTCAATCTGGTTGGTTTTGATACCCAGAGACACATTTGAATCATAGTTAAATCTCAATTTGCCATGGCTTCCCTGCTTGGTGGTAATAATAATAACCCCGTTGGAAGCTCGTGAACCGTAAATGGCAGTTGCTGATGCATCTTTCAATACGGTAAATGATTCAATGTCGTTGGGATTGATGGTACTAAGCGGATTTCTCATTCCGGAAACTCCGTCGTTATCAACCGGCACTCCGTCAATAACAATCAGTGGCTCGTTGCTTGCCGAAAGAGATGAACCGCCACGAATACGAATGGTTGCACCGCTTCCTGGTGCACCGCCGCTTGTTGTAACCTGCACACCTGATACCTTTCCTGTAAGCAGCTCCTGAGGTGTAGTGATAGCGCCACGGTTAAATTCTCTTGAGCTAACCGATGAGACAGAGCCGGTGGCATCTCCCCTGCGCACCTGTCCGTAACCGATTACTACAACTTCTTCAAGGCTTAACGCTCCGGGACGCAGTTCAATGGTAATGTTGCTCATTCCCCTTAGAGGCATTAATACAGTTTCATAGCCCACATATGATACCTCAAGTGTATCAGTGGGTAAGGCTTCAATTGAGAATGAACCAGCCACTGAACTGATTGTACCACGCTGAGTGCCACGCACCAATATGGTGGCACCCGGAATGGTTTCATTGTTGCGAAACTCAATAACCCGTCCGGTCACCTTAATATGCTGCGCTGCCAACGGAAGACTCAGCCCCCATATGAGAATGACCAGTCCCAGCCATTTCAGATTTTTCCATTTGTGTTTCATAACCTTCATGTTGTTTAATTTTTTTGGAATTAAGAGTCATATATGGAAATTCTCAGGCAGCGGGACATTCTCAAAATGATTTTCTTCCCAATACCTTTTCAATAATCATCCGTTCTACTTCACATTCAGTATTGTATTTGCAGAAACAAGCCCCGGGCTTACAGCAGAAATTTCCAGTTTTCCACCCTTATCCCCTGCTTTAAGCAGTATGGTTGCTATGCCTGCCTCAGCTGCCATTGGATTATTCCCCATGAATTCCGCATCACCTTTCACTTCAAATAAGATTTCATGGGTCGCTTCGGGAAGAATGGTGCCGTTTTCATCAATGACTGCTGCATAAAGAAATACAATATCATTCCGGCCTTTGACCAGAGGGCGATTGCTTTCATCTACCCATAGCTTCAAACCTTTGGCATCTCCGGGAGTAAGTCTGACAGAACTTACAGCTTCTTCTCCGGCAATATAACCTACAGCTTTAAGTTCACCCGGAATAAAGTTTTCCAGATGAAATGTGAAAGGTGGCTGATTGAGATGGGTGCTGTAAATGTCTGTGTCTGGTGATTGTCGGCCCAAAGATTGACCATTAACAAAAAGCTCTACTTCTTCGCAATTGCTGTAAACTTTCACTTCAAGGAAGGTAGGGTCGTTATAAAAATTGGCTGCAAAAACGAAGGGTTTATTGAACTCATCAACGGGGAACTCTCCGATTTGTGCCTGGCTCTTGTAAAACCAGTAGGCAAACTTTGGCAGGCGGAAAATATCCATCACCCCTGAAGCTTCCAGATCGGTGGCATAGCCCCTGTTGTAGTCAAAAACCAGCCAGTTGGCATCGCCGGCCGGACTCCCTTTCAGGTTGCTGTTGTGGGCTTCCTGTTTATTCAACGCCTGTTGTGCAAGCCTGCGCTGGCCATATCCCCTGAGCTGCCGCGAATTGCGCTCATCAGAGGTAAGGTCTTCAAATGCTGTTTGATTGAAGCCTGCATTGTGGGCATAATATTCCCAGTCGCCATATTCAGCAATAAAGATGGGCTTGCCACCGTTGTAATGGTTCCAGTAGTGTGGCGGTTTACCATGCTGACGCGCAGGAATATACACATCAAAAACGCCGTCCCACCAGCTGCAGGTATAAACATCTTCTGCCGGATATTCTTCATGAACCGCATCATGAGCCTTTTTTACAAAATCATCGGTCATTGCGGTTTCATTCAAAGAAGCTTCCCACAAAACAACGGATGCATGGTTGCGGTCGCGGCGCACCATTTTGCGCACATCGTTGAGTGATCTTTCCTGAAAAAGCTCATCTCCAAAAAACTGCCAGCCCGGTATGGCATCCATAGAGAGCAAGCCCAGTTCATCCAGTGCATCCATAAAAGCTTTGGAATGGGGATAATGCGAAAGCCTGACAAAGTTGTAACCGCCACTGCGAATTTTCCATGCATCGCGGTACTGCGCATTATCCGACAGCGCATAACCGATATAGGGATATTCCTGGTGACGGTTTGTTCCGCGCAGGAATAAGGGCTCACCATTCAGTTCAAATCCTTCTGTGGTAAACCGGAAGGTACGTATGCCGATACGCTGTGTTTCGATGTCAGTCGCTGCATCTCCGTTATAAACTTCAGCGGTGATACTATACAGATAAGGATTTGACGGAGACCACAATTCAGGACTTTGAACATCAAATGAAACCCGGAACAAATCTTGGGAGCCGGAAGCAACATCCCTGATTTCTGAAACAGCGGAAGCTACTTCTTCACCATCCGGATTTCTCAAAACTATCCTGACCTTAACGCCTGCCGGTTCTTCATACTCATTACTCACATCCACCTGCACATTTACTGTGGCACTTTTACGGCTCACATCCGAATAAGTAACAAGAATTCCGCCGGCGGCCGTGCGGTCGGCACCAATGGGGTCAGAAATATGCAATTTGTCTTTCACCAGAAACCATACATTGCGATAAATGCCACTGAAGTAATTAAAATCAAGGTCATCGATGGGTTTGCCGGGTGGCACCTGCGGATTGTCTTCATTGTTGAGTCTTACCAGTACCGTATTTTCTTCTCCATAACGGATATGACCGGCAAGGTAGATATGAAAGGGAAGATACCCGCTGTATGAAGATTTAATGTGGTTTCCGTTGATATAAACATCACTCACCTGCATAGCCCCTTCAAAATGCAAAGCAAGATGCTTACCTTCCAGTTCGGCAGGCACATAAAATGTTTTGCGATAAAAGGCCGTCCCCTGCCACTGTCTGTTTTTAATGACAAGGGGTTCCACATGGGCAGTGTGAGGCAGGCTGATTTGCTGCCATTGCAGATTTTCGCCGGAGAATACAGCATCCTCATCCACATCTTTCACAAACTCCCAGCCTTGGTTAAACAGGTTTTTCCTTTCGGGAAAAGGATTTTTCTCCTGCTTAGATCCACATGCCCCCAAAAGCAGGACAATCAATGAATAAAAAAAGCACTTCTTCATGGTTTTCTCATCTTATGTAAACATTTGCGAGATCATTATAAAAAAAAGTGATGTCAATGCATCCGGCATCTAAACCAGAGAAATTTACGTGCTTACTCAGTCATATTCCCAGGTAAAGTACTCCACCACATTGGTCAGATTTCCTGAATAATTGAAAAATGCACAGTTTTCCCATGATGAACCTCCTCCCCACAAGTCAATCATATCGGAAGTTATCCATGTCGGTTCCCAGTAAAAAACACCAATGGCACCGGCATCCATCATTTTTTGTGTGATGTCAATCATAAAATCCCGCTGTCCTTGTGGTGTATATGGAAATCCAGCCAATGGCGGCTGGTTATAATATAAGTTGGAATAATTGTCGTTATTGGCAGTGGTAAAGGGATAAGCCGTTTCCAGCAGCATAACATCGCGCTTGTAGGTGCTAATCAGTTGTGAGATCAGCGCGGGAATGGCATTGTAAGCAACTTCGGTATGCCAGATGTGGTAGAAGGAAAAACCCATCACTTCAAAATCAGTTACTTTTCCCTTGTTAATCACATCGTTGAGCCACCAGTTGAGGTTGCGGGGATCGGCCACATGCAGGGCCACAACGGTATTCTGGTCGGCCAGATCGTCAATATCGCGCACGGCAGAAATAGCTGCATTTATAATTTTGCCAAAGTTCACCCAATTACCCTGACACACATTCAGGGCAGGAAACCCGGATGGAACTCCGGTCATCATCATGCCGCAATTGGTTTCGTTGCCGATCTGTACCATTTCGGGTAGCAGGTTTTTCGACATCAATTTGCTTAATACATTATAGGTGTAATTGTACACTGAGTCGGCCAGTACATCAATATCGGTAATGTTGTGCCAGGCGGCAGGCACATCCTGATGACCGGGATCGGCCCACACGTCAGAATAATGAAAATCGAGCAAAACGGACATTCCGGCATTCTTTGCCCGCTGAATACTTTTCTCCACATCTTCATAACCGCTGTATAAAGGAACTTCATGACTGTAAAGATCATAGACCCAGTCAGGATTGTGCCAAAGGCGAAGACGCACCGTATTGGCGCCATGCTTTTTCAGTGCTTCATAGGGATCAACTTGCACACCGTTTTTCAGGTAAATGCCACCATGGTCTTCTATCTGGTTTAAATAGGACAGGTCAACCCCCATTGCAAATTCAGCAGGGCTTATGCCATTATCATCAGGATCGGGGTCAGAGACTTTATTATCGTCTGAACATGAAAATACCGATACCGCAAACAAAATTGAGAAGAAAAACCTGGAATATGCAAATTTCATTGAAGCAAGGTTTTAATTGAAAAGTATCTGGTTTTCAATCCCAGATAATAATTCACCAAAAATAGAATACTCTTTCAATAACAGGTTTCCCCAGCCTTACCTATTGTTGTCCAAATCTTACATTCTTTACATTATTTATGGTTAAATCTCATAATCAACATTTTATAAGTTTTATTTTCGTTGACGCTTTCTTTCATTTTTTAACCGTGTGCCAATAATGCGGTAAACTTTCGAAATAATTACTACTTTTATCTTCGTTTATTCTTTTTTCGGGATGCAATTGAATACCTATAGCAATATTTTTTTTCCGGTGAAAAGATTTTCTTTTCTCCTGTTTCTACTATGTATTTTTTCTTTAACGCTGGCAGGGCAGACTATCAACTTTACAAATCTCACCACCCGCGACGGATTAAGTTCGAACATCACAAATTCAATCGTTCAGGATAAATACGGCTTTATCTGGATTGGCACACAGGAAGGCTTACACCGTTATGATGGCTTTAAAATGACGGTATTTCAACAGAATAATTCAGATGGGTCTATTTCAGCCAACAATATCAGCGCACTGCTATATGACGATGACTACATCTGGGCAGGCACATGGGATGGGCTAAACAAAATCAATATACACACTTTTGAAGTTCATCGGATTAATACCGGTGATTCAAGAGTTATCAGGGCGCTTTATAAGGACAGCCAGGGGCAGATATGGATCGGCACATCTGCCGGTTTACTGGTGCATAACAAAAAAACAGGGGAGTTCAGACACTACAATTCATCCAACAGCAATTTAAGCCACAATACAATCAGATATTTTTACCAGACTTCCACCGGTGATATGTGGATTGGCACGTACAACGGCTTGAACCGTTTCCGGAACGGCGAGTTCACTTCCTATAACCTGAAAGGAACCTACAAACCCCTTCTGAAGAACAATCTTATTGTTTATATCAAGCCTTTTACTTCTAAAAATGACAGCCTTTTGTGGATAGGCACTGAAACCGGGCTGGTGCGTTTCAATACTTTTACAGGTGATTATAAACATTACAATGCATCCAATACCAAACTCAGCAACGAAGTGGTAAAATGCATTAACCACCAGAATGACACTATCCTTTGGCTTGGAACAGACTTCGGATTAAACATCTTCAATACCCGCACACTTGCAGTTGAAACCCACTATCATGACCCACTCATCAACCATACCATTGCCAGTAATGTGATTTGGGAAATCTATGAAGACCGCCAGAAACGTTTATGGCTGATAACATCCAACGGTGTTAGTGTAACAGATAAAAGTCAACCTTTTTATAGTTTTTTTGAACAGTATTTTTCAAACGCAGAACCCCGTATTGGCAACCAGGTAAAAGATATTTTATTTTCATCTGACGGGATGATCTGGATGGCTACCATTCACGGGGTGGTGATGAAAAATCCTGAAACAGGAACTAAAAAAATGTTTACGACATCATCTCCCCCACAAGAAAGAATTCTGTTAAACAATGTTTATGCACTCAAAGAAGACGAGCGAGGCCGCATATGGATCGGTACCGCCGGAGGGATCAATATATGGGATGCAAAAAAACAAAAAATGCACTCCGTAACATCAAACCGCGAAAATGGATTACTGTCAAATTACATCAGCGGGTTTGCTACGGATTGTAACGGCAATCTGTGGGTTACGGCATGGGAAGGGGGCCTGTTTCTTATCGTATGGGATGGGGAAAAACCTGAAAATATGCATTTTCAACTGGTTGACCCTAACGGTGACGGAAGACTTCTGGCAACATCCGGGCACATCTTTTATGGCAGCAATAATAACTTCTGGTCCATAGACAATAAAACCTTGCAAAAAACACCTGTTGATAAGGTAAACAAAGCACTTGTAAATAAGCAAATATCTTCGATGATGGCTGGAAGTGACGGTACTGTCTGGATTGGCACTTTGCAGGGACTAATAAGATATTTTCCTGAAAAAGACAGCATTACTGTTATTTCTGTTCATACCGGAAGACCCCGGAAAATAATCAACCTGCAGGAAGACCAAAAAGGAAATGTTTGGGCAACTACAACTGAAGCAATTATCCGGTTAAAACTTCCGGGCCAGGAGCAAATACTTATTCCGGTTGATAAAAACTCTCAGCTTAAAGGTTTTTATCATTATTGCTCTGATATTACACATAACGGGCAAATACTTTTTGGTGGCGACAATGGATACATCCTGATTGAACCCGGCATCATTGACTCCAGTGATTGGACTCCGAAAGTCTTTATTTCAGGGTTGTATGTCAATAACCAACAATTAAGCCCTACCGATACTGCCGGATTATTGCAAAGAGATGTTGCATTTACTGATTATTTGCGGCTGAAGCACAATCAAAACTCTCTGACCTTTGAGTTTTCAACCCTTGATTATTTATTTCCTGAATTTGTGCAGTTTCAATACAGACTGGGACAAGAAGAATGGATGCTTACATCAGGTGAAAAAAACTTTGCAGTATTTTCAAACCTGAAACCAGGCGATTATGTTTTTGAAGTAAAAGGTTCTGATCGTTATGGCATCTGGAGTGATGTCAAAACACTACAAATCAGAATAATGCCTTCTTTATGGCTTAGCAAAAGTTTCATTTTGCTCTATTTTGTTCTGGCCATTTCTATTTCATGGTATGCTTACCGGGTATATCGCAACAGACGCAGACTTAGAAATGAACTCCAGCTCATAAGGCTCGAAAAGCAGCATAGCGAAGCGCTCTACCAGGCAAAAATCATGTTTTTTACCAATATTTCCCATGAATTCCGCACGCCACTCAGCCTGATTATTCCACCCCTGCAGGAACTTTTGAAAGGAAACGGCAGCCGTATGAACCAGAAAAAACTATTAATACTGGCCCATCGTAATGCCAACAGACTTTACAAACTGGTTAACCAGTTACTGGATTTCAGAAAAATTGAAGCTGAAAAGCTGGAGCTGGCACCATCACCGATGGAACTGGTTTCCTTTTGCAGGGAAATATTTAATTCGTTTGATGATCTGGCATTGCGTAATGAAATAAACTACTCTTTTATAAGCAATGTTGATGAGCTTGCCGTGGAAGCAGACCGCGAGAAGCTGGAAACCATTGTTTTTAACCTGCTCTCAAATGCTTTCAAATATACTCCTTTCAATGAAAGTATAAGCTTGGAGATTAGCCTTGTAAAGCTGGAAACGGGAGAAAAAAATGTCGTACTATCTGTAAAAGACACCGGAATAGGAATAGCCAAAGAAGAGCAGACCCATATTTTTGAACAATTTTACCAGACATCAGAAAGTAAATCCCTTAAAAAAGGCAGTGGTATCGGGCTAACCCTCGCACAGGAATATGCCCTGTTGCATAATGGCAATATTGAAGTGAGCAGCGAACCCGGAGAAGGCAGTGAGTTTGTTTTTTCCTTTCCGGTTAAACCTGTTCATTACATAAGGAACACAGAAACAACGAAATACAAAAATATTTATCAAACAGAATCAATACAACAGCATAAGTCTGAATTGCCTGTAACTGCAAAAAAAATCCTTGTGGTTGATGACAATGAAGACATCTTGGAACTGATTGAAATGAATCTCAACGACCGGTATTTAATTACAACGGCCAAAAACGGAGAAGAAGCACTGAATATTATAGAAAGAGTTCAACCAAACCTGGTTGTGTCTGATGTTATGATGCCTGTAATGGATGGTATAGAACTATGCGAACGAATCAAGTTAAATAAATCCACAATTCATATCCCGGTCATCCTGCTTACAGCCCGTAGCCTGGAAATACATAAGACTGAAGGTATCAGCAAAGGAGCAGACCATTATATTACAAAGCCTTTTGATATGGATTACCTGAAATCTGCCATTTCTGGTATCTTTCGCCGCGAGATGCAAATGATGGAATACATTAAAACACAGCTTGTAATCAGTCCGGGCAACGAAACAGACCCGAAAAAAAACCAGGATGAGCTGTTTTTAAAGAAAGTAATGTCGCTGATTGAAAATAATATTTCAAATCCTGAACTTTCAGTGGAAATGCTCGGTAATGCGCTGGGCATGAGCGCAACCCACCTTTACCGCAAGCTCAAAGAAGGCACCGGCTATTCCACCAAAGAAATCATTATGAATTTCCGAATGCAAAAAGCCGCCTATATGATTGCCAATAATGAAGGTAATGTTTCAGAAATCATGTATGCAGTGGGTTTTTCAAGCCTTTCTGGCTTCTCGCGCAGCTTCAAGGCAAAGTTTGGGGTGGCGCCAACTGCATACAGTAAAAACTAATCTATTTCTAAATTAAAAGTCTTACACAGGGAGCCAATGAAATTCTCATAGTGATGTTTTAAGGTCAAACTCGCATGCAGGAGGTGTGAAATATCATTTAAAGGTGCTTTAAACGGTATTTAAGTTTTGGAGGTTCAACATGCTTAACCATGAAGGCTCACCTTTCCCTCAAATGTTTCTTTGCTTTTGCAAAAAACTGGCGGATGCTGTTTACCGGTTATTTTCCTGATTACCAGGCGATGTTTTTATTCAAACTTAAGATTCCTATAGTAAAATGACTTATCTGCTTCTGTAATTTCCCTGATTACTCTGCAAGGATTACCGAAAGCAAGAACATTGTCTGGAATATCTTTTGCAACAACACTTCCTGAACCTATAACAGAATTGGCACCTATTGAAACGCCGGGATTGATGACAACATTGCCGCCAATCCAAACATTATCTCCGATATTTATGGGAAATGCGTATTCAAATTCCTGATTTCTCATTTCATAATGCAACGGATGACCTGCGGTATAGATTCCTGCATTTGGCCCTATCACCACATTATCGCCAATTGTAACCTTTGCACAATCAAGAATAATCAAATTATAATTGGAATAAAAATTCTCTCCAAGTTCAATATTGTATCCATAATCACATCTGAATGGAGGTTCAATAAAGAATTTTTCTTTTGTTTTGCCCAGAAGCATTCTTAACAACTCATTGCGTTGTTCAATTTGATCTGGTCGCAATGAATTAAATGCAAATACCAGTTCTTTTGCATGCTGCCGTTCAGCCAGTAATTCCTCACCAAAAGCTTTGTATGGCTTACCCGAAATCATCTTACTTTTCTCACTTGTCATCATGTGCTCTGTTTCTGTTGGTATGTAAACGTGGTGTAATTGATAAAACTTGTTGCGGCCAGCGATCGGAGGCAGTTGACGGCTTTCTGAAACAAAATCTTTCAGCCGGTAATGATGCCAACTCATTGCACCGGACAACTAAACCTGACAACACCTGACATTTACGACTACCTTTTATTGGGAGGTAGTTGTTGTTTGCTCTATATATTTATTTATCAAATTTACAGCTCTTTCGATTCCATTCTCATTCAAAATCATTTTTCCAGCTTCCAGACATTTCTTTTTCATTTTCTGGTCATTTTTCACTTGAACTATTGCCTTGGATAAAATATCACCATTGATTTTGTTAATATTTAGTGGTTTATACGCATATCCTGATTTATAAATTTCTGAAGCCCTGTTTTTTTGATCAAAAATATGCGGTATTGGAATTGAAGGTAATCCAGCTCTTAAGACTTCTGAGGTAGTTCCAAAGCCAAAATGGTGAACCACCAATTCAATGTGACCAAGAAGCCAGCTATAAGGAATTTGTTTTGCAATAAAAATATTCGCAGGGATCCTGACCTTCGTTTCATCCAGATCGGGCATAATCAGGACTGCTCTTGCATTCGCTTTATCAATTGACTCACAAACTGTCATATAAAGAGGATTGGTCTGCTTCTGATTGTGAAACATTGAGCCAAAAGTCACTAAGACAGGCTTTTCTCCTTCGCTTATAAAACTCAATAAATCGCCAGGCGGAATGTAATCATTTGGCGTTTCTGCAAATAAAAATCCGGTTATTTCAGTTATTTCTTTCCAGTTTGGATTTTGTTTCTGCAAGAATAAAGGCATTGGAATTATTGCAAGATATGGATACTGGTTTTTATTTTTCAAATGCAGTACACCAACATCTCTGCGAAAATGCAGGTATTGTTTGCCAAAGATTGCTCCCAATAATTTATCAGATAAAAATTGTCTCAATTCCCTAAAGATATTTTTGGTTTTCCAATATTCCTTAGGAAGTCCCAAAGGGGCGATTGAAACTGTAATAAAGGGTTTGCCAAGAATCTCTGCTTCAGCTTCTCCAACAATACCGTGTCCAATAATCAAGTCGAAATCCTTTAAAGCCGATGAGAAGTCCTTGTGACAATTTCTCAGGGTATCATAAATGAAATTTAAAGCGAATTTAAACCCTTTGAGAATATCAGATGAATTCTCAACAAATTGCTTCGCGGAGTAATTTATGTCAATATCATCTCCTACAGAAATATGTGTTAATCCATAAAAATTAACAATCTGTTTAGCCCAGGGATGAGTTAAAATTGCAATAGAATTACCATTTTTTTGCAGCTCAACCCCAAGAGCAATATATGGCTGGATATCACCTCGGGATCCAATGGTTGTTAGTGCAATCTTCACTTTAATTAATTTTTAAGTTCAAGGGGTTTCCTTACATTTACGCCCAAGGGTCAAATATCCACAAAATTGCCAATCTATCCGACTTATCCTGACCTATTTCAGGCATAAACTCAAATCAGCTCTTTGCATCAAATATAACAAATTCTATTTTTCCAATCCCCCCCCATCAAGATTTATTCAACACTTCTCCGGAATGAATAACCCGGCAAAACCCACCTCTCCCCCCTCTCAGCAAAAAAACCAATTACAAATCGTAATCCGCGACATTCAATTTCCTATATTTGCCACCTATGATTATCACCGGGTTACTTATCAGGATACATAAATGGCGGGTTCAGCACATCAGCCATCGAAACTTCGTTCTTATACTTAGCCTGATTATTGGCCTCATTAGCGGATTATCCGCTGTTTTGCTTAAAAATACAGTTTTTTACACCCATTATTTTCTTACCCGTGGCTTCGACACAGAAGACGGCAACCTCCTCTACCTTGCATACCCGCTGATTGGCATGGCGTTGACTGTTCTGTTTGTGAAATACGTTGTAAAAGACAATATCTCGCATGGGGTGAGCCGCATTTTGTATTCCATTTCGAAAAGTAACGGTCGCCTGAAAAACCACAACAGTTATTCATCGCTGATTGCCAGCACCTTAACAGTTGGCTTTGGCGGCTCAGTCGGACTTGAGGCACCCATTGTACTTACCGGTGCATCCATCGGTTCAAATCTGGCCCGTGTAATGCGCATGGATCACCGCACCATTACGCTGATGATTGGTTGCGGAGCTGCCGGTGCCATTGCCGGAATTTTCAAAGCACCCATTGCTGCGCTTATCTTTGCCCTGGAAGTTCTGATGCTCGATCTGACTATGGCATCACTTATACCGCTGCTTATTGCTGCAGTCACCGGAGCAACCATTTCGGCTTTCCTTATGGGAAGCGCAGTTATATTTACTTTTCATGTTTCAAGTCCGTTTGATCTGGCCAATATCCCGTTTTATATTATTCTGGGGATAGTTACAGGACTGATTTCCCTGTATTTTACCAGGGCAAACATGTACATCGAAAACCAATTTGGCAAGATTACCAAACCTTTTGTAAAATTGCTCATTGGCGGAATCACCGTCAGTACACTTATTTTTCTGCTGCCGCCACTTTATGGCGAAGGTTATGAAGTACTAACAGACATTCTCAATGGAAGGGGAAATGAAATATTAAACAATTCGTTTTTCTATTCCTTCCGCCAAAACCATTGGCTGTTAATGGGATTTCTGATTCTCGTGCTGTTTTTAAAGGTAGTGGCGATGGCATTCACTACTGCCGGCGGCGGAGTTGGCGGAATTTTTGCTCCTTCGCTGTTTATGGGTGGAGTTGCCGGCTTTCTGACCTCTAGATTTATCAATCATTTCGGATTTCATAAGCTGCCTGAAGAAAACTTTGCCCTTGCCGGGATGGCAGGCGTTATGGCTGCAGTTATGCATGCTCCGCTCACCGCAATATTCCTTATTGCTGAAATCACCGGAGGGTATCAGCTGTTTATTCCGCTTATTATTACCGCCACCATCTCTTACCTGACCATCAATTTATACGAACCGCACAGCATTTATACCAAGCGACTGGCTGCCCGTGGCGAATTGATTACACACGACAAAGACAAAGCGGTGCTTTCGCGGATGAGTATTCACCGGCTGATTGAGAATAATTTCCTTACGGTTGGCCCCGACGCAACCCTTGGCGAACTGGTTAAAGTAATTGCCCGTTCTTCGCGGAATGTGTTTCCTGTAGTGGATAATGACAATAATTTTCTGGGCGTTGTTTTTATCAACGACATCCGGCACATCATGTTTAACCATGAGTTTTACGAAACCACTTTTGTGCGAAATCTCATGTACATGCCTGAGCCGCTGATCAGTCTGAATGAAAGCATGGAGGATGTTGCTGCGAAATTCGGTGAATGCGCCCATTACAATCTTCCTGTGCTTAACGACGGGAAATATATAGGTTTTGTTTCAAGAGCCAATGTATTTTCGGCATACCGGAGTCTGGTGAAGGAGTATTCGCAGGACTAACTTTCTTGATCGGAGGTTTGTTGCACAATCTGGCTGACAAGGTGACTTGGAGACGGGGAGACTGGGAGAAAGAAGGAAGTTTGTTGCACGATCTGGCTGACAGGGAGACAGGGAGACAAGGAGACAAGGAGACAAGGAGACGGGGGGACTGGGAGAAGGGAAGACCAGGAGAATGTTCAATAAATGCACCAAAGCTAAATTGGAAAGTCCTTCTCCTTGAGGAGAAGGTGCCGAAGGCGGATGAGGTGAGTTCAGGACAAGGGGACTTGGAGACGGGGGGACTGGGAGAAGGGAAGACCAGGAGATGGGGAGACAAGGGGAACTAAGAATGAAGAATGAATAGTGAAGTTTATCACCAAACTGACTAAACACCATTGATGACAAATATCATAAAAAATAACCCGG
Source organism: Bacteroidota bacterium (assembly GCA_009773515.1). Lineage (GTDB taxonomy): Bacteria > Bacteroidota > Bacteroidia > Bacteroidales > Lentimicrobiaceae > Lentimicrobium. Next base: position 116,769 of record WSXX01000018.1, read on the forward strand.
TCTTCTTTTCATTTATCGGGATTTACTGGCTTTTTCTGGGCGTGTTGCTGCTTGTCACCGGATACGAAGGCAGTTTTTTATTGCTCAATGCAATGCATCATCCGTTGTTGGATTACCCCATGTTTCTGCTGACTCACCTTGGAGATGCACTCATTCTGACACCTTTTCTTGCCCTGTTGCTGGCCCGGAAAAACCCTGCGTTGGTGTTGTACATTATTGCAATAGTAATTATTACGGGACTCTTCGGGCAGTTTCTTAAGAATGTAATCTTCGATGAATGTGACAGACCACTGAAAATTTTTGATGGCATTGCCCATGTGCATACTGTTGCCGGATACCGCTTATTTCACAACTCATTCCCTTCAGGTCACAGCCTTGTTGCAGCAGCAGCCCTGACTGCCTGTTTTTCGGGAATTGTAATGAACAAAATCTGGCAGACACTGACGGCAATAGCAGTTATCCTGATTTCTTATACCCGAACTTATGTTGGCGTGCATTTTCCGGGAGATGTGCTGGCAGGAACCATAATTGGTGTGCTCGGCGCGACCCTGCTTACAAAACCGCTTTATTTGCCGTTGTTGAAATGGACAAACAATTTCTCTGTCAAAAAAAGAAAAAGAACTATTTCAATATTACTGGCTATCTCCGGTATAAGTGTAATTGCAGGAATTTATCTGATTTATAGTTCGATACAGTAATTGAAACAAAAACACATCGAATCCGCTCAGTGTGACATTCGTGATTGGTCAGCATTGACTCTTTTTAATACACACGTTATCAGGCTTGTACGATGCCATCCTGACCGAAGTCGAAGGACAAAACGCTATTCAATCTTTCATTGGTAGTCCCGCACGAGCAGAAAGGACAAAACGAAAACCTACTTCACAAAATGAAAATCATAACCTACAATGTCAACGGCATACGATCGGCTTTAAGCAAAGGACTCATTACGTGGATTATGCGCGAAAAGCCCGATGTACTTTGCCTTCAGGAAACCAAAGCCCAACCCGATCAGATTCCTGTGGATGAGCTGCAAGCTCTTGGATACCATTGCCATTGGTTTTCGGCTGAAAAGAAGGGCTACAGCGGTGTTGGTCTGCTCAGCCTGAAGCAGCCCGATAATGTTGTTTATGGAATGGGGATTGATCAATATGACAATGAAGGCCGTTTGATCAGGGCTGATTTTGGCGATTTCACGGTAATCAGTGCCTATCATCCATCAGGGACAACCGGCGAATTCCGTCAATCATTCAAAATGGAATGGCTTGAAGATTTTTATGATTATGCACACGACCTGCTCGAAACCAGGCCAAATCTCATCCTTTCGGGAGATTACAATATCTGCCACCGGGCCATCGACATTCACGACCCCATCCGCAATGCCACCAACTCAGGTTTTTTGCCTGAAGAGCGGGAATGGATGGAAGACTTTCTAAACAGCGGATTTACCGATACTTTTCGCTATTTCAATAAAAATCCGCACAATTACACCTGGTGGAGTTATCGTGCAGGCGCAAGAACCCGGAATCTTGGTTGGCGGATTGACTACAATATGGTAAGTAATTCCCTGAGAAACAAACTTCTGGGTGCATGGATTTCATCCGGAGCCATCCACTCCGACCATTGCCCTGCCGGGCTGGAACTGGAGGATCGTTAAAATCTTCACACAAAGACGCCAGGACGCAAAGGTCGCGACGTGCGATTGTAACGAATGTCAACTAAGCGGCAATGTATCCGACCGAAGGGAGTAACCAATGACAGCTGAGCGGCATTTGCAATGCCGCTCTGAACACTGGATAATTTGCAATTATCCATACATCTGCCAGAGGCAATTTCATCATCTTTCAGTTTTAAAACGGATCAGAAGAAAGTAGTATTGAATTACAAATTCAATGATGTTCAAAGCGGCATTGCAAATGCCGCTTAGCCGAGATCGTTAAAGGATCTTGCAGCCGACCGAAGGGAGCAACCAATGACAGCTGAGCGGCATTTGCAATGCCGCTCGTAATACTGGATAATTTGCAATTATCCGGGAAACTCCTATCGGAGTTTTATACCCAGCCTATGTTTTCAATACTCCGGCAGCTCAACTTTCCCGATAAACAGCAGCGAATTGGTCATACGCTCGCGGATGGCAAAAACAAAAGGTTTGTTGATAATCAATGGTTCGGGAAGGCTGGTTACATCAACTCCAATGGTAGTAACTGCCGCCGCTTCGGTTCCTTCTTCATTCACATCCACAAAAGTGTTTTGTTTTACAAAACTGACAAACAAATCTGCATCTGCAATGCCTGAAAGATCAGCCATATAGGCATCAAATGCATCCAACATACCCATTGCTTTCAGCTGGTCATTCAGCAGTTTCTCATAGGAGAATTTGAATTTTGGCATGTAAAGCTCTGTTGAAAACGGTGTTGCGCCATCCAGTGCTGAAGTGATTTCAAGCCATTGATCTCCATTGAAACCGGAAATAAAACCTTCTAAACCTGCATCTGGAAGTACAAGAACCATTGCAAAATTCTGCCGGCCATAAGGCAGCTCAAGAGCGCGGTATCCCTGCCCGATTATTTGCCTGAAGTTGAATTTTGCCTGCATCATATCAACCATCACCGGATTTTGTCCATCAGGATTAAAAGGCTGAAGCGATGTTTTAGACTTATCAAACGTATTGGTCCAGTTTCCTTTGAAATAAAGGGCATTCATCAGAAACATCACAGCATCAGCACTGATTTGGTCCATTACCTTGGGTATCTTGCCGTTGGTATTGTCGCTTGCCCAGTTATTGATGGTAGTAACTGCCTGAGGACTGTTGAAATCAAGTGCTTCGGTGGTTGCATCAAACGAAGTCTGCATGGTGTTCAGAAATTCAGTTTTTACCTGAAAACCCTGCCGGTACCAGATTGCATTTGCCAGAGCAAGGTTTACCTGCGGATCAGCATCCAGCAGCTGGGTAACCAGACTTTTGTAAAGTGAATTTATTTCTTCGGCTGTTAAATCTTCATACCCAAGCATACTGCTGATCTGCGAAAATGTTTCCCCATCGCAACCATTCAGCAACATACTCAATGCCGATGATGCGCTGAGCGGTGATAACATCAGATTATCAGGCTCAACCAAAGAAACCTGACGGAACATTTCAATGCCAAAGTCATTTGAGGCTGAAATGATCTGGCTGCCTTTCTCCGGCATTTCAATGGGCTTTGGTTCAGTCGGCACCGATGTTTTATCCTTTTTGCATCCTGTCAGTAAAGAGGTTGCTATAATAAAAACCAGCAATAAAATTTGCGTTTTCATGGCTAAATGTCGTAAAGGTTTAAAATGACAATCTTTTTGTCTTCTTGTTTTGCCACAAAGGCACTAAGGCACACAAAATGATTGTTCTGAGTTCCAGTTCAGATTTTTATGTCCGAATCAATTGTTGCACAAAATATGTACCAAAGGTAAGGACAAAGGTAAGGACATTAATTAGGGTCTGCTGAAAAACTCCGTTAGGAGTTTCCCTTTAATATGGAACATTCCGATACTTCGGAAACCCCCGGTGCGGCTTGCCCAGCCGGGGGTTAATGAATCGGCAAGCAAAACAACCCTGTAAGGGTTGCCCTTTTTCATGGGGGAACCCTTACAGGGTTATGTTTTTCAGTTCGTACTGCTCAACCCCCAATTGCATTGGGGTTATTGCTGGGCAATCCCTACGGGATTTCGCACGTGCGGAAAAGGTTAAAGGAACGATCATTTAAAAGTTAAGCACAACCTTCTTTCAGGTTTAGAGCAATGTGAGAAAAATCCACACATTGCGTACTCACGGTTCCAATCAAAAAACGAACTTCCCTTCCTACCTTATCAGCGTAACACTTCCCGTTACCGGACTGGAAACTATACGTGTTACATACGAAGGAGCTTCGAAAGAAATCACATAAGTATAAACCCCCGGAGGTGCAAGAACGCCATCAACAGTTCCATCCCAACCTTGTTCGAACGCAGTTGATTCAAAAATAAGTTGTCCCCAGCGGCTGTAAATCTGCATATAATATTTACCTGGCTCCCAACCTCTGAAGATTGGCCTGAAAATATCATTCAGCGCATCGTTGTTTGGTGTAAACGCATTGGGTATCAGCAGATCGATGGTACATGGAATCAGGGCGACTGAATCCACCGCACTACATCCCTTTTCGTCCATAACACTTACAAAATACAATCCCGGGTCACTAACCAGTATGGTTTGATTGGTGCTTCCATCGTGCCACAGGTAGGTTTCAAAACCACTGCCTGGATCAAGCAATGCTGCCTGACCATAACAAATGGTATCGGCATAACCCAGATAGATAATAGGTTTAGGATTTATCACCAGATCAACAGTTTTGGTATCACTGCAGAAATATGGATTTGTTGCCTCCACAGTAAATTGCCCGTTATCGTTCATGCCTAGCGCTCCCAGTTGCCATTCAGGTTCAAGGTGCTGATGGCCTGTAGGACCAGTCCATACCCACGACAACTGCTCTGCAGATGATGTACCTACCTGAAGGGTAAGGCTGTCGCCCTCGCAATATTCTCCGCTGCCAAATGCATAAATTGTTGGAGCTGGATAAATTTCTGCCTGACCATTCACATAAATATCAGGCACCTGCTGACCGCTTGATTCGAATATTTCGCAACTGATAAGGTTCCAGCGCAGTTCGCTTAAGCCGGGTTGCAAAGCATCAAAGTTAAGTGAGAAGAGACTCGCTCCATTGGGAACAGTAGCAGACCCCGAGAATATAGAATATCTGATCTGCAGAATATTTCCAACAATACCCGGACTAAAGGTTCCGCCTGCAAGAGCCGGGTGAATCTGTTCGATGGAGTTGAAGCTCATTACTGATGGATCAAATTCCAGCTCAATATAGAAGGATGATATCTCGGTGAAATTATTTCCATCTACAGGAATTATTACCGGAATGTTCATACAGAATGAAACCGTATCGGCAGTCAGAATTACATCTCCTTCTACCCTGTTAAGGATTTCAAACGACATTGAATCCATACAACCGTTTGCATCCATTACCCATGCAGTGTAAGGACCGGCTGCCAGATCATTAAATTCATTTTCTGATTGCCAGTCGGCTCCGTTGCCTGTGATTGAATAAACCAAAGGAACTGCTGTGCCATCGGCAATAATTGTAGCAACGCCATTTGGCAGCCAGAATGTGGTTGGCTCAAGGTCAATTGCGATGATGGTTGGGCTGGAAACTTCGACTATCATCACCGCAGGAACTGCGCACTGTCCGGCATCCGGGGTAAAGGTATAAGTGGTTATGCCGGCAACTGCAGTATTGATAGTTGCTGGATTCCAGGTTCCGCTTATTCCGTTTTCTGATGTAAGTGGCAAGTCAGGTGCATCGCTGTCAATACATAGCGGTCCGATTGCAATAAATTCAGGTACAATTTCATTCGTTACCTCTATCTCCATGGTTGATGCAACAGCACACTGACCCGAACCCGGGGTGAAGGTATAAGTGCTTGAACCAATCACAGAGGTGTTTATCACTGCAGGCGTCCAGACTCCGGTGATGCCTTCCAGTGAGATCAACGGCAGATCTGGTGCTGTGCTGTTCTGACATAGCGGACCAATCTGTACGAAAGTCGGAACGATCTCATCGGTTTCCGGCAACAGTTGTGTTGATGGTTGCAGGTGTCCAGACTCCGGTGATGCCTTCCAGTGAAATCAATGGCAGATCAGGTGCTGTGCTGTTCTGGCATAGCGGACCAATCTGTGTGAAAGTCGGAACGATCTCATCGGTAACTTCTATTTCCATGGTGGTTTCAACGCCACACTGTCCGGCATCCGGGGTAAAGGTGAAGGTAAAGGTTCCGGCTACAGTCGTATTGATGGTTGCAGGTGTCCAACTTCCGGTGATGCCTTCCAGAGAAATCAATGGCAGATCAGGTGCTGTGCTGTTCTGGCAAAGCGGACCAATCTGCACGAAAGTCGGAACAATCTCATCTGTAACTTCAATTTCCATAGTGGTTTCAACTCCACACTGTCCGGCATCCGGGGTAAAGGTGAAGGTGAAGAATCCGGCGACAGCCGTATTGATGGTTGCAGGCGTCCAGATTCCTGTGATGCCTTCCAGTGAAATCAATGGCAGATCTGGTGCTGTGCTGTTCTGGCAAAGTGGGCCAATCTGAGCGAAAGTCGGAACGATCTCATCGGTAACTTCAATTTCCATGGTGGTTTCAACACCACATTGTCCGGCATCCGGAGTAAATGTGAAGGTGAAGAATCCGGCGACAGCCGTATTGATGGTTGCAGGTGTCCAGACTCCGGTGATGCCTTCCAGTGAGATCAACGGCAGATCTGGTGCAGTGCTGTTCTGGCAAAGCGGACCAATCTGTACGAAGGTTGGTACGATCTCATCGGTGACTTCTATATCCATGGTGGTTTCAACGCCACACTGTCCCGCATCCGGGGTAAAGGTGAAGGTGAAGAATCCGGCAATAGCCGTA
>WSXX01000045.1 GCA_009773515.1 Bacteroidota bacterium
TTACAGAAATTATAAGTCTAGTCTTTACTTTATAGAGTTTCATAATCTTTCATTTTATGTCGATGCCGTGTCGTTCTGCAATTTTCGCTAACGTTTTGCAGCTACCCGAAGGTGGCGATTTCGAAGCACTTCACTGTCAACCAAGCACAAACTTTGATAGAAGCACAAAGCTTGATTTAACCACTGAACCGCCACTTTTGGGTAGGTGCTGTTATGCGGTCGTGCTTCTCTTTGTTCAATGCAGAAGAGTTTGTAATTGTCAATAATATTTGATGAGTTATTTCTCAAAGTTTACCTAATTAAGTTTGTGTGTATAATTTACAAATCTGCCAGATGGAGAATGAAAACGGAACAAGCCACCCTTTGTGCCAACCCATATGCTTCCGTCTTTTCCTTCAACAATAGTCCAAACATCTATATTGCTAAGACCGTCCTTTGTTGTGAACTGAGTAAATGTCTTTCCGTCAAACCGACAAAGTCCACCGCCTTGTGTGCCTGACTTACCAGAGTCGCTGCCAAACCAAAGATTTCCTTTTTCATCTTCATACAAACAAGTTACATTATTGTGGCACATTCCCTCCTTATCGGTAAAATGTTTAAAATCGCCTGTTTTGGCATCATATCGGCACAGACCATTGTATAAATTAGCGAACCATACGTTCCCCGTTTTATCTTCTAAAATACTCATAATTTGACTACTGAAACAGCCGTCTCCGTTGGCTTTAGTAAATCTGTTTGAAGCAGAATCATAACGGCTCACACTTCCTGCTCTTTCGCCAACCCATATGTTTCCCGATTTATCCTCTAACATACATTGAACAGCATCACTACCCAGTCCGTCTTTCGTTGTAAAATGGGTAATGGATTTTCCACCTGCCGTGTCTGCTGAAAGGTCGTAACGATAAACTCCCCAACCATTTGTGCCAAACCAAAAATTTTCATTTTTGTCTTCCAGAATAGAATTGATTTCGATATTGAATACGGATAGATTTTTCGTAATATCAATAAATGATTTTCCGTCATAAAGACAAACTCCTTTAGCAGTTCCGAACCAAATATTCCCTGCTTTGTCTTCTATAATAGCAGAAACGAAATTGTCGGAAAGTCCATCACTTTTTGTGAAATGAGTAAAGTCATTTTTCTCAGTGTTGTATCCGTAAACCCCGTTACCGGAGCCAAACCATAGATTTCCCTTACTGTCATTTAAGCTGCAACGAAACATTTGTTCTAATCCTGTTTTGGTTTGTCCGATGCTGAAAGAGTAACAGACTATTACAAAAAGGATTGAATGTATTGATTTAAGTGTTAAATATTTTATCATTCGTTTGTTTAATTTATTTGTCTTTTTCTTTCTGTATGTTGATGTCGGCACTGTCGTCCTAGCATGCCGCACAACGTTTAAATACCTGCACTTGTATTTTCATTCCATCAAATTTCACCCAACTCTTTATTAATCAACAACAAGTACAATTCCCTGTAAAAATATCATTCCATTTTTAAGTAATTGAAAACGGAGAAAATGAACAGAATATATACGCAACCCGCTTGAGCGTATATTTATTGCATCAAATATATAGCAAAAATACTGATTACAAAAATTATTGGTTTTCAAAAGATAGTTTTTGAGCTTTCAACTTATTACCGCTTCAACTCCCCCAGCGTTTGCGTATTGTTATCCGGTTTCTTTTTATGTCCATAATATGATTGTTGGGGTAAGGATGGAGGATGTTCTTCTGACAGCAACCTTGGGCCCTGAGGACTTAGCATTTCTTTCAAATACGGCCCCGGCTGATCTATCTTATTGCTTAGGAGATACCCGTTCATCTGTTTAGACGGGTATTTATTCAACATACCCAATATTTCTGCAAGGCTGAGGGTTTGTTTCAGCCATCTGGATTCCTGACCATAAGGCAGTACCACTGGCATTCTGTATGATTGTATGCCCCGGATAAGCGAATTTGCAGCCACGGTAATGATGGTAAATGAATGGATTTCTGTTTTGGTTGCAGGGTCTATCCAGATATCATACAGGCCGGCTAAACCAATCGGGTGTTTGTGTTCTCTCAGGTAAAACAGATATGGCTTTGGCAGGATTCCGGAAGACCACGCTGTAAAAGCATCAGCAATTACAAAGCAGCGTCTGGTAAACAATGGTTTTTGAAAGGCCGGTTTCAGGAATATTGCTTTAGATCCCTTGAAGTCTGGATTGTTCTCCGGGTTTTTATCGCCCTCAGCCCTGGCATTGATTAGCTGCATTCTGCTTTTTGCCCATGAAGGGGTAAGCCCGAAAACCGATAATGTAAGTTCGCCGGGGTTTTCCTGTGTGATAATCAGCGATTTATTACCGGGTGAAACGACAATCAGTGGTTCCCAATCCAGCGTTTTCGGGAATTTAGACCCGAAATGGAATTCAATGGCTTCCAGGCTGCTGGCAAGAATGTATTTGCGGGGCATGATCAGATTCTAATCAAATTGTTTGATTGAAAGGTAAGGAAATAAATGGATGAGGGATTATTGGTTGAGTGAATTTAGTGGGAGAGTTAGTTTGATCTAGTGGACGCCTCCCGCTTAAGCGTTATTATGTCGCATCAAAAATCTCTTGTTTGTTGATTTATATAGTTTTCTATTCTTTCATTTCTCGCCTTAATGAAATTCATTACACTTTTTTTATACAGCAGATATCCGTCAATGCCGGAAAATGTTGGTGGAGTTTTGAAGTCGTTAAAAGGTAAATAAAATTTTACCTTTTGGTTTTCATCAACCATGTCGTCTAGTAAAAAGAAGTTGATATAACCAATAAAATTGCCAAATAAATCGAAGAAGGTTTTATATCTCAATAAAGTGTCATGAAGCGGACTTTTTTGCCCCAGATAGAAGAGACGAATGCATTCTAAAGTTAAATCAAATCTATCATCAATTAAACTATTACACCCACGTGCTCCATTGATTGTTTGCTTGCCGTCAATTCTATTATTTGGAAAAATAATATACGATCCAATCTTAGAACCTATATCAAAAAGTTCATCTACTTCTTCTGGTATCTGCTTTGTAAGCCAATACTTTCGTTTATGATTTTTATATGAGTGTGTTATTGCATCGCTGCCTAAAAAGAATTCTCCTAGTTCTGACTTATGATATAAATAAACTCCACGTTTAATATTGCATATTTCAAAGATTTTACCACTTGGTAAAGGTTTACTCCATAAAATCTTGTGGTAAGTCCGCAGTGTTGGGCTGGTGCTGTCGGGGTCTCCACCATTTGCATCGGAGAAAAAATTAAAGTTTATGTCAACTTGCATTTGTCCCATCTGTTCAATTTGTTTTACAAAGGTGCAGTTTTACGTTAAGTAATCCATGGAGTCCTTCTGGGAATAATAGTTGGGTGCTTTGCATTACCCAGCTGAGCGGCATTTAGCTTCGCTGAGCTCCCTTCGGTCGGTTGCAATGCCGCTCCAAACATCTGATAGTTTACATTTAACAGCTGTTGAGTGCCTCAAATGGTGCAAATATATTTGAATTGCAAATTCAATGGTGTTCAAAGCGGAATTGCAAATTCCGCTTAGCCGGACATTATTTAAATGTTGTTATCAATATTTCCAATTCATTTGTCAGTTTATCAACCACTTCTTTTGGCTTTACTTCAAGCTCAAAAAATCCATAAATATCCTTTTGACAACCTGCGCAATACTTTTTGTCAATATCATTCTCTTTGCCGCATTCACATATCCATATTTCCTTTTCTTTTGAGGATAAAACTTTTTTCTTAGTCGATTTTTCACCTCTTTCATTGAAAGTACTAGCGACTAATTTAATAATTTTATCAATGAAGAGAATGTCGGACCTTTCGTAACTTATTTTATCAGCGTTCAATATCTGAACACCACATTTTTGAATATTGAAATCTTGTTCATTTATTAAATCAATTATTCTGTTGTAATCAATTAATTGCAATTCAATAATTTTCTCTACTAACTTTTCCCTCGTTTTCCTATTTTGATCTTCCATTAGCGTATCATACACACAAGCTGTTGCAATATCAGAATCAATGAGTGATAAATATTCACTTAAGTGGTTTGAAGATCTGTTTAATTCATCCTTTTGGAAGTCCTGAATTGATTCAGAAAATTCAAGAAAAGTAATAAGCAAATATTTCGCTAATTCACTTACCTTATTTGATTTAACGAAATTCCAAAACTCTTCATTGATTCTTAGTGTTTTATTCTCGCTTTCAATTATATATTTCTTTTTTTGTTTGTAGTAGTTGAAAAGTTCATTAGTTATTCTGTCAGCTTTAATATTTTCAGGGGATGTCATAGATTTATTGGAAAAATTTGCTTTGGCGGCTGTCCCCAATGCGGTTACCATCATCATTGATTTACCTTGAGCAGCAACTTCATCATTGTCTATTTTAAGCCCAAGTACACAATTCCCCCCAATCGAGTATGCCTTTTTCCTTAATTCATTAATTACTTCATCATTTATCGATGCTAAAGTATTCTGATATGTTTTTGACTTTCCACCAAAGAAATCTGAAAATCCAGCCAGGAAATCTTTGAAAAAATTCATTCCAACTACTACATGGGCCGTGATAGGCTCTAAATATTCTTCTATTTCAACGCCATCAAATCCTGATGTTGTTGTGACTTTTACATTTTGTGCATTCATACTAAAACGTTTTTTGTATTTTTAAATTTAGAATAATTAAACCCATAGCTGACAAAGTTACTAAATCGTGCGGTAGCTAATGTAGCCATTTCAATTGGTTTAACATTAAAGTCGAAAGACTACTGCTACATTTTCGCATACCTCAGCACCAATGAACCGGGTTGCCGGTCTTTACAGAAGCTTCTGCAAGGATTTTCAACGAATTGATTATATCATGAACCCAATCATAATCAGGCTCATACCGGATTTCAAATTCATAATCCACTATTGGTTCAAGGCCACGCATTGGATAAAGGCAATGGGTGCATTCAATACTGCTGCCAGTGCTTACATCGGTGTAAGTGTATTTCCCGATTCCCCGGCTGTGTTGAACAAAATTCACTGATCGGAACAATTCAAATTTCATTCTGTCTTTGCCATAAATGTTGGGAACAATAAAAAAGCCTGATCGGTCAAGATAGAAATTATGCTTATAAGCAGTTGACATAAATAAGGGCTCATCAGACGAGGAAGTTGCCAGCACATCCCCGGACTTTATTTCGATAAGGGTAACTCGTTCCCTTACCGGTCGTAAGGCTTCAAGCAAAGCCAGTTCTTTTAAAATTTCATTAGCACGTGATGCGCGTAAAATACCTCCACAGGTTTTAGGCAAATATTTAGTCAGAACCGGAAACTTTAATTTTCCTCCTGAATCATTTATAAAGGTCCGAAAATCTGACCAACCCCAACTATTCGAAAAATATTCCTCTTCCAAAACCATATCTTCATGCTCACATGCGTTTGTTTTCCATTTATAAAAGTCTGCTTCCATTTCTGATCCAACTTTCTTTTCCTGTTTCATAATCTCTTTCGGAATATAAATATGTAGCCCTTTTTTATCAAAACGCACATATTCCTTGTGCGGCGGATCAAGGGTTTTGCCCTTCTGATAACAATCACAAACTACATAACCGGTGTATTCCATAACACGAAACTTATTTAATTTACAGTACGTTCCATCTATTTTACCCCATTCTCAATAATTTCTATCTCTTCAGGCGTTAAGTCGTAAAGCTGGTAAACCAATTGGTCGATTTCGTTTTCAAGTTCAGTTGTTTCATTATCAATGCTACGATTGTCAATAATATTTTCCACTAGATCAATAAATGGTTTTTGTCGTTCCTTGGAAATATTTTTGATTGGGATTTTTTCAATGTATTGAACTTTGTATTCTAAATAGCCACCTCTCCGGCTAATACTCCAAATATTCATTAAGAATGAAATGAGTTTAGAATTCAAAATTGCCAATAAATACCGACTATTTGACTTAATCAAAAAACCTGTCATATCAATAACACAATCCTTTGATAAAGTGAAATTACTCCCAAATGAAACATTCGGGTAAACGATATATTCAATGTTGTAGTCGACTGTTTTATTAATCTGCTGATATTCATACCAACACTTAATTTTATTCACCAAGCCTTCTTTAATAATTGCTCTTTGAGATAACTTTTGCTTTTGTGCTTCTAAAAATGAAAGTATCTCTGGATGTTCCTTTAAATCAGAAATAGAATAATCATCATTATAAGGAAATATGATTTTATTGGCGGGTTTGATTGGACTATATTTTTTAATATCTCTTCCAAATACATAGGGCTTGATTAGTCGATCTTCTTTTAAATCTGTTAGAAAACCTTCATTAAATCCTGTCTTAACTCCAACAATAGGCAATCCACAAAATTCCTTTATGGGAATAGTTTCAATTTTAACTTTTTCAATAAGGTTTGAAATTCTATTATCAACAAACTTGAAGTCGTTTTGCGTAAAGATGGTTTTAGAAGTGTTTAACAATTCAGCTTCGTTAAGTTTCTCCTTCAATGATAATATCGGTAGTTCATTCAAATTGTAATGGTTAAAGTCGTAATCAGTTTTATTTCTCTTAATTGCAAAATAAATCAATGGATAAGCGGTCACTCCTTCAAATACTGGTAGATCGTTAAAGTTGATTATCTCAATTATTTCGGTATTATTTAATAGAAATTCAATAAGTGGTTTTCCATAACTTGCTTCAAAGAATTTACCAGAGGTTATGAAGTTAATTGCGCCATTGGGTTTTAATAGATTTATGCTGTTTTCATAGAAAAACACATATACATCTGATTTCCCTGAAAAACTTTGAAACTTGGATTGAAAATAGCTGCTTAAATGTTTCACTTCCTCCTGCCTTATATACGGCGGATTCCCAATCACCACATCAAAACCCACAAAGTCGCCATCATTATTCAGCACCTCCGGAAATTCAAAACGCCATTCAAAGGCATTCTCAAATATTTTATTGCTTTTGATTTCTTCAATCTCTGTTTCAAGCTTTTTTATTTCATCGCTGATTTGTTGTACTCTTTTATTCCATAAAGCCTTTTCTTTCTTACTCATTTCAAAAAGCTGCCCCTGATTGGTAAGCTGAAACAACTCACCCGAAAGTTTGCGAAGTTTTTTGGCTTTGGGGTCATTCAGCGATATTTCGCTCCTGAAGTCAGATTTTATACTTGCAATCAGCCTTTCCATTTCCCTTTTCTGCTCCTTGTTGTGGGCATTGCGGTATGTATCAACGGCTACCCGGTAGCTGTCAATTGTCCACCGGCTTTTTTTCAGGGCCTGTTTCATATCGGCATCAATGGTAAACCGGCTCACCAATGAGTTACCACATTTGATGTTTATGTCGATGTTCGGAAGGGTTTCAAGCTCCGTTTCGTTTTTATAGTATGCATTCTTCAACAGTTCAATCCACAAACGCAAACGGCAGATTTTTACCGAGTTTGGGTTTATGTCAACTCCGAAAAGACAGTTTTCTATTATTGTTTGTTTTTCATGGAAAAGGGTTTCCTGTATGCGCTGGCTCTCCCGGTGTGTGGGATTGTATTCGAACAAGCGGCCATCTTCATCGGTAACAATCAATTCATCATTCACCACTTCCACATGATATTCTTTCAGTCGCCTGCCATTGTGGTCCTGCAGAATTTTCAGGTCGTTTTTTATGGCAATTATTTCGTTCAGTGCCGATACCAGAAAATGCCCGGAACCCACGGCCGGGTCACATATTTTCAGGTTATTTACAATGTCGTTAGCCTCCTGCCGGTCGTCAATTTTGTCGTAAATTTCATCAATGCTGCTGCAATTCCAGTTTTTGGTTTCGTTGAACTTCTGCACCACGGTTTTGCGTATGGTTTCGCGGCACATATACATGGTGATAAAACCGGGCGTAAAGAATGATCCGTCCTTGTACCCGTTTATTTTCTCGAAAATCAGTCCGAGTACCGAGGCATTGATCAGGATTTTATTGTCCTCCTGTATATCCTCAGAACCTTCGCTGCTGAAATCATACGCATCTAAAAAACCAAACAGGTATTCAAGCGTTGGTAGTTCATTGCTGCGCTTTTTCCCATGCTGGTCTTTCAGCACGGTTTGCGGATGAACGGGTATGGTTTTGTTATCCTGCAGGTTACTGATAAACAAGGTAAGCTGCTCGGTGTCGGTGGGCTCGAAAAGCGATGAATTGAGATAAGGAACTTTCTCAAAAGTACGTTTTACATCCGCGTTGCGATCTTCGTATTTACATGCCAGAACCTGAAAGAACAGGCTGTTCAGGTCATCGTAACTTTTTATATTCTCAATATTGAGAAAGGCGTATGCTTTGTTGCCCTTATGATAAGCAATAAGCTGGGCTTCAAGCAACTTCAGGAACAGAATCCGGTTTATCCACGTAATTGTGAGTTCAAGGGCAACATTGAATAATCTTTCCTGCGTAGTGCTGCCAAACGCACTTGGTTTTTCAAGACGGCTCAGTTTGTCGAGGCTGTCAAGCTGAATGATTGCATCTTCCAGTATTGTACCGGTGTATCTGCTGCCGGGTTTGTTCCGGTCAATTAATTTTTTGCCGCCTTCTTTGGTTTCAGTCAGGCCAATGATGTGCAGCAATTCGGTATAAAAACGTTTGTCGAGGCTATTGCTGTCGTTTGCAAACGGAAGTTTCAGCAGATGTTCGGGAGAAAGCAACTTGAACAATGAGATAAGCTTATTATCATCTTTACGATCATTGTTGCGCAATGGTTTGTCATATTCCCGGATATCGAAATAAGTAAACTCAATTTCATGCTTAATATCGGCAATAAACGGTTCAGCAACCTGTTTGTAGAAGAAATCGGTTTTTGTATCTGCCAGCCGCCCTGCTTCAAAGTCATTAAATAGTTTTATCAGATTTTTATTTTGGGCAAACAACCTGTCAAACAGCGTTGCATCAAAAATAAACCATTCGTTTATGTTTGTGGCAATCAGGTGTTTTACTTCAAGGTTTTTCAGGGTAACTCTTTCGCGCAGATAATAAAGCACCAGTTCCTGAAACGCTTTCACATTTATATTCCCTGGTGAAATCATTTCCGCTCTGTTGGTTGGCTTTTTGGCTTCAATAATCACCCCAACCGTACTTCCGGCATTCTGTCCGTTGTGAATAACCAGGTCGTTGCGTCCCTTGGTATTTATAAAATGATTTTGTTTGTAATAAGTATCTTTCAGAAAATCAGAAACCAGATTTTTATGAAACTCTTCGCTTTCGGTATCGTTGGTTCTGTTGAGTAAAGCAATAAGGTTCGACTTGAAATTATCGATTTCAGTCCGGTTGGGTTTAACTTTCAAAAATGCTTTATTCAGCGCCTTCCTGGGTTTTAATTCCTTTAAGATCATTCTCAGATAAATTTTAAATGCAAATGGCTATGAAAAGTAATAAAATTGAACACGGGTAACATACTCAGGCAAATATAGCTCTATAATTTTCAATAGCAATGGAGGGGTGGGAAAAAGTGGGGTGAGATGGTTGGGGGGGAGGTAGGAAGGATTGATTGAAGAGCTTTTAAAGACCTTTTAAAGACCTTTTAAATAATTGGGTAAATGGTCTGGAAAAGTGACTCAAAACTGCATGAAGAGTTGGTTAGTTTTCATAAAACTTTCTAACTCTTCATTTTTGCCGGACAAAAGTATTTCTAATTATTTTTTTTGTAATTTCCCTTCGTCAAAAACAAAATAATTATGAGAATCAACACTGCCCAAATTTTCATGTCAATCATGATCTTCTCTATTATCATTATGGTATCCGGCTGCGAGAAAGATCAAAATAAAGAAGGGATTCGCGATGCTAATGGCAATCTCTATCATTCTGTAGTAATAGGTTCACAAACCTGGTTAACTGAAAACCTTAGGGCTACTAAATACCGGAATGGAGATGATATTCTTAATATTAAGTCATCATCTGAATGGGTTCATTCAAGAGCTGGCGCATGGTGTAAATACCTTGATTCTGATAGTTTAGCAGCCATAAATGGTTTGTTATATAACCAATATGCTATCCTAGACACCAGAAATATATGCCCAGAAGGTTGGCGTGTTCCAACTGCTGCTGACTGGAATACATTGTGCATTTATCTTCAGAATCATGGTTATAATGCAGACAATAGTATTGATACCGATGATGATAGTAATACAAATAATTATATTGCAAAAGCATTGGCTTCAGCATCAGGTTGGGAGGTTTCATCAGAACCCATGACACCGGGAAACACTGATTTGGCAAATTTTCAGAATAAAACAGGATTTAATGCATTACCTGCCGGAGGAAGAAGCATTTCAGGTTCTTTTTCAAATAACGGCTTGTCTGCTTTCTGGTGGTCATCTTCCCCTGGCGTCGAAGGTTATAGGATCAGGTCAATAGATTATAACAAGGTCAAACTGACTTCCTCCCTTGCATATCCGGAATCTGGTTTATCAATAAGGTGCATCAAGGAATAAAAATAATCCTTTGGGTGAAATTGACAGAGTGTCTTAATTCCTAATTGTAGCTATATATTAAAAATAGCTAAAGCCGTAAGTATATTACAAAGCAAGAGGATGAAACTTTTAAAATAATTCAAAAGGTTTGTTCTTCAGAGCGGTAACTCGTGTTATGCAAAAATTAAAAGATATTAACAGTTAATGTTTGATAATTGCGCTCTTAATATTACCGCCAATGGCCGGGGCTTTGAGTTGGCAGGCATCAAATTTACCATTCTTCGCAGCTTCCGTAATGCCCGTTAAAATTACAATTTTTCTCCTTACCATAATGTGCCTGTTTGCGTACAGCTTTTAATGAGCCGGTCTTGCAGACCACCAGAGTCATATTTATTAGTGGTAGGTTTTCTTTCAGATTAGTTTCTTCATTGCATCTCTTGCAGCTCTAACTACTGAGTTTTCATCTCTTATTTTTTTTACAACGAACTTTAATAGTGTATCAATTTGTTCTGCTTTAATAGAACACTCTTCTTCGGAAAATTCATGAATTCCACCCGATAATTGTCCATACAAAACCTTAAATGGATTATTTCCAAGATTTTTTAAAGAACTTGGCAAATAGTCATAGATGCCATCAATTAGGTTTGTCATAATGTGATTCTCTCGGAAAGTTATTAAGAGAGAGATTATTTTATCTTTTTCAGGGCCATCAATTTGGCTAAGATCTTCAATAATTCTCACAATCTCGTTTTCAACTATTCGTCGTAAATATGCAAATGCCCCAATACCATAATCTTGTGAACGGCATATTAGAGCCTTTTTGTAATTGTCTTGATCCTCCTTAATAAGAAAATCCATTAAATCGGAATCAGGTGTAATTTGAAAAGGAGGAGATTGTCCAATCTTTTTAACAAACTGATAGCGAATTACACTTTTGTCTGTCTGAAGAGTACTTACTGGTATTGGATTTTCAGTTTCAATTTGGAGTAGAAAATGAACTGCATAACTATTACAATATTGACAAGTTGCTGAATAATGTTGAGTAAACTTAAACTTTCTATTTTTTTCATCAAAACTTTCAAATGAACTCTCATACTGATGATAAACCAATTTACTCGCCGCTATTCTAAGTAGATTAGAAGGTTCTAATTTGAGCTTAAAGGTTTGATTACTTTTGTCAGTTGGGCAATAAAAAGAAAAGCTCAATTCTTCAATGTCAGTAGGCTTGTTAAAAAAATTAATGTCAACAAGCACTTTTTTATAAAGTGGCTTAGAGCTTAATAGGTCCGAAATTTTCTCTTTATCTGTCATATAATAGTGTTGTTCGTTCAGGTTCAGAATTACCGCTAGCGTCCCAAGCTCTGCGCTTCCAGGCTTTTAATATCACCAATTTTCTCGGCTTCCGGAATGCCCGTTAAAATTACAAATTTTCTCCGTACCACAATGTGCCTGTTTGCGTAAAGCTTTTGATGAGCCGGTCTTGCAGACCACCAGAGTCATATTTATTGTGCTTAGTTTTTCATTTTTTCAATATATAAAGTCCTGATTTTTCAGCAAGTTCTATCAAAGGTTGAAGTTTTTCTCGGTCTCTAAACCAAATAATATTTGTCCAATCCCATTCTTCGCTATAAACTGCCTTTAATTCAGGAAGTATAATGTCATATCGATGACCTGTTTCACCATGCTGATTTTGAATTTCACACTTGTTCAATATTTGTTTTTCTGTCTCAAGAGGATAAAGGAAAAATCGATTATTTCTTTTAGTCTTCCATGTAAAAATCGGAGTCATATTGAACAATCCTACTATAAATTTTTGTAATTTTTCTCGTCTTTCTGCAATTTCCTTTGGGTCTTCAGTGTGAATATCGGGTTCAAATTCGTTCTGTGTTAGCCAATGGTCAAAAACACTCACAAAAATCATTTGAT
The DNA here is from genome assembly GCA_009773515.1 of Bacteroidota bacterium. GTDB lineage: Bacteria > Bacteroidota > Bacteroidia > Bacteroidales > Lentimicrobiaceae > Lentimicrobium. The sequence goes on from WSXX01000045.1 coordinate 12,388, forward strand.
AGTCTGTGTCTTCCTTTTTAATTAGTTTTTGAAGAGAAGGAAGTTTTATCTTTAAATCTGTTATTTGATTCTTGGTTATTTTCTTCATTTCAAATTAAGTAATATGTGTGAAGCTTTGCGCTGGCAGGCATTTAAAATCCTAATCATCTCGGCTTCCGGAATACCCATTAAAAATACAATTTTTCGCCGTACCACCATGTGCCTGTTTGCGTAAAGCTTTTGATGAGCCGGAATTGCAGACCGCTCAGAGTCCTATTTAATAGTGGCAGTATTTAATCCTTCAGTCTATCTATTCTTTCTTGCTTTAGTCTTAACAATTTGTCTTGTCTTGCAAATTTGTAGTCAAATTTTTCATCAATCAGATTAATATATCTCGACTTGTTAAAATACCATTTTAAGGTTTCACCGTTAGGTTCAACCATGAAATCACCAACAACATATTGCGCAACTGAATGAAAAATAAATACAATTACAACAATTAACACTTTTTCAAAGTCATTATTTAATGTCCTTAGTTCTGCAGTTCCTTCAAAACCAATGCTTCTCTGATTCTCTGCTCTTTCCAACCTTTCTATAATTTGATGTGTTGTTGAATGGGAATAGCTAGATAAGTATCCATAAAGCTTCTTAGTAAAAGTTTTGAACTCTTTCTGAATTTCTGGCTCAAAGTAATCAAGAAATAAGGTGTTAATTGGATTTATATTTGAAGAATTTAACAGGTCTTCATATTCTTTCACTTGATCTACAAACTTTGTTTTTTTACTATTGGCAACGACAAAATGACTTTTAATAGATAATTCCACCAAATACCTTAATTCTCGTTTACATGTATTTACAATGCCTTCTTTAGCGAGCATTTCAATGGAAATAATGGATTGCAGGATGTCATCAAGCATTCTAAGGAAAAAATTCCTTTCGCCACTAACTCCATCTCTGGTTGAATTTGCATAGCAGAAATGAAGACAATAAATAACTGACATTCTCATTTCAATTAGTCTTGTCAATTCTCGCTTATATTCTTCAGAATTTAGTTCAGTCTCTATGTCTATTCTGCTCATTTATATTTGGTTATCAGTGTTTCACAATATTGCCACAATGTTTTGCGGCTTTGCGAAGAAGCGGATTTCGGAGCACAAAACTGTCAACATAGCACAAAAGTTGATATGAGGTAGAATGTTCAATTAACCACTGAACCTGCCATTGAGCCAAACGCCTGTTAGCAGAAGTTTTTCTTTCTTTCTTTCTTTATAGTCCAATTATGTTCTCAAAAACTTGGTCAAAAAACTTCATTACCACATCTGTTACTCTTTCTGATGTTGTTTCGTGTTCATAATATTTCTCGTCTTTTGGGTTGATAAACCGAACAACAGTTTCTCCTTTTTCATTTATATAGAACGACCTTAATTCGATTTTCTTGGCTTTTTTGAAATATCCAATAAAATTAAAGTCATCTGATTCCTTGTCAAAGTAGTTTAGTTCTAAAGGAATTGCAGTTTTTGCGTATGGATACTTGTCAATATTCCTGAAAAATCTAAACATAAAGGTCGCAACAATTCTGTCTGTGTCTTTATTATGAAATCTTATTGAAAAGAAATTAGTCGCAGGTGCTATCCCATTTTCTTTCAGTTGTTGATACTTTTCAAGTGTCAAAGCAGGATATTCGTAAAAGCTAATATAATATGACTCAATCGAGTCGTCCAATATATTTACTGCTTGTTTGAATTCTAATTTTATTTGGTTCACTTTATTTAACCACAGCTCAAACTCCGTCTTTGTTTTAGATAGTCTTGCTTGTTGGTCTTTATTTCCAATTTTCTTAGCCCATTCTTTAAGTCTATTTGATTCGTCTCTTAATCTGATGTATTCAGAGAATAGAGTAGAGCAGTTTTCAGCTACTACTTCTACAATTGGTTCATATACGCCCGTGTCTGCAAGTGATAATGCTTCATAATACATTGGTCTTTCATCCCTTCTTATATTACAAATCGGAAAACCTTTCTTTAAAAGAATTAAGTTTAATAATACTCTTGCAGTTCGACCATTTCCGTCTTTAAATGGATGGATTTTTACAAACTCGTGATGAGCAATAGCAGCAACGATAATTGGGTTTTGATTTTCATTTTCTCTAATCCATTCAACTAATTCCATCATTTTTATTGGAACTTCAAATGGTTCTGGCGGTCGGTGTTCAGAACCTGTGATTATTACACCAATATTTCTATAATCTCCTGGACTTAAAGACGGGTCATCACCAATGATTAATTTATGAATCTGTTTTATGTAGTTTTCTGAAATTGGAACATCTTGTTGTGAAAGGTCATACAAAAAGTCAAAAGCAAGACCTAAATTTTTAACTTCAATGCTGTCTTTTAGAGGTTTGCCTGAAATATCAATTCCTTCTTTTAATACAATAGCAGTTTCTGCCATTGTAAGTCTGTTTCCTTCTATTCCCGCACTATGATAAATATGATGTGTCCGAAAGTGTTCTCTTAATTTTTCAAGTGCAATTTTGTCAAGAGGAGTATCTCTAAACTCGTTAACTTCAAGTTCAAGATTTTTTATCTTCTGTGTCAAGTCAGGCGATAACAGTTCTTTGTTTATCTCTATCATAATGTCAAATTTAGTTTTTTTGTAGTTTACTCTGGTTACTCAAGATCGCATATAACCGTGTGGATATACGCAACATTGCGCTTATATCTGACTTGTTAACAATCAATAGGCTTGCATCAACAACCCAGATTCTCACCACAAATGTAACAACTTTTCAAATATCCCAACGATCACACAAGCATTTTCAAATTTTTAAACACCATTTAAACGCCATTTATAACCCCATTCAAACCCTGTTTAAATCGAATTTAAATCCGGTGGCGGAATTACACCTTATATTTATAGGTGTGCTTGGATGAAAAAGACACCTATATATTATGGTATAGAAATGGAGTCTGAATTATTGCTGGGTGTTGCTTGTTTGTTCAGTTCGGGCTACTAATTTGGCAGATTCCTCACTCCACGTTGTTCCGTTCGGAATGACGGGCTTGTCAGTAAAAACAGGAGAGGGAGGAATCTCATAATCGCGAAGCCGCCACGGCCTCCGCCCTTTCCATATGCCCCGTAAAGCCGTCATTCCGAACCCGTTTTTTCGTGGGAGGAACCGAACTGCCCAAGACGGTGAGCTCACCGAAGGTAATCTCATAATCATCCTCCAACCATTATCACATTAGGAAAAAGACTCAATTAAGCTCAGCGAAGCTTAAATTCCGCTTATCCGGGGTTTTCATTCATTCGTGCATTCGTGGCAATTAAAGAGGTCTCTATCTTCTGAAATGGTTGGAACTATGTAACCGGCGGAATATTGAATTGCAAATTCAATAGTGTGCAAATCGGAATTACAACCGAGGACGCTTTAGCGGACGAGCCTGCCAGACTGCTTCAGACAGGCAGGCTCAGCGAAGCTAAATTCCGCTTGGTCAAGTCATTTTCTGACTGTTGCTATTTTTCTAAGTCTGACAACTAACTAGCTTTTATAACTCAACACCTTTATAATACATTGATTTTAGCAATTTTGGATATTTAACGCCAGAGCTCTTATCCTTTTCATACTTATCCAGGCCTCTGTCTATTGCACCTTGAAGCCTTATCGTTTCGTTCTTAAGCTCATCTTCCGTATATGATTCGGAAGTTTTTTTATTCAGAAGTTTAAAGATTTTCTCCATCTTTTTAGTATCATCGGCATTTACAGGTATTAACTCAACTCCTGCTTTTACTGCACCCATTTTAACAAGCGCCTCAATAAAATATATCTTTCCTGCTTCTAATTCAGCCTCTACAAAATCCCGGTTTTCAGATCTTGCCCAAAACAAATGTTGGCCTGGTTCACATTCATACCTGATGTACTTAGGCCCATTAAAAACTCCAATAAGTGTAGTGCTATCAAAATAACTAAAGTTAATTGCAAATCCATATGAACTTGTTCTTACAAAATACACAACTGCTTTATCTTCAGGTGCAGGCATTAGATTTTGGCTTAAAACAGATAAAGTAAAGAACACTAAAGGCACAATGAACACGAACTTTTTTTTCATATTGGTTAAAGTTTAAATTTAGTAATGTATGGGACTAAAAAAATGCGTACACGCAGTATTATGAATATATTCGACTTGCTAACAAACCATATGTGTTCATCAACAATTCATATTTTCGCCCCAAATATAACAACTTTTTAAATATCCTAATTATCACACAAGCAATATCAAATTTTAAACGCCATTTAAACACCATTCAAACCCTGTTTAAATCGAATTTAAATCCGGTGGCGGAATTACACCTTATATATAGGTGTGCTTGGATGAAAAAGACACCTATATATTATAGTATAAAATCGAACGCCAGAATCTTCTCCGCCAGGCGATTTTACTGAAACATTCGCGTAACCTGTGCTGAGCTTGGTTGGTGAGCTTGGTTGGTGAGTGGCTTTTGAGCCACCCAAATGGCTTTTGTCTCACACCGTTCCATATTCCTCGAGCAATTTTTCACTTTTCATTTTTCGTTTTTCGTTTTTCACTTAGTAAGCCCAAGAAACAATCGTGTTCACCCAAGAGACAATCGTGTTCACCCAAGAGACAATCGGGTCCACCCAAGAGTCAATCGTGTTCACCCAAGAAACAATCGTGTTCACCCAAGAGACAATCGTGTTAACCCAAGAGACAATCGTGTTCACCCAAGAGACAATCGTGTTCACCCAAGAGTCAATCGTGTTGCCACAAAAATTAAATCAAGATTCAGATGAAACAACATACCTACCAGCAAGCAGAAAAAGACGAAATATCAATTAGATGTTTACAAATAGGAAGAAATAGAAGCAATTATAACTGCTTGAAGAAAGAACCAATTGTTAATAAAACTCTATTCACATCATTTATACTACTCTATATAGCTTGTTATTAGTAAGTTATGAAGTTTTGATCATATTATAAAAATGTTAATAATTTTCTTTTGTTCCTTTATTTTCTTGTTTACAATTGCCATATATTTGCAATTATTGGACACACAAATTAAAATCAAGTCATATGATGAATGAAATATTTGGAAAAACATTTGCTAAGTGCACGGATGCAGGCAGGTTTGTCACAGGATAAACTGGTTGCCCTTATCGACAGTGCAGTTACCAAAACGGCTATTGCCAGGTATGAGAAAGGAGTGATGATGCCAAAGTTTGAAATTATTGAACTTCTGGCCGAAAAGCTTGGACTGGATGTCGATTACTTTTTCCGCCCCCTTACAGTAAGCATTTCAGGTGTAAAATTCAGAACAAACAATAACCTTGGCGTACGCCGCGAAGAATCGCTCAAACAGATCATAACGGCACATATTGAACGATACCTTGAGTTGGAGCAACTGCTCAACATCAGCACCACCTTTGAAAATCCGCTTAAGGGTATGATTATAAGGAACAGAGAAGATGTTGAAAAGGCTGCCAATATCCTGCACGAAAAGTGGAATCTGGGTCACAACCACTTGCCTGCAGTGATGAAATTGCTTGAAAATTATGGAATAAAGGTTATCGAAATTGATTCGGACGAAGATTTTGAAGGTTATTCAGCCCATGCCAACGGAAGTATCCCTATAATAGTTGTAAGAAAAAGTGCCACCACCGAGCGCAAACGTTTAACCGCCCTTCATGAACTGGCACATATACTGCTTGAATTTGATCCTGAACTTACCGATTCTCAGATTGAAATACTGTGTTTTAATTTTGGAGGTGCGGTGCTTATTCCCGATCAGACTTACTTCAGAGATTTTGGCACCTACCGCACCAGCTTCTCAAAACTTGAACTGGGAATTATGAAAGATACCTATGGTATGTCGGCGGTAGCATTTGCAAAAAGAACCAGCGAACTGGGTGTTATGTCTAAAAACAGATTAATCCCCTTGTTCGAAATGGTAAGAAAAGACCCTATGGAGATGCATATAGGAAATAATACCATGATTGATAATGCCACACGATTTGATAAGATGCTTTCGCGGGCAATATCAGAGCGTAATATTTCTTTGACCAAAGCCGCGGAACTGGCCGGAATTAATATTGACGAACTTATCAAAAACTACACCGACAATGACTAATAACCTTACTTGCGACGCAAGCACTTTGCGGGATATGAGCAAATTAAAGCTCCTATCCCCCCTCACCAAGCTTGGCTATAATCTGCATACAACCTCTCTGGCATGCAAAGGACTTGACGATGCAACCAGGTTTGAAGTTGAAGGCTTAACGGCCTCAGGACTAATTACTGTTAATAAATTTATGGAAAGAGATTACACAGCTTTTCTGAAAATGAGGCAGGATTATCCCGGAATTTCGCGGACTGACTGTTCAGTAATATTTATGGCGTGGCAATACAATTATCTGCTGATCACATCAGATCCCTATGTAATTGATATTGCCCGAAAAGTAAATGTTACAACCTTAAAGTACAGCAATCTGCTTGGCGAAATGTATGAAGCCAATTTACTTACCATTGCCGAAGCTACTGAAAAGTACCTGGAGCTTACCACTGTAATAAATACCCGCTGCGATCTTGGCAATCAGATTATTCCTATGCCGGAAGTAGCTTATAGCCTGATTAACAAACAATCAGCAGGCTGAATAAACAAACTGAAATGAACAAGAAGCAGATGCAGATAGAGAAACATGACCGGGATTATGCTGCGGATTGGTTCGGTAAAGCCGAATACATTGAGCAGTTTAAACAGGCGCTGCATCTCAGCCAGGAACATATTTCTGATTCGCAGATTTATGATATTATTTATCAATGTGAATACAAAGTTACTGTCGTTCGTTCCAGCGGATTAAAACATCCGGATGATAAAGTATTATGCCCTCCTAAAGTTTATCCTTATACACCCGATGTGCGTTTACACACGCACAAACTATTGGGTAAAGACTCTCAGGGTCTGCCTCCCCCAAATATCTTTTAATAATATACCAGGCAAGGCGATTGTAGCAATACAATAAAATCGCTTTAGCCGGGTGTGCCTCCCCCGATAAGGAAACCGGTGCAACTTAACCGAAGCATTTTAAGTGCTTTATAGTGCATGTGCTGCATGTTATCCTCATCAAATGAGCGTTTATGTATTGTAATCGCCCGTTAAGGTGGCCCAACAGGCCTTGAGCCTGAAATTATTAAAAGATTGCAAAACATTTAAAACACATCAGCATGAAACGAATACGGATTCGTCATCAAAAGTACAAGTCCATGCAGATAACACTTGAAAGTTATCAGCAGGCCTTTGAAGGAAATCAGGAAGCAATAGCTGTGATGAATTCCTTCTCAGAACACAATAGTCAACTTTCGGCTTTGTTATCGAAATTAACCCGTCCTGTTTCTACAGTGCATCAGCCCAAAATGAACAAGCAGATAGAATTTGCAAGAAAGCTTCGTTCAATGATTGGGGTTGGAACAACTGTAGCATCACGCACGGGCGATGCATCGCTGCTTTACACATTAAGGCTTTATCGTTCGCAGCTAAAAAATGCTTCTGCATTTCTGCTGCGCGAAATGGCAGTACATTTATCTGAGGAGATGACACCTCACACTGAAATAATGACAGGACTTGGCATTACACCTGAGTTATTTGCGGCGTTTAATCAGATGATTGTAGATTTCAGTGTAACAGTTGACAACACCAAAGTGCAGTTAAATGTAAGGAAGTCAGATCGCAAAGCGATCCACACCCTGCTTAAAACCTGCAATAACATTGTAAGAGATCAGCTTGACCCTCTTGTACTTACCGTAGAAGATGAACAACCTGATCTTTACAGGGAGTGGTTCACACTGCGTGCCCGTAAAAAAGGCAAGTCGCAGTTTAATGAGCTGGAAACAGCCAACTCTGATATCAGCGGAACGGTTACTGACAGCACCACAAATCAACCTTTGGCCTTTGCCATTATTACCCTGGTTGAGCAAGGCACAGTAACCGAATCTGACGAAGA
>WSXX01000046.1 GCA_009773515.1 Bacteroidota bacterium
GGTGCAGTTCGATGCAGAACGGTGGGTGCCGGGAATGTATCTGTTGAGGTTGGTGTATAAAGATAAGACGGTTGGGAGTGCGAAGGTGGTGAAGTGATTAAAGATTCAAAGATTCAAGGATTCAAGGATTCAAAGATTCAAAGATTCAAAGATTCAAGGATTCAAGGATTCAAAGATTCCTTTTTCTACAAATCTGAAGCCTTAACTAAACGACATTGAATTAGAAATTGTAAATTGGTGCTCAGATGTTTGGTTTTAGAAATTAGAAATTGCTTGTCTCGGGAGCGCGAAGCGATAACGAGAGAAATTAGAAATTAGAAATTAGAAATTGGAAATTATTCCTTGATTTCTCCATGTTTTTGCTTACTTTTATCCATTCCAAAACATCATCACCATGAAACTCCGGAACATACTCGCTTTACTTCTTTTTATGGCTGGATTATACACCCAGGCTCAGATCTACAATTATGGATTTAGTCCATACACGAGCTTTGGAAATTCATATGGTTTGCAGAACAGCATGACGCCCGCGAAGTTTAATCTGCAGACCGGCGCTGGTTTCAGCAGCGGTTTTGGGGGTGGAAGTCTGTTCAACACCTATGTGGCTCCATCGTTTAATCAGCAGCTGAGCAAAAAGTTCACCTTATCCGCAGGAGCTGTCATCAACAATACAACTTTCAGCAACACAATGATGCTGAACAATGAAGGAAGTTTTTCTCCTGTTTCAGGAAATCTGACCACTTTCACCATTTTCACCAGCGGTGCTTATCAGGTTAACGACAGGCTAACCCTTACCGGATCGGCTTACAAGACCATAAATCCGGCTTTCAACGAAAGACTCAACGCCGACAATATCAGAATGGAAGCTCAGGGAATGAGTGTTGGCGTAGGTTACCGCATTGGTGATAATATGCACATTGGCGCGGAAATAAGAATGGAACAGGGCAACAGCAACTTTTACAATCCATACACCAATCCTGCTTCTCCATTCGGGAACAACCGCTTCGGTTTTTAAATTGACACTAAAATAAGTTATCTATCTCATTGCTGATCAATGCTTATAATTATTTCGCCCAGCAAAACCCTCGATTTCGGGAGTTTGTCAACCATAAAACCGGGCAATGACCCTGAACTGATTTCACAGTCGAAAAAACTGGCATCCCAGCTCCGTAAAATGGGTCCGCGCGATCTTGCTGAACTTATGGATATCAGTCCGAAACTCGCCGAATTAAATGCACTCCGCTACAGCGAATGGCATTACCCTTACCCTGCCGGAAAAGCACGACCTGCGCTTTCAGCCTTTAAAGGCGATGTTTATGAAGGACTTAAAGCCTGGGAACTGAACGATGAACAGATAGAATTTGCCGGCAAACATCTGCGTATTCTTTCCGGACTTTACGGTTTGCTGAAACCAAACGACCTTATGCTGGCCTATCGCCTCGAAATGGGAACAAGCCTCGAAGGGAAAGGGTTTAAAAATCTGTATCAGTTCTGGGGCGATAAAATCACCAAAGCAGTAAAACAAGCCATCAAAGAATCAGGCAATAATATTCTGGTAAACCTGGCCTCAGAAGAATATTCAAAAGCAGTTGATTTTAAAGCGACAAAAGCAAGGATTGTAACTCCTGTTTTTAATGAATTTAAAAACGGAAAGTTCAAATTTATCAGTTATAACGGAAAACGAGCCCGGGGATTAATGACACGGTTTGTTATTGACAAACAGATTACCAATCCTGAGGAGCTAAAACTATTTGATTACGAAGGATACAGCTATATGGATGAAATGTCAGACAAGGATAACTGGGTATTTGTAAAGTAGGGTTTCCGGGTAATGTGAGAAGTGCTTCACATGGCTTCGCCACTGTGTTATTATTGCGCCCTTTCATGGCTCTGAATTTCGCATGTCTTGCGCGAGATTCCGGTGGTCTCGACTCCGCCCGACCACCGGAAAATAATAAATATAAGCCGGGATTGCACAAAGTTAATTACCATCCTCATATCCTGTTTCTGGACGACCAATGATCCGCATAGGAGGTGCATCAACCAGATCAAGGCAACAACCCTGCGGGTTGTTGTTTTTATTTTCTCAGTCTGGCAAGCTCAAACGAGTTTGGCTTGCAGGGATTACCTCCGGTGATCCGCGAAGGGGGGGGGCAACCAGATACAAGGCAACATCCCTGCGGGATGTTGTTTTTATTTTCTCAGACTGGCAAGCTCAAACGAGTTTGGCTTGCAGGGATTACCTCCGGTGATCCACAAAGGGGGGCGTCAACCAGATCAAGGCACCAACCCTGCGGGTTGTTGTTTTTATTTTCTCAGACTGGCAAGCTCAAACGAGTTTGGCTTGTGGGGATTACCTTCGGTGATCCGCAGAGGGGGAGCGTCAACCAGACCAAGGCAACAACCCTGCGCGTTGTTGTTTTTATTTTCTCAGTCTGGCAAGCTCAAACGAGTTTGGCTTAAGGGGATTACCTTCGGTGATCCGCAGAGGGTGGGCGTCAACCAGATACAAGGCAACATCCCTGCGGGTTGTTGTTTTTATTTTCTCAGCCAGGCAAGCTCAAACGAGTTTGGCTTAAGGGGATTACCTCCGGTGATCCGCAGAGGGGGAGCGTCAACCAGATCAAGGCAACATCCCTGCGGGTTGTTGTTTTTATTTTCTCAGTCTGGCAAGCTCAAACGAGTTTGGCTTGCCTGGCTGAGAAAATAAAAATGCCCCGCTGCGCGGGGCACCTTGATCTGGTTGCGGAGAGAAAGGGATTCGAACCCTTGGTACCCGTGAGAGTACAACGGTTTTCGAGACCGCCCCATTCGACCGCTCTGGCATCTCTCCGAATTATTGGGGAGTGCAAAAGTAAGGATTTTATTAATATTTATCCATTAAACATTATTTAAAAACACCTTGCATTTCTGGCATAGTTGTTGAACCTTTGCTGAACTTTGTTTTACAAAAATTCTGTCTCAGATTCCTCTTTTTAAAAGTATTTAACGCAACAATCCGCTTTATGAAAACAACAATTTTCTCAATGCTGCTGATGTTTCTGCTTTTTGGCAATGTCGCAACAGCACAGGATATGATCATGAAGAAAAACAACGAACTGATCAAGTGTAAAATCAGAGAAATTGGAATTGATGAGGTTAAGTATAATCTGCCGGAATATTCTGCGGATGTACTTTTTGCCATTGATAAAGACAAAATCATTAAGATTATTTTTGAAAACGGACAGGAAATGGAATTCGAGAAAGAAATGACCAATCCCGCCAACTACCTTGAAAACAAAAAAAATATCATCAAAATAGACTTCCTTTCTCCACTCACCGGCAATACCACTTTTGCCTATGAGCGCAGCCTGCGACCGGGCAGAAGTTTTGAAGCTACCCTGGGCCTTATCGGTCTTGGAGTAGATGCGAGTGACAGAAATGCCGGAGGTGCTTTTACTAAATTCGGGTACAAACTGATTAAAGATCCTGATTTTTACCTTCGCGGGATGCGCTATGCACATGTGCTTAAAGGAAGTTACATAAAACCAGAGGTTGCCCTCGGATTCTATAACCATGATGTATGGATGTGGAGAGACTGGAGCAGTTCTCAATCTTCGCAAAAGGAGCGTGAAAGCGTTTTTTCCGGAACAGTTCAGCTGGTAGTTGGCAAGCAATGGATTATGGACAATGCCTTTGCGTTCGATTTCTTTGTCGGCATTGGTTATGGCTTTTCAAGCGGTAACAATGATTATTCAAACTACCATTATGGCTACTCAATAATGGATGAGAGTTTCCCGCTTGCATTCTCGTCAGGATTAAAGATTGGCTATTTATTTAAATAAAGAGAGTGGTTTCTTTTCTGCATCAGACCTTGGGAGTTGAGACTCAAAAAAAATTGAGCAAAATGCGGAGATGACAGGTGTTAACGGCATCCTTATTAATAGTCCAAAAAAATGAAAGTATTTCTCCACTTTAATGTGAGCAGGACCAACCTTATTTTTACCTTCTAAACCATAGTAACAGGCAACCCACCAAACACCTTCAACCTTATTTTTTCTTCCTAACCTTATTATTGTTCAATTTGAAAAGGTTGCCAGCCCATTGAGGTTTTAAAGAATGAATAAGGTTCAAAATTCGTAGGGGTCAGCTTTGTTACTAAGGTTATTAAGAGTAACTAAGGTTGATTTTTACTTTGATCAGCATTTGATTGAATTCTAATCTGTCATTGGTAGCGGTTCCAATAGCTATCGGAACGAAGCACGAAAGGGAGATAAGAGGGGGATAAAAAATGTAGCATATTTGCGAAAGTCATTACTATCTTTCTACTCATCCAGCTTGCATAGGAATGCATTTTCGCATCATTTAAAGTGTATTTATTTCCAAAAAAAAGCTTTGATTTTAAATTTATTATACTTTTACTGCGCAAACGATTTCGCTGATTCCTGATGATGATCTGGCATTTTATCATTTATTAAAATGAAAACCAAATCATTAGGCTTAATCAGGTAATCCAACACTTGTTTAGACTAAATATAAACTATCTTTGGCCGGGTTTTTTATTCTAAACTTTTTGTAAAAGTTAATGTTTCACAGTAAATTCGCCAAGATGTAATGAACCCGGGATATTCCGGCCGGCAAATTTTGATGATATGGTGCACGTTTACGCAGAGTCAAAAAAAACAACTAAAAACATCCCTGATAACGTCTCCGCAAGGCAGACACTTCATTCTCAATCTCCAAAGCTGAATCTGAAAGCGATTCTGCTTTTTTTATGTACTGGTTTCAATGAAAAATAATCTCTTACAGCAAGCTGATATGAGCCACACGTCGATTAAATCTGGTTACAAACAAGCCAACACTTTCATGGTTTCGCTGATAGCCTTTCTATTATTTTCTTTAATATCCATGAACTCATTTGCCCAGGATGAAGGCAAACAGTTGTTCGAAAAAAACTGTCAGGTCTGCCACAAGATTGGAGGTGGCAAACTGGTTGGCCCTGAACTTCTGGGCATTACCCAGTTAAGAGAAAGGGAATGGCTGGTAAAGTTCATCAGAAATTCAAAAGAACTGATTGATTCAGGTGATAAACTGGCCATTCAGGTGTATGAGGAAAATAATAAAATTCCCATGCAGGCTTTTACCAACCTTTCGGATGGTGAAATCAACAGCATTATTGATTATATTGAAAACTGGCAACCCGTTCAGAAGAAAGAATTTACTGTTGATGTAAATAAAAAGGACGGCTTCACCGAAACTGAAATCAGAAGAGGTGAACGCATGTTTTACGGACTGATTCCCTTTGAGAACGGAGGCACAGCATCGTGTATTTCATGTCACTACGCCAAAAATACCGACAGTCTGAACTGGAACCCTTCCGCACACGATCTGGCTGTTGCATTCGTTGAGAAAAACGGGATGAACATCTACGAATCAATGAGTGAACCATCATCGCAGGTAATGGAAAAAGCACATAAAGAGTACAATCTAACCGGCGAAGAGATATATAATATATCGGCTTTCCTTTCTGAATTCAGTCAAAAAGAGACCAAACAATTCAAAATATTTCCAAAACGACTGATGCTCTTCATTTTGTTTGCAATATTGATGACATTGGCCATTATCGATCTGATTTTCACCAAAAAATTAAAATACCGTTTAGTACACCTTATTATTATTGCAGTTGGTCTGGCTGTGCATTTAAACATTGCCATGACAGAAGCAAAAGCCCTGAGTCGTACACAGGATTATGCGCCCGATCAGCCCATTAAGTTCTCGCATCAGATTCACGTCGGCGAAAACCAAATCGATTGCCAATACTGTCATCACATTGCCGACTTCAGTAAATCGGCCGGAATACCTTCAAATGATGTCTGCATGAACTGTCATAATGTTGTGCTTGCAGGCACAAATTCCGGGAAATTTGAAATAAACAAGATCAAACGTTCAATTGAAAACGGTGAGCCGATTGAATGGATAAGAATCCACAATATGCCGGAACACGTCTTTTTCAGTCACGCCCAGCATGTAAATGCAGGAAATATTGAATGCGAAACCTGTCATGGACCGGTAGCTGAAATGCACATTATGAAACAGTTTTCTGACTTATCGATGGGCTGGTGCATTGAATGCCACCGCGATTCTAAAGTTGATTTCAAGGATAATGAGTATTATTCATCTTACATGAAGTTACACGATCAGCTGAAATCCGGTAAAATTGACTCAGTAACTGTTGAACAGGTCGGTGGACTGGATTGTATGAAATGTCATTATTAGGAGCAGTTTTCAACTCCGGCAGAAACACCAATTAATATTTAAACGAAACTTCACAATGGAAAATAAATACTGGAAAAGCCTCGAAGAATTCAACAATGAGCCTGACAACAGCCCAGATACAGATAAGCTTCCCACAGGAAAAAACCTGCTGGAGATTATTGATGAAGAAATTGAAGGGAAGCCCTCATCCAGACGTAACTTCCTTAAATTTGTCGGCTTCAGTGTAGCCACAGCAGCCATTGCCAGCAGTTGCGAAAACCCGGTTAAAAAAGCAGTTCCTTACCTCAATAAGCCCGAAGAAGTTACCCCGGGAATGGCCAATCATTATGCTTCATCATATTTTGATGGCAATGAATACAGCAGTGTTGTTGTAAAAGTAAGAGATGGCCGGCCTATCAAGATTGAAGGAAACACGCTTTCTCCGATTACCAGAGGCGGAAGCAGCGCCAGGGTTCAGGCTTCGGTTTTGAGCCTTTACGATAATGAATCCAGATTAAAAGGCCCTTCAAAAGCCGGAAAAGATTTCGCATGGCAGATACTGGATAATGAGATTACGGCAAAGCTGAAAGAAATAAGTGCAGCCGGCGAAAAAATAGTATTGCTCACCAGCCCGATTATCAGCCCTTCAACCCGAAAACTGATAGGTGAATTTACAGCAGCTTATCCCGGAACAGAACATGTGGTCTATGAACCCGTTTCATTTTCAGGAATGCTCCAGGCCAACAAATTAAGCTATGGCGAACCGATAATTCCTTTCTATCATTTCGATAAGGCTGAAGTTGTGGTTTCGTTTGGCGCTGACTTCCTTGGTACATGGCTTGCACCGATTGAATTTGCACACGATTATTCTGTAATGCGCAGCCTTACCGATGGAGAGAAACGCCTCTCCTATCATGTTCAGTTCGAAACAGGACTCAGCATTTCGGGTAGCAAATCAGATACCCGTTTTCCGGTTAAACCATCAGAAATGTCTGGCCTTTTGATTGGTTTGTACAATCAGCTGGCTACCCTTGCCGGGAAAGCTGCCATAAGCGGTGGATCAACACATGAGGCACTTCCGGGCATTGCTGACAAGCTCTGGAAAAATCAGGGTAAATCCATCGTTGTTTCCGGATCAAATGATATAAATGAGCAGATTGTGGTGAATGCCATCAATGAGCTCCTCGTGAATCAGGGACAAACCATTGATTTTTCATCGCCATATCTTACCAAACAGGCTGATGACAGCAAGATGGAAGAGCTGGTAAAACAGATGAACAGCAATCAGGTGAGCGGACTTATTCTATGGAATGTAAATCCGGTTTATGATCATCGCGACAGCGAAGCCTTTGTTGAAGGACTTAAAAAATTAAAACTCAGCGTTTCGTTAAACAGTGTAAAGGATGAAACCTTAGCGCATGTAACTTATTCAGCACCTGCACATCATTACCTTGAAGCCTGGGACGATGCAGAACCCATCAAAGGATTCTTCAGCTTGTCGCAACCGGCCATCAGGCCAATTTTCAGCACCCGGCAGCAACAGGAAAGCCTTTTGAAATGGATGGGCGCAGAACCTGATTATTACACTTATATTAAAGCTTACTGGCTTTCTGATATCCTTAAATCCGGCGAAAATGCATGGACCAAAGCACTTCAGGATGGAGTTCACCAGATTGAAAATGCAACAAGATCAATTGGTTTCAATGCTGAAAGTTTGTCTGTTGCAGTTTCTGCTATAAATGCATATCCCGCAGCAAGCGGATTTGAAGTATCACTATATCAGAACCTGTCAATGGGCAATGGTCAGCATACCAACAATCCGTGGTTGATGGAAATGCCTGATCCCATTTCAAAAATCTGTTGGGATAACTTTGCTTCAATATCACCTGCATCGGCCGAAAAACTGGGCATTGCAAAAGACGCCATCATTAAAATCAATGACTTTGAGATTCCGGCATTTATTCAGCCGGGACAGGCAGAAGGTACCATTTCCATTGCATTGGGATACGGACATACCGCTTTTGGAAAAGTAGCAGACGGAGTAGGAAAAAATGCGTTCAAACTCACCGGATTTTCCAATGGGAACAGAACATACAGTTTTTCGGGTACCGAACCTGCATTGGTTGCCGGGGAATACAAACTTGCCACCACCCAGATGCATCACAGCATGGAAGGCAGGCCTATCGTCAGGGAAACTACACTGAGTAAATATCAGCAGAGCCCTGATTCGGGCAATGAACTGCACGCCCAATATGAAGAAAAGCACACAACACTTTATAAAGAAACTGAATTTACAGGCCATCACTGGGCGGTAGCCATTGACCTGAATAAGTGCATCGGTTGCAGTGCATGTGTGATTGCCTGTCAGGCCGAAAATAATGTACCTGTAGTTGGAAAACAGGAAGTTATGAAAAGCCGTATCATGCACTGGATCAGAATCGACCGTTATTATAATGGTGATCCTGCCAATCCGGGTGTTGTTTTTCAGCCGCTGATGTGTCAGCATTGCGACAATGCACCCTGCGAAAATGTTTGTCCGGTTTCGGCAACCAATCACAGCAGCGAAGGCCTCAATCAGATGGCTTACAACCGTTGCGTGGGAACCAAGTATTGTATAAATAACTGTCCTTATAAAGTCAGAAGGTTCAATTGGTTCAAATACGCCAATAACGAAAAGTTCGATTACAACATGAATTCTGACCTGAGTCGTTTGGTTCTCAATCCTGATGTAACGGTGCGTGAGCGTGGAGTTGTTGAAAAGTGCACATTCTGCGTACAGCGTATTCAGGAGAAAAAACTCCTTGCCAAAAATGAAGGCAGAAGACTTGAAGATCATGAAATTCTGCCGGCTTGTGGTCAGGCATGTCCGTCAAAAGCAATTGTATTTGGCGATACCAACGATCCTGAAAGTGAAGTTTCAAAACTGATTAAAGATCCAAGGAACTATCATTTGCTTGAGGAACTGCATACCCTGCCATCGGTAAGCTACCTCACGCTGGTAAGAAACACTGCCGAAGAAGAGGCATAACATTCAACACATAGAGTTGTAAAACGCATAAACGAGAGATTTTATGTATAAAACCGAAGTGAGAGGACCGCTGATTCTGGGAGACAAAAATTATCGCCAGATAAGCAGCGACATTATTGCCCCTATTGATCAGCCAATTCCAAACTGGTGGAAAGCCGTGTTTGGCGTAAGTATGCTGGCCACACTTTTCGGAGTGTATGCCATTTACACAACCCTTGTTGAGGGCATAGGCACCTGGGGCGTTAACAACTCCGTGGGATGGGGATGGGAAATCATCAACTTTGTATGGTGGATCGGTATCGGACATGCAGGAACTGCATTTTCAATATTCCTGCTCATACTCAGGCAAAAATGGAGAACATCAATAAACCGCGCTGCTGAAGCAATGACCGTTGTGGCGGTTGGATGTGCAGCACTTTTCCCTGCATTGCACATGGGAAGGGTGTGGATGATGTTTTATATTTTCCCTTATCCCAATTCACGCGGACCGCTGTGGGTGAATTTTAACTCACCGCTTTTCTGGGATTTTATCGCCATTTCGGCCTATCTGCTGATATCAGCATCGTTCTGGTATTTTGGAATGGTTCCCGATTTTGCTACCATCCGCGACAAAACCACCTCCAAAGTTAAGAGAGCTGTTTATGGCTTTTTCGCTTTCGGATGGACAGGTTCATCCAGAGAATGGTTGCGCTACGAAGCACTCAGCTACGTACTTGGCGGAATTGCAGCTGTTCTGGTAGTTTCTGTTCACTCAATTGTATCAACTGACTTCGCAGTTTCGGTGATTCCAGGATGGCATACCGCAGTTTTCCCTCCCTACTTTGTGGTGGGCGCAATTTTCTCGGGATTTGCAATGGTTATGACGCTTATGATCATCATCAGAAAAATCTATAAATTCCAGGATTATGTGACAGACTCACACCTGAACGCAATTGCTAAAATCCTGATTTTTGTTTCCCTGATTATGGGAACAGCATATGCAACAGAGATTTTTATGGCGTGGTACTCAGGAAGTACTTATGAAATGTTCACCTTTTTCAAAAACCGCATAACCGGAGATTATTCTTTCCAGTTCTGGGCTATGGTGGTATGCAATGCATTTATTCCTCAACTTTTCTGGTTCAAAAAAGTACGTCAGAACCTTACCATTGCCTTTATTATCTCTATATTGATAAACGTGGGTATGTGGTATGAAAGGTTTAACATTCTCATCACTTCTCTTTCAAAAGATTATCTGCCTTCAAGCTGGACTGTTTATTCGCCAACATGGGTTGAAATAGGAATTTACATTGGCACACTCGGAATGTTTGTTGCCGGTGTACTTCTCTTCTTCAAGTATATTCCAATGATTGCCATAAGTGAAGTGAAGAGCATTCTGAAAGTTACAAGTATTAACAAAAATGAAAAAACCAACGCAAGCCATGAATAAGAACCATATCATAGGCGTATTCGATGACGAAGACTCACTGATGTCGGCAGTGCATGAGGTTAAAGAAAAAGGCTTCGAAATATGGGAGGTATTTACCCCCTACCCTATTCATGAAGTAATTGAAGCCATGGGCAAGAAAACACGCTTCACTTTTGCCGCGTTTATTTACGGTTTTCTTGGCGCTGCAGGTGTACTTGCCTTTATGTATTACACTGCAGTAATCGACTGGCCAATCAACTACGGAGGAAAACCAACCAACGCTTTCCCGTCATTTATCGTGGTTACCATTGTAATTACCATTCTCACGGTTACACTTGCCAGTTTATTTACTTTTTCGTTACGTGCAAAGATTTATCCGGGCAAAGCATATATTTTACCAGATGCAAGATCGACAGACGATAAGTTTGTGATGGTTTTCGACAAATCGAAACAAAACAGCGGATCCGGCGATCTTGAAAGCATTCTCCTGAAAAAGGGCGCAGTTGAAGTTTATGAAAAAGAGTTACAACCTCAAATCTAAGCCGCAAATGAAGAAAAACATAAAATACCTTTCAATAATTGCGGCCTTTGGAATGTTACTGGCAGCAGCTTCATGCGATCGTTCGCGAAACGACAAGGGTTATGAGTATTTCCCTGATATGTCGCACTCACTCGCATCTGAAACCTATACTCCGAATCCGAACTTTGCTGATGGTCAAACCATGCGTCTGCCGGCTGAAAATACCATTCCACGCGAAATGGTGCCTTATCCTTACGACAACTCTCTTGAAAGCAGGGCACTCGCAGCTGCAGAATTGAGCAATCCGCTTGAAGCAACTGAAAAAAATCTCCTTATCGGGAAAGAGCAGTATCGCATCTTCTGCGAAAACTGTCATGGCGCTGCAGGCGATGGAAAAGGCCACTTGTTTACCAGTAAAAAATACGCCATACAGCCGGCATCACTTCTTTCAGAAAAAATGCTTGTTGCTCCTGAAGCAGATATCTTCCATGTAATTACTGCCGGGTATCAGGTTATGGGAGCTCATGGCCAGATGATCAGACCCGACGACAGGTGGCGCATCGCCATGTTTGTAAAAAATGAATTGCAAGCCAACACCTTAAAATAAGAGGAGCAGAAATGGATACAAAAATTACGTTAACAAAAGGCTTTCAGTATGTTACCTTTGCAATGATGGCAATTGGCATAGCTGTAATAGCCTATAGTTTTGTGGCCGATCCCGCACGTGCCTGGGCAAACTTTTTGCTCAACAATTACATGTTTCTCTCCATTGCCATTGGTGCCAGCTTTTTTATTGCATTACAATACATCTCGCAATCGGGTTGGTCTGCCATGTTCAAAAGGGTGCCGGAAGCTATGATGTCATACATCCCTTACGCGGGAATATTGATGTTGCTTCTGTTTTTTGGCATGCATTCAATTTACCACTGGACCCACGAAGACGCGCTGGCAACAGATACACTTATTCAGCACAAAGCCCCTTATCTCAATATTCCGTTTTTCTTTATCAGGATGATCGTTTTCTTTCTGGCATGGGTTTTAATGACCCGGTTAATCAGAAATGCATCGCTGAATGAAGATAAAATCGGAGGAAGGTCTTTTTTCGAAAAGAGTGAGCTCCTCTCGAAAATCTATATTTTTATTCTGGCCATAACTTTTTCATTTGCTACCTTCGACTGGATTATGTCAATAGAAGTTCACTGGTTCAGTACTTTATTCTCGCTAAAGAACTTTGTAGCTGCCTTTTTGCATGGTACAGCAACTGTGGTTCTGGTGGTGATTATTCTTCACCAAAAGGGATTCTATAAGGAAATGAACAAGAGTCATTTGCTTGATTTTTCGAGGTATGTATTTATGCTGAGTATTGTTTGGGGGTATTTTGCCTTTTCGCAATTCATGATTATATGGTACGGCAATATCCCTGAAGAAACAGAATATTTTGCTCATCGCTGGCATAGCGGCTTTAAAGTAATTTTTTACGTGAATTTCTTCATCAACTGGTTCCTTCCATTTGTATTGCTTTTGCCACAGGTTCTGAATAAAAATATTCAGGTTGTAAAGGCTGTGGTGATTATCCTTATTTTTGGCCAGTACCTTGATCTTTATGAGCAGATTTTTCCGGGTGTGATGCATCACCCGGTATTCGGAATAACTGAGATCGGATTTTTTATCGGTTTTGCTGGTTTATTCCTTTTTATATTTGCGAAAGCGCTTGCAGCTGTTCCATTGATTCCGAAAAATCATCCCTACCTCGACGAAAGTCTTCATCATCATTTGCATTAGGATCAAAAGCATTTTTACCGTTGGCAAAACATTGAAAAGATGAAAAAAATATTGGGATCTCTGATCATTCTTCTTGTTTATGGATGGACTTCAACAGCCCAGACCATAAAGGCAACTGAGGACATTAAATCGCCGGAGCTTGAGATTGGTATAGTTGAGCACCTCGACGAATATCTTCCTGAAAACCTGACCATTATCGACACGAATAACATTCCCCGAAACCTCAGAAGTCTGATTGACAAACCTACAGTTCTTATGTGGGTTTATTACAGATGCCCGGGTATATGCAGCCCATTGATGACAAGTATGGCTGATGTGATTGGTAAAACTGACCTGGTTCTGGGAAAGGATTTTCAGGTAATCACCATCAGTTTCGACCCGCGCGAAGGAAGTGACCTTGCCATAAAAAAGCGGGTGAATTATCTGAACCTGATCGACAAACCTGTGGATGAATCAGGTTGGCAATTTTATACTGCCGACAGCGCAAATATTGTATTGGGAACTGAAGCAACCGGCTTCAGGTACAAAAGAACAGGAAATGATTTCATGCATTCAGCTGTTATCATAATGATAAGCCCCGATGGTAAAATAACCCGCTATCTTCAGGGAACATACTTTCTCCCGTTTGAATTTAAACTGGCGCTGGTTGAAGCTTCGCAAGGCAAAAGCGGACCAACCATCTACAAAGTCTTACAATTTTGCTATACTTACGACCCTGCTGGTCAGCAGTATGTGCTTAATGTAACAAAAGTTGCCGGAACAATAATCATATTCATTGCTTTGGTTGTATTTCTGATTCTGGTAATCAAACCTCGTAAAAAAGTAACAATAAATAAAGAAAACCAATAATGGCAGAACACACTGAAACCAAATACCTGCCCAATTACCTTGAATATCAGGGTAAACATAAGGGGCTGCTTGGCTGGCTGACCACAACCGACCACAAACGGATCGGCCTGTTATATTTCTATTCAATGATGATCTTTTTTCTCTCCGGAGTTGTGATGGGACTGCTCATGAAATATGAGTTGATTTCACCGGGCGAGCAAATAATGGGAGCGCAAACATACAATGGTTTGTTTACACTTCATGGATTGACAATGATCTTCTTATTTGTAATTCCGGGGGTTGCAGCCGTTTACGGAAACTTTTTCCTCCCGATTCTTATAGGAGCAAAAGACGTTTCATTTCCACGACTGAACCTTATGAGCTGGTACCTTTATATATTGGGTGCTATCGTAGTACTGAGTTCACAGTTTATGGGTGATGGACCACCTGATACAGGCTGGACATTTTATGCTCCGTATAGTCTCAAAACTCAAACCAATGTTGTTGCTGCAGTTACCGGTGCATTTATACTCGGATTCTCATCCATCTTAACCGGATTAAACTTTGTAGTAACCATGCACCGTCTGCGTGCTCCGGGTATGGGCTGGCTGAGAATGCCTCTCTTTGCATGGTCGCTTTACGGAACCGGATGGATTCAGTTACTTGCCACTCCTATCGTTGGAATTACATTCCTTATGGTTATCGCCGAACGACTTCTGGGCATTGGATTCTTTGATCCTGCAATCGGTGGTGATCCTATTCTGTATCAGCATTTGTTCTGGATTTATTCTCACCCGGCGGTTTATATCATGATACTACCGGCGATGGGCGCCATCACCGAAATTATTCCAACTTTTGCACGCAAAACCATTTTCGGATATACTGCCATAGTAATTTCAAGTATGGCCATTGCTTTTGTTGGCTATTTTGTTTGGGGCCACCATATGTTTACATCCGGAATGAGTTCAACCTCCCGTTGGGTATTTTCGCTGCTCACTTTTCTGGTGGCTATCCCTTCAGCAATTAAAGTCTTTAACTGGACAGCCACACTTTACAAAGGTTCAATCAACATTCAGCCTCCTTTTCTCTGGGCGATTTCCTTTATATTCGTATTTATGATCGGTGGTTTCTCCGGATTGGTGCTCGGATCTCTTGCAACGGATATTCATACGCATGATACTGCATTCGTTGTGGCTCACTTCCACTACATTGTGTTTGGTGGAACAGGCTTCGCATTTTTCGGCGCATTGCATTATTGGTTTCCGAAAATGTTTGCCAGAGTTTACAATATCAAGGTTGCCAACATCGGACTTCTCATCTTTTTTATCGGCTTTAATATGCTATACTTCCCGATGTTTTATCTGGGACTTATAGGAATGCCACGCCGTTATTATGATTACCTGCCAATGTTTCACAATGCCAACATATTATCAACAGTAGGATCATGGATTCTGGCGATAGGACTTATTGTTATCATTGTAAATCTTTTAAGAGCGCGCAAGGCTACAGGTAAAGCAGTTGATGATCCCTGGAATGGGAAAACGCTGGAGTGGACAATTGCCTCACCTCCTATTGTTGAGAACTTCGAAGAGATACCGGTGGTTGACCACGGGCCTTATGAATATTAATATCAGGAAGACATGGAAACGACAACCACCCATCATCACGCCGATGCCCACCGCGACGATACCGCCGCCAAATTAGGCATGTGGCTGTTTATTTTTACCGAAATTCTTCTTTTTGGCGGGCTTTTTATTGTCTATTCGGTTTACCGCTTTAAAAATCCGGTGGCTTTTGAACTCGCGCATCACGAGCTCAGCATCCCCATGGGATTGATCAACACCATAATACTTCTGGTGAGCAGTGCCACAGTTGCTATTTCCATTTCAGCAATGCAGAAGAATGACAAAAAAATGACAATGTTTATGCTTGGCATTACTTTGCTGCTTGCATTGGTTTTTCTTGTAAACAAGTACTTTGAATGGGGTTCGAAATTTGAACATGGAATGTATCCGGGTTCAGAACTGATGACAAACCTCAGCAACGGGGATATGCTCTTTTTTAGCCTGTATTTCTTTATGACCGGGCTTCATGCAGTTCATATCATTGTGGGTATGATTTTGCTGACAATTACATTGGTTAAGGTCAAATCAGGCGGAGTTAATTCCGGGCAGTACGCGCTTCTTGAAAACAGCGGACTTTACTGGCATCTTGTTGACCTTATCTGGATTTTCCTGTTCCCTTTGTTCTACCTGATTCATTAAACAACTACAGTCATGAGCGACGAAAAACATCATATCAGTTCCTATCAGTCACATATTCTGGTTTTGCTTGGACTTATTGTCCTTACGGTAATTACCGTTCTGATTACCAGCGTTGAGATGGGACCTTACAACACAGCCGCAGCAATGCTGATTGCCTCAATTAAAGGTGCAATAGTGCTCCTTTATTTTATGCACCTCAGATTTGACCATAAAATCTATGGAATTATGGTCGCCATTGTATTAGCCATTTTTACAGCGGTTATAGTAGTTACCTTTTTCGATTACTTTTACAGATAGGAGCAATTATGTACTCAGGAGCTTCAAATTTTGTTACAACAACTGATACTGCGTTTGTTGTAATTATAGGCATTTCGGTAATTTTTCTGGTTGGAATCACAGCTACTATGCTTTGGTTTATTTACCGGTACAGTAAAAAACGCAACCCGGTTGCCACTCAGATTCATGGCAGCAATACGCTGGAAGTGGTATGGACAATTATTCCTACCATTCTAGTTCTGGTGATGTTCTTTTATGGATGGGCTGGTTATTCACCAATGCGGAATGCACCCAAAGATGCCATGAAAATCAGAGCCACAGCCAGAATGTGGTCATGGATGTTTGAATACGAGAATGGAATCAAAACCGATACCCTTTACGTTCCACTGGATAAAGCAGTTGCACTTGATCTTATTTCGGTGGATGTAATTCACAGTCTTTATATCCCGGCATTCAGGGTTAAGGAAGATATGGTTCCCGGGAAAACGAACAAAATGTGGTTTATCGCACAGAAAGAAGGCAAATACGAACTTTTCTGTACCGAGTACTGCGGGCTTTCACACTCCTACATGTTCACCGAAGTGAAAGTACTTCCACAAAAGGAATTTGATGCCTGGTACGCCAGAATGTCTGACACTACTTTACAGGCTGAAGCAGCAAAAACTCCGGGCGTAAAAGGCAAACAACTGGTTCAGATGAACGGATGCATTGCCTGTCATTCGGTGGATGGCTCAAAACTTATCGGCCCATCATTCAAGGGGATTTATGGCCAGACTCACTCTGTTATCACCAACGATAAGGAAAGAGAAGCAGTTGTGGATGACGAATACATCAAACGGGCAATTTACGAACCAAACGATGATGTTGTAAAAGGATACACCAAAGGAATGATGATTTCGTACAAAGAACAGTTATCAGAAGATGACATTGCCGAAATCATCGAATACATTAAAACACTAAAATGACAGAAAAAATAAAAGCCTATATCGCCATTCTGGCTCGCTTATGTAAGTTCAGGATATCACAGGCGGTAGCGCTTACCACTTTTACAGGTTACTTGATGAGCCACGGGGAATTCACCCGTGGCATTATTTTTCCGGTTTTCGGCGTATTTTTTCTTGCAAGTGCTGCATCTGCCTTAAATCAGGTTCAGGAGGTAAAAACCGACCTGCTGATGCCCCGCACCAAAAACAGACCAATACCGGCCGGTCAGCTCTCAATCAGGGAAGCGGTGCTTTGGGTAGTTCTCTTTTCGGTATCAGGCATTTCTATTTTATGGTTTTTCGATGGCTGGATTGCAGCTTTTCTGGGTGCACTGACTTTTGTGTGGTACAACGGCATCTATACACCTTTAAAACGAATTTCAGCCTTTGCTGCCGTTCCCGGAGGAGTTGTGGGCGCATTGCCCCCGATTATAGGCTGGGTTGCCGGTGGTGGCTCGCTTTTCGATCCGGCAGCAATTGCGCTGGCAATGTTCTTTTTTATCGGACAGGTTCCGCATTTCTGGATACTTCTGCTCCGATTCGGAGAACAATATGAGCTGGCAGGACTTAAATCCCTAACGGCAGAGCTTTCGCATCAGCAAATCAGACGCCTGACTTTTATCTGGATTGCAGCCACGTCGGTTTCTGCGTTTCTGCTTCCGGGTTTTTATGCCTTCAATCACAAAATAACAGCCTATTTTATCTGGGCGCTCTCAATAATACTTATTCTTGTATTTATCAGATTATTAAAGCCATCGCTGCAAAGTGTAAAGTTCAGTTCTTCTTTTCTGCTGATCAATCTTTACTATTTTCTGATAATGCTGGTGTTTTGTTTGGACGTTTTGATTTAATAAAATCTGAATTTACTAAGCAATGTCGTTTAGTAAAGGAATATAGTCTTCAACTCCGCTCAGACTGACAGTCATCCTGAGCGGAGTCGAAAGATATTTGGTTCACTTTTATACAAATCCGAAACCTTAACTAAACGACATTGATTTACTAAGGATAAAAAATGCACAGCAGATTGAACAAATAATTAAATATATGCTCAATTAAAAGTGCAGGTAATGATAAGAAGATTGCTTATTCTACTATTATACCTTAAGCATCAGAGGAAAGAATCGATGTCTTTGAATCCCAAATTCAATGATGTAAAAAGCGGAATTGCAAATTCTGTATAGCCGGACAGAACATCCGTAAAGAAGAGCTCAGATTTTCAGTATCTGCGGAAACGACCTTCTAAAATTGACCTCCGGAAACGATTTTAAGTTTCTGAAAACCTTAACATTAATTACGCTATGGTCAAATTTTAGGCAGTCGTTGAGCAGATACGAGGCCTAACGGCCTGAGTGACAAAAAATAAATAATTGAGACTCAAGCAATGGCCGAAGGAGGTAGAAGCACCATATAGCCTGCAGAATATATTGAATTGCAAATTCAAGGGTGTTGAAAGCGGAATTGCAAATTCCGCTTAGCCGGTCAGGCAAGCTCAGCGAAGTTAAATTCCACTAAGCCAGGTCGAAGATCAAAAACCTTCCAGGTTGAAAAAGAAAACCTGGAAGGTTATTCCGAAACGCCGGAAGCGCATGCTAATCGTCTGGCGGCAGAACATCTGCAAAGAAGAGCTCAGATTTTCAGTATCTGCGGAAACGACCTTCTAAAATTGACCTCCGGAAAGGATTTTAAGTTTCTGTATGGTCAAATTTTAGGCAGTCGTCCCGTTCCTGATCCAGATAGCAATAAATATCAACAATATGAACGGGACGGATACGAGGCCTAACGGCCTGAGTGACAGAAAATAAATAATTGCAACTCAAGCAATGGCCGAAGGAGGTAGAAGCACCATATAGCCTGCAGAATATATTGAATTGCAAATTCAAAGGTGTTGAAAGCGGAATTGCAACCGAGGCCGCCTGAGCGGCCGAGCTCAGCGAAGCTAAATTCCGCCGAAGATGGGGCAATCACCTATGAATTTAAAGACAAACTGGGCAATGTGGTGCTGAAACGCTCCAAAGCCCCTTTGGATAAATATGCCGACACCTATTATGTTTACGATGATTTTAACCTGCTCCGCTTTGTAATATCACCTGAGGGTAGTGCTCAAATTACCGGCAGTTTTTATTTAACCCATCACCTTGCACGCAAGTATGTATATTTTTATAAATACGACAGCAGAAAACGCCTGATTGAAAAGAAGTTACCCGGTAAAGAGTCAGAATACACCGTGTATAACAAAATGGACATGCCCATTATGTATCAGGATGGAAATATGCGCAAAATGAATGGTTCAGCAAAAGCTTATGAATGGCAATATACCAAATACGATGCATTGGGCAGGGTAATTATTACCGGAATTACCAACGAATACCCATCCCAAACCCGTGATCAGGTGCAGGCTTTGGCCGATGCGAATGAGAATTGCTGGGAATACCTTTTGCATCCTCTACAATATCCTCAATCATATTCAAATTACTACTCAGGCAATACTTTCCCTTATGTAGTACCTTATTCAATACAAACCCTCAACTATTACGACACCTACAATGTTATTGTAAAATCAGGCAGCACCTATACCCCACGTCCCATAGCCAATGATGCTGAGCTAAGTTTTAATCCTGCTGATGCCAACTTTGCAGTTCCACAAAACGATATTCAATTCATTAAAGGCCTGCCAACGGTATCTTTTGTAAATGCTCAGGGAAACCTTCTCCCCTCTGTTACGTATTATGACAAACGGGGAAGAGTGCTTCAGGTAAGGCAAAAAGGGCATATTACCGGTACATATACGATCTCCACAAACAATTATACCAATACTCCTCCATCAAAAGAAAACATCACCAATACTGTTTTTGATTCACAGATAATACACAAATACATTGCTGCCAATGGTGTTAAGCACAGTGTTGCCGAAAAGTATGAATTTGAATATGATGACTTTGGCAGGCTCAGCAAACGTGAATACTATGTTGGTAATGTTATGGCCAAACACGTGGTTGAAAATGTATATACCCCGTTGGGTCAATTACTGCAGAAAAAAATATCAGAGGGTAGTACTGTTCTTCAAACCATAGATTATGGCTACAACATTCGTGGCTGGCTTACCAGTATTAACAATCCGGCCAGTGTCAGCAATACCGGCGACCTGTTTGGAATGAACTTATATTACAATACCACAACTCAGGGGCTTAACAATCAGGCTATGTACAGTGGCAATATATCAGCCACCGAATGGCAAACTGTGCAAGCCTCAGGTACAACAACGCCCAATACAACCGGCCGCAAAGCATAAGTATATAGTTACGACCCTTTGTCCAGGCTAACAGATGCTGTATATAAGGTGTATGTTTCCAACGACTGGCAGCAATCCTCAAATTTTAACGAGAAAATCAAAGGCTACGACCTCAACGGTAATATAAAAGGTATTGAGCGCAGGGGCAGTTATAGCAATTGGAATGTGGGATTGATCGACAATCTTACTTATTACTACTCGGGAAATCAGCTTTTTGCTGTAGATGATGATCCAATTTTGCAGGATAATGGTTATGATTTCTTCGATAATGGCAATTTTTCAAAAGGCACAACGCATGAGTATCTTTACGATGCAAACGGCAACCTCAAAAAAGATGCTAATAAAGAAATTATTGAAATAAAATACAACTTTCTGAACTTGCCAAGTGAAGTGAATTTTACGGGTAACAATAAAATATCATACCTTTACGATGCCAACGGCACCAAATTAAGGCAGGATGTTATTAAGGCAAACATAATTAGCAAACGCACCGATTTTATCTCTAACTTTGTCATCATCAACAACGCCCCCGCATGGATTAATTTTGATGAAGGCCGTGTAATTATGGATGGAACTGCTGTACATTTTACGGAAACACACCTCAAAGATCATTTGGGTAACACCCGCGTTGTGTTTGGGTACAAAAACAATACTCTTCTGGTTAAGCAGGTAAGCAGTTATTACCCATTTGGTATGAATATCAAAGGCCTAACTACACAGGTAACTA
Source organism: Bacteroidota bacterium (assembly GCA_009773515.1). Classification (GTDB taxonomy): domain Bacteria; phylum Bacteroidota; class Bacteroidia; order Bacteroidales; family Lentimicrobiaceae; genus Lentimicrobium. The sequence goes on from WSXX01000046.1 coordinate 21,340, forward strand.
TTGAGGAAGCCAAACACCCCACCAACGAATACCTCTACAACGGCAAAATGTTTCAGGATGAGCTGGGGCTGGATTGGTTGGATTATGGGGCGAGGATGTATGATGCGGTGCTGGGGAGGTTTCCAAGTATAGACCCTATTATTGAAAATTGGCCAAATCACACACCATACAATTATGCGTTTAGCAATCCTTCTACTTTAATTGACTTATATGGGTTGCAGGGAGTTAACCCTAATACGCAATTTAGTTGGATGGCAAATCCTACGGTAGTTTTTCAAGAAGGGTTTAGACAAATATTCGATGCAGGTTTAACAGCAGCATCAATTGTTGTGGGTGCTGTAAAAGAATTTAGAGATAATTTGGTTACAACTCAAACGGGGAATGTGACATATAGTAAAGATATTGTAAAAGTGGTAGGATTTGAGGCAAAAGCGGATTTTTCTAAAGTATTGGATTTGAACAGTAGTAATACTCCAAATCCTCCAGAAATAAGAATTGAATTTATTGATGATTCAAAAATTCGAAATAGTGCAACTGCTCATGGAGTTATTCAAGGTTTCCCAGTTTCGCTTTCTTTAACTAACGAACAAAATGTAAATGGAGATAATTCTAATTCTGTAAAATTGCGGGCTGGTATAGACAATGCTAATGTATATGTGAAAGAAAGCAACACAACTAAATCCGATGGTTCATCGAAAAGCAATATTGCAATTGGAGCGGAAGTAGCAACACCTCCATTCAAATTAGATGAAAAATCCTCATTTAAATTTAAAGCTTATGGCGAACTACGGCTTAACACAGGTAAATAAATATTTATTCCTTATCTCATTATTTCTTTTAACGTCTTGTAATAAAGAACCTGTGAAATATTACCACATTATAAATGGTAATCAAAAAACTATAATTAAGGGTAAAGTTAAAAATGAGCTAGAAGAAGGGAATTGGTCAATAGCTACTGAAAAAGGGGAATTACTTGCTAATGGGGTTTATCATGCTGGCTTAAAAATAGGTTTATGGACATACTATTTTAATGACACTTTAATAAATATACTTTGGAAAAAGTATGAAAATGAGAAAGGTATAAAGATAAACTTGCCTGAAGATTGGATAATCATAGAACATGAAAGTGAGCTTTTGCAAGCTACTTTCGAAACACAAAGTAAAAACAAACTTAACAAATATTTACTAATTGGTGGGTATATTCCATCTGAAATAGGTTTGACTTTTGAAGATTATATTAAATTATCAAAACAGGAAGTTAGGGAAAAGAGTAGTATAGTAGATGAACAGTCCTTCGTGGTGCATACTGATGGGAAACAATATAGTTTTACTCGATTTATAATCAATAGAGAAAATGAAGAACTTGTTGTATATAATTACATTGGTCTAATCGAAGGGGTTATTATTGACATAGGTTATTCTTCATTAAATGAAAACAAAGAGTACAAAAATCTCTTATTTTTCGAAATCTTAATTGGTTGCTACTACAAGGGTAACAGAATAATAAACCCTTTAAAAGTACTTAATTTTGAAAGTATTAATTAGTATTTGAATAATCAAAAAGACCGGCAAGGCAGGGCTTTTTTGCTATAATTCTTTTGGGGTTACTACTTCAAGACCTTTAATGAACTATGATGGAAATCAGCTTTTTGGTGTGGATGATAGGATAAAAACAGATTATGGGTATAATTTCTTTGATAATGGCCACACTTGTAATAGCATAACCAGAGAGTACGATTATGATGCCAATGGCAACATAACCTGCGACAGAAATAAAGAGATAATTGGCATTAGCTATAATCACCTCAATCTGCCAAAGGTAGTTGAATTTCGTAATAACAATAAACTTGACTACCTTTACGATGCCAACGGCACTAAATAAAGGCAGGATGTAATTGTTGCAAACACATTATCCAAACGCACCGATTTTATCTCTAACTTTGTAATCATCAACAACGCTCCCGCATGGATTAATTTTGACGAAGGACGGGTAAGCACCTCATCCCCCCGCCCTTCTCCTCAAGGAGAAGGGAGCTTGATCCTACTCTGATGTAAATCTGTT
>WSXX01000019.1 GCA_009773515.1 Bacteroidota bacterium
CGGAACAACATAGTGGGGCGTCATTCTAATGATGCTGATTCCGCGAATTGGTTAAACGTTTCATTAGCTACCGCCTGGCGGCGGTGATTTGAGCGTTTTTATGGCACACGGATCTCGTCTAAGGCCGAGACACGGTGACGCTGATTAAGCTGATTTCCACGGATTATGTTTCGGGTTTCAACGGCTACCGCCTGGCGGCAGAGAGTTGGGCGTTTATTTTCCGCCGATTTAAAAAACTTATCCACGGATTAAACGGATTCCCACGGATTAGGTGAATGTTTCAGTGACTACCGCCTGGCGGCGGTGATTTGAGCGTTTTCAAACAACCTTCCAGGTTTTCTTTCAACCTGGAAGGTTTTGTTTGTCTTAGCCACCCCATGATGCTCACGCGCGTCCCCTGACGCGTGTAACAACAACGCTCAATTCAGTAATCGCATGGTGCGACGCCCTGCAAATCGCACCCTATCTCCCCACCACCTTAATGGTCTTCACAAAATCATCAGAGGTCATGCGCAGAAAATAGATACCTGCCTGTAATTCAGCTGCAAGCCTGATAGAATGTGCACCGGCGTTGTATTCCTGTGCTGCTGTTTCGTATACCATAACTCCGCTGCTGTTGAAAAGTTGAAAGCCAACAGAAGAGGCGTTGGGAAGCGAAAACGAAGCATTAAATTCTTTGCTGAAAGGATTTGGAAATGCTTTTAAGGATGGAGAAACACCTGAAACCAGCCTGCTTCTGACTCCGATCTGAACCTTCAGATTGACCTGCACTTTCACCTCATTCAGGAAAAAGTCTTTAATGGTAATCTCTGTGGAATAGAGGCCTTCATCCATTCCCGTAGTTTTTACGGTTGCATTAATCAGCATGGGTGTTGCACCTGAAAGTGTTCCTGAGGCAGAATCCACGGTGAGCCATGAAACAGAATCGGGAACCGAAATTGTAAAAGGATTGTATCCGCTGGCAGTTGAAATTAATTCTATGGCAGTGGATTCGGTGTTTTCGGGGGCCATCAGCAGCGATATGGTTGTTGGTTCGGCTGATAATTGGGGTGGGTTCTGCACCATTGTCAGCACATTGAGCAGGTTCAGCCTGCCGCCGCTTACTGTCCGGCCTTCAAATGATGGCAGGGTATCTACCGAAGCAATAAGGTATTGTTTGAATTTTGATGAAATCAGAACCGGATCATTCTGATATGCAATCAGCGTTTGCTCATCTGCGGCAGCATACATCAGGGCAATGGCACCTGAAACATGTGGCGACGACATTGAAGTACCCGATTTATTACCATAAGCATCGCCTTGTCGGGTGGAGTAAATGTTTGTGCCGGGTGCAGCAAGATCAATGCTGTTCAGCCCCCAGCCTGCCTGAGAGTTTATAACATCGGTGTTGGTTGAGTTTGTTACCGACACCACAGAAACATTAGTCATGGCAGTGGGAATATCGCCGTTTACATCCACATCCCAGCCCCGGTTGGCGGTGGAAGCAACATTCAGAATTCCCACAGATCCCAGTGAGTCATATATAGCACCCCACAACGGGTAATTTGCGGGATTTCCTCCGTCAATTCCAAATGAAGAATTGGTTACCACCACAAAAGCACCTGCTGCGCCATTGGTTTCTTCATAAATTTTTCGCATTGTGAAAATATAGTCATACGAAGCCACAGCAATGCCTTCGTTTGAACCAGAGCCGGCAATGGGCATAAGGTAGGTATTGAATGCCACACCTGTCACACCCAGACTGTTGTTGCCTTTTGCGGCGGCGGTTCCGGCAACGTGTGTGCCGTGGTCGCTCTGCTGCATATTGCCGCTGTTCATGTAGGCATTCCAGCCATTGTAGTCATCAATATAGCCGTTGTTGTCGTCGTCGATTCCGTTAAACGGGATTTCAAGGCGGTTTTTCCAGAGTTTAAGGTCGCTGTGGCCAAGGTCAACACCACCATCCACCATGGCAATTACCAGTGTGTCGCCCATAGCGGTGATGCCTGCTGTGGTGATATCCCAGGCGTAAGTTGCTTTAATATCTGCACCGGGTGTTCCACTCATCTGCCCTGTATTTTTCATTGCCCAAAGCGCAGTGAATGAGGGGTCATTCGGAATTACTTCACGCTCAGTGACTTTGTGATTGAACTGTGCAATTGATACCCGTGGATGAAGGCGGATCTGCTCAAGCAGTTTTGTGGGGTTTACGCTGGCTTCATCAAAAGTAAGCAGCCATATTTTCATCCTTTCGGAAAGCTTGCGCGAAAAGCTAAGATCAGCATCCTCAAAATGGGTTGTAAACTGATGAGCAGTAACATCATCAGGCATTTGCCTGAATTGTATTAATATTTCACCAGTTTCGCGTTCAGCTTCTGCTGATTGAGAAAAAACAGTAAGGTTTAGCAGGAAAAGCACTGCAATCATTAAAGAGAGTTTCATTCTTTTGAATTTAATCATTGATTAACAATTCGATGTAAGCGATGTTCAGCAAGCAGCCCGATTACTGAATTTAGAGGAAACGATATAGACAAAAAACGCCTTTACAATTCAATGTCGTTCAGTTAAGAAATATCGTCTTCGTTCCGATAGTTATCGGAACCGCTCAGACTGACAGTCATCCTGAGCGGAAACTCAAAAAATATTTGAGCACAATGCAGAGATGACTGGTAGATCACGCGTTTAAGCACTTCGACTTCGCTCAGTGTGACATTCGTTTATAGTGTACACTGCATCATCTTAATGCACTAATTATCAATTCTATACGATGTCCTCCTGAGCGGAGTCGAAGGATATTTGATTCACTTTTCTAAAAATCCGAAGCCTTAACTAAACGACACTGCTTTACAGCTGCTGATTCCGGCTTCGTATCTTTTCATCTGCCATCCATTCGGCATCGCGCCTGAGCTGCTCTTCTTCGCTGATGTTATTGTTTCTTGCTTTTTCGCGAATCTTTTCCATCCATTCCGGCGTATTTTTTATGCTCAATATACCGAGTTTGACAAGGTCGCTGCGACGGGTATATTTGTCAGGATTATCTTTTGCATCCTTATAAAACAGGTATTCTGCTTCCTGACTGATGCGTTGTTCAGTGCTGATATTCATAGCAATGGCCTCATCAACCAGCTTTTTGAAACCTGCATCATAAACACGGATCTGATTTTCAAAAAACCATTCCGGATTTTCATCTCCGGGAAAGAAGAGCTGATAAAGCTGCTCATCGAAATTCCACGCAAAAGCATGATGAAATCTTCCGGTTATCATAATCAGTATGATGTCGCGTTTCATGATTTCTTCCCTGAAATTCTTTTCAGATGCTTTGCCATCCTGCACATAATCGCAGCGGGTTATGTTGTTGTTGTAATACCAGAAATCGCAATTGCCAAAAACGGAGGGGGTTATCTGATCGTTGAGCCAGTTAAAGTAAAAGCTGTCGCCGACAATCAGTGCATCGGGGCGTTTACCTGCGTTATTTCCGGAGAAGCTGAAAACCGGATAGCCCAGGTCTGGCTGGAGAATGGGAAAGATCAGGTTCATTGCCAGTCCTATGTCATAATCCGGATGCCGGATGGTGTCCAGCTCTTTTATTTCATCTATTTTCAGATCGGGAAGCGAAAAACCACTCAGTCCTGAAAGATACGAAAGGGTTGTATCTGCAGCCAGAACAGCTCCGTAATAGCTCCAGTGTGTACCACCTTTCGGGAAAAGGGGATAAGTTGCTGAGTTCCTTTTGGTGCGGAAAAATTCGTCAAGGTCTAGCACATTGATGCCTTGCGCACCAAAGTGATGAAGCATTTGCCCGTAGTTTGAAGGAGACTCAGGAACAGAGCGGTACTTGCGGGGCAATAAATCGGGGTAAAAGGTGGCTTTCCCGGGTTCAAGAATTACAGCCAGTGTTTTGCCCATTTTTGCAAGTGTATCCTGCACAGCGCGCAGTTGCGCAGCTTTTTTCTGCCAGGTTTTATCGCCTGTGAAGTATATTCCGCGGGCTTCCCTGATGTAGTCTTCTTCAAATAACTCACCGTTTTTACCCACAATTACGCCTTCAGCATTGGCCTGTCTGAAAAAGGAAAAATCAAGCTGATTGTTTATTCTTACCAGTGAATTTCTGAAACCTATATTGTTTTCGGTCCGGTTGTTGAAATCTTCCTGAAAAACACCGCTCAACCATTCGGGGCGTGTGAATAAGCCGGGATCAGGTTTACCGGTCGCCAGAAACGAACCGGTGAGGGGCGTTTCACCAATCAGATTAAATCGTGCCTGAAGTGAAGGCAATACCAGCAACAGCAAAATAAGACCGAATAACCAGTGTTTCAGCCTTTCATTTATATTTTTTTGAGCATTGCCCATGATCCGGCGCTTTGTTTTGGCAAATGTAAGGGATTTCCTGGCAATTTTGGATTTTGGATTTTGGATTTACCTTCGGTGAGCTCCGCTTCGCTCCGGTTCGGATTTCAGATTTTGGATTTCGGCGTAAAACTCTTACCTCTTACTTCTGTTTTCTGATTTCTGATTCCATCGTAAAACTCTTACCTCTTACCTCTTACCTCTGTTTTCAAATTTTTATTCTTATGCGCCGCTAATACACGCGTCAGGGGACGCGCGTGAACGGACGCGTGTGAACGGACGCGCGTGAAGAATTTTGGATTTCGGCGTAAAACTCTTACCTCTTACTTCTGATTTCTGATTTCTGATTTCGGATTCCATCGTAAAACTCTTACCTCTTACCTCTGTTTTCAAATTTTTATTCTAATGCGCCGCTAATACACGCGTCAGGGGACGCGCGTGAACGGACGCGCGTGAACGGATGCGTGTGAATGGGATGCGCTGAAATGGGATTAACAAAACCTTCCAGGTTGGAAGAAAACCTGGAAGGTTATTTTGAAAGGGATCGACGATTCAGCCTGTCCCGGTTGGATGCTTCAACAAGCTATTTTGTCCGGATCAGTTTCTTTACATACTTCGCTGTGCCGGTCTGCAAAACAATCAGATAAGTTCCTGATCCGCTCAGGTTTACATCGGGTTTAAGCATGTAATGTCCTTCGCTGAGCGGATGGGTATATGAATGCCGGTAGAGAACCCTGCCGTTTGCATCGCTGATAAAGAGTGATACCTCACTGGCTTCTTTCAGGCTGAAGGAAACATTAAAATCACCATCAAACGGATTGGGATATACTGAAAAAGCCGAGATTTTTGTTTCTTCATTGCCGGCTAAGGTTGGCACAGCAAATACGGGCAGTAAGATATAGTCTATGCGGGCACAGTCTTCGTCGGTTGAAACGCTGTAATCTTTGATGTATCTCCACATGAATTTCTGCGCTCCGGCACCAACAGCAAATCGGGCATAAGTCCAGGGAACATTGCCGGCCCATTTTCCCATTTCTTCATCACCACAGAAAAAATGAAGGAAATCATAGCCCGGCTCCGACGAAACGCTGTACCAGAATGAAACAGAATCGGAATAAGCCACATCCCAATCGAGCCAAAATGATGAGGTCTGATTGTCGGTAATTATACCCGAACGGGCGCTGTATGTTCCTTCCCATGCTTTTTCTGATTCGGTAAACCAGTTGGCATTGCCTCCTGTTTGCCATTCGAATGATGAAAAATCGCCGGTTTCGAAGTCTTCTGCAATAAATCCGGTGAGCAATGGAATGGTTTGCAGGAAGTCGAACTGATTATGTCCGGAAACATTAACGTTTATGAGCAGCACATGGTACAGCGGAGTAGCTGGTGCAAGGCTGAGGTTGTAAGTTATGGTCCAGGATTCTTCAGGTTTCAGGGTATCGCGGGTTTGTGTGATTCCTGTAATGGTGAGGTAAGGGTCCCATGTTTGCAGACCTGCAACTGCATTCATCAGCCTGGCACCTCCGTTGTTGGTAATTTCAATCCTGAAGAGTGCATTTTCGCCGGGTTCAAGAATGCCATTGTTCCCATCAATGATCTCAAGATTTCCGATGGCCAATACCGGCCGGTATGCTTTCAGTTTTATGGTGCGTGCCCAGTTTCCTTCAGCCGAAGCAGCCGAAATCACAAAAGCGCCCTGATGATTGTCCGGCACATTGTTGCCGGCACGCAGTTCAAAAGCATTCTCCAGTATGAATGTTTCACCCGGAAGCAATCCCTGAATGCTCGCCTGACTATTAATTATGCTGAAGTTCGGGTTCAGGGTTGAAATGCTGAAGTTTGTCTGACCTAAGGCAAAACTGTTGTGATTGGTGATGTGCAGATCAAGGCTGAAGTTTTCACCAAATTCAATAAGGGCATCTTCACCGGCGTTTACCACATATTCCATTTGAAGTCCTTCTGTGTTGAGCAGCAGTGTTTTATAACTTCTGATGTTGTTGTTGTCGGTAACCTTGAAACGCAGTGGAATTTCTTCCGACATTTCCACGGCAGTGCCTGAAAGTAATCCTTCAGGAGACAATTGAATACCCGGATGCAGCACAACCGGCGAAAATCTGACAAACTGATCCATTGCCGGGGAATAATCAGGGTAGTGCGACATAAGGTAATAATTCTCTCCGTCGCCGGCCGAAATACCGGTGTATCTTCTCACATAAGAAGACACATTAAATTCTCCGAAATTCATCTCAATGCGGCCATCGCGGTATAGACGGGCAGTTGCATTCATGGTTCCTGTTGTCTGATATATAGACAACTTCCACCTGAAGGTGACATAATCTTCTGATTCTTCGTACCAAACGCCGTCGCCCTCGCCTGAATTAATATAGTAGGGGTGCGACATGCTGGGTGCGATCATCGGATTATCGATAAAATAGGTTTTGCCTTCAATATAATATGGCCAGGGCAAGAGGGAGTTTTCGAATGTGAGGTAGCCATCTGATGTTGCATAAATGGTATTGTAAAACTTCCCGAAATAAGGGAATGTAAAAGGTAGTATTACCTCAGCCTTACCACTGCTGTTGTTCGAGAGCACCAGAATTTGTTCAGTAATTTCCTGCATTGCAGCAACTGAATCGAGGCGGGTGTAATCTTCGGCAATCATCCATTTGTAAGGCGGAGTTCCGCCTGCGGCCTGAAGCTGAGTGGCATAGTTTCCGTAAAGTTGCAATGGGGGCAGTTCATTGGTTGTAATAATAACAGGGTCGTATGCTACAGAGGCGTTTACATGCACCATTGTTATTGCGTTGCCCACCAAAGGCAGTTCATTTACCTGACTGTTGATTTCATTTACTCCCTGGGTGTAATCCATCAGCGAGAAGCTCATCAGCGAACCGGAATCATTGTTCAGGGGGTCATTTTCTTCAATCATAAGGAAAAACCTGGCTTCGGCACCGGGTTCTATATTCACCAGTATAGGGTTGAGATCAAGACCGAATTCAATGCTTTCAGGAAGCCCGTTTCCCTGCATGGGCTGGCAGCCTCCCTGAAAATCAAAAATCGGGAAATGTAAAATGTGCTCAGGCTCAGTTGCCTGAGGATCGGTTGAAACGCCTACGGTAACCTTAATCTTGCTGCGGCAACTGTGCGACAATTCTATTTTAGCTGTAAGTTGTGGCTGATGATCTTCTTTAACATCAACAATCACAACAGTATTGTTCCAGATTCCGCCCTGCTGAAACTGATCGGCAACCGATTTGTACATCATATATGCAAAGCCCTGATCGCCCCAGCCACTTATAGAACCATAGGTATTGGCCATTTTGAAACCACCGATTTCCCAATCACGTGCATCCACAATTCCGTCACCGTTTATGTCGATATGATTGGTGTATTGACCGTCGCCGTTGTAATCCCAGCGAATTGAATCATTGTAGCCACAAATTGACATGGCATGGTTTGCTGAATTGCCCCAGGCCGTAATAACATGTTTCCCGGCTTCGGGTGTACCGGGAGGGAAAGTGGTGGGCGGATAAGAGAATTCGGCATAAAAACATCCAACTCCGCCGGCAGTGGAACCATCGGCATGATCGTAAATCCAGTTTTTCAGGGTTTGTATTCCTTCGGCAGTGTTTACTTTTATGGAATAAACTTCGCTTACGCGGTTATGCATGGCATTGTAATACTTGTCATACCCATTCATCCACATTGAAGGGCCTCCCGGAGCCATTCCGCCATAATCGGCAATATCCGGATTACCGGCTTTTTTTATGATTTCAAATGATTCATAATAGTTTATCCCAGCATTGGTACCTCCATTGATGAAGTTATACGTAAAGTGGGTCGTATATTGATTTTCAGGAACATTCGCGGGCACCTGCCTTGCATAAGCCATTTCATAAGTAAACACCACGCCGATACTGCTTGCTTGTCCGCATTCCAGACCCACCTGTGCCACCAATGGCCTGAACCAGGGAAGCTGGGAGTTGTCAATAGAGTTGGGAAGCAGGCGTCGCAATGCATTTTCATCGGCTTTGAATTCAGGCAGTTGCGACAACATCAGCGAATCATAAGCACTCATGGGCTGCAGTTCGGTGTAAGCTGCAAAAGCTGGTTTGCGATTTTTATCGGTGATTTGTGCGCTGATAATTAACGGCAGCAGCAGCAATGGAAGTAAGAGTCCTCTCATGGGTGGATTTATTTTAACGTTGTGAAATTAAGGAATAAATCAATTTGATGCATAATCGGCTTGCGGAAATCAAAAATCCCTGTTTGCTAATCAGCATTTAATTGACAAGAAAAATAGTTCAAGCGTTATTGCACTTCGACTTCGCTCAGTGTGACATTCGTTTATAGTGTATGCTGCATCATCTTAATGCACTAAATATCAATTATTAACAATGTCATCCTGAGTTGCAACTCAAAAAATATTTGAGCATAATGCGGAGATGACAGTTAAATCAAGCGTTTAAACACTTCGACTCCGCTCAGTGTGACATTCGTGTTAGGGCAGCATTGTTTTTTTAATACACTCACATTCAATTCCATACGATGTCCTCCTGAGCGGAGTCGAAGGATCGGACGAACAATCTGTCATTGGTACTGGAGTCGAAGGACAAAACGATAAACAATTTACCACCTTTGTTAAATAAATCAGGGCCTGCATTGCTGCAAGCCCTTGATTTCCCCTAGTCTCCGGCAATTTAGAATAGCCTCCTTACATTGTTTTGATAAACCTGCCATTCTGTGATGCTTCGCCGTTTTCTATTTTTACCATGTAAATTCCTTGCGGCAGTCCCGAAATATCAAGTCGGTTGCCGGTATTGTTTTCATTGTCCGATTGCATTACAAGCTGTCCAGAAACATTAAAAATTCTTACATTCAACCTGCCGTTGTCCTGAACGGTGGTTGCAAAAGAAACCTGATCGGTTGCCGGATTCGGATACATAAGCAAATCTTTTCCGGCCATTGGTCTGCTGCCTTTAATAACCGTAACTGTAAAGCTTTTCTCAACCGAACAGCCACCTGAATTTTCGCAGGCAATGGTCAGGATGTTTTCACCTTCATTCAGTTCGTCGGCTTTTATTACGAATCGTGTGCCTTCGGTTCCGTCGGGCAGCAGTTTATAACCAACGGTTACTGCCAGAGGCATAATTATTTCAATCTCTTCGCCGGAATACAATGTAGTGTCATTTATTACCGGAAGTTCGGGAAGTCCGAGGAAGGAAACCGAAAGATCATACCTTACTGGTGCACAGAAATCGTTTCCGAAAACATCGGCAAAAAAGTGTACATATCCTCTGGCAATATCTTCTGCCGAGGCTCTGTAAACCGGGTAATGACTGTTGATGTCGTCAAATGTGCCGTTGCCTTCGCTCAGCCATTCCACTTTTGATGCACCGTTTGCCTGAACTGAAAGTTCAATCTCATTTCCAGGACAGGTGGAAAAATCTTCTAGCATTACAGCAGGAGCTTCGTTGCCCGGAAGGTAGATGTTGTCGATCCATACGGCATCCTCTCCTGAAGTGCCATTGTCATTTTTTGTGTAAATCCATTCAATCAGGTGATCACCAGCTTCTACGGCAAATACCTCTTCGCTCCATTCAACTTCACCGCTGTATACAGCCACAGTAACGCCGTCGATGATCAGACTCAGCACATCGGCATAAGATTGAGTCGAAACTTTTATTCTGAATCCAAGGTAATCGCATGAAGGGGTGTAGCAAGTGTAAGCCAGGCGGCTTCTTTGGTTGTCTCCGATTATGCCTGTGCGAAGTGAATAATTTCCTTCAAAAGAATTGTTGCCATCAATAAACCAGGCAAAATCATCGGTATTTAACCAGTTGCTGCGCGGGAATCCCTGATTTTCAAAATCTTCGTCAGGGCGGTTGGCCGTGGTGAAATTGAAGATTCCGCTTTCAACAGAGCCGGAATTGTTGTGTGAAATGACTTTCCAGTAGTAAGTGGTGGCATAATTCAATGGAAAGGATGGTTTTGCTGAAGCGTCGAAGGTAACTAAGGCAGCAATGGGAGCGCTCATATCCTGATTCGTCGAGATCATCACTTCGTAAAAAGCCGGAGCCATTCCATCGCGGGTTTCCCAGCTAAGGGAAGTGTAAGGTGAAATTTTACCTGCAAAATTTACAGGTGCCGGATTGAAAGCAACAGCAGGCAATCGGGTGATGGAAATATCGGCTGTATAAGCCTTGTGGTTGTAAGCAGTTATGGTAAGCTGAAGCGTTCCGCTTTCGGGCAGCTGGTCGAGGGCAATGGTTGCAATACCTTCCTGTGCCCTGCCTGCACCATACAACTTTCCGTTGTAAGTGATGCAGGCCATGGCGTCAGAAACAGGCAGCTTAACCACAAACTCCCGTGCATCAGCACCGGAAACCAGTGCGTGATGAGCTGGAATTTCCTCAGGCGATGACGTTCTGATCATCACCGAGGGATCGCCGAAAATATTCCATGTGTCGGTGACCCTGAAGCCACCAATCTGATACTTATCGTTCATTTTCATACAGCCGCTCATCGAAATACCTCCGAAAGTGCGGGTAGTTACTGATTCTTTTTTGCGTGCAAGAATCAGTGCCATTTCGTCCTGAGCTTCCATGGGAGGATACCAGCTCTGGCGGCTTGTTGACATCATAACAGCAACAGCACCGGTAGGAACGCCATTCTGTTCAGCCCTCAGCCAGCGCTCGGCAAGGCAGGTGGTGGTAACAAAATCGCCGCTGCTGCATCCGGCAACCCATATAAAAGGATGGGTTTCGGTGTTGGTGAGTTTTTTTACATTGTCGCCGGTAAAAGCACTGCTGGTCCATGTGCCGGAAGTGCCGTGCCCGATGTACATTACAGCTCCTTGTCCGGAGTTTATCGCTGCTTCAACCATGCCTGCATTCGGATTTCCTGCTGCATCGGCTTCACCTTGTGTGCCATCGTACAATTCGCTGAATCCTTTGTAGTTGTAAGTTTGCAGAGCTTTGCCTATCTTTCTGATGTGCTGATAATCAAGTTCACCATCATCGCCGGGGCCTTCTTCACTGGCGATTCCCAGAAAGTTGCTGTAAGATTCGTTTCCGTGGCCGTACATCTCGTAATTTACCGTGCGCTGAACCATAATGGCCAACTGAGCGGTATTTTCAGCAGGGAATCTGCCAACCAGCACTTCGGGGTAATGATCATCGCCGGCAATGTAACCATACATATTGTCGCTGGCACCTGTCTCGGACTTATTTGTAGGAACCTGCGCCGCATCACCGGCAATGAGCAGGTAGGTAAGCCCTTCGCTGTAATATTTTTCAGCTGCATATTCTCTGATACGTTCGGCTGTCTGAAGTGATGCAACATCAATAAATTCACACACTATTCCGCAACGGGTTTTCCAGTCCATGAAAGGCTGAAGTGTATTCCGGAAATTCTCAGGAGCCACAATCAACATATTGCCGGCTTCGGCAACAGGGGTGTAACGGCTGTTTTCGGTATAATTGATAAAATGATTCTGTTTCAGGGTGCTGAGTCCGCTTTCGCGACCATAAGATCCGCTGTAGCGGGTAAGTTCGTTAATGCCGTTTCCGGAAGTCATCTCAATTTCAATACTGATATTGTGATAAACCCTCAACACGCCCGTTGCCGGATTATAGGCAAACGGAAAAACCTGCACTGCAATTCCGCGTGAATCGCACCAGATGTAGGGTTGGCCAGCGGTTGCTGCTTCGGCAGGATAAAAATCCCGGCTTTGAAGCAGACTTTGATTGTAGGAGATGCTCCCCCTTTTGCGGGAATCGGAAAACTGAGGATCGCCTTGAGCCGGAGCTACTATAATATTGGTAAATTCGGTAAAATCTGAATTGGTAACATTAAGCCTGAAATTTCCCTGCTCAGGAATCATAAGGCTAAGGGTAATGTGCTGAATATCGGGATAACCAGCTTCGGTTTGCATGGTTCCGCCGGTTAATGAAATGGAATGGTTGATGCCTTCTGAAGATTCGATCTGCTGTTTGTAGAACCCGTCTATGCTGATTTCGGCGTAAATATTTCCTAAAGAACTGCTGTTTGTGGTAATTTTCGGAGCTGTGCCGGAGCTTCCTGACACAGAAACCCACTCCTGTGCATAAAGCAGGCTGGCTATCAGGATCATTACAAGGGAAGTAAACAGTTTTTTCATGTGTGCTGATTTTGCTGTTGGCAATCGGGCGCACATTCCCTTAGGCAATCTGTGTTCCTGAAATCAGACAAACATTTGTTGGTGTAGGAAGAAAACTGTCAAATAGATTTTACATCATTGAAAATAAGGCAAATAGACTGGAAGAAAACGGCGTTAGTGTTGTTGGTATAAATTGAAATTTTATTTTTCACATAATTATGGTCTCAAAATCACACACAAAAGCGCACAGGTGTGCGAAATTTATGGCAAAGAGATGTCATGATTTATCACAGAAACCCCGGTTGTTCCCGAAAACAATTTATGCATACCGAAAGCCGGAATGATTCCGGATAAGCTAAAAATTGTTTTTTTTTATGATTGAATTGTATTTTTAATACTTCTGGTATATATTTGCTGTGATTAAAGTTCATCAATCTCTTATTCGCATTAATTCTAACTTTTAATTCATCTTTTATGAAATTCAGAATTCTACTATTATCGCTGCTGGCCGTTATGCTAAGCACATCAACATTGTTTGCCGGTCAGGCAGATGATTTCAAAATTGACAAACAGAAAGTTCAGGATGAATTTGCTGATCTTACCCGTTTGGAACAAACAGTGGCTGACCACAACTATCTTACACTGTCCGAATTAAAAGAAGATAGTATGCTTTCTGCTGAATTTGCCTCAATGAACCTGAGCAGCAGCATGATGATGGAATCGGCACTTGGCATTCCTGGCTTCTGGTGGGGATGTATTTTCGGCCCGATCGGTATCCTTATTGTTTATCTGGTTACCGACAACGACAGGGCAGAAGTTAAAAGTGCATTTACAGGTTGTATTGTTGGTACAGCTGTAAGTGCTGTATTCTACCTGATTTATTATCTTGCCTGGGCAGCAGCAATCTAACGAAAGTATATTAACATTGTACGATTTGATAAGAATTGCTGCAATGTTTATTGAATCAGACCAGCAGCAGGTATAATTTAACTGATTATATTCTGCTGCTTTTTCTATGATTTATCCGCAAGGATATGCTTTCACAATCTGCCAAACAAATCAACTTTAACGATATGAAAACAACCGTAATTAAATGCCTTGTTGCTGTTTCTTTGCTTTTCGCAAGTGTATTTAACTCCTTTGCAGATGGTTCCGCTGACTTTAATTATGACCGTGCAGCCATTGAAGCCGATTTTACAGAATTAAGTAAACTTGAGCAATTTGTAGAATCAAGAAACTTCATAAGTTTAAGCGAAATTAACGAACAGGAATTCCTGCCGGCTTCACTTTCAGGGCTTAGCCTTTCACCAATACATATGATAGAGGATCCTATGGGCATTCCCGGGTTTTGGTGGGGATGTATTTTCGGCCCTATAGGTATTGCGCTTGCTTATGTTTTATCAGATAAGGATCAATATCAGGCCCGGCAGGCACTTACCGGTTGCATTGTAAACGGAGTTGTAAGTGTGGGAATTGTAGTTGTTTACTACTTGTGGATACTGACATATTTTTCAGTGTATTGATTGAAATTCATTGCCTGATTGGGTCTCCAGAGATTGTAACCCCGGTTGTTTTTAACTTTGAAAACTTCATAAGAAATTTATGAAAAAACTTCTTCTTCTATTGTCCTTGATTTTTCTTTTGCCTTTGATTTCTTCTGCTCAGAAAGATGTGTATTACCGCGTCAGAGCTGATTTCTCGGTAAAGGAAAAAAGCTCTGACGGAAGGTCAAGCCTTACCATGGGAAAGGTGTTTTACGACAAAGCCAGAAAACGAATAGTTTATGATGTTTTGTTTCCCGAAAAGGAGATGTGGCTTTTTACTGATACGGTGATGTACACCATTAGAGGAGATGCGCAGATAAAGAATCCTATCGTTCCGGGTTATATTGATTTTTCGGTTTTTAACCTTTCGCTGAACAACAACCTGAAAGATTACGGACTTAAAAATTCTATTTATGAGTTGAAGGAAGTGATGAAGGATGAGGATATGGTCATTTCACTGTACGTTCCGAAAAAGGAGTATGAGAAAATAATCGGCGATGTAAAGGTTTCTGTTAAGGACAACCGGCTTTACGGAGTGCTGATTTATGATGTCAACAAAAAAATGATAGGCAAACAAATATTTTCTGAATACCTGAAAATCGGCGGGTTTGAATTTCCTGCAGAGATTATCAACTTTTCATATCTCCAGAACGGAGAAGAAATCACGCAGATTACCACCTACAAAAATGTAAAAATCAACAACTGGGATGAGGATTATTTTTACAATTATAACGTTACTGTGCCTTAGTTCAGCTAATGCTCAGAACGATAAAGGTGATTTCAAGGCTTTGGCATGCGATATTATTGCTTGCCAGGCTGACGAACCTCACCGGCATAGTTTCGGGCACTACCTTGAACAATGCTCAAACGAAGCGGAAGTAATCTTTACAGGCTTTTTTCTGGGATACAAACATTTTTTCTCTTCTCAGGACAGCCGCAGTTGCACTTTCGAACCCAGCTGCTCGGTGTATGCCATTGAAACCATCAGAAAAAACGGACTTATAAAAGGATTTCTCGATTCGGTTGACCGCCTTACCCGTTGCAACGGATTATCGCCCGGAAACTACAAAATTGATCAGCAAAAACATTTACTCATCGACAATCCCTGACCAAAACCACTCCAATTGATGCTCAGATTATTTTCCGGTTATTCCCGGGTTGAAAGTACTGAATCTTTCGCTTTTACATCCTTAAACCCCTTTCAGGAAATAAGAAAGAGCTGGGCAGTACTTTGCCTGTTTTTACTTTCATTTATTCCCGATTCATCGGCACAGAACCTATATGATTACCAGCATTCGCTGATTTACGGAAATTATCTTTTAAATACCCGTCAGTACACCCTTGCCACAGAAGAATTTGAGCGACTGCTGTTTATGAATCCGGCAAACGATACCCTGAAACAAAAGCTTGTCCGTTCATACTTGTTCGATGGCAGCTATCAGTCAGCCATCCGGCGCACCGACAGTTTATTTCAGAACCGGGCTGCAATTCCACAGCCCATTGCGCTGGATTATTCACGGGCGCTTATCCTTGGCGGGATGCACTTTATGGCAAATCAGTTTTTAGAAGAGAGCAAAACCATATCCGAAAAGGACAGAGTTTTCCTTATTCTTAACAATCAGCTGCTTGCTTATAATTGGAAAGATGCAGAGAATACATACAACAGTATGCTTGCTTCGGGGCAAAGTGTTGATATGCGTTACAAAACGCTTTTTCAGGATATGAACAATGCCAGGTACAAAAGACCGGGTCTTGCACTCGGGATGTCGGCAATATTGCCGGGATCTGGTAAAATATATACAGGTGAATGGAAAGACGGGCTGGTATCGCTGCTGTTTGTAACCGGATCTGTAATTCAGGCCATCAGGGGACATCAGCTGTATGGCGAAAAAAGTGCATTCTTCATTGCATACACGGGACTGGCAACCACATTTTATCTGGGTAACCTTTATGGTTCCTTTAAATCGGCACGCAAACACAATGATAAAATCAGGCATCAACTGCACCGCCGTATGGCGGATACTTTTACCGGCACTTTTTAGTTTCTGGGTATCGGCAGTTGTTGCGCAGACCTCTGAGCAAACGCTGTCATTTGCCACAAAACAAATTGAAGCAGGAAATTACTCAGTGGCCGGAAAAGCACTGAGCAGGCTGGTATTTTTCGACAATGGAATAGAATATCCCGAAACTTTTGAACTGCTTGCTGAAACTTACTTTAAGCAGAACGACTTTTCAAATGCCTGGCATTTTTATGATCTGGCAGCCATACGTGCCGATAATGATTCGCTGAGGGCTGAGTTTACTTCGCTTAAAGCTGCCTGCCGGCTTTACAACAAAGAGTATCATGCGGCAATGATCGACCTGATGTCATATCAGGGAAACTCAACAGAATCGCAGCAATGGCAGTTCGATTTGCTTTCCGGAATTGCTTCATTCTATTTGTATGACTATAAGAACGCGGAAACTTATTTTCTAAGGTGTGCCGACAGTTCTTCGGCTTCGGCTGTAATTGAAAGTTTCCGGCAAATAAAACAGACAGAGAAAAGATACAACCCGCGAAAGGCCAGGGTTATGAGCTTCATAATTCCCGGAAGCGGTCAGTTGTATGCGGGTGATGCGAAAAACGGACTGAACTCCTTTTTGCTGGTTACCGGATTTGTTGCTGTTGGATTTGGTCTGGCAACTTCCATTCAGTTTATTGATGCGGCAATTATTGTATTTCCCTGGTTTCAAAGGTATTATATGGGAGGATATCAGAAAGCATATGCCATTACCCTCGACAAACAAAATGCTGCGAAAAGTGAATTATTGCTTGCGTTGATGAATAAACTTTCAGAAACTGAAGGGCAATGAAAACCGGAATAAAACTCAGTCCAACGCTGCTTTCGCTGATGATTTTCATAGCTATGGCGATAAATTCTATCGCCTATGCACAAAAAGGGAATACGGTTATCACAACTTCACCCGGGCTATATGAACTTACCCTGAACTATCAGTTTCATTCGGCAGATTCGTTGATTAAAGTCAGCGATCAGAAATTTAAGAATGATCTTTCTTATCAGCTTTCGGTAATCAATCACTACTGGTGGAAACTGGTTTCGGCAGAAAATAGCGACCATTTTGCCGGATTGATTGAATCGCGGCTGAAACAAATGGAATCGCTTGCGCAATCCGACAAAAAAGAACTTGAAAATGCCCGCCTTTTTGCCATGATTTCGGCATATGCTTTCAGCGCAAGAATTAACCTTCATAACAATTCGTGGTTTGATGCTTTGGCAAAGCTTTCTAAATATCATTCGGTTATAGTGCAGTCTTTCGGGCGTGAGAATGAGTTTCCTGCCTTTTACCTTACCTCCGGATTGTACTATTATTTTACAGCACATGCACGCGATAAGATTCCGGTGGTGCGCCTGTTCCTGAGCAATTACACCAGTAAGGATAAGGAAACCGGAATGAAATTTCTTTTAAAGGCAGCTAATTCAAACGATTTTCTGATCCGTAATGAAGCCACCTATTTTTTAATGAAAATTGCCTTTGAAATTGAAGCCAATCCTTCCGCGGCTTACATATATTGCAATTCTCTTTTGAATGCGACTCCCGATAACCTGCTCTATCAATATTACAGGTTTAAAATTTATCTCAGTCAGGGAAAATTGGAGTCTGCAAGAGAACAATATCAGCAGATATTGAAGACAGCAGGCAGGAATAACGGCATAAACAGCGATGAAAAGAAGTATTTTGCCTCACTATGTGAAAAAGACCTGAAAATATCCGGGGGCAAGACAAAACATTAATCTGTTCGTTACCAATTAAATTGCCGGGAGGAAGCTGCAAGATTCTCTTAAAATAGAGAGAAATTATGACTTTTATTAAAATACCTACCAATACTTACTATTGACTTTTTAAAAAACCATATATTTGCTTAACTAAATAATGATTGTCTGCTGAAAATCTCCGGCCTCTGGATTCGCTAAGTTCTTAAATGAAATTATTTCAAACCGATTTTAAATATAATTGTTAATTCACCCTAACCCAAAGTTCAACTTAAATCAATCAAACATGAAAAAAGTCGTAATTACTCTTTTTGCAGCCTTTATGGCATTAAGCCTTTCGGCTCAGGATAACCTGCTGACCAAAGGGGAAAAAGTCCTTAATCTGGGTATCGGATTGGGAAGTACTCTTTATTCCGGTAGTGGTTATACTTCAACCATTCCACCAATTTCCGCATCTTTTGAGATTGGAGTTAAAGACGATGTTCTGGATATTGGATCAATTGGCGTTGGAGGATATCTTGGATATGCCTCAAGCAAATGGGAGTATACTTATTTTGGCGGAAGCTGGGGTTATAAATACACCAACTTTATTTTGGGAGCACGTGGTTCATTCCATTATCCGCTCATCGAAAAACTTGATACTTACACTGGTTTAATGATTGGTTTCAATGTTGTTTCTGCAAAAGAAACCGGTGACATTGATCCTTTGTACAACTATAGCGCATCAAGCAGTGGTTTGATCTGGTCATGGTATGCCGGTGGTCGTTACTATTTCACCGATAACTTTGCTGCTATGGCAGAAATCGGATACGGAATTGCATGGCTCAATTTAGGTGTTGCCCTGAAACTGTAATCATTTCATTTCTCTTTTATAAAAAGGCTGCCCTTACGGGTGGCCTTTTTTATTGCCTGATATTCGAAATCTGTTGAACTTCTAATACTTATCTTTGCTGATCTTCTTACTACTTACAAATTCTTTTATGAAAGTCGGCAACAAACATTACCGCACCTTATGGATGGAAGGTCAGGAAGTTCATATGATCGATCAGAATCTTCTGCCATTTTCTTTTGTAATAAAAAGTTTTCGCACCAGCGAAGAAACCTGCAAAGCCATTGAACAGATGACGGTTCGCGGAGCAGGAGCCATTGGTGCTGCTGCTGGTTTTGCAATGGCTCAGGCTTTTGCCGAAGGTAAAGATCCTGAGACTGCCCGGGCTCGCATCAAATCAACCCGCCCAACTGCCCGCGATCTGTTTTTTGCGGTGGACAGCGTTTTTGAAGCCGGAAAAGTTTCAGTTGAAAAAGCCATGCATCAGGCACAAATGCTGGCCAGTATGAACGAAGAAGCAGCCTTGAAAATCGGAATAATCGGCGAAAAACTGATCAGTGACGGAGCAAATATCCTCACCCATTGCAATGCCGGATGGCTGGGATTTGTGGATTATGGAAGCGCACTTTCGCCGGTTTATCAGGCGCACCGCAATGGGAAAAAAATACATGTTTACGCCGATGAAACCCGTCCGCGAAGTCAGGGTGCAAGGCTGACTGCATGGGAACTCAGCAACGAAGGTATTTCACACACCATAGTGCCCGACAATGCCGGGGCTTACCTTATGCAGAAAGGCATGATAGACCTGATTATTGTCGGAGCTGACCGCATTGCCGCCAACGGTGATGTGGCCAATAAAATCGGGACTTTCGAAAAAGCCATCGTAGCAAAGCACTTTGGCGTTCCATTTTATGTGGCAGCACCACTTTCAACTTTTGATCACTCAACCCCAACAGGTGAAGGCATTGAAATTGAACAACGCAGCAGCAGAGAAGTCCACTACCAGACCGGCCCGGATACCAGCGGAAAAATGCATACCATCAGAGTAACAAACCCGGGATCTGATGCCATAAATCCGGCATTTGATGTAACACCGGCGGAGTTGATTAGTGGGATTATAACTGAGAATGGGATTATAAAGCCTGGAAACGCTGATTTTCAATATTGAGACTCCCCACTCCTTACTTATTTTTGTATTTTTGTTTAATAAAATCTCAAGTCATAAAAAATGCCACGCGAAACGCTGATAAAGAAAACCATCAAAACATTATCGAAACTTCCTCCGGATAAAGTGAAAGAGGTCTCCGATTTTGCGGAATTCATTTTTATGAAATACGAAGATGAAATTCTGCTTAAAGGGATGGAAAAACTGACTTCAGATTCAAAGGTGTTTTACTTTCTGAATGATGAAGAGGATTTATATACTGTTGAAGATCTGAAAGAAAAATACCAATGATCAAAGGCGATATTGTTCTTATTCTTAAAAAGATCTGAAGTCGGAGGTCAGAGGTCGGAGGAGGCTTGTCCCGGGATTCTGCGAATGCAGGGCATGAGTAATAAAAAAAATCGCGACTACCTTCCGGAAGCCGCGATTTCAAATTTAATGATCAGTCTTTTTATCGAATAATCAGTTTTTGTGTTTTACTGATTTTGGTGTTCATTACCCTTGCAATATAAATACCGGCAGGCAAATTCACATTAAACGCATAAATGTCGCTGCCACTCAGCTGTTTGCTGTAAACTTCCTGTCCCTGAAGGTTTATAAGGGTAAAAGTATGGGTAGAGGCATCGGTGGTCATTACACGGATTTCCTGCCCGGTGCCTGATATAAACAAGGCGGCACTTTCTGGTTCATCGATGCCAATCGGTGCAAAGAAATGCAGCATAAAACGGTTTGCATTATCGCCAGGGCCTGCTGAAAATGTATAGACCGGGTTTTTGGTAAGATCCTGTAAAGTATTTGTTGCCTGATCTTCAAGATTTATCAAAGTTTCTGATGAAAAACTGCCGATATTCTCCGCGGTAATCGTAAAGCTGCCAGCGGCGCCGGGCAAGAATCCCATTGGAACTGAACCCTTCAGTTTTGAGAGTGGTTCTGTATTGATGGCCAGCGGGGTTTCGCCCGTTGCCAGGGTGTATAGCTCCGGATTACCCCCGCTGTAGTTGAAAAGCTTATAGGCGTCAAAATCGCTGTCGAAACTTTCAGTGGCATGTTCGTAGAAACAGACACGGGCATAATCGGTTTTATCATTTCCCTCAACTTTCAGATCGAGGATATTGGTGGTGAGTGGTTCGTTTTTATAGAAAACATTCTGACCTTCATGGGTGCGGGCAGTATTTGATATCACAACGCTTCCGGCGGATGCTGCATGCACCATAAATCCCTGCATAGGAGCAACGTATTGAGTAGCTCCTCCAATTCCTCCGCTTGTGGTGTTATAGTATTTATATCCCGGTACTGAATTGTCGTAGTAGTAGAGCGTTGCATCAACATTGCTTTTCGTTAAAGAATTCCAGTTGATGGATGAAGGAAAGGGATTCCCGATCAGGTTCCAGCCACCATTATTAGTATTGGTGCAATTAACCGTTAAACCAGAGGCATTGGTGTAAGGTGCGCCCGTAAAGTATTTGGTTACCGCTGATGGATAAGCTACTAAATAGCCTTTTCCGGGAACAAATTTAAAGTCATCACCAAAATCTTCGTTACGCACATTGTAAGCGTCACTTCGGAAGTTGACCCATATATTGCCCGGTTCATCCCACTTATAAAAGTCAGTAATCTCAGGACTGTCGAGATCAATAAATTCATTTTCTATTGCCTGAGCAACGCCCACCGGAGAGGAGATAAAGTGAAACTTAAGGTCAGAGACTTCATCATAAGGCGTGAGGTAACGTTCAATTCGGGCAGTACCGCTTCCGCTGATTGTTCCGTTGTCAATAAAAGAAGCTGTTCCGTTTTCATCAGATTTTAATACCAGACATTGTGCAGAACCCAGTGTTGTGGTGCCGGATGCGGAGACTGATTTGCCTGCATTTACTGTAAAAGTACCTGTTGAAATATTGAGGGCTGCAGTTGTGGCATGATTATAAAGAGTAACGCCACTGGTATTTGAAACCGTTAAACCACCCAATGCAATGGTTGCAGCATCTCCCTGAATCGATTGGGCTGAACTGCCATTCATGGTGATCAGACTGCCGGAACCTGGCGTTAAAGTGCCATTGCAGGTCAGGTTGCCTTTAATTTCATGGCTGTAGGTTCCGGTGCCAAGCGCTGTTCCGCTGCCGATGGATACATTTCCATCAATGTTCAGACTGTTGCTTGCTGTTGCGGACGCAGTACCAGCAACAGTAAAATCTCCCAGTATACTCATGGCCGTGCCGGGCATGGTCTTGGTTCCGCTGCCGGAAAGTTCGAGATGATAATATTCATTGTCGGCCGGTAAAAAAACCTGCTGATCACCTCCGGAATAACCAAAAGTGGTTGGCCCATCGAAAATGGCATCAAAAATCGCACTTGAATGTTTTGAAAAGGCACCTGATACATAAGTTCTCGAGCCATTCATCAACAAAAGTGAACTGGTAGAATTAGGAACGCTCAAATTATAAAAGACAGTGTTACCGGCGATAGAGGCATTGGTGTTGGTGAAGACCACTGTGCTTGTTCCTGCTTCAAAACTGCCGGCATTCTCCCACGATACGGTCCCGTTGTTTACTTCCAATGCTCCAAATACTTCCAGGGTGCTGTTTGTGCCACCCAGCATCTGACCGCCCGGCTGTATTGTGATTGATTTTACCTGTCGGGTTACACCATCACTAAGCTTTGCCGGACTGGGTGTATTGGCAGGAATAATTACGTCACTTGTTAAAGTTGGAACTCTTCCACCATTCCAATTGGATTCGACATCCCAACCATTCCCTGCTGCACCTAACCATAAATAATCGCTTGTTGACTCTTTGCCTGATATCATCCAGATTTTACTGTTACTGGCAAGCTCCGGATGTGCCGGATCCCACGCCAATTCGCCAGAATATTCATTTAGCACCAAATATTGAATACCGTGGCCCGAGAGTGAAACCCAGTTCTCACTCGTATTCAATTCTGTTTTTCCATGTTCGTGAGGTGAGATTCCATTGTAGGTAACGTGATGATCCCAGTAAACCAGGTTGCTTTCGGTGTTTCCGTTTAATTCACTATCAAGATAATGGAGCTGCAGGGAAAACCTTGTTGGAGAGCTTCCGCCTGCGCGAACTATCTGATAATAGCGTTTAACAGCATTTGTTTTGGTGCTATGCGTATTGCCTATCTGAACAATAAATTTGATCTGGGTGGGCATATTTTCACTTGCCGCATTATAAAAACGAAGGGTGGTATTGGTATTTCCAAAAGTGTAGGTTGTTTCGGGTGAAATGCCGTTGCGAATGATTCTGCCGGTTACATCTCCTGTTCCAGATGTAGTGGCAGCATTTTTCATTTCAAGAACAAAATTTCCCATATCCAGAAGTCCTTTAGTTGCTGTAGGATTGGCAGCATTTAAGTTTATATTTCCGGTTACAGCGAGGTCGCTTCCAGCAGTAATTCCGGATGATGTGTTAAAAGTTAATTGCCGGATATCGCCCGCAAATACTGAAGCTGGAAGTGTAATAGCTGAGGTGTTTTCAAATACAATGGCAGCGCTGCTGTGGCTTGCGTCAATAGTTCCGGAAGTTCTGCCAATGCTGTTGCCTGAAATGCTTAATGTATTTGCACCCACCGTTAAGGTTCCGCTGGCAAGCGTAAGCCCGGCAGAAATTGTCAGGTTGCCGTTTAGCGCAACACCAAAGGAATTGGCAGTTTCAAGCCCTGAAACAGAACTATTTAAAAACGCTGCTGCCGGAATTGTTTGTTCAGCAGAACCTGCAAATTTCACTACCGAGGAAGCAGTGGAAGTGTTAATCTTTCCGCTGCTGGTGAAATTCAGACTACCATTTACTGTGAGCGTTTTGCCATTCACTACCAGGTTTTTTGAACTGCCGTTGGTAATGCTTCCTATTGTTCTGTCGGCATCCAACATACAATCGTTGGCTGGGCTTGTGGCAAAAAAGATGTCAGCCCCGGAAGTGGGAACTGCGTTATTTGCCCAGTTTGATGCTGTATTAAAATCAGTGCTGTTACCGCCCTGCCAAACATTCTGATTTATCTCTAATGCGCCCATTTTAGGCGTTGCACCTCTGGTAATTCCATAATAATCGGTTGTAATTCCAGTGCCTGAAACTCCTGTTAAAGTTGCCGATGGATAATAATTTATTGCCGAAGTACCTCCGGCTAAGGCAAAATTCGGATTAGTAGCTACACTATTATTATCAGGTGCTGTATTAAGTGTAATTCCTGAAAGTGCACCCACATAATTGTTATAACCAATAGCAAGTCCTGTAGTTCCGGTAACTGTAACAGCAAAATTTTGCCCTCCACCGGTACGCACATTGTTGAAAATATTGTTCCGGTAATTTCTGGTTGCGGTGTTTCCTGAACTCCTCAACGCTGCTGAGGGGGAAGTTCCCGAAGTTACAGTCCCTTCGATATGTACCGTATTAAAATAGATGTTTCTTTGCAAACTGCTGCTGATTTCGTCCCAGATCCCGTTGATTTGGTATCCACGGGAAATAGCTGTACCAAGGCTGATAATGTTGTTGGCGCAGGTAAAAGTTCCACCGACAAGATTCAGACCGGTAATATCAGAAGTATGATCCGTTGAAACAATAGAAAGGCTATGCACAAAATTTCCGGAGATGTTATGCGACCCGGAAGTTGGCCCGGTGTAGAAAATTCCTCTGACAAACGATCTGTCTGTAGGGTTTGTATTTTTAATATTATAAACTGTATTTCCTTCAACAATTTGGGTTGTTCCGGCGGTTGTGCCGGCTTGCGAAATACCAATGACCGAAGCTTGTGACCCTCCGGTTGATTGCTTGCTTGCTGAAGAAATATTATAAACCGTATTGTTTGAAATTAAGTTTGATCCTGCTATTGTTTGGATACCTCTGGTGCGGGTTCCGGCATTTAAACCTGAATAGGAATTGGTCAGGTTAGCAACCGTATTGCCCGAAATTGTTGTGGTTCCGGTGCTTGCACTATACAAACCGTAAATATCCTGCTTAATCAGCGACAATGCTGCTGTCGAACTGACATGGATACTGTTTTCGGTGGAAAGGCTTCCGATAAGATTATTTGTAAGAGTGGTCGTTGCTAAAACTGTTCTCACATAAATAGCCTCAAAGCCATGGGAGTAGTAGTCGGAGCCTTCTATGGTAATCGAACCCAGGTTGTTTCCAATTATATTTACTGTGCCTGTGCTGTTTTGAATCATGCCATGAGAGGTGGAATAGTTGTTAGATTGACCGTCGAAGATAACCGCAGGAGCTGTGGTATAGCCTGATCCACCATTGTTGATGGTAAATCCGGTAACAATACCATCGGTAATGGTAGCTGTTGCAGTAGGGGCAGTGCCACCGGCCGGTGGGTTGGTAAATGTTATAATTGGTGGTGTTGTTGAATAGTTGCTGCCTCCATTAAGAAGATTTATTGCAGTAACTGCTCCTCCACTAATGGTGGTAGTTGCCACCGGAACAGGTGTCCTGCATATAATAGACCCATTCCCGGTAGTTGCACCAATGGTATTGCCGATAACTTCAAAATTGCCGGCAAATAGAAAAATCCCATCCCAGGGATTATCTTCTTTACTGCTGTAGTCAATATTGGCAATGATATTATTCGATATGCTTGTTGCATTCGTGGTTCCGGCATAAACATATATTGCGCAGAAATAAACGGCACGATTTGCAACAAAAGACCAGGGACTTCCTCCACACTGTGGTTGAGAGCCTCCTATATAATTTCCTGTAATTGAATGTTCGGCAGTTGTGCTCACGCGAATAGCATTGTAAGCTGATGCATTGGCTGTGGCTGTAAATGGTTCAGTTTCATAAAGGCTGTTGCCTGAAATCGTAAATCCAACGGAAGCACTGTTAATGTTAATTCCATTTGAGCTGACACCAGTCTGAAAGAAATTATAAATATTGTTGTTCCGGATTATGTTCCCAGTGTTTTCGCGTCCACTTGTCCCCGCAGAAAGTATGGCATTGTAGGGCCGGCTTCCCGAGTTGGTCAGATTGCAATATTCTACTATATTGTTGTCGTTTCCATTGCCGATATTGCTGCCTCCAAAAGTTACAATACCCATAGAAGAACTTGCGGAACAAGCCTGGATATTGCAATATTTTATGGTGTTGTTTTCGGCAGTATTCAGAAAACGGATTGCTGCTGCACCATTTCCGGTATTTGTTCCGATGATGGTTAAACTGTTGGGAGTGCCTGTCCCGTTAATCCGTCCGTCAATGGTAACATTATCGGCTCCGTTCAGGTCAATAGCTGCCCAATTTCCAGCTGTTGATATGGTATAAACCCCTGTTGGATAAATAAGCACCGAAGTATAGTTTGACAAACCGGTTCCACTGCCATTAAGGACAGGCAAGGCAGTTTCAGTGGTACTTCCGGTAATCTGAAGTATAATCTGCCCTTGTAAAGTCCCGCTGTTAATGGCAGCAAAAGCTGACTGCAAAGTTGCATAATCAGCTCCGGTTGGAGCAACAGTTTTGATGGTTTGCGCCCGGGCTATAACCATCATCAGTAACATCGAAAAAGTGAACAGGAATATTTTTTTCATAATCTTGAATTTTGTTACCCGCATATTTCAGAATGCATTCATTCCGGTGAATATGCTTCAAAAAGGTTTTGTTAAAAGGAAGTCAATGGTTTTATCTCTTCAGCCTGACTTTCAGTTATTTGTAAAGGTAGTCAAAACACTTTGATACATCAGTTCAAAACAGTGTTCTTCTCAGGATTTTTGAGAATGAAATCTATTAAAAACCAGTGTAACTAATTGTTACTGCTCACTATTGTCTTATAAA
The DNA here is from genome assembly GCA_009773515.1 of Bacteroidota bacterium. Taxonomy (GTDB): domain Bacteria; phylum Bacteroidota; class Bacteroidia; order Bacteroidales; family Lentimicrobiaceae; genus Lentimicrobium. Next base: position 26,557 of record WSXX01000019.1, read on the forward strand.
AACGAGAAAATCCTGAATCTTTTTCCCCCTTTAAACAGACCCATGATTATTCGAAAACATACCTGTTAATCTGCGATTTACGATAAAGTAATACACATTATTGAACATAATATCTTAATTTTATAGTGGCAATTGTTGGTGAAAAATTTAGCTGTTTATGGAAAAAACCTGCACCTGGCCGGGCAACGACCCGTTGATGAATGTGTATCACGACACCGAATGGGGTGTTCCTGTTCACGATGACCGGAAATTATTCGAATTTCTTGTGCTTGATGCGTTTCAGGCCGGGCTGAGCTGGAAAACTATTCTTCATCGCCGTGAAGGTTTTCGCAAGGCTTTCGATAATTTTGATGCAGCCCGGATTGCATTGTATGGTGAAGAAGATTACAACCGCTTGCTTAACGACTCCGCAATCATCCGGAACAAAGCAAAAATCAGGGGAACCATAAAAAATGCACTGGCGTTTCTTGAAGTCCAGAAAGAGTTCGGCACCTTTGATGCTTACATCTGGCGGTTTACCGGCGGCAAAACCATGGTTAATCACTGGACAGAATCTCAGCAAATTCCTGCTACCAGCCCTGAATCAGATGCTATGTCGATAGACATGAAAAAGCGTGGTTTTGCTTTTTGCGGAAGCACAATTTGTTATGCGTTTATGCAGGCGGCCGGGATGATTGATGATCACCTGGAGGGGTGTTTCCGAAAGGGAAAATGAGTAGAATGAGGGACGAACCTTCAATTGTAGCTCCTGCCATGAAGTATCTGACAAGGATTAAGGGAGAAAGGGTCCAAAGGTGAAAAAATGGGTCGAAAGACTCCCTCCCCTTGTCCCCATTTCCCCTTGTCCCCGTGTCTGCCACTAAAGAGACGATTCACTCTTTCAATGGTGTGCCCTGAGGATTAAACCGAGTTAAGAAATTCATATAAGTCTTCATCGGCTTTTATATTGAGTTTCTTTCTCAAACGCGATCGGCTTATAAAAGCACTTGATGGAAGAATGTTCAGTATTTCTGCTATTTCCTTCGAATTCAGTCCGATTTTTAAATAGGCACATAATCGTAAATCATGAGTAGAAAGACCAGGATAACTGGTCTTTAATTTTTTATAAAACTCCTGATGCAGTTCATCTATCTGAATTTCAAATGTATTGACCTCATTATTTATATAGGACTCCAGGATTCGGTTAATTTCATTTACAGTCATTTTTGCCAGAGCAGGTTCCTTTTGAATTCGTTCAAATTTTTCCTTTAAAGAAATCAATATTCGGTTTTTTTCTTCGTCAACCCTGGATTTGCACGCCAACTCAATGGTTTTGATTCTTAACTGTTGTTTCAGTTTATTAAATTCTGCTTTTAACTTATCCTGCTCCAGCATGATGACTTCCTGTCTGTGTTTTTCAGCTTGTTCCCGCAGTGAGAGCTGTTCTTTGATCAAATGTTTTTTCCGCTGTTTCTTTAATGCTAACTTTTGCAAAGCAAGTAATCCGGAAACAAATAAAATAGTTATTAAAAAGTATGAAAGATATGCATACCACGAATGATACAAGGGAGCTTTAATGCGAAATGAAACGGAATAAATCTGTGTAACTTCCCCGTTTACCGATGCTTTGACAAAAAGGGTGTATTTCCCTCTTTTCAGATTAAAAAACTCAAAGGTATTTTTTGAGTTCCATGTGCTCCATTTACCTGATTCTTTGAGTTTATATTGATACAAAACATTGTCGTGGTTCGGAACAATACACTCAATTTTCAAATTATTTTGTTTGAATGGTATACTTGCTCCCGGATAAAAAACAGTGCTTTCATGATTACGGCCGAATGCTTCAATCTTTCTTAAACTAATCGCAATCTTCTCCCGCTTTTTGTCATTGTCAGGCTTCAGGTATTTTAAAGCAAAACCATTGTAAACCGGGTAAAATTTATAATCCTGATGGATAACTTTTGATGGATGCATTCCCACTACCAGGTCTTCAATTTCAGGTTGACTGCTGACAGAAACCTTATTGATGAATTTATTTTCTGCTGAGCTAAAGGTGTAATGGAAATTATCAGTCAGTACATGCATTCCAGAGTCACTTTTCACAAGGATGGGATTATCACCATCAAATTCCTTGTCTTTGATAATCAAGCGTTCCGTCGGGTAAAGATTGTCGTCTAAAACTGCTCTGATAACTCCAAAGTTGGGGATGTTAACCCATAAAATATTTTCTTTTTCGATGATGAGCTGATTGCACGATCCGAGTATGAGTTCCATCTTTTTTACGAAAGTCCAGCTTTTGCCGGCTTTCCTATAGACTGAAATGCCGTTGTAATTTCCTGTAAGTAAATACTTTTTATAAGGGACTATTGTCCAAACACCGGGCGTATTGTTCAGTTTTTGAATGTTGTTTCCATTCATGATAAATAGCCCCCGATCGTGACCAAAAAGAACGGTATTCTCAATTTCTTCCAAACACCAAACCTGCCCTTCGGTACCCGGAATCAGCTGAAACCTGCTATAATCCGAATCGTTATTCAGATCATTCCATTTGGATTGATACAAACCCTGATTGGTGCCAAGATAGAAGATTTCATTGTAAAGCAGGGCAGAGGAACCCGTGCCAAAATCTCCTCTGAAATCATAAAAAGTAGTGATTCTTTTTTGGAGGTCTAAGGCTGTAACTCCATAATCCATGCCCATCCATAGCTTTCCCGAAGGACTATAGTGAAGGCTCAGGATGGTGTTATTTGGCAAGCCCTTGTTTTTGTTAATCTGATGGATGATTCTTCCATTGATGTCAGTGATATACAAACCTTTAAGAATAGTACCAAAAGCCAGATACTTATCGCCGAGGGTTGTAAAACTAAAAACCTTTGCTGTCTTTAAATTTTGAGATGCTGCATTATTCAGATAGTTCAGTTTTCCTGCTGAAAAGAGATACAACCCTGAGTTTGTTGTCACCAAAACAGTACCTTGCGGATGATGATAAATTCCGGCTATCTCAAAATTCAGATCTGGAGGAAAGGCTAAAACCTGTTTCAGCTCCATGCCGTTAAACAGAAAAATTCCAGCCTTATTATCTGCAAAATATAATGAATCACTTACGGTAAAACTTCCTGAGAATTTGGTGGGTGCCGAAATTTTTGTAAAATGCTGGTTTTTGTAAATATAGATGCTTTGAGAGGATACAAACAATACTTTATCGTCTTGCTTGTAGACGCCCCAGAATTCCTCATTTATTTCGGCAACATCTTCCTGAAAAGGATACAATGATGTGTATTCAAAAACCTGATACCTGTTTCTTTTCCATACGCCAAAGTCCAGGTCAGAACCTGTGTAGAGCAGAGAATCATTTATCACCAGCAACGACCGGGTAAAACCATCGCTTCCTTTGAAGCTGTTCCAGTTATTTCCATCGAACTCAAGCAAACCCTTGTCGGCGGCCATATAAACCATGCCATTCGGAGAAGACTGTATATCCCATATCTTGCCTCTATTCTGATATTGAGCAGGTGCGTAATTCTGAAGCAGAGGCATGCCTTTTTCTGAAAACAATTGAGCAAAAGCTGCCAGTGTTCCAAAAATAAGCGGAAATAGAAAAAATGCCTTTTTATTCACTTGAATTATGATTTGAAGACCATGACCTGAGCAAGGTAAAAAAAAGCCGCCCTGTTGCAGACGGCTTAAAGGTAAGAAAAATCACAAACCTATTTTACTATAAGTTTTTGCGTTTGAATTTCACCGTTTTTGGTGTAAATCCTTAAAACGTAAATTCCCTTAATTAGTCTTTCAGTATCAACAACAGAGGTGTTTGCCGAAGTCATTAATCTGCCGCTCATATCGAGCAATTCAAATTGCCTTACATCTGCACCCAGATTAATCTGTTGCCCGGCTTTTACAGGATTTGGATAAACTAAAATGCGATTTGAGGGTTTGAGATCATTGGTGCTCAACAGTTGGTTAAATGTTATATTATCGAAATAAACAACATTGTCCTGTGTTCTGCCTGCCAGATAAAAGTCAGGGTAGATTACGATCTGGTCGTACATTCCCTCTGAAGCGGGCGGATTCGGATATCCTGAAAAATCAAACATAAGCTCTTCCCACTGATTGATCAGGGTGTTGGCTACTTTAAGTTCCGGTTGCGCCCAGCCACTGGCTGCCACCAACTTAATCCCGACATCGCTGATCACGGGTTTCCAGACCTTGATTTTTACAGTTGAATTGGTTGCGTTGAGCACAAAAGGTCCAAGGTCATCGTCACCATGCGCTGATTCAACGCCAGCCCAAGGTTTTCCTGCCTGCAAAGCCGTAAATTTGGCTACCGTTGCTGACAAGTTGATGCCGGAGATATCCGGGTTTGGAATAACTTCCAGGGGTGGATTGGTATTGTTCTCAAACACAGTCCATGTCCAGTCGGCTCCATAGCCACCTGTTTCAAAATCAATCGGGTTTCTTGGGGTACCCCCAACCACGCCACCTCCGGTATAGAAGTATATATTATCCAGGTAAATGGCTTGAGAACTGTTGCCTCCGTCAAATTTGAGCTGAATAACATCAGCAAGGTCAACACCGGCAAAGGCAGTCAACGGAATGTCATAGCTTACCCACTGATTGGGCGTAATCTGCAAAGCATATGGCGTTTCAACCGGGCCCGTGCTGATCAGGGAGATATTTACCGCTGTGGCATCAGCTGTCCACATATCCAGATGCAAAGTCTCCATTCCATTCACATTCAGTGCTGAGGCAAATTGAGTTCCCTGGTAGTTGAAGTTGGCATAAAGCATGGTTTCGTTGTTTTGAATAAGTGGGAAACTAACAACGGTTGTTTGCTCCCAGTTGGGATTGAAATCAGTGCCCGGCACATCGGTATAAGCATCGCTGAAAACAGAAATCACATCACCTGGATCGCGAACCGGAGGCGTGGGAGCCGCTGTGGCTGGCTCCCCGGGAGTTGATCCGGTCTGGTTGAAAGTGATGTTGTCGAAATAGATAATGTTGGTTTGGGTTCTTCCTGACAGATTAAAGTCAGGGAAGATCACTATCTGGTCATACATTCCCTCTGAAGCGGGCGGATTGGGATAGGCTGAGAAATTAAAAGTAAGCTCTTCCCATTGATTGATGAGGGTGTTGGCTACTTTAATTTCTGGTTGCGCCCAGCCGGTAGCTGCTACCAGTTTAACTCCCACATCACTTATAACAGACTTCCACACCATAATTTTTATGGTAGAATTTGTGGCGTTCAGCACAAATGGCCCAAGGTCGGTTGTGCCGTGAGCTGATTCACATCCGGCCCAGGGATTTCCGGTTTGTAATGCTGTGAATTTAGCCACAGTGGCTGAAGTGTTTCCACCAGATTGATCGGGATTTGGAATAATTTCAAGAGGAGGATTGCTGTCGTTCTCAAAAACGGTCCATGTCCAGTCTGCTCCGAATCCACCTGATTCAAAATCAATTGGATTGTTTTGAGCAAAACTTACTGATGCAATAAGCATCAATAAAATAGTCGTAATTTTTTTCATGATTTATTGGGTTGATGGTTAAAAAAAATGATTTACATTAATTCAATTGCTTATTCCAGTGAATTAGAAATGCTGTTAAGTAATTAGATATTAAATAATTGTATTTCATTCTGGTTAAAGAAAATTTTTCACTGCCATTTTGGGAGTTCTGTCTATTTTGAATAACCCCCAGTGTTTTTCGGGTTCCAAAGGTTCGGGTGAGCCTTTCCAGGATTCATCAAATGCTTCGAAAAAGAAAGCAAGAATATTTTCTTTTTCTACCCATTCCATTAGGGCTTCAAAATAAATTTTCTGGTAGGCTTCATTGGCATTTACCGGGTTTATACCCCGCCCGTTGGAATTGGTTGCCCATCCTGCTTCAGTTATGACAACCGGCTTGCCGGGATATTTTTGAGCTACATCGTAATAGTTTGCCTTTGTATGCTCCAGAGCCTGATCAATATGCTTGTATTCCCATACCGGATAGGTATGAATGGAAATAAAATCCACTTCATTTATTAATGCCTCCATTTTAAACAGCCAGGGAACATAATTTTCACAAAATGTAACCGGTTGTCTGATGCGCTGTTTGGCAATTTTTACATATTCAGCAACTTTACCCACAGGCACATAATGATCTGTCCAGTCTACACAAGCCTCATTTCCAACAGATACCGAAAAAATGATTTCAGGGTAATGGTTTGCAAGTTCAGCAAGCTTATGTATCTTGATTAAGTTACTTTGACAGTTTTTATCAAGCTGTTCTTCTGAATAAACACCCCCGTTCCATGGGCAGTTGAAGTTATTCATTTCGGCTTCGATATAAGCGCCAAGCATAACCTTAAAGTCCAGTTTTTCACGGGTAATCACATCAAGCACAAGTTCAGCATGCCGATCGCAATCAAACAGCCGCAGGTATTTCCAATGGTTTTTGAGAAGCAGAAGATCTTCCTTTATTTCCTCATAATCAGGATAAAGACCTCCGGGTTTTTGACCTTCCCTGAAGCCGGAATAGCAGATGGCTTTTCCGGGAATTATTCCAAGTTTTTTAAATGTGTCCATCAACAAATTTCAATTTTTCAGACTTATCCCAAATACCCCAATGGGCACCAACATCACCTTCCGGACCAACTTTCCAGGATTCATCAAAAGAGGCGAAATAGAAAACTTCAATATTTTCATCTATTGCCCACAGGTTGGTGTTGATAAAATACTTTATGGCATTAAGATTCGAAGGTTGTGCTCCTTCCAATGCCTGCCCCTGACTTGGCCAGCCTGTTTCGGTGATGATGACTTTTTTGCCATTGCCCGCCATCAATGCCTGATGATACATTTCTTGTATGTGCTCAAATGAATCATTAAAACTTGTTCCTTCCCAAAAAGGATAGCAGTTACAGAAAATCACATCACAAGCTTCGGTTATTGCCGGCCTTTGCACGAATTCATAGTATGCATCAACATAGCCGACAGGTACATCCGGGATTTCTTTTTTCACATGTTTAATGATATCCAGAAGTTGATTTTCGGTTAAATCTTTCCTGTAAAGCACTTCGTTGCCCACTGCTGCATAATCAACGTATCCATCTTTGGCCAGTTGAATCAGATTCTCAATTTCCTGAAGGTTTTTTTGTTCATCAGTCCCTAACCAGGCTCCGACCAGAGTTTTCATGCCGAATTCCTTCGCTATTTTTGGAACCAGCTCATTCCCTTCGATACAGGAAAAAGATCGCACCGAATTGGTATAAGGTTTAAGGATTTGCATTCTTCTTCTTACCTGAGCTTCAGAAATCTGGGTTCCTGGTTTTTGGCCATCTTCATAAATGCTGAAGCAGAATCCACTTACGCCACCGTGTAAAACTTCCAGAAACAAACTCCTGATATCCTCAACAGACTTGTCATCGTACAACAATTCTTTGCGGATGCTTTCCGGCCGCTTGTATTTCAGTAATCTTTCTTTTCTAAATGACATATTTTCAGTTTGTTAGATTTAATATCAATTCAAATATTCACAGTTGGTTATAACTCACCCCTTCGGCTAACCAACTCATCCTTGATTTCTCTGGCTTTTGTTTCGGTGAGGTCATAGCCCCACATTACCCAAATTGCAAGTGCAGCCGTAATGGCCGGAATCAGAATGTCGGCAAGCCTGAGATTGGTGATGGTTTCGGCTGTTTGTATGCTGGCGTTCTGATCAAAACCAACCAGTTTCAGCACCAGTCCGCCCAATACCAGAGCCAATCCCTGTCCCAGTTTTACCATCCACCAGTAAATGGCACCGAAAGTACCTTCTTTCCTGGGCATACCGTTGTTCAGCTCATCCAGATCACACACATCGGCGGTCATGCTCATCATGAGGGTGAATAAGCCTCCGATACCAAATACCATAAACGGGATTGGCATAAAAACCATCCAGGGATTTTCAGGATTGAAGCCCCACCATTTAAGTGCATATCCCACAATAGAAATAAGCGTTGCAATTAAAAAAGCTTTTCTCTTGCCCCAACGATTTGACATCCATGTAATTATCGGTATAATTAACACAGCAGTTGTGAGGGCGCTGATTGTTGAAAACCAGGCGGGCCATGTTCCGGCATCACCATAGTTGCCATTGAACATGTAGAACACCATGATAAAATAACTAAAAGATGCAACCATTTGAAAACCATTAAATACCAGAAAGGTAGCAGCGCAAAGCCTGACAAATGTTGTATTTTTAAAAATCAGCACCATATTACGGATCAGGCTTTTGAAATTCCTGGCGATATTCTTTATCGTCAGATCGTCTCTGTTGGTCAGGTTGGTCTGGTCTATCTCTTTACAGAATAATGCAGGTAGAATACCCAGCAACATACAGGCAGCCCCCACAATAATGGAAAGTCTTCTGACGCCGATAGCCTGTGTTTCAAAGATTTCAGGATCGGCAATAATAACCCAGAACCACGGAACGATCATCCAGGCGACTTGTCCGACAGTTTGAGAAAACCCCATAAGTCTTGTGCGTTCATTATAATCAGAAGTCATTTCATATCCTAAGCCGATCAGTGGTGTTGAAAACATGGTATTTCCAAGCAGATAAATCATTGAAAAAATCAGGAAATACCAAAAATTGTACATCTGGGAATTTTCAGGATTCAGTTGCCACAAAACCGCGAATAAAATGCCGCTTAAGATAGCTCCGATAAAAATATAGGGTTTCCGGCGGCCGTATTTTGATTTTGTATTGTCAGAAATATAGCCCATTATCGGGTCGGTGATGGCATCAAAGAAGCGCGGCAGTCCACCCAGCAAACCAGCCAGAAAAGGGTCCATGCCAAACGCAGTTAACAAGAAGAAAGCAAATACTCCCAGTGATCCCGGCAATAGATTGTTGACCAGATTGCCTGCACCAAAGGCGACCTTCTCTCTTAATGGTACCCTGTCTTTCGAAACTGTTTTTGCAGATGTCATAGTGTTTGTTTTATGCAATGGTTCATTATTGATTATTTGCGATAGCTTTGTTTAACAGGATTGTTTGAATTGCCTGTGCACTGATACTGATGTCAGTGACTTTTCCGTTCAGCATCAGCTGCATACCTGCAGGCTTTGCAGAAGGATTAAAGACAACAACTGCAATGCTTCCATCCGGATTCCGGGCTGCTGTTACCATCAGGTCTGCTGAAGTATGCTGTACTCCGATTCTGATAGCGCCCGGCCTGATAAACCTGCTGAAATGAGCAAGGGTATAGTACAATGGCGTGAAATAAATTTCATCCTGTTCAGGATCAACAATAACGGGAGCAACACACCAGTTCTTTGCCCAGTTTGGCCCTCCCTGCCTGTCAAGAACCATATTCCAGTCCACCCAGCCATCTACCCCATTGTTGAGGCATCCGATGATATCGCGTGCATAGCGGTAAACAGGAACATATTTCGGGTGAAGGTATTTCTGGTCTTCGGGCGCCCAGGTCCAGCCCCAGTCGGTGGCTTCTTCTGACCAGTACCATGCGTCGTCCTTCCACCTTGGCACCTGTGCATCCACGCAGGCTTCTGTGTTAATGAGGTGCTTTCCGGGAGCTTTATTCACAACATATTGCAAAGCTTCCGGAAAATATTCATAGGTGCTTGTATACCAGTGAACAGCGGTGCCATCGAAATAATCCTTAGCCACTTCGTCTCCGAACATAACATCCGCCCATTTCTTCAACTCTTCATCGCGATTCTGGTCAAATCCCAGAATTTTAACATCAGGCCACCCGGATTTCAATTTGGGGCCTAAATGGTTTTTAACAAATTCATTCATTTCTTCCGGTGTGAAAAGCATGCTTTCCCAGTTGCTGTCGTTGCCAAGGGGTTCGTTTTCAACCGTAAATCCCCAGATATCAATGCCTTCAGCTCGGTACGCGTCCAGATACTTTGAGAAGAACAACGCCCAGGTATCATAATACGCCGGCAACAGCTTTCCGCCACGCCAGTCGTTGTTGTCTTTCATCCAGGGTGGCGCTGTCCATGGAGATGAAATAATTTTAAAACCATCCTTTGAAATGGCTTTTGCATCTTTGATCATGGGAATGATATCATCCATATCTTCCTTTACGGAGAAATGCGCCAGTTCCAAATCTCCTTCCACGGGGGCATAAGAATAGTTGCCCAGTGAAAAATCGCAGGAATTCATGTGGGTGCGCGTAAGGGAATATCTGGCACCCGATTCACCAAAATATGCTTCCAGAATTTTGTCACGGTTTTTTTTGCTCACCCGGTTGAGCAGGTAAGCAGAAGCTTCGGTAAAAGATCCTCCGAATCCGGTAATTTGCTGAAATTTTTCATCGGGCAAAATGGAAATTTCAACCTTTGAATCAGCAGCCTGAAATTCAGATATCCTGGCTAGTTGATTACCGCTTGCGGATGTCTCAAAGACTTCAACCTCCATTTTTTTCGAATTTGTACAACTACTCATCAGCGTGATTGTGAGAAGAAAATTGATCAGATATTTTACAATTGCCTTCATGAAATTGATTTTTGTTTACCTGCGCTCCAGAATTTCTTTTGCAGCCGGCGGTACTTTCACTTCCTGCATCATCGCGGCTTTGTCGCCATCAAATGTTTTGGTAATTGGTTTGCCGTCGCGGGTTAAACCATCAAAAACGCCGGCATCTACCATATCCCATAAGGCATATTTAGCCTGCGCTTGCAGATTAAATAACCCGAAATGGTTTTCGGAACCCTGCGGATTTGCAGCATCTTTCCATTGTTCGTCAAACGCCTCAAAATAAAAGCAGGTTATCCCTTTTGAGTCTGTCCATTGGCGCATCAGATCGTAATAAATTGCTGATTTGTATTCATCGCACGCCCTGGAACCGGCATGGCCATAATATCCGTCGGATTGAGATGCCCAGCCGGTTTCGCCGATATGCACGGGTTTATTTACGCCAAGGCTTTGCATGTAAGCCACAACACTTTCGTACTGAGAAATGGCATAGTTTTTTGCCCTGAGCATAGCCGAATCAATTTTTTCCATGTCCGATAATTCTTCCTCATTTGCGGGCACTCCCCAGAAATCAGGGTTGTAATGGGTGTCGTGCATGGGGTAGGTATGCATCGAAATGTAATCAACTGACCGGATGAGTTCGTTCAGATCTTCCAGATGATATTCATTTCCACCGCCACCCCAGGAAGCAAAATTGTCAGAACTTGTGATCCATAAAGTTTCGGGTAATTCGCCTTTTTTCTTCAGTTTCTGCAAATGTTTTACCCATTTAAGGATGATGCCGGGTTCAACATAATATTCCCAGGCCCAGTGCACCATGGCTTCATTGCCTACAGCAATAATTTTCACAATGTCAGGGTATTGCTGAGTCAGTTCAACAGCACGTTCAATTTCTGTTTCATTTGCCGGACTCTCTTCATTCCGGATGCGATCGGGCAAATTGGTAAAGGCATTTTTACAATCGATCCAGGCACCAAGCATCACATACATTTCAAATTGAGGATCATCTTTTTTTAGTTGGCTGATGGCTTCAAGCAGATTGGCTGCTTCGGCATAATGGACATTGTAGGTACGCAACAACTTGATTCCCATGGCTGACAATAATTTCATGTCTTCTTTCAGCTGGGGAATGGTGGGTTGTGTGTCTCTTGTTATTTCGCGATAACCTCCATACGAAATGGCCTGATAGTCGGGGTTGCCCAAAATATCAGCGGCTGTTTTACCAGTACTGACTGAAGGTTGAGAACATGACACAACCAGCAAAACCGGTACAGATAAAATCATGGAGAGAAGAACTTTCCTGATTGCATCGATGATTCTATTTATTTTTCCCAAGTGCATAATCCTTAAATTAAATCGTTTTATGATTCTTTTCTTCGTTGTTCCAGTTCCTGCTGCATTACAAGACAGGTTTTGTGGTCAATGGCATAGTAATACAGCAAAATGGCGCACGACATATACAGAACTCCGGGGAAGATGGAAATCATCAGTTTTATTCCGTTGAGCGAAGTGGCTGATTGCACAGCATTGGGGACAAATTGAAACAAAACAAGCATCCATCCGGCCAGTGCGCCGCCAATTCCCCATCCCGCCTTTTGAGCGAATGTGGCTGCCGAAAATACCAATCCGGTTGCGCGGCGGCCAAATTTCCATTCGGAGTAGTCAGCAGTGTCGGCAAGCATGGTCCAAAGCAACGGAACGGCTGGAGCATAAGTGAATTTGGCCAGAATGTTCAGTATGTAAATGGAGTAAATATTTTCGTTTCCCGGAAGATATAACAGAATGAAAAACAGGCCGGAGAGGAGAGAACTGGCGATATATACATTTCTTTTCCCAAACCGTTTAGCCAGAGGTTTTGAAAAAGGGATACCAATTATCAGCGCAACGGTGCCGATAACATTAAACAATTGCACGTTTTGCTCCTGTCCGATATAATATTTGAAGTAATAGGCAATGGTCAGATTTTGCAGAGCAAACATGACAAACGAAACTATGCCGACAAAGAACAGGATTACCCAGGGTCGGTTCCTGAAAAGATTTTTGAGATCCTGTTTAAGATTTTTCTGTTGTTCAGCCGGAGGCTTTACCCTTTCCTTTGTTGTTTTAAAGGTAATCATGAACAACACAAAGCTGATAGCCGCGAACAGCATCAGGGTGTATTGGTAGCCTTTGGCATTGTCGCCCTTACCGAAATAGTTGGCCAGATAAAGTGCAGTGCCGGTAACGATAAACTGTCCCACAAAGGCAAAAATAAAGCGATATGAATTTAACCCAGCCCTTTCGTAAGAGTCGGAAGTCATTACAGCACCCAGCGAAGAATAAGGCAGGTTGATGGCTGTAAAAACGGTCATCAGCAACAAATAGGTAACTCCTGCGTAAATTACTTTTCCGGTTTGCCCGATATCGGGTGTGGAAAAGGCTAGCACAGCAAGTAGGCTATATGGAAGCGCCATCCACAATAAATATGGACGAAACTTCCCCCATCGGGTGTTGGTCCTGTCAGAAATAATGCCCATTATCGGATCGCTGACCATATCCCAGAAGCGGGCGATAAGCATAATCGTTCCGGCTGCAGCCGCAGATATACCAAAGGTATCGGTGTAAAAAATTAAAATCCAGAAGCCAACCATATCCCACACAAAATGTGAGGCGGTGTCGCCCAGTCCATACCCGATTTTTTCCTTTACGGATAATTTTGTAGTATTTTCGCTCATCACTTTTTATTTATTGATACTTCAACTTTTTCAATTTCTCCGGTTCTCCTGAATATCAGATTACTGATTTCATTATTTAAAGTAGTGCCTTCAATTTCTAGTTTGGTTCCGTTGCCATAATGTACAGAAATCCGGTCGGTATCTGAAATATGATACACAATGGGTGTCTGGCAGAAGGTAAATGCCAACTGTCCTGTGGCAAGTTCTATTTCCCCGTTGCCGCCCGCGCATTTTCTGTATTCAAATATACCCTCACCACTATGGAGCTCTTCATTTCGGAGCAACCATGGGTTGAAATACAATTTACCTTCATTTACAAACACGCCTAATTCACCAAACCTGACCAGGATATCTTCCTTAACCTGGCCGGTCATTCCGGGTTGCTGGGCGCCTCTGTGCTTTGGGGTGTGTGAATACGGATCGGTTGGAAAGGCACCATAAAGTTCAGGGGATTTATGCACCCCGATCCCTGCTTCAATTTCGTAATAATGATCCATTAATCTGCCGATGACTTTTTTGTCGGCGCCTGTCTCAATGGCTTTCAGGCAACATTCCTGCACTGCCAGATGCAGTTTTGAAACCATGTGCCAGTAAATTGAACCCAGACCTTCGAACGAATAAAAAGTGCCCGACCTGCCTGTAAAAGCTTTATGATTAAATACTTCCTCAAAAATATCAAGTACCAGTCTGCGGTCTTTTTCAACGAGTTCATGGTAAACACCCCCAGATTGTTTGTTCAGGGCCTCATTTAGATCAGCGGCATTTTTGAAATTTCCGTTGAAATGCAAGCCTCCCAGAATATCCAGATCAACAATTTCTTTGTTTCCATCAGCAACCAGCTTTTTAATCAGTTCCGATTTTTGGGCGCTGATGGCAGGAATGTTGTTCTTTCGCAAAAAGCCGGGTAATTCTTTATCAGGGTATAAGATGTAACTGTACTGATCTTTGCGGAACAAAGCACTGCTTTTTAGTGCGTCCAATACCTCCAGGGCCTGCTCCGAATTTAAATAACCTGAACTTAACACGGCAACCTGGCCTTCAAGCATTTCGCTCAGGGGTGAACAGGATACTCCGGTATCAGCAGAAGTCATCAGGTTGTATGCATGGTAAAGTTTATCGGTTCTTTGGTTGGCGCGTATGGAATGTTCGATGAAATCAAGGCAAATACCGGTAAATTCATTCAGCCCTTCAACCGGGATTCTTTGTTTGCTGCCTTTGAATCCATTGTTGTAAATCTGCTGACGATAGTCTGAAGCGGCCCGTCCAAGGCTGTCAAGAATTGCTTTTCTGTTGCTATCGCTGATGTTACTTGCCAGCAAGGGGCTAAATTCAGTAAGCGTACCTTTCAGCGCATGGTAAAACACATTCAACTCCTCCGAAATCATTACGCTTTCTAATTTGCTTTTTCCCAGAACGTTTCCAAAAAACTTCAAAAAGCGATGCAGATAGTAAAGTGTAACCATTGAAACACCATTTCCTACCAGCGCATTGTTGGCATCGTTCCATTCCGGTCGTTGCGTGTTCATCCAGATACCGGCTTCGGGAATAAAATTGGAAATTTTTGCCAGCACTGTTGCCAGTATTTTTTCGATGAAATTCACATGACAGATTGCCTGGTTGCTATCGGTTAGCAGAGCTCCGTCAGCTCCGATTAATTCGCGGTTTTTCCGGATAACGCCATCCCATTTATGATCAAATTCAATGGTGTCTTTCGGGTTTTTAAGAATCTGGCTGTAAGGTTTGATTTTATAGGGAACAGCAGCATAGACAAACCAGTCTTTGTCAAAAAATGATTGCAATGTACCGGGGTAGAACTTTTCAGTGATTTCGAAGAATTTCTGCAGGTAAATAATCTGATGATCACCCCAGTATCCGATATACGACCAGGGATTATCCGGTTCGATGGTTTCCCAGTCGAATCCGTCTTTTGTGATTCTGTAAGGATTATAACCATCGAATGTGGATGCATTCAGAAATTTGATAATCATGTTGGTTACAAATTCGGGATACGAATTTGCCAGCGCTTCCCAGTTTTGGAAAATATCCCGCCAGTTTCCCTCATAATCCAGAATTTCTGATCCATCGGTTTCGTTCTGAATATTGATGGTAAAATAATTCCAGGGGCGGCTGGGATCACCATGCCTTCGGCTGAATTTTAAAGGAAGATACTCTGCAGAAAGTCTTATCAGATCAGCATCTTTACATTCTGACAACAGGCTTTTCAGCTCTGATTGGCTGAAAGTTTCCTGAAGTTTACCAATAAACGCATGATTTTTGGCCACAACTTCTTTATTGGCTTTCATGAGGAAATCAGCAAAATCCCCTTTTTTTATCAGGTAGCCATTATCAAAAATCCCCCCGCGCATGATGTTGAACAGTACATTGGAAAAATGGCGGGAGTCGTTCAGTTTGTCGGCTGTGAATTGCAGTCCATCGGCACTTGCAACAAGATCAATTAGTTTTTCTGTCCCGGAATCGATATCTTCCTGAATCTGCCGTTCAAGATTGATATTGTCTTTTATATTTTGTGAAAGGCCAATAATCTGCGGAGAATTCTGATTGACATTGGCTATGAGTTTCCAGTTTTTCTCACTTTGAGCAGGCAGTAAGATTTCAGAACAAACAAAATAGGCGCCTTTTTCCCCCTTAATATCCGATTCTTCTGCCACTTCCCTGTTCTTTCTGAAATTATCAAGTTGCAGTGATGAAAGCAGGTGTTTGGGTTTATCCAGACCCAACGACCAGGCAATATTCGCTTTCAGCGCTTCGCTGGGTTCGGCTTTATCAACAATAATGGCGCTGAGGGCATAAATTCCGATTCCGGATGCCGCTTCCAGTTCACTTCTTTTATAAGCATCTACCAGGTTGCTGGTCGATCGTTGCAGGTCACTGGGAACCCCAAATGGCATTATATTTTGTATTCCATCCAACAGGGTAATCTGGTAATCATTCCCTGAAGTATTTTGTAACGAAGCCTTTCTGACAAAACCAAACAACTTCGAGGAGTTCCACTGATAGCTGAATTTCAAACCCAAATCATGGTTGATTTCTTCGAAGATAATTTTATTGCCATAGATGCTTTTATAAAGGTTCCGGCTGATGGAATATTTCCCTGTAAACCTTTCAGAAAATGGCTCCCAAATCAGGATGGAATCATCTGTTTGAATCCGGAAAATGGATTTACTTCCGGTGATGTCGGCCGATTCGGTTATTTTGTCGTCGGTGTAATAGGGGAACAAAGCATATTCAGGATTTTTTCGCCCGGCAGAAAGTCCTCCGTTACTGGAAATAAACATCCAGTGATTCGAGTCACTTACGATGCTCATAAAAAAGGGACGCATGCCATCGTGATCTGAAATTTTGAAGTAGCTTTCATTTTCATGCTGAACTACCTTCATTTCGATTGTTTTCTTTGCAACATTCATTGGGTTTTCCGGATATGCTTTGTTCATTAACTGAGAAAAAGATTGTTAAAGATGATGCTGTCTGTTGAGTTTTTCTAATTAACCTCCTGATAAACCCTCACATAATCGATGATCATTTTTTGCGGGAAAGGGGTTTGGGTAGTTGGAAATCCGACATAATTTCCGCCCACCGCTACATTGAGCAGGATGAAAAAAGGTTGATCATAAACCCATTGACCGGGAACATCACTTTTTTCAATGCGCTGATACAAATAGTCATCAACAAAAAAGTCAATTTTATCAGCATCCCATTCAATTGCAAAAATATGGAAATCCGTATCAAAACGACTATTCGTCAGGGCATAAGCTTTGGAAATCGGATTCCCGCCCGAATACCCGGGGCCATGAATGGTTCCGTGGATAATGTGGGGTTCCTGCCCCCTGAGTTCCATAATATCAATTTCGCCACATTGTGGCCAGGGTGTAGTTTCGATGTTTTCGCCCAGCATCCAGAAAGCAGGCCACAATCCGGGCCCATAGGGTGTTTTAATGCGCGCCTCAAAACGGCCATATTTCTGCGCAAACAATCCCTGCGTTTTAATTCTTGCCGAGGTAAAATTGCCTTCCCTGATGGCGGTAATTACCAGATTTCCTTTATCATCGAGCGAGATATTTGCAGGATTGTTGGTATAACTTTGCAATTCGCTGTTGCCCCATCCGTTCTGGCCTGTGCCCAGATCAAAGGTCCACTTTGCAGCATCCGGTAATTGCCCGGCAGTGCCGTTAAATTCATCGCTCCAGGTTAATTGCCAATTGCGTTCATCCAATTTTTGGAAGTTATCACGTTCACAACCCCAAAAAATAACCATCACCATCAAGAGTATGGATTGGATGAGGATTCTCCTGAATTTATTTATTTTATTCATTTTTGTAAGATTTAATGTTTACAAGACAAGCCCTGTTATGATTAATTTTTCCGGAAGTAAATGTTATCCAGATAGATGTCACCATTTCCGTCGAATTTGAGTTGAATAACATCACTTAGATTCACCGGTGCAAAGGATGATAGCGGAATGTCGATACTTGTCCAGCCAGAAGTTGGAACCGTCAAAGAATATCCGGTTTCAACAGGCCCGGGGCTAATCAGAAAGACATTGAGTGTTGTTGAATTTGCTGTCCAGAAGTCCAGATGCAAAAATCCCATTGACGAAACATTCTGGCTTGCGCCCAATTCAATCCCCTGATAGTTGAGACCAGCATATTTCAATGTGTTATTTCCCTGAATTGGCACTGTGGTGACAACTGTTGCCTGTGCCCAGTCCGGATTAAGGTTAGTACCAGGAATTGGTGTATAAGCATCGCTGAACACCGAAATCACATTGGCCGCCGGATGGGTTGGAGTTGAAGCTGCAACAGTTGGTTCACCGCCCGGAGGAGGTGGGGTTCCATTGCTGTAGAAATAAATATTATCGGCATAAAATCCTGAAATCATGTTGTTTTCATTCACAAAAATGATCTGCATGAGCTTATCAGTGCTGTTTAGCCCGGTAAATTCAGAGAATGGCAAATCAAGGCCAACCCACCTCTTTGACTGTAAAGCAGGGATATTGGCGATATAAGTAGCTGAGCTGGCTGCGCCTTCATTCACCAGTTCTATTTTCAGCTGAGCATCTGCGGCGAGGGTATTTGGTATGTAAATATCCAGGTGCAGGTGGGTCATTGCAGTGGCATCCACGGTTGGAGAGCTGAATTCAATACCCACAAAGTTAAAATCAATATATTGAAGAATCTGATCTCCGTTTATTTCAAAATCGGCCGATGTCGTGGTTTGATAGGGCGCCCAGTAACCATTGTAGTAATTCACAGGCACGTTGGTGTATGCATTGCTGAAGATGGAAATTACGTCATCAGCGGCATGCACCGGCAGAGGGGCCTGCTGAAAATTACCAATGGACTGTAAAGTGAGCGAACCCAGGACAGCGGCATCACCGACCATGGCTGTAATTTCGGCACTGCCAGGGCCTCCCACTACAATAACTTCACCAGATTCATCCACGGTAGCTATGCTCTTGTTGGATGAAGTAAAAGTAAAATATGCTGTAGCAGCATTTAACGATTGATTAACTCCGTCAGGCAGGTTGTAGATTGCCGTTAATCCACTGATCTGTTGTGTAACTCCGATAAATGTTGTTTCTACCTTGTCTTCACCATTGAAAATAGTAAACTGCGGATGGGCAATGGTTCCAAGATTTTCAAACTTCACTTCATCTATCCAGAAAGAATAACCTTTACCATCTACAGGCCCCGTTGAGTAGAAAAACATCCCTCGCTCAGCAGTTAATACTGATGAATTGGGCAGAGGGATATAATATTTTTTCCAATTGGTACTTACCTGTAAACCTGAGATGGTGGCCTGGTATTTTGAGGCTCCGAGGTCATTTCCAAACCCGACAAGGTCCAAAACAGCAGATTCTGAAGCTTTTGCCCAGAATGTCAAAGCAGTATAGCCCGATAAGTTTCTGCCCGCTTCGGTAAAGAAAACGCCTCCGGCATAAGCTCCCCTGGGATCCCCTGCGTTTGGAACATCAAATCGCATAGAAGCTTTTGAATTGTTGTAAGTCTCCTTTGTGTCGACATCAAAAGCGGTTGGCACTGAGCCTCCGAAGGCAGCATAGTTTAATCCGGCACTAAACCCGTCAATAAATACTTCGGGAGTATCAGGAAATGTAACAGGTTTCAGATCGCCAAGCTCGCGCTCGCACCCCATCAGAAGTAAAACAAGGAAACCTGTGGGGATATATTTTTTTAAAATGATGAGAATATTTGTTTTCATCTTTTTGTGTTTTTTTATTTACCAATATTTATACGCACATAAGTCCTGATTTCCCATTCATTGCCATTGTCAAATCCAACAGCTTCCGGATCGGGCACCAAAGCTCCGCTTGCTTCAAGCTTGTATGTTGGCGCGTAACGGGGAGAATACTTGTCGAGCGTGCGGTATGTTGCCCGCAATCCGATCTCGGTATTCGGAAGTTCAAACCAGTCAGGTTTTTTCAGAGAGGTTGAAATGTCAGCCATAAGCTGAAGCGGGAACGTTAAGTTGTAATCGCGATGGTAGTCGTAAGGACCCCAGTCGTTTATTCGGGCAAAAGAAGTGAGTTTAACTTCCTTGTAAATCATACGTAAGTCAATGCCATAGCGCCTGATGAGCCGGTCGTCGCTTCCATTGCCCTGGGCGTCGCCGGCATAGATGTTTGCAATAAAACCAAAATCGCTGCTGACTTTCGAAACCAGTCTGGAGTGGATCTCCCATAAATCTTTGGCAGGTGCGGCACCCGGGAAAGCAAATGTGGTGCGGCCATCGGGTAAAATGCCGATCGCAGCATCCTGCGTAGTTGGCAAATGCCGGTAAACAAAGCCTAAACTTACAGCAAGTTCTGCATCTTCTGAACGGTCACTATCCCAGTTGTACATCCAGGTACCAGGCGTGGGGTCGTATGTAAGTAATATTTCGCCGGAAACCTGCTCCCTGTTTCCTCTTACCACAAAAGGATCGTCAAGGATGTTTCTGGGTCTGCCGGGGGCTGGTACATCGGAAGGAATAGGTCCTTCGATGGGTTTTTGCCACAGGAAATTAGGAGCCACCTGAAAATCTCCGATCAAATAAGTAGCACCGGTCAGGAAATTATATTGGTTTCCGCTACCGCTGTCTTTTAACCTCCAGCCGGTAAAGGTAATTGTTTGATCAGCTCCACCTTGCGCCACCAGGCCCATGGCTGCCGACTGTGCATACCAGTTAAACCGGCCTCCTTTGTAGGTTAATTTTATTTTACCTCCGAAATTATCCTGTGCCTTGATTTCATCTTTATAAACAGTGTAATTCCCTTCTTCTCCCCTTACAACCTGAAATTCTCTTCCCTGCAAGGGTTGACCGGCCCAGATTCCTCCGGCATTTACGCCGGATTTGCCAAATTCCCTGTTCAGATGTAAGGTCAATCGCCTGGTTTTGGGCTGTGGAATGGCAAATGAACTCTCTGTCAGCCCAAGTTGAGCGAGGTCTTCATGATAAATACCGGTAAAATTGAACTTTGCAATACTTTTACTGTATTTCAGCAATACTGCAGGATTCGCTCCCCACCATAACTGCGGGCCAAAGGCAAGTTTGAAATCACTGAACTTTTGTTTGCCCGTCATTTCAAATCCAAAAGGCGCAATACCATTATAAATGTCAATATTAGGCCCGTAGTTGGCTTCAGGGTAAAGTCCGAAGAAATCACCTTCATTCCCCCAGTGGTAATGCCCCGTGCGATAAAAGCCCTTTAGATCGAACAATTTATGATCCCAATGGTAACTGGCCTTATAAACCTGAACCCGGTCAACAGAGCCCAGCGTTACATTTCCATTGCTGCCCGTTACTTCAACAGGACGGCCCCGGTTTTCATAGAATATCTGATCGATAGGATTCAGCGCCACATTACCCAAAATATTAAATTCAATATCAGCACTGAAATTACTTGACGGATTTGCGGCAACACCAACATAGAATGACTGCATATGGTCGAAACCCAGCTGATTCGGGAAAACCGGATTATTCGGATCGGCTACATCAGGTGTAGAAATTAAACTGCCTCCCGTGTTAAAAGTTGTGTTTTGTGCACTAAAACGGCTCAGGCTGATTTTTTTCAGCTTTTCCCCTTCCAGTGCGGCCTTGTCGCCCCTGGCTTTAAGCAGCGATTCCACAACCTGAATGCCGCTGAAGTGTTGCTGTATGGTTTGCAAATTGGTGCCAACGGCGTAGGGATTAATTTGGTGGGCTTCTTTTAAAGCATAATATGAAGCCCTTGGAAACAACTGGTAAAACCCTTTTGCATTGGTGGGGCCTTTGGCGCAAATTCCGAACCACTCCTCATTCATGTTGTTTTGGCCTGCCTTGTAATCAAATAAATATCCGCCGTTTGACCATGAAGCATGGGAGTCGTGAACATCAAGGAATTCGGTCTGGCCATACTTCCACCAGCCATCGCTGAACTGAAAAGTAAAACCTCCCAACGAATTACCCGCTTTCCCGATTCCGGCCGCATTTTCATATATTTCTTTCCAGTTGGCTACATTGTAAATGGCCTGTTCTTTTTGCGCCTCTTCCATGGTGATGGCATTAAAACCATCAGACCCAAATTCAGTCAAGAGGACGGGTTTACCGTATTCTTTCTTAACTCTGTCAAACATATCGGTAAATGAAATACCCCGGTAAACGTTTATTCCAAAGATATCTACATCTTTACATTCTTCTGCGATGATATCGAGAAACAGCAGGTCGCCGTTGCAGATTGACACGGGATGATTCGGGTCAATGGCTTTCATGGCCACTGAGGCTTCGTTGAATAGTTTATAAAGGTAACGGGCCATTTGTGTCGATTCCCTGTCTTCCATCGGGATATCTTCGGTTTCGGCACCACGCCAGAATAGTCCGTAGTTGTTTTCATTTCCCAGAAGATATAGCAATAGTCCGGGGGTGTTTCTGTATTCTTCAACCAGCGCTGTTACTTCCTTTAAAAGAAGTTCCTTTACCCGGGGATCAGCATAATCGGTGTTTCCTTCCCATGCCCCGTCGAGCGTAAGCCCGTATCTCCCGAAAGAATGATTGAGCATGGTATAAATACCGTAAGTTTCATAGATGTACGTAATCCATTTGGGTTGGATACCAGTGTAAACACGAATGGTATTCACATTCATGTTCTTCAGCAGCGACATCTCATCATCAAGCGCCTTTTTGATAAAGTCGTCGGATTGAGTCCATAAGCTGTAGGAGTAATTGGTGCCAATGGGGAAATAATCCCAGTTCATACCATTTACCATGAAACTTTGATCATTTACCATAAGTTTCATTCCTTTTTCAGTATTTTCTATTGCAACCTTCTGAGGTTGAGCCAACAGAGAAATAGAGAAACTTAATAAAATCAGAGCAAGAAATTTTTGTTTCATTTTCTGTAATTTGTTGTAAAGTTTCTAAAATATATGGGGTTTGTATGCTTAACTTTTGGCTAACATATAACTATTTTTCTCAGAATGAGACTATAAATTATATATACAAAAGCTGGAAAAGGGATCTTTATTAATTCTGATTATGATCGTATTAGTCTATTATTCAATATATTAGGATGCCATTTGTATTCTACCTGCCAATGTTATTTCATTTTCAGATGTATATATTAATTTAGCCGTAAACCACCCTTTCGGATCAACAAAAAGGAATTTTTAATGCTTTTATCGTTCACTTCCTCTTTTCTGACTTAGATAATTCTTGAACAATTTGAAGCCTTTTCAGGATTTCGGGTCCGGTTGATATTTGTATTGTAGTCGGTGAAAGATGCCTGAAAGAAATTCTTTTGAATCAGGCATTTTGAGTAATCCATTACATAATTTTTATTTATTTTATGTAATCCATTACACAATTTTAGAAATTAGAAATTGCTTGTCTCGGGAGCGCGAAGCGATAACGAGAGAAATTAGAAATTAGAAATTAGAAATTAGAAATTAGAAATTAGAAATTAGAAATTAGCTATTCCTCCCGAACCATTTTATCCTCTACCTTTGCCACATGCAAACACCTGTAAGACGCCCCATTACCGACTGGCTTCCCGTTACCCGCGAAGAGCTTGACCGCCGCGGCTGGGACGAGGTGGATGTTATTATTGTTTCGGGTGATGCTTATGTCGATCATCCATCCTTCGGACATGCCGTGATGGGCCGTTTGATCGAACGAGAAGGATTCAGGGTAGCCATTCTGCCGCAGCCAAACTGGCGCGACGATCTCCGCGATTTTAAAAAACTGGGGAAACCACGGCTGTTTTTCGGGGTCACCGCTGGCTGTATGGATTCAATGGTAAACCATTACACCGCCAATAAACGCCTGCGCAGCGACGATGCCTATACCGCGGGCGGTGTTTCAGGTTTCAGACCTGATTATGCTACAGTGATTTACACCGGAATTCTTAAAAAACTGTTTCCCGATGTGCCGGTAATCCTTGGCGGGATTGAAGCTTCGATGCGGCGCCTTACCCATTACGATTATTGGAGCGACAGCCTCAAACCTGATATTCTTACCTGGAGTGGTGCCGATTTGCTGGTTTTCGGGATGGGAGAAAAGGGAATAATAACTTTGCTTAAGCGACTTGCTGCCGGAGAAAATATATCCCAGCTCAGAGATATTGAACAAACCGCTTTCCGCTTGCCTTCGGGTGATGCTTTGCCTGATCTGCCGGGTATGGAAACCCGTGAACTTCCTTCACATATTGAATGTCTGGCTGACAAAAAAGCATTTGCCAGACATTTCCGCATTTTCGAGGAGGAGTCGAACCGCTGGCAGGGGGCGAGGCTTCTGGAAAGAAACGGTGATTCTACAGTGGTAGTCAATCCGCCAAATCCACCTATGAATGAGGCTGAGATTGATGCCGCTTTTGACCTGCCATACACCCGCGAACCACACCCAAGGTACAATAAGCGCGGTGCAATTCCTGCCTTCGACATGATCCGCAATTCAATCAATATGCACCGGGGTTGCTTTGGCGGTTGTGCATTTTGTGCCATTTCGGCCCATCAGGGTAAGTTTGTGGTGAGCCGTTCCGAAAAATCCATCCTGAAAGAGGTGCAACAGGTAGCTGCGGCTGCTGACTTTAAAGGACACATCACCGATATGGGCGGTCCTTCCGCAAATATGTATCTGATGAAAGGCATAGATACAGAAAAATGCATGAAATGTAAACGTGCTTCCTGTATTTTCCCTTCCATCTGCCGCAACCTGTATACAGACCATCGTCCCATGACTGCCCTGTACAACAAGGCTTTGCGGATACCCAATGTAAAGCGTATCACCATAGGCAGCGGTATCCGCTACGATATGCTGGTGGGAAGGACAGATGCCGAACGTAAAGCCAATGGATTAAACGAATACCTGGAACAGCTCATCACAAAACACGTTTCGGGCAGGTTAAAAGTTGCTCCTGAACACAGTTCGGAACAAGTGCTGCAAATCATGCGTAAACCACACTACCGCACATTTACTGAATTTCAGAAGCGGTTCACTGAAATAAACCAAAAACATGGTTTACGCCAGCAACTTATTCCTTATTTTATATCCAGCCATCCGGGCAGCCGCCCCGAAGATATGGCTGAACTTGCCTGCGAAACCATGCAGCAGGGGTTCCACCTTGAGCAGGTGCAGGATTTTACGCCAACCCCTATGACTCTGGCGACAACCATTTATTATACGGGCATTGATCCTTACACGCAAAAGCCTGTTTATGTGGCCAAAGCAAAGGAAGACAAAGTTAATCAGCAAAGGTTTTTCTTCTGGTATAAGGCTGAGAATAAGAGATGGCTCTCCGATTCCCTAAGAAATATGGGAAGAAATGATTTACTGGCTAAGTTTGGGAAGCGGAAATAAAGCTGATTTTAGTATTCTGAAACCCCGGGGGACTGTAAAATCATAACCAGTGTAGTATAGTTTATAGGATGGTATAACATCCATTTGGAAGTATTTTGCCTTATATATACAATAAAAGTAAATGACTTAAGTTTATACGGTAAATCAAGGATTTCATTAGGAAAGTCTGGTATTTGATTTCTCAGAAATATTAGATTAGTTCGTAACATTTATTATTCACACAACATTTATTTATATGAATCAACCCAAATATTCATTTGCTGTAAAGAAGAACCATCGATTATTTGTGCGGAAAATATTTCTTCTTTTTACACTGCCTTTAGTAACCTTCTTCATCTTCTCCTGCCAGAAAACCAGAGACGATTTATTGCCGAAAGGCAGAAGTCAAATGTATTTTCAGTCAATACTTTGCCCGGATAGTTCTATCAGGGTGTTTGTTGGCAGAACAGCTGGTATTCAAGATGATAACTCACCGGTTAATGATGCCATTGTGCTTGCGTTTGTAAACAATGTTTTTGCTGATACATTGCAATTTGTTGAAAATGGCATTTATGAGTTGTGGAGACAACCTGAGATTTATGATACTGTAAGAATAGAAGTGATATCAAACGGTAAGATGAGTGGAGAAACCATCATACCTTCACCCGCATATGTCAACAATTCAAGTTATGTGTGTTCTACCCATTATTATGCCCTTGATCAGGAATACCATGGCACACTTACCTTTTCTATTGAAGATGATCCGGAGACTGAAAATTATTACGAAATGCTCATATACACCCGTGAAGAGTTGTCAGGAGGGAGTTACAGGATATATTCAAAAGTAAGCGATTATTATATTTTTAAACCGGATATTATTATTCAAAACGAGGGGGACTGGGATTTTAAGCCTACAACATTATTTTTCAGTGATAAAATGTTTGACGGTAAAACCGGTTATTTTTCATTTATAATGTCAGTTTCAGATGAGTACGGATATATAACCTTGCGCAGTATTTCGAAGGAGTATTATTATTACCGTAAGTATTATACCCGTCATGCCTTCAATGCACAATTAAATTCAGATGGGATACGCAACCTCCTGTTCACCGGAGAACCTTTGGATATGTACACCAACATACAGGGAGGTCTTGGCGTATGTGCCGCATATAGTTCAACCGTTACTAAAATAGAAAGTAAACCATGAGATATACAGCATTAACCTTATTAATAGGCTTTATTTATATTCAAGCCGTTGCACAACACACCATGCAGGGTTATATATCAGATGAAAAAACCGGCGAAAAACTTATTGGCTGTTCGGTGTACATTTCAGGAACCACAGAGGGTGTGACCAGCAATAATTACGGATTTTACAGTATAAAAGTAAATATGCTTCCTTCTTGGTTGGTTTTCAGCTATATAGGATATAAATCTGACACCGTTCAATTTGTTTCTGCCGGCAGCAATATTGACATAGCACTCACTCAAAAATCGAGTACCCTCAAAGAGGTTGAAATAAAAGCCTCTGGTACTTTTACATCATCACCCAGAATGGGAGTACTTACCATTCCCGTGAAGCAGATAAAACAATTGCCGGCACTGGGTGGCGAAGTAGATGTGCTGAAAGTCTTTCAGCTAATGCCTGGCGTACAGGGCGGAAATGAAGGAACAAGTGCTTTGTATGTAAGAGGCGGCACTCCCGACCAGAATCTTATTCTGCTGGATGATATACCTTTATACTATGTTAACCATATAGGTGGTTTTGTTTCGGTGTTTGATGTAAATGCGATTAACGACATAAAGCTAATCAAAGGCGGATTTCCTGCCCGCTATGGCGGAAGGTTAAGCAGTGTAGTGGATATCAGAATGAAAAGCGGAAATTCATCTGAAATTAAAGGTGAATATGGTATTGGCCTACTAGCAAGTCGCATATTTATTGAAGGCCCGGTGTTAAAAAAGGAGAAAACAAAGTTTATGTTCAGCCTGCGCAGATGCAATCTTGACCTTGCTACCAGATTAATAACAAGAATGCAAAGTGGTTTGGTTTTCAGTGCCGGTTATACATTTTATGATTTGTATTCAAAACTTACACACGAAATTGATGCTAAGAATTCACTTTCGTTTTCATTTTACAACGGGCGCGATAATATCTTTTTCAAACAAAGAGATCCTGTTGCTGATGGTGCTGATACCTTTTTCGATTTTCAGTCAAATGTCATATGGGGTAACACACTTGCATCAGTCAAGTGGAATCATCAGTACAATAAAAATGTTTTCGGAACCCTGACATTTGCCTATACACATTTTAATTACCTGAACCGGGTACAGTACGAAGAAAAATACAAGAGCGACAAAGAAGTGATTGAAAAAGCCAGTACTTCATTTGTTTCAGGGGTTAATGATCTGATTTTGAAAAAGGATTTTGATTATTTTGTCTCAAACAGCTTTTCACTTAAAATGGGAGCCGGTTATACCAATCATCAGTTTAACCCCGGGGTTCACACTTACAGAAGCTTTGCTACTGATTCGGCTGCCGGATCGCAAAGATTATATTCCAATGAAATAACCGCTTATGCCGAAGGAGAATTTTCGATTTCCCCTAAAATTAACACAAATGCCGGTCTTCATTTCAATACATATTTTGAAGGCGTTGCTATTTTCCCTTCATTACAGCCCAGAATAACAGTGAATTACAACATGCGACCCAACTGGGCAGTAAAAACAAGTTTTGTTTACATGCAGCAGAATCTGCATCTTTTATCAAACAATGGAGCAGGATTACCTACAGATCTGTGGGTTCCGGCCACTTCAACCACAAGCCCGCAATACAGTTTCCTTTATAGTGCCGGGCTTTTTCACACTTTCGAAAACAAGGGTGTTGAAATTAGTATTGAGGGGTATTATAAATCGCTTAGCAATCAGATTGAGTTCAGCGAAGGTGCAAGCTTTTTTGGCGGATCAAATGAATGGGAAGATAAAATAGAAAGAGACGGCAAAGGAAGAGTATATGGTGTGGAGTTTCTTGCTCAGAAAGAACATGGCAGGTTAACCGGATGGGTAGGCTATACACTTAGCTATAATTTCAGGAAATTTGACAACATCAACCACGGCGAATGGTTTCCCTATAAATTTGACCGCAGACATTATTTCACCATAGCAGCAAACTACACCCTGAAAAAGAATATAATATTCAGTGGTGATTTTATATTCAATACCGGCAATGCCATTACACTACCCGATGGCAAATATCCAACCATAAACGAAGAATTTAAACAGGGTATTTTCCCAGGTACTTTGCCGATTTTTAATCAAGTGTATGACATCACATACACGTATTCCGGAAGAAACCAAAGCCGTATGCCGGTTTACCACAGGATTGATCTTGCGGTAAGGTTCATCAAGGAAAAGAAAAAAGGAACCCGTGAATGGGTGATTTCGGTTTATAACGTTTACAGCCGTGAAAATCCTTATTTTGTTTATATGCAGCATGATAAGCAAAAAAAACTGCACCTCTACCAAATTACGCTTTTCCCGATAATTCCATCATTTACTTATGTGAGGAGCTTTTGATCGGGTATAAAATTGTCGGTATCCTATTTTTTGCTTTCTCTGTTTATCAAATCAGCGCTGAGGTACAATCATCACCGGGCAGGGGCTGTTGCGCATAATTCCATCACTTACACTGCCAATAAAAGCGCGATAAAGAAACCCATGACTCTGAGACCCGACAATAATCAGATCGGCCTGAAATTTCACAGCCTCATCAATAACGGTTGATACCACAGGGCCATGCATAAGATCTGATTTTGCTTTTATTCCACGTTCATGAAGATAATGCACCATTGCCTTCAGATCATGGTCTTCGCGGATCAGCTCCTCAAGACCGGGATTGTTGACAAGCGGAAGATGTGAAGTATCGTCATTGAAAAATGACCCGGGGACTGAAATATGCAGGATATATACTTCCCCATCAAAAGCTTTGGCTATTTCGCCTGCTTTTTCAATAACTTCGGTCGATAAATCTGAAAAATCAACAGGTACAAGTATCTTTTTCATGGCTATAATTTATTGTATCAACACAAAGATACATTATATCGTAGCTGAATGCAAGTACCTGTCAGACAATTCGTCCGCAATGGATTAAGTGCGTTTTTCAGGAGAATAAAAAGTCATGATCTGCAATCTGCATTAGCCTTTACGGCCATCTTCGTTCATTACATTGGTCTGTATCTGAATGGATTGCTCATGCACCAGTTGAAGCAGTGAAGCAAGAAATTTTGTATCCAAACCGGCTTTGCTGCCTTTTTTTATACGGTCGGCAAACAACTCTTTCCAGCGCTGCAGCTGAAGAATGGTGATGTTGTGGGTATATTTGTAACGGCCCATTTCTTCGGCAACTTCCATACGTCTGGCAAGCAGCCTGAGCATTTCATAGTCGATCAGGTCAATTTCATGCCGCAATTCTTCAAGGCTGCGTTCAAATTCGCGGTTGCCGGTGGTGTCTCTCAGCACAAGGTTTCCCAGTATTTCTTTCAGACTTTGCGGAGTAATCTGCTGAGCCGCATCGCTCCATGCTTTGTCGGGGTCGGGATGGGTTTCTATCATCAGTCCATCGGCCTCCAGGTCAAGGGCTTGCTGAGCGATGGATTGTATCATATTGCGGTTGCCTCCGATGTGGCTGGGGTCGCAAATCAAAGGCAATCCGGGCATTCTGCGTTTAAGTTCAATGGGTATTTCCCACTGCGGTGGATTGCGGAACTGAGTTTTTTCAAACTGATAAAATCCCCGGTGAACTGCAGCAATGTTTCTGATCCCGTTTTTATAAAAACGTTCGATAGCGCCGATCCAGAGTGAAAGATCTGGGTTTACCGGGTTTTTTACCATCACCGGAATATCAACCCCGGCAAGGCTTTCGGCAAGTTCCTGCACCGAAAACGGGTTGACAACGGTGCGTGCGCCTATCCACAAAATATCTATGCCATGTGCCAGCGCCTGTTCCACATGATTGGGATTGGCAACTTCAACGGTGGTGAGTAACCCGGTTTCTTTTTTTACACGCATCAGCCAGGCGAGGCCAGCGGCACCAACGCCTTCAAATGAACCGGGACGGGTTCTAGGCTTCCAGATTCCTGCCCTGAAAACCCTGACCTGCTCAATTTCCTTTAGCGCAAGCGCGGTTTGCATCACCTGGGTTTCCGACTCAGCACTGCATGGACCTGCAATCACCAGAGGTCTGCCTCCGGAAGGAATCCATGTGTGTATTGACGGGAAGTCCATTTCAGCTGCTGAATTGAGTTATGCTTTTACCCACGCCTGAATTTCTTCAAGTTTCAAAGCCGGGATATCGAGTTTCATTTTTTTGCGAAGACCACCCAGATCGTTCAGCATTTTATTGGGGTTTCCTGCTTTCAGATCGGCCACGGTTTTAAATCCATATTTGCGCAGCACAGCTACCCACACTTCAGGAACGCCGGCTTCAACAAAAGCTTCATCGCTGTCGCCCTGAGGTATTGCTTTCTTCTCAGGCCGCATCTGCGGGAAGAAAAGCACATCCTGAATGGAAGGCTGGTTGGTCATAAACATGGTAAGGCGGTCGATGCCGATGCCCATTCCGGAGCAGGTCGGCATTCCGTATTCGAGTGCCCGCACAAAATCCATATCGATAAACATGGCTTCATCATCGCCCTTTTGCGAAAGTTTAAGCTGATCCTGAAAGCGGTCAAGCTGATCAATCGGATCGTTCAATTCGGAGTATGCGTTACAGAGTTCTTTGCCATTGACAAAAAGCTCAAACCTTTCGGTTAATGCAGGATTGCTGCGGTGGCGTTTGCAGAGCGGCGACATTTCAATGGGATAATCCATGATGAAAGTCGGCTGAATGAGATGCTCTTCACATTTTTCCCCGAAAATGGCATCAATCAGTTTGCCGGTGCCCATGCTTGGCGCGGTTTCTATGCCCAGTTCTTTGCAGATGGCGCGAAGTTCATCTTCTGATTTCCCTGCGATATCAACACCTGCATATTGTTTAATGGCATCCGACATGGTGAGTCTGCGGAAAGGACGCTTAAAGTCAATGGTTCGTTCACCAACCTGCACATCGGTGCGTTTGTGAAGCGCCAAAGCCACTCTTTCGAGCATTTCTTCGGTAAAATCCATCATCCAGAAGTAATCCTTGTAAGCCACGTAAATCTCCATGACAGTGAATTCCGGATTGTGGGTGCGGTCCATGCCTTCGTTGCGGAAATCTTTGGCAAATTCATACACGCCATCAAATCCACCGACAATAAGCTTTTTTAGATAAAGCTCATTGGCGACACGCAGGTAAAGCGGCATATCAAGCGCGTTGTGATGTGTGGTGAAAGGCCTTGCGGCAGCACCACCGGGGATGGGTTGAAGAATAGGTGTTTCTACTTC
This sequence comes from Bacteroidota bacterium, assembly GCA_009773515.1. Classification (GTDB taxonomy): domain Bacteria; phylum Bacteroidota; class Bacteroidia; order Bacteroidales; family Lentimicrobiaceae; genus Lentimicrobium. The sequence continues at coordinate 57,957 of WSXX01000019.1, forward strand.
GAGGTAACCGCGTTCGTTAAACAATGAACGCATGGAATTGATGATCTGGCTGCGTTTTACGAAAATATCCCTGATTTCAGGGTTTACGATGAGGTCAACATAGCGCTGGCGATAACGTTGTTCGGGATCGCTGAAAGCATCAAAAACCTGATCATCTTTTTCCTTAACCACCGGCAGCACACGAAGCGATTTACTCAGCAGTTTAAGCGATTTTACATGAATGGATATTTCGCCCATCTGGGTAATAAACACAAATCCGGTAACGCCGATTATGTCGCCGATATCGAGCAATCGCTTAAAAACGGTGTTGTAAAGCGATTTGTCTTCGCCCGGGCAAATGTCGTCGCGTTTGATGTAAAGCTGAATGCGTCCGCTTGAATCCTGAAGATCAACAAACGACGCAGCACCCATAATGCGGCGGGTCATAATACGGCCTGCAATGCTTATGTCCTGATAAAGTTCATGATTGTCAGGAAACTTACTGTGGATTTCGGAGGTGTTTATGTTGACGTTAAACGCTTCGGCCGGATATGGGTTGATGCCTGCTTTTTCGAGTTCTTTAAGAGATTCCCTGCGGATTGATTCCTGTTCGCTGAGTTCGTGATGCATGGATGAAATTTTTTGCAAAGATAGGAATTAATGGTTCAGGGAAGAGTGGGGGAGAAGGAGGAGGTGAAGAGCCCTAGCAATGCCTAAAGTTCGGTTCGGGTTTGTAAAATGGCACACAGATCTCGTCTAAGGCCGAGACACGGTGACAAGGATTTAACGGATTCTCGCGGATTATTTTTCCGTGGATTTTATTTTGATGAACGATGACCCGGATTTGAAGCACTACCCAATCGTCTGCATATCGTGCAATCTTTTATAAGCACCTTGTTTGGCCATAAGTTCGGTGTGGGTTCCACGTTCAACGATTTCTCCTTTTTGCATCACTATGATTTCATCGGCATGCTGAACGGTGGAAAGCCGGTGGGCAATCACCAGCGAAGTGCGGTTTTGCATCAGGTTGATCAGCGCATCCTGCACCAGTCTTTCTGATTCGGTATCCAGGGCCGAAGTAGCTTCATCAAGAATCATTACCGGCGGATTGCGCAATACAGCCCGTGCAATGCTGATGCGTTGCCGCTGTCCGCCCGACATTTTTATACCCCTGTCACCGATATTGGTTTCGTAACCTTCGGGCATCTGCATGATAAATTCGTGGGCGTTGGCTACTTTAGCGGCTGCAATAATATCATCCATTGAAACATTCAGCATTCCGAAAGCAATATTATCAAAAACAGTGGCATTAAAAAGTATGGTTTCCTGAGAAACAATGCCCATCAATCCCCTTACATCGCTGATAAAAAATTCGCGTATGGGTGTGCCATCAATGAGGATTTCGCCCTGGGTTACATCGTAAAAACGTGGCAGCAAATCGGCCATGGTTGATTTTCCGGAGCCCGATGCACCAACTAAAGCAATTGATTTCCCTTTCGGGATAACCAGATTGATATTTTTAAGCACATCTTCCTGCTCATAGCGGAACCATACATTGCGGTATTCAATCTGAGTGCTGAACTCATTGATATGCAGCGCGTTTTCCTTTTCGGTAATCACTTCTTCGGCAGCAAGCACCTGCTCAATACGTTCCACAGAAGCTGCGCCCTTCTGAATATTGTAAATGGCAGTTGAAATTGCTTTTATGGGATTGATCAGTTGAGAAAATACCAGAATGTACATGATAAAAAGAGCGGCATCCATGGTTGAGTCCGGCGAAAGAATAATTTTTCCTCCATACCATATCACAAAAACCGAAACTGCAATTCCCAGAAATTCGCTCAAAGGAGAGGCAAGGTCTCTTTTGCGATAAAGACGCACCATCAGCCGGTTATATCTGTCATTGGTTTCCTGAAAGTTGCTGTTGGCCCAGTCTATGGCATTAAATGCTTTGATGTTTCGCAGTCCGCTGATGGTTTCCTCGATGGTTGAAAGCAACTCGCCCATTTTTATCTGTCCTTTGGCTGAGGTCCGCTTCAGGCTTTTGCCTATCTGTCCGATTAATAATCCGCTTATCGGAAGAAGTACCATTACCATAAGGGTAAGCTCATAATCCATCAGGAATAAAGAAACCAGATATGAAATAATGGTAACGGGATCGCGGAACATCATTTCAAGAGAACTGAGCACCGACCATTCAACCTCCTGCACATCGGTGGTCATGCGCGAAATAATATCGCCTTTCTTTTTCTCGGAATAATAGGAAAGGGGCAGTATAAGTATTTTCAGATAAAGAGCATTCCGGATATCGCGAACCACGCCGTTACGCACTTCGGCCATATAATACATGGCAAGGTAACGGAACAGGTTTTTCAACAGATAAACCACCACAAGAATTACACAGATAAATGCCAGCACAGTCAGTTCGTCATACTTATCGATCAATGCGCCAATCTGAAAATAGAAATGATCTTTCAGCGATTTTACATTCCATTCCAGAAGGCCAACCGATTCCATTGGCTTTTCGAGCTTAAAAAGAATGTTAAGCACCGGAACAACGGCTGCAAAAGAAATCAGCGAAAATAAAATGCTGATAATGTTGAAGATAATGTTCAGCAATGCAAAGCCCCAGTAAGGGATGGCATATCTGAGTACTTTGAACAGATTTTTCATAGTCAGGCTTCTTCAGTCCGCGGAAGCGTGCACAAAGATAGCGGTTAATGGGGATTTTTAATAAATCAGCTTTTGATGAAATCCGTCTTTTTAAGGTCTGCTTAAAATTGTGTTATACCCTGGTTAATTATTTTTATGATTCTTGATCAATTTATTAAATTTGCCAGTTAAGATAATGCAGACATTGAGGTTAATATGGTAAAACAGGCAAGCATTCTTTTAGTTGACGATCTTGAGGCGAACCTGATGTTACTCAGGGCTCTTATTCACAATGTCGATGTAAATCTGATAACGGCACTTTCCGGTGCTGAAGCACTGCAGAAAACCGAAGGGGTTGATCTTGCGCTGGCTATAATTGATGTTCAGATGCCTCAAATGAATGGTTATGAATTGGCTGTGAAACTCAATGAAAGCAGACAGGGAGAAAAAGTACCGGTTATTTTTATTACTGCGAATTATTTTGATGAATCAAATGTTACTCAAGGCTATCAGTCGGGAGCTGTAGATTATATTTTCAAGCCTGTAAACAGGATGATTTTTATCAGTAAAGTAAATGTTTTTCTTGATCTTTTTAATCAGAAACAAGCAGTTAAGAACAATGCCAGACTTTTGAAAGAGGCTGCAGAGAAACTGGAAAGAACAAATAAGCGGTTGCAGAACCGGGAAAAGAAATTACAACAGGAACAATTATTTACCAAAGCTCTGCTGCATAGTATTCCAGGAATTTTTTATCTTTATACCTTGCCGGAACTTAAACTGGTTATGTGGAATAAACAGCATGAAACTCTTTTTGGTTATGAACCTCATGAAATGAAAGACCGTCATGTTCTGACCTGGCATTTGCCCGAAAAGTGGGATGCCGTTATGGAGTCGATAAAGGTTATTATGGATGAAAATCAGGACGGAATAGAAACCCATCTGCTAAAAAAAGACGGGAGTACAATTCCTTTTGTACTTTCGGGCGTGAAGTTTGAAAGTAACGGACAAGGGTATCTGATTGGCATTGGCACCGATATAACTGAAAGAGAAAAGGCTGAAAACAAATTGAAAGATTCGCTGGAACAGCTGCAGCAGTTATCAAAACATATTGAGCAGGTGAGGGAGAATGAGCGGGTTTCAATCTCACGCGATCTTCACGATGATCTAGGACAGGCTCTGACGGCAGTAAAAATTGATCTGGGGATTATAAGGCAGAGAATATCAGAGCCAGATATAGTTCTGAAAATAGATAAAGTTTCAACGCTTGTCAGCAATACGATAAAAACAGTGCAGCGCCTGACCTCTCAGCTCAGACCTGAAATTATTGATGATCTGGGTTTGGAAGTGGCAATAGAATGGTTTACCAGCGAATTTGCCGAAAGAAACAATATTGATGTAGTGCTTGATCTTGACACAAATATTTCCTTTTCACCTGATAACTCACTTATCCTTTTCAGGATAATGCAGGAATCGCTCACCAATATTGCGAGGCATGCAAAGGCAACAGAAGTAAAAATCAGTATGCTCATTATTGATGAAACAATTCATTTCAGGATTTCGGATAATGGGATTGGAATTTCAGAATCAGAATTAAACTCGAAAAAATCATTCGGATTAATCGGCATGAAAGAAAGAGCCGCTTCAATGGGTGGAATTTGTGAGATATCGGGGATTGAGAATGTTGGAAGCATAATAGAATTGACTTTACCATTGGACTTAAACTGATGTTATGAGAATTTTAATATGCGATGACCATAAAATCGTAAGGGAGGGTCTGAGACAGATACTCCAGCAGATTGAAGAAGTGCCACTGATTATTGAAGCTGGAAGTGGAAACGAGGTTTGTTCCATTTTAAAGGGAAAAACATTTGATATTGTCCTGCTCGATATCTCTCTTCCCGATAAAAACGGGCTTGAGGTGCTTCAAGTTATCAAAGAAAAATGGCCGTTCACCAATGTGCTTATGCTCAGTATGCATCCACAGGAGCAATATGCAATCAGGGCGCTTAAACTCGGAGCTTCAGGTTATCTTACCAAAGACACAGCATCGGAAGAATTACTCATTGCGGTAAAAAAAGTTTCGGCGGGTGGTGAATACATTTCACAATCACTTGCCGAAAGTATGGCTATCCACTTTAAGCGAAAAGCCCTGAACCATAAACATGAAAAACTATCGCAGCGCGAGTTTGAAATTATGATTCAGCTTGCAAACGGGAAATCGCTGCTTGAGATCGGAAATATGCTTTGCATCTCAGCAAAAACAGTAAGTACCTACCGTGGACGGATTATGGAAAAGATGGAGCTTAATAAAAATACTGAATTGGCCAGATACTGCATGGAAAATGATCTGATTTAGAACATCAGACTTCAATCCTGAAAATATTTATCTGAGCATTGTCTTCGACAAAATTATCTTCATCAGCAGGGCAATTACAGCAATCACCAGCAAAATAGCTGTGATTGCGTATATTTTTATAGCCATAAATCCAATTGCCCAGATTATTATCAGAACAATGGTGGCTGTGTAAACCAATTCGTTCATGACTGTGTTTGTTTTTTGAGTTGTTCGCAGTAAGTCAGTTATGATTTTCGCACCAACATTAAAATATTCCGAAAATCAAAGTACGAAAGCGGCCGTCATGTTATTCAGAGAATTAGAGACAGCTTCAGGCCAGCTTCAGTTCATAAAATTAATAAATGGCAAAACAACCGGGATATCACTATCCGGCTATTTTACCATACAAAATTAGTCACATGAACCTGAAAATGTGTTACACAATTTTAATCGGATATTATATTTTTCACACAATCCGGAAGAAAGATTTTCTGAACGTGCGTTGCTCTGCAAAAGAGCATCCTGTGATCAATTGTTATTCCTGCTTCCTTACGGGGATAATATAAACAGGCAATGTTGTTTTGCGCAGCACTTCCTGGGTAACACTCCCCATTACAATATTTTCCAGCCATTTACGGCTGTGAGAGCCCATAACAATCAAATCTGCATTTGTGGCTTTTGCAGCATCCAGAATTGCAGTAGAAGTATCGCCCTCTTCGATGATTGTAGAAATTGATTCGTTGCCCAGCACATGTTTTATCTTATCGAGCAGATGTTTAGCTCCGGTTCTTAAGCTTTCGATGTTTTCGAAATGCATAGGAATAACTCCCAGATAGGCGCCGACTCCGGCCATTGGTATCGGTTCTGCTGTTGAATAGAATGCCTGGTCGGATATAACAAAAAGCAATACAACTTCAGCTCTTAAAGACCTGGCTAAAGAATAACCTGATTCGGCAACTTTTTCGGCAGATGGATCATAATCCAGTGCGATCAATACTTTGTCAATGGTTTTTGTTTTCATATTCAACGGGGGTTTTAATGATTCGGAAATAATGATTAGTGCCATAATCTGATTCAGAAATCAAGCTTTTGCCGGGAATCAGGAGGGTTAAAAAGAGATTATGGCTTACCTTCAGCAAAGATTAGAGTAATAAGACAGATATGTGTTATATAATTTCGGATAATTACTTCAATATTCACACATAAAATGATCTCTGGATTGATTTTCTGCCCGGAAGAGCTTCAAAATAAAGAATCTGAACTCACCCAACTTCCTGCCTATTTCTCTTCAGTCGGGTGTTCCAGCTTATACCTTGCCAGCAGTGAAACCAGAGATTCAAAATATGATTTCAGGTGATTGATTGTAATTTGTTTATCTGCTTCCACAGGTAATGTTACAGGCATTTCTTCAATGTATTTTGATAGTTCAGGGTAGTCATTGTTAATGGTTAAGGTAATTTCAAGAATTCTTGAATTCAGATCCTTCTCCATTTCATCGAAATTTATATTTTGACTTACGCCCCGGCCATCAACCATTGGCTGATTTTCTTTCTCCGGATTTCTGGTTTCCTGACTTTCGCCGGTTTTACCATTTGAGTTATTTTCCACAGTTTTTTTCTTGATTAAACTTCTTCCTGAACTATTGAATTCTGATCAATCCCAAGATTGGATAATTGTATCTCCAGTGACTCCATCATTGGAGGAGGGCCGCATAAATAAACATTTTTGCATGAGCTGTTCAGATATGATCTTAAAAAGTCTTCTGAGATTTTGCCGTGTGCATATCCATCCGCTTTTTCATCGGATAAAATGTTGATAAAGTTATTGCCGAGCATGCGTTCAAATTCATTTTTTAAAATGATATCAGCTCTTGTTTTGTTGGCAAAAATGAGTTTATTTCCTGCTAAATCATTTCTTGTCTGAAGAAACCTGAAGATGGAAATAAATGGTGTTATTCCGGCACCTCCTGCAATAAATACACCTTTGCCCTTGTATTCAATGGCTCCGAAAACTTCATTCAGAAGCAACTCATCACCCTTTTTCAATGTCAGAAGCTTTCCGGTTACGCTGTCTCTTTCAACGTAAGTTTTGATGACAAACTCAAGGTGCTCATCGCCGGGCAATGAAGTAAAGGTGAATGGTCGCAACTCTTCTCTCCAGCCCTCAAGATTGATTGATATTTCAGTAGCCTGCCCCGGCAGAAAGTTGTATCTGTGGGGTTTCGTTGTTACAATCTGCAACACATCAGTTGTGATGAGCTTTATGGATTTAATTTTAACCGGGAGTGATTTCATTATTTATTTTCATTAATAAGGCAAAAACAGAGAATGCGAAATTATGCGATGTAGCTATGGATGTCATTACATAATTTGCACAACTTATTACATGATTCACACTTAAACCCTGCAAAACGGGCAAAGTGCAATCGGCATTTCTTTTTCAGGGGATATTAAATTGTCGGCTGGTAAAAAAAGAAAAGTCCGGTCAGATAATTCTTTAATTGGAAAATCGGAAAACAGCTGTAATACTTTTGATGGGTCATGGGAAGGAGAATAATAAACCCATGCTCCTGATGCCGTATTTCCAACTCCGTGAACCAAAAAGACTCTACCCGACTGAACTTTTCAAAAAAAACAGATCAGAGATCTATTTTCATTAACTGCGAAACAAAGATGCATCAAAACGGTATTTTTCTCGTTACATAATTCTTTCGCAAATTATCAATATTCACACATTCGGGTGTTGAAGGAATATAAAGATCGGGCAAATGAGCGTCTCAGATGCCCGGATTCATCTATCTTTAAAAATCTGATATTACAACCTGAATCTGCTGTTTTGTCATGCGGAGTTTATAAGCGATCTTTTTCAGCATTCTTTCTTCTTTGCCTTGTTTGTGCTGAAGGTCAGACTCAGTCAACTGCGGAAATTTCTTTATTATCCGGAATTTGAACTCTTCCATATTTTGTTCATTCATCATGAGATCCATCTTTGGTATTTTTAGGTTGGTCAAAATAAGATTGTCCGGGTTTGAATTGGTTAAACAAGCTTTCAAACCCGGACAATTTAGAAGTTGGTATTTCATGAATTCCGGAACTGCACCTGGATGTCATATCCTGTTCCATTATGGTAGAAAACTGACAGAATTAATCCTTATTGTCAACTGTCAGATCCTTTAATGCGGAGCCCAGTTCATCCATATCGTGGTTAAATTCACGTTTGAATGATTCCCATCCGGTTTGATTTTTTTCATAATCATTCATTCTGGTCTTGAGGTCTGCTATTTTTTGTTCAAGCGTTTCAACCCGTTGTTTGTAAAAATCATCAAACGTTTTACCCGGTTTCTTCATTTGGGTTTTTAGCGCCTCAATACGGATTTCGTATTCACTGATCTTTATTTCGCTTTCGGTTTTAAACTCAAGCCATTCTTCAGCACTGGCTACTTTTTGGGCTTCGATTTCGGCATCCAGCCTGGCATCTTCCAGTACCTGTTCTGCTTCATCTACTTTAGCCTGAGCAGCTTCTTCTTTAGATGCAGCTGACTGACATCCTGTAAAAATTGTTCCGGCAACCAGCGTAGTTGCAATCATAAGTGTAAAGAGTTTGTTTTTCATGGTTTTTGTTTTTTGAGTAAAGTATTTTAATTAAATAGCTAACGGTCAGCAATTTGTATCACTAACCGATTGCTATAATTGAGCTGGAAATTACAGGTCTGTAATTATTTTGTGTAATTCTTCTTTCGATTTACCAAGTTTAATCTGGAGCCTGCCAAGCATTTCTTCTTTTTTGCCTTCGGCAAACAGCAGGTCATTATCAGTTAAAGTTGCAAATTTCTGTTTGAGTTTGCCTTTTTGTTCATTCCAGTTTCCTTTGAGTTCGGAGGAGTTCATGATAATTGGTTTTAAAGTGAAAAAGTTTTCACGATTCAAAAGTACTGGCTTCTATACTGCTGAGTGTTATACAATTCCATGGAGATGTTATATCATTCACACCTGGGGTGCTTTTTGCCGTAAGGTTGAGGTTGAGGTTGAGGTTAAGGTTAATCGTTCACTTTTATATTATCAGGGTGTGGTATTACACAAGTTGTGTACTTATTTTCATAGAATGGTACTGCGAAAAATCCCGGGAATTTTATTAAAAAAAGCTTGCAATGCACTGATAACATTGGGGTTAACATTTATTAAGATTGGTGTTTCAGAGATTGGCACAATGTTTCATTCTTTGTATCTGAATCAAATCTAATATTAACTTAAAAATTGAATAAGATGAAAAAGTTCATAATGATTTTTGCGCTGACTGGTTTTATTGTAACCGGAATTACTCAGGTAGTTAATGCTCAGACAGAACAAGAACAATCACAAGCCGCTCCTCAGGAAAAGAGTGAATTTAAATCAATTGACCTGACAGATCTTCCTGAAGATGTAAAGACAGCAGCACGTGAGAATGATGCAGCGGCAGTCATCCTGTCAGCAGAAGTAAAAACACTTACTACAGGTGATAAAGTTTACCGTGTAAACTTAAAGAGTTCTGCAAAGGGTGAATATGCGCTGAAATTTAATGCAGATGGCAGCGCTTACGAGAAGGAGTAAGACGGTCTGTTGATTAATGATAATTCGAAAAGAGATCTCAATCTGAGGTCTCTTTTTTTATGTCGGACAAATACACCAGATATCATAATAATGTCCGCCTGAGCACCTAAGAATTTGAACTATCAGGGATTAGAGTGACCGCCACAACCCTGAATAAACTGCAGCTAAAAAGGATATCCTATAGCCACATTTAAAATCAGATTGTCACTTCTCCATGATGGGCTTGCGAAGTTGATTTTATCTATCACCCATCTGTTGTTCTTTTCAAGCCATGGTTTTCGCAGGGGCATAGCCAGATCGAAGCGAAGCAGGAAGAAAGAAACATCAATGCGTAAGCCGAATCCGGCACCTACAGCCATTTCGCCGGCGAAACCGGAGAATGAAAACGGACTTCCCATATTAGAAGTGTTTGATTTAAGAAGCCATACATTGCCCGCATCTGTAAAAATGGCCCCTTTCAGGAAACGATAGATATTAAAACGATACTCCGCATTTATTTCCAGTTTTACATCGCCACCCAGCCTTAAAAATCCGAGGCTGTCGGGGTCCTGATTGTACGTGCCCGGCCCCACAGTATTGATGCTGAACGCACGGATACTATTGGGTCCGCCGCTGAAAAACTGTTTGATGTACGGCAAAGTTGAAGCGTTTCCGTAAGGCGCTGCCAGTCCGGCATAAGCTCTGAAAGCAAGTTTGTTTTTATCCGGGAAATTGTAATAAACCCAGCCATCAAGGCTCAGTCTTGCAAACTGCGAATAAACAGACCCTGCTATAAGTGATGGATTTTCAGAAGAAATCTTTTTGCCTGCAATAATATTAGCCAACGAAAAAGTATTTCCGGCAACTTCACCGGTAAGTTGAAAATAGGTTTGTATCGTTTTATCGGCCAGTGCCTGATCATTGTAAGTAAAAACATAATTTGCCCCGGCAATAAACTGATCCTCATAACTCTTTTTAAGGAATGGATTGGATTTCAGCAATTCAATGAAGGCGTCCGATTTATTCCCGACTGCGGTATAGCTTACATTTACCGGATTCAGTTCATGTTCTTTCCGGATATCTTCTTTCCATTTAAAGCCGTAAATAAATTGCAATGAACGCATATTGAAGTAGTTGCCCCTGTTGAGATAGTCATATGAAAGCGATAATCTTGTTTTGGGCAGGTAAATACTGCTTGTTTGCTTCATGCGAAACGGAACAATAAACCGCGGAAAAGTCAACTCAATCTTAGGATTGAGAGAGTAGGATTGCAGATTTTTGTTTTTACCGCTCAATTGGGTTTCCCAGGAACCTGCCAGACTAAAATTCAGCAATTCGGCTCCTTTAAATGCATTCCGGTCAAGAATACTTACATTCATGCGCGGCCCGGCGTAATTGTTTGATTTTGAAACAATATCCATTTCTGCTTTAAATGAATATTTGGGTATTGGAGTCATCAAAATGAGTACATCCAGAAATCCGGGGGCAGTCGTATCGCTTTCGGTGAATTTAACACTCACAAATTTGAAATTTCCCATTGACATCAGCCGGTTAAGTGTGGTGGTGTGATTCTTCCGGGCATAAATGTCATTTTTCCGCAAAAATACTGATCGGGTTATGACCGATGGCCTGATGAATGCTTTTCTTTCCTTTCCCAAAAACAGGAAATTTCCATGAGGTATCGTGTCTTTGACCCTGGTGGCAGCTCTTTCGTTTAATGAATAAGCCTGATCAATGTAAACATTGTTGATCCGGTAAACCCTCAGAGCCTGCTGGGGTACGCTGTCTTTAAGGGTAAGCCTGAAAACTACAGTATTCTCAGTTTCTGAAGTATCGGCCTTAAAAAGTAAAAAATCAGGGTCGAAATAAAAATAGCCGTTGTTTTTGAGCAACGCATCAATCCTGTCTCTTTCGTTCCTGAGTTTCTCCAGACTATAATCCTCGCCGGGTATAATCAGTGATTTCTCCTTTTCAGAAAGAATGATACGACTCACACTACTATCTGAAACTGCATAATTCAACTCCTTAACCATAAATGGTTGGTGAATATGACTGGTATAATTGATTTTTGCGGTATGCTTTTTTTCTGCGATGATGTAGGCGGTATTACTTTTGAAGATTCCGATATTATAAAGTTTTGCATCAATAACCGAAGCCGTAACCATTGGCTTCACATTGCCGATGAGTACAGGAGCTTCTCCGGTTCTTTTCATCCATTTTTTAAATTTGCTTTCTGCGGTATCGCCGGCTGCCATATACCTCCACAGTTTGAAACGCATTCCTAAAAAGCTGCTGTTGGGCTTTGGATATAAAGCTTCTTTGGCCGTCTTTCCGGCAAGGCGCGCCTTCTTTCTGCTGATCTTTTCATCTGATTCGATAGTGACATCTGCGCCGGTATAGAGCTTTTCTCCTTTGGGCAAATGTTTGGTTCCGCTGCATGAAGCCATCAGCAGACAAAGAAATAGGAGAAAGTGTTTCGTCAAAAATGAGCTTTTCATTGCTTTTTGGTTTTTGATGAATCTCTCTTTTTGCGTGGGGCTTTAAAAAGTTGTTTCCATCTGTTAAAGTCGCGCACATACGCAACTCCAATGCCGGTTTCAACCAATTGCCCTTCAATGGCACCTTCATACTGGTTGTGACTGAATCCTTTCAGCCGGTAGCGACCGTCTTCAGTTAATTTATATTCTACGGTAACATCCGTGGTTATATTACTTGCCGAATTCTGCTTTGCCCGTTCGCCTTCAACATCGACCACACCACCCACCTGAATGCTCAAACGATCATTGAAGAGTTGTTTTTTCGCTCCGATGTCAACCTGAGTTCTGCCCTCTGCCTGCCCTGACTCATAGTCATCGTATGATTGTACATCGAAGTTCAATTCAACCCCGGGCACTACTTTTGCACTTAATTTGTTCAATTCGGCCGAGAGAAACTTCCCTACTGTGGAGCGTACCACCGACGATGCACCCATATTTGCCTCAGATTGCAATGGGTTTTCCTGTATAAACCTACCCAGCACCAGCAAAGCAAATACCTGTTTGTTCAAAGCAGACGGATCTTCATTCAGCATATTCAGTTTGGCATCTACCGCTCCTCCAAATATTCCTTTATCCTCGGGCCTTAGCTGAATATCGAAACTGATTTCAGGTTTCATGATTGCACCGCGGAGTTTCAGATAGACCAAAAAGGGATATCGCTGTTTATAGGTATTCTGATCGGCCTCGCTCAGCGCGGTTATCTGATCGGCCACCAGATCGATGGGAGCAGCCCTGACGGTATAAATTGCATTGATGGATATGTCGGCATCCAGCGGATCTCCATTCCATATAAGTGTACTTCCGGGATCAATATCAAACCTGCGTTTCACAATTGATTCGAGTGTAACAATGTAGCTGCCATCGTTCAGATTGTAAGCGCCGGTAAGACTCATTTTTCCGCTCCGGTCAATGGTAAGGTTCAGGGCTGCTTCGCCTCTAACCACCAGAGAGTCAGAAGAAGTGGGGTCCATCATTAACCTGAGCGTAGCTTCTTTATCAACTTCGATGATGGAAGAAATATCAAATCCGGTGAAACCCGACTCCTGAACTTCCGGCGTTTCGTCGCGGTAAAGGATAGGATTGATTTTATGCTTGTTGTCGATAACTACCACATCTTCGCCTTTGTAAGTAGTGAGTTTGTCTTCGGGAACTGCAAAAGTGAAGTTTGAGCCATCCTTCATTTTAATTCTGGCGTCTATCGCAGGAAGCGACATCGGACCCTTTACACTTATCCGGCTATCGATGATCATGCGGCCGTAAAATACCTTGTTATTTTCCGAAGTTGTATTGAACAACAGGAAGTCCTCCGTTTTAACATCCAGTGCAAAAATGAAATCCTGAAAATTTTTCATTTTCACGTTGCCGTTTATGATTGCTGTGTTCCCATCGGGATCGAGAAGGGTGAATGAATTAAAATAAACCCCGTCTGTTTTCAGTTGAATGGTTTCATTTTTCAACTGCAGCATGTTATTTAATGCCGCTGGTTTGACAAAAGCATCATTAAATGTAAGCTGGCCGGTAATGTCAGGCGTATCAGTGTTGCCACTAACGGAGATGTTGCCCGTCAGATTTCCTGAAGCTTCGGTGATGGTTCCCATAGAAAATGCTTCCAGGGTTTTCAGCGAAAGCGAGGCAATATCAGCTTTTAAACTGATAGAATTGTCGCCTCCTTGCGGGATAAAATACCCGGTGGCCGATACATTATTCTCTGTGCCCGATAATTTCACATCTATATCGAACCGCTGCGAGGTCGGGTTATCTGCATTAATGGTCAGGTTTCCGACAGGTATTTCACGGACAATCAGATCAGATATCTGCAAATCAGCCACAAGGCCGTAAGCATCATTAACCCTTATCATCATCGCTTCCCCGTTAACCGTGCCTTTAAGCAGGCTGGTATCTTTCGATACAACCCCTGAAATGTCGTTCAGGTCAAAATTATTGATTACAATGCTCAGATCGTCGTTAAACTTATCATTGACTGAATGAACCTTAATCTGACTGCCCGATTTTTCGAGGGAAAGATTGTGGATTAAAAAACCTGATTCACCAAAAGCAATGTAATTGTCAGGGGCAATATCCCAGCGGTCATTCATCAGAAAGAAGTCTTTGGGATTGAGCGTAAGTTTGTAGTTGGCGTCTTCCCTGACCATTTGTGCATTGATCAGCAGTTTTTTGATTTGTTTGTCGTCGATGGATGACACCGTTGCAACAATGGTAGAATCGGCAAGTTGCCCGGCAATCTGAAAGTTATCGAGGTTGAATTGCGGACCAGATATCCTGGTGCTGGTCATTTTATAGTTCAGTGCATCAGGGTTTGAACTAACATCCAATAACAGGTTTCTGACTTCGGTGGTGCCATAAACGATTTTTTTCATTTCGGCATTCAGTTTCAGATCACCTTTTTCACTATCGAAGCTGCCTGTGATCAGCCCCGGCTCAAATTCCTTTAACTGCGGCAGAAACAGATCTGCCAGAATGGGATGATTGTGAAGCTGTACCTCAAATTCAAAATTCTGAGGGTCATTTGCATCTACCAGCGGATCGGGTTCAGAAACAGGGAAATAATTGTTCAGGAATATTTTAATCTCCCGGGCAAGGAAAGCCGGCGAGAAAGTTCCCTTGTATTTTATGCCAACCAGCGCATTATTGACTGTAAGTTCACTCTTTTTCGATTCGTTGATGGAAGCCAGCAAAAAAGATTCGAGCAGGTATTCTTTGTTTTCATGTGCGATGTAAATATTTGTGATTCCGGCTGTTCCGTTGATCTGATCGGCCGTTTTGCCTTTCAGGTCTGATTCAGCGTTTAAGCTGATGCGGATGTCTTTTTCGGTAAGCCTCAGTTTCCTGAGGTTGGCTCCTTTCAGATTCAATTTGAATTTATACTGTTCTTCATCGGGGTTCAGGTTGACCAATCCATCAAAATCGAAGGCGGCATTCTGGTCATCCAGATTGATCAGTCCTTCAAACTTCTGACCTGTGATATCGCCATCAACCACCAGGTTCCGGTAATTATACCGGTTAAAGTAAACCTCTGAAACTTCTGCTTTGATTTCTGCCCTGATTGTATTTTTATCGAGGCCCCGTCCATTGGTTTCTGCCTGAAGCGATACAGGTCCATACATTGCGGTGTCCATCAGCAGCTGACCGACATCAAACTTAACAAGACTGATTTTACTTCTGAAATTTTCGTTTTTATCAAGCGAAGCTCTGACATCAGCCGAGCCATAACTGCTGTTCATGGCAAGCGTTGATACAAATGACTTTAACTCGCCTTTGAAGACGATGCGCAAACTGATGTCTTCCGGCAACGAAATGCTGTCGGGAATGGCTTCACCAGCCATCATGGTGATATCCTTCCTTCCTGAGTTTATTCTCAGATTCGGGAAATTGTACCAGGCTGTTTCCGCGTCCGGCAGACCTTTTATGGAAAAATCGGTTTTTATATCGGTGTTGTTTCCGGTTTTTATGGCCAGATTTTTCCCGTTAAGGTTGTTCACCGATCCGTTAACAATTCCTGAAATGGTGGTAACGCCTGATTTATTCCTGAAGAATGGCTGCTTTGCAAGTTCATAGCTGAAGTAAAGAATATCAGAATTCATCACACTCACCTGATTCATATTGACATCTAAAATCATAAATGGCAATGAATCCACCAAAGATCCGAGCGATGAAAACTGAATGTTCAGATCAGCATCAATCGATGAACCAGGGGTTTTAATTTTTAGTTTCTTAGCGGATATTGATTTCGGATTCATGCTGAAATCGGTCTCAAACTGATCAATGCTGAAACCTTTTTTATCCACCGTAGTGAATTCTTTTACGGATACTTCGGTTTTGGCAAAAGAGTAATAAAAATCTTCAGCCACCAAAGTCAGATTTCTGTAATCCATATGGTTTACATCAAAACCATTTTTTTGCACAGGTGCATTTACTATGTTGTACGACAATGAATTATCAGCCAGTTCGAAGTATGTTACCGAAACCTTCCAATCACTTTTTTCTTCTGCAATAACACTTTCCGGTATTGAATCTTCGGGGTTCGGAGCTGAATCTATTGATTTATACCTGACAATACTTTCTACCAAAAGCACTTTCTCAGATGACACTGTTTCATTGTTCAGATCGATGGCTGAATTTTTTAATTCAAGATTATTGACCGATGCAACCACCGACTGCTTTATGATTGAATCTCCGAAACTGATATAAGAATCCTTGATTTCTATCTTTTTAGCTGAAATGGTTGGCATCACATTTTGGGATTCCTCTGAAGGTGAGTCAGATGCCTTATTAATCAGCACATTTGCTGTTAAATCCCCGATCAATAATTCATCTATATTGTAAACCTGATTTTCCAGATCAATTTCATCCACATTTAATCTGAGTTGTTTCAGATTCAGCGCAGCATAGGTTCCGCCGTATTTGTCATCAAAAAGAAAACGGACATTTTTGAATCTGACTTTATCGATACTGATAACCCATTTGCTGCTTTTTTCAGGCTCAACTGCTTTTTGGCTGGCGGTATCGCTGAAAGCTGTCAGCAGAAAATTAAAGTTAAACAAGGAGTCTGATTCTGTGCGGCTCAGGTTGCCAACTGTATTTTCAAGTGCAAATGAATTGATATTTATCTTGTTTTTAATCAGTGCAAATAACCCGATATTGATTTTGACTTCGCCTGCATAAAGTAGCGTATCTTTCTGAACATCTTCAAGATAAAGCCCTTTGATTACCACTGATTTGGGAAATGAGATGGCGATTTTTTCCAGCTCAATCTTTGTATGAGTTTTGCTGCTTACAAAATCAATGGCATATCCGGTGATTTTGTTTTGAATGGCGGGAATCTGAATCAGCAAGGCAATGAGAATAAACAGCACCACAAAGCCGAGGACAATCCAAAGGATCACCCTCAATACTTTTTTCAGAATAGCACTATATTTATTCATCTTCTAAAATGGGATACTGATGAAACAATTATCTTATTCAAATAATTTTCTTCAGGAGATCTTTTTTATTGGTGAATGAACCGGAGTGTTCAGATATAACCATTACTCCATCATTTAAAGCATTAAAATGGACAGGGTTACATACTCTGACGCAATGTTTTCACGGGTACAAATATGAATCAATAATGCAGGGAATGCATTACACAATTGTCAGGAAGAGTTACATTTTTCACACATCCATTTTAAAGAAAAACAGGGTTACTGAGGGGGTAAGACATCGGATTATGGAATAGCAGGTCTCACCATTTCGACCGCAGGGAGAAATCTGTTGTTAGTAGAGTAGGATGAGGTGCTACCTCACCAATGTCACACTCCCCCGCATCATAAACACCTTCCCCCAATGGTGGCTGTAACTAATCGCCCAGCTATAAACCCCTGCCGGTGCACCTCACCCCAGCCCTCTCCTGTATTTGTGCCATTTGGCAAAGGAAGGTAAGAGGTGTGAAAGAGTATTTTTAAGAGGTTACATCCTGCTATATTTATACACGAATTTCTTAATAAGCATGAATGCTTGATGCGGTAGGTTTTCTGCATGGTTCTTTGATTACGAAATGAGGATAGTTTTTTATTTCAGGTTTTAAAAATTGTGTATATTTGTGTCTATGGTAATAAAGGATGAAATATTAAAGCGTAAAGCTGACTTCTTAGCATTATGTATAGGGCATAATGTTAAATACTTATATGCATTTGGCTCATCAACTACCAATCATTTTGATTACAATAAGAGTGATATTGATTTGATAGTTGAAATTTACGAAACTGACCCGGTGAGTAAGGGAGAAGCTATAATGTCATTATGGGACTTGTTTGAAAACTTTTTTAACAGGAAAGTTGATTTATTGACCGAATCATCACTTAGGAATCCCTATTTAATCAATAGTTTAAATAAAAGTAAAGTGCTGATCTATGACGGAACAAGCAAAGAAATATTTGTCTGATATTGTTCAGGCCATAGATCTGATAGAGATGTTTATTGTTGATACAATCACTTATCCTCAATTTTCTCAGGATCTTAAAACACAGAGCGCTGTTGAGAGACAAATTGGAATTATCGGAGAAGCTGTTAATAAGTTAGAAAAACTGACACCACAGGTGAAAGTAGAAAATGGAAGCAAAATAATTGCAATGCGAAACAGGATTATACATTCCTATGATAATATTGATCCTTCGGTAATCTGGGCAATTGTTAAAAACCACCTGACACCTTTAAAATCAGAGATGATTGCATTAATGAATCTTTAAGAATCCGATCTATTCCTGGTTAATTAGCATCAGACTCCCCCTCATCTTCACAACCTACCCCTCCATATCCGATACTATCGGAACGAAGCACAAAAGAACTATCTGTCATTGATTGTTGGTACTCATGACTGGCAAAGCAAAGCAGATTTGCTGAGGTAATTCGGGTCGGGATAATAAATAAACAGGCAGGAGCCATTTTCTATGGTTTCAAAAACAGGCTCAACCAGATCAGGTGGAAGTGAAGGGCAACCATAACTTCTGCCGAGTCGTCCGTGTTTTTTAATAAATTCTTCGGTTGCATATTCGGCTCCATGCATAATGATCTGGCGGTTGATAGCATTGTCGTTAAAACCTTTTTCAACACCCTCTATTACGAGCGACAACCCAACCGTATTCCCCATGATTTGATTTTTGGTCACATAAAAGCCAAGACTACTTTTCAGGGTTCCCAGGGTATTGGAAAAATATTTTGCAAACTCTTCGCCGGTGTTTCGGCCATGAGCCACCAATGTGTTAAACAATAGTTTATGGTTCAGCATATCAATAATGTACATCCGCTTATTTTTGCTCGATTGAGAGAAATCGACAATGGTTAAAATGCCTGGATTTTCAAGCTGGCCGGCTGATTCAAGTTTTTGATGTCCGGTTAAAGCCAGTTGAAACACTTCTTTTGACAATCCTGATTCTGACAGCTTTAAATCAGCGTAAATGTCAATTTTCGCTTCAGATACCGGATACAGCATTTCTGAACCTGCTTTGTTAATGATGGGAAACAGAAAAAATATGAGATAGAAAAGGTGTTTTTTCATTTTCTGAGATTGATGATCTGTAAGTTTATCCGTTGTATAGCAAATAGTAATTGTTAAAAAATGCTTAAAAAACAGATTGAACTCATCATAAAAGTCTGCATCGCCCGAGCAGGGGATGATTGAGCAAATGAAGTTTTTTTTTGAGTTGGTTATTGTTTTTTTTCTGAACCTGAGAATCCGGCTAATACCGGCAGGTTCAGATACATTGCATTGTTTTGTGTTGATTTTTACACAATTTATACCTTTATTTGCGTTTTATCTGGAATGTAATTTTGTAGCCACCAAAACACAAAAGCACAAAAACTCACCAACTTTTGGTGGAAAGTGGCTTTCGTATTTACCGGGCAATAGTGATTCTAAACTGAAAAAATGCTTATCAAACTTTCATCTTTTGCCTTTTTATTGCTGTTTAGCAGCAATTGCTTTCAAGCGAACAACTATGTGCCGGAAGCAGTAACTGTAATCGAAGCAGATTTAGATTCCATTTGCAGAACAGAAGTAATTTCATTTGCAAAAGATTATCTGGGTACTACCTATAAATATGCCGGTATCAGTCCTGCAAAAGGCTTTGACTGTTCCGGTTTTGTGCATTATGTGTATAAGAATTTCGATATTGATCTTCCAAGAGGATCAAAGGAATATAAGTTCCTGGGAGCCGCTTTGGAACCCGAAGAATTTAAGGTGGGTGATATTCTGGTATTTTATGGTTACAAAGACAAAAAGCAGATCGGACATGTAGGCATTATCTGCGAAGCAAATGGCATGAAGTCGAAATTTATACATTCATCCTCGGGCAAGGCTTATGGTGTAACCATCAGTGATCTTGATTCAGAACACTACTCCCGGCGGTTTTATAAGTGCATCGATGTGATTCAGGAAAGAAAATAATGACTCATTGTTGTCCGGGAAAAGTTTCGAATATTATTACAAATGATTGATATTGAATCTCATAGACAAGAGTTGTAGAACAATACCTTACTTTACAAAATTTGCCACCAAAACACGAAATCACCAAATTTCACCAATTTAATTCATTCATTTTGTGTAATTTAGAGTTTTGGAGATTTGGTGGCAAGGAGATTTTCGATTTTCACCGGACAATAGTGATAATGACTGATTAAATTAAGAGTTTCTTGTTTTCTACCCTTTGTGAAACAATAATGCAGCAAGCCGATCATCTCTTTCATAAATATCTTTATAAAAGCTGATCACTCCCTCATCATCTGCCCAGGCAGTAAAATAGCCGATATGAACAGGTATTTTATTTTTGAGTGAAGCAATCTTTTCCTTGCCTGAATTCATGGCATCATCAATTTTTTCGACAGTCCATTTTTTATCTTCTTTAAGAATTGAAATTGCCAATTCTCTGGCTTTGTCAACCCTTACACATCCATGACTGAAGGCTCTGTTTTCTTCTTTGAACAGCCCTTTGGAAGGGGTGTCATGGAAATAGATGTCATTTGAGTTCGGGAACATAAACTTGAC
The DNA here is from genome assembly GCA_009773515.1 of Bacteroidota bacterium. Lineage (GTDB taxonomy): Bacteria > Bacteroidota > Bacteroidia > Bacteroidales > Lentimicrobiaceae > Lentimicrobium. The sequence goes on from WSXX01000019.1 coordinate 78,564, forward strand.
CAATCCCAGAGAATTACGTTTCCCGGGCAACTGTCTTACCTGTCCATTGTTCCATTCCATATTGTGTGATTTCAGATAGTTTTTATTATTTGCTATTCCGGGTTTAACCTCATCATCAATGATGCTTTCGGGCAGATTCCAATATGGGCTGAAAACAATATAGCTCATCTTACCTCCGAAAATTACGGTTCTTGACATCGATTTACCCACAACCACCGACGAATGAAATTCAACTTTCTCGTCGCGTATAAATGACAGTTCATAGCTGGGAATATTTACAAAAATGAATTCCCGGGAGGTGAAAATATCAGGCGATAGCCACCTGCATCGTTCCATATTAACTACAATTGCTTTTATTCGCTCTTCAATTGGCCGGTTCATGCTTTGAATATGCTCCTGTGAAATCAGTGAGTCTGATTTATAGCCATTACGCAACTGATATTTGTTGACAGCCATCAGCAGTTCGGAATCATACCTGTTGCTCTTGTTGTTTTGTTTGATGTCGCCGGTAATAAATAAACGATCTCTTATTTGCCGGATTGCTCTGCCTGTGTCGTTGGGTTTATATTTTTTTTCGGGATGGATTTCAATGGTTTTCCATCCGCCTTGTTTTTCAATTTCACGATAACGTTTTAATGCATCGCGTAACCTGAAATACTGACTGAATAAAATCTGATTGCCGGCTTCCTCAATCCCGGCTTCCTCATCTGAAATCAGAGAATCAAGCAATTGTGAATAAGAAATATTTTTTCGTGGAAGTAACCATTCCATGGCTGTGGTTGTTTTTGGCTCAAATCCTTTGTAAACCTTATCTACATAATACAGGTATAAACTGGTAAGCATTAATTCGGTATCAGTATCGTTCAGTTTATTTTTATTGCCATTACTAAAGATTTCGTCAACTTTTTGTTTGTAGGGGAACGCGCCGGAAATACCTTCCTCGTCAACATCATTTACCTTGCTGTAAAGCGAACTGCCATACTCCACAATCCCTTTCTGGTCGAACCATATGTAGGTATAATTGCAGTTCCGGTACATGATTACCAGATCTTCTTCATATTTCTTCAACACCGGGTGTGCCTCAAAGAAGGGTGCAATAGCAGAACTGTCAAATTGCGTGTTGTTTTCAGTTACCGGAGATTTAACTTTTTGCCTGCATGACTGGCTGCAGAACGAAAGAAAAACAACTGTGATCAAAAAGAGAAAAGAAAGTATTTTCATGGCGTGAAAATGGGCTTTAATTATATGATTTTTTGCCTCCTGCAGGCGGGCAAATTGCATCTGCGAAGTAAGTTATACCATCACAGATTTGTATTACACCATTTTATAAAAAACTTATATTATTCACATATTCATTGTTTTTCTGAAATGCTTCTTTCTTTCAGCGATCAGATTAATTTATACTTCCTGAAAAGTCTTGTGCCCGGAAAAAGAAAAAACGAAGAGGCTGTCTAAAAAGTCAGATCAGGCTTCGACTCCGCTCAGCCTGACAACAGAATATCAATGCATTGTCATATTGAGCGAAGTCGAAATATGAACAATAATTGACTTTTGAGACAGCCTCCTCGTTTTTGATCATGGCAGAAAAGGCTTGATTATTCAGAATAAAGCAGAAAGTATAGCTGCTGTTGTTGAAAGTCAGGGCTTGACTTGATTTTACCTTGTTTTTGCAAAACATTTGCTTTCAATTGGTCAAACCCTGTCTTACGGATTTCAGGTTTTATTTTAATTGGCAGAATAGTATTTGAGGGCTTCGGGCATAAACTGATTCAGTTTTTTAATTCTCGTTTGATCGGAGGGGTGAGTGCTTAAAAATTCGGGTGGGCTTGCACCTCCGGCTGCCGACATTCTTTGCCAGAAGGGAATTGCTTCACGGGGATCATATCCAGCCATGGCGGCAAAAATCAACCCGTATTTGTCAGCTTCGGTTTCCTGCTGTCGCGACCATGGCAACATTGCACCTACCTGACTTCCTATGCCATATGACATAAGAAAAAGTTCCTGAGTTTGCTGAGGTTGTTGCGCCAATGCAACCTGCAATGCCACTCCTCCCATTTGCTGTACCATTGCCTGACTCATTCTTTCGTTGCCGTGTTTGGCAATGGAATGTGCAATTTCATGTCCCATAACAATGGCTAAACCAGCTTCGTTTTGTGTAATGGGTAAAATTCCGCTGTAAACCACAACCTTGCCCCCTGGCATACACCAGGCATTGGCTTCTTTGCTGTCAACTGTGTTAAATTCCCAATTGTACCCTTCAAGTATGGAGGTTTGTCCTTTGCTGTCGTAATATGTTTTTATGGCGCGTGATATTTTTGAGCCAACACGGGCTACCATTGCTGCATCATTACTTCCGGATGGGTTCAGAACCTTGTTTTCCGATAAAAATGTGCTGTATTGGTCTCTTGCCATCATCTGTAGCTCAGCTTCGGGTACAAGGCTTAATTGTTTGCGGCCGGTAACAAGATTTAGTGCACAGCCTGCCATCACTGCTGTAACAAGAAATAGAATTAAAATCTTTTTCATGTGATTCTGATTGTTAATGTTTATGAAATGCGGGATTGCATAAAACCTCCCGGGAATACCGGAATTAATTTTAACAGCTATTAAATTTCCGGATTCCGAATGCTATGGTAAAGATAGATCTGGCTGTCTGTTTGATTGTTACACAACTCTTAAATAGAGTTATAACATTCACACATTCTCAATAGGTTTACGAAGGTGATGGCGGAGGTTCTTATAGTGTGATGGCGTTAATCCTGTTATTTTTTTAAACTGACTTGAAAGGTGGGAAAGGCTTCTGTAATGCATCTTATCAGCAATTTCAGAAAGATTCATTTCATCATAAATCAATAATTCTTTTACCCGTTCTATTCTGAGCTTAATAATGTATTGCTCTATGGTAGTATCAAGTGTTTCAGAAAACAGATTTGCCATATATGTATAGTCATATTCCAGCTTTTCGCTCAGGTAATCTGAGAAGTTGGTTTTTGGCAATTTATCAGTGTAATATATCAGATCAACAATTGCATTTTTAATTCTTTCAATCAAGATGCTTTTTTTGTCATTTATCAGAGACAATCCCATTTTATTGAGGTTTGTATCCAGAGTTTCCTTCTGTTCAGCTGAAAGATTCTCCAATAATTCCACTACACCTAAATCCACCAAGACAAAGTGAAATCCAAGTTTTTGAATCTCAGATTTTACAATCATCCTGCAACGATTACTCACCATATTCCTGATGTAGAGCTTCATGCTTTTTTTTTGGTAAATTAAAAATCGGTTTCCTGCTGTACGCCCGGTAAGTGCCGGGAGGCTCTATTTATCAATGAACATTGAAATATCAACAACGGACAAAAGGCATTTCTGATCATCGTCAGCAACAATGCCTTCCATATAAACAGTGCAAAGCGGGGTAGTGTCGTAGCCCAGCTTTACATTGCACGATTCTTTCATAAGAGAAACATAAAGGTTGCTGAAAAACCTGTTGAATACACCTTTCGATTCATCGGAAATGTAAAGCTTGAAATTGCTGTTTAAAAGGCTGAAGCGCTTGTCTTTGAGCATGTCAGCACCGGTAAAGTTCAGATCATTAATACTTCCATCAGGCGTAAGTATAAAATATCCAATTGGTGCCAGATCGTAAAGCATGGTATATTTTTTCAGTGCAGCTTCGGCTGTTTCGTTGGCCATGCGTAGCTCTTCGTTCTGCATTTCAAGCTCAATCTGATGCACCTGTAGCTCATGAACAAGTTTTTTTGAGTCAGATTCATCAAACTCATTGATTTTATATTGTTTGTTTCTGAGCTTTTCTTCAGCTTTTTTACGAAGCATTTCAGCATCATTAAAATCCAATAATTCTTCGTCCATGACTTAGTGATTAAGATTGTTATTTTTTTGCAGTGTTTATTTTAGCTGAAAAGCTGATTTTAATATTTCCCGGTTAAAATCATCTCATCAGGCAAATCAAATTGGTTGTTAGTAATATTCAATGACCATAAAGGCTGTGCTGATTTGTCAATCCCGGCATCGTCATTCAGCTGCAAGGCTCCGCTATTCATTTCTTCATGCAGATTCTTCAAATCTTTGCCAATCCTTACTTTAAAGGGATCGCGAATAAATGTTTCCATAAAACTCCGGTTCAACACATCCTCCCTTTTTTTGTTGAAAAACATCTCAGCCTTTGGGTTAAAATCCATGATTTTTCCTTCGGAAGATAACTGTATAAGTATATCAGGAGATGAGGTGAAAAGTGTGCGAAGCATCTTTTCTGCGTTGGTTAATCTGCGTTCGACAAGCTTGAAATCAGACACATTGATAAAGGTTATGACCAAACCATCAATTCTGTCATCGAAAGTACGGTAGGGCATAATGCGAATCGAAAACCACCGGCCATCGTTGGTGGGTATTTGTTTTTCGACATAAACCAGTGTGCGTAAAACTTCCATCGCGTCTTCGGTTAAACCGGGGTAAATCAGGTCTGATGCCTGATCGGTAAAAGGTCGTCCGATATCGCTTTTTATGAGTTTGAAAATTTTAGTTGCCTGGTTTGTAAATCTTCTGATGTTAAGTTCTTTATCGAGAAAAAGTGTGGCGATATCGGTACTGTTCAGCAGATTTTTCATGTCGTTGTTCACCCGCGAGTAATCATCAACCTTTGATTGCAATTCAGCATTAACGGTTTGAAGTTCTTCGTTCAGGCTCTGCATTTCCTCTTTTGAAGTGGTCAGTTCTTCATTGGTTGACTGTAATTCTTCGTTGGCTGATTGGAGCTCTTCATTGGTCGATTTCAGCTCCTCCTGCGAGGTTTGCATTTCTTCAACCACATTCTGAATCTCCTCCTGCAAGTGTTTTACCTCATTTTCAAGCGCTGTTTTATTTATGGTAGATGATGATGTTTTTCCTTTTCGGCCTGAAGGAACACCTTCATCTGCATGCACATCAGTAAAAATGATCATTACAGTGCCTCTGAGGGGCAAAGGTTTATCAATCCACTTGATTTTTACGTTGATGGTTTGCGTGGTTCCGTTTGTTCCAACCTTAAGGTTGTTTAGTTCCACCGCTTCTTTTTGCATCAATGCTTTGCGGAATGCCAATGGAAATTTGTTGCGTAAACCTTCGCGCAACATGGCAAAAATATTCAGGTTGGCTTTGCCTACTGCTGGTTCAAGATATTTGCCGGTACGTCCGCTGATGTATAAAATATCGCCGTTATCGTTCACCAATACACCCGCAGGTGAGAACTGCTGCAAAAGTAGCTGATCGGCAAGTGTTTGAATGTTTACTATGGATTTTTCAGGCATTTCATCCGGGATTAAAGAAGGTTTGGTTCGGGCAAACGATGAGGGAAAATCAAAGTAATCAGAGTTCACGGCATTGATTGAGCGCGTGAAAAATTTTTGTTTTAAATCCAGAACCTTAAACAGATGTCCCTGCGATCCGAGTGTTTCGGAACTTCCCAAAAGTAATGTTCCACCCGGGCTCAGACTGTAATAAAAAATTCTGAGTAGTTTCTTCTGAAGCTCAGGCTCAAGATAAATAAGCAGATTACGGCAGGTTACGATATCCATTTTTGTAAATGGCGGGTGAGTGATAAGGTTATGCTGGGCAAACACTATCATTTCACGGATTTCGGTATTTATCCTGTATCCGTCTTCTGTTTTAATAAAATACCTGTTCAGCCTTTCTGCTGATATATCGGCACTTATGTTAGCAGGGAAAAATCCTTTTCTGGCTGCTTCAATGGCATCGTTGTCAAGATCGGAAGCGAAAATCTGCAATGAAATTCCATCGGCTGGTCTGATTTTTTCAAGCGCTTCTTTAAAAACAATGGCTAAACTGTATGCTTCTTCACCTGTTGAACATCCGGCAACCCAGGCCCTGAGCACAGCATTGTTTTTTTGATGAGTAATCAGTTGCGGGATGATGGTCTCTGCCATATTTTTCCACACCTGTTGATCGCGAAAGAAGCTGGTAACCCCAATCAGCAATTCCTTGAAGAGAATGTCAATTTCCTTAGGATTTTCCTGCAGGAAATGGACATAAGTAGCAATTTTATCAATTTTGTGGACATTCATGCGTCTTTCGATACGGCGATACAATGTATTTTTTTTATACATCAGAAAGTCGTTGCCGGTATGAAGACGCAGCAGAATCAGAATTTTTTCGAGCGCGGTTCTGTCTTTTATTTCAAATTCCTTGTCAGCTTCATCAGTGGGTGTGTATTTTAAAAAGCCAATAAGTCTTTCGTGTAATTCATTTGCAGGAGCTACTATATCTGGCAATGCAGCATCGATGGCATTGCGGGGCATACTGTCAAATTTAGCAGTTGACGGCTCCTGAACCATTACAATTCCGTTATTTTCCTTAATGGCTTTTAGCCCTGTACTGCCATCAGAACCCATGCCTGAAAGAATCACACCTATCCCTGCTTCCTTGCAATCTTCAGCAAGAGAACGAAAGAAAAAATCAATCGGAAGGCGAAGTCCACGGGTTTCAATCGGGTCAAAAAGAAGAAGTCTCCTTTTTAAAATTGACATGCTTTTATTGGGAGGAATAACATAAACAGAATTTGGGACGACCGGCATACGGTCTTCGGCCAGATGAACATCCATTTTGGTAATCCGTTGCAGCAACTCTGTAAGAAACCCTTTTTGCGTTGGATCAAGGTGCTGAATAACAACGTATGCCATTCCACTTTTTGCAGGGACATGGCTTAAAAACTGCTCCAATGCTTCCAGTCCGCCCGCTGATGCACCAATCCCAACAATCGGAAAATTCCCGGTACTCTTAATATCGGTGGTCTTTCCTTTCGGGATTACTGCCTTTTTTGGATTCATGAGCAATGGGTTATTTATTATTCTTCCCGAAATTACGAAATTAATAGACATTTTAAATCAAAACAGTGCTAATTTTCAAATATCAGGTTATAAAACCAGGCCCAATTTAAAAAAAATGTGAGCATAAAGCGGAGATGACAGTTAAATCAGGCGTTTTAACACTTCGACTCCCCTTCGACATGCTCAGGGCAGGCTGCTCAGTGTGACATTCGTTTATAGTGTACACTGCATCATATTAATACACTAATTATCATTTCAATACGATGTCCTCCTGAGCGGAGTCGAAGGACATAACGAACAATCTGTCTTGGCTTCATTCTGATGCAAATCTGATAAGTTCTGCATTGAATTTTTTTGTTTCATCAAGAAACAAGCTATGGCCGCTGTTTTCAAAAGCAATCAGTGTTGAATGTGGAATCCCGGCTTTCATTTGTTCTGCAAGATCGAATGAGCAGATTTTGTCTTTTTTGCCGTGCATGATTAGGGTGGGAATAATAATTTTTTCAAGATCAGCCCTCAGGTCAGTATCGCGTAAAGCAAAAAGGCATTGTGCAGTGGCATATGAAGATGCACTTAATCCTATGCCATTTATCCACCTGGTGATTCCTTTATTCAACGAAGTTTCGGTAACAGAGAATATTTTAGCAAAATTGCTCAGTAGTTTTGGCCGGTCTGTATGGTTCAAATCAATCAGTTCATCTACTGCAGTAACAGGCAGATTAAACGGAAAATCAGGGCGTTGCGTCCATACCGGGGCTGCCGCTCCGAATAAAGCAAGTTTTGAAACATGTGCACCTGCATCAACCGAAACATAGCGTATCGCGATTGCTCCACCCATTGAAAATCCGCCCATCACAGCATTTTCGATGTTCAGTTTATTAAGAACACTTTTGATATCCTCTGAATGGGTATCATAATCATATGAACCATAAGGTTTGTCTGATTTGCCAAATCCACGAAGTGTTATACCAATTACACGGAAGTTGTTATTTATCAGATCGTTGTATTGATACTCAAACATTTCATCACTTAATGGCCAGCCATGTATTAATACAACCGGCCTGCCATTTCCCATATCAGTTATGTGAAGCCGAACACCATTTTCAACTTCAATGTATTCTTTTCGGGCCTCATCGGGCTTAATATTTTCGGGTTTCAGTTTCATAGTCTTTGTGTTAAAATTAATTTGTATTTCTGATTCAGATTTTGACGCTTGAATTACAACCGCATCGGCAATGTAAAAGTAAACCTGCTGCCAATTCCAGGTTTGCTCCATATGCTGAGTTTACCTCCGAGTAGTTCAGTATATTCCTTACAAAGAATCAGGCCCAGCCCAGTTCCTTGTTCATTATTGGTTCCTTTTGTTGAAAACAGCTGGTTGGATTTGAAGAGTTCTGTTTGAACATTTTCTGGTATGCCAACGCCATTATCTTCAACTTCAACTTCAATAAAATCATCTTTTTCAAATGCGGAAATATTGACTTTCCCTCCGGGGTTTGTAAACTTGGTTGCATTGCTGATTAAATTGCGGAGAATGGTTCTCATCATCTGAGAATCTGAGTTTACTGTTATGTAAGGGGCGATAGAATTAATGAGCTGAATATTCTTTTGTCTTAAGACGCTTTCGAAAATTTCAATTTCATTACATAGCAATTCATGCAGGTTAATTTTCGTCAAACTGATGTTATTCTGCTGCAGATTCTGTGTCATCGCCCATGAAAACAGGTTATCCATAAGCGCAATTGCCCGGTTGGTTGAATTGTAGGCGAAATCAGCATACTTCTCAATTTCATCGATATTGTAATTGGCCAGACTCGATTTCAGCAATTCCAATCCAGCCAGAATACTGCAAAACGGGCTTCTTAAATCATGGGCTATAATTGACAGGAATTTCATGTTTCCGGCAATTACTTCTGACAGTTTGATTTTTTCCTGTTCAGCCCGGTCATGCAGATTGGTATTCAATTCTTCCAGTTCCTGCAGTCGCAGGTGGGTTTCATTTTGAGTATCTGAATTTCTTTTGGCAAAGGCAGATTTCTTCCGCTGTGGAATATTACCTTCTTCTGTGCTGAAAGTTCTGATTCCGAAAGAATTCAGGTTGCCGGTAGTGTAAAACTGCTGAGAGTTCATTTTGCAAGGTTTGTCTGGTGGAAGAACTTTAATCATTTTTTGTTGGCTGATTTTTGTCAGTTATTATTCATTGCTGGTTTAAAAACAGCACAATTCGTATTTGATTTCTAAAAGCCAGGCAGGAAACCTAAGTTGGCAGTATCCGGTATTTGAAGTTTGATATTGACGAAGGAATCGGCCTTCGTAATATTGGTTTTATTTTATGGAGAGTCGGGCAGGTTGTTAAGTGAATTTGTATAACCGGAATATGCTTCAATCAAAGTCTGTACTTCCTATGCCTGATTTTATTCCATTCCATTTGAAAGTATTTACAAAAATAGGGGCTGGCGCTATTTCCTTTGTTATACAATTTAGGGTTAGATTTTCATAATTCACACTTAAAATATGGTCAAAAGCATTGAAATATAGATTTTACCTGGCAATTTTGCCGGAATCATGGGGTTATGAAATTGGAAATATACTTCACTGATTCTATAAAAGTGCACTGTATTATTTATACATCTTTTTTCTCTGTCAGATTTTTTAATTCCTCATCCAACTTCTCAAAGTCATTGTATATTTCATTTTTAAATGATTCCCAGTCGCCTGGATTTGCGGGATAAGCTGAAATTCTGTTTTCCAGCTTCGTATTCTTTTGTTCAAGGATATAAATCCACTTTTCGAAAACCATTTCACTTCTATTGCCTGTCTTTGTTTTACCATATCTCAGATCTTCGAACAGTTCTTTATTGGCTTTTATAATTTTATCGGTATTGTACTTGAAGGTTATCCAAACTTCCGTGCTTACATAATATTCCATTTTCGAAGCTGAATCCTTCGCAACATCAGCGGAATTACTTTTTTCATTTATTGGCTTTTGATCAGGATCATTCTTTTGCGCGGCTGAATCACATCCAAAAAATGATGCAGCAGCAATGATTATTGAAAGGAATGAAGTTAAAAAAAGTATTTTTTTCATTTCTTGTTTTTAACAGGGTTTAAAAAATTACTGCTTAACAATCTGTTGATTCAAGGTTAATTGTGCCTTTATCCGGCATAGGTTTTACTATGCCAAAGCTCAGATTCTACAGGCATTTGCAGCATAAATGCCGGTGAATATTTTATTCAGTATTGTTTATGCACAATTCCTTACAAAGGTAACCTCCTGTAGTTTTGAAATTGTTGTATAATTTCTGAGCAGTATTGCAAAATTCACACTTTACATGCGTGGTTTTTAAACCGGCGCTGCTAACAGATGACATTTATATCTGCTGATATGTGTGAATGATACAACTTAAATGAAAAGTTATGTAACAGTTCAGAATCATACTCAGCCGACCTTTGTAGCTGAATAATGAAGCTGTAACTGTGAAAGAGATTGCAATAATGTAATCAACCTGAAATTACCGGGATGAAAGGAATACAGGATGAATATTTAGTGGTCTTCCTGCCATTTAATACAGACCGGGGTTTTGTAAACCAAAAAGAATATCAGTTGCAATTCATTAATAAATGACAAACAATTAAAAATCACCGATTATGAAAAAGTTAAGAATGAGTTTGATTACGCTGTTTAGTGTTGCATTGATTTTATCCGGATGCTCCTCGTGGAACAAAACCCAAAAAGGTGCTGTTGTCGGGACTGCAGCCGGAGGTACAATGGGAGCCGTAATTGGTAAAGCTTCGGGCAATACTGCCCTGGGTGCAATTATTGGTGCAACCGTTGGAGGTGCAACCGGAGCCATTATTGGCAACCAAATGGATAAACAAGCTGAGGAGATTAAGAAAACCGTTCCCGATGCTAAAGTTGAACGCGTAGGCGAAGGCATCGTAGTTGAATTCAGCAGCAATGTTCTGTTCGGATTTGATCAATCAACCCTGTCGGGCGACGCCAAAGGCAGCCTCGATAAACTGGTAACAGTACTGAACTATTATCCCGACACCGATATTGAAGTTCAGGGACACACTGACAGTAAAGGAAGTAAAGCATACAACCTGTCGTTATCAGAACGACGTGCCGGAGCTGTAACTTCATATCTGGCAAGCAAGGGCATATCTAATAACCGTACCGAAATAAAAGGATATGGCGAAGCTGTTCCAAAATACAGCAACGAATCAGAATCGGGCCGTTCAGAAAACCGCAGGGTAGAGTTTTTGATTACTGCCAACGAAAAGATGGTAGCCGATGCTGAAAAAGAATCAGGTAAATAAACAAATCAATTAACAGTAAAACTTTAAAATTAAAAAAATGAAAACTAAAATAATTTTATTTTTTGCAGCACTGATGTTCTCAACCACTTTAGTGTCTGCGCAAAGTTCAGGAATGCAGTTTGGCATACTTGGAGGTGTAAATTTCCAGAATCTCAATGGCAATGATTATAGTGGCAATAAGCTTGAAAACGATATGATTGTTGGTTTCCACGCCGGCGTGAATGTCCTCATTCCTATAGCTCCTGAGTTTTATTTTCAGCCCGGATTGTTGTTTTCAACAAAAGGTGCTACAAACGAAAATGTAGTTTTAGGAACAACCATTACTACCACAACTAACCTTTCGTACATTGAATTGCCTATTAACCTGGTTTACAGAGGTGAGTTAGGCAATGGCTTTGTGCTTGTTGGTTTTGGACCTTATGTGGGCTATGGTATTGGTGGAAAGGTAAGTGTTGAAGGAGGTTCAGTAACTCTGGAAAATGACGTTGAATTTAAAAGCGTTGTTGAAACGGATGATGAACTGCTGACACCTTACTTTAAAGCATTTGATGCCGGTGCCAATGTTTTCGCCGGATATGAAATGGCCGGAGGTTTGTTTTTCCAGCTGAATGCTCAGTTGGGATTGCTGAATATCAATCCTGAAGATAAGCGTATTATTGATGATGAATCATCGGTTAAGAATACAGGGTTCGGTTTATCGCTCGGATACAGATTCTAAGCGTAAGCTTTAAATTAAAAAAGACCATCTCAATTAAGAGATGGTCTTTTTTTTGCCTGATATATTTTGCCAGAGTAAATTGTAGCAGTTCAAGTTAATTTCCAGTAAGGGAAAGTGTAGTCATTTTTAAAATCTTTAACAGAGAAACAAGCCTTGCATCATTTGCAGATCTTTATGAATTGAATACCCGACCATTCTCAGTAAGTCCTGCTCAGATGATTCATGATATTGTACATCTTCATCTGAAATCTCAGGGAAGGTTAGTTTGAGCCTGCATTGGATTTCATTCCATTGCTCAGGGGTAAGAATATCATCTGCTTCGTTGGTTTTCATATTGTCGGGAATAATCAGTTTATGTTCTTAACACTTTGTTGCCATTGATGATAATCTGCCTCAGTCCAGAAACCGGAGGGTTGATCATCACTAAAAAGGGTTGGAAGCCGGATTGATCAAAAATCCTGTTTTGCATTGAAAAACCATAGCCAGTCAATGCCTGGTCCACGTTTTTCTATACACAATTCTAACGGGAATGGCAGATTTTACGATTTTTAAAACTACATGTTTTAGTACGGTAATGTATTACATAATTTTTCGGAATAGTTTCATTATTCACACATTTTCCTGAAAATAACTGGCAATCCGGTTGACTCTCTGGCTATTTTGATTGGCGCTACAGTATTTTGAAAACTTTGCATATCCTTGTATACCAACTTGAAATTTATGCATAGCGTTCCGACAGTGACACATAGTCATCTGACAGTTGTGCATAGCGTTCTGACAACGACACATAGTCATCTGACAGCCGTGCATAGCGTACTGACAATG
>WSXX01000047.1 GCA_009773515.1 Bacteroidota bacterium
AGTGGTTGTTGAGCGAGAGCCGAAACAATACGAGGCCTAACGGCCTGAGTGACAGAAAATAAATAATTGCGACTCAAGCAATGGCCGAAGGAGGTAGAAGCACCATATAGCCTGCAGAATATATTGAATTGCAAATTCAATGGTGTTGAAAGCGGAATTGCAACCGAGGCCGCCTGAGCGGCCGAGCTCAGCGAAGCTAAATTCCGCTTAGCCGGGAAATAAAAATCAAGAAATAAGAGACAAAAACAGGATTACATCCCCATTTGCTTCATTGCCTCATAAACCAGAAAAGCCGGCCATACCAATGCTTTCAGAAACCCTACAACACCCATCCAGAAGCCCGCGGCATTAGAAATAAAGTAAACGGCTGCTCCGATAAATCCCAGTCCGTAAATTGCACCTGCCGGTGCGCTTTGCTGCACTTGATTGTTCGACATGATTTTAAGTTTTATATTGTCAGGTAAAATTACGGATGTTTCATTTACCATGCTTGCCGAAATTCAGAAAAAAATGTCATAACCAGCAATGAGTAAAATGAGAATCATACATGAAAATATAAAAAAAAGGGGCAAAAGCCCCTTTAAAAATCATTTAAAACATGATTATCTGGGATCAATTTCAATGTCTTTAACTTCGTCAACAGTAATATAACCACCGTTGTTTTCGAAGTTATTGAGCACGTAATTGATAACTGCTACAGCATCTTCGTGGTTATCAACCTGAGGAGGCATTGGTGCAGGATATTTGATGGCTGTCTGGCCGGCAACTTTTTCTGATCCGTTAAGAACCTGTGCTACAGCCATTTTGGTTTGATTAAGCAAAAAGTCAGATCCTGTAAGTGTTGGAAAAACGTTGGGAATGCCCTGACCGTTGGCCATATGGCATGCAAAACATTTCTCTTTGTACAATTGCTCTCCACGAGCCAGTTGCTCAGCACTCGGGCCAGCGGTTTCTTCAACCTCAGTTGTGGTTTCTGTAGCTGGTTGCTGACCGCCACCACATGATGTCATCAATGCAATGCCCATAAAACCGGCAAAAGCAGCAATAAGTAGATTTTTTGTTTTCATAAATATTTGGGTTTTGTTAATTGATGTAAAATTAATAAAAATCAGGCAGGAGTCAACCATAATTATTTCGGATGACAGCATTGCTGCGCTTTTTCTTTCACAGGAGTAAGAACTTCAGATTTTGGACTGATATACGGAATACCAAGAGATAAGCCCCGAAAAAGAATAAGAACGCCAATCAAAACAATGACATAAGGTGATAACTTATTGATAAACACCCTGATTTTCAGACTCATCATAGTTCCGGCCAGTGAAATTCCCAACATCACGGGAATAGTACCAATTCCAAACAAAGCCATATAAAGCATGCCTGCAGTTACACTTCCGGTATTCAAGGCCCCGGCTATGGCAACATAAACCAGGCCGCAAGGTAAAATTCCATTCAGTAAGCCTATTCCGAAAAGCGAGCCGTAAGAACCGTTTCTGAACATAGCCCTGAATCCACCCATCAAACGATGAGAGTACCCGGAAAATACGTTGTTCATTGAGGGCATATTTCTGAAAATAAGCGGAATCACAACAAATGCGATCATCAATACCCCTATTATTATCGATGACCAGCGTTGAAAACCAGCCATATGCAAACTCTTTCCGAGTAACCCGAAAATAGCTCCAAGTATCACATAGGTAATTACCCTGCCGGTATTGTAAATTAAACCACTGAAAGATCGGGTAAACCAGTTCTCGCTTTTCAAAGGCAAAGCAAGTGCAATAGGTCCGCACATTCCGGCGCAATGTGCACTGCCAACAATTCCAACCAAAAAAGCTGTCCAAAGTAACATAATCAGTCTTTTTAAGATTTGCAGAGATTCTTAACACTTATTTCCGGATCATAACCGGTAGTTCATCATAATACTGCTCCCCTTTCATTGACCAGGATAACTTGATGACATATTTACCGGGACTGAAGCGGGAGAGTGAAAATGTCTGAGATAATGTGGAATCGGGTTGCATAACTTCAAGCATATCTGCTTTTTCTGCAGAGGGTCTGTAAAAGAATACTTTTCCGTCATCAAATCCAAAGGTTCTGAACTCTTCGGGGTATGTGAGCACCAGATTTCCGGAGACCTGTTCAACTGCGATGGGTGCTGAGAGCAGTTTTGCTTTAGCCATGCGGTCTATTTGTTTCTGATATTCGATGCCCTGCGGATAATATTCCGCTTCAACCAACTCATTATTCTGCCTGAAACTCAGGAAGACCACAGTTAACATGGCAATCAGAAACATCACAATAAATATGAATATTCCGGTACCCCAATTGAATTTTATTGACATGCTTTTTCGATTAAAAGTTAAAAAATCAGATCTGTAAGATCCAAAATTAGACAATCTATTGAAACAAAAAACACTCCGCCATTTACTTAGTGTCGAGACGATTGGGGCCAACAAAACTGGTTTTGATCTGATCAACTTCCTTACCGTTTGCCAAAATTCTGAAAGTGACATTGGTCTGCGAAGTTTTAACATCGTCCTTATCGAGTACCAGCAAAAAATTGGCTTTTCCCACTTCTCCCTTACCCAAAACCAAAGGATCTCCCATCATTTTCACTTCACCATCGGGTTTAATTACTTCAACCTCAACAGGCAATGATTCTCTGGTCTTATTGATCACCTGAAGGATATAAATATTGCTGTAGTGGGTTTCATCGTAATCCTGATACATTGAACCTGACATTCGCAAAACCGTAGTTTCAATGGCAGTGCGCTGGCTGAAAAGATAGCCGATCAGCAACAGCAGACCAGTGAGAACTGTGGAATAGAAAAGTATCCTTACATTAAACTTCAGTGGTGTATTATCGGCAATGGTGCGTTCTGAAGCATATCTGATAAGTCCTTCAGGCTGATTTGTCCGCTTCATTATGCTGTTGCAGGCATCAATACAGGCGGTACAGTTGATACATTCCAGCTGTGTGCCGTGCCTTATGTCGATTCCGGTAGGACAAACATGAACGCAGTTTCCACAATCAATGCAATGGCCTTTGCCAACATCTTCGCGGCTTTCCAATGGATTGAATTTGCCGCGGGGTTCACCACGTTTGTAGTCATAGCTGACAACGATAGAATTCCGGTCGAGAAGTACACCCTGTAACCTTCCGTAAGGACAAATTATTACACAGACCTGTTCACGGAGTTTGGCAAAAACCAGGTAGTGAATTGCCGCAACTACAAAAATACCAATATAGCCAATCAGATGCTCAACCGGACTATCTTTTGAAAGTTCAATCACCTTGTCCATACCAATAACATAGGCTAGAAACCATATTACAGTTATCAGCGAAATAAAGTAAAAGACAAAATGTTTCAGACTTTTACGCCAGATTTTATTAAAATCATACGGGCTGCTGTCCAGTTTGCGCTGCTTGCTGTTGTTGCCTTCGATTGCATATTCTATCTGTCGGTAAATAAACTCCATAAAAATAGTCTGCGGACATAACCATCCGCAAAAAATCCTTCCGAAAATAACGGTAAAGAGCACAACAAACACGATAAAGGCAATCATGGAAAGCACAAAAAGATAGAAATCCTGCGGAAAGAATGGCATCCCGAAAATGATAAACTCACGTTCAAGAATGTTTAAAAGAATCAGCGGATCGCCCTGAACTTTAATAAAGGGAATCAGAAAAAATATTGCAAGTAGTACAAGAGAAACTATCTTTCTGTAATTGTAAAGTTTGCCTTTGGGCTTTTTCGGATAAACCCATAAGCGCTGCCCATCGCTGGAAATGGTTGATATTCTGTCGCGAAAATCATCAAATTCTTCAATTTCGTCCATAGTGAACTGAGTTTTTACCAAAAACAAAGCTGCCGGTTGGTTCCGGCAGCTTTCAGGATAAATGGCCTAGCCTATTACGTCAAATTTATGACCTTCGGGCTTTTTAGCATTTGGAGGAGTGGTGCCTTGCAGGCTGAAAATAAATCCGATTACCTGCTGCATTTGCTCAGGGTTGAGTTGATCTTTATAGGAGATCATACCCTTTTCTATAACACCGGTAATCATTACATTGTAGAGATCTTTTACCGTAATTGTGTTGGTGGTGGTATCGCCATGAATCCAGTAAGGATCGGTCATATTCGGGCCAACCAGACCTTCGGCAAATTTTCCATGACAGGTAACACAAATCTTGTTATAGATTTCTTCGCCGGCAGCCATATCAGATTGTTCGGTCATTGGCACAAGACTGGCAAGATCAATTGAGGCATGAGGATCGGCCGGCATATTCAGAGCTGCTGCAGCGATTTCATTTTCATACTCCATCTCCTGACTTGCCCAGCGGCTACCTTCGGGCAATACATGATAACCAATCAGGTAAACTGCAGAGAAAACAATGGTGACATAGAAAAGGTAAAGCCACCAGCGGGGCATCCTGTTGTCAAGTTCGCGAATACCATCATATTCGTGTCCACCAAGATACCGATCCTGAGTCAACTCATCTATTTCAGGTTCGCCATGATGCAGATTTTTATCTTCTGTACTCATATTATTGTGTTTTTCAAAAGTTAACATCATTTTTTAACTCGTCATCTTCCTCTAATGGAAGCCTTGCTAATTCATCTGACCTGTCTTTTTTAATGGTATAGGTATGAATAGCTATAGCCACAAAAAAGGAGATAAAGATGATAAGGGCAATCAATGGAAACCAATAAATTCCATCAACTTCACTTAAAATTCGGCTTACAATTCTCATAGATCAGAGGTTAAGATTATTTAGCAGCGGGTTCACCGTTAACAATATCGGTACCGATGCGCTGCAGATATGCAATAATGGCGATCATCTGCTTGTTGTCGCTGATTTCAATGCCCTGTGAGCGAAGGCCTTCGGCAATCTTTGCAGCCTGTGCTTTCAGATCATCATTTGCAATGAGATCGTAACCTTCAGGATATGGAACTCCCAATGTTTGCATAACCCTGATTTTAGCAGCTGTCTGATCGAGTCTGATCTCGTAGCGGGCCAACCATGGATAGGCAGGCATAATTGAGGTTGCATTCATTTTCTGAGGATCCATAAAGTGGTTATAATGCCATGCATCGGGTTTGTAATTCTTCCCGGTTTTCACACCAATACGCCACAAATCCGGTCCGGTTCTTTTAGAACCCCATTGGAATGGATGGTCATACACATATTCACCGGCTTTGGAATATTCGCCATAGCGCTCGGTTTCTGATCTGAAAGGTCTGATCATCTGTGAGTGACAGTTGTAACATCCTTCAGCGATGTAAATATCGCGGCCATGAAGCTCAAGCGGAGTATAAGGTTTTACGCTCGAAATGGTCGGAATATTCGACTTAATGAGGTAAGTAGGAACAATTTCAACAATACCGCCAATTAATATGGCTACAATTGAAAGAATCATGAAGGTAATAGGTTTGCGTTCCAGAAAACGGTGGTAACCTTCGCCTGATTTGCGTTTGCCTTCTTTTTCAAGTGCAGGAGCTTCAGCTTCTTCGTAAGCAACAAACGAACCGGCTTTTACAGTCTTGTAGATGTTATATACCAGCAGGAAAGCACCCAGGAAATATAAGGTACCACCAAATGCACGCATATAATACATTGGCATAATCTGGTCAACCACCTGCAGGAAGTTTGGATACATGAGTGTACCTGCTTCGGTAAATTGTTTCAGCATGGAAGCTTCTGTCCAACCTGCCCAATACATAGGAATTGAATAGAAAAGAATGGCAAGTGTTCCGATCCAGAAATGCAGATTGGCCAGCTTGATTGAATAAAGCTTGGTTTTGAACATTTTGGGGAATAACCAATAAATCATTCCAAATGTTAAGAAGCCATTCCAACCCATTGCTCCGATATGAACGTGGGCTATGGTCCAGTTGGTGAAGTGGCTGATTGCATTGATGCTTTTCAGCGAAAGCATTGGTCCTTCAAATGTTGCCATACCATAGGCAGTAACAGCAACTACAAAAAACTTAAGAACGGGATCTTCACGTACCCTATCCCAGGCACCCCTGAGTGTGAGTAATCCGTTGATCATACCGCCCCATGATGGCGCAATAAGCATGATTGAAAATACAGTTCCCAGAGATTGTGCCCAATTTGGAATTGACTGATAAAGAAGATGGTGAGGTCCTGCCCAGATATAGAGGAATATGAGTGCCCAGAAGTGAAGAATACTAAGTTTGTAGGAGTAAACCGGCCGGTTTGCTGCTTTTGGCAGGAAGTAATACATAAGCCCAAGGTAAGGAGTTGTCAGGAAAAATGCAACTGCATTATGTCCGTACCACCATTGTACGAGTGCATCCTGCACACCAGCATACACGGGGTAACTCTTTAACAACGACCATGGAATTTCAATAGAATTAACAATGTGTAATACCGCAACAGTAACAAAGGTTGCAATGTAAAACCAAATGGCCACATAAATGTGTCTGGTTCTGCGCTTTAAAATGGTCCACATCATATTCCATCCGAAAATAACCCAGATCAGGGCGATAAGGATGTCGATAGGCCATTCGAGTTCGGCGTACTCCTTGCCTGAAGTAATGCCTGCCAATAATGTTACTGCGGCCAGTACAATTATAAATTGCCAGCCCCAGAAGTGCACATAACTCATCCACTTGCTGGCCATGCCGGTTTTCAGCAGCCGCTGTAATGAGTAATAATAACCGGTAAAAATACCGTTACCTACAAATGCAAAAATAATTGCATTGGTGTGAACAGGACGAACGCGCCCGAAGGTTGTGTATGCAAAGTTGAAATTAAGTTCAGGGAAAATGAACTGAAAAGCAACAAGCACTCCAACAAGCATACCTACAATGCCCCAGAACAGAGTGGCGTAGGCAAACATTTTCACAATCCTGTTGTCGTAGTAGAATTTTTGTAATTCCATAAGCTTCTGGTTTAACTAAACTTTGGGTTGATTTTGAATTGATTTATCGGCATTCTCTTCTTCGTCGTTATCAAAAAGAATACGCACTGAGGGCGATACATCATCATCGTACTGACCTGACCGTACTGCCCATAAAAAAGCAATAAGGAATCCAACAGCTACTACGATACTGAAACCTATCAACACAACAATTACGCTCATTTAGGTATTGGGTTACTTAATTAGTCAAAGGTAATGAAACGTAAAATACACTGATACAGGCAGACTTAATATAGAATATTTCTAAATAACTACATATAATACTGTTTTTCAAAACAATAAAAATTAACATTAAGAGCCTGATTTACCGGTACTGAATTACTGGTATAAAAATATCGAAAAAAACAGAGAATTATTCGGCAAATCACCCTCAGAAGAAACTGTTAAAAGTTAAATCATGAAGTTTTATAATATCAGGCACGCAACTTTTTTAACCCAGCCAGAATTCTGACGGAGAAAGTTGAAAAACTGACAATGGTGATTGAACTCAAAGGCATGAGAATGGCTGCAACTACTGGTGATAGAAGTCCCTGAACCGCGAAAGCCAGCCCGACTATATTATACAGAAATGAAATTGTATAACCCGAATAAACGATTTTCATGGCAGAACGCGAAAATCTTATAAACTCATGCAGTCTGCCAAACTGAGATGATTGCAGAATGGCATCACAAGCCGGCGAAAAATGATAAACATCATCGGCAATTGTAATTCCTACATCGGCGCTAAGCAAAGCACCGGCATCGTTTAATCCATCGCCAATCATAATCACCCGTTTGCCCTGGCTTTTAAGGTTTCTGATGTAACTTAATTTATCGGCCGGCCCCTGATTAAAGTGGAGCGATTCATCTGAACCGATTATATCCCTGAGATTACTGCGCTCAGCATCGTTATCGCCTGAAATAAGATGAATGTTATAATGTTCGAATCCTTTCACTACTTCGGTCAAGCCTTCGCGGTAGCGATTTTCGAGTGTAAAATGGCCCTTGATCACATGATTGATTGAAAGATAAACTGTCGATAGCCTGCTGGCAACTTCTTCATCATTTCCGGTAATAAATCTGCGCGAACCTATCATTATAGTGTTGCCATCCACCACTCCGGTAATACCAAGTCCGGCAATCTCACGAAAATCATCAGCAATAATAACCTTACTTTCGGGCAACCACTCCCCTATCATTACCGATAACGGGTGGGTTGAGTTGCGGGCCAGACTTCGGGTCCATTGCATTTCGGTTTCGCTGAGCGGATTGCCTTCCCATGAAATGTTCATGCTTCGGGCATGGGTAATGGTTCCGGTTTTATCAAAAACAACGGTATCAGTATGAGTGAGCGCTTCAATTACTTCAGTATTTCTGATATAAAAGCCATTTCGGCCAAACACACGCATTACATTTCCGAATGTAAAAGGTACGGTAAGTGCAAGTGCGCATGGGCAGGCAACTATCAGAATTGAAGCAAATACGTAAACTGCTTTCCCAAAATCGAAAAACGACCAGTAAATCAATGCTCCGGTTGCAAGTGCAAGTAAAATAATTGTAAAGTAGTGGCTAACCCGGTTAACGACCGACTGTATGCCGGCCCTTTCTGTTTCTCCGACTTTTTCTTCGTTCCACAAACGGGTGAGGTAACTCTGCTCAACAGCCTTCTCAACTTTAAGCAATAGTGCTGCACCGGTCTGTCTTCCTCCGGCAAACACAAAATCACCGGTCTTTTTACTGACCGGGAATGATTCACCGGTTACAAAACTATAATCTATGCTTCCTTCACCTTCGAGCAATATGGCATCAGAAGGAATGAGTTCGCTGTTCCTCACCAATATAACATCACCTTTTTCAATGTCTTTTAACTGAACAAAGTCTTCGATGCCCTCTTTAATACGGGTAACAGCTATCGGGAAGTACGAACGGTAATCGCGGTCGAAGGATAGCGATTCATATGTTTTACCCTGATACCAGCGTCCGATCAGCATAAAAAACAGCAATCCTGCCAGAGAGTCCATATAACCAGGACCATAGCCATTAAAAATCTCCCAGCTGCTTTCAAGGAATAAAGCCAGAATTCCCAATGAGATAGGTAAATCGATGTTGATTATCTTTTTACGAAGACTTTTAAAAGCCGATAAAAAGAAATCGCTGCTGCAATAAGTAACTACCGGTAATGCAAGAATAAAAGAAACTATGCCGAAAGTACCGGCCATCAATTGATCAACATGTTCGCCTCCCGGCAGATAATCAGGAAAACTGAGCAACATAATATTTCCGAAAGCAAAGCCGGCAATTCCGATTTTCATCAGCATTTTACGATTGGTATGCTGATGCTCATCCTTTTTTTTAGTGCTGTGACTCAGTTCCGGGATATAATGTATGGTATGAAGCAGCTCAACCAGTTGCCTGAGGCTGATTTCAGCATCCCGGAATGTAATGGTGACTTCTTTTCTGACAAAGTTCACATTCGAATGAATAACGCCGGTGTGCAGGGTGTTGAGATTCTCAAGCAACCATATACATGAACTGCAATGGATTCCGGGAATAAACAGATTCACACGCGAAATTCCACCATCAGAAAACTCCAGCAACTGGCTTCTGACTTCAGTCTGATCAAGGAATGCATAACGCGTGCCGGCGGTATTGTCCTGATCTAGCCTGATTCCCGGTGTGGGCATCATGGTATAATAGCGGTTCATTTTTTTTTCGTGAAGTATCTGATAAACCATGCTGCAACCTTCGCAGCAAAAAGGTTTATCGTCGAACATCACAGGATTTTTACCACAATCCAGACCACAGTGAATGCATTTGGTCATTATCTGAAATTTTTATCGAAGGCAAAAATAGAATTAAATTGCGAAAATGAAGCAGTGACTTTATGATGCCATAAACATTGTGGTTCACATACGCCATGTCTAAAACAATCGTCCCTCGTCCCTTACTTACCGTCCCTCGTCCCTTACTTACCGTCCCTCGTCCCTTACTTACCGTCCCTCGTCCCTTACATGCCGTCCCTCGTCCCCATTCTACCTATCCCTTTGTCCCCCAGTCTCCTTGTCTCCTTGTCTTACCCTCCCTCCTCCCTTACCAAAGTATTGGCAATACCTTCAGGAAGAGAAGTTTAATAATTAACAAAAATCCTTGTTTTAGGGGATAAAAATAAATATTTCAATTTTGAAATTTGTCACATCATAATTGAGATCATTTTGTAAATTTATACATCCTAAACAAACCAAAAAATGAAAACACTTGCAGGAATTCTGATCGTAATGCTTGGCTTCAGCTTATCAGGCCATGCGCAACAAAACATGCAGACTTACTCTAAATATGATTTTATCCCCGGGGAGAAGGTTATATTTTACGATGATTTTACCGAAACAGGCATCGGCGATTTTCCGGCCAATTGGAACACAACAGCCTCTGGCGAAGTGGTAACTACAAATCTGTTTCCTGGAAATTGGTTTAAAATGAATGGCGAAGGTGGTGTTGTAATTGACGGAGGTTTGAATCTTCCGGATAATTTCACCGTTGAGTACGATGTAATTGGCTACCCGGTTGAAGATGAAAATCTTTATTTTGAGTTCGGGTTTTACCTCTACAGTTCACAAAACACCAAAGATATTGATGAAGGAGGCGCAGTGCCGGGGCTTAACGGCGGCATCAAACTGACTTTTGGTTATCGGGCAACCTACAGCGCTTATAATACTGAAGGATACACCCTTAATGGTGAAAAAGAAGATGCTACAATGGAAGCCGGCAAAAAATACCGCATTTCGGTTTGGGTGCAAAAAACCAGGCTGAGGGTTTATTTAGATCAGGTGAAGGTTTTTGATCTTCCAAAAGTTTTTGAGCCTGGCCTTAAAATTAATATGATGCGGTTCGAATTATGGGAATCAGGGAATCCGATGATTACTAATTTCAGGGTAGCTGCAGGATTGCCTGACATTCGGAGCAAACTGCTGACCGAAGGTAAACTGGTTAGTTATGGAATTTATTTCGATGTAAATAAGGATGTAGTAAAACCCGAATCTTATGGAACATTGAAAGGTATTGCTGATATCCTGAAAGAAAATCCGGATCTCAGGGTAAAAATTGTGGGTCACACCGACAGTGATGGCTCAGATGCGGCCAATCTCGACCTTTCGAAACGACGCGGTGCATCTGTAAAAAATGAGTTGGTCAAAACCTTTGGAATTGATGCTTCACGCCTCGAATCAGACGGCTCCGGTGAAAGCCAACCGGTTGCTGCCAATGACTCTCCGGTAAACAAAGCACTTAACCGACGGGTAGAGTTTCTTAAATTATAAATCAGAAATCAGAGAATGAACACCCTTGTTTAGCATAGCAGTTATTTTTTCGATACAGTGATCCCGTTTGAATTAAACTCAATCAGAATCTTAAAGTAAACAAAATGAAAAAGTTAGTCACGTTAATGCTGAGCATCTGCCTGTATATGATGAGTCAGGCCCAATCACCCCAAAACGTTGAGACACTCCTTCCAATGGATCATGTTAATCAGCAATTTCGAAAAGTACATAATATGGTTGCGGAATTAGGCTCAATGACACATATTGATCTTATAGCCGATCTGAATAGCTACAATGCTTGTTACAACGGGCCGGAGCCGGGAGGAGTCATGCATGCAGAGTTTATCTGGTACAATTCCAACGATGAAACCGGCAAATTTATGTTGCAGCTTCTCAAGGATATGGATGGCATAAATCAGCAAATGAATGAGTTTAAGAACTCTTCAGGCATGGATGTAAGTGAGGCCAATGAATCGGATTTTATGGGTGGAAAACTCTGGACCATCTCCACGCAAAAAGAATGTGTGAATGAAATATCAGGTAACACAGGGGTTACATCCTATCAAAGCAGTGCCAGATATTTTTTATTTAATGGAACCACTATTCTAAAACTGGACATTTCATGCGCCTGCAAACCAGATAAGGTGAAAGAGATGATCAGTTTTATGGCTGCAAAAACAGGGCAGTTTGATTTTGCATCGGTTAAGAGTTCCAGCGATCATTAATCAAATTAAATTTAACCCACAATCAAAAAAAACACCATGAAAAACAAATTAATGTTTTCTATTTACCTGCTTGCTTCAATTTCAATACTGATATCATGCAGCAGCAGGAATAGCGGGTCAAATACGGGCAATGTTACTGAAACCGATGAAACAGAATTAACCACATCAGCCAACGGCAAATACGCCCTCAAATCAGGAATCGTTGAGTACACTACCCAGGTGATGGGAATGGATGCAAAACAATTGCTCTATTTTGATGATTATGGAAAAATTGAAGCTCAGGATGTTCAAATGGAAATTATGGGCTCTGCCATACATACCGTTACAATCAACAGGGATGGATATATTTATAATATTGACATGGTCAAAAAGACCGGGACAAAAGTTTTGGCAACTCCAATAAACAGTGTGAGTATTGATTTTGAGAACCTCTCAGAACAAATGATTAAAGACATGAACATTACGAAGGAAGGAACTGAAGAATTTTTGGGCAGAACCTGCGAAAAGCTTGGAATTGACTATACCAAAATGGGTTTAAAAGGTACTTATCTGGTGTATAAAGGCGTTGCTTTGTTGGTTGACACCGAAATGGGAGCCATGAAAATGAAGCTGGTAGCAGACAAATTCACTGAAAATGCAAGCATCCCTGCCGAAAAATTTGAGATTCCGGATAATATAACTTTTACTGATAATGTTGTACGGTAATCTGAGTCTTGATCATATCCTGTAATTCCGACCCCGTTTGCTTTGTTATAAAGTAAACGGGGTCTATTCTTTATTTTAACAAAGCCCGAAGCAAATTTTGTAAGCCAAAAATCCCTACCTTTGCACCCCTCAAAGGAGGCAATCACTTCGACTTATAATAAACACATAATTAAATGATTACAGTTTCAAACCTGGGCATTCAGTTCGGGAAACGCATTTTATTTCAGGATGTAAACATGAATTTTACTTCCGGCAATTGTTATGGCATCATTGGAGCCAATGGAGCAGGGAAGTCAACATTCATAAAAATGCTTTCAGGTGAAATTGATAACACAAAAGGCAGTGTAACAATGGCTCCGGGTGAGCGCATGTCGGTGCTGAAGCAGAATCACTCTGAGTTTAACGACCTCACCGTAATTGCAACAGTGCTTATGGGTCATGTTGAATTATGGAATGTGATGAATGAAAAAGATGCCATTTATTCGAAAACCGATTTTACTGAAAACGACGGAATCCGGGCTTCAGAACTTGAAGAGCAGTTTGCTGAAATGGATGGCTGGAATGCCGAAAGTGATGCCGCCAATCTGCTGAGTGGCCTGGGAATTAAAGAGGCATTTCACCAGAAACTTATGAGTGAACTTGAAGCCAAGGACAAGGTGAAAGTATTACTCGCTCAGGCATTGTTTGGCAAACCCGATAACCTTCTGCTGGATGAGCCCACCAATGACCTTGACCTTGAAACAGTGAACTGGCTGGAGAGCTATCTTGCCAACTTTGAAAACACTGTTCTGGTTGTTTCTCACGACAGGCACTTTCTTGACTCAATCTGTACCCATATCGTTGACATTGATTTCAGTCGTGTTCAGATGTTTCCGGGTAATTACACCTTCTGGTACGAATCCAGTCAATTGGCTTTAAGACAACAGCTTACGCAAAACAAGAAAGCAGAGGATCGCAAAAAAGAATTGCTTGAGTTTATTGCCAGATTCAGTGCAAACGCCTCAAAATCAAAGCAGACCACCAGCCGCAAAAAGATGATTGAGAAGCTGAATATCGAAGAAATAAAACCATCAACACGAAAATATCCGGGCATTGTTTTTACGCCTGAACGTGAGCCCGGAAATAACATACTTGAAGTGAAAGTTTTGAGCAAAGCCATCAATGGCACTTCACTGTTTAAGGATGTCAGCTTCACCATGATGAAGGATGACAAAATTGTTTTTCTATCAAGAGACACTCGTGCCATGACTGCTCTTTTTGAAATACTCAAAGGCCATATGGAGCCCGATAAAGGTTCTTTTGAATGGGGACAAACCATCCTGAAAGCTTACCTTCCGCTGGAATACGAGGAATTATTCGAAACAGATCTAAACCTGATTGACTGGCTTGGACAGTTTTCAAATGATACTTCTGAATTTTACCTCAGGGGATTTCTGGGAAAGATGCTTTTTTCAGGTGAGGAAATCTACAAAAAAGCAAATGTACTTTCAGGAGGCGAAAAAGTACGCTGCATGATTGCCCGAATGATGATTCGCAATGCCAACGTTATGTTGCTTGACACACCTACAAATCATCTTGATCTTGAGTCGATCCAGGCCTTTAACAACACACTGATCAAATTTAAAGGGAATATTCTGATGTCGTCGCATGACCACGAGTTTATTCAAACCGTTTGCAACAGGATTATAGAAATCGGCCCGAAAGGAATGATTGATAAACTGATGGATTACGACGATTATATCAGCGATCCCAAGCTAAAGGAGCAAAGGAATAATCTCTACAACTAAAAAGGTTTATCGAAATCCGGATAGTCTGGCTTAATAAGATGCCACTACTGATAAAGTAGCTGGCATTTTTGCTTTATGGGCGAAAAGAAGCAGAAAAGATTTTATTATTGACTCAAAACAGGGCGTGGAAATATACGTCACTGATTGGATGCTTTTAAAAGCCACCATGTGAATAGGTAATCGAGCAGTACTTTCAGAACCATACGAAATTCTCAACACGATTTTTTAACCGCAGGAGCATGGATATTCTGAAACAGAATCTGAAATTATCAGAATATCTTGTCGGTTTTATTTAAGGCAATAGAAAGAGCAGACTCTATTTTGGCCTTCGTTGCTGGTAACGTTCAATAATTTCTGCTTCGCGACTTTTATCTGAAATGTAGATGGTAGTTTTTCCACCGTCGAGAACAACTGCATATTTCCCTTTTAAAGAACCGCAGCTAGCAGCAATCTGGGGGGTTATTGTTTGAATTGTTCTTTGATTTTGAGTTGAAAGGGGCCTGTTTTTTTTCATCTTTTTACAATATTTTGAAAAGATACGCATTTTAATCCGATTAAGCAGAGGTATATGTAGATAAATATCAATAATTTATAAAACATTAACATTATTGAAAGAAAGTCAGATGATTACAACTTTTTAAAAATCAATTTTATTCTTACCCCAATCAGAAAGTATATTCGTATTTTTGGCTGCCTGATTTAAAATGACCGGCAATAAACCAAATATGAGTTTTTTTCAACGCATGCTTTCTTCTATTATTTTTGGACTAACCAGATTGGCAGGTCATTTACCTGTGGAATTGTTGTTTTTTAAAGCACGGATTCTTCAGGTTTTTGCCGAAAAAGTGCTGCGCTATCGCTTTGGAGTAATTACTCAGAATCTCTCAAAGGCTTTTCCTGAAAAGGACTACAAAGAGATTAAAACCCTGACACACCGGTTTTACAAACATTTTTTCGGCGTTTTCACCGAAGTGATAAAAAGCCAGGGAATCGGCCACAAAGAAGCCAGGAAACGGTTTAAGGTTGAAAATCCGGAATTAATCAACGATTTTCACAAACGTGGTGTAAATGTAATTGCAATGGGCGGTCATTGGGGCAACTGGGAATGGCTGATTATGGCGCCATTGTTTTTCGACTTCAGCATTTACACGCTTTACAAACCACTTTCCAGCAAGGTAACGGAAAACCTGATGGGCAGGATAAGAAAACGCTTCGGGCTTAAACTGCTGCCAATGCAGCAAGCCGGAAGGTTTATTCTCAGCAAAAAAGATTATCCGGCGCTTTACTTTTTTATTGGAGATCAGTCTCCTTCTCATAAAGATCCGGAATACTGTTTTGATTTTCTGAACCAACCCAGTTTCTTTTTTGCCGGAGGTGCAAAACTTGCCGTATTGACAAATTCTGCAGTTGTTTACCAATCCATCAGAAAAATAAAGCCGGGGTATTATTCAGTATCCTATGTGCCTGTATCGCGGCCTGGAGATGGCATGAGCGACAAAGATATCCTCAGGGAATATGTCAGGTTGCTTGAAGCAGACATCAGACTGCAACCCGCTCATTGGCTTTGGTCGCACAAGCGTTGGAAAAACAAGCCGGAACAGATTCAATAAGGGTTTTCTGCTCATGGCAGTCTGTCTAAAAGCCATGAAATCTCATTACACAAACAAATATACTGTCGGGCAGAATTTAATTCCGATAGAATCTAAATTGCAGACTGCTAAGAGTACTAGGGGAAAGATAAATAAAATTCCTAAAACTATTCAAAAATGAAAACTTTTAGGAATTTAAAGGCGATTTATAGTGTTTTTAAGCAACAGTTTATATTTATGTCTATGATTCCAAGATTAATTTTTACTGTATTTAGGTAGCAATTTGCCAATTTCAAAGATTTCTGCAATGTTACCGTCTAGTCCGAAAACCAAAACACTTTTTTTGTTGATGTATGCTCTGATTTTAAAATATCTTTCTTTCTCATTCTCATAACCAACACCGGATTCCCAATCATTAAAATCCTTCATATAAAAGCCAACTAAATAAGCGTCAAAAAGCGGTTTATTCTTTCTTTTGCGTTCTTGGATGTATTCTCTGTCCATTTTAGGTGAAATAGACATCTCATATTGTGGTCTTAGCGTGTCAATTATTTCGCCAACAACAATTTTAACAATGCTACCTGCTCCGTACCATCCACCAGTCACAAATCCTTCCATAATAATCGTTTTATTTGACGTATCCAGCAGAATATTTGTAGTCTCTATATTTAATACCTTCGATTTCCTTGATTCAAATGAGTTATAAATAACCCTTGAAGTGTCTTCTGATGACAATGTATAATTTGGATTCCATAAATAGGGCGGTTCTCTCTTAAAGTAATCCCAACCAAATACATACATATTTTCAAAAATTTGTAATCTCTTAATGCTGTCAAAACTTATGCTAATAGGAACAATTGGAGGTTTAAATTCCAAATATGTTTGTCCATAAGTCAGGCAAGTGTTCAAAAATATTATAAAAATCAACGTGTATTTCGTCATTTTGAAATTGGGCTAACGGTTGAGGCTTTACGCTGCCAGGCTTTTAAAATCAACAAACATCGCAGCTTCCGGAATGCCCGTTAAAATTACAAATTTTCCGGATACCACAAATCACCTGCAAGCGTAAAGCTTTTGTTGAACATGTGTATGCACAAAAAACAAGATTACAACAAAAAACAACTGTCTGTTTTTCAATTCAATCCAATAAAAAACGGCTTTAAGTAGATAGGCACCTTCGGGATGCGTTGTATTGAGCTTGTCGAAATATAG
>WSXX01000003.1 GCA_009773515.1 Bacteroidota bacterium
CGACCTTCTAAAATTGACTTCCAGAAACTACTGTTTATGATACTGAATACATGATCTACAATAAAATTATGGTCAAATTTTAGGCAGTCGTTGAGCGGTGGTTGTTGAGCGAGAGTCGAAACAATACGAGGCCTAACGGCCTGAGTGTCGGAAAATAAATAATTGCGACTCAAGCATTGGCCGAAGGAGGTAGAAGCCAAATAACCAGTAAAATGTATTGAATTACAAATTCAATGGTGTTCAAAGCGGAACTGCAACCGAGGCCGCCATTGCGGACGAGTTCAGCGAAGCTAAATTCTACTTAGCCGGGCCGCCAGTTTACACTGCGCCCCGCTGGGGCTATATGTTCTATCGTGATGTTCCTGGCTACCAACGTCTCGCCCCTCTGGGGCTTTTTGTATGTAAGCCCCAGAGGGGCGCAGTGTTGGTAGTATAAAAAATTCGGAACTTAACCATAGCCCCAGCGGGGCGCAGCGTGGCAATTGAAAGGCAGGTTGTTGCAAACACGTGGCCTGCAGCAGTAACATCCGCAAAGAAGAGCTCAAATTTTCAGTATCTGCGGAAACGACCTTCTAAAATTGACTTCCAGAAACTACTGTTTATGATACTGAATACATGATCTACAGGTCAAATTTTAGGCAGTCGTTGAGCAGATACGAGGCCCAACGGCCTGAGTGACAGAAAAAGGGGGTTAAGTGACTCAAGCATTGGCCGAAGGAGGTATAAAAACCACAGATTGGCATTTCGTCATAGTAAAAGAAAACCTTCCAGGTTGGAAGAAAACCTGGAAGGTTACTCCGAAAGAAAAAAACACCCAAATCGCCGCCGGTAGGCGGTAGTTACTGAAACACTCACCTTATCCGTGGAAATCCGTGGAATCCGTGGATAAGTCTTTTTTAATCGGGAGATGAGGTGATTCCTGAATCGAATTGCATATTACGCTTATCCGGGGGGCTGGAAGGTTATTACGAAAAGAAAAAAACACCCAAATCACCGCCGCCAGGCGGTAGTTACTGAATCACCAACCTAATCTGTGGAAATCCGTGGAATCCGTGGATAAGTCTTTTTTAATCGGCAGAAAAACCCCGAAGGTCCCCCATTCCGGAAAATACTACTTTTGCACAAAAACATTATGACCACTTTCGAACTCATTGGCCACGATTACATTCAACTTAACCAGCTGCTGAAACTACTTAACCTTGCCGAAAGCGGGGGCGATGCCAATCAGGCCATTGTTGCAGGCTATGTGCAGGTTAACGGTTTAACCGAACTGCAGAAACGCAAAAAACTTTTCCCCGGCGACCGTATAATGTTTCAGGATCAGGAGATTGAAATTGTTCGCCAGGACTAATGCACTGCGGTTAGCATTTAAGCCTGATAACAATCAGCGGGCTTTTATAAACACCACCTGCCGCACACAACAAAACTTTTTGTATTTTGGCTGCCCGTTCGTTGCAATCGGTTGATTTGTATTTGTGAACGGGATTGCACTTTTGACGTTTATCCATTAAAAACCAACAATATGCTTAAAAAAAGTTTAACACTCGTTGTCGCGGCCATGCTTTTGGTTGCACAGCCATTGCTGGCCTGCACCAATTTTCTGGTGACCAAAGGCGCTTCAACCGATGGCTCAACCATGATTACTTATGCTGCTGATTCTCACGTACTTTACGGAGAACTCTATTTCAGACCGGCAGCCGATTATCCCGAAGGAACCATGCTTGATGTGTATGAATGGGATACCGGAAAGTACCTTGGCAAAATAAAACAGGCCAGACAC
The DNA here is from genome assembly GCA_009773515.1 of Bacteroidota bacterium. Taxonomy (GTDB): domain Bacteria; phylum Bacteroidota; class Bacteroidia; order Bacteroidales; family Lentimicrobiaceae; genus Lentimicrobium. The sequence continues at coordinate 1,781 of WSXX01000003.1, forward strand.
ACTTATTCGGTGGTTGGCAATATGAACGAACACCAGCTTGCCATTGGTGAAACTACCTATGGTGGACTTCCCGAACTGGTTGACACTACCGGCATTATTGACTATGGTACCCTGATGTACATTACCTTGCAGAGAGCCAAAACTGCCCGCGAAGCCATTAAAGTTATAGGTGAACTTCTTGCAGAATACGGTTATTACAGCTCAGGCGAATCATTCTCAATTGCTGATCCCAACGAAGTATGGATTATGGAAATGATTGGCAAAGGATCACCGCGCGATGTTGCCGATAAACGTGGCCGTGTGCGCAAAGTTCACAACAAAGGCGCAGTTTGGGTTGCAATGCGCATTCCCGATGGTTATATTTCAGGGCATGCCAACCAGGCCCGCATCACTACTTTCCCGCTTAACGATCCCGAAAATTGCATCTATTCACCCGATGTAATCAGTTTTGCCCGTGAAATGAAATATTTCAGTGGCGAAGACAAAGATTTCAGTTTCTCTGACACTTACGCACCTGTCGATTTTGGCGCTGCCCGCTTTTGCGAAGCAAGGGTTTGGGCCGGCTTTAACAGAGTAAGCACCGGAATGGATAAATATGCTGAATATGCCAAGGGTTACGACCTTAAAAACCGTATGCCTTTGTGGGTAAAACCCGATAAAAAACTCAGTGTTCAGGATGTAATCGGCATGATGCGCGATTATTATCAGGGAACTGACCTCGATATGACCAAAGATGTTGGCGCAGGCCCTTATCAGTCGATTGTACGCTGGAGACCAATGACCTGGAAAGTGGATGGTGAAACTTATTTCCACGAAAGGGCAATTTCAACCCAGCAGACCGGATTCTCATTTGTTTCGCAATCGCGCTCATGGTTGCCCGACCCTGTTGGAGGAATCTTATGGTTTGGTGTTGACGATTCTTACACATCAGTTTATGTTCCGATGTATTGCGGCATCACCGATGTGCCCGAAGCCTTTGCAGTGGGCAACGGCAGCATGATGGAGTTTTCTGACAATGCAGGATTCTGGGTATTTAATCAGGTTTCAAACCTTGCTTACACCCGCTATAAAGATATGATTGTTGACATTCAGAAAGTTCAATCGGCACTTGAAGGAAAATTTGTTTCCTACACCGACGTGGTTGACAAAGCAGCCGTTGAACTTTACAAACAAGATCCTGCCAAAGCCCGTGAGTTTCTTACAGATTACTCTGTAAATCAGGGAAACAGCACCGTAGCAAGATGGAAAGAACTTTATCGTTATCTCTTCACAAAATACCTCGACGGGAATGTGAAGGTAAAAGACGGTAACAATCAGAATCCCAAGGTTAAATACCCGGGATATGATGAATCTTATTACCGCATGATTCTCGAAAAAACCGGCGATAAGTTTAAATATGGTGGTGAGAGTCATTAAATTGATCCACAAATCTTATTAAAAAAGGGATTGCTGAAATACAGCAGTCCCTTTTTTGACAACAATGCTTTCAAAAAGGAGAATAAACTAACCACTTTCAATCTAAAATCTGTACTTTTGCAGGTAATTGTGCGTTATTAATGAGCACAATGCCTTTGAATAAAGCAAAAGGCATTTTTACAAGTCAAATTTTAATCGACTTATGGAAAATATGAATGACATCAATGTCAACAAAAGAGGACAAAATAAATCCTGGATTCTTATTATTGTTCTGATTGCAGCGCTTGCACTTCTGGCATGGCTGTATCTTTCAACCCGCTCAAGGCTGGGAGGTTTGCTCGAAGAAAAAGAAATGCAACGTGTGGAGCAAAAGCAGGAACTTGATTCACTGATTGCCGAACACAACAACATTAAGCTGGAATACGGAACTTTTTCAGATTCTTTGGCTTCAAAGGATAGTATTATTCAGGCCAATGCATTGGAAATCAGGAAACTTCTTGACACTCAGTATGAGTTTTACAAAGTAAAAAAGAAACTTGACCGCCTGCGCGTAATTTCTCAGGGATATCTGAAGCAGATTGATTCCCTATACACCGTTAACCGGGAACTGAAAGAAGAAAACGAGCAGATCCGCAGCAGTTATCAGAAAGAGCAGCAAAAAACCAGCACACTTCAGAAAGATAAAGAAGCACTTACCGAAAAAGTAAGCATGGCGGCTGTGTTAAGGGCTTACCAGATAACAGCTATAGGTGTGCGGGGAAGCGGCACCAAAGAACGCGCAACCGATAAAGCCAAGCGGGTTGAAAGAATAAAAGTTTGTTTTACATTGGGCGAAAATCCACTGCTTTCAGCCGGTGCAAAATTGGTTTACATCCGCATAGCCCGCCCCGATAAACTGATTCTTTCACAGGGCAAAGGCGATGACTATTCCTTCAGTTATAAAGGCGAAATTCTGCAATACACCACCCGTGAAACCGCGAATTATCAGAATCTGGCCATCAACTTGTGCTCCTATTGGGTAAACAGATCAACCAAAGAAGACCTGCCGGAAGGAACTTACGTAGTAACGGTTTATGCCGACGATACTGAAATCGGACAGACCAGCTTTGAGCTGAAATAATAAGTAAAACGCCTGTCAGAGGCTACACAAGCGCATTAGCTTCTGCGGACTGATGATAATTGATTCGGATGCCATTCTTTAACAAGGATGGCATTCTTTTTTGTGATTGAAAATTTATCGTTTTGTCCTTCGACTCCGCTCAGGAGGACATTGTATAGAGCTGATAAAGTGTGCATTAAAAAAATAATTGTTGATCTAATACGAATGTCACACTGAGCGAAGTCGAAGTGTTTAATCGCTTGATTTAACTGTCATCCCCGAAGGGAGAAACCAATTGTGGCTGAGCTGCAGTTGCTATGCCGTTCTGAACACTGGATAATTTGCATTTATCCATATTAAGGAATGAGTCAGCCGGGCACTGATCAACTTTTAGCCACATGAATAATCCCATCTTCCACCGCAGCTTTTATCAGCGAAGCGGTATTTTTCGCCTGCAACTTAATAATCATATTTTTCCGGTGACTATCCACAGTAAGCGGACTGATAAAAAGCTTGTCAGCAATTTCTTTGTTGGTCAATCCATCGGCAATCATTTTCAGCACCTCAATTTCGCGGGGCGATAAGGAAACAGCCTGATCATCTGTCTTTTTAACCATACGACGTACCTCGCTGCACAGGTAAGGCAGCCCTTCATTCACAGTCTGTATTGCCTCAATAATTTCTTCTCCTCCTGCATTTTTCAGCAGGTAACCGAGCGCTCCTTTCGACAACATGGTTTCGACATAATAACGCTGATTATAAGTTGACAGAACAAGAATCCGCGAGACAGGAGAAAGCCTTCGGATATCCTCGATCAGTTCAAGACCGGTTGCATCGGGCAGCATAATGTCAAGCAGAATTACATCTGGCGAGGCTTGATTTAAAGCAGCAATACATTCCTTTGCACTTCCGGCTATTCCGGCAACCTGCATTCCTGAATGTTTGCTGATCAGCGCACGAATGCCATCAACCACCAGCGGATGATCTTCAACAATCAATACTTTAATTATTTCTGACATAAGGCTTTGTATCATTGAACGAAATCATGGCTTCACTTCCCTGCCCTTCGCGGGAGCTGATATCGAATAATCCGCTGTAAGATGCTATTCTGGAACGAATATTCGAAAGTCCATGTCCGCTAAAGTACGAAATTCCGGGGTCAAAGCCTATGCCGTTGTCACGGACATTAAGACTGATACGCTCAGGCTCCTGAATAAGTTCAACCACAATTTCGCTTGCCGAGGAGTGTTTCAATGCGTTGTTTACCAACTCCTGAACTACCCGGTAAACGGTAAGTTCAAATCCTTTTTCGAACCGCATTGATTCACCGAAAGCATGATACCTGATTTCCGGTGGTCCTGAAAATGATCTGCAGAAGCTCTCAAGTGCTTCGTTCAGGCCTTCTTTCAATAGAATTTCAGGCATCATATTGTGCGCTACCCAGCGCAGTTCTTTTACACTTGAGTCGATCAGGTTGATGGCCTGCTCAAAAAGACGGGCATTGTCCTCATCCAGAATTTGTGATCCATTCATATTTGTAAGACTAAGTTTAACTCCTGAAAGCATTCCTCCAAGCCCGTCATGAAGATCGCGGGCTATTCGGCTGCGCTCAGTTTCCTCACCTTTGAGTGTGGACTGAACAGCAACAAGTTCTTTTTCTTTTTCAAGTTCAGCAATTTTTTGCTGACGGATTATCAGCTCCTGCTCAGCTATTCTGTGTTTGCGCCGCTGCAGAATGATGCCCATAATTATAGTTATTGCCAGTGCCAGCAACATAATTCCGGCAAGAATCAATATAAAGTTTCGGCGCTGAATCATCGACTTTTGTCTCAGAATATCTGCTTCGCGTTTTTCGGCATCATATCTGGCATTCAGATAGGCCACCTGCTTCTGGTCTTCCTCCGAAAAGATAAGCATCTGAAAGTCAATATATTTGTTCAGATAATCCCAGGCAAGTTTATGATTTCCGTTTTCAGCCTCAAGATAAGTTAGGGCATCAAAAATATTTCGCTGCAGCATCGGCGAGTTCAGCAAAGAAGCTTCTTTCAGCGCTTTCAACAGCGTATCGCGTGCCGGGCCGGGCTTGTTCATGTAATAAAGTAAAAGTCCTGTTTTGTAACGTGTGTCGCAAATATCGTATTTGTTGCCACTCTTTATTGACCATTGATGGGCTAACTTTATCATATTCAGGGCTTCAGCAAATTTTTCAAGCCCTGAGTAACAATATGAAATGTTATAATATGCATCAGCAATTAGTTTTTTGTGGCCCGATTCCAATGCACTTTCAATGGCTTTCTTATACATAATCAGCGCGCTGTCAGTATTTTCCTGAGCAAGAAGATAATTTCCATAAGCATTTAAGCAAAGGCTCTGCAGATTTTTATCGTCTGATTTTAGTGAATAGAGATAGGCTTTCCGGTTGTAGAAAGCGGCTTTTTCTTTATCAAGCAGCAACAGATATAGTCCGCCCAGTCGGTTTGATGTTTCTGCAATACCATTATTATCATTTACCATCTGATAATAATGGTTGGCTTCAAGGCACATGCTGATTGCCTGCTGATAATCGCCATGCTGATAAAATATCAGTGAATGGTTAAAAAGTGTGATGGCTTTTAACTTTTCTCTGTCGTCAGCAGGCAGTTTCGAAGCGGTTGCATAAGCCATATTGTAAAACGATCCGGCTTTTTCGTAATTCCACTTTTCACCATAATAATTTGCGGCAACCCTGAATATGTTACCCCTGGCATAACTGTCAGGTATCTGATCAGCTACCTTGATCAGCCGCAACACAATTGCTGAAGCCTCAGCAGTATCGCCTTGTCGTATCATCTGCATACAAGAATCGGCCGATTTAATAAGCTGATGTGTCGGTGGCAACTTGCCCGCCACTGCATTTATTGCCAGGCAAGCAAATACAGTAGCAAAAAATGAATTTGATCGCATTTAATGTCCTTTGGTTAAACAAGACAAATCTATGAAGAAGAAACCGATAAAAAATCCCCTTTTTCGTGGATTGATGCGCCTGATATGGCCACATACTTTTGCTGCTGTAACTCAAAAACACACAATCATGAAAAAAATGTTGAAATTGACTGCAATCCTTCTTGTTGCCTTTGGTGGCTTATTGATGACCGGATGTGAGAAAACCGAAGATGAAAAACCAACACTAAGCAGCGAAAAAAATGTCCTGATTTTCAGACTACCTGAAATCAGTCCTGCTGTTACAGCAACCGTCGATCAAAATGCCAAAACAATTACTGCGCTTGTTCCTTCGGGCACTGATTTAAGTACGCTTGTACCGATCATTGAAACCTCCACAAAATCAACCATCAATCCTGGCTCTGGTGTAATGACGAACTTTACCGGACCGGTGGTTTATACCGTTACTGCTGAAGACGGCACAACCAGCAATTATGTAGCAACAATTTCACTTGATGGAGCAGGCACTGAAACGCTGACCGGAACTATGTCGCAAAACCGCACGCTTGCTAACCGCAATGATGGTATCGACTATATAATAGATGACATGTTTTATGTTGACGGCAACGCTTTGCTTACGGTTGAGGCTGGTGTGAAGATTGCATTTACCGGTATTTACACAGGTATTAATGTAGGCGCAAATGCCGGATTGAAAATGATTGGAACAGCCAATAACCCGGTAATACTTACAGGTCCCGTCAACAACAACAATAAGGGCTCATGGGCCGGCCTGCAATATCAGTCGAACAGAGCCGATAACATTATGGAATATGTGAAGATTATCAATGCAGGAACCCAAAACTCCGAAGCAGCAATCTATTTATACGGCAACAGTCAGCTAAGTATGCGAAACAGCGAAATTACGGGTTCTGCTACACACGGAATAATAACAAATGACGCAAGTTTATCTGTATTTTCAGGAAATACCATCAGCAATTGTGAGAGCAATCCTATACTTACAAACAACCTGCTCACATTCAAATCATTCACCACAGATAATATTTTCACTGGAAACACCAAACCTGAACTCAAAATTGAATGGGCAGATATTCTTGAAGCCGATCTGAGTCTTGAAAATCATGGAATTCCCTATTTGTTTACGCATGGTTTGATCGTTGAGCGTAATCTTACCCTGAAAAAAGGAATTGTCTTTGCATTTGAATATGGCCAGCAAATGGGCGTAAGGGGAAGTGGAAAAATTGATGCCCGTGGCGATGTTCTGAACCCTGTAAAATTTATCGGTGCAAATAACGAAGCAGGTTTCTGGTCGGGAATATCTATTGAATCATCGCGTGAGAATATTCTTGATCATTGCATCATCAGCAACGGTGGAAATGATTCTCATTATATGAAATCAGACATTGCCATTTGGGAAGGCGCCAAACTTAACCTGAGCAACACAAAACTCATGAACAGCGATGCATACGGATTCCAGTTTTCAGGAAGTTTTACGCTCACGCATAGCAATGTGAGTTTCGAAAATTGTCAGCTTGGCAATGTATATGATTACGACAATGATGTTGTTCATTCCAATTTGCCATAATCTTTGAAATACCCGCGGAGAATTTAAGAAAACACAGGAGTTTACAGCAGGTTATACCTCTGGAATTGAGAAGCTTTAATTCAACTGCTACATTTCCTGTGTTTTTGATTGAGTCGAATGCCATTCTTTAAGGATGGCATTCTTTTTTTGTATCTGTCTCTCTACAAGTTTTGATTTTTGTAAGGCAAATCATAAACAACTCATCCCATAAATGCAACCATTCATCCGGGAAAATCGGGAGTTCACCGATTTAAAATTCGTCGTTGAATCATCACACAATACTTTTGCAAACAAATAAAACACATTACCTCTCTGAACAAAATATACCCGGAAACGTTTATGGTGTACTTTGTTTCCTTAATTTTGCCGACTTTCCTTCAAAAAGGTAGGTTGAGTTTAAAAAATGGGAATCCAGCACCATAAAATTTTCACAAATTTTGAATGAAAATCATGAATGAAAAATTAACTCTGATTCTGCAGACTTCCGGAAAACTGTTCAAGAAGTACGGCATACGGAGCATTTCGATGGACGATATTGCCAAAGAAATGGGAATGTCGAAAAAAACGCTTTATCAGTACGTTGAAAACAAACCTGATTTGATTGAAAAATTGCTTGCTCACTTTGTTGATGAAAGTCAGGCATGTATCATAGAGGACGACAAAGACCTGAATGCAATTGACATACTGTTAAAAGTAAGCATGAAAGTAAGCGAAGAAATGAAGGATTTTAACCCTGTGGTTGCTTTCGATCTTGAAAAATTCTACCCGGCTTTATTCAGGAGTTTTGTGATGGCCAAACGGGAACATGTTTACAAACACATCAAAGAAAATCTGGATCAGGGAATTAAAGAAGGCATCTACCGGTCTGACATTGATGCCGATCTTGTCGCAAAACTTTATGTTCAGAAACTCAGAGATGTTCATGATCCTGAATTTCTATCCTCTGTTGAATTTTCGCAGGAAAAAGTATTTCAGGTAATGTTCGAAAATCACATCAGGGGCATTTCAAATGCCGAAGGCATAGCATATTACGAAAGAAAAATGAATGAATTGAATCATTGATTAAACACACACACTCAAAATCTCAATTTTACTACCAATGAAAAGAGCATTAAAATCGTCAGCAATTCTGCTAATGCTGATATTACTTATAAGCGGAGGCAATGTATATTCGCAGCAAACCGTTTCAGTGAGTCTGAAACAAGCCCGCGATATTGCCGCAGAGCGCGCATATACAGTAAGGCAGGCCAATGCCGATATTGAAACAGCCAGATTTCAGGTAAAAGAACTTACCGCAACAGGATTACCTCAGGTAAACGCAACCATTGGATACAACGACAATATTGGATTGCCTGTTCAATTGGTGCCAGGCGACTTTTTCGGACAGCCAGGGCAGGATATTGAAGTACAATTTGGAACCAAATACAGCGGAAATGCAGGATTAAACGTCAACCAGTTAATTTTCAGCGGCACATATCTCGTGGGACTGCAGGCGGCAAAAGCGTTTGTTGAGAAAAGCAACGAAGATCAGGCAAAAACGGTTGTCGATATCAGGAAAACTGTGTCGGAAGCCTACTTTCTGGTTCTTGCAACCGAAGAAAGCATAAAAATCATTGATTCAACTTTTGCAATCACTAAAAAACTTGCCGACGAAACACGAATCATCTTTGAAAACGGACTTGTAGAAGAAACCGATTTCGATCAGCTGCAACTGATGGCCTCTGAACTGGAAGTGAGCCGCGCAAATGCTTTAAACCAACTCAGCATTGCCCGTAGCTACCTTAAATACCATATGGGTTTGCCCGAAACTACTGAAATAGTGCTGACTCAAAGCATAGCTGAGTTAATTGAAGAAACAAAACCTGCAGCCTTGATGGATGAAGCATTTAATCTGAACAGCAACATAGATTTCAGGATATTGAAGAAACAGCAGGAACTGGCATTTTTGCAGCTCAGGCAACAAAAGAGCCTCTATCTGCCATCACTTTCGGCTTTCCTGAATTATCAGACACAGGCACAAAGAGCAGAATGGAACTTCTTTGACTCAAAAGGAAAGTGGTACTCAAGTTCGGTGTGGGGAGTCAATATGAATATTCCTATTTTCAGCAGTGGCGACAGAAAAGCAAAAGTAAACCAGGCAAAAGTACAGGTTGAAAAAACCATGATTGCCGAAGAACAAGTTGGGAATAGTCTTAAAATTCAATATCAGAACACCAGCAATGAACTGAGAAATGCGCTTCTGACATACGGTACTACCCAGCAAAACCGGGCTCTGTCTGAAAAAATATTCAGGCGGACAGGCGTCAAATATCAGGAAGGAATTTCCGGAAGCCTTGATCTCATGAATGCCCATAATCAATACTTGAATACTCAATCGCAATACATAAATGCAGCAATGAACGTGCTCAACAAAAGTATTGCTCTCGAAAGCCTGACTGAAATTCCTGAATAAATCAAAGAATCTTTAACAAACAACAAAATGAAGATCAACTCTTTCAAAATAAAAACTACCATGAAACGCTTAACCCTGCTATTCTCTGCAATGGCCGTAATATTTTTTGCTGCATGCAGCACAGAAAAAGGCCCGGATGCCATCCGCAAAGAACTGGATGCTTACCATAAGCAGTCCAAAGAAATAGAAATTAAAATCAAAGAACTGGAAAAAGAACTTGCAGCCATGGACAATGGTGATGAGGATCAGAATAAAGTTCCTGTTGTTCTTGAAGAAGTCGCTCCTGCCGTTTTTGAGCATTTTGTTGAAGCAACCGCTAGTGTTGTTGCTGTGAGCGAAGCATTGATCAGCCCCGAAATCAACGGACAGATTACTGCAATCTACGTAAAGGAAGGTGACAGGGTTCGGCGCGGACAAACACTGGCACAGCTCAACACACAGGTTACCATGAAGTCAATTGAAGAGTTGAAAACTTCACTCAAACTGGCAACCGATCTTTATCAGCGCCAGCAAAGGTTGTGGGATCAGAAAATCGGATCGGAAATGCAGTTTCTTGAAGCCAAAAACAACAAAGAAAACCTCGAAAACCGACTGGCAACTCTGAATGCACAGCTTGATATGGCGAAGGTTACCACACCGGTTTCAGGAATAGTTGAGCGCGTGAATCAGAAAAACGGAGAGCTTGCTATGCCGGGGATGACAATGATTCACATTGTAAATCTTGACGAACTTTATGTCAAAGCAAATGTGTCGGAAGCTTTTCTGCCTTATGTGAAAAAAGGCGATGAAATAATGCTCGGGTTTCCTTCATATCCTGAATTTTCGAAAAAGCTTCAGGTTGACAGGGTTGGAAGTGCAATAAATCCTGGAAACAGAACTTTTGAGGTGCAGGTTAAACTTAAAAATGAGGATGGGACCATAAAGCCAAATATGATGGCAACGCTGCTTATCAATGATTACCGAAATTCCGAGGCTTTGGTAATTCCATCGCGCCTGCTCAAAGAAGACCTCAAAGGCAAATATATTTATGCTGCGTTCCAAAATAGTCCGGAATACGTTGCCCGAAAGGTTTATGTTCAGGCAGGAAAAAGTTATCTGGGTAAAACTGAAATTCTTTCAGGGCTAAAAACCGGTGACAAAATTATTCTGGATGGTTTTAACCGGGTAAGTGATGGAGTAACTCTTTCGATTGAACCTTCAAAATCTGCCAAATAACTGAATCATGACTGAACAAGCCAATAAACCCAGAGACTTCGGACTGACTACCTGGGCACTGAAAAATAAAAATACAGTATTCCTGTTGATGCTGTTGCTGTTATTCTTTGGAATATACTCATACCGTTCACTTCCCAAAGAGCTGTTTCCTGATATAGTGATTCCAACGGTAATGGTGCAGACCATATATCCGGGAAATCCGCCGATCGATATGGAAAACCTTATTACCAGGCCACTTGAAAAAGAGCTTGAATCGGTTGATGGACTTAAAGAACTATCGTCCACCTCAAGCCAGGATGTGTCGAATATTTTTGTTGAATTTAACACGGATGTTGACATAAAAGCTGCGCTTCAGGATGTAAAAGATGCTGTAGATAAGGCAAAAAAAGATCTTCCTTCTGATCTGTTGGAAGACCCCATGGTTACTGACATTGATTTTACTGAATTTCCGATTATAAACATCAACATTTCAGGTGACTACAGCATCAATGAGCTGAAAATTTATGCCGAATACCTTGAAGATGAAATTGAAACCGTTACTGAAATTTCAAAAGTTGAAATCAAGGGAATTACCGAACGCGAAGTAAAGGTTCAGGTTGATCAGCATCGCATGGATGCCGTAAAAATTAGTTTCAACGATATTGAAACTGCCATCAAAAATGAAAATGTTTCAATGTCAGGGGGTGAACTCAGAGTTGGCCGCGACAAGCGTACTGTCAGAATTGCAGGAGAATTTGTATCCGTTAAGGAAATCGGAGACATTATTGTAAAACATGAAGACGGAGATATTGTGTATCTGCGCGATATTGCCGATGTAAGCTTCGGCTTTGAGGATGCAACCAGCTACGCCCGCCTGAACAAACAGCCGGTAGTATCGCTTCAGGTTGTAAAAAAAGGCGGAGAAAATCTTTTAGCTGCCACTTCACAGGTTTTTGATATTCTAGAAGATGCCAAAGAAACAAAAGCAATTCCTCAGGATCTGGTAATCACCATCACCAACGACCAGTCGGAAGAAATTAAAAACCAGTTGAGCAACCTCGAGAACAGCATAATCATGGGGATCATCTTTGTGGTAATGATACTTTTCTTTTTCCTTGGAACCCGAAACTCATTGTTTGTAGGACTTTCTATTCCGCTTTCGATGTTTATTTCGTTTATGGTAATGGGATTGATGGACTTCCGCATCAACATGATCGTACTTTTCTCGCTTATCCTTGCGCTGGGAATGCTGGTTGACAATGCCATTGTGGTGGTGGAAAACATACACCGTTACACTGACCGCGGATTTAAAGTTTTTGAAGCTGCACGCAGAGCTGTTGGCGAAATAGCTGTACCCATCATTACCTCAACCGCAACCACACTTGCAGCCTTTTTCCCGCTTATTTTCTGGGACTCCATGATGGGTGAATTTATGAAGTTTCTGCCTATGACCCTGGTGATCACCTTAACTGCTTCACTGTTTTCTGCATTGGTAATTATTCCGGTTATTGCAGCTGTGTTCTATAAAAAAGAAGACATCAATGATCGCCCCGATGTCAAAAGAACACTTATTGTTGCAGGAGCCATGGTGGGTGTTGCTGTTTTATTCTACTTCTTGAAACAAAACATCATTGCCAACCTGCTGGTACTTTTTGCACTCATTGGAATTGCCAACCTGCTGTTTCTTAATAAAATGGCACGCTGGTTCCAGACTGTTTTTCTGGTATGGCTCGAAGATATATACTCAAAAACCCTTGCATTTGCGCTTTACCGACACAATTCGCTCTGGATTTTTATTGGTAGCTTCGGGCTGATGTTCATCACCATTGCATTCTATTTCGGATCCAATCCAAAAGTTGAGTTCTTCCCGGCAGGTGAACCGAAATACATCAATATACTTGCAGAACTTCCTCTGGGAACGGACATTGATTACACCGACTCTGTGATGGTGGTTATTGAAAATCATATTGACCGTATTCTGGCTCCCGAAAAACACATAGTTAAATCAATCCTTACCAATACAGGTAGCGGTGCAATGGGCGAAAATGAAGGTTTCTCAGGTCGTGGCGGTGGTCCGAACCGCGGTTTAACAACCGTAACTTTTATAGATTTTCAGGAGCGCGGCGGAATTCACACCGACGACCTGCTCAAACGTTTATCCGACAGTTTGTTGGGTGTTTATCCTGGTGTATTGATGACCATTGAGAAACAAATGGACGGGCCTCCGGTTGGTAAACCCATCAACATCGAAATATCAGGAAAAGAATTTGACGAGCTGCTGAAAATAACTGATTCTGTGATGAATGCAATAAATGCATCGCGCATCCCGGGTATAGAAGGACTTCAGATTGACCTCGACCTTGGTCAGCCGGAACTCAATATTACCATCGATCGCGACAAAGCACGCAGATTCGGCCTTTCAACAGGGCAAATTGCCTCAACAATCCGAACCGCAATTTTTGGCTCTGAAGTTTCAAAATTCAAAATGGGTGAAGATGATTATCCGATTCAGCTCAGAATGAAGGATGAATACCGATACAACATATCAACCGTACTCAACCAGTTGATTACTTTCCGCGATCAGGCATCAGGAAAAATTGTGCAGGTCCCGGTTTCGGCTGTGGCAGATATTTCGCTCAGTTCTACCTATGGTTCGGTTCTCCGTAGTGACCGCAACAGAACAATCACCGTGTGGTCGAATGTTATTGAAGGCTACAATGCCACCGAAATCAACAATATGCTGAAACCCATAGTTGCTGATCTGAACTTCCCTGAGGGCTACAATTACAGCTTTACAGGTGAACAGCAGGAACAGGAGGAATCAATGGCATTTCTTATCAGGGCAATGCTGATCGCGGTTTCAATTATACTGCTGATTCTTGTCGGACAATTTAATTCAATAATTAAACCGATAATAATCATGATCAGCGTAGTGCTCAGTACAATCGGGGTATTCGGTGGACTTGCTACTTTCGGGATGAGTTTTGTAGTAATTATGACCGGCATTGGAATTGTGTCGCTGGCTGGTGTGGTTGTGAATAATGCAATCGTGCTGATTGACTATATTACCTTGCTCAAATCCAACAAGAAGGCTGAGATGGGTATTGACCTCAATGATGACCTTCCTGTAAAAGAATCGATAGAATGTATGATAGAAGCAGGAAAAACCCGTTTAAGACCAGTGTTGCTTACTGCTATAACCACTGTTCTGGGACTGGTGCCGCTGGCAATTGGTTTAAACATCGACTTTATCGGACTTTTCGACCGATTCGACCCTGACATTTACTTTGGTGGTGACAATGCTCTTTTCTGGGGGCCAATGTCGTGGACCATTATTTTTGGTCTTAGCTTTGCCACTTTCCTTACACTGCTTGTTGTGCCGGCCGTTTATCACCTGTTTTATATGGTCAGGCTTAAAGCAAGAGCCAGATTTGTGAAAAGCTGATTCATTATTTTTGCCTTACCTGAAGCCACGGTTTGAATTTTTCAAGCCGTGGTTTTTGTATTAAAATCCCTTTCTGAACAATATTTTTCCAAAATCTGTTGTTTATATGCAAAATGATGCATATTTGCTGCACGTTTTGATGACTTAAAACCCGCCGCCAATGTTTAACACCACCCGAATGGGACGTCGGAAATCCTATATAGCATGGTTGCTCGTATTTTTTCAATTCCTGCTTATCGGACTAATTGTAATAACCAGCCCGCTCACCAGTCTTAAAATTTGGGTGATTGGATTTATTCTTGCCGGTATTGCGCTCGGACTTTATTCCATTCACACCATTCGTATCGGCAATTTTAATATCACGCCGGATGTAAAACCTTACGGGAAATTAATTGCTCACGGTCCTTACCGCATTATGCGGCATCCTATGTATACCGCCATTCTTATTACCATTTGGCCAATGGTAGCCGGCCATTTCAGTTACCCGAGACTGGCTTTTGCAATTTTTTTAACCATAGTGCTGATCATAAAACTCCATATTGAAGAAGGTTACCTGAAAAAAGCATTTATCCCTTATCTTGAATACACCCGGCACACCTATAAACTGATTCCCTTTGTCTGGTAAAAACGCTGCATTTTAAGAGTCCTGAGGATTACACTGCTTTGTCTTTTTGTGTAAGTTTGGATTCTTTATTGATCATAGATGATTTTCCCGAAAAACAGATGGCTTATTCTGCTCCAGACTGCACTTTTTGCAGTTCTGATTGCAATGGCTGTTGTTTTTTTCAGAGAAAGACTCCTGGTTGACTCCGGCTATTACCTGCTCAGAATGATAAACCACGGATGGCCATGGGTGGAACATCAACGCTACATTCTGGTGCTTTCGCAGCTATTGCCATGGCTGGGAGTTGTGTTTCAACTTCCAATGAAAGTTATTCTGTTGCTTTATTCTTTGAATCATATACTTTTCCCATTATTGATATTCTACCTTTCGGTGAAAATATACAATAAGCCTGTCGCAGGATTTGTGTTGCTGATGTTTCAGACCACAACACTGGTGACCGGTTTTTTTGTGCCGATGTTTGAGTTGTACTATGCCGGTAGCCTGCTGATTTTGTTTGTATCCGCACTTTATTCAGCAAAAAGCCTGACCAACAACCTGATACTTGTTATTTCCGGTTTCTTTATCATCAGCAGCCATCCCATAGGCATCGTTCTGCTTTTTATGGTGCTGGTGGTGCATTTCATTAAATATAAATGGGAAAAAGCTGCGCTTTACGGAGTTATTCTGGCTTTAATGCTTGCCATGCTGCTGCTGAAATACTTCAATGCTTCGGAATATGAATCAGGTAAAACAGCAGTTATTATTTCGAGGTTCAGTGAAGGTAAATATAATCTGGCATGGTTAGGAAATATGCTTGCGTTTGCATTCAACAACTTTCTCCCTGTATTTCTGCTGGCCGCTGGCGTCTGGATGGCAATGATTTTCAACAAGTCAATCAAGGAGGCAATAATCTGTTTTGCTTTTTTCCTGATCATTTTCTTTCTTTCAGCACTCAACACTGATTCAGTCATCATGTCCCGGTATCTGGAGCAGGTGTGGTTTCCGCTAACAGTTGCCGCAATCATGCCTCTTCTCATTGTAGAAAATTCTGTTTGGATTGAAAAGCTGAAACCGCTGTTAATTTTGGCTTTTGTACTTTTCTTTGCATTCCGGGTGAACCTGATACGCGAAGAAGGAAACAGATACACGCAAAGAACAGAAATCATGATGAAAATGATTTCACAAGCCCGGCTAATCAATGGGCAACATTTTGTGATAAATGAAAAAGACCTTGAAATTGAAAATGTTCCCGGCCCAAACTGGTCGTATCCGATTGAAAGTCTGCTGTTTTCTGCAGAATCGGGACCAGATGCTGCACTAACGATCTGCACAACCGAAGATTACTATTTCAATGATGTCTACAGGGAACTGGACGGCACAAACTATATTTTCTGGCGGATTGAAACCGAACCGCATAAAGGCTTGAATGAGAATTACTTTCGATTGCAAAACGGAGAATACCTGCAATTGATGCCTGGATACGATATTTATTAGCTATAGCTAAATAATTTATTAGCCTTGCCTAAATAATTTTTATTTATGCGGGAATGAATTGTGTTTCAGCTTTTTACAGCGATTATTTACCTGTTTTTACCGCTGCCTTATCCCAAGCCATGCCGCTACATAACAGGCTAAGTCTCCGATTACTTTGCGGTCGTTACCAAGTTTTGTACGCCAGGTGACATCCTCACCGATTTTTTCCATATTTCTGGCAAGTATGTTCACACTGTCTATCAATGTATTGTGCAGTATGGTTCTTTCGGAATTATCCTCAGCCATTTCTTCAATACTTTTAAAATTCCAGCTGGCTCTTACCTGAGCATACCGCACGGATAGTTTATAAAACTGAACCCGCAATTTCACCAGACTGCTGCTTTCAATCTGCTGGAAGATCGGCATAAAGAATGCTTCGTTCATAAATTATCTTTTTCAATATTAACTTCAGGATTATCGCGTTCATATTCCAACGCAATTGCGGCTGTAAGTTCATCGAGTTTTTGTGCATCGGCCACCCTGAACTCTCCGATTCGTGTGCGACGAAGTGAAATAAGGTGTGCTCCGCTTTGCAGTGCTTCGCCAAAATCGCGGGCAATGGATCGTATGTATGTTCCTTTGCTGCAACTGATGCGGAAATCAACATCGGGCATGGCAATTCTGGTAATCTCAAATTCACGGATATTTACCTTACGGGATTCAAGCTTCAGCTCTTCGTCTTTGCGGGCAAATTTATAGGCGCGTTTACCACCAACTTTTATGGCTGAGTAAACCGGCGGAATCTGCATAATGTCGCCTGAAAGCTCACGGGCAGCATTATAAATCATGGCTTCGGTAATATGATCGGTATTGTAAACCTGATCTATCTCATGTTCAAGGTCATACGAAGGGGTGGTTGCACCAAGGCGGAATGTGCCGGTGTACTCTTTCTCCTGAGCCTGAAATTCATCAATTCGTTTGGTAAACTTCCCGGTGCAGACAATCAGCAAACCATCGGCCAATGGATCAAGGGTTCCGGCATGTCCGACTTTCAGCTTTTTTAAATTGTATTGCTTCCGCAGAAAGTTCCGGAAGCGGTTTATCACATCAAACGAAGTCCAGGTGAGTGGTTTATCTATGAGAATCACCGCTCCTTCTTCAAAACGCGAAAGCATCAGGAAATTTTTAGATCATAACCAAGCCCCAACATTACTAAAATGGCTAGGCCGACAACAATGCGGTAATATCCAAATACTTTGAAACCGTATTTTGTCAGGAAGGTAATAAAGGATTTTATGGCAATCAGTGCAACAACAAAGGCTACTGCATTGCCAATCAATAAAATATCGATATTATCGGAAGTAATGGTTTCATAATTCTGCAACAATTTATATCCTGCTGCTGCAAACATGGTAGGTACTGCCAGAAAAAACGAGAATTCAGCAGCAGTTTTCCGATCGAGTTTCTGGGTCATTCCGCCGATAATGGTGGCCGCTGATCGCGAAACGCCGGGTATCATCGCAATGCATTGGAAAAAACCGATTTTCAGTGCTGATGGATAGCTTATTGTTTGATCTTTAGCCGGGTTTTTAAACCACTTGTCAACAAAAATCAGCACAACACCTCCCAAAACAAGCATTACCGCAACAACCACAACATTTTCAAGCAGGCTGTCGATAAAGTCAATCAACAGAAAACCGATAAGTGCAGAAGGCAGAAATGCAATAAAAAGTTTAAAATAGAAATCAACAGTCTGAAAAAAGTGCTTCCAGTATAACACAATCACTGATAGAATTGCGCCAAACTGAATATTCACTGTATATGCTTTCACAAAATCATTGATCTCCATACCCAGCAATTCCTGGGTAATAATCATATGACCGGTAGAAGATACTGGCAGAAACTCGGTAATGCCTTCGACAATGGCGATAATAATCGCTTCGAAAACGCTCATGTTTTAGTCGCGGGGTTTTTTCATAATGGCGTATATCTCAATGACATAGCCTGCCAATAAGAGCAATGGAGCCAAAGTAAGACGCTGAAAATTAAACATGGCATCGTTGAACACATAGGGATCGTTGGTTCCACCGCCAACCATTAATATGAATCCAAGAGCAAGCACACCAAGTCCAATCAGCATCAGACGGTAATTTTCCTTACCA
Organism: Bacteroidota bacterium; assembly: GCA_009773515.1. Taxonomy (GTDB): domain Bacteria; phylum Bacteroidota; class Bacteroidia; order Bacteroidales; family Lentimicrobiaceae; genus Lentimicrobium. The sequence goes on from WSXX01000003.1 coordinate 20,148, forward strand.
AATGCAAATTGCAATTCTTTGTCGCTCACAGATGTTGCCCTTTTTTCAGCAACTTTTTCAGATTTTTTCAGGTTCATGTTTGTTATTTTTTTATTCCTGAAGTTTCAGGTGAAATAAAATTAGCTACGATCTTCAGCAATTTCTAGTAAAGCCTGTCCTGACTGATTCTTAAGAACTTACGTACTGCAAACAAAGTTGACAAACCGGTGATAATCAGTCCAAGTACCGTTACTATTCCAAACAAGGAAAGGAACATGTCAATATCCTGCATATCAACCAGTTCGGGAAGTGCTTTTCGCGAAAAGTAAAGCACAACCGCCAGTAAAACTATTGCAATCAAAGCACTGATTAATCCATGAACTAAACTTTTTATCAGAAATGGTTTACGAATAAAACTCTGCGTGGCTCCCACCAGTTGCATGCTTCGTATAATAAACCGCTTACTGTAAACGCTGAGACGTATTGTATTGTTAATCAGAGCAATTGAAATCAACATCAGAACAGCCGTAAAAGCAAGCAGAACCATACTTATGCGCCTGATGTTCTGATTTACCAGCTCTACCAGCGATTTGTGATAAAATACCTCTTTCACCCGCGGGTTGGCAATGAGTTTTTGCTCAAGCATAGCCAGACTATCGTTGTTGGCATATGCGGCCTGAAGCCTGATATCAATTGAAGCAAGTAAGGGATTGAATCCCAGAAAGTCAACAAAATCTTCACCAAGTTCTTCGGTAAGCTCTTTGGCGGCTCTTTCGCGGGTTATGTATTCCGTTGATTTAACAAAAGGCTCAAGATCAAGTTTTTTCTGGAACTCAATAATTCCTGACTCTTTAATTTCTTCCTTAATGATCACCGAAAACCCGATATTTTCTTTCACATAATCTGAAAGCTTCTGTGCATGAAGAACAATAAGTCCCAGCAAACCAAGCATAAACAGCACAAGCGAAATGCTGATGATGGTGGTAGCGGTAGAGGTTTGCAACCTCCTGCGGCTGAGTTTATCTTCGTTGTGAGCCATAAGCTTGATTGTGACTGCGAAAGTAAGAAAAAATAATGAAGCATGGGAAGGCTTCCGAAAAAGCCTTCAAGCCAAAAAAGGTTAAATCACTATGTGCTTTAGATTTTGGTAATGCTGCAATTTAAAACCCGACTGAATATACAATTACTCCCTTGGCTTTTAAATCAACAGCCATTTTCGAATAATTATCCTCATTGATTCTACTCAGCTCCTTGGCTGTAATCGCCGGATTATAACTCAAAAAATAGGTTCCGAAATATGCAGAAGTATAAAATAAAACCGCAACCGGATTTGTTTTCAGTTTATCAATTTCACTTTGCGTGAAAACCTGTATATCTCCAACTCCATGGTAAATCTTTGAATCTTTGTCAATCTCCTGAACGGATTGGATTTTGGTATAATCAAGATTTCCGATGCTTATCGCTTTGGTAGCGAGAAATTCAACAATGGAATCATTGTTGATCACAAATATCTCTGTGATAAACTCAAGATCCCATTTATAGCCCAGATTCTCATAATAAGGAAGCAGACTTTCAGGAAATCTGTTCTTCCAGACAGCAGTATCAAGTACATCATTCAGCCAAACATCATTCCACTTGACATATCCGGTAATATTTTGACCAGTTTTCATGGTTATTTCAACTTTGCGGAGCTCCCAGCATGCAATGCACTGCGCATTTGCAACATGAAAACCGATCGCCAGAATGAATACTACAAGAATGTGTTTCATAATTCTTTGTTTTGAATTTAGAGCCTTTGATGACAGCAATTTTGCAGGCTAAAGTATGGATAATGGTTGGAAGTGTGCAGATAGGGTGAAAAAAGATTTAAAAATTCAAGAATTTAAAGATTCAAGAATTCAAGAATTCAACAAGTTGAAGATTCAATTCAACAAGTTGAAAATAAGAATTGAGGTTCAGAATTCGAAATCAAAAATCAGAAGTTGAAGATAAAAAAAGCTTGTCCGCCTCGGGCGAAAAATCTTGTTAGTTCAATCCAAAATCTGAAATCTGAAACTGAAGATAAACAGAAGACCTAACAAGTCGGAAGAAGACTTGTTAGGTCAATCAAAAATTGAAAATCCGAAATCCGCAATCCGCAATCCGAACCCCAATCTTTTGTAACTTCGCGCCCTCTAAAAACAAAGCAGAACCAATGGATTACAACTTCAGGGAAATTGAAAAAAAGTGGCAGAAAGCCTGGGCAGACAACAAAACCTATAAAACTGAAATTGATCACAGCAAACCAAAGTTTTATGTGCTGGATATGTTTCCTTATCCGTCAGGAGCTGGTTTGCATGTTGGACATCCGCTCGGATACATTGCTTCAGATATTTACGCGCGCTATAAAAGGCTGAAGGGATTTAATGTACTTCACCCGATGGGTTATGATGCTTACGGACTTCCTGCTGAACAATATGCCATTCAAACCGGCACCCACCCTGCCGTTACTACCGGAATCAATATCGCCCGTTACCGCGAGCAACTCGATAAAATCGGATTTTCATACGACTGGGATCGCGAAGTCCGCACCAGCGAACCCGATTATTACAAATGGACACAATGGACTTTTATAAAACTGTTCCATTCCTGGTACAATAAAAACAATCAGAAAGCAGAGCCCATTGAAGCACTGATCGCTGTTTTTGCTGAATCAGGAAACTCAGACATAAATGCAGCCTGCAGCGAAACTGCTGAATTTTCAGCTGCTGAATGGCTTGCCATGAGCGAAAAACAACAGCAGGAATTGCTGATGAATTACCGCCTGGCCTATCTTGCTGATACCATGGTAAACTGGTGCCCCGAATTGGGAACCGTGCTTGCCAACGATGAGGTGAGCGAAGGATTTTCGGTTCGCGGAGGCCATCCGGTAGAGCGCAAAACCATGAAACAATGGTCGCTGCGCATTACAGCATATGCCGATCGTTTGCTCGAAGGTCTCGACCGCATCGAATGGCCCGAGTCCATCAAAGAAATTCAGCGCAACTGGATCGGCCGTTCCGAAGGTTGTTCGGCAACATTCGCCATCAAAAACTTTGATCAGAATCTTGAAATTTTTACCACCCGCGCCGATACCATGTTTGGCGTAACTTTTATGGTGCTGGCGCCCGAACATCCATTTGTTGAGGAAATCACTACCACCGAATGTCGCGAAAAGGTGCAAGCTTACCAGCATTGGGCTAAAAACCGATCAGAGCGTGAGCGCATGACTGAGGTTAAAAAAATCAGTGGTGAATTTACCGGCGCTTATGCCATCAATCCGTTGAATGGCGAAGAAATTCCCATCTGGGTAGCCGATTATGTGCTGATGGGATATGGAACCGGCGCCATAATGGCTGTTCCCGGTCACGATACCCGCGACTTCGCTTTTGCCCGTCATTTCGGACTACCCATCCGCCAGGTGGTTTCCCGAAAAGGAGAAACACCGGTTGATCCTTCCGATTGGGAAGATTCTTACGACTCTAAAGAAGGCGTAATGATCAACAGTGGATTTATCACCGGACTTGAAGTGAAAGAAGCCATCACCACAACCATCCGTAAAATCGAAGAAATGGGGATTGGCTATGGTAAGGTGAATTTCCGCCTCCGCGATGCAATTTTCAGCCGCCAGCGCTATTGGGGCGAACCATTTCCGGTTTATTACAAAGATGGAATGCCTTACACCCTGAGCGAAGATGAACTCCCGCTTGAGCTGCCCGAAGTGGATGCTTACCTTCCCACCGAAAGTGGTGAACCACCGCTTGCCCGCGCTAAAAACTGGGTTACAAAAGAGGGTTATTCGCTCGAAACCAACACCATGCCTGGATTTGCCGGTTCTAGCGGATATTACCTTCGCTACATGGACCCCCGCAACAATGCAGAATATTTTTCAAAAGAAGCCAATGAATACTGGCAAAATGTTGACCTATACATGGGAGGCGCCGAACATGCTACCGGCCACCTGATTTATTCCCGTTTCTGGAACAAATTCCTGTACGATCTGGGAATTGCTGTAAAAGATGAACCATTCCAGAAACTTATAAATCAGGGAATGATTCAGGGCCGGTCAAATTACGTTTACCGTATTACCGGCACAAACAAATTTGTGAGTTATAACCTGCGAAAAGATTATGATACACAATCTCTTCATGTGGATGTGAATATCGTTCACAATGACATTCTTGACATTAATGAATTTATCAAATGGCAGCCTCAGTTTGCCGGATCCGAATTTATTCTGGAAGATGATAAATACATCTGCGGATGGGAAGTTGAAAAAATGTCGAAATCGAAGTACAATGTGCAGAACCCCGACGACCTGATTGAAAAATACGGAGCCGATACCCTGCGTTTGTACGAAATGTTCCTTGGCCCGCTTGAGCAATCAAAACCATGGGACACCAACGGAATTGAAGGCGTATTCAGGTTTATGCGTAAGTTGTGGCGGTTGTTTCACGATGCTGACAATAACTTCAGGGTAAACGACAATCCACCGACTCCTGAAGAACTGAAGGTACTTCACAAAACCATCCGTAAAATTCAGGAGGATACTGAAAGATTTTCGTTCAATACATCAGTCAGCACTTTTATGATCTGTGTAAACGAACTCGCTGAACTGAAATGCAACAACCGCAGTATCCTTAGCGAACTGACTGTGTTGATTTCATCATACGCGCCACACATTGCCGAAGAACTCTGGAGCCTTCTTGGAAATAAGGGCAGCGTAACTCTGGCTACTTTCCCTGTGTATAATGATAGCTATACCGCCGAAAACACTTTTAAATATCCGGTTTCCTTTAATGGAAAAATGCGATTCCTTCTTGAACTTCCTTTGGATATTCCGGTTTCTGAGATTGAAAAGGCTGTTTTATCCGCTCCTGAATCGGCCAAATGGCTCGAAGGAAAAGCGCCCAAAAAGATGATTGTGGTGCCCGGAAAAATTGTGAACGTGGTGATTTAAAGTCAAATAAGCAATTTGTTGAAAGTCAGGCCCTGACTTGATGTTGATTGTATTTGCAAAATGCCTTTCCCAATTAGTCAGTCCCTGACTTGTGCATTCCATGTCTAAGATTTATCCGGCAACTATAATAGTCGCCGGGTTATTTGTTTCATGGCTGATTTATAACTTCGTAAAAATTATAAGAGGCTTGAAAATTATAAATCGCTTCTTTGCGCGATTCTTAAACTCAATCTTCTAAATTTTTCCTCTTTCCTTAACCCAAAGCCGGGATTATCTCTTTTTCATCTAAATTTGCTTTTTCATCCTTCATAAAAATTACATATGGAAGAGCACAAAAACGAAATCAAAGGCTTGCCCGAAAATGCCTACACCGAACTGAAGCCAGGCGAAGAGTACAAACCGGTGATGTCACCGAATAAGGTTTACCCCGAAGTAAATCTGCGATCGGTTTTGATAGGTTTATTGATGGCTGTTATTTTTTCAGCCGCAGCCGCTTATCTCGGCTTAAAAATCGGTCAGGTTTTTGAAGCCGCCATTCCCATAGCCATTATTGCTGTAGGACTTTCGGCTGCAACCAAACGCAAAAATGCACTTGGTGAAAATGTGATGATTCAATCCATTGGCGCCAGTTCCGGAGTAATTGTGGCCGGAGCAATTTTTACACTTCCTGCCCTTTATATTCTCAACCTTGAAGCGCATTTTTATCAGGTCTTCCTCTCCTCCCTGCTCGGAGGTTTTCTTGGAATTTTGTTTCTGATCCCTTTCCGTAAATATTTTGTTTCAGATATGCACGGCAAATATCCTTTCCCCGAAGCAACCGCAACTACTGAAGTACTGGTATCAGGCGAAAAAGGTGGAAACCAGGCAAAGTTGCTTTTGGTTGCCGGATTGATTGGTGGAATTTACGATTTTATCATCGCCACTTTTGGCTGGTGGTCAGAGGTATTTACTACCCGTGTGGTTCCGGTTGGCGAAATGATTGCCGATAAATATAAAATCGTTTTTAAAATGAATGTCGGCGCCGCGGTTATGGGCCTTGGCTACATTATCGGACTGAAATACGCTGCCATCATTACTGCCGGTTCTTTCGTAGGCTGGTATGTGCTAATTCCGGTTATTTCGCATTTTGCAGATGGTCAAACGCTGGCAGTAGGCGCAAATATTACTGCACTCATCGGCGATATGTCACCCGAAGAAATTTTTCGTAATTACGTCAGACACATCGGTATTGGCGGCATTGCAATGGCCGGTATCATTGGAATTGTGCGTTCGTCAGGCATCATCAAAGGTGCATTCGGACTTGCCATCAAGGAATTGGGCGGAAAGCAGCAGATGAGTGCCGAAACCAAACGCACACAGCGCGACATTCCCATGAAAATCATTCTTATTGGAATCCTGCTAACCGCGGTCGTTATTTTTGTGTTCTTTATGTTCGGCATCGTCAACAACCTTACACAGGCGCTGATTGCACTAGGGATTGTGATGGTAATTGCTTTCCTTTTCACAACGGTTGCGGCAAATGCAATTGCGATTGTTGGAACCAATCCTGTTTCAGGAATGACGCTGATGACGCTGATTATCACCTCACTGGTTTTGGTTTGGTCAGGACTGAGTGGCACTGCCGGAATGGTTGCTGCATTGATCATCGGAGGGGTGGTTTGTACCGCGCTTTCCATGGCCGGAGGTTTTATAACCGACCTTAAAATCGGTTACTGGCTGGGCTCTTCTCCTTACAAACAGCAAAGCTGGAAATTTGCAGGTACGCTGGTTTCTGCCGCTACGGTGGGTGGTGTGATTATGATTCTGAATGAAACTTACGGCTTTACCGGTGAAAACGCGCTGGTTGCTCCTCAGGCAAACGCCATGGCAGCAGTAATTGAACCCATGATGTCGGGCAAACCTGCTCCCTGGCTGCTGTATGCTGCCGGTGCTTTTCTCTCACTGATACTTACCATGATTGGTGTTCCTGCCCTTGCATTTGCACTCGGTATGTTTATTCCGCTTGAACTTAACACTCCGCTGCTTGTTGGAGGTATTATTGCCTGGTATGTAACCACCCGTTCAAAAGATATTAAATTGAATCAGGCGCGTAAAGAAAGAGGAACGCTCATTGCTTCCGGATTTATTGCCGGCGGTGCGTTGATGGGCGTTATAAGTGCAATGCTGAAATTTGGTGGCATAAATTATGTAAATGCCGAATGGTTTACATCAAACGCAGCAGAAGCTCTTGCCTTACTTATGTTTGCCGTAATCTGCGGATATGTGATCTGGGAAGCGTTGAGAGCGAAGGTGGAAGTGGAATAGCATTTTTTATTTAACGACAAGGAGACAAGGAGAAGGGGGGACAAGGAGAGTTAGCCTCTTAATCCTGAAATTCTGAAACAAAACAACCATGAAAGAAATCATAAAATCACGTTTTCTGAAATATGTGAGCATCGATACGCAAAGCGACGATAGTTCCGATACATTTCCAAGCACTTCCAAACAACTGGTGATGCTGAAAATGCTGCATGACGAATTGATATCCTTCGGGCTGGAAGATGTCAGCATGGATAAAAACGGATATGTTATGGGCACGCTGCCGGCAAATAACGGCAAAACCGGCCCGGCAATCGGTTTTGTGGCTCATGTTGATACAAGTCCGGATATGCCAGGCAACGATATTAAACCTCGTTTAGTTGAAAACTATGATGGTGGTGATATTCTGTTGAACGAGGAACTGAAACTTGTGCTTTCGCCCAACGATTTTCCGGAAATTAAACAATACACCGGTCAAACCCTGATTGTTACCGATGGCACTACCCTGCTCGGAGCTGACGATAAAGCCGGGGTCACCGAAATCATGACTGCAATTGAATATCTGGCAAGTCATCCTGAAATCAAACACGGCCCGATAAAAGTGGGCTTTACACCCGACGAAGAGATTGGCAGGGGAGTTGATCATTTTGACGTTCAAAAATTCGGCGCCGACTGGGCTTACACAATGGATGGCGGTGAAATCGGTGAGCTGGAGTTTGAAAATTTCAATGCCGCTTACGCGAAAATCAGCATTCAGGGCAGAAACATACATCCGGGCTATGCCAAGGGAAAAATGCAGAACTCACTGTTGATGGCCATGGAATTTAATGCGCTGCTTCCTGTTTTCGACCGCCCCGAATTTACCCAGGATTATGAGGGCTTTTTCCATCTGATGAAAATGGACGGATCGGTTGAAAAAGCTGCCATCCAATACATTATCCGCGACCACGACCGCAAATTATTTGAAGGCCGTAAAGAAACCATGAAGCAGTGTGTGGACTTTATGAATCTGCGGTATGGTGAAGGTTGCTTTACCCTTGAAATGAAGGATCAGTACTTCAATATGCGCGAAAAGGTTGAGCCGGAATATCACATCGTGGAAACCGCACGAAAAGCAATGGTGGAATTGGGCATTAAACCAAAAATCAAACCCATTCGCGGCGGAACTGATGGTTCACGCCTTAGCTACATGGGATTGCTCTGTCCGAATATCTTTGCCGGCGGTCATAACTTCCACGGCAAATTTGAGTTTGTCCCGCTGGAATCGATGGAGAAGGCTACGCAGGTGATATTGAAGATTGTGGAGATGAATGGTTAGAAGGAGGGACGAGGGACGGCTTTGGGACGAGGGACGAGTTAGCTGGACACGGGGACAAGGAGACGGGGAGACAAGAAGAGTTTAAATGGTACGACCTTCTCAATCCAAAATCCGAAATCTGTAATCCGAAATCCGAAATCCGAAATTCAATGAAACATTTCACCATCCCCATCTTCATTCCCGAACTGGCATGCCCCAATCGTTGCGTTTTCTGCAACCAGCACAGTATTTCGGGTTGTGTGAAACAGCCGGGGCAGGCTGAGGTGCATGAAATTATACTACAGCATCTGAAAACCATTCCGGAAAATGACTCACACATCGAAATTGGTTTTTTCGGGGGAAGTTTTACCGGAATTGATACAAATCTTCAGGAGCAGTACCTTTCAATTGCCAATGAATTTCTGGTTGCCGGAAACGTTCATGGCATTCGCCTGAGCACACGTCCGGACTACATCAACCCTGATATCCTGACGGTTTTACAGCGCTATGGTGTTTCCACCATCGAGTTGGGAGCACAATCACTCAACGAAGAAGTACTTCTGCTTTCCGGCCGGGGACATAAAGTTGCCGATGTTGAAAGGGCCTCAGCACTCATCCTTTCCTCCGGATTTAAACTCGGATTACAGATGATGACCGGCCTTCCCGGAGATACACCACAACTTTCCCTGCAAACCGCCCGTCGCATTGTTGAACTTGGCGCCAGCTGTACCCGCATTTATCCAACACTTGTAATAAAAGGAACCGAACTGGAGCAACGCTGGCGTAGCGGTGAATATCAGCCACAAAGCCTTGATGAAGCCATTGAACTCGCTGCCCGCCTGATGGATATTTTTTACTATGCAGGCGTAGAAGTAATCCGGGTGGGACTGCATCCCTCCGAAGGACTGCTCGACGGCAGTGAAATGCTGGCAGGGCCTTTTCACCCTTCGTTCAGAGAATTGGTAAAAACCTTTATCTGGAAACAAAAACTGGTTAAATTCATCGAAAAATATCCGCAAGGAGGAAAGATATGGATTCCGGTTCCTCCCGATGAACTCAGGCATGCCATCGGTTACAATTCCGAAAACCGCAAGATGCTTCAGGCACACTTTATCAATGCAGAATTTTTTGTTGAGGACCTTTCGTCTCAAATTAAACCTTTGATTGTAACCGACAAAAAATTACCGCTTCCTGCAAAAAACACCTTAAAAACATTCGCCGAACTGCAGTTTCTTCAAACAGAAAAAATCGTTTATAAATCCATTAGCGGGCATCCTGACATATTCATTTGCCAGGGAAGCGAGGGCATTGTGGCAGCTCCTGCCCTTCCCGAAGAAATTTTAGTGCAAATTGGCTATGCGGACGTTAATTTAGTTACCGGAATCTCTGATCCCGGCAAAACCTACCCCGACTCAGCCCGCTATAATGCGGTGGTTACCAGCGAGCTGATTATACACAACCTGAAAATCACTGATCCGGCAATCTTCAAAACCTTTCCGGGAAGAAAATATTTGCATGTAAATCAGGGATATACACGGTGCAACTTGCTGGCGCTTGACGACAACCGTTTTCTCACATCCGACCGTGGCATTGAAAAAGCGCTGATGGCAGAAGGAAAAAAGGTGTTATTTGTTGATCCGGCACCGGTTAAACTCAAAGGACAGAAGTATGGATTTTTCCCGGGATGCTGCGGAATACTCAATGGCGAAGTACTTATAGCCGGAAGTCTGAACTTTCACCCGGAAGAGTATCAGATCAGGGATTATATCATTGATTCAGGGTTTAAAATCAGGGAGTTATTCAAGGGACCACTTACTGATGTTGGCGGAATTTTCTGTTTTGTGAAATAAGATTTATTATCGTTTAGTTAAGTTCGTGGTTTGGAATACTGAAATAAAAAAGTCCTTCGACTCCGCTCAGGAAGACATCGTATAGATTTGATTTTTAGTGCATTAAGATGAATTATTTTACACTCTAAACACATGTCACACTGAGCGGAGTCGAAGTGTTTTTGTCGTTTATTAACCAAGTACCTTGTCAAACATCCCTGAAAAAGACCCTGGCACAGTATATGCAGAGCCAACGACGATTTTATGTAAATTTGCCCTCTCTTAATGAAGTCAAAATGCTTTCAGGAATTAAACAACTGCTTTTCATTCTAATAACAGGTTTGCTGCTTTCGCCGTATTCCTATGCGCAGGAAACTGTAATGGAAGAAGTGGTGGTTATTTCTACCTCAAAAGGTGATATAACACTCAGGTTGTTTGATGAAACCCCGAAACACCGCGACAATTTTCTGAAACTGACCAAAGACGGCTTTTTCGACAGTACACTTTTTCATCGTGTCATCAACGGTTTTATGATTCAGGGCGGTGATCCTTACTCAAAAGGTGCTGCACCCGGAGTTGAACTTGGCAACGGTGGCCCCGGTTACAACCTTCCATCTGAAATAATTCCTTCACTTTTCCATCATCGGGGAGTGCTGGCTGCTGCGCGTGAAGACGATAAAAAAAACCCGCTCAGGCTATCTGATGGATCTCAGTTCTATATAGTTCAGGGAAAAGTGTTTACAGATGCAGCACTCGATATGATCGAAAAAGAACAGAATTCCATGACCAAACAACGGATTTTCGTAACAATCATGGATAATCCGGATAATATCAAACTCCGGAATCAGTTCTTTTCACCGGATGCAAAAAAAGATTCAGCACACTTCAGGTTTCTCCTGGACACCCTTAATCAACTCATCGACAAAGAGTACGTTTTAATCCCCGAGTTCAGGATTCCCGCAGAGCATAGAAAGATTTACACCACTTTAGGCGGCACACCTCACCTTGATGGAAAATATACCATCTTCGGTGAAGTGATTGACGGAATGGATGTTGTAGATGCCATTGCTGTTGAAAAGACCGACAAAAACGATCGTCCTGTCGCTGACATTCCAATGACAGTTAAAATTATTACCCGTAAAAAACCAAAACCATGAAAAAACTAAGCATTCTTGTTTCAATTATTCTGGTTGCTGCAAGCTATTCTTTTGCCCAGGCTCCAAAAGCAGCCACCACACCTCAAAAACAAACAAAAATCCTTATCGAAACCGAATATGGCAATATGACTGCCATTTTGTATAATGAAACACCTCAGCACCGCGACAATTTCGTGAAACTGGTTAAGCAGGGCTGGTACAATGGTTCGATTTTCCATAGGGTTATCAATAAATTTATGATTCAGGGTGGCGGACAGGATAGCAAGATGAATGATCCCGGATACACTGTTCCTGCAGAAATCAATCCCAAATATTTCCATAAAAAAGGAGCGCTGGCTGCAGCACGGAAACCCGATCAGGTTAACCCGAACAAAGCTTCATCAGGCTCGCAGTTTTATATTGTTCAGGGACAAAAACTCAACGATCAGCAACTGGGCATCTTTGAAAGCCAGACAAAAAAAACCATCAACCCTGAAAGACGTGCTGCTTATAAATCAGTTGGAGGAACTCCTCACCTTGACGATGATTATACCGTTTTTGGAGAAGTTATTTCAGGCATTGAAGTCGTTGATAAAATTGCAGCTGTTCAAACCGGCCCCGGCGATAAACCAGTGAAAGAGGTTAAAATGAAAATCACCGTGATTAACTAAATTGATCTGTAGTTTTCAGATAAATTTAGTTGCGAATCCTTGTCTCTTTGCGCCTGTGTGGAATGTAGTGCTGCTTTTTTAGCACAAGGGGAGAACCTAAAAGTCAGCTTTTGAAAAGGATCTGGTAACAACTTAGCAGGATGCACTCCCTCCCTATTTCGTAGGGAGGGTTGGGGAGGGTAAAAGAATAAAAATGAGGGATTTATTTCGAATGAATTACTTAGTGGCAAATATAATTTCTGAATGAAAGAAAAAATCAATCAATACCTGGCTGAAATTGAAGTGTTTACAGCCAAATCAAAGGATGAACTCGAACAGTTCCGCATTAAATATTCCGGTAAAAAAGGAATACTGAACGATCTGTTTGCTGATTTTAAAAATGTTGCTGCCGAAGAACGGCGTGAGATGGGTGTGCTGCTCAACGAACTGAAAGGTAAAATGCAGCAAAAACTCGATGCCCTGCGCGAGTCTTTTGAAGGCGAAGAATCAGCTTCTGCACCAGCTCAGGATCTTACCTTGCCTGTAAATTTCCGCGATGAAGGGTCACGCCATCCGCTAATGATTGTCCGCAACCGCATGATTGAGATCTTTTCGCGCATTGGTTTCACCGTTGCCGAAGGACCCGAAATTGAAGACGACTGGCACAACTTCTCAGCGCTTAACTTTGCTCCTGAGCATCCTGCCCGCGATATGCAGGACACTTTTTTCATTGAAAAAGATCCTGATATTATCCTTCGCACCCACACATCGAGCGTTCAGGTGAGGGTAATGGAACAAACCCAGCCTCCAATCCGCATGATTTTCCCCGGAAGGGTTTACCGCAACGAGGCAATTTCGGCACGTGCACATTGCTTTTTCCATCAGGTGGAAGGCCTTTATGTTGATAAAAATGTAAGCTTTGCTGATCTGCGGCAGACCATGCTCTACTTTGCCAAAGAGATGTTCAGCGCCGATACCCGCATACGGCTCAGACCTTCCTATTTCCCGTTTACCGAACCTTCTGCCGAAATGGACATCTCCTGCAATCTATGCGGTGGCAAGGGTTGCGGATTCTGTAAATATACCGGTTGGGTTGAAATTCTCGGCTGCGGTATGGTGAATCCAAATGTGCTGAAAAATTGTGGCATTGATCCTGAGGTTTACTCCGGATTTGCTTTTGGGATGGGTGTTGAACGCATCACCAATCTTTCATTCAATGTAAAAGATCTGCGCATGTTCTCCGAAAACGATGTGCGTTTCCTGCAGCAGTTTGAATCGGCCTGGCAGTAAAACCAACTTTGTATAATGCTCCCGCGCGTCCCCTGACGCGTGGACTAGCATTGCCTTGTTTTTCAAATATTTTATCTTAGATTTTATGTAATGCTCCCGCGCGTCCCCTGACGCGTGGACTAACATTGCCTGATTTTTCAAATATCCTTTTATCACCATGCTGCTCCCGCGCGTCCCCTGACGCGTGGCCTAACATTGCCTGATTTTTCAAATATCCTTTTATCACCATGATGCTCCCGCGCGTCCCCCGATGCGTGGCATAACATTGCCTGATTTTTCAAATATCCTTTTATCACCATGCTGCTCCCGCGCGTCCCCCGACGCGTGGCATAACATTGCCTGATTTTTCAAATATCCTTTTATCACCATGATGCTCCCGCGCGTCCCCTGACGCTTGCACCACCAACGCTTCAAAATTTCAGATTAGTTTTTCTTTTATATCATATTCTGTGCATTTACCGGTTAAACTGAGGTATTTATACTATCCGGGTTCAACGGTTTTTACCTTTTATTTTTCTATTCATTTAAAACTTTAGTTATGAAATCATTACAGATTATTCTAATTAGTTTTTTGCTGTTTTCTGGCTGTTTCAGTCCATTGACAGCCCAGGATGTTTCAAAAACTAAACTGGCTTTCGGCGCAAGATTGGGCGCACTCTTCGACAATTTATTTTTTCATGATTACGATATGGATTATTGGGTTTTACGCTCCACCCCAGATCTTTTTATAGCTTTTAAAAACCACGAATTTCAAATAGGACCAGCACACACACATTTTATAGACAATCCAGGATGGTTTTCTGCAAAAAAATTTAATTCCAATGCAATGGGTTTTAGTTTCGGATACAGATACTATCCCAATGAACTGCCAAGACGCTTAAGGATGTTTACTGAAATACGAGCATCACGATTTTTGGTTAAATCAATCAATTCCTCGCAATCGGTTGGAAATTATGCCCGGGAGAAAGTGGCATGGAGTGGCTAAACATCTTTAGGCGTTGACTATAGAATCTATCAAGGATTCCACGCGTTCACCGGTGCAGGAATCTGAATATCTTCCACTTTTACTGATTATTTTTGAAAATTTTACCCGCACGTGATGGTTGGCATTGATTATCGTTTCAGCTTAAACAGAAAATAAATCACTCCAGCAATAGGAAAATGCGCTTAGCTTGCGATATTTGCACTTTCTTACTCCAATGCTCAGAAAGGCTATTTATCTAATTCGCAAACCAGCGTATGGCAGGCAAACGCATCCCGGATCTTGATTTTTTACGCGGCATCGCAATCATAGGCGTACTTTTCAGGCATTCAGCGTGGGACAATAACTTTGCACGCGCCGGTTGGGCAGGTGTTGACTTGTTTTTTGTACTGAGTGGGTTTCTCGTTTCCGGATTGCTTTTCAATGAGTTTAAGAAATCAGGGAAAGTCAGAATCGGACGTTTTCTGATACGTCGCGCTTTTAAAATCTACCCCACTTTTTATATTTTTCTTATTGCCGCATTTATTTTTTACCCGTGGGTAAATGGACATCCTTTCCCTTTAAGCAATATGCTTTCTGAAATTCTTTTTCTTCAAACGTATCTGCAGGGTTGTTTTATACACACCTGGTCGCTGGCCATTGAGGAGCACTTTTACCTGTTGCTTTCCCTTTTTGTTTTTATTGTACTATCCGTCAATTCTTTGGAAAACAGAAGATTGATGATCTCTATGCTGGTTGCATCCATCTTACTCGTAATTGCAATGCGATTGCAATACATTTATGCACACCGCAACGATCCCTATCTCGCAATATTTTACACACACCTGCGCATGGACGGGTTGCTGCTGGGTGTTTTGCTTTCGTACCTTATCCACTTTAAGGATGGTTTCACACAATACATCAATAGGCACAAAACCGCTTTTCTGCTTGCAGGCATTGTATTCATAAGCCCATTGTTTTATATCAAAGCAGGAAGCCTCTTTTACAACACCATTGGTTTCAATATTGTCCATCTGGGATTTGCGGCACTGGTGGCTTACGCAGCTCAGGGCGATCTGGTGAGCAGATTCAGTAAGTTTTTACCTGTCGGTTACCTTATCCGGATTACGGCATACATAGGTATTTATTCTTATTCCATTTATGTATGGCACCTTTTGCTGAGCGATTTTATTGAAAAAGTATTACTCCTTAAAACCGGTGGAGTACTTTATCTGATAGTTACCATTTCGGTTGGAATACTACTCTCAATGGCCATAGAGCAGGCATTTCTGAAAATCAGAGACAGGTACTTTGTGTGAAAGCAGAAAATCGGAGAGAATTTGAGGAAAAGTTTATCTGTGGAAAGCTTTAGATTAAAGTTTAAACTATTCCTGCTGCTCAACAACTTCCGTATTTTCATCTGCTTCCGGAGTTTTGGCTGATTCGCCCGGATGGAAAAACTGCTTCTGAAATATTATCATCAGAAAAACACCCACAGAGATGGATGTATCAGCCAGATTAAACACCGGCCTGAAAAATACAAATTCATCACCTCCCAGCCATGGAACCCACGAAGGGTAATACCCCTGAATTATCGGGAAATAGAACATATCCACCACTTTGCCGTGAAGGAAGGTTGTATAACCGCCCTCAGCAGGCAGAAACCTTGCCACTTCAAAGTAATTGGAGCTGCTGAACAACATGCCGTAAAATGCGCTGTCGATCATATTGCCCATGGCACCTGCAAGAATCAGCGAAAGGCTGATAAGCAAGCCATTGCTCACCTTGCTGCGGGTAATATGATAAATGTAATAAATGATCCCGATAATGGCAATAATGCGGAAAATGCTCAGAGCCAGCTTACCGTATTCACCGGCAAACTCCAGTCCAAAAGCCATTCCTGGATTTTCAGTAAAATGAATGATAAACCAATCGCCCAGAATTTTAAATTCCTGGCCCAGGCTCATATTGGTTTTTATCCAGAACTTCAGCACCTGGTCAAACACCAGGATAATGCTGACAATAATTAATGATTTTCTCAAGTGGAAAAGAGTTTACCGGCAATATTGAAATAACAATCGTTCAGGGCACAACAATAACTCCTCCATATTCAGGAGCAGTTTAAAGTGACCGGTTCGAGAATGACTATCCATCGAGGTTAGAGCAATCTCTGCGCGTTTACTTGGGTTGATTAAGCTTGGCCTCTATGCTAAGGGTGGCGTGAGGAACAATACGCAGACGCTCCTTCGAAATCAGTTTGCCGGTTACCCTGCATATGCCATAGGTTTTATTCTCTATGCGTATAAGGGCATTCTCCAGGGCTTTGATAAACTTATCCTGGCGAGCTGCCAGCTTACTGTTTTCTTCCTTGCTGTTGACCTGATAGCCTTCTTCAAGAACCTTAAATGTAGGCGATGTATCGGTAATGTCGTGCTCATTGCTGTTGGCAAAAGCTTCGGTTAACATCTTAAGATCTTTACGGGCTTTTTCAAGCTTATTAAGAATGATTTCTCTGAACTCTTCCAGTTCATCATCCGCGTAACGGTTTTTTACATTCTCTTCCATTGATTCCTCCTTCTTTATTGTCTTGGTTGGTTTGGTTCAAAATCCTGCTGTAACAATTTAACTGATGCGCTCCACACTGATTGCTGCCTGCAGGTCATCTGCAAGCTCAACCACAATGCGGTTATCCGGAAGAATTGCGTCAACCAGATCAAGGGTTTCCGACAGGGTTTCCGAACAAATATAGGAATTATTATTGATCAGCGCACTGCTCAGTCCATTGTTTTTCTCTATTTCAAGCTTAATCTTATCGGTTATCCCGAAGTTCTTCTCTTTGCGTATGTTCTGAATGCGGTTTACCAGCTCTCTGGCAATGCCTTCTTCGCGAAGTTGCTCAGTTATGGTCACATCCAGCGCAACTGTCAGGTTTCCATCGGTGGAAACTACCCAGCCGGGAATATCCTCAGTAATTACATCGGCATCTCCCTGAATCATCTCAACGGTTTCTCCTTCAACCATAAGTTTCAGACTTCCGCTGGTTTCGTAAGTATTGATCTCTTCCTGACTGATTCCCGATAGCACAACAGCTATCTGTTTCATCAGTTTTCCATAGCGTGGACCCAGCGCCTTAAAGTTGGGCTTTATCTTTTTTACCAGAATGCCTTGTCCGCTGATGTATTCAATGTCTTTGATATTGACTTCCGACAGAATCAGGTTTTTGACCGCGTTTATCTGGTCTTTTTGCATTTCGGTGCTTACCGGAACCATAATTCTGCTGAGCGGCTGGCGCACCCTTATACGGTGTTGCTTGCGCAGACTTAGTACCATCGACGAAATGCGCTGAGCCAGCTGCATACGCTCCTCAAGTTCTTTATCTATCAGGGTTTCATCGGCAACAACAAAATCGGCCAGATGAACCGAAGTTGCCTGATTGCGGTTTGAAATTCCGTTCAGATCCATAAACAGGCGGTCGCTGAAAAATGGCGCGATGGGTGCTGAAAGTATGGCAATGGTTTCAAGACAGGTGTAAAGCGTCTGGTAAGCCGAAATTTTATCAATACCGTAATCACCTTTCCAGAAACGGCGGCGCGAAAGACGCACATACCAGTTGCTGAGATGGGCATCCACAAAATCAGAAATGGCACGGCCGGCTTTGGTAGGTTCGTAGTCATCATAATAACTGTCAACGGCTTTCACCAGACTGTTGAGTTCCGATAAAATCCAGCGATCAATCTCCGGACGTTTGTTCAGTTCTACCTGAGGCTCGCTGAAAGTAAATCCGTCGATGTTTGCATAAACTGCAAAGAAGTTATAGGTATTGTAAAGTGTTCCGAAGAATTTCCGTTGCACCTCCCCTATTCCCTCAAGGTCAAACTTAAGGTTATCCCAGGGTTGTGCATTGGTAAGCATGTACCAACGGGTGGCATCAGGTCCGTATTTTTCTAAAGTTTCGAAAGGATCAACTGCGTTGCCAAGCCTTTTCGACATTTTATTGCCGTTCTTATCGAGCACCAATCCATTGGATATCACTGTTTTGAACGAAAGTGTATCGAATGCCATGGTTGCGATGGCGTGAAGTGTAAAGAACCATCCACGGGTCTGATCTACACCTTCAGCTATAAAATCGGCCGGAAAATACTGATCAAGCGTTTCTTTGTTCTCAAACGGGTAATGAAACTGTGCAAAAGGCATTGCGCCTGAATCGAACCAAACGTCTATCAGATCGGTTTCGCGCAGCATTTTCTTACCGGAAGCTGAAACAAGCACAATATCATCCACATAGGGACGGTGCAGATCGAAAGTGTTATAGTTTTCGTCAGAGTTATCGCCTGGAATATAAGCAGCCAAAGGATTAACCGTCATAAAACCGGCGGTAATGGCTTTTTCAATTTCTTCTTTCAGCTGAGCAACGGAGCCGATGCAGAAAATTTCTTCTTTGTCTTCGCTCATCCAGATCGGAATCGGAGTGCCCCAGTAACGCGAACGGCTCAGGTTCCAGTCAACCAGATTTTCGAGCCAGTTGCCAAAACGCCCGGTTCCGGTGGCTTCGGGTTTCCAGTTGATGGTTTTGTTCAGCGAAAGCATCTTTTCTTTGTAAGCCGTGGTGCGTATAAACCAGCTGTCGAGCGGGTAATAAAGTATCGGCTTATCGGTGCGCCAGCAGTGCGGGTAGGAGTGCTCGTACTTTTCGGTTTTGAAAGCACGGTTTTCTTTTTTCAGTTTGACAATGATATCAATGTCAACATTGTCTTCCTTCGCGGGATCGTAATCGGCAGCATATTCTGCCTTAACATAGCGACCTGCAAACTCGCCCATTTCTTCGGTAAAGCGACCCTGGCGATCAACCAGTGTTAAGGCTCCGATTCCGTTTAATCTGGCTACCTTAAAATCGTCAGCTCCAAAGCTGGGTGCAATGTGAACAATACCTGTTCCATCTTCAGTGGTTACAAAATCGCCCGTCACTACCCTGAAAGCATCACCTTCTTCAGGCTGTGCATAGGGGAGCAGTTGCTCATAACGGATTCCTTCGAGTTCGCTGCCTTTGAAGTTGCCAACCAATTTAAAAGGAATGGCTTTTTGTCCGGCTTCGTAATCAGTAAGTGAGAGTTCAGTATTTTTCTCAGGGAAGTATTTGCTGCACAGCTCTTTGGCCAGAATTACAGTAACAGGCAGGTGGCTGTATGGGTTGAAAGTTTTAACTTTCACATAATCTATTCCTTTACCAACTGCAAGAGCGGTATTGCTTGGCAGTGTCCAGGGTGTGGTCGTCCAGGCAAGAAAGAAAAGATCGCCATGCAGATCAGCAAAAAGCTTTTCGGATTTGGAATCACGGATCACTTTAAACTGAGCCACCAGCGTATTGTCTTTAACATCGCGGTAGCAACCCGGCTGATTGAGCTCATGTGTGCTCAATCCGGTACCTGCAGCCGGTGAAAATGGCTGAATGGTGTAACCTTTGTAAAGCAGTCCTTTATCGTAAAGTTTCGCAAGCAGAAACCAAATGGTTTCCATATACTTATTATCGAAAGTGATGTAAGGATGCTCAAGATCAACCCAATATCCGATTTTTCGGGTAAGGTCGTCCCACATATCCTTGTATTTCATCACCTCAGTGCGGCAGGCTTTGTTGTAATCGTCAACCGAAATCTTTTTGCCGATGTCTTCTTTGGTGATGCCGAGCGTTTTTTCAACGGCAATTTCAATAGGCAATCCATGGGTATCCCAGCCTGCCTTACGGTTGACCAGAAATCCTTTCATGGTTTTGTAGCGGCAGAATATATCCTTAATGGCACGTGCCATTACGTGATGAATTCCGGGAGTTCCATTGGCTGAAGGCGGACCTTCGTAAAAGATATAAGGTTTGCTGTCGCGCCTTATATCGAGACTCTTCTGAAAAACGTTTTCATCTTCCCAGGTTTTCAGCACATCTTTGCCGATAACTGTAAGGTTAAGTTGCTTATATTCAGGATATTTCTTCATTAATGCTCCTGTGGGTTTAGGCTATTTGTAAAAGAGGTGCAAAATTAGGAAATTTCCCTGAATTTTTGATTAAGTGCTGATTTATTTTGGGTTAGGGATTTTCCACCTGCTGTTTACGCGCGTCCCCTGGCGCGTGTAGCAGGATTACCTGATTCTTTAACCGTCGGAGCGAAATTATTTAACCGCGAATTACGTAAATTCCTGCCAGCGACGTCAGGTTGTGCCGGAGGAAACGTAAACATTCTCCGTAAGTTATGAACATACATTCACATGCAGTGACACGGCATATCGTTTCCCTGCAGGTGAATGTTCGACCGGGTGTTAGCCTATTGAAAAATAAACCCCAGCCTTACGGAAATCCGGTTGTAGTTTGTAAATACAGTTTTATCGTAGTTACCCCAGATGGTATATGATTCCCTATAGGACAGCTCCTGGTAATTGTAGCCAATACCAACTATAAAGGCGCTTTTTGAACCGACAGCTATCCTGATTCCTGCTTCCGGATTCAGGAGAATGCCACCGTATGTTTCTGTAATATTTCCATAGTAATCAGTTTGTTTCTGATTCTCAACAGGAAAAGCATATCCGATACGGAACGACAGAAACGGCGAAAATGATTCAGTCCCAAACATGTACTTCGCTTCCGCAAACAAAGGCATAACCCCTCTGTCGTAATGTTCATATCCCAGACCAACTCCGGCGAAAAACCTTTGCCCCCACTGCCAGCCATTGACCATGGTAAGCGAAGGCTTTGGCTGAAATCCGTCCTGCCCTTCGCCAAATAAAAGAGCAAATGTGCTTTGGTTGTAATAGCCGCTTTTTTTCAGATCGGGGCGTGAAAAACCACCTTTTTCGATGTAGTCGATTTCGCCGGAAGTAAGCAGGGTGATGCCACAACTGTTTGAGATACGATAGTTTCCCAGGCTATCCTGCGAAAGGACCTTCCCGAAAATAACATCGCCTGATTTCAGGTAAACTGTAACCTCTTTTCTGCTCTGGGCACTGGCACCTGAGGTAGAAATAATGACAAGAATCAGCAAAATGAATGGATACAGACTGAAATTACGGTTGACCGGAAAGCTCTTTTGCATAAATTATGGAATTACAACAGGAATATGACTCAACAACATCAGACTGTCAAGATTTGAATAATCGTACTGATACAGTCCATTGGCTCCTATCATCATCAGCAATCCGTTGTATGGGATTACGTCGTAAGTCCTGATGTCGGCAAAATGAGCCAATTGGTTCATGTGAATTTCCATCGGGTCCGTTGCATCGTAAACCTTCAGACCGGCATCGCCATCGCAGATAAAAAGCGTATGGTTGTCAATACCCAGTCCGTGCGGGTTAAACATGGGATACGATTTTACCAGAAATGGATTGGTGACGGATGAAATATCCACCACATCCAACTGATTGGTGAAACCATTGCATTGGGTTCCCGAGCGAAGGGTAACATAAGCCAGATTCCCCTCAACCACTACCGGGTCGCACGAGTTGATATGCTCAAAAACAGAAAGAAAAGTCGGGGTAGCAGGCGAACTGAGGTCATAGACCATCATCCCGGTGGTGGTCCCGAGGAATAGCTTGTTGTTGTAAGGAAATATTGTTTCTACCTGGCGATCGAGCGGAATGACATTCCCGGTTGAAATGCCTGGTGTTTCTCCTATATTGAATACCTTCAGGTCGTTGTTGTGCACGGCATACATATAGTTCATATTGATGGTAAATCGGGCCATCGATCCGCTGACACCGGTTGCTGAAGGCCCGATACTGACTTTATTGGAACCTATGGCAGGGGCCCCTGACCCGTCGAACATCACATATTCATGCCGAAAACCGGCATCTTTTTCAACAACTTCGGTAACATCCTTTACATCCCAGCTTACAACCACCCCTTTGGCAAAGTCGAGACCATAAACAGGATAAGTGAAATCAAGCGGGGGCAATACGTTGGGGAACGCATCCTCAACCCTGTCAACTTCAACCGGATTGGCCGGGTCGGTGATGTCGATGGCCACCAGGTCGATAAAACTATCGGCAAAAAGGATATTGTGGCGGATGGCTATATCCACGTTGCCCGGAATTTCAATAAAAGCAACCATTTCGGGAGCTGATGGATTGCTGTTGTTGATCACATGAACGCCTTTGTGGTATTCGTTCACAAAAAGGTAATTGTCTTTAAAGTAGATCTTACCCGGGTTTTCGAGTGATTGCGGTGTAGTGCGCTTTACAGCACCCCTGAATTCATCGAGCCCCATGTAAACCGGAACATTGGCTTTGTAGGTAATTTCTTCGTAAGTATTGTCCTTGCATCCTGAAAAAAGAAAGATTGATGTGATCAGGAAAAATAAGCCAAACAGTGCGTGGTTGGAGGTTTTCATAGCCTTGTGATTTTGAAATTCTTAATTGAGATGATGAGTGGGTGAAAAGGTTGCATTTGGTTGTTGTAGTTGCCTGAATTATTATTCCAGTTTCATTCTCAAACCCACCTGGAACGATGGCCATGCAACCCGGGCACTCCGGATATTGTAGGGCTGTGTACTGTTGAGCATAAAAACCTGAATTCCTGCCTGTCCATAAGCCGACATTTTACCGGCAATTTTTACATCAGCTCCGAGGCCGGTCAATAATGATAATTGAATCCCCCTGATGCCGGCCTCATTGTTTTCTGAACCGGATAATACACCTTGTGTAAAGGTGTAGGTGTAGTTACTGCTTTTAATCCCTTTTTCAATGATAACCGATTGGGTTGCAAATATCCCGAAGCGTTTCCGCTCCATAATCGCAACGCGGATACCCAACGGAACTCCGAGATAATACAATTCGTTGCCATATTGGTAGTATAGGTTATTCCGTTCATATGTTTTCACCTGATAGCCAAGCCGGGTGTACAAAAGTCCGGTTTCTGCATACCATCGTTTACCGAATTGATAGCTGATGATAAAGCCCAACGACAGAGGTGCATCGTGCGAAATGTTTTCAACTTCTTCAAAATAAGAAGTCTCATTGGCTAACTCAGCAGTCAGGCCATCATAGCTATAATTGCTGCCGGACGACTTAAGTGAAGCATCCTGCTGCATTGTCTCACTGGCAGAGGTTGTTCCGTAGCCCATGGCGAGGCTCCAGGTATTTTCTGTCGCTGCTTTTAATGGCTTAACCGGGTCATCAGGTTTCAATGTATTGAGGTCAAGAATGACATCATTGCTGGTTTCCTGAGTATTAACGATATCGGTTTCATTTGTATCTTTATCAACATGTTTGACCGAAACATAACCAGGTATTGTTACTTCGGTAAAATCAGGTTCAAATGACTGAATATCATTTTGTTCGTGATCTGATTCCGGCATTGGATCAGCACCAGTTGGTATAAATTTCTCGTCGCTCTGTTTAATCGTGATATCATTAATATTCACAACCTGCTTAGCTGGTGAAGTATTTGATGGTCGTTCTGCCCGGCCTGCCCCGGACAGTCCGTTAAAATCAGAAGTTGATTGTTTCCTGGCTCTCTTGGTTGGATTTGCAGATTCTGTTTTTTTACTTTCGGACAGACCTTCACTTTTTAATTTCTGATCATTACCGGGCATCAGCAGTGAGAACCCAACGCCCAGCAACAACAAAACAGAAGCCGCCATAGCCATAACCCGGAGCAGGAACAGCCTTTTCTTCCGCCGCATTTGCATCTGAATGCGACTCCACATATCAGCAGGAGGCTCAGCCTCGTATCGGGACAGAACAAAACCGGCCAGTTTTTTTATTTTATCGTTTTTATCAGACATTACCAATTCACTTTTGATCTTTCAGACGTTTTTGCAACCAGCCCCGGGCACGCGCGTACTGTGATTTTGAGGTCCCTTCGCTGATGCCGAGCATTTTGCCAATTTCCTTATGCGACAAATCTTCTACCGCATACAGATTAAACACAGTCCTGAAACCGGTTGGCATTTCCTGTATATGGTTCAGCAATGCTTCCGCATCTATCTGATCAGGTATACTTTCTTCTTCATCCTCTATTTGATTCAGATTATCCAACTCAACACTGAAACGAAACACATCATTTTTCCTGAGCAATTCCAATGATGTGTTGACCATAATCCTGCGTATCCAACCTTCAAATGAGCCCTGAAACTTAAAGCTGCTTAACTTCGTAAACACCCGGATAAAGCCTTCCTGCATAAAGTCCTCGGCCATGCTGCGGTCTGAAGCATAGCGAAGGCATACCCCGAACATTTTGCGGGCATACATTTCGTATAATCGATTCTGGGCCTGCGCATTGCCGTTCAGGCAATCCTTCAGGAGTTGCTGTTCATCCATCAATTATACAGAAGCGCTTTAAGTCCGGACCAAAACTGAGATGCATGGTAGTTGAAATGGTTGCATTGCAATATTAGTAAATTATGACCTTACCCTTTACCCCTCTCCAAAAAAAGGAGAGGGGAGTCTTCTTCGAATCCCGGAATGTGGAATCAGAAAATGTCATTAAAGACGAAATGCTTGCGTCTCTATACCAGCCTTGAATAAAATCTGAGTGGTTGTAGTACCTCACCCCAACCTTGCATCCGGATTGTATATCGCCCGGCTGGTGGTTGGCAACAGAAGTGTAAGTTGTAAGTTTGTTAAATAAACCGCGAAAGTCCGCAATAATCTTGCCTTCAGTTCCCTTATTAAATTGTTTGTATATTTGATGCTTTAGCTATTATCCGCATTACGCAGCGCCGGACATTTTTGCGTAAAAAAAAATCATTACCAGACGATTGAGATTAATAACGGATAGAAAAATCAACCTTTTATGAAGAAAATCATTTCAATCATTGTACTATTTCTGGCGTTGCATTTCGCTGCCCATGCCCAGCCAGTATCAATCACGGTTTTGTCAAATGAACAGACATTTGGCACAAACATCATCAGCAATACGGAAATTAAAGGAGTTTTGTACACCTTTCCGCAGCGTGTTCACGACTTTTATCTGGATACTGAAACCGGGTACATTACCCTTCAACTGAGGAATCTGAGCAGAAACGGGAAATATCTAGACAATACCGGTAAACTGGTTCAATTCGACCCGAAAACCGGCATCGCGGCATGGGGTAGAGAGATGTATTATGCAAGTAATGTTGTTCAAAATTTCAACAACAATCTCATTACAGGTTTTGGGGGCAAAAGTACCAGCCTTGATCTGAATACCGGAAACAACCTGTGGACAATAAAAAACGGGATCATTATGGTTAACTCAGCCGCCGATATCGGGATTGGCTACCGTTACAAGAGTACCTCGGGCTACACCAACGAACTGCAGGGCATTGACATGCGGACAGGCGCTGTAAAATGGGAACGCCTTCTTGAACGCGACTATGGCTGGAACGAAGCTTTCTATATCAACGATTCCACTTTGATTGTTGCTTCATCCGGCCTTCATGCGGTGAATCTGCGCACCGGCAAAGGATGGGATTATCATGCCCTTACCGGGAAAAAGGACTACACGGGAATGGTAGCAGCAAACGCAGCAGGTCTGGCACTGGGTCTGCTCACAGGAACTTTTATGGTAACCTCAGGACATGATGTGGTAACAGATCTGGTTTCAAACACCTTGATTGACAGTGCTTACATTTATTTTGCCACAAGGGATGAGATTGTTAAACTCAATAAAAATACCGGTCAATTGGTTTGGCATTATCCTATTCCTGAGGATATGGGAAGCCAGTCGGCACTTTATCTTGATGACAATTCGGTTTATATGGTAAACACCGGACTTGGAAATCTGGGCGTGAGAAAGGCTAAGATCGGAGAGCCGTTTGTTGCGGCATTCAACAGAGAAACCGGCGTGCAAA
The DNA here is from genome assembly GCA_009773515.1 of Bacteroidota bacterium. Taxonomy (GTDB): domain Bacteria; phylum Bacteroidota; class Bacteroidia; order Bacteroidales; family Lentimicrobiaceae; genus Lentimicrobium. The sequence continues at coordinate 46,379 of WSXX01000003.1, forward strand.
AATATTTTTCCTTTATCAAAGAGAAGGAACTACAGATTCTTAGTCACGAAGTGGTCAATGATAAGATATACCTGCTTTTCAGAGATAAAATTATGGTTTGTGACATGGCTGACGGGCAAAGATTGGCAACAAAAGATTTTGATTTCGAAAATAAAATCGGGCTTGAATATTTTACCGGCTCAAATATCTTTATTGAGCGTGAAAATAAAGTAATGGCTTTGTTTGAGCTATGGCCCGAAAATTTGTTTGTGGTGACAACCGATGGTAAAGTTCTTTCGATAAACAGTCAGCTTGAGATTGAAGAAACCATTGAAAAGGAAGCGTTGATGTTTTACCACAATCAATATTCGGGTTACAGATTGATTTCAAAAGCGGATAAATGTTCCGTTATCGATGAGTCCGGCAACCGTGTTGCTGAGTTAAAGGCAACTCCCGGAGCAATTGTAAATGGTGATTTTTTATATGATAAATCTGATAAGGCGCTGATTGTTGTAAATCTTAAAGAAGCATTGGAGGTTAGAGTCGAGGGAGGAAGGTAAAGTTAGGGACGAGGGACGTAGAATAGGGACGAGGGACGGAAGTAGGGTCGAGGGACAAACGAACGGAGGTCGAGCGGAGTCGAGACCGAAACGATGGACGATTTTAAGACGGGGTGACAAGGAGACTGGGAGACAAGGAGAAAGAAGGAGTAATATTGAGAATGAAAAGTAATTGGACAAAAGCTTAATTGGAACGTCCTTCTCCTTGTGGTGCCTGAGCTTGGGTTGGTGAGCTTTCGCCGAACCATCGTCGAAGGCAGGACAAGGTGCCGAATGGCAGCCTGCCCCGTCACACTAAAGTGATGAAGGGGGATGAGGTGGACAATGGAAAACCTCTCCAATTTCTTAAATAATTTCCCAACCTATCATATAATGAATATAAATAACTATTTTTGCATATTATATGAAGGGTTAAGCTTATGACAAAAAGCACAAAGGGGAACAGACTACCCCGAAAACTGGAACAAAAAATGCAAACCGTTGGTGAGCAGATTAAGTTAGCCCGCCTAAGACGTAATCTTAGCATTGCCCAGATTGCAGATCGGGCTATGGCTTCTGAGTTGACTATTTCCCGCATTGAAAAAGGCACTCCCACTGTATCAATCGGTATCTATCTGCGCGTGTTGTATGCACTTCAATTAGACGACGACATTCTCTGTTTAGCCAAAGATGATACCATTGGCAAGACATTACAGGATTTGGGTTTGCTAACAAGAAAAAGGGCTTCAAAAAAGGAATAGGTTACCTCCCCCACCCCTTTCACTTCAACCCCGGAACTTATACAAACTCCGTTTGTTGTAATAATGTCGGCAAAAGGCGAAATGCCGCTTACTTGTTTTTGGAACGCTTTTTGCAAACCAGCCATTAAAAGGACTCATAATGAACTACCCCCGCGCTATAAGATACATGCTGCTTTTTGTTGGTGTTGCACTTTTACATCTGCTTGCTTCCACTCAGCCTTACCGATCTGTTGAAAACACTGCTTTTACCCGGGGAGAAAAACTCACCTTCAGGGTGTATTATCAATCAATGCTTACCGGCAAGGTTACAGCCGGCGAAGCCAATCTGGAAGTGAAAAAGAAATCAGCCACCAAAAACGGACGCGAATCCTACCACATTGTCGGCACAGGTCATTCTAAAGGGGCTTTTAACCTGTTCTTTAAGGTAAATGATCGCTTTGAAACTTTTGTGGATGAAGAGGCAATAATTCCATGGTATTTTATACGCCGAACACGTGAAGGTGGCTATAAAAAGGACGATGAGGTTACCTTTAACCAAAGCAAAGGAATTGCGGTAAGCCGGAATGCAGTCAAGAAAATACCGCCCAATTCGCAGGATATTCTTTCGGTTTTCTACTATGCCCGCACCCTTGACATAACAGGCGTTATGCCCAACGAATCGTTCCCGCTTTCCTTTTTTCTGGATGATTCTCTGTACGTCTCAAAAATCGTTTTCCTTGGCCGGGAACAAATAAAAACTGCAGTCGGAACATTCAACTGCCTCAAATTTAAGCCAATGGTTATAAAGGGAGATGTTTTCAGCGAACCCTACCCCATGGAGTTGTGGATTACCGACGATAAAAACCGGGTACCGGTTATGGTAAGTTCGGCAGTGATTGTCGGTTCTGTAAAAATGGAGCTGATCAGTTATGAAGGATTGAGAAATCCAATAACTTCAAAAGTCACGGCAGGGAAAGGCAACGGTTCTTCATCAAAAAAGTAAAAAAACGCAGGGCTGAAATAAATCAACTGGGTTTGTGGAAATTTGAATTAAATTGCATCTAATTTTTGAACCTTCAGATGTTTGCCTGATTAAAATCTCCCAAGATCACCAAATTGATTTTGGTGTAATTTGGTGGTTTGGAGTTTTGGTGGCAATTTAGGTCTCACGATAATAGTTTTCTTCTGATTATAAATTATGAATTATATGAAAAAACAAATCCTTCTGGCGCTCAGCCTTATCGCTTTGATTGCTGCCGCAGCATCATTGAGCCTGACAAACACCTCTCTGGTATTTCCACAAAAAAACAGCCCCGAAATGCAAGTGCAAGCCGACAATAAAGATTTATGGACCAAAGTAGATTCACTTATCGCGGAAGGTCTGCCAAAATCTGCACTGGAAGTAGTAAATTCCATTTTTCAAAAAGCTGAAAAAGATGGTGATATGCCTGAATTTCTAAAGGCATCCATCTACCAACTGAGATTGCGCAGCGATTTTGAGGAGGGTTTCATTTTAAAATACATTGGCGAAACCGAGAAAAACCTTTCCGCCAGACCAGAGCCTGCGCGTCAGATACTGCACTCGATTCTTGCCGACCTTTACTGGCAGTATTACCAGCAAAACCGTTATCGCATTCTTGATCAAACGGTTTTGTCAGAAAATACATCCGATGACATCGCCACCTGGGATGCCCGGAAATTCGCAGAAACTACCTCGGCACACTACCTGGCTTCGGTTTCCAATGCTGAATTACTTCAGTCGGTTTCTTTGAAAATGTATGATCCCATACTTCAAACCACCGATGGTTCCAAAAAATACAGGCCCACACTTTTTGATTTTCTTGCCCACCGTGCCATTGACTTTTTCAGCACCGATGAAGCCTCCATTACCAGGCCCATCAACCCATTTGTGATGAATGATGCTGAAATGCTGGGCATGCCGGAAACTTTCTCAGCTTTTGAAATCAAGACTACCGACAAACTATCGTTTCATTATTTTGCGATTGGACTGCTTCAGGAAGTCGAAAAGTCTCATTTATCAGACAAAGACCCGGTTCCCCTTGTGGATGCGATACTCAAAAGGCTTGAGTTTGTTAAAGATCAGGGGAATATCACCATCAAGGACAGCCTGTATCTGAAAACCCTGCTGAGCCTTGAAGAGAAATATACAAATCATCCGGTTTCAGCCGATGTGATGGAAAAAATTGCCCGTTTCTGGTATCAGGATGAAGCAATAATTTATCAGAAAAGCTCAGGTTCAGGAAAGCCGGAAGCAAACAAAAACTACGTTATTGCAAGAGAATGGTGCCTGAAAGCCATTGAAAAATTCCCGGAAAGTGATGGTGCCAAAAACTGCCGCGTTATTCTTCAATCCATCGAAGAACCTTCTCTTGGTTTTAACATCCATCAGGAAGTTGAACCTGATCAGGCATTTCCGGTGCTGCTGAATTTCAGAAATACAAAACAGCTGTGGTTAAGACTTGTAAAACTCGATTATGATAAAGATGCCGAATTACAGCCGGCGATTTACAACGAGCGAGGGACTGATAAATTACTTGCGCGCATCCCCGTGAAGGAATGGAAAGTAACTTTACCAGAAACAGATGATTTCAGGCAGCACAGCGCGGAACTGATTGTGCCACCCACCGGGGTTGGATTTTATGCCCTGATTGTTTCGGGCAATGAAAAGTTTGACCGCAAAATTTCACCCATTGTAATTAAGGATTTCTGGTCAACCAGCATCAGTTATATCAGCCGCCGTAACGATGATGGCACAGGACTGATCTACGTTCTTAACCGAAGCACCGGAAAACCTATATCCGGTGTTGCTGTTAAGTCTTTCTACAGCGAATATGATTACCAGAGTCGCTCAACCAAGCGCAAAGATGCTGAATCTTATACAACTGCTCCGGATGGCTCGTTTACCATAAATAGCACCGGCGAACGGAATAATACAATGCTGTCTTTTGATTTTTCGATAAAAGATGACCGTTTGGTCATTGAGAACTACTTTTTCAGGCACAGCAACAATCCTCCGCAGAAAGGTGAAAAAGTGCGAACCTTTTTCTTCACCGACAGGGCAATATACCGTCCGGGTCAAAGTGTTCATTTCAAAGGAATTGTAACAGGAAATGAAGACGATAACAATCGTGTGATTGAAGATAATCGTTCAACCGTAAACCTTTTTGATGTCAATGGTCAGAAAGTCTCGTCAGTTGATGTTGTTTCCAACAAATTTGGATCATTCAGCGGAAGCTTTGTTTTGCCGGCTTCAGGGCTTGGCGGTCATTTCAGGATTGAGAACAACAGCGGAAATACCCATTTCAGCGTTGAAGAATACAAGCGGCCAAAATTTGAGGTGAAGTTTCTCCCGATTACCGGAAGTTATCGTTTGAATGAGAAGGTGAGCCTTTCGGGAAAAGCAGAAAGTTATACCGGAATTCCGGTGACGGATGCAGCGGTCAGTTACCGCGTGGTGCGTTCGGTTTCCTATCCTTTCTTCCGTTACGGATGGGGTTTCTGGCCGCGATATGGACCCGAAAGTGAAATTGCCAACGGTACTCTTTCCACACTTCCTGATGGCACTTTCGTGATAGAATTTGATGCGGTGCCAGAACCAACAGCTTCGCAAAACCTTGACCCGGTGTATAATTACACCATTTATGCCGATGTTACAGACATTAACGGAGAAACACGTTCATCCACCACCAATGTGCGGGTGAGCGGTAAAGCATTGTTGCTTGAGCTGGCAATTCCAGCTTCACTGAACAGAGAAGATTCAAAAACTTATAAGCTGACATCCACCAATCTGAATGGCAAAGCTACTCCGGCAAACATTACCTTAGAGGCATTCCGGTTGAAACAAAAAGAGCGTTTTACCCGCAACCGCAACTGGGAAACGCCTGATATGGCAATTTACACACGCGAGGAATTTGTGAAGCAACTTCCATCTGATTTGTATATGGATGAAGAAAATCAGGCTTCAGCGAAGGAAAAATCTGTTTTTAAAAGTACTTTCAATGCTGCCACCGACAGCATGATCACGATTCCGGGAATATCTAAATGGGAGCCGGGACGGTATCTGATCACATTGAGTGCAACCGATGCATTTGGCGAAAAAGTAAGCACCGACAAAGAGGTGGTTGTTTTTGCCCCGGCATCAAAGAAACCTCCTGTAAAAGCTGCCCTGTGGAGTTATTTGCTTACCCCGGAGGTAAAGGCAGGGGAAACCATCCGTCTGCTGGCCGGTACCGCTGCCAGTAATGCCCGCATTCATTTTGAAGTGCAGGCAAAGGGCAAAGCCGTGAAACAGGAGTGGGTGAATATTTCTCAGGAACAGAAAGTGCTCGAATTTAAAGTTCCGTCAGACTTTACAGGAAGTATATTCCTGACTATCAACATGATTTTCGATAACCGGAGTTATGTTTACAATACTTCAGTTGAAATTCCGGATACAAAACACCAACTGAACATTACCTTTGAAACCTTCCGCAGCCCACTGCTGCCTGGCGGAACAGAGAAATGGAAACTTAAAATCACCGATCCGGATGGCAAACCATTAAATGCCGAATTGCTGGCCGGCATGTACGATGCTTCGCTGGATGCATTCAGTCCGCACAACTGGTATTTTCAGGTATTTGAAAAGTGGTATGACAACCAATTCTGGGAAAAAGATCAGTCTTTTCAGACAACCTTCAGCTATTCCCTGCCCTGGGATCGCGGAGATTTGGCTCAAGGCGTATCCAGGGGTTACGATCAGTTGAACTGGTTTGGATACTACATGTCAGGTGGCATGTTATACCGGAGCAAAAGCCTGAGATCAGGTGTAATGGCGGATGCTATGATGCCTGAAGCAAGCATGAACGAAGGAATGCTGCCTCCTCCCTCCCCCGGTGAAGGAGAAATTGCAGAAGATAGCGTTGAATTAACGTTCGAAGATTCTGCAGCAAAAGAAGGAGAGCCACAAATCCGTCGAAACCTTCAGGAAACGGCCTTCTTCTATCCTCAGCTTACTACAAACGCTGAAGGAGAAGTTTGGGTTGAATTTACAGTTCCTGAAGCACTTACCCGCTGGAATTTTATGGGACTCGCGCACACCTCAGAATTAAGGTATGGACAGTTCAGCAAAGAAGTTGTTACCCGTAAAGAGCTGATGGTTACTCCAAATCTGCCCCGCTTCTTCCGCGAAGGCGACAAAATCACAATTCAGTCCAAGGTGAGTAATCTGGCTTTAAATCCTTTGCAGGGAGTTGCAAAACTGCAGGTATTTGATGCCCTTACCCTGAAACCTGTAGATGATTTATTCAGCAACAGTGCACTTTCAAAACCTTTTGAGCTAGAAACCGGAGGCAATACCACCGTTGGATGGGATTTACAGATTCCTGCCGGAATTGATGCTGTAATGGTTCGTATTACGGCTACAGCCGGAAATCACAGCGATGGCGAAGAGGTAATGCTGCCTGTGCTCACCAACCGCATGCTGGTCACCGAAACCCTGCCTTTGCCCGTCAATGGAAATGAAACCAAAGACTTCAGTTTTGACAAATTGCTGAATCAGGCCAATGGAAGCACAACGCTGCGCAATCACAGGCTTACGCTTGAGTTTACTTCAAACCCGGCATGGTACGCGGTGCAGGCGCTCCCGTATCTGGCAGAAAGCACCCAGGAAAACACCGATCAGACATTTAATCGCTTATATGCCAACAGTCTGGCAGCATATATTGCCAACAGCAGTCCCAAAATAAGGGCTGTGTTTGAAACCTGGAAGAACCTTACGCCCGTTGCCTTGCTTTCGAACCTCGAAAAAAACCAGGAACTGAAAGCGCTGCTGCTTGAAGAAACTCCCTGGCTGATGGAGGGTCGCAATGAATCGGAGCAAAAACAGCGCATTGCCCTGATGTTTGACATAAACCGCATGGCTGCTGAAAGAGAGTCTGCCAGCAGGAAATTACAGCAATCGCAATCGGTAAATGGCGGATGGCCTTGGTTTGAAGGCATGCCAGAAAGTCGTTATATCACACAACTTATAGTAACCGGATTTGGTCGTATGCACCACCTGAAGGTTATTGACCTGAAAAAGGACGAAGCTTCAAAAAGAATGGTGCAGCAGGCAGTTACTTACCTGAGCAACCGGCTTATTGAAGATTATGAACGCATCATGAAAGATCACCCGAAAGATTTCGACAAAATCCATCCGGGACAGGATCAAATTCTGTTTCTTTATGCAATGAGTTATTTAAAAGTCATTGCTGACCCTGCAAAACAAGCCGAAAAAGCAATCGCATATTTTGGAGCTCAGGCGCGTAAATATCAGACAAGCCAGAGTTTGTATACACGCGGGATGATTGCGCTGTGGGCAGGAAGAAGCGGTGATGCCAAAACCGCGAATTCCATCATGAAATCGATGCGCGAAAAATCAACCAGCCATCCTGAAATGGGCATGTATTGGCACGACAATTCAGGGGGATACTTCTGGTATCAGGCACCGGTTGAAACTCAGGCGTTGCTGATTGAATTGTTTGAAGAGCTTGGCAATGACCGCAAAGCCGTTGATCAGATGAAAACCTGGCTGCTGAAGCAGAAACAAACGCAAAACTGGGCAACCTCACGGGCTACCGCCGATGCAGTATATGCATTGCTGTTGCGCGGTGGCGACTGGCTGCAAACCGAATCGGGTGTAAAAATAAGTCTGGGTGGTCAGATTGTTGATCCCGATGCTTCAGATATTAAATCAGAAGCCGGAACTTCATATTTCAAAACAGCCTGGACAGGCGGTGATATAAAAGCCGGCATGGGCAACATCAATGTCAGCAAAACCACCGAAGGCCCGGCCTGGGGAGCAGTTTACTGGCAGTATTTTGAGAATCTTGACAAGGTAACATCGCATGATAGTCCGCTGAGCGTCAGTAAAAAGCTTTACATCAAAACCAATACCGATGCAGGCCCTGTGCTTGAAGAAATTACCTCATCCAATCCATTGAAAATCGGCACGCAGGTAGTGGTAAGGGTAGAACTCCGCACCGACCGCGACCTTGAATATGTGCATTTGAAAGACATGCGTGCTTCGGGCTTTGAGCCGGTAAACACCTTGTCGGGATACAAATGGAACGGAGGGCTGGGTTACTACGAAAATACCCGCGATGCTGCTACAAATTTCTTCTTTAACTATCTGCCGAAAGGCACCTGGGTATTTGAATATCCGCTGGTGGCTTCGCAAAAAGGGGAATTTTCAAACGGCGTAACAAGTGTACAATGTATGTATGCACCGGAGTTTTCGGCACATTCTGAAGGAATACGGATCAGGATAGAGTAATGGTGTAAAAATTGATATTTTTCTTACATCGTTGCATTAAAGATTAAATGGTTGAAAATTGATCATTAAGTCCTTCGTTCCGATAGCTATCGGAACGAAGTGCCTTAAGCGATTTAGCCTTCGTTATTAAAGAAGCTGTCTCATCATTCCTTACAAACTTTGGATTCAGAGACAGCTTCCTTAATGCATTCCCTCGTTATTCAGGGGTGAGCATTAGTCTCCACCTGAAGTTGTTGTGGCCCCAGCAGTCGTCGCAGCGGGCGGCACAAACAGATTCAGAAAGCACTGCATTGTCGATCCGGAACATCATAGGGCATTCAACGGGGTCCATCAGAGAATAAGGACCTTCAGACATTTGAAGCCAGTAATAATCATTCCATTTCCACACCTGTTGTTGTCCTGACAATGCAAAGTCAAGAGAAACCTCCAGGTATTGTCTGCCTTCCTTTTTAAGCCACTTTGCAGCAATGCCGGAGATGTTGATAATTCCTTCTTCTTTTATTCTGATACGCTCTCCCTCAATAATTTTGTCTGATTCTCCCTGAAATTCAAGGGGAACAGGTTGTGATAATGCCACAAGACCTGAGGAAGAAATTGTTATCGGAATCTGAAGAGATGTTGAGAATGTTGGAAACGATCGGACGTACTCCAACTCAAGGGTGCCTGTGTAATTCTGGCCGGGAATAACGTCATCCTCTTTCTTTTCGCAGGCAATCAATAAAGAAAGAAACAATGACACCAGCAAAATACGTGTTGCCATGATGCCATGAGATTTGGTTTATTATTCCCGCAATATACAACTTATTTAGCAGAAAATCAAGGGTTTCCGAAAATATATTTTCTATATGCGTGCTAAAACGGAACAGTTGCCGGTTCATTAAATTCTATAAGCGTGACGTAGCCCAGCCGTTCAATATATTCGAAGCACTTTATCCACTCATCAACTGAGTTGTAGCCGGCGTTTTGTCTGTTGGATGATTCGTTCGAAAAAACACCACCTGATGATACTGACACATATTGTGCTTCATGTTTGCCACTCATATTGAGTACTGCTCTTTGAATATTTGCAGTCATTTCATCTGTTTCTGAGCCATCGGGTGCAATGGTTTGCCTGTACATTTTGCAGGAAATGTATCTGTAACGTTCAACTATTTCCTTGTAATCCGCCATTTTGTATCCATTTTCTCCAACACAGGCTTTTAAACCATCAAAAGGATATGAGAGCAATTCCGGAGAATTTTTTTTGAACCACGCCAGTGCAGCATCCTGATCAATGGTCAGAATCTGAATCCAGTCGGCAGATTCGGCTTGCGGATGGCAACTGCCTGAAGTAAAACACAATCTGTATCCTGAAAAATATCCGTCTTTTACCGGGATAATTTTGTCAGGAGTAAATTCTGCTGAAAAATGTTCCATCAGCACTTTTGCATCTGTGTTTGAAAGATAAACTTTTCCACATCCATCCGCCGACAGTGAAACCGCATCGGGATAGGGAATAATCTCAACCCTCTGCGAAAAAAGCACGGATGAAGGGAGCGCCAGAAAAAATATTAGTAACCACAGCTTTTGCATGGCAGTTGGATATTAAATGAAATTTTAAGGGCACTAACCGTCTGGCATTCCGGTAAATACTCTGAATATATACTGTTTAATAGCTAAATTGCCAAAAGGTAATACCCTAAACCTGAAAATTATTACATCATCTAAAGGCTTCGCCTGACTGCATAAAAATGATTAATTTCGCACCTCAAAATTTTATCAATATGCTAAGAACAAATAACTGCGGAGAATTAAACATTTCACACAAAGGGCAAACAGTAACTCTTTCAGGATGGGTGCAACGATCACGCGATCTGGGTGGTATGACATTTATTGATTTGCGCGACCGTTATGGAATTACTCAACTGGTTTTTAACATGGAAACCAATGCGGCATTGTGTGAAGAAGCCCGCAGGCTTGGCCGCGAATTTGTGGTTTCAGCCACCGGAGCCGTTGCCGAACGCAGCAATAAAAACCCGAAAATGTCAACCGGTGATATAGAAATTATTGTTGATAAAATTGTCATTCTGAATACGTCGAAAACGCCTCCGTTTACGATTGAAGAAAATACCGATGGCGGCGACGAACTACGCATGAAATACCGTTACCTCGATATCCGCCGCAGCAGTGTACGCGACAATCTCCTGCTCAGGCACCGCATGGCCATTGAAACCCGCAATTACATGAACAACATCGGTTTCATTGAAGTTGAAACTCCTGTGCTCATCAAATCAACACCTGAAGGTGCCCGCGACTTTGTGGTGCCTTCGCGGATGAATGAAGGTCAGTTTTACGCGCTTCCGCAATCACCCCAAACTTTTAAGCAATTGCTTATGGTTGCTGGTCTTGACAAGTATTTTCAGATTGTGAAATGTTTCCGCGATGAAGATCTTCGCGCCGACCGCCAGCCTGAATTTACCCAGATCGACTGCGAAATGTCATTTGTTACCCAGGATGACATTCTGGAAACTTTTGAGGGACTGACCAAGCACCTGTTCACTGCGGTGAAAGGCGTTGAGATTTCAGGGCTTCCGCGGATGACATTTGCTGATTCCATGAAGTATTATGGCAATGACAAACCTGATATCCGCTTCGGGATGACTTTTGTTGAAATGACTGAGCTGACCAAAGGTCATGATTTTAAGGTTTTTGATGATGCTGAGCTTGTTTTAGGAATAAATGCTTCCGGATGTGCAGGATATACCCGTAAACAACTGGATGCTCTTACCGACTTTGTAAAACGGCCTCAGGTTGGAGCCAGCGGGCTTGTTTATCTGCGTTATAATGAAGACGGAAGTATGAAATCATCGGTTGATAAATTTTACACTGAAGATGATCTTAAACAATGGGCAGCAGCATTTGAAGCCAAACCCGGTGATCTGATTCTGATTTTGGCCGGAGCAGCAAATAAAACCCGCAAAGCCATGTCGGAACTTCGCCTTGAAATGGGCAACCAGCTTGGCTTACGTAACCCTGAAGTATTTGCTCCACTTTGGGTGGTTGACTTTCCGTTGCTCGAATGGGACGAAGATACCAAACGCTATTACGCCATGCACCATCCGTTTACTTCACCAAAACCGGAGGACATTGATTTGCTCGATACCGATCCAGGAAAAGTGAGGGCCAATGCTTACGATCTGGTTATCAATGGCGTTGAAGTTGGCGGAGGTTCAATCCGTATTCACAACAAAGATTTACAGAAAAAAATGTTTACCATACTCGGATTTACCGACGAAGACGCACAGGCTCAGTTTGGTTTTCTGATGAATGCCTTTGAATTCGGGGCTCCTCCTCACGGCGGCATTGCCTTTGGTTTCGACCGTATGTGCTCGCTCTTTGGCGGATCAGAAAGTATCCGTGACTATATTGCTTTCCCGAAAAACAACTCAGGCCGCGATGTGATGATTGATTCACCTTCGCCCATTAAACAGGAACAACTTGATGAACTCGGACTTAAGTTGAATACTGGAAAATAAGTTTGAGGTTGAGGTCAAGGTTGAGGTTGAGGTTGAGAATTTCAGATTGTGACCTCAGACTTCCGACCTCAGACATCTGACCTCCGACATCTGATTTCGGATTTTGGATTGAGGTTGAGGTTGAGGTTAAGGTTGATATAATCTAACTAAATTAAAAGAAAATGAAACCAGTCAAATCGCTGCTTCCTGCTTCAAGGTGGCTATTAAGGATTTCGCTGCTGACTTATCTGGTGCTGCAGCATGGAAAAACCATTCTCAACCTTCAATATGAAACACAGACTTTTTATATTGCACTGGCTTTTGTTTTATTCGGCGTTTTGCTTTTTGCCGGAGGATTTACTTCAAAGCCTTCATTAACTGTGGTTTCGGCGCTTTTGCTCAGTCTTTTGTTTGCATATTATATCTACCTCGGATTTGTTCCACAGGTTACGCTGCCTCAGGTGTTGAATGTGATGCTTCTTTCGGTTTCATTATACTTTATGTCATCGGCCAATAAGTGAACGTTGGCAGAGGAAAACATAATGTATTAGAAAGAAACAACGTTATCTATAAATCAATGTCACATTGAGCGAAGTCGAAGTGCTTTAAACGTTTTTGTCCTTCGACTCCGCTACCAATGACAGATTGTTCGTCCGATCCTTCGACTCCGCTCAGGAGGACATCGTATAGAATAGATAATTAGTGCATTAAGATGATGCAGTGAACACTATAAACGAATGTCACACTGAGCGGAGTCGAAGTGTCTGAACGCTTGATATACTGTCATTTATGCATTATGCTCAAATTTTTTGAGTACAAACTCAGGATGACATCCTACAAACCTGTATATTATTAATAATTAATTCATTAAAAAAAGAAACAAGGACATCTACAATCCCAATCCACACTAAGTTCGCCGCGGCAAATCTTAATGCTTAAAAATGTCTTACTAATCCCCTTCAATGTCTTCAGATTGTCTTTCGCGGTGAAGGTTGCGGGTTAATAACATGATAATGGAAAGCATTATCACCATACCTATTGATCCGAAAAGCAATGAGTACAACTGCAACTGGAGCAGCGTATAGAAATAAGCATACAACATAAACAGTATCAGTCCCACAATGATACCATATTTACGGTTGCTGAAAATTGCACCGGCGTAAAGCATAACCATCAGCGTTACAACCAAAGCTGAAATACCGTAGGCAAGATCAAACAAAAGGTACTCTGCAAGAGAAAGCAACAAGAGGTAGAATAACATAACTGCGAATCCAACAATCAGGTACTGAAGCGGATGTACATACTTTTTGCGCAGCAATTCGAAGAAGAAGAAAGTAACAAATGTAAGAATTACGAAAAGTATGCCATACTTGGCTGCCCGGGTGGTTCGCTGGTACTGATCAACCGGCATCAAGAGGTTTACGCCGAAACCACCTGCACGATTGTCAGAATTTATGCGATCGCCTTCAAACGCCGGATTTGAAAGCACCTCTCCGTCGCTGATAAAGCTGCCTATCCCTTTCTGACCGTAATTTCTGTTCAACTCAAGTACTTTCCAGTGTGCTGTAAATCCATCTTTGGTAATATCTTTCTCAACCGGTATAAATGCACCTTCGAATGAAGGATTATTCCATGTGGAGGCCAGCTTCACGTTCATTTCGGAAGCAAACGGCAGAAAAGTCAGCAAGCGACTGCCATTGATATTCAGGTCAAAACTAAAAGAATGCGATTGTGCAGGATCAAGAACAACTGGCAGGCTGACACCGCCATTAATAATTTCCCTTACAGGAACACCTGGCTCCATTCGGTAAACCGAATCATTCCATTTAAGATCAATATTCTCCTTCACCCCTTTCATATCTGAAATTCCGAACGACACGAATGCATTCTCCCATTGGATTTCGTCGGGATTTACACCAAGTCCGGCAAGAGAGAACGGTTTGAACTTTCCGCTGACTTTCAGATTTGCTGAATAGAGCACCACTTCGTAAATGCTGCGATAACGCACCACGGGCACTACATCTCCGTCAAAATCCAGTTCATCAGGTAAAAAGTGCAAATAGCGGGTAACCAATTCGTATGTGTTGTTTGTGGTAATCTGTTTGGTGACAATCGGAACAGACACAACCGGACCCGATAAAACCTGCCTGTCGCCCCATGTTTTCCATATCTCGGAAATGGTTTGATTCCGGGTAATTTCACGCTCACTGATCAGTGATTGAACCATCCCCGAAGGGATAAGAAGAATCAGCACAAAAATGCCGATGACAAGTAATTTGAGGCTGATGGAATTCCGCGCCCATTGATTGATTTTGCTGAAAGTGGATGGATTTGACATATCTAGCAGAATTGGTTTCGCGTTTAACGGTTGCGTGAAATGAATATTTTACCCCGGTGTTCAGACTTCCCCACATTTAACAATTATTAACCCGGAGCTGCGCACATTCATTTATTGAAGCTGATTTGTATATCTTGTAAATCTGCTATTTTTCGAAATTCCGCTATCGTCCCGTCAGCCATTTCTTAAACTCACCCGAACGTTCGGTACTGGTGACAGAATCAAGTGTTGAGGGAGGTTTCAAAGTAAGCTTTACCCTTGATTTCGACCAGGAAGTCATGGCTGAAATGGCGTCGTAATTCACAATAAAACTGCGGTTTATCCTGAAAAACCGGGTAGAATCAAGTAATTCGTCAAGCTTATCAAGACTATATTCAGCCGGGTAATTGTCGCCGGTAAATGTGGTGCAAAAAACCTGTTTCTCAATGGTGTAGAAATATGCGATCTGATTGTAATCCACAGCCTTAATGCGATCGCCAAACCTTACCAGCATCCGCTTCGGTGCTTCTGGTTTTGATGGTTGCTGAATCATAGCCGCCAGTTTAGCATAATCTATGGCAGGTGAAGGTGCAGGGTTCAATTTTCTGAATTTTGCAAGTGCCTTTTCAACTGCCGGCTTTTCAACTGGTTTCAGCAAATAATCAATGCTGTTGACTTTAAAAGCTTCAATGGCATATTTATCGAATGCTGTTGTAAAAACCACCGGAAAATTAACCTCAACTTCACCGAAAATATCGAAACTATCCCCATCGGCCAACTGAATATCCATAAACGCAAGATCGGGATGCGGATGATTTTTCAGCCATGCAACGCTGCTTTCAATGCTGTCGGTGATGCCCGTTATCTCCGTTTCCGAATCTGATTCCATCAGCAATTTCTGCATTCTGCGGGCGGTTGCCGGCTCATCTTCAACAATCAGAATTTTCATGATTTCAGTGAATTATCGTAAATCAATGGCAGCGATATACTGTACAGATCTGTGGTCTGCACTATCACAATTTCCTTTCCGGAAAGGGCTTGATATCGGCTTCTGATATTCTGAAGCCCCATTCCGGTGGAAGGTTCTGAAGTTTTCCGGATCTGCAGGGTATTTTCCACAATCAACCGGTCAGCTTCATTGCGAATGGTAATGTTTAGCGGTTTCGCCTGTGAAACTATGTTGTGCTTCACGGCATTTTCAAGAATTAACTGAAGTGTGAGCGGAGGAATCAAACTTGACAATGAATCTGCATCCACATTTTTTTCAACCCTGAGGTTGTCGCCATAGCGTTTTCGCTGAAGGAACATATAATTGTCAACGATTTCAAGCTCTTCGGCCAGCGGAATAAGGTCTTTGTCGCGATACTCAAGAATGTTCCTGAAAAAGGTTGAAAGCTTGCCTACATACTCAATGGCGGTCTCAGTATCTTCCTCAATGATTGCCATCAAAGTACTGAAGTTATTAAACAGAAAGTGCGGATTTACCTGACTTTTAAGCAACTGAAACTGCGACTCTGCTTTTTCGCTCAGCAGCTGCTGTTCGCGCCTGATGCGGTTTAAACGTGTTTTAAACAGAAAGTAAATGATTGCCGATAATACTATCAATGCGAACATAATAAACCACCACTGCGTGTAAAACGGTGCCTTTATCACAAAACTGAAAGCTGCTTCATTGGCATAGGTGAAGTCATTGTTAACAGCAGATTGCACCCTGAAGGTATATTTTCCGGGTCTCAGGCTGGAATAGGTGTAAATTCGGTCTCCGGTATAAATCCATTCGGGATCGTTGCCATCCAATTTTATCCTGAAACTCACCTTTTCAGGATTGTTGAACCAGATTCCTGCGTATTCGAAGGATATGTTGTTCCGGTTGTGCGGAAAAACTTCGCCGGGCACTGCTGGTTCATCCGAAAGATAAACCGAAACCTTCCGTACAGAAGTTAAAGGCATTGCCATAACATTCATATATTCTGGATTATACATGATGATTCCGTCCTGGGTGCCAATCCACACTGCGCCGTTTGCATCGGTCGCTACGGCATTGAGATCGGGATTTAAATCGGTAATTCCCGCCCTGATTCCAGGGTAAGAAACCTGACCAGTGCGGGAATTTATTACATCAATACCCAGGTTATGAACAACAACTACCTGATTTTGTCCTGCGCTGATCACTGAAGTTATGTTAAGGTTTCGAAGTCCGGAATTCAGATTAAAGCAAGTAAAATCTTTCCCATCAAAACGAAAAATCCCCTCATTTGCTGAGCCAAACCATAGATTCCCATCATGATCTTCAGCGACCGAATAAACTACCCTTGGTGTTTTTCCTTTTTCCGGGGCAAATGTTGAAAACCTTCCTTTATTGTACATGGCGACTCCTTTGCCATCGGTGCCAAACCACATCCTGCCTTTACTATCGGCAAAAACCGAATAAATAAAATTGTTGCCTGGTCCATCGCCCGATGAAAAATGATCAAACGTAAAGCGATTGCTGTTATCCGGATTGTAATTGCATCTGGCAACGCCGCCTAGTGTGGCAAACCAGATTTCATTTCCGGCTGCTGAAATTCCAAGAATATTATCGTTTAACCGGCCTGATTCATCAACTACACGATCAAGGGCTTTGCTGCCATTTTCAAGACGAAACAGACCGTTACCAAAGGTTCCAACCCACATATTTCCTGCAGGATCGTGATGCAGGCTGGTAATTCCGGGGCCTCCCTTGCTTTGTGGCGGCAAAAACTGTTTTGGGTTGTTGTCGTTCCGGTTTCCGGAATGCAAAAACAGCCCGCGGTCGTTACCAACCCAAAAACTATTGTCATCTTCAACATGTAAGGCATGTATGTTGCCAAAAACAAAATCACCCGATTGCCTCAAGAACTTTAATCCCGGCCCTGAGGACCAGACCAAAGAGCCGGAATTGACCATCCAAACATTTCCTTCCAAATCTCTCAACAGGCGGTTAATGCGATTACCTCCCGCATCCGCAAGGCTGAATACATCTGCTATCCGGTTTCCGGTAAGTGGAACTTCAACAATACCGCTGCCTTCGGTAGCAATCCAAAGCAGATCAGCAAATTCAACAATGTCGTTCACCGGGCCATACATCCAATCAATTGCCTTTTCAGGAATGTGAAATGATTTTTTTTGGGGATCGAAATAACAAATTCCGTCAGACTGCATTCCTACCCACATTCCGCCATCGCTTGCACGAACAATCTTCTGCACAATAACATCAGGCAATCCTTCAGCAGTAGAATAAGTATGAATCACTTTTCGATCAACCTCTGCAGCAATCACAGCAATACCAGCATCGGTACCGGCCCAGATTCCCTCAGGCCCTGAAGCAAGCGTATAAATGTAATTGTCATTCAGGCCGTCGTCAGTATTGATGTTATACATCCGTTCGTTGGAATAGAAATACACGCCTTCACCATAGGTTGCTATCCATAAAACTCCTTTGTTATCGATAAGCAGATCTGTGATTGGAACCGCAGGAAGTCCTTCGGCGGGTTCGAAAAGTGCGATACCAGATTCTGTTCCTGTTGCAATTTTTCCGTTTCGGTAGCCCACCCAAATGTTGCCCAATGCATCGCTGGTAAAGGAGGATACCGGTGCCCGAAGTACTGTGTCGCTAAACAGAACATCCCGAAAGGCAAAACCATCATAAACAAACAATCCATTGTTTGATCCCACCCAAACGAATCCATTGTTGTCCTGAAAAACCGCTGAGGGTATGGCACCCTTCAGATCATCTCTGCCTGCCACTTGCTGAAAAAACGGCAACTGAGCCCGGCTGCAAATCATTATCTGCAGAAACAGCAAAAGCAACAAGCTGAATTTTCCGGGTAACCGCAACATATATCTAGTCTGAAAGTGTGAAATTTGCTTTTACAGTCAGTTGTATCTCTTCAGCAATTTTTTGATAAACGATTTTTGGAATCATGATGTTGTGATCTGACAAAGGCACCACAAAGGAAGTTTCTGCTGTCAGCGCTCCGCCTTTAACTGTAATATTAACCCTGATGATTCGTTCCTGATCTACGCCGTGAATATTGAGAATACCTTTAGCCCTGACGTTATGAA
Source organism: Bacteroidota bacterium (assembly GCA_009773515.1). Lineage (GTDB taxonomy): Bacteria > Bacteroidota > Bacteroidia > Bacteroidales > Lentimicrobiaceae > Lentimicrobium. The sequence goes on from WSXX01000003.1 coordinate 64,843, forward strand.
TACCATCATCAAGAAGATCAGTTTGCTCAATGATTTTCCCTTTAAAGGTAGAAACGGGATATTTTGCAGCTTCGATATAATTTTCATAGAAATGCTCTTGTTGCAAAGGGCTATTAAACCCTTTGAAACTGCGGTTTTTTATGCTGAAAGAAAAATTGCGGTTTAAGGGATCAATTACCCCTCTGAGTTCAATTGATGAAGCTTCGATTAACTCAAGGGGGGCATCAGATTTTATTTGAACCTGACCTTGTGTGGTGGAAAATACTTTCGGTTTATTTTCTGATTGCGCAGATGTAAATCCTGAAAAGGTCAGAAAAAATAATGTCAGATAAAGAAGACCCGGATATTTCATTTTCAGTGGATTATACCATTTAAAAATCGGCGAGATTAAGAATAATGCAAAAATGCAAACCATACTGCCCGGCTGGCAGGGGCATCAGGACTTGCCTTAAAATCATGCCGAAATCAGCAATAACAAACGGGAAAACAATATGTTTCTCCTTTTAAGGAGCTGTAAACGGCCTGATGAGTAATTCCATGCCCTGCGGCAAAGGCAGCGCGAGTGCGTTTTGCTGCTCCCGCATTCTGTCGCTGAACAACATGCCGCGCAGGTGATCATATTCATGTTGAAAAATAACAGCTGTAAAATCCTCAAGCATTTCGGAGTGCCAACCGCCATCAAACGACTGATATTCAACATGTATGGCATAGCTTCTCAAGACTGTGCCGCGTTCTCCGGGCATTGACAGACAACCTTCGCCACCTTTACGGGTGAGAATTGAATGCTTTATAATTACCGGATTAATGAAAAATTCAAAAGGGCTGCCGGATTTATCAAAACGTTGCACCCAGAATGCATTTCGGTTGATTCCTACCTGAGGCGCGGCAATACCCACCCCTGGATTGGCAGTATCGCGCATTGCGAGAAACATTCTCCGCGAAAGGAGCTGAAGTAAAGGATCAGAAGGATCAATATCTTTGCTGTCAGTGCCAAGCACCTCTAAATCCATGGGATTGGTATAAATAAGAACCCGCATCATGGTGTTTGTATCGCCCGATAGCAGCAGTTGTTTTTCGGAAGGGGTAAAATTCTGACTATATAGCTGGCTGTAAACCAGCATGAAGATTACACTGAATGTAAAACGTAGATTCATGGGGCGTTTATATTTAACTGTAAATGTAAGATATAAAGTAATATCCAGCGTAAATTCGTATAGTGCAGCTACAAGTTAAAGGATTTTTGTTCCCAGATATCAAATAAAGAATTTGAAAATAGAAGACTTGAGGCTGAGTTCGTCTAGCCTCTTTTCCCACTGCAAATAAAAACCCTGCGACATCCTTCCCAAAACTATCAATTATCTTATCTTTGCAAACCAAAATCTCAAATCATGAAAGACGACCCCTATTCGTGTGATTTAATTAAAAACTGATCTGCAAGGGGTAAATATGTCTCCGTGCAGTTAATCAATGCAAGGAGGCTATAAAATGATTGAAGCCACAATCAATTTCGAAGAATTAATTAAAAATAAGAGCTGGAGCGCCCTCCGTCGTGAACTGGAGGACAAGGATCCGATTCTTATTGCTGATGTTATTGAAGAATTGTCCGATCAGGACGATATTATCCTGTTTCGTTTGCTGCCCCGCGAACAGGCAAAAAACACCTTCCAGTACCTATCGCATGACAAGCAGGAGCAGATAATTGAAGGTCTTGCTAAAAATGTGAGCAAATTATCCGGCTTGCTGAATGACCTTGATCCGGATGACCGTACTGCTTTTTTTGAAGAACTTCCAGGAAAGATTACACAGCGCCTTATTCAGTTGCTGTCGCCCGCGGAGCGTAAAATAGCCATTCAACTGCTTGGTTATCCCGAGCACAGCATCGGAAGGCTGATGACACCGGAATTTGTGGCTGTCAAACCTGAATATACTGTAGCCAGGGCTCTGGATCACATCCGCGAACATGGCCGTGATTCTGAAACACTCAACCTGATTTACGTTATTGACGAAAACTGGAAATTAATTGATGATATCCGCATCCGTGAAATCTTACTTGCACAGCCCGATCAGCTTATCAAAGACCTGTTGGATGAGCACTTTGTTTCACTGAATGCTTTTGATGATCAGGAAGTTGCCATCCGTGTTTTTCAGGATCAGGATAGAATAGCCCTTCCGGTTATTGATTCCGATGGATTACTTATCGGTATTGTAACCGTTGATGACGTGATGGACGTAGCTGAAGAAGAAACCACAGAAGACTTTCATAAGTTTGGTTCTTTTCAGGCGGCAATCGTAAATCCGCTGAAGGCAAAGGTTTTCTTCCTCTACCAGAAAAGGATTGTATGGCTGATTGTGCTCGTTTTTATGAATATTTTCTCCGGTGCCGCACTTTCAGGTTTCGAAAAAGTTATTCAATCGGCGGTTTCCCTGATATTTTTTCTTCCTTTGCTCATAGGCAGCGGAGGAAACGCCGGTGCTCAATCGGCCACTCTGATGATACGCTCTCTGGCCATTGGTGATGTAGAAATGAAAGACTGGTTCAGACTGATCGGCAAAGAATTTCTGGTTTCATTTCTGCTGGGAATTACAATGGCTGCCGGCGTTAGCCTGATTGCAAGTACCCGGGCTCCTGAGTACATTTTCATTGTTGCAGCCACTATGGTCATTACCGTTATGGCGGGAAGTTTAATCGGGATGGTACTGCCTTTTATTTTCACCAAATTAAAGCTTGACCCTGCTGCAGCAAGTGCTCCGCTAATTACTTCAATAGCTGACATTACGGGCATTATGATATATTTTACTATTGCTTCGTGGTATCTGGGAATGTAAAACTTCAGGTTTCACAGAGATACAGACCGTGAATCTACAACAGCCTGTAACTAACTGTTATACATTGCATTAAGCAATACATTCAGGTTTTAGGGTGAAACTTCGTCAAACAATGCTAATTTTGCACCCCGAAAATTTAACATGAAAAAGATGCAAGATTCCCGCCTGAGCCATTCTGGAAATTTCCGTTATTTCGATGTCATCATGGCACTTTTTGTTGCTGTGCTGCTGATTTCCAACCTGGCTTCCACCAAGATTGTTTCCATGTGGATGTTCACTTTCGATGGCGGCACCATTCTTTTTCCGCTCAGTTATATTTTTGGAGATATTCTTACAGAGGTATATGGTTATCAGCGTTCGCGCAAGGTAATCTGGACCGGTTTCGGTGCAGCTTTACTTATGTCGCTGGTATTGTGGATGGTGCAGGAACTTCCGCCAGCAGCGGACTGGGGCAATCAGGAAGCCTATGAATCATTGTTGGGTTTTGTTCCACGGATTGTACTTGCCAGTCTTGTTGCTTATTTCGCCGGTGCATTTTCAAATGCGTTTATGATGTCGAAACTTAAAATCAAGACCAAAGGCCGGTTTTTATGGGTTCGCACCATTGGCTCTACACTTGTAGGCGAAGGCATCGATACTGTAATTTTTTGTGTGATTGCTTTCTACGGAATTCTGCCCAACGAACTGCTTATTTCCATCATCATTTCCAACTATATTTTTAAATCAGGCGTAGAAATTCTGTTTACCCCGCTTACTTACCGCATTGTCAGCTTCCTGAAAAAGCGTGAAAATGTGGATGTGTATGATACCGGAATCAGCTACAATCCGTTTGGGTACTTTGTGAAGGAATAAATAGACCTCCGCTCCATCTCCTTGTCTCCCCTTCTCCCTGTTCCCGTGTCATCTTGTTTTACCAAGATAACTATTGGGGTCGTCCCTACTTTACCGTATCAAATCTGCGTCCCTCGCCCCCTCTCCTTGTCCCCTTGTCTCCTTGTCCCCGTGTCCAATCTCCGTCCCTCGCCCCTTTTTCCTTATCCCCATGTCATCCACATAGAATCCCTTCTTTAAATTCCCTCTCCGGTTTCCATTCTTTTTGGATTTCAGAAACCGTTCTTTTGAGCTTGCTGTTGGCTTTTACCAATCCATAAGCTTTTCCGGCCACAGCAAATAATACTGTTGTTGCAAGTATGGTGATGGCCGAACTGCCAATTGAATTTTCCATGGTTGCAAATCTGAAAATCTCAAATGCACCTGAAGCAAACAGGCCTATCAGCAAGCCTTTCGCACTTGAGTCGCATCCACAGGCACGGGATTGCCTGTTTAAGGTTTTTTCGTAGTCAGTCTTTTTCGGATGTTCAGACATATTTCCACTTAAACGGATAGATCCGAAATTTTTCATCCCTACCAAAGGAAGTGTGGAAAGACTATTTAACTGTGACGGATGACTGATGATGAGCTCTTTCATATTTTTGTGTTTTGCGGATCAGAAATAGGTAACGTGTTTGGAAGCCCTGATTATCAAGGTCTGCATATTATCAATCCGGGGATTGATTCTATCGGGAGGTGTAAGCGAGTCAGGCTCGCAATCGCCCTGAGTGGCCATCATATTGGCGTTGTCATTATCCACACATTGGTGGCCCAGCATACATGCATGTCCAACTTCGTGTGCGAGCGTTCTGGGGCTTGGATGCGGCAACGTAAGTGTACCTTGCACAGTTGCATAATCGGTAAATGTAACCTGGCAACCCAATGCATCGGGCAGGCTTCTGATGATAAAACAGGTAACCGGACTTCCATATCCTGTAACCCTGCGCCAGGCTCCGAAAAAGCACAACAAAGCTGATTTGAACTGGAAAGTTGAAGCTGGTGTTCCAAGAGATGAATTGGCTGACATGCATGGAACATCAAGAATATCGGCATCGCTGTTGCTGCCGTCAATTATTATCCAATCGTCGTTCACCTGCTCTGCTCCGGCAAATCCTGAGGAATATTTAAAAGGTTTAGAGGGAATTACCCGAACATTACAATCGCGTTTGTATATGTCGCAGGCAAGTTGCAAAAGGCTTCGGGCAACCTCGTTCGAAGCGACTTCACTGCCTCTTTCGTCCCGGAGAATAACCGTACAGACGCGTAGAAGCTTTTCGGGTCGGATTCCAATGGCTCCAAGTATAAAATCAAATCCTGAAGCAGCAACAACAATGACTGTTGTGATAAAATTCCAGATGAATTTTAAAATAGTTCCCACATATGGAATAGAAAGAATCAGCTCTATTACGAATGCAATTGCAGAAAGAATCCAGCCAATAATGGATTCAATGGTAACCAGAATTGCATTAACAATAGTGGTTATTACATCCCACACAAGACAAACTGCGGTGGATATCCACGTCCATGCGACGCATACCACATTCGAAACCCATGTCCAGGCTACACACACAATATTTGAAACCCACACCCAGGCATCGCATACCCATGAACATGGCCACCAGTTGCAACAATCGCGGTAACCATCGTCGCGGGTTTGGGTGCATGTGTTATATCCCTGATCTGCTGTTTGGGAACATTCCTGATGACGTTCCACTCCCCATTCTAAACAAGTTGCCATAATTACCTCCTTAAATTGTTAATTGAAGATCTGAATTAAGGAATGGTTCAAAAATTACCTTTTGGCAAAAAATTGAACCTGTCTGCTTACTTTCAACTGATCACAAAATAATTATCAATCCGGATTATGTGCGGCAGGAACCTGAAAAAAGGCTTCAGAATATGTCTGCTGCACTTTTTCGTTTTCCGAGTTTGGTGGAGAGTTGTTTGGCTTACACTGATATCAACAGTAATTGCGATATCATCAGCCAAATGGGTTAATCTGATGCATTAAACCAGATTGGTTATAGTTTAGTTCAATCTACCTGATAGCCAAATAGATACATTAACAAATATTTAACATTAATATGTAGATATTTAGATGTTTTGCGTTAAGATAAGCTTTCACTGTATCATCCGGAATCCGATAATAATAAGAGGTCTACTTAAATAATCACCGCAAATTCATGGTAATAGTTTCAAAACGTTGGCTTATGTTTTTCTGGTAACTCAACTTTAATTATCTTTGCTAAAAACCAGAACCTATGGGTATGATTTCAATTGAAGGTATGGAGTTTTTCTCCTACCACGGACATTTTAAGGAAGAGCAGTTAATCGGCACCCGGTTTATTGTTGATCTGTTTATTCAGGTTGATACCAGCACAGCAGAGCAAAGCGATAAACTTGAAGACACTGTAAACTACCTCTCTGTTTATGAAACTGTTAAAAAAGAAATGGAACAGAGTTCGCATCTGCTTGAGCATGTTGCCCACCGTATTATCATGGCGGTGCACGAACAGTTCCCGGAAGTTACAGACGCCGAAGTGAAAATTTCAAAACTCAACCCTCCGCTTGGCGGAAAAATCGACCGGGTATGCGTTACACTCAGCAGCGACGATATCTATGAGTGAAAGTTCAAAACCAGATCTTAAAACCTGCCCGCGTTGCGGAAAGCAGTTTGAATGCCTGCATGCTGCTGGTTGCTGGTGCTTTGCTTTCAAAATATCCGTTGAGAATCAAAAAAAACTGAGAGAAGAATTCAACAATTGCCTTTGTCCGGAATGCCTGCCTGTATATGCAGAAACTCCTCAAAATGCAGGCAATTAGCTTTTAAAGTTCATAATTACAGCGTCTTAACCGTTGCAAATATTTTTTTTATTGTCATTTTCATAATTTAACTAAATTTGCAGCTCAAAATGGTCTCGTGGCCGAGTGGCTAGGCAGAGGTCTGCAAAACCTTCTACAGCGGTTCGAATCCGCTCGAGACCTCAAAAACCAGTTCCGAAAAGGGCTGGTTTTTTTTGTTTTCCCCTCCCCTTTTCAATATTTTTATCCGAAAGCTTATCAACATTTTATGTGGTTTGCAAAGATTCTGCGTTCATTTTTTTCTGTTGTTCATTCTCGATGAACAAATCAGATTAATGAACAGAATACCTCTTTTGACCATAATTTAATTCAAAACCCGCCTAATCTAACAACTTCAAAAAATACCCTGATTTAGGTATTTCGTTACCGATTTGATCAAACTACTTTTGCGGCTGTTTAATTTCAGTTTTTTTTCACTAAAACAAACGCAGTACCATGAAACCTTTTTCACTTATAATAATTCTGATTCTATTTTTTAAGCTTCTTAATGCTCAGGAAACATTGGCTCCGCAGAGTATTTCTGAATCGTTTATGAACCGCCCATCCGATAAAAAACTGATGCTGGGTCTTTACGGACATGTGGATTACACACAACCGCTTAACGATTCGCTGCGTAAAAACGGCAAACTGGATGTAACCCGTCTGGTTATGCTAATGAATTATAAATTCAGCGACAAACTTGAGTTCTTCGGTGAAGTTGAATTTGAACATGTTATAGAATTGTGGGTTGAGCAGGCATTTTTGCAGTATCGCTTCAACGATGCTTTTATGCTGAGGGGTGGATTGATGATTATTCCAATGGGAATTGTGAATGAATATCACGAACCTACAACATATAACGGGGTGAAACGCCCTTCGATAGACACCCGGATTGTTCCAACCACATGGCGCGAAATCGGCATTGGTGCCGCCGGAAACCTGAACGCAGCTTCGCTCAAATACCAGATGTATTTAGTAAACGGATTTAACGGCTATGACGGAACAGGCAGACTTGGTGGTCCTAATGGATTCCGCAGCGGCAGACAACGCGGTGCTGAATCGTATATTTCATCTCCTAACCTTTCAGCAAAGCTTGATTTTTATGGCATCAGCGGCCTTAATGTCGGCCTGGCCGGATACTTCGGAAACACACAATCAACACTATACAACAACCTTCCAAAAGAAAATGAAGCAATGCTGGCTCGTGCAGATTCATCGGTTGTGAATATGATGATGCTGGGACTGGATGCCCGATACAGTATAGGCGGTCTGGAACTCAGGGGGCAATATATCGTGAATTCAGTGAGTAACAGTGCGGCGTATAATGGTTTCACAGGCAAAGATCTTGGTTCTCGTTTAAACGGCTGGTATGCCGAAGCTGCTTATAACCTTTTGCACAAAACCAGTCATTCAGCCACGCCTCTTATTCTGTTTGCCAGACTTGAAAAATACGACCTTCATGCTGCAACTGAAAACGGAATGGTTAAAAACAAAGCTTACAATATGACCGAAATCACAACCGGGCTCGGTTTTAAGATTTCTGAAGGAGCTGTCATAAAAACTGACATCCAGCTTACCCGTCAGGAAGGAGTAAAGAAATTCGGATCTTCATTTAACGCGGGTATCGGCGTTAATTTCTGAAGATATTGACCCTAATCTACCGCAACTTATTTTTTATTCCATGAAATTTGAGGTGCAGCTGAAAATTACATTTTGTTGATTGATCGATTAAAGAATGGAATTGATAAGATTCAGGGGATATTCCCCTGAATTTTCATAATGAAAAACCATGAAAACCCTGTTGATAATTACATTTTCATTTCTGGCTCTTGCTTCCGGGAATCCTCGTTTATCTAAGGAAAGCATAAAAAAGATTGATAAATCCGTGAAGGAGCTCTATCCTGAAAATAAGGCGGAATATTCTATGTTAAAATTGAATCTGCCGGAGATTGATGATCAGGAAATCCTTAACAGTGAAGGCAAGTGGTTTGCGGTTCTCGAAAAGGAAGAAATTCTGGGTTGGCTGAATATTGATAAAGCATGGGGCAGATACCACGAATTTGATTATGCCATGATTGTTGACACCAACTTTCAGATATCAAAACTTCTGGTGCTGAATTATGCTGCAACGCATGGCAATGCAGTTACAGGGCGCAAGTGGCTTAGTAAATTTAACGGATTTTCGCCGGATTCAATTCCTGTATATGGCCGGGAAATTGATGCAATTTCAGGAGCAACCATCTCGGGTAGTGGGCTTACTGAGTCAGTAGCTGGTTCGCTGAAGATGCTTCGCAAACTTCAGGATCACAATTTACTGAAATAAACAGCCTTAATTTTCTGATAAAAACCACTATTTTTGCCGGCTCAATCCCCGGTTTAATGGAATTTATTACGCTGTTTTTTCTTGCCCTCAGCCTCTCGTTCGATTCTTTTGCGGTATCCGTCAGCAGTGGATTAATGCTCCCGGGAATCCGGTTTTTCAAGGCTTGTATTATTGCTTTTTCTCTTGCGTTTTTTCAGGCTGTGATGCCATTGATTGGCTGGCTGGCCGGCATTTCCATACGCGAATATCTTGGAGAATATGACCATTGGATTGCTTTTGGATTGCTGTCGGCATTGGGTATTAAAATGATCATCGAAAGCCTTAAGTCAGAAGAGCAACGAAATAATTTCCATCCGTTAAAACCAGTTGTGCTGCTCACCATGTCCATTGCCACAAGCATTGATGCTCTAATTGTTGGGGTGAGTTTTGCTTTTATCGAAACCCCTGACCAACCCCTCTGGCTTGCGATACTTCTTCCGGTTTTTGTTATTGGTTCTGTCACTTTTATCATGTCTATGCTTGGTATTTTGTTCGGCAAAAAAGCCGGAAGCCATTTAGGCAAACGCATGGAAATGCTGGGCGGAGTCATCCTTATTGGGATAGGATTGAAGATATTGTTTGAACACCTCTGGTTTTAAAGCATTTTTTACTTCGCCGTTTCCGCTGAACTTTCCATCCCTTTGCAATTTTCAGGTAAATCAAAAACCTGAAACCGCAATTCCAAAATTGCAATTCCGTATCTTTGCACACTTTAAATCAAAAGCCATAAAATGAGCGATAATAAACCGGCATCTGAGCTTACTGGTGAAAGCAAAACACCAACCAACTTTATACATTCCATTATTGAGGAAGATATCCGTAACGGCAAGAATGGTGGGCGTGTGCACACCCGTTTCCCGCCGGAACCAAATGGTTATCTTCACATTGGTCATGCCAAATCAATTTGTCTGAATTTCGGAACTGCGCTGAAATACAACGGAAAATGCAACCTCCGCTTCGATGATACCAATCCCGTGAAGGAAGATGTAGAATACGTTGATTCTATCCGTTATGATGTTCATTGGCTCGGCTTCGACTGGGAAGGCCGCGAATTTTATGCTTCTGATTATTTCCCGCAGATTTATCAGTTTGCCGAAAACCTTATCCTCAAAGGAAAAGCATACGTATGCGATCTCTCAGCTGAGCAGATTGCTGAGCAAAAGGGAACCCCTACCCGACCGGGTCAGGAAAGTCCTTTCAGGAACCGATCGGTTGAGGAAAACCTCGACCTATTCCGACGTATGAAAGCAGGCGAATTTGCCGAAGGGAGCCGCGTTCTCAGGGCAAAGATTGATATGACATCGCCGAATATGCACATGCGCGATCCCCTGCTCTACCGCATTATTCACACCGAACATCATCGTACCGGCAACCAGTGGTGCATCTATCCGATGTACGACTTTGCCCACGGCCAGAGCGACAGCATCGAAGGCATTACACACAGCATTTGCACCCTCGAATTTGAAGTTCATCGCCCGTTATATGACTGGTGCATCCGCGAACTGCAAATATTTGCGCCGCAGCAGATTGAATTTGCCCGCCTGAATATGACATATACCGTTATGAGCAAACGTAAATTGCTTGAGCTGGTAAAAAACAATTTTGTCAGCGGCTGGGATGATCCGCGAATGCCAACCATTTCAGGACTGAGACGCAGGGGTTTTACACCCGCATCACTCCGTAATTTTTCAGATCTGGTAGGTGTAGCCAAACGCGAAAATGTGATTGACTTTGGTTTACTTGAATTTTGTGTACGCGAAGACCTGAATAAATCCGCCAGCAGGGTAATGGGTGTGATTAATCCTGTGAAGCTTGTCATCACCAGCTTCCCCGAAGGTCAGGTTGAAGAGATGAATGCGGTAAATAATCCCGAAGATCCTGAAGCTGGCACCCGAAAAGTAAAATTCACACGTGAATTATACATTGAGCGGGATGACTTTATGGAAGAACCTCCATCAAAGTTCTTCCGGTTGGCGCCGGGTCGTGAAGTTCGCCTGAAATATGCCTACATCATTAAATGTGAATCGGTAGTGAAAGATCCCGTTACCGGAGAAATTACTGAAATACATTGTTCACATGATCCTGAAACCCTGAGCGGACGCGAAAACAGTAACCGAAAAGTTAAGGGAACCCTGCACTGGGTTTCGGCTCAGCATGCGCTGGAGGCTGAAATAAGGCTGTATGACAGACTTTTCCTCAGTGAGAGTCCCGAAGATGTGCCTGAGGGCGAAGACTACAAGAAAAACCTCAATCCGGATTCACTCAAAGTAATCAAAGGATTTGTAGAATCTTCCGTTGCCGGAACTCAGCCACTTGACAAATTCCAGTTTGAGCGATTGGGCTATTTCTGTACCGATTCAGACTCAAAACCGGGTCAACTGGTATTCAACAGAACCGTGGCTTTAAAGGATTCCTGGGCAAAAGCAAAGAATTAAAAATCAGTAAAAAGTTTTTTGAATAAAGTTTGCAACTACAAAAAACATTTTACTACTTTTGCAGCCCGATTACTGACCTATGGTGTAACTGGCAACACGTCTGATTCTGGATCAGAAGAGTCTAGGTTCGACCCCTAGTAGGTCAACAAAATGAAACCACTTGCAGAGATGTAAGTGGTTTTTTGTTTTCAGGGTTTTAAGGCGCAGCCTGCCCGTGTTTGCATTCAGAGGGGAGCTCCGCGACATGAAACAGAATCCGTTCCTCCGGGTTTTCCAGAAAGCTCAGATTACTTCTTTTCATTATTCAATAGTATGCAAATGCCACGCCTGTATGTGTTTAATGCCATCTTTTTGAGGAAAGGCACTGTCGTCAAGTGATACTACAATTTTTTCGTAATTATCCCTTATTGCTTTTAAGGCATCATACTCCCTGTTTATTGTAACTTCATCGAGAAGTAAATATGTACTTTGTACGTAGATCAGGCTGTCAGCTTTTTTTGCCACAAAATCAACTTCCCTGTCAGGCAAGACTCCAACATAAACATCATATCCCAAACGTCTAAGTTCCAAATAGATCAAATTTTCCAGTTTGTGGCCAATGCCATAGCCAAAACAACTGAAAAGATAATTTTTGTATGCCAGATCATTGCAATAATACTTACTATTGCCTGAAAGAGTCTCTTTTCCACGAATATCAAAGCGTTCTGCTTTATGAATCAAAAAAGTATCTTCAATATAGCCGATATAATTAGCAACTGTATCATAAGTGGTTTTTCGTCCGGAACTTCTCATGAAATTGACTATATTATTGACCGACATTAGATTAGAAGCATTGTTTACAATATACTTGAACAAATCTTCAAGTAATTTAGGGTCCTTAATTGCATTACGCTGAATGATATCGCGCAGCAGAACTGTATCTTTTACTGATGATGTATAATGCCGCTTTGTTTCATTGTCAGGCAGAGCAAACAATTCGGGCAAACCACCACTTTCCATATAACGTATGTAGCTTTCTCTGTGTGTCGGCTGATTGGTAAAACTCACATATTCAAGAAAACTGAAAGGAAAAATTTCGAAACTGATATATCGCCCTGAAAGCATTGTAGCCAGTTCGCCTGAAAGCATTTTTGAATTTGAGCCACTAATAAAAATTTCATAATCCTGAGTATAATCCTGAGAATATGAATTAACAAAACGCTCCCATTCGGCTATATTTTGAATTTCATCAATGAATAAGTAAATTTTCCCCTCCGGTTTCAGAATTGTTCTGTAGTATTTAACTAGATTCTCAAGCTCAATATAATTATGTACAAGGTCAAATGCTGTATACTCTTTGTTCAGATAGAAGATATTCCGCGGATGTGTTCCCGTACTAATAAGATTTTGTGCAATCTGACGGAGGAGATAACTTTTGCCTGTTCGTCTTTGTCCAACGAGAACCTTTATCAGTTTGTTGTTGCAATATTTAAGAATCCGGTCGAGATAACTGGTTCGCAAAAATCCCAACTGAGGCACATTTGCATTCCAGAAATTATACTTTTCAAGAGCCTTAAAACTTTCTTCCATATTCTATTTTTTTACAAATATAGTGCTTTTTTCTTCCACAGAAGAATATTTTACAATATCTGGAGAATATTCGAGTGCGGAAGAAAGATTTTACCGCCTTGCATTTTGCTTCCATTTTAAAAATTATTCTTATTTTGCAGAAAATCCAACACCCATGAAAACTATCTTGTCTTTGATTATCGTGCTTTTATCTTTCAATCTGAATGCGCAACAAATGCTCTCGCAGGAAAGAGCTTCGCATTTTGCAAAACTTGCCCTGAAATGTATTCATCAGGAGTATCCGAATAAACCCGGAGAAGTATTGGGAAGCGATAAAGATATAAAGCCTGTCAGGGAGTACCGGCCTGCATTTTACGGGTGTTTCGACTGGCATTCGGCGGTGCATGGCCATTGGATGCTCGTAAAAATCATGAAAACATATCCCGATTTGCCCGAAACGGAAACGATTAAATCGGCAATTGACAGGAATATTACGCCAGAAAACATTGCCGTTGAAATCAAATTTTTTCTCGACAGCAACAACAAAACATTTGAGCGAACTTACGGCTGGGCATGGTTTCTTAAGCTTGCCGAAGAACTGCATACCTGGGATGATCCTAAAGCCCGTGAGTGGGAAACGGCGCTGCAACCACTTACCAATCTGTTTTGCGATTATTATCTTGACTTTTTGCCAAAACTTGTTTACCCGATAAGGGTAGGGGAGCACAGCAATACAGCATTCGGGCTGGCATTTGCATTGGATTATGCCCGTGTGGTGCAAAATAAAGCCCTTGTGGCGATGATTGAGCGTCGGGCTAGGGACTATTTCCTAAACGATCAAAATTGCCCTGAATCATGGGAACCCAGTGGATACGATTTCTTTTCACCCTGTTTCACCGAAGCAGAACTGATGGCAAGGGTTCTTCCTGATGCTGAATTTGCAGAATGGATAGAAGCGTTTATGCCTGGGATTAATCGGGGAACCCCGAAAATCATGCGGGAAACTGCCCGGGTAAGCGACAGAAGTGATGGCAAACTGGTGCACCTTGACGGGCTTAACTTTTCGCGGGCCTGGGCTTTGAAGTATATCGCAGAAAAACCCGGAATGAACCGGAATCTATTGCTGGATGCAGCAGACAATCACATCAATGCAGCCCTTCCCAATGTGGCTGACGGAGATTATGCCGGCGAACACTGGCTGGCAAGTTTTGCTGTTTACGCTTTGGGGGGAAATCACAAAAAGTAGCTGACGACCTAAAGATTCTTTACGTCAGATAGCCAGATAAAAACCAATCATCCAGGTTTCAGGGCCGAAAATGGTGCGGAATCCTTTTGAAAGTTTTGCATCATCGGGTAACCGCGAATCGAAAAGCTTTTTTCGGAACTCAAGCACGCCAAAGGCTACTTCAATGCCGGCATTCTTGAATAACGCCAGTTTTATTGACGGCCTTATCCCCACCCGGAGACTCCGGGTATCCTGATAATTATTCGATTCTATTTCACCTAAAGGAAGCCGCGTAATACGGGTTGAATCATTAAATATGATATTACCATACACACTGTCATACAGGTATCCATAGGGACTTCCTCCAATCACGAGGGTTTGGCCAGAGGGAGTGTATTCACTCTCAAACTTTGAATAATAAAAATCAAATCGTGTGTACAAATCAGCACAAATCGAAATTTTTTCCGTTATCGGATAATCATACCTGAACAATACCTGCGGACTGTATGTTTTTGCTTTCTGTTCAGAAGCAAAATTACCGGTCAAGCCAACATAGCCCGAACTCAGATTGCCCTGATTCTCTTTTTTAAAGATTTCCTTGTGGGAGGTATTGTACACAAAACCAACTCCTGCCGAAAATCGCTTAGAAAGCTTTCCATAAGCAGAAATGCTGATGTTAAAGCTATTTTCTTCGTCCCATTGGTCTTGAATAACATTTGGTGGACGGAAATCGTCATTGCGCACCTAATCGTACCCAAATCCTGTAGAAAAAATGTATTTTGTTGAATCCTGCGCCTTCAGCGAAATGGCAGGAATAAAACATAAAATCATTGTTAATAATTTCATAACCGCTATAGTTTAACGTACATACTTGTTACATACTAAATCACAACCACAAATATATGAAATCGTGAAATTTCACAACTAAAACTGAAAATAAATAAACGGCTGAAAACTAGCTGAATATGCCTGATAACAAATAATTCCGGTAGCTACTCCATAAATGACCTTTAAACCAAAAGGACTTTTGCTGTAAATGTTTTCGATCGCCAATTTGGCTTTAACCGGCAGCCAATGCGTAACATAGCCGGCAAGCATCACTAGAAAAACAATTCTGTACTGGTTTAAAACCGATAAAGCATTTCCCCAATCCATATTAGTTGCAACCTGATTGTACCAGCCTGAAATATGCTCCATGCTTTCGCCCCTGAAATATAAACGGGTAAAAGTAATGAAAGTGAAGGTGAGCATTATTTTCCAGACTACAGTAAGCCGGTTATCAAGTTTTTCCCAGGGGCTGATTCTGCGCCAGTATTTATAAGCCAGTATTCCTAGTCCATTTAAGCCTCCCCAGATAACAAATTTCCAGGATGCCCCATGCCATAATCCTCCGATAAGCATGGTTAGCATAATGTTGATATTCATTATAAACTCCAACTTAACTTTTGGGAATATCAAAGAAATAGTAATCAAAACCAGTACAATTCCAATAACCAGCAATGCAACCTGCAGATCACCGATGGCCAGGAGTGTTCCTGCAAGTATCAAAACACTGATAATCATTGAACCGGTTGAACTGCGTTTGTTTCCTCCCAAAGGAATGTATAGGTAATCCTTCAGAAATGATGACAGTGAAATATGCCACCGCCGCCAGAAGTCGGATGTATTTACCGCTTTATAAGGTGAGTTAAAGTTCTGGGGCAGTCTGAACCCCATCAGCAGAGCCAATCCAATAGCAATGTCGGTATATCCAGAGAAATCACCATAAATCTGAAGTGAATAACCAATAAGAGCCATCACATTAGTAAAACCTGAAAACATTGCCGGTGCATCAAAAACCATATCCATAAAATGCATGGCAATGTAATCGGCAAAAATCATCTTTTTGATCATCCCTTTCAGAATCAGGAATGTACCGGCATTAAAATCATCGCGGCTGATTTGAGTTGCCTTATTTATCTGTGGAATAAAGTCACCGGCTCTGACAATGGGACCTGCCACCAGCTGCGGGAAAAAGGTCACAAACAAACCAAAATCAGAAACCGATTTAATGGGAGTTAGCTTTCCACGGTAAATATCAACACAGTAAGTGATTGTTTGAAAGGTAAAAAACGAAATTCCAATGGGCAATACAATTTTATCAACCGTAAAGTAATTAACATTACTAAGGTTATTCCCCCACTCTGCCAGCCAGTGAGCAACTTCAAGCTGAGCACCGAAAAGATGATTTATTGAATCGGTAAAGAAATAAGCATACTTGAAATAGCTGAGAACAAACAGGTTAAGCAACACACTGAAGGCAACCAGCAAAAGCTTCAGGGGTTTATTGTTTGCCTTGAATATTCCTGCGCCCAGCAGAAAATTACTGATTGTGGTAAACATAAGCAGTCCCACAAAAAGTCCGCTGGTTTTATAATAGAAAAACAAGGAAATCAGCAACAGATAAACATTCCGGAATTTAATTTTCTTATAAATCAGAGCAAAAACCAGATAGATGATGGTAAAGAAAATCCAGAACGAAGCCTGCGTAAAAATCAGGGGAAACGCTTCCGAAAATGCAAATATCTCTTTAAGCTTATTCATTTCCCTGGCTCAGTTTGCTGAAAAAACTATCCGGTTCCTTGCCGGTTGACATTGCCCACTGCTTCATCAATGCACTGAAAAGGAGATCGGCTTTAATGCTGTATCCCAAAGCGGTAAAGTGAATCCGGTCGCGGGGCATGAGTTTGTTATGATACCATTTCTGTGACGAACCCAGCCCACCCATGATTTCGTAAAAATCCCACACCGCCTGGCCTTGTTCTCTGGCAATTGTATGAATGATTTCCTGCTGAATCCTGGTATTTTTGTTGGGATATTTTCGCTTGTAATAGGAGTCATTGGGAACAGTTAGTAGTATTGCACACTCAGGGTTCACCGATAAAACCATTCTGATCATTGAATTATAATAATCTCTGAATTTATCGGCCTTAAAATCAGTGGTATAGGCATCGTTTGTTCCTATTGAAATGATAAACAAATCAGGTTTGTAGAGTCGCAATTGAGTTTCGAACAGCTTACAGCGGTCAAAAGATTCAAAACTTGCCCCGTTCACACCAACCGATGTATATTGAACGCCCGGTTGATCATTCATGAGTTCGATACCCATAAGGCGGAACTGTGCCCGCGATGCAGAAGTATCGGAATGGCTTATCAAAAAAGTTGCTTCTTGTAAGGTGTCAGATAAGCTGAACTCCCGATATCCGGCTTCGGCATTGATTGTATCCGAAATAAATACCACTGAACTGTCAGTCAGGCTGATACAATATGTCGAAGGATCTGCATCGGTAAAAAACCTGACTTTATCAAAAAAGAACTTATTCCTGACTGAATTTTTGTGATTGGCTTTAATGTGAAGGGTATCAGAAAAGCCGGTTAAAACTGCAGTAATTCCTGTCAACCCCCACAAAGCGCTGTCTGATCTGACTGCTGAACGGTAGCCTTTCCACTTGGTTTTATCGCCGGTAATGCTGTAATTCTGTGGATTATTGGTGCCAATAATCCGGAACGGGAAAATCAAACCACGTTGAGCAAAGTCGTGATCATTCATATTCCGCAGATATTCTCTGATTTTGTTTGAGTAAGCATCGGCCTGAATGTGCGAACCTCCCAGATGAAAGATGTGAACATGCTCAGGCTTTCCGCTGTTTAAACTATCAAGTTTATCAAAGAATATTTTAAAATTTGCTGAAGAGTCAGCATATGCAAACACATTAAACTCTTCATTTATAAGGTTTCCCAATGAAGGTCTTACACTGTCGAGCACATACTTTTGCGCCAAAAGATAAAAAGGCGGGAGAAATATAAGAAGAAGAAGGATCAGTTTCTTCATTTTTTCAGGTCGAGATAAAGTGCAGTAAAGAAGAGTTCAGATATAATGCGTGTTCCTTTTGGCGAAAAATGCGTGTAATCATTGGCTGCCAGGCCCTGATTAACCCAATGTGGCATTGAATTTTCGCCACCCATGGCATTGAACATACTCCAGTATGCCCAGCCGTTTTCATTACAGGTTTGTTTCAGTTTTTCATCCAGATAGGGTAGGAGGGGATAAGTGACCATTTCGCCATTGATGACGGTACTCATATCGGAAGGTCCGATAAAAAGTATCATTGCATCCGGTATCTGCCTTTTGACCCACTTTATATTTCCTGCCAGAAACCTGGAATAGTTGCTGATTCCAAGCGAATCTTTCATATAAGGGATTGTATTCCCACCATATTGAAAAATAACAATTTTCGGGTTGAGTCGCCTGGACATGGCTTTGAAACTTTCGCTGTTTAAAGTGCTGAAAATTGTTCCGGAACCACCGCGCATGGCGATATTGTCAAGTAATACGCCGCTTCCGTCAAGCGTTAGTCCATAAAAATCCGGACTGACTTTTCCCTCAAGTTCAATGGTTATTTCGTCGGGGGTATTTTCTGTTCTGATCTCAAAACAATGATATGCTTTATCAGCAATCAGGCTGCTTTCGCTGATCTGTTGCTCCCCTGATTTTACCGTTACTTTCACAGGATAGCCTGAGTTTCCATAATGCAAACCTATGCGGTTAAATCTACGCAAGCCGGGATAAGATTTTTTTGATGGTCTGATTACAATACTCGCTTTTGATATTCCGAGAGAATCATACCGGGCACTATCCATTGCATAATGATCGTGTGCTGTAAATCGCGAAAGCGAAGCATATAGTCCGTAATTCTTGTCAGAAACCTTTCTCTGGGTAGGATCAAAAGCGGCAAATCTGAGCCAGTTATCGCTAGCAATCACTTCTGCTGACATATGTTCATAAACCTGCCTTATCGGAATAAAGCCTGGTCCGCTTCCTCCATAAATTCCTTGTAGGCGGTTTCGTAAAAACCCTGAAATTCTGTCGCCTTCAATCTGCGAATCACCGTAATGAAGAATTCTGCATGAGCCGCTTTCGAGCAGTTCTCTGAGAGATTTTGGGAAATTTCCCGACCCGGCAGGATATGAAATTCTTTCAATTGCAGCGGTATCTATGTTGGTAAAATCCGGAACCACCGGAGCTATATCCTTATCGGGAACATTGGCTCCGATCAAGGTAATTACACTATCCGCTTTTGTATTGTCTTCCGGTTTCCCTGATTCAGAAAATGACTCAATGGTCGGATATTTAATGATCATCTTACCTGCTCTGAATCCGTCTTCCGAACGCATTCCATCCAATATTACCGGTTTGCTTATCAGGGTTACCAACAGCAGAATCAGAAGTACCGAAATGAAAAAAAGGAAGATTTTCCAGGGGTTCATTTTCAAAGAAATTAATTAACCAGCCATTTTCAAACCAATCAGTGTTTATGGCTTGCAAAATAACACAAACTGACACTTATTCTAAAATTCAATTTTCTTCCGAATACAACTCCAGAAACTCATAACCATTCCCGATTTGGTTAAGAAATTTCAGAAAATCATGAAACGCTAATACCAACGAAGCACGATTATCATTGGGATGAAAACTGATTTTTGGCATTTTTTTCAGATTCTCATCCAGAAACAAATACACATGATGCTTTTCATCGTGAATCAATCCAAACGGAGAAACTGAACCCGGCTTTAATCCAAGATATTTTTCCATTCTCTGGTCTGATGCAAAACTCAGTTTTCCCTGCTTCAGCCTTTGCTCAAGATCCCGGATAGCTAATGTTTGCCGATGATCAAATATTACCAGATAATGCCGGTTTCCCTTGTGATTTCTGAAAAACAAATTTTTACAATGGGTAGTTTCTGAAATGTCTTTCCAGAATTCTATCGCAATTTCAATGGTTGGTGCAGGCGGATGCTCATAATATTCAAAAGGAATATCAAGTTCTATAAGTTTCTGATAGAGCAGGGGATCGCCATTCATGAAAGTCAGATTAGATTATTGAAAAAGCCGGCATAAATTGTGTCCTTATAGCGACAATCTTTTAATTGCTTTATCTATCCGAATAACAGCTTCATCCTTGCCAAGCAGCGAAATAATAGCTGCAACACCAGGACCAAAACTTCCTCCCACAAGAACAAGTCTGAGTGTGTTCATTACCACACCCATTCCCAATTCGTTATCATGAATAAATGTCTTTACCGCAAGATCCACATTTTCAACCGAAAAATTATCAATGGTTTTTAAAAGGTCAATAATCTTCACAAGCAAGGCAGGTGAATCCGGTTTCCAGAATTTCTGAACTGTTTTTTCTTCAAAAATTTCAGGAGCCTGGAAGAAAAACCATGATTGTTCCCATAGGTCGGGAATAAGCACAGCACGCTCTTTTACAATGTCACTTACCTGTAAAATAAGGGTTTCCGGGGCTTTTATTCCTTTTCCGGCGAGTATCGTGGCAAGCAATTGAGCAACATCATTCGTATTTGAATTTGAGAGGTAATGATGGTTAAACCATTTTGCCTTTTCAGGATCAAATTTTGATCCTGATTTGCCAACCCTTTCCAGCGAAAAAGCAGCTGTCAATTCTTCCATGGAAAATATTTCCTGCTCTGTGCCCGGGTTCCAGCCCAGAAGCGCCAGCATGTTAACAAAAGCATCGGGCAAATACCCTGATTCGCGATACCCTGATGAAACTTCACCACTAACCGGATCAGTCCATCGAAGCGGAAATACTGGAAATCCAAGTCTGTCGCCGTCGCGCTTGCTGAGTTTACCGTTTCCATCAGGTTTCAGCAAAAGCGGAAGATGAGCAAACAAAGGAGGTTCCCATCCCAAATACCTGTATAACAACACATGAAGCGGAGCACTGGGCAACCATTCTTCTCCACGAATTACATGGGTAATCTCCATCAGATGATCGTCAACTATATTGGCCATGTGATAGGTCGGCATTCCATCAGATTTGAACAACACTTTATCGTCAAGCCTCGATGAATGTACTTTAACTTCACCCCGAATCAGATCATTCACCAGAACTTCTTCATTTTCAGGAATTAGAATCCTGATAACATAAGTATCACCTGATTTTAATCTTTCAGCTGTCTCATCAGGAGATAAGGTAAGAGAATTCACCATTTCGCCTCTTGTAAAGACATCGTATTGCGGGGTAGCTACTCCTCTGGCTTTAAGCCTTTCGCGCATCAGCTCAAGATCTTCGGCTGTATCAAAAGCATAATAAGCATGACCTTCGTTAACCAGTTGATCGGCATATTTTCTGTATAAATCTTTACGCTCGCTCTGACGATAGGGTGCATGCGGGCCACCAATTCCAACACCTTCGTCGTAGCTGACACCACACCAGTTTAAAGCTTCAATTATATATTCTTCGGCTCCCGGTACAAAGCGGGTTTGATCAGTATCTTCAATACGCAGTAAAAACTTACCTCCGTGCTTTTTAGCAAACAGGTAATTATACAATGCAGTACGGACTCCTCCTATATGCAGGGGGCCGGTTGGACTGGGAGCAAATCGTACACGAACTTCTTTCATTATGGTTTTTTCTTAGAGGCTGCAAAGATAGAAAATCGTTCGTAGTTAGGTCAGATTTCATAATTCATGAGTTGATCACCCTGTCAGAGGTTTATCTTTACAAAATATTAACAGTCGTATGAACCATTTTGATGTAACTTTGTAACTGATGTACCGTTAAATTAACAGGTAAATTAAGCATCTATGGCTGAACAGACTGCACGCAGAATCCGTATTCCAAAGTACCGGATAGGTAGAATATTTCTATTCCCGATATTGCTCTACTTTTTTCTGGTATTTCCGGTTCTGGGTTTTATGCTGCTAAAGAGCTTTCCTGAAATAAAAGAAAAAAGCGGTTTCAGAAATGCATTTGAGATTGAAAAGTTAAAAAATGATTCAATCATCGGTGAAATGAGCGCCGATGAGCAGTTTAAAGAAGGGTTCAAAGTAGGATTCAACACTTCAAAATCATATAAAGACAGTATAAATCTCCTTGCCGACAGCCTTTCTCTTCTGACTGAAGAGCAATTTTCTGACAGCTTGACTACAGCTGTGACTATTCCGGAAGCCGGAAAAAAGAAAGGTACCTCTAATGCCTTTTCAACCTCAATCTCTGATCTTTTTAAGTTCGTATTATTCTTCAGCACACTTGCAGGAATTGTTATAAATTATCCGTTTAAAAGGTATTTCCGGCGCAAACGACTCAGGAAAAGCATATCTCCCAGGCTTTACCGCTATTGCAGAAAACTTCTTCTTTATACCCCAATTATTAACAGTGGAATTGTACTGCTTGCGTTTACCATAGTTCATGCAATTATGATTTATAACCTGCAATTCTCAACTGCTTTCAGCGATGAAATCGGTCGAAGGTTATTTTCAAGCTATCTGTTCATTTCTTTAGTAGCTTCATTATTGACGGTTCTTTTCATATTTTTCTGGCAAAAACACAGGGTTCAGATCCGCTATATTGAGCACATTTACACCCGTGATGAACTTCAAAAAAGGATTTTCGGCAAGAATCAGGGGAGAATAAGAAACAGACTCTATATTGCCAGTGCAATGACTACATTGCTGCCTCTCACCATTGTTTTGCTTTATTTGATCCTCAGTCTTACTCCTGTAAAGGATATGGGAGATCTTAACCAGGATGAATTAAAAATTGTACTTGGCCGGCTTGTAAATATACTTGGGCCGGAAACAGATATCAGCGAACTCGCCGGAAAAGGTCGTTTTTCAGGACTTTACTACATCAGCGCATTAGACAATGCCCTTATGTTCGGTGGAATCTTCAGCGGAATTTTTGTTTCATTTATTTACATTCTGTTTTTTGTAAACTGGTCAACTAATGACATTGTTAAGCCTGTAAATGAACTGGTTAACAGCATGAGAAGAACAGGTGAAGGTATGTTAGACAATTATACTATTGTTCGTACAAACGACGAGATAGGAGTGATGTCCGAGGGTTATAACATGATGACTTCACGTTTGCGGGATTATATTTTCAAGATTTCGCAGATGAATGAAGCTTATAGCCGTTTTGTCCCTAATCAATTTCTTGAATTTCTGGGAAAAGAAAATTTTGTTGATATCCAGCTGGGCGATCAGGTTCAAAAAGAAATGTCGGTTCTGTTCTCTGATATACGCGGATTTACAGAGCTTTCAGAGGATATGACCCCAAAGGAAACCTTTGATTTCATCAATCATTACCTTGGGTATATGGAACCGGTAATCAGAGAGAATAACGGCTTCATCGACAAATTTATCGGCGATTCAATAATGGCTCTCTTTTACGTTAAAGTCGATGATGCCATTGATGCAGCCATTCAAATGCGAGATACTCTCCGGAAATTTAATCTGGATAGAATTGATCAGGGAAAACCGGAAATAGATTCAGGTATCGGCATTCACACCGGAAATCTGATGCTTGGCGTTGTTGGTGGTGAAGGTCGAATGGATGGCACAGTTATTTCGGATGCGGTAAACCTCGCATCCAGGCTTGAGGGATTAACAAAAATTTACAGTACTTCAATTATCATCAGTGAAGATACCCTGATTAAACTTGAAAACCCTTCCAAATATAACTTCCGTTTTCTGGATATTGCCCGTGTCAAAGGCAAAAAAGAGGCTGTATATGTTTTTGAAGTACTTGATGGAGAACCTGAAGAGGTGAAAAATCTGAAAATTGAAACCAAAGGACTTTTTGGAAAAGGCATTGATCTCTATAAAAATAAGAAATTTGAGGAAGCGCTGGATGTCTTTTCACAGGTGGTGAAAATCAATCAGCTCGACACTGTGGCCGCATTTTACATTAACCGCTGCAAACGTAACATTACCAAAGGAATACCCGACGATTGGAGTGGGATAGAGGTTTTTGATGCAAAGTAACTCTGTTTCAATGCACTAAACCCATAACTGAGTTTATTAACCCTATTGCATTATTGGCTATTTTTGTAAGCCTGAATACCCTGAATCAGAGTCTATTTAAGAATCCTGCTGATAAATAAATTCCGATTCTACTCAAAACAACTAAAGTAAAATGAACAACAACTATAACATACTCGTCAGCAAACTCGACGCTTTTATCCGGAAGTATTACACTAATCGTTTGATAAGGGGAGGACTATACAGTATCGCCCTGCTTGGCAGCTTTTTCCTTATATTTACCCTGCTGGAATCAGTCGCCTGGTTTTCATCACCGGTGCGCACTGTCCTGTTTTACACCTACATCACAATTGCTTTGCTGATCCTCGCACTCTTCGTGGTTGTGCCTGTATTAAAATTACTGCGCGCAGGCAAGCTTATTTCGCACGAATTTGCAGCTGAGATCATCGGAAAACATTTCCCCGAGGTAAAAGATTCTTTACTGAACGTATTGCAGCTCAATCATTTATCCCACCTTAACCCCGGCAATCAGGATCTGGTGCTTGCCAGCATCAACCAAAAATCTGATCGCTTGAAACCAATTCCATTCGTTTCTGCGATTGATTTTTCCGAAAACAGAAAATATCTTGTTTACACACTTCCACCGGTCCTTATCCTGCTTACCATACTTTTTACTGCACCTTCCATAATAACAGATTCCGGAAACAGGATTATTAATCATGGACTTGCCTATGAAAAGCCTCTACCGTTTACAATAAAGATAGAAAATGATGAGCTCAGCGCCATTCAACTCGATGATTTTGAACTAAAAGTATCGGTTAAGGGAGATGTTTTACCAGAACAACTATTCCTGATTTCAAACGGTAGTGAAATTATGATGAAAAAGGATGATAAACTTAACTTTAGTCATACCTTCAAAAAGCTTCAGAAATCACAGATCTTCTCAATTTCAGCTGCTGATTATTACTCTGTTGATTATGAGCTGGTTGTGCTTCCAAGGCCTGGAATTCTTAACTTTGAAGTTGATCTGAAATATCCGGCATATACCGGAATTCCTTCAGAGCTGGTAAAAAACTCAGGTGATTTTGTAGTTCCGCAAGGAACAATTATAACCTGGAAATTTTATACCCGCGATACCCGCTTATTGAGTTTCAGACTGGGAGATGAACTCAGGGAGTTATCATCTGAAAATTCGAATACATTTTCTACAAGCGAGAAGATCATGAATCCGATGAATTGCTCGGTAAGCCTGACCAATGAGTATTTGAAAGGTTCTGATTCTATGACATTTAGCATTAATGCGATTCCTGATCTGTATCCTTCTGTTTTGATAGAAGAATATCGTGATTCAATATATGATAATCGACTGTATTTCAAAGGTTTAATTAAAGATGACTATGGTTTTAGCCGACTTGAATACCGTATGGCCAGAATCAGAGAAGACAATGTTTCCTCGGCTGAAATATCGATGCCGGTTATTTTCGACAAATCAAACACGGCTCAGTCATTTTTCTATTATTTTGATTTATCTGAAGCCGGGCTTCAACCGGGAGAGCAAGTTGAATACTACTTCGAAGTGTGGGATAATGATGGTATAAATGGTAATAAATCAGCACGTTCTCAAAAAATGACATTCAAGGTTCCTACCCTTGACGAGATTAATGAGATGGTTAAGAAGAATCAGGAAACCGTTAAAAGTGAATTTGAGAAGAGCATAGATGAAGCAAGAAAAATTCAGAAAGATGTTGAGCAACTTCAAAAGAATCTTTTCGAAAAGAAAAATCTGAATTATCAGGATAAGAAGCAGATTGAAGATTTGCTAAAGCGGCAGAAAACATTGCAGGAGCAAGTCGAGATGATGATAAATCAGAATGAACAATCCAATAAAAAAGAATCTCAATATAAAGAGGTAAATGAAAGTATTGCCGAGAAACAAAAGCAACTGGAGAAGCTTTTTGAGGAGATTATGTCAGATGAGATGAAGAAATTGTTTGAAGAACTTCAAAAAATGATTGAAGATATCGACAAAGACAAACTTGATCAGGTAATGGACAAAATGAAGTTCAATGCCGAAGATCTTGAAAAATCGCTTGACAGAAATCTGGAATTATTTAAACAACTTGAGTTTGATAAAAAGTTAACCGAAACTATTGACAATTTAAAGAAACTCGCGGAGGATCAGAAAGAACTTTCGGAGCAAACAAAAGAAAGTAAAAAAGAAGATGTAGAAAAACTTTCGGAAGAGCAGAAGAAAATTGAGGATGAATTCAAGAAAATAGGGGATGATCTCAAAGATCTTCAAGACAAAAATAAGGAACTGGAAGAACCTAATAACTTTAAAATTCCTGAAGAAAAGCAATCAAAAATCAACAAAGAACTTGAGGATTCCAAACAAAATCTGAAGCAGGGTCAAATGAAAAAAGCCTCGGACAGTCAGAAAGAAGCCTCAGATGACATGGAGGAAATGGGCGACATGCTTGCTGAAATGCAGGAAGAAATGGAAGAGGAGGCATTGGGAGAGGATATTGAAGCATTGAGAATGATTCTGGAAAACCTGGTTCAATCATCATTTGATCAGGAATCATTGATGGATCATCTATCAAAACTCGGCAGGAATGATCCGAGATATGCTCAGATTACTGAAAAACAAAAAGCTATTAAGGATAATTTATTGATGATTGAAGATTCATTGTTTGCATTGAGTAAGCGACAGCCAATGATTGAACCCTTTGTAAACAGAGAAATTTCCACAATCAATAGTAATGTGGATCAGACAATGCAGGCTTTGGGTGCACGCTCATTTTCTGCTGCTTTGGGTAAACAGCAATTTGTAATGACATCAGTAAATAATCTTGCTCTTTTACTTGCAGAATCTCTTAATCAGATGCAGCAGAATATGGCGATGAAATCATCCGGCAAATCAGGTAAGAGTTGTCCTATGCCCGGGCAGGGAAAATCTTCGATGAAATCGATGAGACAAATGCAGGAAAAATTAAATCAGCAGATGGAAGCCATGAAAAAAAGCATGGAAAAAGGCAAGAAGGGCGAGAGTAAAACCGGACAGGGGCAGGGTTCTATGAGCGAACAATATGCAAGAATGGCTGCTGAGCAGGAAGCTTTAAGAAAACAATTGCAGGAATACAGAGATCAAATGCAGAAAGAAGGCAAACTTGGGGATAAAGGAATGAATAAAATGCTTCAGGAAATGGAGCGAACTGAAACTGAATTGGTGAACAAAATTCTGAACCAGGAAACCATGCGCAGGCAGGAAGAAATATTAACTCGTTTGCTGGAGTCAGAAAAAGCAGAAATGCAAAGGGAACAGGAAGAACGACGTGAATCAAATGAGGGAAAAGATATTCCTCGGCCGGATCCTGCGCGGTTCTTTGATCAGAAAGGAATTCCTTCCCGGGAAACTGAACTTCTGCGCACAATTCCCCCATCAATGAATAATTATTACCGGAACAAAGCCAATGAATATTTTATTTCGATTCCGGGTTCAAATTAATTAAGCATGTTCTCAGTAAAAAAAGACGGTTCGCCGTCTTTTTTTATTTTATCTGAATTAGATTTATCATTTCACAATTCAATCAGGCTAAAATAAGATCTTTCACTACTTTTGCACATCCTAAAACTATCGAAATGGCCGGCCACATAAACTTCTACTCCGAAGATATCCCATTCAAAATGCGTGAAATCAGGACCAAACGAGCCTGGATTATTGAATGTATTAAGTCTGAAGGCAAAGAGACCGGAGATATAAGTTTTGTGTTTTGCAGCGATGAGTTTTTACACAAAATGAATGTAGAATATCTAAGTCATGATACGCTCACGGATGTGATTACTTTTGATTATACAGAAGATGGAATAATTTCCGGAGATATTTTTATAAGCATTCCCAGAGTAAAAGAAAACGCCTCAGTTTATTCAAAGGATTTCATCGAAGAACTTAACCGCGTTATTATTCATGGAGTGCTTCATCTTTGCGGATATAAAGATAAATCGGCGAAAGACTCAAAATTAATGCGTCAAAAGGAAGATGAAAAACTATTGTTTCTTGAATTAAAATAAGACTGATTGCCCAATAGATTCCGCTTCCCGGGAATAAGAACATTACAACGTAACCCACACCGTAATTATTCGTAATTTTGCATGCCTTTAGCTTGTTATCACGAGCTTAAAGTTATTTTTATTCAATAGCATGAAGTTGGGTAAATGATGCAACTTCAGGCTATGTTCCACGTGAAACCTTTGCTGATGTTTAAAGAATATGACGTTATAGTTGTAGGGGCAGGACATGCCGGTAGTGAAGCAGCGGCGGCGGCAGCCAATCTTGGATCTTCGGTGCTGCTGATTACCATGAATATGGCGGCCATTGCTCAAATGTCATGTAATCCCGCAATGGGCGGTATTGCTAAAGGACAGATTGTGCGCGAAATTGATGCCATGGGTGGATATTCGGGCATTGTTACCGACCACTCAATGATCCAATTCCGGATGCTGAACAGGTCAAAAGGCCCGGCTATGTGGAGCCCAAGGGCACAGAGTGATCGAATGAAGTTTTCTGAAAAATGGAGACTTATGCTCGAATCAACCCCGAATGTCGATTTCTGGCAGGATACAGTTGTTGGATTATTGACAAAAGACAATAGAGTTTACGGTGTGAAAACAGCAATGGGACAGGAAATAAAATCCAAGACTGTAATTCTGACTAACGGAACATTTCTTAATGGAATCATTCATATCGGAACCAAGCAGTTTGGCGGTGGCCGCATGGGTGACAGACCATCACACGGAATAACTGAGAATCTTATTCACTTGGGCTTCGAATCGGCACGTTTAAAAACTGGAACACCAGTAAGGGTAGATGGCCGAAGTATAGATTTTAGCAAACTGGAAAAACAAAAAGGCGATGAGAATCCCGGTAAATTCTCTTATACCGATACCCCAACATTAACAAACCAAAGGAGCTGCTACCTTGCTTATACCAACCTGGAAGTACATGATGTACTCAGAACCGGGTTTGATGAATCACCAATGTATGCTGGCAGGATTGAAGGTCGTGGACCTAGATATTGTCCATCTATAGAAGATAAAATTGACCGCTTCAGCGATAAAAGCCGTCATCAGCTATTTGTGGAACCTGAAGGCTGGGATACCATTGAATATTACATTAATGGATTTTCATCCTCTTTGCCCGATCACATACAGTATAAGGCACTGACGAATGTTCCCGGATTTGAAAATGTACGGATATTTCGACCGGGATATGCCATTGAATATGACTACTTCCCGCCATACCAATTAAAATTCACGCTAGAAACCCGACTGATTGAGAACCTCTATTTCGCTGGTCAGATAAATGGAACCACCGGCTATGAAGAAGCTGCTGCTCAAGGCTTAATGGCCGGCATAAATGCACATCTGAAAATAAGGGAGGAGAACCCGTTAATACTTAAACGATCTGAAGCGTACATCGGTGTTCTGATTGACGATCTTATAACAAAAGGAATAGACGAGCCTTATCGTATGTTTACTTCCCGGGCCGAATACCGGACATTGCTCCGGCAGGATAATGCTGATATAAGATTAACCCCCCTGGCAAATAAACTGGGACTGGCCTCTGACGAAAGATTACAGAGGGTTCAGGCCAAAGAAAAAGCAATACAGGTATCGCTGGATTTCATTTCAAATACAAGTATTTCACCTGATCAGATCAATGGGTTGCTGGATTCGCTCGGTACTTCATCGATTACTCAAAAGGTGAAATTGAATGGTATTTTATTGCGTCCTCAGGTTTCGTTAGATCAATTGATACATGCGCTTCCTTTTCTGGAGGAACATTTTTCGGCATTGGGCGGAATTAAAAATGACGTGATCGAGGAGGTGGAAATTCTTACAAAATATCAAAGCTATATTGACAAAGAGAGTGAGATTGCAAAACGTTTGTCAACCGTTGAAGATATGCCTCTTCGTTCAGATTTTAATTACAATGCTTTATCATCACTCTCATTTGAAGCCCGTGAGAAGCTAAGCAAAATCAAGCCAAGCACATTAGGCCAGGCCAGTAGAATTAATGGAGTTTCTCCTTCTGATATCTCAGTATTAGTTGTATTTTTGGCCAAGTAAATCTACCATCTTTTTTTAAGCTGTTTCACGTGGAACAAATACAAAATAATCAACCTTCACATTGTTTAATCTGTGATAATAAGGCATTTACGTTTCAATACAAGGTAAAAGACCATTTTCTCAGCGGTGAAGATTTTTCCCTTTTTAGATGCGATTCGTGCGGGTTAATCTCAACTTTTCCTCAACCCAAATTAAGTGAGATAGGTCGATATTATCAATCGTCAGACTATATTTCGCATTCATCCAAAGCTGGCAATCTTTTTGAACTTCTTTATCAGTCAGTAAGAAAGTTTACCAACAATAGAAAAGCAAAGCTTGTGCTGAAATACGCTAACGGTAAAAATATTCTCGATATCGGATGCGCTACAGGGGAATTTCTGGTTGCCTGCAGAAGCAAAGGTTTAAATGTTTTTGGAGCAGAGCCAAATGAGAAGGCCAGAGATATTGCTTTTGAGAAAAATAAATTAGTCATTAATGATTTGAATTTTCTTGACGACTCTAAGAGTAACTCCTTTGATGTAATTACCATGTGGCATGTTCTTGAACATGTTCACGACTTAGATACAAGAATGAAACAAGTTAACCGTTTGCTTATTGATGACGGAACTGCCATTATTGCCTTGCCGAATTATGAAAGTCATGATGCACAATATTATAAAGAGAACTGGGCAGCATATGATGTTCCGCGACATTTGTTTCACTTCAATAAATCTTCTCTTGAAAAGTTGGCTAACAAAAATGGGTTTCAAGTCAGAGAAATTCTGCCAATGAAATTTGATTCATACTATGTTTCTCTTTTGAGCGAACAATACAAATGCGGGAAAAAATCATTCCCAAAAGCAATCTTCAGAGGACTTTTGTCAAACCTGAGAGCAAGACAAAACAAGAATCAATATTCCAGTCTGATTTACGTCATTTCGAAGAGATAGGCCAATTTAAAGCGATTTAAAGCACAAACCATCTTCTTTAGTATCTTTACCCTCAGATTTAAAAATAATTGCTGAAAAGGCTTGTTTTTATAACAAGTCTAACTCGTTGATTTTGTGTTATTTTCAATATTTTCCGGTGTTATGACCATATTTTCTAAAAATCGGCTTCTGGTTTTCACACTTGCTGCATTATTTTTTGCTGCTCTGGTTTTTTTTACAATCAGCTATTCTCAAAATAAATATTCGCCTGAAAAAATAAGCAAGAGTTTTGAATCTACACTGAATGACAGATATAATCAATCGGAGAATTTTGCAAATGATTTTCTGAAAAATGAAATCCTGCAAAATACTCACTTGTTATCAGAATCAGGATTTAATCCTCCCGATGGTTTCGGATTGTTGATCTATAAAAATGGATCTCTAATTTATTGGACAGATAATGTTTTCATTGAAAAACAAAATAATCCTGATATCCAGAATACCAGCCGTATTCAATTTAAACCAAACGGAATTTATCAATACCATTATCTGGATTCCGGTGAGTATAAAATTGTGGTCAGCGATCTGATAAAACATAAATATCCATATGAAAACAGTTATCTGACTGCTTCATTTCACAATGCCTATAAAATTCCGGCCTCCTGGATAATTACAAATGAAATAACCGACTATCCAATAAACTCAAAGGAAGGGAAGACCCTTTTCTTTCTTAAAGATCCGGCTTCGGAATTTATTTCGTCTTTCAGTTTAATGATGATATGGATTTTTGGATTTTTATTTCTTCTTTTTGCAATACTGGCTTTATATACACTTTATGAAAGGTTGCCTGGTTTTTATCACAACAGATTGTACATTCTGCTATTTGTACTGGATGTTTTCATTCTCCGGTTCTTTATCTTCTATTTCAAAATCCCTTCAAAACTATATCTTTCCGACCTGTTCGACCCTTCCAGATATGCATCCTCAATTATTTTCCCAAATCTGGGCGATACACTTATAAGCCTTTATGTGTTGCTACTTTCGGCTGTGTTTTGCTTTAAATATTCACGGAAGTTCAAAGCCAGAGAAAATCTCAAGAGTTGGAAAGCTATACTTGCTTCTATTTTAAGCTATTTGTTGATTATTTTAACATTCTATTTTGCCGTTTACACCATCGACTCTGTTTTTATTAACTCAACATTTCAGCTTGACTTTTCGTATGTTCTGAATTTTACATTACACAGTTACCTGGGTTTTGTCGCTATTGGAATAACTCTGGCAACGTTTTTACTGATTTCGTTTCCTTTGCTAAAGCATATTCTCAGTCAATACAGCATCATAAAAACCATTTCGGGCCTTTCACTAATCTATATTTCACTTATTTATATAACACAGCATTCGGGAATTTACTCACCAGATGCTGTCTATCTGATATTTTTGCTGGTGTATATACTCTTAACCGCTTATTTTATCAATGGTAAAAGAGAAATTGCCCCAGCCTCATTTGTATTACTGAGTGTTCTCATATTAACCGGTGTTTCTGGGTACAGCCATTACAAAAACCTCGACATCAAGGAGAAAAATGAAAGAAAACTTATTGCGGTCAGGATATCATCCGATCGCGATAATATAGCTGAATATCTGTTTGCCGACATGGAGAAAGCCATTCAGTCTGATGCAGATCTCAGAATAATGATATCGGCTGCTTCTGTAGATTTTTCCCTTGAAAAAGAGATAAAGTCATATATGAGAAACAGCTACTTTAAAGGATACTGGAACAGATATATGGCACAGATTACAGTATGCTATCCTGATAAAATACTAAGAATAAAACCAACTGATTACGAAATCGGCTGTGATGATTTTTTTGATGAAATCATCGGGTCACTGGCAAAGCCCACAATTTCACCAAATCTGTATTATATTTCAGAATCTTACGATGTGAGCAGTTACATAGCTCAAATACCTGTAAAGTTTTATGATGAAGGCCCTATAGCAAACATTGTAATTGAATTTTATAAAAAATATGTTCCAAAGGGGCTTGGATACCCCGAATTGTTGTTAGATAATTCTGTAACCGCATATTCTGATATTACAGGATATTCATACGCCATTTTTGCCGGCAATGAACTGGTTAAGAACGTGGGGGAATATACTTACAGTGAGTTTGATGCATCTTCGATTGATGAAAGTAAAGATGGTTATTTCTATGATCGTCAGGGGTTTAACCATTATGTCTATAACATCGAAAATGGAAGAACCATTATAATCAGTAAAAAGAAAAATAAGATAATTGATAAGCTGACTCCTTTTACATACCAATTGACTTTCCACGTTCTTATTGCATTGCTTGTGTTTTTTATATATTCGATTGTGCGGTCAGGTTTGAAAAAAGCTCCGGATCTGAAAACAAGGCTTCAATTAATGATGATAGCCTTGATATTGTTTGCATCAGCTCTAATTGGAATGGTTACTTTAAACAATATCATACAGCAGAACGATAAAAAGAATCAGGATATTTTGAGCGAAAAAGCTCATTCTGTGCTGATTGAGCTAGAACATAAACTGGCCTCTACCGATATATTGGATGAATCAGAAAGAGATTATCTACAGGAATTACTGACTAAATTCTCGCTGATATTTTTCAGCGACATAAATCTTTACGATCCCAATGGAACTTTAATGGCTTCATCGCGCAAAGAAATCTTCACGGAAGGCTTAAAATCAGTAAAAATGCAGCGGGAAGCTTTCACCGAACTGGCCATTAATAAGCGTACATTGTTTATAATGGAAGAAAAAATTGGCAGTTACCAGTATCTTTCAGCTTACATCCCTTTCCGGAATAATCAGAATAAAACAACGGCATTTATAAACCTGCCGTATTTTGCACGGCAGCAGGAAATTCAACAGGAAATTTCAACATTTCTTGTTACCATAATTAACATATATGTAATTCTGACAGCGTTGGCCATCATAGTTTCATTGGTTGTAGCCAATCATCTGACACGTCCGTTACAGATGATCAGAGACCGGTTTAGCAAACTTACCCTGAATACCGGCATTGAAAAAATAGAATACAGCCGCGAAGATGAACTGGGCGATTTAATAAACGAGTACAATTTAATGGTTGAAAAGCTAGCAGATAGCGCTGCACAGCTTGCCAGGTCAGAACGTGAAAGTGCCTGGCGCGAAATGGCCCGCCAGGTTGCTCATGAGATCAAAAATCCACTTACACCAATGAAACTGAGCATTCAACACCTTCAAAAAGCCTGGAACGACAATTCTCCTGACTGGCCGATGAGACTTGACAGAACAACCAAAACATTGATTCAGCAGATTGACTCACTCTCTGCCATTGCTTCGGCATTCTCTGACTTTGCCAAACTCCCAACAGCTAAAAATTCAAAACTCGACCTTTCCGCAATTTTACGCACCAATATCGGATTGTTTTCAAACTACCCGAATATCAACATGATATTTAACGTACCTGAAAACCCTTGCTTTGTTTATGCCGATGAAAAGCAATTAAGCCGGGTTTTCATAAACCTGTTCACCAATGCCATGCAGGCTATTCCTTCCGGATCAAAAGGCCTTATAACAATTTCAATTAAGACTTCTGAACAAAAGCACAACATTATTATCCGTGATAATGGCATTGGAATGACTCAGGAACAGCAGAATAAGGTATTTTCGCCTAATTTTACAACAAAATCAAGTGGAATGGGACTTGGGCTTGCTATGGTAAAAAACATAATAGAATCGGTAAACGGAAATATTACCTTTTCATCCATAGAAGGCAGTGGAACCACATTTGTGATTGAATTACCGGAATACACCGCTGATAAATAGGATAAGCGCTTTGAACCCACTAAGGAAACTGGCAGGCCAAACGGCCATTTACGGACTTCCCACCATCGTCGGGCGTTTGCTGAACTATCTGCTTGTTCCTTTATATACCCGGGCCTTTCTGCCTGCAGAATATGGCATTGTAACTGAAATGTATGCCTACGTTGCATTCATTTTCGTAATTCTGTCATATGGTATGGAAACGGCTTTTTTCCGTTTTACAGCAAAAGGGGAAGATGGAAAGCACGTTTTTGGCACAGCAGTAATATCTCTGATAATAACATCGGCTGTATTTACCATCGCCGGATTTGCATTTTCAAACAGCATTTCTCAGTTTATGGGTTATCCCGGGCATCCGGAATACATCAAATGGTTTATCCTGATTCTTGCAACCGATGCCATAAGTACCATTCCGTATGCCAATCTCAGGCTCGAGAGCAAACCACTCAGGTTTGCTTTTATCAAAATTGTCAATATTTCAGCCAACATCGGATTTAATCTTTTCTTTATTGTTTTATGCCCGTATATAACTGAGCATCAAACTGGCAGCTATTTTGCAGGATTGATTCAGCATATATACAATCCTGAAATCGGGGTTGGCTATATCTTTATTTCTAACCTGATTGCAAGCCTTATTTCATTTGTATTGCTTATTCCTGATATACTGAAAAAAGAGCTTAAACCTGATTTCAGACTACTTCGCAAAATGCTGGCTTATGCCTGGCCTTTGCTTGTTTTTGGATTGGCCGGAATAATCAACGAAACTTTTGACCGCGCCATTCTGAAACACTTGTTACCTGAATCATCTGATCCGATGGCTCAATTGGGAATATACGGAGCCTGTTATAAGATATCTATTTTGATGACTCTCTTTATACAGACATACCGCTATGCTGCGGAACCATTTTTCTTCGACCAGGCCCGGAGTGTAAATGCTAAACAAACCTACGCAAAGCTGATGCACTTTTTTGTCATTATTTGTCTTCTGATTTTTCTTTCCATTATGCTGTTTGAGGATACTATTATCCTGTTTATAGGTCCTGAATTCAGAGAGGGCAGGGGAGTAATACCGATTTTGCTACTGGCGAATTTATTTCTTGGTGTTTTTTACAATCTGAGTGTGTGGTTTAAACTCACCGACAATACAAGGAAAGGTGCATTGATATCGGTTATCGGCGCAATAATAACCCTTGTTCTGAATTTTATTCTGATTCCGTTTATGGGCTACATGGGTGCTGCCTGGGCTACACTTATCTGCTATGCTTCCATGATGGTTATTTCCTATATGATGGGACAAAAATATTACCCTGTTGATTACAACTTAAAGGGCGCCGCCATTTATTTACTGATATCGTTGGGGTTATATTTTGTTTCCACGCTTGCAGATACAGGAAATTTAGCAATAAACTATACGATAAATACAACGCTCTTATTGTTGTTTCTGGGAGTGATTGCAATCAGAGAAAGGAAGTTCATTAAAGAGGTGATGCACAAAGCCTGATATTCAAATCACCATATTGCTTACTTTTGTGCTGTAAATAATAAAGCGGCATTCCCGTTTTCCGAAAAACCTGCTATGAGAATTAAGATTGTAAATACTTCTGATAATGCATTGCCTGCATACGAAACCGCAGCTTCTGCCGGTATGGATCTCAGGGCATCCCTTGAAGAACCGGTGCTTATAAATCCACTGGAAAGAGCCATTATCCCAACAGGATTGTTCATTGAGCTGCCTATGGGTTTTGAAGCGCAGGTTCGCCCGCGCAGCGGACTGGCTGCAAGATCGGGAATAACAGTATTAAACTCACCCGGCACCATTGATGCCGATTATCGGGGAGAAATAAAAATAATACTGGTAAACCTTTCTCAGGAATCATTTACTGTAAAACATGGCGACCGAATTGCTCAGATGATTATTGCAAGTCACGAAAAAGCAGAATGGGAGGAAACAATGGAATTAAACAGTTCCGACAGGGGAGCAGGAGGTTTCGGTCATACCGGGACACATTAATGCTAACGTTTCATCCCTTGATTTTTTAAGAAAATTGATTTTAACATACTCCAAATGTCTGTAAAAAAACACATATATCTCTTTGCCTTATTATTGATTCCCTTATTGGGCTGGGCTCAGGATCTTCCTGAAGGAGGAGAAGAGACCTTCAGCAAAGAAGACATCCGTGAATTCAGGGAAAAGCAAAAATCAGATAATCTGTTTTTTGAAGCAAACCGTGCCAAACTGACCGATAATCCTGAAAAAGCTTTCACACTTTTTGAGGAATGTGTTGCCAATGATCCTTCAAATGATGCAGCCTGGTACGAATTATCGCAATTATATTACACCAAAGGTGATATTTCAGGCGCAATTAATGCTGCATCAAAAGCTTATGCACTAAGCCCTGAAAATACATGGTACAGTATGTCGCTGGCAGTATTATATCAGAACAATAATCAAAATGAAGATGCACTGAAGATTTTTGAAACACTGCTTAAAGCGGAACCCGATAATGTAGATTATTCCTATGAACTGGCTAACCTTTGGATTAAACTGAACAAGCCTCAGGAAGCATTAAAAATCTATGATCAGCTTGAAAAAAAGACAGGTGTAAACGAAGATCTGAGCATGCGCAAACACAGGCTTTATCTGGCTACAGGAAAGTCGAAAAAAGCGCTTGAAGAACTCGAAAACCTTGCCCGTGCATATTCATGGGATAGCCGTATACTTTCAATGCTTGCAGAATATTACATTCTTCAGGGAAATACAGAAGGAGCCCTGAAAACCTACAAACAAATACAGGAGGTTGCGCCCGATGATCCGTTTATCGATATCTCTCTGGCCGATTTTTACCGGCAAATGGGAGAAATGGAAAAAGCAACAGAAGCGCTGAAAAAAGGATTTTCAAACCCATATCTTGATGCAGATACCAAGATACAGGTTATGATGTCGTATTACTCTCAGATTAAAGATTACGAAGGAATTGAAGATGATGTTGCTCAACTTTCGGATATTCTTGCCGGTGCACATCCCAATGAACCCCGCGTGATGATTCTCAGGGCTGAAATCCTCATGATTTCAAATCAGTATGAAGAAGCCAAACAGATTTATCTCCGGATAATTGAAGAGGATCCCGGAAAGTATCAGATTTGGGAAAATCTTCTCAGGTGCAATGCTATTCTTGAAGATTTTGCTGACCTTGAAAAGGATAGCAAACAAGCAATGGAATTGTTTCCGGTTCAGCCGATACCTTTTTACTTCAATGGTGTTGCGAATTATATGCTTAAAAACTATGATGAAGCGCTAAAATCACTTAATTCAGGGGTAAAAGTAATTGCCGGCGATAAAAAATTAGCTTCTGATTTCTACAGCCTTATAGGCGATGCACACCATTCGGCCGGAAATAACAACGAATCTTTTGCTGCCTATGAATTGTCGCTGCAAGCTAATCCCGACAATGCGCTCGTACTGAACAACTATGCTTATCATCTGTCCATAGTTTCGCAGCAACTGGATAAGGCCAAACAAATGGCCGAAAAAGCACTGATTCTCGATCCCGGAAATCCATATTATCTGGATACTTATGCATGGGTGCTCTATAAAAAAGGAGATTTTGCCGGTGCGCTGATTTACATTGAACAGGCTTTAAAAGCGGATCAGGATTCAAGTGCAACTGTGCTGGAGCATTATGGTGACATTCTTTACAGGTTAGAGCGTAAAAGCGAAGCTCAAACAGCCTGGAAGCAAGCTATGGAAAAAGGAACCGGCTCAGAGTTTCTCGAATCAAAAGTAAAAGATGGAAAGCTTTATGAGTAAACTAAAATATAACAAGTACATTAAACTTTTGCTGTTGCTGTTGTCAATTGCAATTGTATCATCGTGTTCAACTTCGAAGCGTACCATAAAGACGCCACTTAAGGAGCAGGGCGCGGATTTTTTGTTTGAAAACCTTAAAAAGAATGAGCTAAGGTATGAGTATTTGTCGGCCAGATTTACCGCGACTTTTATTCAGGAAAAAAACCGGACTGCATTCAGCGGTCAGATCCGGATTCATAAGGACAGTCTTATCTGGATTTCAATTTCACCTGCACTGGGAATTGAAATGGCAAGAATTCTTATTTCCAATGATTCCATACTGTACATGAACAGAATGGAAAATACTTACTTCTCCGGCAACATTGATTATATTAATTCGTTGATCAACAGCACATTGGATTATGATATGCTGCAGTCTTTTCTCACTGGAAATGACTTTTCGTTTTACGAAAACTCATCATTTAAAGCCGGAATAGACAATCACGAGTATAAACTCATCACATCCGACAGAAGAAAGCTGAAAAAATATGTGAGAAACAACCGTGAAATAAGTATTCCGTTACAGAATATCTGGCTGAATGCCGAAACATTTAAAATCAGCCGGGTACTGATTAAGGAGCTGGTGCAGAATGGCAGAAAACTGGAAGGTAAATATGAATATATCTTATCTGAAGGACAATTGGTGCCGGCTTCCTTGCGTTTTGATCTTGAAACTATCGACTCTAAAAACACCATTGAACTCTCATACTCAAAAATAAACACTTCAGGCATTTTGCAATTTCCATTCAAAATTCCTGAAAAGTATAAAAGGGTTAACGGGTTTTAATTTCAGGAAGGTTAACTATGAACAAGGCTTTTTCTCCGCAATCTCACATCAGGTCGATAACGTTGGCTTTGGTATTTCTGCTGAATTTTACAGCATATACTTCATTAAAAGCTCAGGAAAGTAAAACCCGTCTGGAGCAACAAAAAGCGAAGATTGAAGAGGAAATTCAATATACCAATAAACTTCTGAATGAAACAAAGAAGACCAAGCAGGTATCGCTTAATCAGCTTGTACTGATAAACAAACAGATTAATAAGCGCGAAGAATTGATAGGTGCAATTTCAAACGAAATACGCAATCTCGACAAGCAGATAAACCAAACCAGCGATACCATAAAACAGCTTAACCGAACAATTGTCCGCTTAAAAGAAGAATATGCACGCATGATTTATTATGCGCACAAAAATAAAAGTTCGTACAGCCGTTTGATGTTTATTTTTTCGGCAAAAGATTTTAACCAGGCTTATCAAAGAACCAAATATTTTCAGCAATACAGCAGTTACAGGCAAAACCAGGTAAGAGTTATCAAGGAAAGCCAGGAGGCATTAAAGCGTAAAATTGCTTTGATTGAGGTACAGAAAAAGGAAAATCTGTCGCTAAAACAGATGGAAGAGAATGAAAAGCAAAAGCTTGGCAAAGAAAAATCAATTCAAAATCAAACAATTCAAAACTTAAGCAAGCAGGAAAAAGACTTACTCAAAAAAATAAGGGAGAATGAACGCGCCGCCAAACGGCTTCAAAAAGCAATAGAAGATATTATTGCTGCAGAAATAAAGAAAGCCAGCGAAGCGGCAAAAAAGACCGGTACAAAACCTACACCTGAGAATAAGTTTGCATTAACTCCGGCCGAATTGCAGCTTTCGTCAAATTTTGCAGGCAATAAGGGAAGACTTCCATGGCCAACAGAAAGGGGTGTTATTGCTGCAACATATGGCGAGCATGCACATCCGGTTCTTAAAGGAATAAAAATCAAGAACAACGGCGTTGATATTGCAACAGAAAAAGGACAGGTAGCTCGCTCGGTTTTTGATGGTGAAGTTACTTCTACAATGACACTTCCAAACTACAACAATGTGGTGATTATCCGCCACGGTGAATTTCTCACGGTTTATTCCAACCTTGATGAATTATTTGTTAAGAAAGGGGATAAAGTGAAGACAAAGCAGAAAATCGGGGTTATTCATACCGATGATTCAGGGAAAACCAGAATTCATTTTGAATTGTGGCAAGGAAGAACACTTCAAAACCCGGAATTATGGATACTGAAATCTAGATAAAATATTTTAATAAAGAGTGATAACTGTCCACATTATCACTAATTTTGTGCAGGTTTAAAACTTCATAACATGATGAACGGAATTGTTTTAGGTGTAATAGGTGGCTGGCAAATCTTTGTTATCCTTCTTGTAGTGTTGCTGCTGTTTGGTGGCAAGAAAATTCCTGAACTGATGAAAGGCATTGGAAAAGGCATTAAAGAGTTTAAAGATGGCCTATCGGGGGATGAAAAAACAAATGAGGAAAATAAAGATAAATAATTCAGTGACCGGCAATTGCGCAAGCACCAAATTTCTTTGTTGAAAAAATAAAATTAAAAAACCTGTAAATCAATGATTTACAGGTTTTTTTGTGGAGCGTAGGGGAGTCGAACCCCTGACCTTTAGACTGCCAGTCTAACGCTCTAGCCAACTGAGCTAACGCCCCGTTACAGGAATCGATTTCCTGAATTGAGGACTGCAAAATTAATTTTTTTTCTGATTTATCAACTATTATTTTTCAATCTTTTTCATCTTTGCACTCTCAATTGATGCTCTTATGCCGGAAATGAAACGACTTTTTGCTGCCATTAAAATTGAACCCGACGATGCTTTTATCGATATGTACGATAATCTGAAGCAAATTCTGGGTTTTCACATCATTAAATGGGTAGATACCAGCAACATACATATTACACTCAAATTTTTCGGGGAAACCCCGGTTGAAGAAATTCCGGTTATTACTGCTGCTCTGCAAGATGCTTTGGAGGGTATTAAACCTTTTGAAATAAAATTAGCCAACACCGGAATTTTCGGATCATACTACAGTCCTAAGGTGATATGGGTGGGGATCAGTACCAGTGAAATGTTTAACAATCTTTCAAATAATGTGATTTCCTGTCTCGAAAAATCGGGTTATCTCAACGACCGGCAGAATTTTGTTCCGCATCTTACCCTGGGCAGAATCAAGGAAATTAAAGATAAAAATCATTTTCAGGAAGTTGTTTCTCACTTCAGCAATTATGTCTATCAGACTCAGATGATTAAAGGGTTTGCTCTTTATGACAGCATACTAAGGAAAGAAGGTCCTGAATATAGTGTTGTCGAAGAGTTTATCTTCTGATAGGCAGATCAGGAGTTGTTATTCACCTGATTATCTGATGCCTTTTGTTTGTTTCTTTGCTTTGTAATACTTACTTCGAGCAAATAATCGACGATAAGTGCAATACCTCCAAACAATGAAACAAGTGAGAAGTAGGCTGCTTCTCTGTCCATAGCTCCGATTGAAACCAGGATATTGGCAACAAGTAATCCCAGACCTATTCCTGTAAAGAGCAAACCATACTTCAATGAAGAAAATCCGGTATTCCCTTGTTCGAAGGATTTAGGATCAAGTCCACGGTCGAGCAATGCCATGCGTTCTTTCCTGCGGATACTCAGATATACAATGCCATAAATGGTGGCAAAAATTGAAGCTGTGATGAGAATTGGTTCCATAATGAGTGGGTTTTTAAGTGTTTGAGCGTTTTGTTTCCGTTTTGACGCACAGCAATAAAAGTGGTTACAGTATGCAATGATATTTACCTGAATATACCGGATTCTTAATCTATCAATAATGTTACCAATCTGATAACCTTTAATTTAAATGAACTTTTGCAGCCAAATAATACGATATTACCTAATTTTATACGTTGTATGTAACCACAGTCGCAGGACCACGTCTAAAAATCATCCATGAACCGGAACGACGACACAATTTTGATAGCCAATATTCTTGACGGACAAACCGGCATGTATGCCGTGTTGGTTGATCGGTATAAGGATATGGTATTCTCATTGGTTTTTAAAATTGTGAAAAGTCGTGAAGAGGCCGAAGAGGTTGCTCAGGATACATTCCTGAAAGCTTACCATGCGCTTTCGCGGTTTAAACATGAAGCACGTTTCAGTACATGGTTGTTCCGGATTGCATACAATACTGCCATTTCCAGAACCAGAAAAAAACAGATTACAACCCTGGCTATTGATGAGAATCTGGTTGAGAATTACAGCACCGACGAAGTACATGAAAATGTTAATCAACTTGATGAACAACAACAGCTGGAACTAATGAAAAACGCTTTAAAAACCTTAAGTAATGATGATCAGATGTTGATTTCTTTGTTCTACAATAACCAGCAAACGGTAGAAGAAATCAGCGTAATTACTGGTCTTTCAGAGTCGAATGTAAAAGTCAGACTACACCGGATCCGAAAAAAACTCTATTCGGAGATGAACCAAAGGGTTGGACAATTACATGCCTGAATTACTTAAATATTGCTAACTTTGCACATTATGAAAACAATTCACGATACGGAACCGGATGATAAACTCCTGATGGAGCTTATGTTGAAGATGCCTGTTGAAAAAGCTCCTGAAAGCTTTACCAGCGGTGTTATGCAACAGGTATATTCAGGTTTTGAGCCTGTTCAGGAAACTCCCGAACTGAGGCGTCAGATGTTGTTTGGATATATTTCGTTACTGGCGGCAATTTTAATTGTTGGCGTTATGGTATTTGCTCAATGGCCTTTCTTTAATATCAACCTGTTTTCAAGTACCGATCAGTTAAGAAGTTTACTCAATGCTTCCATGGGTATTCTCGATGGTATAAACAGCATCACTCAATTTCTGAAAGATTCTTCCACCGTTATCATTATCATGTCATCCATCGGCCTTCTTTTAATATTCGAAAGGTTCCTCAGAAGGGGTTTTCAGCATAACCGTTCTTTCATGTTCTGATTTTGTTAATGATGAACCCGGTGTCAATCCGGATTTATAAGCTTAAAACCCTATCAACCGGATTCTTCTGATTTCTCTGCTTGTATGATACCAGATTCTATCCAAAACCACTTCAATCTCTGGCTTTCCCGTTTTAAAGGCGATTTAAAAGGCATAATGTCTTCAAAAATGCTTTCCGGCGGATGTATAAATGATTGTTATGTGGTTGATGCCGCGAAAAGCCGGTTTTTTATAAAATACAATCTTACCGGAAAATTTCCGGGCATGTTTGATGCTGAAGAAAAGGGTCTTGAGTTGCTCAGGAAAGCTGATTGTATTTATATTCCTGAAGTGATTTACAATGGAGAGGCTGACATTTACTCATTTCTGGCTCTTGAATTTGTTGAATCTGGTCAGCAAACAGAAAATTTCTGGGAAAATTTCGGGAAAAATATGGCTAAACTCCATAGAGTCAGCGAAACTTTCTTCGGGCTTGATCATGACAACTATATCGGGTCACTGCCTCAGAAAAACAAGAAACATTCTACCTGGAGTGAATTTGTAGCGACTGAGCGATTTCAACCACTTGTACAACAATCATTTGACCTTGGATTATTAAGCCGTGAAGATATAAAGGCCTTCGAAATACT
This sequence comes from Bacteroidota bacterium, assembly GCA_009773515.1. Lineage (GTDB taxonomy): Bacteria > Bacteroidota > Bacteroidia > Bacteroidales > Lentimicrobiaceae > Lentimicrobium. The sequence continues at coordinate 108,953 of WSXX01000003.1, forward strand.
CTCCGGTAAAATCGGAAATATAATTCCTGAAGAAAAAACGGCATTACTCCATGGTGATTTATGGAGCGGAAACTTTATAACTAATTCTATTGGTGAAGCTTGTCTGATTGATCCCGCTGTATATTTTGGACATCGTGAGATGGATATTGCAATGACAAAGCTTTTCGGTGGTTTTTCACCTGCCTTCTACCGATCTTACAATGATGAAAATCCTTTGGAAAATGGGTGGGAAAAGCGTGTGGAAATCAATCAGTTATATCCATTGCTTGTACATCTTATTTTGTTTGGGGTATCTTATGCCGCTCAGATAAGACATATATTAAAAACCATCAGGTAACGTCAGGGTAAATGCGAAGGTTATTTCACTTTTCCTTCTCTGCGTTCATCCCATAATTGTTTGAAGTTCTTTTCGCTTACCTCCGGCAATTGGCGTTTCGGACCCCAAATGTTTCCAAAAAAATTCTTCAGAAGAAAATTCTTGAATCCTGCTTTCCCAAAATCCATCCATTTTCGGTTAAGCATCATTTTTTTCAATGCCCACATCGAAAAATTATCAAAAAAAGTATAATAACCTTCTTTAACACTGTCATTTCGGTTATAGAGCAATAATTCATGCAGATTTATTTTAACCGGACATACTTCTGTACAACTTCCGCAAAGCGAAGATGCAAAACTCAGATGCTTATATTCATCCAATCCTTTCATCCATGGGGTGATAACAGAGCCGATAGGTCCACTATAAGTAGTTCCGTAAGTATGTCCGCCAATGGTTTTATAAACAGGGCAAGCATTCAAACAGGCGCCGCACCGAATGCAGGTAAGTGCTGCCCTTTGCTGCTTACGCGAAAGTACTTCTGACCGGCCATTATCAAGCAGAATCACAAACATTTCAGAAGGACCATCGTATTCATCTTCCCTTTTGGGACCACTTATAATGCTGTTATAGGCAGTTATTTTTTGTCCTGTTCCATGTGTTGCAAGTAAAGGCCAGAAAATATCAAGATTATCAATTGATGGTATCACTTTTTCAATACCGGCAACCACAATATGTATATCAGGAAAAGAAACACTCATTAAAGCATTTCCTTCATTTTCGGTCAGACAGACAGAGCCGGTATCTGCAACCAGAAAATTGGCTCCGGTTATACCAACCTTAGCATTATAGAATTTATCGCGCAGTTTGTTTCTTACAAAAGCTGTGATTTGCTCGGGCGTGCTATTGGCTGGCATTCCGAATTTTGATTGAAAGAGTTCAGCAACATCTTCTTTCGTTTTGTGCATGGCCGGCGTTACAATATGGTAAGGTTGCTCACCTGCGAGCTGAACTATATATTCTCCAAGGTCGGTTTCAATGCTCTCAATTTGATTTTCAGCCAGATGATCGTTAAGCCCGATTTCCTCAGTAATCATAGTTTTGGACTTTACTACATAATCTGCACCTGATCTCTTTATTATATCTGTAATGTGTTTTAGTGCTTCTTCTGCGTCTTCGGCCCAGATAACTTTACCACCGTTTTTTTCAAAATTGACTTCAAATTCAATCAGAAATTTCTCAAGATCACCAATTACCTTATTCTTCAGGTAGGCAGCATTTCTTTTAGCAAGCTCAATATCAGAATATTGAAGTTTACCCAACTTCACAGCAGCATCGTATTTACCGATATTGTGACCGATGACCTTTCGGTGAATTGTATCAGCAGACTTGATTTTTGAGTCCTGAATGAACTTGTTATAAATTTCTGTCATTTATCAGAAGCTTACTTTGTTGATTTTATTTACACGGGTTTCATGTCTTCCACCCTCAAAATCAGTATTCAAAAACAACTTAACGGCTTTCAAAGCTTCGTCAAAGTCAATAAATCTGCCTGGAAGCGCAATTACGTTGGCATTGTTATGTCGGCGGGTTAATTCAGCCTGTTCACTGTTCCAGCAAAGTGCAGATCTTACTTCCGGATATTTATTAACAACCATATTTACGCCATTGCCACTTCCGCAAATAACTATGCCCCGGCTGCATTCTCCATTGTTTACTGACTTACCTACAAAATGAGCAAAATCAGGATAATCGACGCTGGCAGTTGAATCCGTTCCATAGTTATGGAAAAGATAACCCTCAGATGTCAATATTTTATAAAGGAATACTTTAAGTTCATACCCTGCATGATCGCTTGCCAATGCCACAATTTTTGTTTTATCCCACATTGTTAATAAGATTTAATGACAAAATTAAGCAATAATTAAGGTAAAATCAGATAAGTCTAAAAATAAGGAGTTTATAAAAAGTATAAAATTAAAATAAAAGTGCTTCTGAACTTCAGGAAAAGTGTAAAATAGTTTTATGTAATGATTTGATTAGCAAACAAAAACTCATTAACTTTCAAATTAAACTAATTTTACAATGCTTAGTATTCTGTTGATATACAAACCTATATGAATATAACTGTGTAATGACTGCCCATTTCTTATATTTACTTAACTATCACCAATTTACATTTTATTAACAATAAATTGTTAATACAGAGAAAAGAGTGTTATCAAAATCTGATAAAAATGCAATTGTATTAACAAAACAGAGAACAATTGTGTATCAACCGTATTTTAAAGTTTGTTTTTAAAAACAATCAACAATGAACTAACACTTATTCGGGTGATTTTTATACTTTTGGGCATGTTGATGACGTTTTATCAACAGATTGTTAATATGTGGCAAAGTGTTTGTGTTTCAATGCTGCAGCATGTTTTGATTTGTTAATAACGCGTTGACAAACTACTGACAAGCAAAAAAACAAGAAGAAAAAACAACAATTTGTCAACAGAGTTAACAGCGCTAATAATAATAATGCTCTTTATTTAAAAATTTATTATTAAATACTCAAAATGACTCACTCCGCCGAAACCAAAGCAATTTTTCCAACCGATTCAGAACTCCTTGAAAGGATTTCAAAACTGCGGAAAGAAAAAAATGCCATCATACTTGCCCATTATTATCAGGTGCCCGAAATTCAGGACATCGCAGATTTTGTGGGCGACAGTCTGCAGCTGTCACAAAAAGCCGCAGAAACCAAAGCAGACATGATCGTTTTTGCCGGTGTTCATTTTATGGCCGAAACAGCAAAGATACTCAGTCCTGATAAAAAAGTATTGTTGCCCGACCTTGATGCCGGTTGTTCTTTGGCCGACAGTTGCCCTCCGGATGACTTTAAGCGCTTTATTGATGCTCACCCGGGGCACAGGGTAGTTTCGTACATAAATTGCTCTGCGGCTGTTAAAACTATGTCAGATGTAATTTGTACTTCAAGCAATGCAAAAATGATTGTTGATGCTTTTGCACCCGATGAAAAACTGATTTTTGCGCCTGATAAAAATCTGGGAGCTTACATAAACGGGCAAACCGGGCGTAATATGGTTTTGTGGGATGGCAGCTGTCATGTTCATAATCAGTTGACTGATGAAAAAGTGATACAGTTAAAAATTGAAAATCCTGACGCAAAACTGATTGCACATCCCGAATGCCGTGGTCCTATTCTTGCCCTTGCCGATTTTATTGGATCAACTGCAGCGCTTCTTGAATACACAAAAACTGACGGACATCAGAGATATATTGTTGCCACCGAAGGCGGAATAATTCATCAGATGCAAAAAGCTTCTCCCGGTAAAGAATTTATTGTAGTTCCATCAGACGAAACCTGCTCATGCAACGACTGTCCCTACATGAAACTCAACACAATACAAAAACTGTATCTCTGTCTGAAGAATGAAACTCCTGAAATAACGCTTGATGCTGAGACAATAGAAAAAGCTAAAAAGCCAATTTTAAGGATGCTTGATATTTCGAAAGCTGGAAATCTGATAAAATAATTGTGTTTCAATTTTATGATTTAACTAACTTTACCAAATGCGAAAATTCGTTTTTTCATTGCTTTTAATCTGTGTTGCGATAATTTTAAAAGCGCAGGATAATACGGTTGTACCCAACGGTTTCAATAAGTTTTTGCATGCAAACGGTAAAGTTGCAAGCGAGGGAATAATGCGTGACGGAAAACCCGATGGTTACTGGAAAACTTATTGGGAATCAGGAATTTTAAAAGCTGAAGGTAACCGCAAAAACTTTGAACTGGACAGCCTATGGGTGTTTTATGATGAAACCGGAAAAATAAACCTTCACATTAATTATCTGAATGGAAAAAAGGAAGGCATCCGCCGAACTATCCGTGAAAACGAAACCATTGAAGAAAATTTTTCAAATGATGTAAAGCAGGGACTCACTGTTTATTACTATCCCGATGGAAATATTATGCGTACCATAAATTTCGAAAACGGGCTTGAAAACGGTTTTGCCAGAGAATTTGCTCCCGATGGAACTGTAATAACAATGATAGAATACCGCCGTGGATTTGTTGTAGATCGTGAAAACATAAACCGTGCTGACAGAAACGGATTAAAACAGGGAAAATGGAAATTCTTTTATGCCAGCGGAAAAGTTAAAACCGAAGGAACTTATCGCGACGATAAACGAAACGGATATTTTAAGGAATATGATGAAAAGGGAATGCTGACCGATGTTTCAAAGTATGTGAATGATGTTAAGCAGGAGGAAGCGCCTGAACTGGTAAAGCTTGATGTGCGTACCGATTATTATCCTGATGGAAAAGTAAAAACACGCGCAAGCTACAAGGGAGCAGTGCCGGAAGGAATCAGGCGTGAATATGCTGAAAGCGGAGAAGTAGTAGCTGCTTATACCTTCAAAAATGGTGTAATGATTGCCGAAGGTATTGTGGATGATGAAGGTATGAGAGACGGACCTTGGAAAGAATTTTATGAAAATGGTCAGTTACGTTCAGAAGGAGTTTACCGAAACGGAAACCGCATAGGAAAATGGCGTTTTTATCATGCCAACAGTAATCTTGAACAGGAAGGTAATTACAATAATCAGGGCAATACAGATGGCTTGTGGAAATGGTATTACGAAGATGGTTTAATACTCCGTGAAGAAAATTTCCTTAATGGTAACTCTGAGGGTATTTTTACCGAATTTGACGAAAAAGGAAATGTAATTATCCAGGGTGAATATGTGGATGGACTTGAAGAAGGTTTGTGGAAATACCAGCATGGCGATCACCGCGAAGAAGGCGTTTACCGTGGTGGTATGCGCAACGGCGAATGGAAATATTATTACGATGATGGTCAGCTAAGTTTTCAAGGTTCATTTATTGATGATAACCCGAACGGACGCCATATCTGGTTCTGGCCCAACGGCAAAAAGAAAGATGAAGGTGAATACTTAATGGGTATGAAAAACAACGAATGGATTCAGTATAACAACGATGGTACTGTTTTTATGGTGATTTCATACCAGAATGGCGTGGAGAAAAAATATGACGGAATAAAGATTAAACCGGAGTTTACTGAATGATTCAATGATTCAAAATTCAAAGATTTAATTTCAATGTCGGTTAGTTAAGGCTTCGGATTTTTAGAAAAGTGAATCAAATATCCTTCGACTCCGCTCAGGATGACTGTCAGTCTGAGGGAGTCGAAGACAATTTCCTTAACTAAACGACATTGGATTAAATTTGTGCTGTAAACTTTTACAATCAGGAAAAGACTTATGAATAAATTTATTTTTTCTTTGGCAATGCTAAGCGGATTTTTTATTTCCGCACTTTCTATGGCTCAAAGTACGGATATTATATTGTCCAAACCAGATCTGAATTCAGGAAAACCACTGATGTCAGCATTGAGCGAGCGCAGCTCAGCACGAGAGTTTAATGAGATGGATCTTTCGCACGAACATTTAAGCGGATTATTATGGGCTGCCTGTGGCATCAACCGGCCTGAAAGTGGCAAGCGAACAGCTCCTTCGGCCATGAACTGGCAGGATGTTCAGGTATATGTTTTCCTGAAAACCGGAATATTCTTTTACAATGAGAAGGATCACAAGCTTGTTCTGATCGTGGAAGGAGACCACCGTGCTGCTGCAGGGAGTCAGGATTTTGTCGCAAAGGCCCCGGTTAACCTTATTTATGTTTCTGATTACAGCCAGATGACCAAAGCATCGGAAGAGGATATGGAATTTTATTCGGGCATCAATACCGGCTTTATATCCCAGAATGTTTACCTGTATTGCGCTTCAGAGAGCCTCAACACCGTTGTGAGGGCCTGGGTTGACCGGGATGCCTTGCACAAACTTATCGGCCTTAAACCCAAACAACATGTAGTAGCGGGGCAAACGGTGGGATACAGACCCTGATTCAGATTTACGAATGACGAATGGCGCCCTTCGGCTTCGCTCAGGGTAAAAATGACGAATGATGAAAATAGCGGTTTTATTTTGCCAACAGCTCTCATCAGAAATGACGAGACCAACATACTTTTTGAATGACGATTCCCTTCTTTATCTGGTTAGATGGTACCTCCGATAAGTACCATAACTGCCTCCGGAGCCTCCGTGTATAGTTTCGCGCCTCCAACCGGAGGTTCGAATACGGTTATCACTTAACTCAACCAGATCAAGGTACATATCGTAGCCATCCAACATAATATCCTGACCCGGAAGTGCAAAAAACAAAGTAATGTAGTTGTTATTGCCTGAGTTGAAATTGTAGGGCACCCAGGCTGCTGTGTCGATGCGCTGAATACCGTTCTTAACATACCGGTGAATCATATAACCTGCACCATAACCAGGAACTGTCTGATTGGGTTTTTGAAATTCGATGGTGCCGTAATTGCTGAAGGTTGAATCAGTCTGAATGGTGCTGATGCCTCCGCTGAAAAGGTCGGTTTTGGTGACCAGCGTATCTACATTCCAGATTCCTTTTGTGAAAATGCGTATTGCTTTTTCAGTATCGGTTTCGGTTAGTTCTTCAACCGTCTCACACGAAGAAAGAAAAATTGAGGAGGCAAAGCATGCAAACACAAAAATCAGGAGGGATGAAATTTGTTTCATATTGAAGTTTTTTAGCAAATATCGGAAGTCTTTGGTGGCTAGATAATACCTATAATTACCGATTTTTATAAGTATCAATATGTAAAAATAATACTGTCACATATGGATGGCATATGGCAACAAAAAAGCCCATAACCATAGCGGTTATGGGCATAAAATAAGAGAAAATGGAGTGTTTATTCTTTAATCAATTTGATACTTGTCGAATTATTTTTGGTTTTTAAAACCGCAAAATATAGTCCGGCGGGCAGGTCTGCGTTTTCAAAAGACACCTGATGATTTCCTGCAGCAGAGAACCCGTTTACCAAAGTGGTGATTTCTCTGCCCATTATATCATAGATCTTTAAAGTTACTATATCAGATTCTTTCAGTGAGTAATTGATGGAGGTGGATTGTGAAAATGGGTTTGGGTTGTTTTGCTGAAGCTTTGCCAGTGAAGCTGATTCAGCGGGTCTGGAAATCGCAGTTATAACAGTCGAAATAGGTTGACGATAAAGACCACCAGAGGTATTGCTGCTTTTAGATGAGGTTGTAGCAATAAATAAATCGGTTGCAGAAGTTGTGGCGGCAATAATTTCACCTGGAGTAACCAAACTGGTAAAACTAATTAAGTCGTTTGTTACATAGGAACTTTCTCCCAGGAAAAAGAACGCAGCCTGCCCTGAATTGAAGTCAATGGCAAAAACAAGGGCATTAAATTTTACATCTGCAATCAGCGGTAACCAGCTTTGGCCCAAATCCTGAGTCATAAATGCTCCGCCATGGGTAGTGATGATGGTAATGGTATTGAGCACCAACGACCCTGTAACAATGAGTTGGTCACCTGAAAGGCCATTGTTTCCCGATGTCCAGCCTGCAAATTGGTTTTGGGAAAAATAAATGCCATTGTCTGTGCATAAAGCCCATGTGTCAATATCATCGCTATAACCACTTAAACCATTTATGTTTAATGCATTACCACTTAAGCCACTATTGGCAGCATTCCAAACAAGATTTTCATTATCGAGGGCAGTAAATACACCTTGATTGCGGGTTCCAACAACCCAAATTTCTTCTACGTCATCAGCTTTGCTAAAATAGGTGATATCGGTACTCGGTAATCCTGTACCAGTGGCATTTACATATTGTCCATTCCCATTTATAATGCCTCCCACAAAAGGTCCACCCTGAGTACCTACCAAATACGGTTCATCTGTGGTAGCTCCGAACAGGTAATTGATGTTTTTATTGGGCAAATCGCCTGAAATGTCAGTCCAGGAATCTCCGGCATTGGATGATACGAATATTCCATCGCCATCGAAACCCGCAAACAGAGTGCCTTCCATTCCCGAGAGAGCAACAACAGGCGAGGTAGTATTTTCAACCGGAATAGGTGTCCATTGGCTATAAGTTAGGGTTGCCAATAAAAGGGCAGAAGCAATGAGTAAGGTTTTTTTCATGTTAAAAGAATTTAGGATGAATAATTGAAGGGATGAATTAAAGGAACATCAGGAGTAGTTGAAAAGTTTTGCAAGGTTATGTCATCAATACCGCACATTGAATCATAAGTATTTTTTTCAAAACATTGTAAAACAAATAATTATAGTTATATAGGTTAAAATATGGGCTCTCATAAATACCGAGTCTCAGGTATAAAAATACCTATAAATACTTAGCTTTTCAGGATGGCTGATTTGCTTAAGATATCTTAATGCTAGCTGGGCCACGAAACAAGGTCTGGGCCTTCAGCAGGAAGCAGAATCCGGTTTTGAGTTTTTGAATATACGTCAGGCAGAAATTATAAATCCTGATATGGGCAAAGCCGTGGAAATTGGCTTGCAGGCATGTCAGGATTTAGTGGCTATATTTACGATTGCCTCAACAAATTTAATCAACCGTTACCACCGGCCAGGGCTGGGCTGTTTGCCAGGCACCGCGGGTAAAGTCAGGAATATCAATGCTTCCGCTGCGGTTGTTTACCGATTGCTCACTTAGCGGAACAATGCACGACCATGCAGCAGCATCATACACATCCTGATCGAGAGGCAAACCATTTCGCAGGCAGTAAATCAGGCGGTAATCCATCATAAAGTCCATTCCTCCGTGGCCGCCAACCTTTTTTGCTTTTTCACCTATCTGTTTTACAAGGGGATGTTCATACTGAGCAATCAGCTTTTCGTATTCTTCTGTTTTCAGATATTGGTGGGCGTTTGGTTCGAGAGCAATAGCCGGCCGGGGCCACTTACGCGCAATTCCTTTGGTGCCGCTGATCAGGTGCAGGCGGTCATAAGGCCTGGGGCTGGTGGTATCATGCTGAACCATAAGAGTTCGTCCGTTTACTGTGTGAATCAGCGTGGTATTCATATCACCCAGTTTGTATATGTCATTGGCTTCTGCTGACCCTTCTCCAAATTTATCAGCAGCGTAAAGGCTCATGCCAGCCTGTTTGGTTGACATGGAAGTCAGGTAGTCGAAGCGGTCGCCACGGTTTATATTCATTATCTGGGCAATGGGTCCAAGACCGTGGGTAGGGTAGAGGTTTCCATTGTGTTTTTTGCTATATTCCAGTCGCCAGAAATTGTAATATCCGCCTTCGTTCTGTTTCAGGAATTTCAGTTCCCGTAAGTCGTGAATGTATGCTCCTTCAGCATGAAGAATTTCGCCAAAAACTCCGTTTCGGGCCATATTTAAAGTCGCCAGCTCAAAGAAATCGTAGCAGCAGTTTTCCAGCATCATACAATGCCGCTGGGTTTCTTCGGCGGTATCAACCAGCTGCCAGCATTCTTCCATAGTCATAGCTGCCGGAACTTCCAGTGCAGTATGTTTGCCATGTTTCATGGCGTGTACGGCAATTGGAGTATGCAGATTCCAGGGTGTACAATTGTAAACCAAATCAATATCATCGCGTTCACACACCTTCATCCAGTCGGTTTCACCGAGATATTCTGCAGCAGGATTATGACCCGCTTTGGTGATTTTATTGTTGGCTTCTTTAACAAAATCTGGTACAAGATCGCAAACGGCATTTATTTTCACACCTTCAATCTGCAACAACCGCCGTACAGCATCTTCGCCCCTCATTCCAAGCCCAATTACAGCTATACGAACGGTTTTGAGTGGTTCGCAGGTCAGGCCCATTGCAGTTTTATTGGCTGAAGGAATATAAATCCCTGTACCTGATAACTGACCGGCAAATACATTTCCGGCGGATCCAAGTCCAAGTGCAGCAGTTCCCAATGCAGCAAGCTTCAGAAAGTCGCGGCGGCTGTTATTTTGTTCTTTCATAAAAAAAGGCGTTTAAGGTTTTATTGAAACATTGATTTCATGATATCTGTTATCAATGCAGAAATGTTTGTAAAAATAAAAAATTTTCAAAAGTTCCGCAGGAATAAAATAAGAGATTTTATTCACTGATAAAAATTGGTGTACACAAAATGAAATACTGTGTTTTCAGTATAGAAGCCTATTCAGATATTTTTATAAACACCATAAAATTAAGCTATTGCGTAAAACATTAATGATGCTGTGTGCTTATTGAAATCAATAATTTGAAGCAATTCGTTATGGGTTATTGTAAAAAATATGAGACTAATATTAATTGAAAATCACTAATTTTGAACCGGATTGCAGATTTCGTTCTACATAAGCCACTGAAATAACAATTATGGACAAAGGCAAAAAAGAAGGTCGTTACCTCAGGCTTTGCGCGCAAATAGAAGATTTGCTTGTGAAGAGCCCCGATCAGACAGCCCGTATGTCAACCATTGCTGCTGTGCTTATTCACAAGATGGAGTATTTCTTCTGGTGCGGGTTTTACCGGGTTGATGGTCAGCGACTGATTGTGGGCCCTTATCAGGGTCCGCCGGCTTGCCAGATACTTGAAGGACGAGGTGTTTGTCTTGCAGCTGTTCAGCAGAATCAAACCATTGTAGTTCCAGATGTTCATCAGTTTCCCGGTCATATCGCCTGCGATTCCCGGTCGCTGAGCGAAATAGTTGTTCCGGTAAGAAACACAAAAGGTGAAGTGATAGCAGTGCTTGATGTTGACAGCAAAGAGAAAAACTCATTCGATGAAACAGATGCACACTATCTTGAAAAAATAGTGGCGCTGCTCAAGGATTAGCAACAAAGCCTTCAAACTGCTGTTGATAGAACAAAAAAAGACGAATACTTTCAGTAAACAAAGAATATAACCAACAAACAATACAACCATGACTTTCGGAATAATTCTGGTCATCAACCCCAAAAACACTTCGTCAAAGATTGCAGTTTATAAAGACTCAAACATCTGCTTTCTGAAAACCATTAAATACACCGATGAGCAGATTGCTGCCTGCGGAAGTATTCCCGGCCAGATTGAAATGCGCAAAAATGCCATTTTGAAGGAACTTCAGGAAAATGATATCAACATCAATAAACTGAAGCTGGTAATTGCCAGAGGTGGACTTATTAAACCGGTTAAATCGGGTGTTTATGAAGTGAATGATCTGATGCGCGAAGATTTGCTGAAAGGGGTAATGGGCATGCATGCCACCAATCTGGGAGGTATAATTGCTGCCGATATTGCGGCAATGACAAACGCTCAGGCACTGATAGCTGATCCGGTGGTGGTGGATGAAATGGAAGACGTTGCAAGAATATCAGGTCATCCGCTGTTTGAACGGAAATCGGTGTTTCATGCCCTCAATCAAAAAGTTGTGGCCCGTAAATATGCAAAATCTACAAGCCGCAAATACGAAGATCTGCAATTGCTGGTTGTTCATGCCGGCGGTGGCGGTATTTCAGTAGGAGCCCATAAAAACGGAAGAGTGATTGATGTAAATCAGGCATTTGACGGCGATGGTCCATTTTCGATGGAACGCGCCGGAAGTTTGCCTGCCGGCGATCTGGTCAGGTTGTGCTTCAGTGGCTCCTATTCCCAGGATGAAATTATGACAATGATTACTGCCAAAGGCGGACTGTATGGATATCTGGGAACAACAAGCATCAATAACATTGAAAAACGCATTGCAGAAGGAGACGGAAATGCTGCATTCATAATGTACGCTATGGCATATCAGCTGGCCAAGGAAATTGGTGCGATGTGCACTGTGCTGGATGGGAAACCCGATGCCATTATTTTATCAGGCGATCTTTTTCAGAATAATGAATTTACAAAGCAGCTAAGCTCAAAAATTGAGAAGATCAGTTCAATTTCGGTTTACCCCGAGGAAAATGAACTGGACGCCCTTGCCATTAACGCAATCGGAGTTATGAAAGGAGAAATTGAGGTTTTGCAATACGTTTAATAATTTTTTAAAACAAATACATTCGATCCCTGACATAATTTTTATTAGTTTTGCATCGCTGAACCGTTAAGTTCAGTTAATCAAACACTTTCAACTTTGGAAGACGCTGATCTTGATCCTTATATACAGGTGTTGTCGATATTGATAAACATGTTTACCGGTACGCTCTCACCCGGTATTGTAATTGGAATTATTATTTTGTTTTTGTTGCTGGCTGTTTCTGCCGCTATCAGCGGTTCAGAAATCGCTTTTTTTTCGCTTGGTCCCTCCGAACTGAACGACCTGAAAAGCAACAACAGCAATGGTAGCCGAAATATCAGGCTTTTGCTTGAAACACCTAAAAGATTATTGGCTACCATATTGATTGCCAATAACTTTGTAAATGTTGCCATTATTCTGCTCTCTTCTTTTATTATGAAATCGCTTTTTGATTTCAGCGGATCTCCTTTGCTTGGTTTCATAATTCAGGTAATTGTAGTTACAGCGATGATACTTTTGTTTGGCGAAATTATGCCCAAAATTTTTGCCACGCAGTATCCCATGAAAACGGCACGCATAATGGCACCGCCCATGAAATTCATGAAAAACTTTTTTGCACCGCTGAGTTATCTTCTGGTTAAATCAACCAATCTTATTGATAAAAGAATAGAGCGAAAAGGCCATGAAATTACCATGGACGACCTTTCAGAAGCACTGGATATTACCATATCAGGTAGCAGCACCCCCGAAGATGAAAAGAAGATTCTGAAAGGAATTGTTAAATTCGGCGACATTGCTGTGCGCGAAATAATGAGCGCCCGTATTGATGTGACTGCAGTTGATGAAAAAACCCCGTTTGACCGTATTCTTGAAATAATTCTGGAAGCCGGCTATTCAAGAGTTCCTGTGTTTCGCGAAAGCTTTGATAGTGTAACCGGAATTCTTTACATCAAGGATTTACTACCACACCTCAACAAACAGGAGGAATTCAAATGGCAGGATTTGCAAAGACCGGCATTTTTTGTTCCTGAAAACAAGAGAATCAGTGATCTTTTGCATGAATTTCAAACACGCAAAATTCATATGGCTATTGTGGTTGACGAATACGGCGGTACTTCAGGGCTGGTTACCATGGAAGATATTCTGGAGGAAATAGTGGGTGAGATAAACGATGAATTTGACAGCGAAGCCGATAACATACACTTTCTTCGCATCGATGAAAATACCTATATTTTTGAAGGAAAAACCCTTCTCAACGACTTTTGTAAAGTCATGGGAATTGAAGACCGCATATTTTCCGAAGCCAAAGGAGATTCAGACACTCTTGCCGGATTGATGCTCGAACTTGCCGGTAAAATTCCCGAAAAGAATGAATCACTGCAATTCGAAAATTTTACCTTTTTGGCTGAAACAGTTGACAAAAGGCGAATCAAAAAGGTTAAAGTTATTTTTGACAACAATAATTCCTGATGGAATTGGTTTTAAACAATATGCGTCATTTTTTCAGTTTTTACCGGACTTTTTCTCTGATTATTGTTGCTTTAGCAGCAATGCTAATCAGTTGCGGTGATACTTCAATGCCTAAACCCAGAGGGTATTTCAGGATTGATCTTCCCGAAAAAAAATATCAGAGTTTTGATACCACTTACCCTTTTGCTTTTGAATATCCGGTTTACGCCATCCTTACGCCCGACAACAATGCGGCAAATGAGCCCTATTGGTTAAATGTTGACTATCCACTTTTCAAAGGTCGTATTCACATAAGCTATAAAGCTGTGAACAACAATCTTTCAAAATATACCGAAGATGCGCATGAATTGGTAATGAAACATATACCTAAAGCAAGTGCCATCGAAGAAATACGGATTGACAATGAGCAGGCAAAAGTACACGGACTGATCTACGACATTAAAGGATCGGGGACAGCCTCTGTTTATCAGTTTTTTATCACCGACAGCACCAATCATTTTGTGAGAGGAGCGCTTTATTTTAATGTACTGCCCAACAACGATTCACTCGCTCCCGTTATTGATTTTGTTAAAAGTGATATTCAGCATATGCTGGAATCATTCCGGTGGAAAACGCAACCTTAATCCGGTAGTTTGAATTTCATAATCACCTCGCCTGTTTCCTGATTAACTTCAATGGATTGACTGTTCAAACCCAGATCTTTTCCTGTGGCCATTTTAAAAATTCCTGCAAGAAACTGCATTCCGCTATTCATCACCTGTTCTATTTCCTGTGTTTTTTCCGCTTTCTCAGGGCTTTGTGCTGATGTCCTGGAAATGGTGGGCACCTCAGCTGTTGCCGGAGTTTCTTCAGGTTCTTCAAACAAATCAAGCACTCCTTGCTGTGCAATTGATTTTTCTCTTTTTCCGGATTCCGGTACTTCAAAAACAGGTGTCGGTTCCAGCTCTGGCAAAGGTTGGTTTTCTGCCTGGGCAATAAAAGCTTCAAGTTGTTGAATAAATTGCGACCTTCCTTTGTTAGAAAAATCAACGAAGTTGGTGGTGCTTGAGCTGTCAAGTACACCATCAAAAAGGTTTTGCTTTATCAGCAAACCAGTGGCTATCTGCTCTTCAATGCTGTTTTTGGTGATAAAGTTAAAGATGGTGAGCTTGTTGCTTTTCTGACCCAGGCGGTCGATACGTCCGATGCGCTGATTCTTTTTGGCAGGATTCCAGGGTAATTCAAAGTTGATCAGGGTATCAGCTACCTGAAGGTTAAGGCCCGATCCGCCGGCTTCGGTGGAAAGGAAAATTTTAATCTGAGGATTGGTTTCAAACCGCTGAATTAACTCACCACGTTGCTTTACAGGAACTGTTCCGTTCAATTCTGCAAAGCCAATGTTATTCTCTCTTAATAATTGTCCGATTAGTTTATGAACCTTTAACCATTCCGAAAAGATGATTATTTTACGGTCGGAGTTAACAACATCAAGTTTTTCAAGCAGCATATATCTGAGCTCTTCCAGCTTTGGCGATTCGTTGGTTTCCTCGTCAATCAGATAAGTTGAATCGCACACCATGCGCATGCTGGCAAGCAGCAACTGCAGCTTTTGCAGGTCATATGGTGTCATGAACTTCTTGCTGATAATACTGGCAATTCCTCTTGCATATGAAGCGTGGTAATCTGCCTGCAAGGGCGAAAGGCTTACCGGAACATTGAATTGCTGTACATTGGGCAGTTGTTCCAGTACTTTACGCTTTTCGCGACGTATCAGGATTTTGTCTAGCCGTTTATTTAATTTCTGAAGATCATAATAACCATTGATCTTATTCTGTTTAACCGGATCGAACAAACAATGCTGGTAAGAGAATTCCCACAGCGGGCCAAAAAACCAGGGGTTTATTGCACTAACCAGAGAAAATATATCAATTAGTCGGTTTTCAATGGGTGTTCCGGTAATCACCAGAACATGTTTCACCAGCAGTTTACTTACCGATGATGCAGTTTTGGTTTCATAATTTTTTATTCGCTGTGCTTCATCCAGTATCAGGAAATCAAAACCGGATCTATTCAAAGACATACGGTCGCGCAAAATGGTTTCGTAATTGATGATGTAGAAAAAATGATCCTCATCTTTATACTGCATTTCGCGTTCTTCGGGCAAACCTTCAATTACAAGGGCTTTTTCGCTGGTGAATTTTTCAATTTCTTTTTTCCATTGTTCTTTTAATGAAGCCGGGCATACCACCAGCGTTTTGCGAAATCCGAATACCTCTTTTTTCTGAATTGCGGTTACAATTGCCTGCAATGTCTTTCCAAGCCCCATTTCGTCGGCAATAATGGCTGTTTTGCGGAATAAAGCAAATTCAACCCCTTCTTTCTGGTAAGGGAAAAGCTCTGCATTGATCAATGAATAATCGGGGCGATACTCTTTACTCAACTTTTCAAGCATCTCTTCTTCGTAAGCTGCTTCAATCTTTTCCTGTACCTCAGGGCGTATGCGGATAAGCGGGAATGCGGCAGCTTCGTTCAAAAAACCAAGAAAAGAAATGGATTTATTGTCCTCAATAAAGCGGGCATTTTTAAAGTACCGCGAAATAAGCAACTGCTCATTCACGGGCATGGTATGTGGATAATGCCAGGTAATTTTGTAATCGTTCTGCGGATCACAGTAAATTTCAATAAACGGATAGGTTTTGTCCATCCGGTTATAAAGCGAATGATTATTCTTTAATTCCTTGAAAGCGAACATAATGTGTTTGGTGGTTCCAAGCTTGTTCAGCCGTGAATCCATGCTGTCGCTGTAACCGGTTTCATTTTCAAAGTCTCTTAAAAATACCTTGTATTTTATACCGTTTTCGTTGGTAAGAATGTGATCACCGTATATGTTTGATGCCCATTTTATGTAATATTTGGCATTTTCGGCTTTCACACGGCGCTCATCCATTACCCGCTTTATCATTCCTTCGCGGGTATATTTTTTGTGCTCTGAAGCTTCGCGGGCATCCAGCAAACTGAGCTCATATTCAACCTGAAGGAGGCAGGCATATGAGAATCTGTCCCAACCGCTGCGTTCACCTTCTTTTAATGGAATCACATCATTATCGTAAACATCAAGTCTTATCTCAAATTGCCTGATTTCCTGAGGGTGGCTAACCATCAGCTCAAAACTGACTGCAGATTGTGAAAGTATCTGACAATCATTGTTATTGAATTGTAATTCGCCATGTATTAGTTCCGCCTTTGGAAGAACTTCTCTGACTTTTTTGATCTGTTTGAAAATGATTTCCCTGATTTCCATATTCTCTGGCAATTACCGCTGATTTTTTGGGTGAAAATGATTCTTCAAAAATACATATTCCCTGAAAGCACTTTTCGGTATGATGTTAACTAAATTGGCTGCTTTTCAACAATAGGGAGAAACTATAATCTATCGGCGCACATAGTAAAACCAGACAAATTTATTATCTGTTGTCTGGTTCTCAAATCGTTTACTTTGATGGTATATAACACTGTCATTTACGGTAGTTGAAATGATGCAATCCACCCCGGAATTTTTAACGGAAACTGAGCCAGTGACATTTTTCACATTAACATGTACCGGACGAAGAGGATCGGTATATGCATTTCTGAAGAGCGGGTATTCCCAGTCTTCGCGGCCCAGGATAAGTCCGATATTTTTGAAACCAAGCCGTTTGATTTCAGCCGAAACTGATTCATATTCTTCATATTGATACAGTTTATTGGCGTACATTTTTTTTACCCTCAGGTCGGTTACCGAAATATTTGTGGTAAACCTGGTTGACAGGTAAGGCCTTGAACTGTTGAAAAGTACAACCATCAAAGCATATACAAGGGATGCAATTACAGCTATTTTTAAAAACCTGATATATTTTTCGTTGATTTTAAATACATAGCAGATAAGCGGAATTGAAAGCATGAAAACCGGAGTATGTAATCTGGTATGCCAGGGTTGCCATTTCAGGTAATAACTAAAAAGAATGGTCTGGATCAAAATGACAAGTGCAAGATAAAGGATCAATCGGTTTACCCTGATACGATTTAGGATCAGCGCTTTCACAATCATGAAAAATGCAATAAGAATCAACAGAAAGTGAAGCGGGTTGGGGGCGGTGTCTTCGTGTGTTGGAAGATCAGACGCACCCCTGTAAATTTCACCCGGGAAGTTGGTGCGAGGATCATCAGCATCCATTCCAGCCAGTTTATGCAATCGAATAACCGCTTCTTTTGATATTCTGCTTAAAGGATATGGCCCTAAATGGTTGCTCATATTTTTAATGAAGTTCGACACAAAAATATCAGGTCCCATAATTTCATTTGCATACCGGCTGTGCTCTGCTTCGCTCACACCCAGAATATGTCCGCTCATTTGGTAATTTCTGTAATAATGCCCTGTGTTAATTGCTATTGCAATCAAAGCAGCAGCAATTGAAAAAATTATGTAGGAATATTTCCTTGATTTAATTGTTTTTACAAGTACTGCAACAGCAAATAAAAGCAGAACAGGCGCAAGAAATATGTAGGTAGTTCCTTTGGTAAGTATGGCAAACCCAACAGATAATCCAAGAAAAGCATAGTTTTGAAAGTCTCTCTCTCTCAACGATTTAATCGTAAAGAGTACTGTCGAGAGAATAAAAAATGAAACAACAATATCGTTTTGTGTACTTGAAGCCTGAAGTATAACATCTGGAATAGTAATCAGCAACACTATGGCAATCCAACCGAACTGATTTTTAAGACCGATCAGATCCAGGAGCGATAACATGGCCATCAGACAAAAAATCAGAAACACAAACTGCACAGCATTTGAAAAATAATCGTTCAGGCTGAGAAGGTTGACATGAAGAATTACAAATTCCGAAAAAGGGGGTTGATACACTTGTCTCACAATGTGAGTTGGGAAGTGGTTCAGCGATTGCTGACTTATCCAGGCAGTTATTCTGGCCAGGTGATAAGTCATGGAATCCCAGTTGTTGGGTGGGTTGATAATACCCTGTAGAAGAACCAGCGCAAGGATAAACATCACGGCATAGAACCCAAACTTATGCAAACGCATCATTGAGGAGCTGAACCGTAAAAAACTTTCTTTCAATTTCCTGATAAGCAGTTTTAAATCTGATCGTCTGTAGTAAAGGAATGCCAGACAGCAGACTGAAACTACCGACCAGATCAACACCAATGAACTGTGATTCAGTGAATTTAAAAAGGAAGCTGCTTCTGTAATTAAAGTCAACAGTAAAGAAAACAGAAGAATACTTTTAATTGCAGTATTCTTAAAACCGTTACGGGTAACAGTAATTGTTCCAACAGAAAGGAAAAACAGAACAAATCCAATTATTAAAATCAGTAGAGCCATTATACCGGATTAGTAATCAATTCCACAACTTCTGGTTTAACCAGAAATACTGGTTTTCCTGAATTCCGCAAATTATAACAGATTCAAAGTCAGGATGGTTTAAAATTACAAAAATTTAATTTTAAAATTACAAAGCACTTTTATTAAGAGAAACTTCTGAAGGAGTAGTGAATGGATTGATGATAGTAAATTGTAACCATTGGCGAGGATAGGAACCTTTTCATATTAATTTATTGCCACTAAACGTACTAAGGGCAGGTAGTATGGAGGTTGATGTGACAAAAGAGCGAATACTAAACTTCATATTGTCACAGAAGAACTGCATTCAAAACTCCATTTTTACACTCTTTACAGATGTTCATATATCCTATTGAGTTAAGTGGTACTATTTCATCTAAGAAACTGAATACCAGCATAATATATTCATTTTAGGCAATAGATATTACCAGATTATTAATATAATACGCTGATAATCAAATTTATAAAAATTGTGGCACGTACTAAAAAATTTATTCATACATTATCCATAATTAAAATTAAAGAATACTTTTGTGCAAAAGTAGAGTGATATGTCAGAGTTTGTGGTCTCGTACGAACGAATACTTCTCGCGAAGCTAAAAAACGATGACCAGTCCGCATTTACCGTTATTTTTACAAAATACTATTCCGACCTGGTTCGGTTTTCGTTCGGGTTTACACATAATGCAGATATTTCTGAAGAAATTGTTCAGGAAGTATTCCTGAAATTCTGGGAGAACCGTTCTTCACTTGATATTCACACTTCGCTCAAATCCTTTCTGTTAAAAAATGTTCAGAATCGCAGCATTGATAGCCTGCGCCATACGGACATCACTAATAAATATATCTCTTTGGTCCTCGGCCATGCTATCCTTTCGCAAAACGACACCGAGAATTATATTTTGTATTCCGAACTTCAGGCCAAACTCAATCATGCAATGGA
This sequence comes from Bacteroidota bacterium, assembly GCA_009773515.1. Taxonomy (GTDB): domain Bacteria; phylum Bacteroidota; class Bacteroidia; order Bacteroidales; family Lentimicrobiaceae; genus Lentimicrobium. Next base: position 128,932 of record WSXX01000003.1, read on the forward strand.
TAATATTCCAATCCAGTATGCTGAAGTTTTCCGGATGAGCCGCATGGAAATGCTTAAATATCACGAAATTGCTGAAAAACTCGGAATATCTGTGCGTACAGTTGAGGCACGTATAAGTAAAGCATTAAGAATGTTAAAGGAAGAGCTTAAGGATTTCCTTATCCTGGGTATGATTATCTATCAGCTGTTTCATTGAGAACTTCCCGGGTAAATAATCTGACTCAAAAAGCCTTATTTGCTGCCTTTTTGAAAAAATGTTGTTTTGTGGATGTGGGTTTTAATTTTTAAAACGTCGTTATAATGATTGATGAAAATATGAAAAATACAAATTCCGGCTGGGTTGATAATTTAATTGTAAGTTATCTTGGAGGTAAAGCTTCAAAGGATGAAATCCTGAAGCTGGAATTGTGGGTTCGCGAATCGGATGAAAATCAAAAATATTTCGCACAGTCAAAAAATATCTGGGAAGCTACTGCCGGATTTCCAATATCAACAGATAAAGCATTAGCCAAGGTTTTAAGCCAAATAAACGCTAAGCAGAAAGGCTTGACTTTATGGCAGGTAGCGCAAAGGCTAGCAGCAATACTGTTTATACCCTTGCTCATTTCCATGCTGTGGCTTTATTCAGGGAACGAATTTAGACATTCAAACTCAAACATTACATTCAATAAGGTAGTAGCTGCATTTGGAACATTTTCCGAACTGGAACTTCCTGATGGATCAAAAGTGTGGTTAAATGCTGGCAGCTCCCTGATGTATCCCGATAAATTCAGCAGCGATAACCGAATCGTTCACCTGGTCGGAGAAGCCTACTTCGAAGTTCATTCCGACGAAAGTACCCCCTTTTTAGTCAACACACCCTATTTTACTGTAAAAGCAACAGGAACCAAATTTAATGTTCGGGCCGAAAAAGATTTTCGCACACCTTCAGTAACTTTAATTGAAGGTAAAGTGGCTGTACAAAAAACTTGTTCAGATAATAACGGCAGACTGATAGCCCGGTTGCAACCTCGCCAGCACATGACTTACGATACCTTAAGCGGTGATTTTAATATTCAAACCGAAGATCCCTACAAACATTTTGCATGGAAAGATGGCAAACTCGTTTTCCGGAACGACAACATGAGTGAAGTTGCCAGAAGGATCAGCCTTCAATACAACGTGGATATAGAAATCAGAGGAGACGAAATAAAAAAATATCGTTACAGAGCGACATTCGAGAATGAACCTTTGAGCGAATTATTGAGACTCTTGAAAATTTCGTCCCCGATTGACTATACCGAAGTCAAGCCAGCAGCATTGCCTGATGGTACATTTTCCCGAAGAAAAATCATAATTTTTTCCATAGTTAATTGATTTTGAAAAGTCTGATGCCTATGTGCTGTCTTAAATAACAATTATAAACCGGGTATTTTTCTGTTGTTGGATACCTGTTTTATTGTGTCAGAAACAAGGCTTTAATTCAAGTCACTTTTCTAAAATCAATATTAATAGTCATTGACAAAATTGAAGTTATCTGAAAATGATAATTTCAGTTAACGGGATTTTTGTTTTCTTTTTTTACCTTAAAACTAACCAAAATATGAGACTATTTTTACTAACAGGCCTGTTCTTCCTTTTCATTTTAATGCCTGTACGGCTTGATGCACAGTCAACAAAAATAACATTGAATCTGGTTAATGTCCCGTTGAATGATGTGCTGAATGAGATCGAGAAAAAGAGTGATTTCACATTCCTAGTCAACGAGGAGGTTGTTGATGTTACAAGGAAGGTAGATGCCGTTTTTGTCAACACGGCTATAAAAGATATTCTTGACCAGCTATTCAAGGGCGAGAAAATCAAATATGTAACAAGCGACCGCCAGATTATTATAACTCCAACCAAAAATAAAGGCGGGGATTTTCAGTCAAAAAAAGTAACCGGTAGAGTAACTGATGAAAAATCCGGTGAAACATTAATAGGTGTAACTGTGCAGATTAAGGGTACTTCCATGGGTACAACCACGTCGGTTGATGGAACCTATTCTATTGATCTACCTGCATCTGACGCCATACTTGTATTTTCCTATGTAGGCTATGAACCTAAAGAAATATCAGCCAGGGATGTTCAGGTAATAAACGTTGCAATGCATCAGGTTGCAACCGAACTCGAAAGTGTTGTTGTAACCGCCTTAGGTATAAAGCGAGAGGAAAAAGCCCTGGGATATGCAGTTCAGAAAGTTGACGGCAAGGGTTTACAAACAGTGAGATCTGTTGATGTAGGTACCTCACTAACAGGTAAAGTAGCTGGTTTATCGGTATTAAACAGTACTGAGTTTGGTGCAGCACCTGAGCTTTATATTCGTGGAGAAAAACCGCTTTTGGTAATTGATGGAGTTCCATACGGCAATATGACTCTGCGGGATGTTCCTCCCGATGATATTGAAAGCCTCAGTATTCTTAAAGGAGCAACAGCTTCTGCACTCTATGGTTATCGCGGGGCAAGCGGTGCAATTATGATTACTACTAAAAAGGGAAGTGTTAACAAAGGTATTTCGGTATCAGTTAACAGTAGCTCAATGTACGCGGCTGGATATCTGGCTATTCCCGAATCACAGTCAACTTACGGACGTGTTGTTAACACAGCTACCAACACGGCTGTTACCAATGGCGATGGTGCCTGGGGCCCTCCTTTGGAAGGTCAGGAAGTTATCCAATGGGATCCGATTAGCAGAACAATGAAGCCCATGCCATGGCTACCCGTAGGTAAAGATAATTTTCAGAATTTCCTTGAACCCGGATATGTCCTTAATAATAACGTCAATATTATACAGCAAGGCGAGTCAGGAAGTTTTCGTGCTTCGGCCAGTTGGGTAAAAAACAAAGGGCAATATCCAAATTCCATGTTCGACAAATTCGCTTATAACATTGGCGGAGATATAAAACTGCGCAACTTTACATTATCATCAAGCATTTCTTACAACAAGCAAACATCGCCTAATTTTGGTTTTAGCGGTTACACGGGATACGACCCAATGTATTCTATGCTAATATGGTCATCGCCCGATTGGAATGTACTCGATTATAAGAATTATTGGGTAGTACCTAATGAAGTTCAGAACACCGGTTATACCGATACCAACAACAACCCTTATTTTGACAGGAACGAAAGGATCCACAGCTTAAACAAAGATATTTTTAATGGGTCACTTTCTTTGAGTTATAGCCTTGCTTCGTGGCTAAAAGCAACCCTGCGTTCAGGATTTGACACTTATAGCAACCGTCAGGTGATACGGATTTCAAAAGGTTCACTGGTAAGTGCAGGATCTTCCACAGTACTTGAAAATGGTAGCCAGGTTTGGGGCGAAAGCAAATTGGGTTCTTACAATCTGGGTCTCGGAAGAGGTTATAGTTTTAACAACGATTTTTTACTTTCTGCCGACAAGACTTTCGAAAAGTTCACCATTGATGGATTTGTTGGTGGAACAATTTATTACCGCCAGGATGAAGGAACAGATTCGAGAACTCAGGGCGGTCTTTCTATTCCGGGATTTTACTCTCTGAAAGCTTCGGTTCTACCCGCGTTTGTAGTCTCAAATATTTACAAGCAACAGGTTAACAGTTTGTATGGGCGGTTGGCTTTTTCATGGAACCGTATGGCTTATGTGGAAGGTACTCTCCGAAACGACTGGAGTTCTACTTTATCTGAAGCAACCCGATCCTATCTATATCCATCTGTATCAGGAAGTTTTATCGTTTCTGAATTATTACAAAAAGCGCAATGGCTATCACTTTGGAAATTACGTGGCTCCTGGACATCATCAAAAACACCTGCCGGGATTTATGACATTAATCAGGTTTTCAATATTACCAACAATGCATGGACAAATTTGACTTCTGCCTCATTGCCAGCTACTATATATAGCAGCAATGTATTTCCAGAGTCTGCTTCTACCTGGGAAATAGGTACCGCAGTTAATGTTTATAATAACAGGGCGTCGATTGATATTTCTTACTATAATAAACGCATGTATGATTTTCTTCGGGAAGCGGATATTACTCCTGCAACCGGATATTATTACAGTTATGTTAATATCGATGAGGAAATTACCCGTAAGGGTGTTGAAGTTACTGCAAATGTAACACCAGTGAAGACGAGTAACTGGAAATGGGATATTTCAGTAAACTGGTCGAAATATGCACGGTATTACACCAAATTAGATTCTACCTACTCTGAGGACAAACCCTGGATACAGGTTGGAGAAAGAGCCGATCCTTATACCCTGTATGATTTTCAGCGTGATCCCGAAGGCAATATTATCCACAAAAATGGGGTACCCCTTTATTCAAATTATGCATCAAAGTTTGGAAATTATGATCCAGACTGGATATGGGGCGTAAATTCCACCCTCAGGTATAAGAACTGGAACTTCTTTGTTTCTCTTGATGGCCGGGTTGGAGGTTTAGCGCAAACTACCACCGAAATGTATATGTGGCGCTCCGGTTCACATCCAAACTCAGTTACCCCCGAACGATACCTCGATGCTACCGTTCCCGGATCAAAAAACTATACCGGAGAAGGAGTAAAAGTAGTTTCAGGCTCAGCAACATACGACACCTATGGTAATATTACCAGTGATGATCGGGTATATTCTCCTAACGATGTGGCTGTAACTTACGAATCGTATATTAATACCATTCACGCAGGCACCGCCTGGGGTGGATCTCCATCGCCGCTCGAAGCATATAGCACCACTTTTTTCAAAATCAGGGAAATGTCCCTAACCTATGATTTGCCAAAAAATATTTGCGCGAAGTTTAAATCACAGGGAGTTTCGGTATCAGCAGTTGGTCAGAATATGTTTTTGTGGTCAAAGCAATTTAAGTATTCCGACCCCGATGGGGGTTACGAAAATTTCAGCGACCCATCCATCCGCTACGTTGGTTTTAACTTAAAATTGAATTTTTAAACAAGTCAGTTTTTAATAACTTTTGTCAATCAGAATAAAAATCAATCAGTGTCAAGAGTTTTAAAAAAGAACTTCTCAAAAATAAAAAGCAATGAAAAACAAAATCACATATTTCGGTTTACTTAGTGCGCTCATCATATTTTTTCTTGCTGCTTGCAGCAAATTTGATGAAATCAATACTAACCCGGATACCACTACGAAAGTTCCCGCTTCAATGGAATGCACAAATATTGTATTGCGTGTTCTGCGTCCAGGCGGCGATGCTATGAGTTTCATTTCAACAAATGCATTGCCCAAATATGTTGGCTTTACCGTTTTAGGAAAAAATAGTTCTCAGTATAACAATACCGGAAGTGGAAGTTTCGGTTCAATGACTTTATTGCCCAATATCGATGCCATGTTAGAAGCTGCCAAAGGAGGAGTAATGGAGGACTCATACAAAGGCATCGGCAGTTTTGCCAAAGCATACGCTTTCTACAAAATGACCATGTGGATGGGCGATATTCCCTATACCGAGGCTGGTAAAGGTGCTGACGGAGTTCTCGAACCAGCCTACGATACTCAGGAACAGGTTTTTATCTATATTCTGGATGAGCTTAAAGCCGCTGACCAGTATTTTGCTAATGGGGCTAAATTTTCGGGCGACCCTTCGCCATATAACGGCGATCCGGAAAAGTGGAGAAAAGCAGTAAATGCTTTCTCTTTAAAAGTGCTGATGAGTTTAAGTGCGAAGGAGAATGTGGCATCCTTAGACGTTAAAAACCGCTTTGCCGAAATTGTGGCTGCAGGTAATTTAATGGATAATACTACAGGTTATCTGGGATTGGCTTATTCAACCCAAAACAAGCACCCTCTTAGCGCCAGCACAATGTTTGCACCTAAAACAATCGTTAGTAAATTGCTCATGGACAATCTGAAATTGTTAAATGACAGGCGATTGTTTTATTATTGCGAACCAGCTGCTGCGCTTATTGCTGCAGGAAATGCAGAATCAGACACAGCAGCATATAATGGCGTTGATGTTTCGATGGATTATGATGCTATGAATCTGGATTATAAAGCCAATAAATTTTCAGCTATCAACCTTCGCTATTTAAAGGAGGATGCTTGCGAACCACGTATGGTGATGACCTACGCTGAACAGCAATTAATTCTTGCAGAGGCAAGGGTAAGAGGATGGATAACTACCGGCTCGGCCCAGACTTATTACGAAGAAGGCGTAAAATCAGCTCTTTCGGATATAAAGGCAACCAAAGAAAGTTATGCTCACAACGTACCTATTGATCAGGCATATATCGATGGTTATTTTACAGGTGAGGCTGCTTTTAAAGTTACTGCGGATGAACAATTGAAACAAATCTGGATGCAGGGTTATATACTCCGTTTTATGCAGGATGCTGACTTTAGTTATTTTGAGTACAGAAGAAATAAGTACCCTGTATTCCCTATCAACCCGGCTTCGAGTTTGAACGAAAACAACACCAGCGCAATTCCAATGCGGAGTTTGTACCCAGGTTCTGAAACAAATTATAACCGCCAAAACCTCACCGATGCGCTGAATCGTCAATATGAGGGCTACGACGAAATCAACAAAATAATGTGGCTACTGAAATAAAGTACATTACGAACAAATTTATAATTTGTTCCGATGCCCCAAATTCAAAAATGTCAATTGGTAAGAAGAAAAACCTGATACCCGAAGCAGTTTGCAATGATTTGAAAAAGACAAATTTTAAACTGCTGATCAACTTTGAATCAACCTGTGCAAAATAATAAACCAATTATTTATTAACCTTCAAACCTAATTAAATTATGAAAAAAACTGTACTAAGTTTAGTCATAATACTGGCTTTTGCCAGTTTTGCAAGCGCCCAAGTGCCTGGAAGAACAGGCTGGTGGAAGTTTGACGATGTTACCGATATGTTAAAGGCTGAAATCGGCTCACCTTTAACGATAACAGGAACACAGGCTTCTGTTCCAGGACCAGCCGAAGGAAACCTTGCAACCCAGGTTTCGTTGGGAAGTTATTTAACAATGTCCCATGGTATTGCCCCAAACGGAGGCGGTATTTCAGTAAATGAATATTCATTACAAATCGATTTTTCGGTCCCTGAAATCGGGATATGGCATGCTTTTATCCAAACCAACCCTGCCAACAGCGACGATGCAGACTTGTTTACCAAAGCCAGCGACAACACAATAGGAACCGCAGCTACAGGATATTCCGTTAATGCAGTTGCCGTAGATACATGGTACCGGATGGTTATTTCAGTTAAAAACGGAGATTTTTTCAACGTTTATCTTAATGGAGAACTTTGGCTGAGCGGTACACCTCAGGATGTTGATGGCCGGTGGGCGCTTGTAAATGAACTGTTGATATTTGCCGATGACGATGGCGATGATGCAGCAATTAATTGCTCTGAATTAGGAATATGGGATGTGGCACTCACCGCCGGTCAGGCTTCCGAATTAGGAAATGCTTCAACTGCTCCACTTGTTGCACGAAAAGGCTGGTGGAAATTTGACGATGCCGCCGATCTGTTAAAAGCTGAGATTGGATCTCCTTTAACACTAACCGGAACGCAGTTATCAGTTCAAGGTCCCGAAGAAGGAAACCTGGCAACACAGGTTCCTTTGGGCAGCTATCTGGCTATGAGCCATGGTATTTCTCCAAACGGAGGAGGTAATTCAGTAAATGAGTATTCTGTACTCATAGATTTTTCAGTACCTGAAATCGGGAAATGGCATGCGTTTATCCAAACCAACCCGGCCAACAACGACGATGCTGACCTGTTTACCAAAGCCAGCGACAACACAATAGGAACATCGGCTACAGGATATTCCACTAATTTTGTTGCTAAAGATGCCTGGTACAGGATGGTTATTTCTGTTAAAAACGGAGATTTTTTTAACGTATATCTTAACGGAGAACTATGGCTGTTCGGTACACCTCAGGATGTTGATGGCAGATGGGCTCTTGTTAATGAACTATTGATATTTGCTGATGACGATGGTGATGACGCAGCCATTAACTGTGCTGAATTAGCCATTTGGGACGTAGCATTATCGGCAGATGAAGTTATTCAGCTGGGCGGTTTTGCCAGTAATGTTTTAGTTACTGAAATAAATGTAACTGGAACCGGCGGAGTAAGTGTTATTGAGACTGAAAGCGGAACTCTGCAAATGGTTGCAGAAGTTTTACCTGAGAATGCTACCAATAAAGTAGTTGCCTGGTCGGTTACTGAAGTTACCGGCGGTGCAACAATAAGCGAAGATGGTTTATTAACAGCAGTCAAAAACGGAACTGTAACTGTAAATGCAACATCCACTGATGGAAGTAATATAACAGGCAGCACAGAAATAACCATTTCGAATCAGGCAGTGATCCTTGTTACATCAATAACTGTTACTTCCGAAAGCGGTGCAAACACAATAACAAATAAAGGTGGCACCCTGCAGATGATAGCTACACTACTTCCCGAAAATGCAACTGAAAAAGCAGTTACCTGGTCTGTTATCATAGGCACAGGTGATGCATCAATAACTGCAGATGGCTTACTGGCGGCTATTGCTGACGGTACCGTAACCGCAAAAGCAACTTCTACTGACGGATCAAACATTTCAGGAACTATGCTGATAACTATTTCAAACCAGACCACAGTTCGCGAAAGAAAAGGCTGGTGGAAATTTGATGATGCCAATGATATGGTAAAAGCTGAAATAGGCTTACCACTTGTTCTGTCCGGGACTCAGACTTCAATTAACGGTCCTGTTGAAGGAAATTTAGCTACACTTGTTCCCCTTGGAAGTTATTTGGATATGAGTCATGGTATCCCGGCCAATGGCGGAGGAGCCCTTGTAAATGAATGGACACTTCAGATCGATTTTTCCGTTCCAATGCTAGATACATGGTATGCATTTTTTCAAACGCTTGACGGTGACGCCGACTTATTTGTTGCCAAAACCGAAGCTCCGGATATAGGCCGCGTACCTAATAGTATTGGCTGCGGTTCCACCAGGTACTCCGAAGCTACAATCACAGAAGATACATGGTACAGGATGCTTGTTTCAGTAAAAAATGAAGAATTCTTCAGAATTTACATGGATGGAACTTTATGGCTTGATGCAGCCCCTCAGGCTTTGGATGACAGGTATGGATTAAGTTCGATACTTCAGATTTTTCAGGATGATGATGGCGATGACGGTGATATCAGATGCTCTGAATTAGGTATTTGGGATGTTGCTTTGACCGAGGCTGAAGCTGTTGCTTTAGGCAATGCTACCACTACTCCTCATGGAATTTTTGAATTTCAAACCAATAGAAATTCTGATTTGGGCCCAAATTTTCCTAATCCATTCTCAGTTACTACAACCTTCCCTTATGTGGTTAAGGAAAAAGGATTGGTTACATTCCGAATCATTAATCTGGCAGGTAGTGAAGTTGCACACATTAACGAAGGTATTAAATCACCTGGTTCTTACAAACTTGAGTTAAACGCTGCCAGTCTGCCAAGTGGAATTTATAATGTTCAAATGTTAACAGAATTTGGTTTCAGCAGTCAGAAAATGATAATAATTCGTTAGTGGTTTGGTTATAGTTGGTTAAGGGTGTCTCATATTTTGAGGCACCCTCTTTTTGAAACTCATTGATTTACCTGCACATAAAATCAGCAATGCCTGCTTTGAAACCTGCTTTGTCAATCTTTGTAACTTAAATCAAGCCAAACCCTTTACTTTTTCTGTACGCCTTTTGCCTAAATACTCCCCATTATTATGATTTTGCGAACTATTTGTTTAATTCTGACTACATTTCTTCTATTTATTGGAGAGTTACAATCTGCTATTCCGGACAGGGCAGGTTGGTGGAAATTTGATAATGCGGCTGATCTGCAAAAAGCCGAACCTGGTTTTGGGATTGATCTTACTCTTGTTGGTTCGCATACTGCCACCCCGGGACATGAAGCCGGAGACGGAGCTGTTCTTATTGGACCCGGCAGTTATTATAAAATGCAACATCAGATTTCCGCTAACGGCGGAGGTAGCAAAGTAAATGAATATACGCTTCAATTTGATTTCAAAATACCGGCTAACGGAGTGTGGCACACATTTTTTCAAACAGATATTAACAACTCAAATGACGGAGATCTTTTCATAAATACTTCCGGAAATATAGGTGTAGCTGCCGCGGGCTATGGTACTTATCAGATTATTCCCGGCGAGTGGTACCGTTTGATCGTTTCTGTTAAAAACGGTAGCCATTTTACATATTACCTTGACGGTCAACTTGTAATGAATGGAAATTTTCAGGCGATTGACGACCGGTTTTCGCTGGAGAACCTTTTATTGGTTTTTGCTGATGAAGATGGCGAAGATTCTGATATTATATGCTCCGAACTAGCTGTTTGGGATCATCCGCTTACAGCAGAACAAGCTGCAGAACTGGGCGGATTTGGTCATATTACCGGACCTTTTGTGATGACCAGGATACCATACCTGCAAGCACAGGGCTCCAATACAATGACTGTTTGCTGGCACGATATTTCAACAGCCGGCACCGGGGTTCAGTATGGTTTAGATTCAACTTTGGGTTTGGCTATGACCGGATCAAGTGAAGTTATCAGTGATCCCTACCGCTGGCACACCGTTAAATTAAATGGGTTGCAACCCAACTCCCGCTACTTTTACAAGGTACAAAGCGGAGGTGCCGAATCTGCAATGTATGCTTTTAAAACTTTACCAGATCCCACATACAAGGGGAAACTCCGTTTCTTACTGCTCAGCGATACGCATGCAACGGATACAACCATGGCTGGCAAAGTATTGAGGGCGGCAAAAGATAAAATATCGGAATTATATGGCCCTGATATCGAAAATCATGTGAGCGGAATATTCCATTCAGGCGATGTGGTTGTGAGTGGCAATATTCCCGGGCAATATTCAAAGCAGTATTTCAAGCCTTTATCCGCATTATCATCCAATATTCCAACCATGGTTGTAGCTGGCAATCATGAAGGAGAAAGCCCCTATTTTTATCAATACCTCAAACTTGACGATCAGTCGGCCTTCCCTCAGTTGCCATCGCTAAAGGAAAAAGTGTGGTTTCTTAAAGCCGGGAATTCCCTTTTTATTGGCATGAATACCAATATCATTGATCCATATGGTGCTGCGCAGGCAAATTGGCTGAATGCCAAACTGAATGAAGCCGAAAACGATTCCATAATCGACTTTGTGTTTTTGTTTTTTCACCATCCCCCATTCTCTGAATTGTGGGTTGTTGGAGGTACTGATTATGTTGTAAATGTGCTTTTTCCAATTATAAAGAAATACACCAAAGTACAGCAAATGTATTACGGTCATACACATGGATTTGAAAGAGGAACTATAACATCGGGGGATGCGGGTGCTGATTTCAGGATTATTTGTAGCGGCGGTGGGGGTGGCCCCAACGATCCTTGGCGGGAAGGCGAGAACAGGGATTTTAATGATATTCATAAAACCTTTAATCATTATTTCTTTCAGATTCTGGAGATTGACATCGAAAATCATTCCTTCCGGAATTCGATGTATAGCCTTGGAAACAATAATGACCCACGGAATTCGGAACTTATGGATACTTGGTATAAATCGAAAAACCAAGCTGGCCCGGAAACGCCTGGATTGCTTAACTTTGAAATTACCGGAAATCACATTCAGTTCAATACATCTGAGTTTTCAGGCTCCGACTCTTTAATGTCAGTTCATTTTCAGGTGATTGATAGTTTGCAATCATCAAATATTGTTATTGATTCAATCACGCATTGGACAAATATTTATAATATAGATCAATATTTCAAGCCAGTTGATATTAATAAGGGAATCAATTTGTTGCAAAGTACAATATCGCTTGCGCAGCTAAATGAGGGTAAAAATTACTATTTCAGGGTGCGATATCGCGATCATAATCTGAAATGGAGCGATTGGTCTGGTTTAACAAGTTTCTCAACATTAGGAACTGAAGAAATCCAGGGCAGACATCAGGGCTATTATCTTGATCAAAACATTCCGAACCCATTCAGAAATCATACAAAATTCACTTACAGGATTCCTGAAAAATGTGAAGTGATTTTCCGGGTTTATGATAAAAATCACAGGATTATCATGGAAATTAACGAAGGGATTAAAGACAAAGGAACACATATCCTTGATTTTAACGCCGAAAACCTGGCCAGTGATATCTATGTTTACGAAATGAATGCGAAAAACGTCACTTTGTCGAAAAAAATGCTCCTAATCAATTAAAGCCTCAAGGCAAATATTAATCATGAAAAACATCCCAGTTAGTCTCCTTGCCATTACAATTCTGTTTTTTCTTCCATCAGATATAAACGCACAGGAACATTTGAGCGATTATGAAAAAATGATGAACGAAAGGAATAAAGTGGATTGGCCTTTCCTGAACTGCTATCGGGAAGATAACAATAAGCTTGGATTGCCTTCTGCCGGCGAAAAAAGAGTTGTGTTTATGGGCAATTCAATTACCGAAGGATGGAAATATATGCGCCCTGAATATTTCGCCGGCAAGCCATATATCTGCCGTGGAATCAGCGGACAAACTTCCCCGCAGATGCTTGTCAGGTTCAGGCCTGATGTTATTGCGCTGAAACCTGCAGTTGTACTGATTTTAACTGGTATTAATGATATTGCAGGCAACACTGGCCCGTCAACGCTTGAAATGATAGCGGATAACATTACTTCAATGGCCGAACTTGCAAAAGCAAATGGAATACAAGTAGTTTTGTGTTCGGTACTGCCTGCGTATGATTTCCCGTGGAACCCGGGTGTTTTTCCGGCTGAAAAAATTGTGCTTTTAAATAAATGGATCAAAGAATATGCTGCGACCAATGGATTTGCCTACCTGGATTATTATTCATCAATGGTTAATGAACGGAAAGGACTGAAAATTGAATTTTCGGAAGATGGTGTACATCCCAACGAAAAAGGGTACAAGGTAATGGAGCAACTGGCTGAAATTGAAATAGCTAAGGCTTTAAAAAAATAAATTAATTGTTTAGATAGTATGACCGTATTGTCCTGAAAATGTAAGGTTCATCAGGTGACTGATACTACATTTTTTCAAATCCGGAATACCATGGTTTCACAACAAATATTTCAAATGAAGACCTCAAAAATCGCAATCTTACTCCTTTTTATCTCTTCTTTTTCCTTCGCTCAATCAAAAGAAGGTTATGAGTTGGAGTGGGAAGATAATTTTAACGGCACATCGCTTGATACCGGAAGCTGGAGCCACGAACTTGCACAGCCGGGCTGGGTTAACAACGAATTGCAGCGATACACGAACGATAATATCGAGTTTGCTGATGGTAATCTCCTGATTATTGCAAAAAAAAAGAACAATGAAATTACGTCAGCCCGTTTGATCACAAAAGGGAAACGAACTTTTACCTACGGAATTTTTGAGATCAAAGCAAAAATACCCCAGGGTACCGGCACCTGGCCGGCTCTGTGGATGTTGGGACAAAATATTGACCAAGTCGGCTGGCCAGACTGTGGCGAACTCGATATTATGGAGCATGTCGGTAAGAATCCACGATTTATACATTCGACAGTTCATAACAAATCAGGTTACGGTTCCACGCCTTATACCGGCATACTCGAAATACAGGATCCTTTTAATGAATTCCACATTTATGGCATGGAGTGGACGAATGAGTTTGTTGATTTTTTTATTGATGGCAAGTTGGTGTATCGTTATCAGCCCGATGTAAAAAATGCCGATAACTGGCCTTTTGATAAACCCTGTTTTTTGATTTTTAATATTGCTATTGGAGGCACTTGGGGTGGTCCTGATGTTGACGAGACGATTTTTCCGGCAACTATGACTGTAGATTGGGTAAAGGTTTATCAGAAGAAATAATCGGAAAAAAGGATAAAGTAAGTCGGACTCAAAAGTCACAGAACAATGAATGAAGATGGGAAAAAACTAAACCGGATTGCTTCCATCGATGCGCTGAGGGGCTTTGATATGTTGTTTATTATATTTCTCGACCATTTTTTTAAAGCGCTGAATGTGGGTGTTGGTTCGCCTTTTACAAAAGCTCTGGCAAAACAATTTGATCATCCTGAGTGGCTTGGGTCATCGCTTTACGATATCGTTATGCCATTGTTCCTTTTTATTGTCGGAGCAGCAATACCATTTGCATTATCAAAACGAAAACTGCATGACTCTAGATTGTCTGCCTTGTATGCAAAGCTGATCAAGCGTTTTGTAATACTGTTTATACTTGGCTGGATTGTTCAGGGTCATCTGCTGGAATTTAATCTGGAAACATTCAGCGTTTTTAGCAATACTTTGCAAGCCATCGCAGTCGGATACCTCTTTTCAAGTATTGCTTATATTCACTTTAAACTCAAAACCCGCCTGCTCATTTTCGGTGCAAGCTTACTTATTTATACTTTGCTCCTAACCATTCCCGTTGTTCCAGCGGTTGGTAGCGGTGTTTTGTTGCCCGACAGCAGCTTTGCCTGGTATTTGGATCAGCAGGTATTTGGCGATTTTCAGGACGGAACTCAATATACCTGGTTACTTAGTGGGCTTGGATTTATTGCTACCACTCTGTCGGGTGTATTTGCAGGTGAACTTATAAAATCAGACCTGCCCCGAAAGAAAGTTGCTTTGTACTTGTTTGTAATCGGAATTGCCGGGGTGCTGGCTGGAATGTTTTTAGGAATATGGCATCCGATTATTAAGAAACTTTGGACAAGCTCATTCGTACTGGCCTCTTCGGGGGTTTGTTTCATCTTATTATCAATATTCTATTGGATAATTGATGTGCATGGAAAAGTTAAATGGGCGTTTCCATTAAAAGTTATCGGGATGAATGCCATTGTGGCTTATATGCTTTCGCATGTGTTCAATTTTCACCTGATTGCCGAAATGGTGTTGCATGGATTAAAGCAATTTGTCGGTGACTTTAATTACCTTGTGCTTACCATCAGTGGTTTTGGAATTTTGTACCTGATACTTTGGTATATGTACAAAAACAAAACTTTCATAAAAGTGTAGTACTTATCAGCTGAAAAGTGTTCATTTGTTAACCAGATATTGATCATGAAAAAAACCATCCTCATCCTTGTCGGGATAATATTCATTGGCACTATGCAAGCCCAGGAAGAAATTAAATTATACAAAAATGGTCCGTCCGAAAATAGTGGAATCACCGAAAAGGAAGCCATTTACGATAATTCATGGGTTACCAATGTAACAGAAGCGCGCATGTATGCTTACATTGTTCCGAAAGAAAAAGCATCGGGTGCGGCAGTGTTAATTTGTCCCGGAGGCGGCTATGGCGGACTGGCAGTGGCTCATGAAGGTTCTCAGGTGGCCGAATGGCTGAATACATTTGGAGTTTCGGCTTTCGTGCTTTATTACCGAATGCCAAACCATCATTCGGAAATCCCGTTAACTGATGCGCAGACTGCCATTCAGATAATCCGCGAAGGAGCGGGGAAATGGAATATTGATAAACATAAAATCGGGATTGCAGGTTTTTCAGCCGGAGGGCATCTGGCTTCTACTGCCGGAACGCATTTCGACGAAATAAACCGGCCGGATTTTATGATCCTGATTTATCCGGTTATTTCGATGACAGGAGACGGAACCTGCCAAAACCTGTTGGGTGAAACGCCATTCAAAGAGCAGTTAAACCGCTTTTCAAACCAGCTTCAGGTAACTGATAAAACACCGCCGACATTTATAATAGCTGCATTAGATGATGATGTTGTTTCAGTGGAACATAGCTTTATGTTTTACAAAGCATTGCAGGATAAAAGAATTCCTTCCGAAATTCATACCTGCGAAAAAGGCGGACATGGATTTGGAATGCGTAAACAAGGATTAGAAATTGATAACTGGACTGAGAAGTTGAGAATTTGGTTGAAAACCAGCGGGTTAATAGAATGATAATTATCCCTAAGGAGCGCATTTTGTTCATATAAAAGTAAGGCTAAGCAAAAAAAGACAGCAATAAATAAACGACCCGGAAGTTTAAGTCCGGGCCGTTTCTGATCAGGGAATGAGCTTCCCTTTTCGGGGAAGTTACTTTATAAACTTGCGTTGTAATGGCTGATATCCTTCAGCGCTGATGCGCAGGAAGTAAGCACCTTTTACCAGATTACCGGCATTGAGTGAGATGCGGGTGCTTCCATTGGAAACAGAGAAAATTTCACTCACGATAACCCTGCCCTGAAGGTCAATAATATCAGCAACAACCTTACCGCTGACTGAAGCATTCAGCTCAAGATAGAAGGTTTCGCCAACCGGGTTTGGATAGATTTTTCCTGCATCTAAAACAGGCTGGTTCTGATCGTTTCGACCCAACGCACTGATTGCGGTTGCTGATACCTCAAAATTCACAATGGCACTTGAAAACTCATCTGATAAAATCACAACCATAACCTGCGTGTGTTTGCCAACCATTTCGGCATGAACAGTATATTCGCCGAAAGGCAGGTTATTGAATTCAAATGAACCATCGCTGTGTGAGAAAGTGTAAGCTATCGGAAGTCCGGTATTGTTAAAAAGTACGATCTCAACATTTTCAGCTGGCATTCCGCCCGATTTAAAGTTTCCGCTCCAGTTGATGGCACCTGTAATGCTGGCTGTGCCTTGTCCCCAATTCATAGCAGAAATCAGGTTAATCGGATACCAACCGAGGGTATCAGCTGTAGTAACAATGGTTGCGCCCTGCCAGGTGAGTGAACTTACGTAGTAAGTTGGAAGATAATCGATGAAAGCAGGATCATCTGGAGTCAGCATTGCATAGATGTAGTAAGACCCGGCTGGAACGCCTCCAAAGTTATAAGTACCATCTGAATCAATTTCTGTTTCTGCATAATAGAAATTATCAGCTCCAAGCAGCCACACCTGTCCGGCTTCTGCCAATGCATTTCCAGCTGTTACATTACCTGAAAGACTGAAATCCCCTCCGGTACTTCCGGCAAAAACAATCATACAGTAAGTGCTTTGACATTCAGTGCCATTCTCAATGGTCAGGCAAACATTATATATGCCTGCTTCGGAATAAGTGTGTAACGGGTTTGGATCGTCAGATGAGGTACCATCGCCAAAATCCCATACAGCACTTGTGTATTCAGGGAAAGAGGTGTTTACAAACTGATAGGTAAGCAAAGTCTGAACTGAATCAACCGGATATGCAAAAAATGACGCCTGACATTCCGGCTGAATAAGATCAACCCATATTTCCTGACAGGTTTGATCCCAGCAGTTGTTCAGACTATCGCTGATCATCAGGCAAGCCATATAAATACCGGGTTCTGCGTAAGTGTGTGTTGGATTGACTTCTGATGACTGATTTCCATCGCCGAAATCCCAAAACCGGTATGCATGATTGCCCATAGAAAGGTCCTCAAAATACCATGTGTAACCATCAGGATCTGAATAAGCAGACATTACGGCTTTGCATTCCGACCCTCCACCACCAGGGAAGATTGTCTGACAGCTTACAAAAATACAAGAGTCGGCAGGATTTAACGAAACAGTTGTAAGACAAACATTGTAAATCAAGCCCATCCCACCCTGGAAAGTATGTGTAACCTGCTGACCGGTAGCAGTTGTTCCGTCACCAAAATCCCACAGGTATTCAGCAGCTCCGCCATTGAGCATAAAGCCGGTAAACTGATATGTTGAGCCATCGTTTGTAATGGCTTCGAAATAATTTTCGCAGGGCGACGGAATGTAGGTAAATACCTCCTGACAGAATGTGTAAGTGCAGGCTGTGCCATCAGGTCCTATACCGGTAGTGGTAAGACAAACGGTGTATATTTGGTTGGGATTGGCAAATGAATGAGATACCACCTGACCTGTAGCAGTAGTTCCATCGCCAAAATCCCAGGTCCAGGAGTCAATCATATTGTTCATAGCCCATCCTTCGAATGTATAGCTGTTACTGCTTGAATCGGGATAATACCAGAACCAGCTTTCACAGGGAGATGGAATATGATTGTAAAAATCCTGACAGGAAGTATAAGTGCATGGATCGCCTTCCGGACTTGTGCCGGTTGTGGTGAGACAAACAGTATAAATTTCGTTGGGATTTGCAAAAGTATGATTTACAATCTGACCGATGGCGGTTGTGCCATCACCAAAATCCCAGGTCCAGGTTTCCGGATTTCCGCCAGGCGACCATCCTTCAAAGGTGTAAGCTGCTCCTGTGGAATCGGAGTAGTACCAGAATGAGTTCTCACAGGGGTCAGGGGTGTAGAAAAATACTTCCTGACAGGAAATTGAGGTACAGGCTGTTCCATCAGGACCAATACCGGTGGTGGTAAGGCAAACCAGATAAAGGCTGTCGTTATTGGCAAACTGGTGCGAAACCGTTTGACCGGTAGCTGTTGTTCCATCACCAAAGTCCCAGATGTAGGAATCTGGTTCAATATTTATTCCCCAGCCTTCAAATGTAAATCCACCGCCAGTTGAATCAGGGTAATACCAGAAATAATTATCGCATCCTCCGGGGATAACAGAACCTGCTTCAACCGGCAAACAGAAACTGCTGTAGCATGAGCTGTCGCTGCTGCTGATGTAGAGGCAAGCCATATAAAAACCGCTTTCGGAATATGTGTGTACCGGGTTTTGGTCTGTTGAAGTTGCTCCATCACCAAAGTCCCAGAACCAACTGTCGATGATTGCCCCGGGAGCAGCAAAACTTTCATCAGTAAAACTAAGTGTAAGCAAATCGTTTGAAGCATGAATATAACGGAAAGAGGCCGAACAGCCTTGTCCCGAAGTACCACAAATACTGAAATCAAGCACGGTTTGTTGTGCACCCGGCAGGATAACCGCACACATAGCAATCATTACTCCATTACAGTCGTTTGTTGAAACTGTTATAAAAGCGGGAGCAGTGCCTTGTGAATAGGGAATATTATCGGTATAAAAACCCGATTCATCAGTAAAAACTTCGTTGAAGTATCCCGGAAAGTTAAGGCTGTCAGATGAAATATACATTGCCTGACCGATCACCGGTTCGCCGGTTTGCTGGTTTGTTACATGCCCCGAGAGGACAACATATGGCTGCTGGGCAAAGGAATGTGCGATTCCTGCAAGAAATAGGAGCAGCAAAAGTGTGAATTTTTTAGTGCTTTTCATGTTGTAAAGGATTGCCATTTGGTTTAGTTAAGATTGGCTTATTTAAAAGACCCTTCATTTTTTGAAAGGTTGCCCGGTTTAAGGAATTTTAATGAACTTTTTTGTGTCAAGGATTACACCTTGGTCCGATTTAAACTGAATCATATAAAACCCCGGAACAAAATCCGTAAGGTTGATGATGATTCTCTTGCTGCCTGCCGGAATTAAATTTTCGCGGATGTTAAGCGGAGTTCCGGTTGGTGAAATTACTTCGAAAAATATGCTGGTATTGTTTTGATCGCGAAGTTCAAGCGTTAAAAAATCACTTACAGGATTCGGATAAACAGATATCTCATTTAAGTTCCTCATCTCTGTTTCTTCCGTTCCGAAAATGCCTGACGCTGACACTTCCAGATCAAGACCAAAAGTTTGGTTCTGGAAATTGGTAAGACTTACCTGAATAGTATTGCTATACAGACCGGCTATTTCGGCTTTGATAGAATATGTTTCATTCGGAAGATTGCTGAAACTGAAGTATCCGGAAGCATCGGTATAATCGTAGGCAATGACTACTCCCTGATGAAAAAGGAAAATAATCTTTTCACCCGGATACGATAAAGAACCATCAATACTTACTAGATTTCCTGAAATAACACCTGTCCCACTTTGGGGTAAAACAGTCATTCCCTGCATATAAACATTCGCATCAAAGACATCTGATCCAGATAGAGAAACCGCCTGAGCGCTCTGCCATGAATGCGTTGAACCGGTGTATGCAGGAATGTATGACATATAAGAAGGAGAGCCATCAAGCAGTTCAGCATGAACAACATAGTCTCCCTGCATTACATCGAGAAAGAAATAATATCCGTATTCGGAAAAATCACCGGCAGCAACTTCCGAGAGCTTGTTGCCCGATTTTTTAAACAGCCTGACATGTGCCACATCGTTTACAGAATCAGGATTGTTGATCGGGAAGTTTCCAGCAAATATCTGACCGCCCAAATTGCTGTATTCAGGCGTGGTTATCGTCTGGCAAAAAGTATCAGAGCAATAACCGCCGCTGCCTGTTCCGCTTACAGTAAGACACACGTTGTAGGTGCCGCTTTCAGCAAAGGTGTATTCAGGATTTTGAATATAGGAAATTGCGCCATCGCCAAAATCCCAATACCAGTTGGTGATGTTTACACCTTCAGATTCATCGGTAAACCAATAGTGGTTTTTTATTCCGGGGATTGAGTCCACCTGAAACGCGAAAGCAGACTGACAGGCAGTAACAGTATCTCCAACCGTAATATCAAGACACAAAACATCCTGACATTGAAACATATTGCTGATAACTGCCAGGCAAACATGATAAATTCCGGCCTGCTCCCAGGTATGTACAGGATTGGTTTCATAAGAAAAAGGAGTGCCGTCGCCAAAATCCCATATCACCTGATCGATCCAACCTTCAGAGAGGTTGGTAAAGGCAATTGTATTTCCTTCAACATGCTCATAAGTGTAATTGGCTATACATTCCTGTGGGAGCCCGATAGAAATAAGCTCACAGCGACTTGACTGGCAATTGGTTGCGCTGTCATAAATTGAAAGACAAACCATATAAACCCCGGGATACTGCCAGGTGTGCTCAGGGTTGGGAAGCTGAGAAGTGTTCCCATCACCGAAATCCCAGAAGAATAATGAAGGACTTCCTGTGGAAATGTTGGTAAATGAAGCAGTTAAATCCTGAATTTCCCAGATAAAGTAAGCTTCACATTCCTCCTGATTAATTCCTGCCCATACATCAGCACAAGATATACTGTTGCATCCGATAGCGGAATCAACCATTGTCAGGCAAACGTAGTAAATGCCTGGCTGGGCATATTCATGGCTGGGCTCAAATTCGTTTGATGTCTGTCCGTCACCAAAATCCCACATCCAAAAAGCAGTATTATTTACCGGTAAACTCAGGTTTTCGAAAGAGACAACCGGGCTTGAAGAAGGTTGGTTTGTGTATTCAAAAGAAGCTTTGCAGTTGCTGAACTGGGTACATATCTCAAAATCCGCCTGATACAGATTCTGGTTAACGACCGGAAAAGACAGCACATGATGATTGTTTTCACAATCTGTCGTGAAAACATATAACACCGATAATGAATCAGCAGGTGGAATAGGATAATCAGTGTAGTAGTAACCGTTTTCATCGGTGTTAACCATCACAGTGATTGATCCGTTTATCAAACCTATTTCAACCTGATGATCTGGTACCGGAATTCCGGTTTCAATCGCAGTTATATGCCCTTCTATATAGACAATCTGATTTTGTGCAAACACCGCATGCATTGTGGTGAACAGCAAGAGGAATATGATGAATAATCGGAGTTTCATGGTAGTAATGGGTTTAGAATCTGTAAAGTATTCCGGTTTTTATACCAAAGCTTTGAGGTTTTGTACGGGTATTCTGATACACTGGTCGCAGATAGCTTTTGTAGGTTGGTTCGGCAAGCAATGTAAATCTGCGGGAAAGGTGCAAACCAACACCAAGAGAGGCTGCAATCTGCCAGTTGGCTGATACCCTGTCAGGGCTGAGATCGTTGATAGATTGAAGGCTGGCATTTTCCTGACTAAAGATTGCCTGCTGTTCATCGGAACCTATCATCAGCGAAAACACCGGCCCGGCTTTCAGGCTGATGGTGAGAAAACGGTTGGCATAAATCCGGTAACCGGCCATCAGGGGAATCTGCAGGTAGGTGTAACTA
This sequence comes from Bacteroidota bacterium, assembly GCA_009773515.1. Lineage (GTDB taxonomy): Bacteria > Bacteroidota > Bacteroidia > Bacteroidales > Lentimicrobiaceae > Lentimicrobium. Next base: position 150,767 of record WSXX01000003.1, read on the forward strand.
TTTGCGGTTTTCGTTTGAACATTATGCCCGATTGAATCATAAACTCCTTCAATTTCTGTGTTGAAAATTATCCTTCCGGGATTTTGCAGATCAGGACTGAAAGAAACTACTTTATTGTAGAATCCAATGCTGTCGAAAGAGCTGTAATTTATGTCGAACTTACCATTATCATCGCTTTTGGCAAAAGCAATTCCGGTTTCAAACTCCCAGGGTCCACTGAAGGTACCAAGGCTTATTCCTGCTGCCCGGCTTTGTTTGCGATGATTGTTGTTGTAATATATCATATCCCACGAAGCATAAACCCCTCCGATAATCGGAATTGAAGTGCGTTTCGGCGATATAGGATTTCCTGAGTTTTTGTAACGCAGATTAAAAGCCGGGAAATTCTCCGCGACAATCTCAGCGCTGGTGCGGGAGGAAAGCCAGTTGGTAAAATCGGTGCGTAAATCCAGCAGTTCTGACTTAACAACTATCAGCTTTTCTGTGCTGTTGTCAGAATTAATATTTGCAGATGTCTCAGCGCTGAATTTTTGAGTTTCTTCTTCGGTTTCGTGACTGTCAGAGCCTTGTGGGATATTTTCATTTTTGCCGGATTTGTCTGTCCGTGAAATATTCTGACCTGTATTTTCGGTAACAATTCTGTTTGAAGATGATTTTTCAGGATTAACAGCAGATAAATTAACATCCAAACCCTGCTGCTTTTCTGTGGCAGAGATGGAGGTTTCTGTAGATTGTTGCATTGGAGATGATGAATCTGCTTTTTCAGTTTCAGGGTTGATGCGACTTGCAAAAAACCACAATAAAGCAATGGTTGTTAGAAGTAAACCGCCAAAACCAGCAAGCATCCATCTTCTGCCGGTTGGTATTGAAACCGGCGTAGAACCTGAAGCAGGAAGCGCTGAATCGACCCGCTCCCACACCCCGGGCGGCGGAGCAGGCCTTAAATCGTTCAGGCTCTCCCTGAAAAGTTCATCAATATTGTTTCGTTCGTCTTTCATGACTGTACGCTTATATTTTTTGTGGCAAGTTCTGCCTCTATCATTTGTCTGAGTTTTTTGCGGGCTTTCATCAGTTGAGTTTTTGAAGTATTATTGCTGATGCCCAGCATTTCTGAAATTTGCTGATGGCTCAGATTTTCAAAAACATACATATTGAAAACCAGGCGATAGCCATCGGGTAATGTCTGTATCATCAGCAATAATTTTTCTTTGGGGATTGCTGAAGCTGAAAAAGTTTCTGCATCGTCAACCGGGTCGGGCTCAGGAGGTTCTGCTGAAGAGTTTATAAACAGATATTTCAGGTTGTCGCGTCTGAAATTTATAGCCTGATTCACCACAAGCCTTTTTAGCCAGCCTTCCAAAGAACCTTTAAAACCAAAAGAACTCAACTTGGCAAAAATTCTGATAAATGCTTCCTGCAAAAGATCCTCTGCTTCGGCACGGTTGCGGGTATAGCGAAGACAAATACCAAAGAGTACCCCCGAAAATCGTTGGTACAATTCGTATTGTGCCTGCTTATTTTCTGATAAACAGTCCTTTACCAATTGCTTTTCGCTACGCATTCATTCCCTTGTACTATTGCAGACACAAAAATAGGGAATGGGTTGCCCGGATGGGTAAAATATTTCCGGGTAGTTGATTTATTTCTTCGCGTAGGTTTTTATAACATCAGAAACAATACTCAAAGATTTAAAATTGCATGATCAGTTTGTTTCTCCCTACCTTTGCAGCGAAATTACCACGCCATGAAACGAATTGCCATTTTTGCCTCAGGCAACGGATCCAACGCCGAACATATTGTCAACCATTTTGCGAAAGGAAATATAGCAAGGGTAGAAGCCATTTACTGCAACAACCCCAAAGCATTTGTTATTCAAAGGGCAAACCGCTTAAAAATCCCCTTTGTACTTTTCGACCGTGAAAAGTTTTATGGTGGCGAACAGGTTTTGAAAGATTTACAAACCCGCAAAATCGACCTTATTGTTTTGGCAGGGTTTCTCTGGCTGATACCCGGGAACATCACCCGTAATTTTCGCAATTGTATCGTAAATATCCATCCCGCACTTTTACCCCTTTACGGAGGAAAAGGGATGTATGGAATGCAGGTGCACGAGTCGGTGATTGAAGCAGGAGATAAAGAATCTGGTATAACAATTCACCTGATTGATGAAGTGTATGATCGCGGAGAAGTGCTGCTGCAGGTAAAATGCCCGGTTTTGCCGGATGATTCTCCGGAAACCCTTGCCGAAAGGATACATAAACTGGAGTATGAGCACTATCCGGAAGTGATTGAAAATCTGCTCAGTAATAAATAGGAATTAAACAAGGATTAATGATCAGTTAATCAGCCTGCCATAGAGTTAATCCAAATAGTGCAGGTAGAATTTCAGGTATCTGAATTTATTATATCGCACATCCGGTAACTCCGGATCTTCCGGAGTTTGTCATTGAGATAGCCCTTCAACAGAAAAAGAAACTGACTGGCAGAATTATCGTGCAATCAGCAGGTAATAGTTCTTTTTGCCTTTTTGAACCAGCATGTACTTTTTGCTGAGCAGGTGTGATGAATCAGCGGTAAAATCTTCACCCACTTTAGCTTTATTCACCTGTACTCCACCATCTTTCAGCATACGGCGGGCTTCACCCTTTGAAGGGAAAATACTTGTTTTATCTGCAACCAGATCAACAATGCCAATGCCATCGGAGAGTTCAGCTGCCTGAATCTCAAACTGAGGCACTCCCTCAAACACCGAAAGCAGCGTATCTTCATCTAGTTTATGAAGTGCTTCTGCGGTGCCTTTTCCAAAAAGGATTTCAGATGCTTCCAGAGCAGCCTGATAATCAGCTTCAGAGTGAATACGGATGGTGATGTCTTTGGCCAGCGCTTTTTGTAAAAGGCGAAGGTGGGGTGCTGTAAGGTGTTCAGCAATTAACGCTTCAATCTCTTCTTTCCCGTAAAGGGTAAAAATGCGGATATATTTTTCAGCATCGGCATCCGAAGTATTCAGCCAGAACTGGTAAAATTTGTAGGGAGAAGTTCTTGCCGGATCGAGCCATACATTACCGGTTTCGGTTTTCCCGAATTTGCCTCCGTCGGCTTTTGTAATAAGCGGACAGGTTAGCGCAAAAGCTTCTCCACCTGTTTTACGGCGGATCAGTTCGGTACCGGTGGTGATGTTTCCCCACTGATCAGAGCCACCCATCTGTAGTTTGCAGTTGTTGTGCTTGTATAAATGCAAAAAGTCGTATCCCTGAACCAGTTGATAAGTAAATTCGGTAAACGACATTCCATCACCGGCTTCACCGGTCAGTCGTTTTTTCACCGAATCTTTGGCCATCATATAATTCACCGTAATGTGTTTGCCGATATCACGTATAAATTCCAGAAAGCTGAACTCTTTCATCCAGTCGTAATTATTTACCAGTTCGGCCCGGTTGGCTTCGTTTGTATCGAAATCAAGCAGTTTGGTCAACTGGTTTTTCAGGCACGCCTGATTGTGGTGCAAGGTATCTTCATCGAGCAGGTTGCGTTCTTCCGATTTTCCGGAGGGATCACCTATCATACCAGTGGCACCGCCCAACAGCACAATTGGTTTATGGCCGCTGCGTTGTAAGTGCTTCAGCATCATTACACCAACCAGATGACCGATATGAAGTGAGTCAGCCGTAGGGTCAATACCCACATAAGCCGATATCATTTCTTTACTCAATAATTCTTCAGTTCCCGGCATTTTGGTGTGAACCATACCACGCCATTCCAATTCTTCAACAAAATTCATTATACATTTTTTTGCAAATTTACGCTTATCCGGCCAATTGACAAAAGATAGTAGGGATTGTGGATTTCGGAGGTCGGATTTTGGATGGCAAATGTCAGTGACCTAACAAGTTTTCTTCAATCTTGTTAGGTCTTCTTTTATTGATTCCGTATGCCAGAAGTCAGATGTCAGAAGTCAGAAGTCAGATTTACCTTCGGTGAGCTCCGCTTCGCTTCGGTTCGGATGTCAGAAATTAGAAATTAGAAATTGGAAGTAAGATTCCGGATGTCAGAAATTAGAAATTGGAAGTAAGATTTACCTTCGGTGAGCTCCGCTTCGCTTCGGTTCGGATGTCAGAAATTAGAAATTAGAAATTAGAAATTAGATATTGGATATTTCTTAGCTTTGTCCTATGATATTAGTCACCGGAGCCACTGGCCTTGTAGGTTCATACCTGCTGTTTGAACTGCTTAAAAATGATGAGCCGGTTAAGGCTTTGTTGTATAACGAAAACAGCCTGAACCGAACCCGTAGAATTTTTTCGAGTCTGGGTGCAGATGCCGATGCATTGATAAAACGGGTAGAATGGGTTAAAGGCGATGTGCTTGATGTGCTTGCGATTAACGAAGCCATGAAAGGTGTAAGCAGGGTCTATCATTGTGCAGCCATTGTTTCTTTCGATCCCCGCGACCACGACATGATGATGAAAATCAATGTGGAGGGTACCGCCAACATTGTAAATGCTGCCCTTGAGGAAGGCGTTGAAAAATTATGTCATGTAAGTTCCATTGCAGCCCTTGGCAGAACCGAAAACAGTAATGTAATCGATGAAAAATCACAATTCAAAACAGCACGTATCAATTCAAAATACTCCCTTAGCAAGCACATGGCCGAACGTGAAGTATGGCGTGGCACTGCTGAAGGCTTGAATGCCGTAATTGTTAATCCTTCGATTATTCTCGGTTATGGACATCCCGAAAAGGGAAGTACCCGAATGTTTACCACCATTTACCGCAACTCGATGTTTTACGGGCAGGGAATCAATGGTTTTGTAGGTGTGGAGGATGTAGTAAGGGCAATGATCAGCCTGATGAAAAGTGAAGTCAAAAACGAACGTTTTGTGGTTTCGGGAGGCGATTTTAGCTATAAAGACGTATTTTCAATGATTGCCCGTGGCTTTGGAAAACGCGAACCAAAATATCCGGTTCCTGCTTTGGCTCTCGAAATTGTGTGGCGTTTCGAATGGCTCAGGGGAAAACTGACCGGGACAAAACCGCTGATTACACGCGAAACGGCCCGCACTTCCAAAGGTAATTATTCCTATTCTTCCAAAAAGCTGCATTGCACCCTTAAATTTGAATATACTCCCCTTGAGGAAACAATTTTAAAAACCTGTAAACTGATTGAGCTTGATCTGAAAAATCAGAAATAGCCGTAATAATGTTTTTCTGTCTCTGCTTCAGAAATTCCAAAGCATAAAAAAACCGGACATTGCCCGGTTTTTTTTATGCTTTGACAGCTATGTTACCTTGCTGCAAGAGTTTTGTATTGGTCGTATTTAGCCAGCACATCCCTGACAAATCTTTGGGTTTCAATGCCCTTTACCTTGCCATATTTAACAACCGGATCATTATAGAACTCAGGCTTTGATTTGGCAAGCAAATAATATTCAACATTGTCGTACCAGATGTGTGGATTTTTTCCGTGTTTCAGGGCAAGTTTCTGTGCATCAATAATATGGGCCTGGCCAATGTTGTAAGAGGCTAAGATAAATTTTATTCTTTCTTCCGGATCGGGAACAGTTTTTATAAACAACTTATCAAGGTATTGAATAAGTTTAGCCCCTGCAGCAATTTGTTCTGCCGGTGTTGAATTGATGTCTGCCCCAAAACGTTTTGCAGTATGCGGCATCAGCTGCATTAAACCAAAAGCACCGCGGTGTGAAACGGCGTCAGGGCTGAACTTTGATTCTTTATAAATCAAAGCTGCTATCAATCGCCAGTCCCAGTTTATCATATTACCTGAATGCTTAATATGCTCATCATAATCTGATATTCCCTGATATTGAAGTTTTTGACCAAGAGCAAGTCTTGCCCAACGGGAATTTTCATAGTATTTTGAGTATGAAGCAATAAATTCACGGCCGTCTCTTCGTTCTTCAATCCATTTGTTAATCTCACTTATCAAATTAACAGATCCTTGCCGAACCGCCCATGATATGCCCATTTCAGGGCTAACAGCGGTATTTACATCCAGATCGGGATATATACGTGCCAAAGCAAGGGCTGTGTGCTCATAAGCAATGGTGTAATCAACTTCATTGAAAGCCACAGCCTCAATCAATTCCACAACGTTTACATCATTATATGCAATGATATCAACCGAATTGGAGGTTGCATGCTGTATATCAGAAAGATAAAATTGCTTATTTTTATGTGATGGAAGAGCAATTGTTTTATTACTCAAATCGCCCAGATTTCTAACAAGCAGCTTTTCAACAGTTGCCATATCTTTCATTCTGCGCCACTTTTCAGGTTTTCGCTGCACAAGAACCTGTTTTGAATCGAAAAGAGACTCTGTAAATAAAATGCCCTTTCTTAATTCAGCTGAGGCCGGAAGTTCCATGGCAACCACATCCACCTGACGCTGTCTTAAATAAAGCAATGCACGGTGAGGATCAGGTTCTACAATAAGTTCGAGTTCAACACCCAGAAACCCGGCAAAACTTTCAAGCATATCGTATTGATAGCCTTTGGGCTCGCCTTTGTAAGTGAAGTAATTGAATGGGTTGTCGTCAGTTATTGCAACCAGTTTGCCCCTGCGTTGAATATCGGCCAGAAGTCCGCCCTTGTCATCGTGGCTCAAATAATTGTTTTGCTGAGGCAAGGTAAAAGAACCTGGCACTAAAATAATGAACAGAAAAAGTATTGTGGTATTTATTCGTTTAAAAAAGCGGTTTTGCATTTGTTTTGTTTTGGTGAATTCCTGATGTCTGTGAAACCCTGCAAGCTTTTTTAGAAGAATTGCAGTCAAACACCTTTAATTTCCAGCCCATATGAATTGGACGGAAGGCACTTAACAAAATTTGTGCCATTAGAAACATTTCTATTATTCTGCGCCTTCTGCACACGAATGTCCAGCAGGCTTTTTATAGGAAAGCCGATCACAGAAAATAGAATCTGTTATTCTACTTATTCGTGTTAAATGGTTTTTCGGTATCGCCATACCGAAAGACTCAAAACCGCAGAACCGTATCCCGCTAAAATTAATAGCGGAATCATAATATCTTGAATGCCAGATCCTTTAAGCATAATCATTCGTATTATTGAGATAAAATAAGCAATAGGATTTATCATATTCAGGTTTTGTGCCCATTGCGGCATACTTTCAGCCGGGGTAAAAAGACCGCTCATCAGGATGAAAATTACCAGTACAAACCACGAGATAAACATCGATTGTTGCTGGGTATTTGTCAGGGTAGAAATAAACAGACCGATACCCATCACCACAAGCAGATATACCGATGCAACCAGAAAAATGAGGAAAATATTACCCAGTATTGGAATACTGAACACCAATCGTGCTACCAAAAGGCCAATCGCCAACTCAAAAAGGGCAATAATCCAGAATGGAATCAGCTTGCCGGCTATAAACTGATGTTTGCGGATGGGAGTCACATTTATCTGTTCTATGGTGCCTAATTCCTTCTCGCGCACCACATTCATTCCCGATAAAAACATACCAATTATGGTCACCAGAAGCACGAGTATTCCCGGTACCATGTAAGTCTTGTAATCCAATTGCGGATTGAACCAGTACGACCAGGTCAGCTTTACCGGTAACCCTGCCAGGGGGCTGACCTCTGCCAGAATTTCCCGATTGTAATCATAGATAATTTGCAAGGTATAGGCGTTCATCAGAGCGGCAGCACTTCCGTTAATAGCATCGGTAACAACCTGTACATGTGCGGGTTGGCCTTTGACAAGTGCTTTTTCAAAGCCCGGCAGCAGCACAATCATCTGGTGTGCACTTCCTTTATGAAGCATTTCCGCGCCATCTCTCTGATCGGAGCTTTCGCCAACGATATTGTAAAATGGGGAAGACCGGAAATGGCCCGTTAAACGGCGCGATGCAACAGTGTTGTCGTTGTCAGTTATGCTAAGTTTGATGCTTTTTATTTCAAATGTAACGGCGTATGAAAGTATCAGCAACTGAACAATAGGAATAATGAAGATAATGGGAAGCATCATCCTGTTTCTGAATATCTGAAGAAACTCCTTCTGCACTATGTAGAATATTGTCCTCATGTTGTGGAATTGTCAGGCCAACCTGATTTTAAATTTCTTTATACTTGCCAGAATAAATACCAGCGTCATGCCCGCCAGAATCAGGGTTTCCTTCCAGAAATACTCAATTCCAGAGCCTTTCAGCATGATGGATTTTATAATGGTGATAAACCACCTTGGCGGCATAATCAGACTGAACCACTGCAAAACAGCAGGCATATTCTCAATGGGGAAAATAAATCCTGACAACAAAATGGTGGGAAGCATCAGTGCAAACATTGAAAGCATCATGGCTGTTTGCTGATTGTTGCTTATGGTTGATATAAAAATCCCCAGCGACAATGCCAGCAGGATAAAAAGTATGGTTTCACCAAGCAAAAGAAGCAGGCTACCATTGATAGGCACATTGAAAATATAATAGCTCAGAATCAGAATGCTGCCTGCATTGATGAACGACAACAGCACATAAGGCATCACCTTCCCCGCAACAATCTGAAAAGGTTTCAGCGGAGAAACCAGCAGCACTTCCATTGTGCCCAGCTCTTTTTCGCGTGCTATTGAAATGGAAGTCATCATGGCAGATACCAGCATGAGTAAAATGGTAATTATTCCCGGCACAAACATGTACACGCTTCGAAGCGAAGGATTGTAAAGCATTCTTGATTCGGGCACAATTACAGGAATATTGGCTGCTGGTATAAGTTCGCGGCTGTAAGCATTTATGATTCCTGATGCATAACTTACCAGCAGATTGGCGGTATTTGGGTCGGAAGCATCGGCAATCAGCTGAATGGATGGTTGCTGGCCGGTTTCAAGTTTTCCGGCAAAATCAGGACCAATTACCACCACCATTTTGTTTTCACCTTTGCGGAAACTCTCTTCAATTTCAGAGGTTGAACTTATATGTTCTCCTTTCAGAAAATACCCCGAAGCAAACAACTTATTGACAACTGCCTGAGAAGCATAATCATACGACTGGTCAATCACCGAAACCTTTACATCTTTTACTTCATTGGTGATGGCATAACCAAAGAGAAGCACCTGAACAAGTGGCATCCCGAAAAGGATAACCATCGACCGGACGTCGCGGAAAATGTGAAGAAATTCCTTGATTACAAATTGTTTCATATTCGATTGGTTAACCTGCTTTGCGCGCCAGTTTCAGAAAAACTTCATCCATGTTTTTTGCCTGAAATTTGTCCTTGAGATTGCGCGGCGTGTCCAGGGCTTCAATTCTGCCATCAACCATAATGGAAACCCGGTTGCAATATTCTGCTTCATCCATGTAATGCGTGGTAACAAAAACGGTAATTCCCTTTGCGGCAGCCTCATAAATTAGCTCCCAGAACTGCCTTCGGGTGATTGGATCAACTCCGCCGGTAGGCTCATCAAGAAAAACAATCTGAGGTGAATGCATAATGGCTACTGAAAAAGAAAGTTTTTGCCTTATGCCCAATGGCAATGATGCAACAATGCTATTTTTAAGTGATTCAATCCCAAGCCGGTCAAGCATTTCAGCTGTTTTTTCCTTTATTTTGATTCGGCTCATTCCGTATATGCCACCATAAAAACGGAAGTTTTCATTGATAGTCAGATCTTCGTATAGAGAGAACCTCTGACTCATATATCCGATCTGCTTTTTTATGGCTTCGGTTTGGGTGTAAACATTTTGGCCGGCTACAGTAATTTTTCCGGATGTGGGCAATAGCAGGCCGCACAGTATTCTGATGGCAGTGGTTTTTCCTGCGCCATTGGCCCCCAGAAATCCAAAAATTTCGCCTTTTTCTACTTTGAAAGTAAGATTATCATTGGCTACAAAACTTCCGAATTTCTTAACCAGATTTTCTGCTTCAATTACATATTCATTGTTTCCCATAATGTCAGCCCGTCTGGTTTAACTTCATAAAATCAATGAAACAATCTTCAATTCCGGGTTTTGCTTCTTCCGGTTTTTCGGCCGTAAATCCGTAATTTCTTAAATATTCCCCGACTTCTTCTATACCCGTTTCAGCATCTGCCACGCTTAAATGAATGTCGCTGCCAAACATTTCGGCACTGTGTATTCCATTCATTTTCCGGATAAGGGAAAGCAATTCCAAAGTTCGGTCTGTACTGATTTTAAAAAGCCGATGTGGATAGGATGACATGATTTCGTCAGGAGTTCCACTAGCCATTATGCTTCCATGCTGCATCAATGCCACACGATCGCAGAGGATAGCTTCATCCATGTATGGTGTGGACACAAGGATTGTGATTCCCTGACTTTTTAGCCTGATAAGCATTTCCCAGAATTCGCGTCGCGAAACGGCATCAACTCCGGTAGTGGGTTCATCAAGAATCAGCACTTCTGGTTTGTGAATTAATGCGCAGGATAGGGCAAGTTTTTGTTTCATTCCGCCGGATAATTTCCCGGCCCTGCGTTTGGCAAACGGCGCAATCTGATCGTATATTTCTTTGATCAGGTGGTAGTTTTTACTGATGTCTGCTTTAAATATTCCGGCAAAGAATTTCAGGTTTTCCTCCACTGTCAGATCCTGATAAAGCGAAAATCGCCCGGGCATATAACCCAGAATTGTTCGGAGATGGCGAAAATCTTTCACCACATGAAAGCCTTCAACCGATGCATCCCCGGCATCGGGGAGTAATAAGGTAGTCAGAATACGGAAAAGGGTAGTTTTTCCTGCGCCATCCGGGCCAATAAAACCAAAGATTTCGCCCTTGTTTACCGAAAAACTGATACCCCGCAAGGCTTCAGTTTTTCCGTAATTTTTCACCAGCCCTTCTCCATAAACTGAAATATCGGTCATGTTTATTTGCGTTGTTTTTCTTCGCGGGTCCAGGTGGCAGTTTTGCCCAATCCCATCCAGGCTTTACCAATGTAGCCCCTGACCTGCATTTTGTTGCCCTCAAGCTTCATGTAGCTGTTGTATGTTTTTCCGCTGCTGGGGTTGTAAATTGTACCGCCACTCCATTCGTCCAGGCTGGCATCATAGGTAAAATCTTTCAGAATCTGCAAACCCATGATCTTGCGGGTTTTTAATTTATTGTCAGGGTTCTTATTATCAAGTTTATCCTTTCCGTTGCTTTCTTTCGGATCTTTAAGCCATACAATCTCACCCACATATTTACCGTTTGCGGCTTTGTAAATCCGGATCTGTGATTTTTCCTTTCCTGTTTCATCATCATAGGTAAGGTAGTACCCAACAGCTTTGTCGGCTTTTGATTGTGCTTTGAGAACGTTTGGCATCGCTATGGCCAGGATAAGACCGGTAATCAGGAGCATTCTTTTCATGTGTTGATTTTTTTTGGTGAATAATGGCCGAAGATAATCAATAATTAAACTCAGTTTTACTGATTAAAGTTGACTTCTGCCGGCATGGCAATTTTTAAACTCCCGTCGTTGGGAACCTTCAATTTAACAGCATAAACCAGATTTACCCTTTCATCGCGGGTTTGTATGATTTTAGGTGTAAATTCTGCTGCGGGAGATATCCATGTAATTATACCTTCAAATTCTTTAAGACCATCCGGCCCGTCAATCAGCACTTTAGCTTTTTCGCCGGTTTTTATCGATGATAACATATTTCCGCTGATGTAAACCCTTAATTCCATTTCTGAGAGGTCGGCAATCCGGTAAAGCGGTTTGCCAAATGCCGTTACTTCACCGGTTTCAGCAAGGCGCGACAGAACAGTTCCTTTTACAGGATTTGTAATGTAGCAGCGTTTTATGGATTGTTCTATCTGAGCAATTTGTGCATCAATCGCTCTGATTTCGTCGTTCAGACCACTTTGCTGGGATTTTACTGCAACTATCTGACGTTGGGCAACGGCCATGGCGCCTTCCACATCGTCAAGCTGTTTGGGTGTTGCAGCCTGCTCTGCCAGAAGACTTGAAATACGATTCCTGTCTTTTTCAAGGTTCCGCTTTTGCTGTTCATAAACCTGTGCCTGAGCATCAAGATTTCCATGTTTTGACCCAATGGCTGACCTTTGAGCCATCATCTGCACCCGTTTGAGATGAAGATCGGTGGTATCGATCAGGCCAACGGTATCACCTTGCATCAATATACTCCCTTCTTCTAGGTTCAACATAAGTATGCGGCCATTGGCTTCCGCCGAAATGGTGGTTTCTATTGCCTCAAAATTGCCATAAGCATCCGAAGTTTTTTTAGTGTTGCAAGAAGTTGCGACCATCACCATAAAAGTCAGTATCAGGGTTTGTGTTTGTAATTTCATCTTTTCAGGATTTTATTTTGTGAAACCCATTGTGGTAAGATAGTTAAGCCGTGCCCTTTGAAGCATGATTTTGTTTACGCCAAGAATCAGATTGGCCTGGGTGAGTGCGTTTTGTTCGGTCAGATATTCCGATGAAGTTATCATTCCCTGCTCAAGTTGGGCAGCGGAGGATGCAGCAATTGATGTGCGAAGGGCAACAATGCGATGATCGGCAGCAAGCTGATTCTCAATTTTAAGTATTTCCTGCTTGTAGTTGTTGAGCAAAATACGCTGGTTTATTTCCCAGACCTGCTTCCGGGTATCTGTAATCTGTTTCTGAATGCCTGTTATCGATTTGTTTCTTCCGGTGATATTCCAATCCCAGAGATTCCAGCTTAAGCGCAAACCCAGCATTGCAAATGGCTCAAAGGAGGTAGAGAACATATCTAACCCGGGTCTTCCGTAACCAAGATTGCTGAAAGCCGAAAAGCGGGGCATAAGTTTGAGTCCGATCATTTGCTGCTGATTGTCGAACTGAATTTTTTGCAGATCAAATAGTTGATATTCCGGCCTTTGCCACTGATCAAGGTCGGGCATATCGTGGTATTCAGGAAGTATCAGCACTGTGGATGCATCCGGATTTAGTCCGGTAAGTTCGTTAAGCCTGTAAATTGCGGCATTTCGGTTGAATCTTATGTCAATCAGTGTTTGCTCATGCCTGATAAGTTCTGCATCCAGCACATCGGCATTTGCCGGCAAAACAGCGCCATTGGCTATTCCTGCCCTGACTTTGGTAAGGCGCGATTGTATTTCATCCATAGCCAGTAAAATCAGTTTTTCGCTTTCTTTTAATATCAGAATTGAAAAATAGGTCTGATTTACAGCTTCGGTAAGTTTCAGGTTTTCGATTTCTACTTCGGTCAGGTTGATCTCAAGTGTGGTAAAATCAATCGCTTGCTGCGATTTTATTGATCCTCCATCCCAGATCAACTGATTGATATCAAGACTGATTCTGTAATTATCCCGTGCCAGCGAAGGAATTTCAATATTTGGAATATTTACCGGAAGCGAAGTAACATCTGATTGCCAGGATGCTTGTCCGTTCAGGTATAGCTGAGGGTAATAACCTCTGTGAGCTGACTCTTGTTTAAAATTATGAATTTCAGTAAATAAACCAGCCTGGCGGGACACAGGATAATGTTCAAGTGCCATTTTCCGGCATGAATCAAGAGTCAGGCTCTGAGTTTGCTGCGAAAACCCCGCAGACTGAATCAAACCGAAAAACAATAATGAAATGAGTTTTTTCATCTCTAAACTTTTATTGAACGGATAATGTCGTCGGGGACTATCTGTTTGCGTTCCTCAATAAAACTGTCGAATCCCTGCGCATCCATTTTCATTATGCCCATCAATACAGGTCGGGCAATAAATGGGAATACGCACATCGAAATCAGGTTTGCAATGAAATGCTCTGGCTTGACCGGTCTGATATTACCGGCTTCTGCTTCCTTTCGAAGTTGCTCCCCAATAATTCCGATATCGGCACCTGTTTCTCTGATATTACCGATTAAGCGGTGTGGATTTACACTCAGCTCATGAAACACAAATACCGGAATATCAGGATTCTTTACCAGGATGTCAATGTAACTTTCTGTAAAACGATGTATCTTATCGAAAAGCGGAATGTCAGCTACAAGTACCGAAACTATCTGCGGGAAAAATGTTTTTATAACATCCTTGAAAATTGATTCAAAAAGCTTGTCTTTGCTCCTGAAATAATAATGAAGCAAGGCTTTGTTGATGCCGGCTTCATTTGCAATATCCTGCATCCTTGCTCCGTCAAAGCCTTTATGAGTGAAAACTTTTCGGGCGGCTATAAGGATGAGTTGTTCGGTATTTAGTTCGTTTTCTGACATTTAATAGTTATCTAAAAAGTTTAACCCAGTAATTTAACCAAGTGGTCAAAGGTATGAAATAAAATAAGCGTAATGCAAGTTTTTTAGTGAAAAAATTACATTACGCTATTATGCTATTGATTTTCAACATATTCAAAAGACAGCAAAACCGATTGAACCTGTTTCAACAAAGGTAGTTTTGATTCATTGGGTGCATACACGTATCCATCCAGAGCAATAACCATATTGTTGCGTTCATCAACAAAGGTGTAGTTGATAAAAGGCCCGCCCATAAAGTCTTTTCTTACTTCCCACAATCCACGTGTTTCAGTTGCTGTCTGATTTTTCAGAGAAATTGCGCGGCTTATCGGTGTAACAAATTCATCAGCTACAACCATAAATGAGCTATCACTTGGTCCGGGGACAAATAGTTGAGTAAATTGATTCCTCACCGATTGGATTTTAGCGGATTTAAAGGCAATAGTGTCTGTATATGGATAGGCGTAAATAATGATTCCCTGTCCATCTTTGTTGGTTTCGCGCCTGATCCAGATGAAGTTATCTTTTTCAACGGCAAGATAATAATCGGCAGGGATATTTAGTTTAAGATTGAATTTTTTTGCGACAGCATCAATGGCACTCTGATTGCGCGATTTACTGTACAGTTTGTTCAATCTTTCCATTTCGGCATTGTCGTAAAGATTGAGAATTTCATCCCTTTTTGAGGCAAAGGTTTCTTTAATTCCTTCAATGCTTGAAGCTGAAATTTTTACCACCCGTTGTGGTTCAGCCCATAAATCGCGGCGCATTTCAGCCAATGGGGTTTTCATTGAGCTGTCGATGGTTATAATTAGAATGTTGCGGTGAATTTTAAGCATTCTTCCGAGTTCATCTTCTTTAATTTGAACCAGTTTATAGTAGGGCTCAGGTTGCGGAAGTCCGGCTACAGGACCGGCAAAAAAACTACGTACCGAGTCTCCGGCTGAACTTTTCCATAAGTTGTCTTCAGAAACAACCAATATTTCTGATGGTTTTCCGGTTGAAGATGGTTTAGTGGGTTTTTCGTCCTGATTGCAAGATGATAGTATTGCCAAAACTAAAAATGCCGGAGCCCAAAACCAGCGGTTTCTGATGATTTTTCCCATTAGTCAACAATATTGATGGATTATTATTTCCAACTGAAATCTTTATTTTAAATCAGGGTGCAATTTCCTGAAAAATATAACGCTGAAATATTTCAATTGTTGTCACAGCAGAAATATCAAAAAAATAGAACAAATCAGGAAACAGGCTGAACCTTAATCCGTTGACCTGCCTTAATTTGATTTTCATTGGTTATATTGTTCAACTTCTTGATATCTTCAATACTGACGCCCTGATGTTTTTGGGCAATTTTCCAAAGGGTATCGCCACGTTGAACGGTGTAATAAATGTAGTCGCGTTTTTTAACAACATGACTTTCGGGAATATTTTCAATCTGAGCAGGTTCTAAGTCGGCCACTTCTGTTTTACCAACAATAAGATTTTTGCCGGATTGAATGTTGTTGCCTTTAATGTTGTTCCAGATGCGTAAACGCGAAATACTGGTGTTGTATTTTTCTGCCAATTGGCCAAGGGTTTCACCTGGCTTTACTTTGTGATAAGTGTTTTCGATGCGGGTTTGCATTACAACAGGTTCCGGGCCTGTAATAATAACGGTATCCTGTATTTGGTCAGCTTCTGTTTGTGTATTGGAAGCAATTTCCTGCACAGGAACCGATTTCGGTTCTTCAACTTTTGGGGTAGCAGGGGCAGCCGGTTTGCTAACCGGTGTGGTTTTTTTGGCAATAGGCAAATCTATCTGCTGTTCAGGCCTTACAATCAGGCGTTGACCTATCTGCAGGTTGGTTGATCTAAGTTTATTCCATCTTTGCAGATCTTTTACCGAACAACGATACTTCTTTGCTATCAAACCAAGACTCTCGCCTTTTTTCACTTTGTGATATTCAGCTGCACTTACCGTTTTCATCAGATTGAGCATCTGCTCTTTTTCAATTTCTGATTGAGCACGAAATGCATATAATTGGGCTTCATTGTTCACAAATGCAGGAATATTTTTCTTTTGAAGCCTGAGTATGTAAGTATTCAAGTTGGTTGCAGGAATAATTCCGGCTTTGTAAGCAGGATTAAGAAATTCTATTTCCTCCACAGGTACATTAAGCATGGTTGATATCTGATTAAAAGATAAAACATCTTTTACAACAACAGTATCAATCTCATAATGGTGATATAGTGGCTGAACCGGTCTCAGGTTGTGTTCTGCGGCATAACCCATCACATAATTTACCGCAATAAATGCAGGAACATATCCCCGTGTTTCGAGCGGGAGAAACGGACGGATTTGCCAGAAATCCCTTTTTCCTCCTGATCTGCGGATGGCCTTGTTTACATTGCCGGCACCTGAATTGTAAGCAGCAAGCACGAGCAGCCAATCGTCGTACATTTTGTAAAGATCATTCATATGTTCGCAGGCTGCGATGGTTGATTTTATCGGATCGCGGCGATCGTCAACCAATGAAGTTACGTTGAGATTGTAAGCTTTGCCGGTACCATACATAAATTGCCACAAGCCAGTAGCTCCCATCCTTGACTTGGCGACCGGATTTAGGGCTGATTCAACAATGGCAAGATATTTTAATTCAAGCGGCATATCAAATCTGTCGAGATGCTCTTCAAACAAAGGGAAATATATCTGGGCCAGACCCATAACCCTTTGCATCAGAACCCGCTTTTTCATTGCATACATCTCAATATAATCTCTCACATATTGATTGTAAGTAAGATCAATGGGAGAAGCGGCATTCAGTTTTTTCAACCGGTCATAATAAACGGAATCGGCATACACCGGAACAAATCCCGGTTCAAAACCGAAAATACTTTTCAAGTCTTCATCAGAAGCACACTCAAATCCTGCAAAATATTTCAGGTTGGCAATGCTATCCAGAGATGCAGCGATAAAATCATCTTTTCTGAACTCAAAAACTGATTGACTGGAGTCAGAAACCGCTTTGGTATTCTGGCTTATAAGCGGAATAGCCGGAAAGAATGTAAGAACAAGAAAAAAGCTGCTTATTATTTTTGAAATCTTCATTATATGATGTTTTTTGCCCCAAAGCATTTTTTCAAAAACTTGCCGTGCTATTTCTGTTTCTGGCAGCTATAGCATGAGTTGTCAGCCGGTTAACGGATTAAATGCCGGTTTCCCTGAGTCGATTAAAAGTGTCCCGCCGCAAAAATAAGTTATAAAAACAAAACAAAGCCTGTTTTTAACACATTTTAAGTCATAAACTGTTTTACCCAAAACCGTTATTCTGCCAGAGAAAACTTTATCGGCATGTTGAACTGCACTCTTACAGGTTTGCCTCTTTGTTTTCCGGGCGACCATTCAGGCATCATTTTTATCACTCTGACGGCTTCCTCATCGCAGCCACCACCTATGCCTCTCAATACCCGGATATCAGATGTTGATCCGTCTCTTTCAACCACAAAAGTAATGTAAACGGTTCCACTTATTCCAGCGTCTCTGGCTTCCTGCGGATAACTGATATTGTTGGTTAAAAACCGTATTCTTGCTTCATCTCCTCCCGGAAAAGAAGGAGAAGTTTCTACAACGGCAAAAATTTCTGTTTCAGCTACTTCCTCTTCATCGGCCATAGATTGCTGTTTGTTTGATCTGCGCGTTGACTTTTTCTCCGCACCAACAGCAATTCCATCAATATAGGTTACCACTTCGGTGACCTTTTTATCTTCTTCTACAACTGCATACCCCATGCTTTTATTTTCTTTCGGTTTCAGATCTTCCGGGAATAGAGGTGGCATTCTCTCCTGCAATGTTTCTTTGCCGTCGGATACTTCATTTTTCTCCATTACCTGATCGGATTCAATCTCAATGTCATCATTAACTATACGGATATCAGAAACAGCTGCCGGTGGTTTTACAGTAACGGCTGGTTCTGTAGATTCATCATCAGTTGAAGGTAATCCTGGCTGTATTTCCATCATTTTCATTTCAACCTCAGGTGCGCTTGCTAATTCATCGGCTTCCCGGGAACCAGAAATTTCAAAATACAGATGTCGTCCGCCAATACCAAGCAATATCAGCAGAACTGCAGCAATAAGTTCTAAGCGGTATCTTTTAAAAAATGATAATTTTCTGATTGGAACATCTGCAGGGGAATCTTTTGTTTTCCCGGATTCCATATCAAGAATGGTATTTCTGAACTTTGAAATCTCTTCCTGACTAAGTCTTGGGAACCGTGGCCCTTCAAATCCATCAGCTTCTGACAGCGCCGGTTCTTGCTCTGGTGTGGGAATGTTATCGTGTAAATGAAGGAAAGAAGCATTTATTATTTCCACATCATCACTGAAAGATTCGGGGTCGGAAAAAGAAATGCCTTCAACGGCAAGTGCGCAGAATTCGCAGGTTTGCAGGTGGTTTTTCACTTCAGCTACTTGACCTTCACTGAGCAAACCCTGCACAAAAAGCGAAAGCCCTGCCTCTGAAAGGCATCCCGAAGGATTATACAGCTTATGTTCGTGTTTGTTTTCCATTGTTCTCAGTAAAGATGTTGCTCAAGCGCTATTTTCAGGTTTCGTTTGCCGTTTTGAATGTGACTTTTTACTTCGTTCAACGTGTATCCGGTTGTTTGCTCAATTTCAAGATATGATTTATCATCGAAATAAAAGAGCAGGATACATTGCTGCTGTCCGGGCGAAAGGTTTCCCATTGCCTGGTGAAGTTTTCGGATGCGTTCTTCGGCTTCATCTTCAGAATTAAGATTCAGAAAACCGCCGTTTTCCATAATTTCTCCCAAAAGATTATCTTCCCAGGTCAGCAGAAATCCATCTTTTTTGCGCTGTCGCAGTATCATGGCGCAATGGCTTTTGGTAAAGGTAAAAAGCCAGGATTTGAAATTATGAACTTCGTATTTCCGAAGAGCTACAAAAAGCCGTTCAAAAACTTCCATGGCGGCATCGCGCGCTTCATCACGGTTTTTCAGGTATTTTAAGCAAACCCCAAGTACCAGATGAGAGTAGCGGCGAAATAGTTCCCCGATGATCTCCTGATTCCCCGACTGACGGAAGAATTCAACCAGTTCCTCATCGCTGAGGAGGTTGATTATATTTCCATCGGTCAGATTGCTTGCCATGAATTGTTTTTGTTCTTCACAAAAGTAGAAAAAGAAGCGGGAAATTTATATTAAAGTCAGGGCTTGACTTTATATTTCCTTGCTTTTGCAAAAAGCTTGTTTTCAAATAGTCAAACCCTGACTTGTGGATTTTACAAAAGTCAGGGCTTGACTTTATATTTCCTTGTTTTTGCAAAAAGCTTGTTTTCAAATAGTCAAACCCTGACTTGTGAATTCTAGAATGAATAATAAATATTGAATTTGCCTGAATATTATAAAATATCCGGCGCTTCTTTGCGTTAGTATTTACAGGGAGATTGACCGGATTTCGGGAAGGCTTGTGTTAAATTAGCAGGATTGAGAATTATTTTTTGCATGGCTTATGGAAAAAGGATGCGTTTTGCATCTTCACTATAAAACCAGTTCTCACACTTAAACACTTCAGCCATGGAAACACGTAAAACAAAACGGGCCGATCTCGAAAAAAAGCGCCCCGTATTTCTTCAACTAGGTCTCATTCTCGCGCTAGGCGCAGCTCTTGCAGCCTTTGAATGGAAAACCCCGGACATTGGCAATATTGATCTCCCACAAAGAATTGTATTTGATCCAGATCCAGGCTTCATTCAGATTGTAAGAGAGAAAAAGGAACTCCCAAAGCCTGTAAACACAACCCTGATTAAATCGGTTGATAATATCCGGGATGATATTCCTGCACTCGAACTCAATATAGAAATAGACCCCAATGCTGAAGTTGAACCCTATTTGCCACCAGTTCAACTTGCTGATGAACCGGAAGATTTATCAGACGAGCCCTTCGTAATTGTTCAGAATATGCCTGAATTTCCCGGGGGTGAAGCAGCACTTTTTAAATATCTGTCTGACAATATTGTTTACCCATTACAAGCCAGAGAAGCAGGGATAAGCGGAACCGTTTTTGTGACTTTTGTGATTGAACCTGATGGAAGTGTTTCCTCGGTAGCCAGTCTCAGGGGTGTACCCGGTGGATGCACTGAAGAAGCTGAACGCGTGGTAAAATCAATGCCCGACTGGAATCCTGGCAAGCAACGTGGAAAAGCAGTCAGGGTGCGCCTTAACCTTCCTGTAAAATTCAGTCTCAGAAATTAAGCACTTTCCCCTTCTTTTCTCTCAGGATATTTTATAAGCATTATTCCTGACTCATCATTTGTAGTTTAATTTTCTTCTGATAAGCAGCCATTGCTGGTTGTACAGCCACCCTTATGTCCTGAAAAACCTGAAAAACACACTTTAAAAACTCTGTCATGAAAACAAATCCTTTCACCAAACCCATATGCATTGGCATTGCAGCAATTGCCTCGCTTTTCAACTTAAGTTTAATTTCAAATGCCAATGCCCAGGAATATCTGCCCGATCGTCCCGGAGTTCCATATTTCGAAACTCCCGGCGATGTGGTTACCGAAAACCTGCCTCTGCAATCCACTACAGCAACGGTAAGTATTGCAGGTGTAATCGCCCATGTTACCGTAAAGCAGGTCTATAAAAATCAAGGGAAAAAGCCAATCGAAGCCGTTTATGTATTTCCCGGATCAACACGCGCCGCAGTTCATGCCATGAGTATGAAGATAGGAGAACGCAACATTACAGCTAAAATTGAAGAGCGAAACAAAGCCCGTACAGATTATGCTCAGGCATTAAATGAAGGGCGTTCGGCTTCTCTGCTGGAGCAGCACCGGCCCAATGTTTTTCAGATGAGTGTTGGCAACATTATGCCCGGCGATGTGGTTGAAGTTGAACTGCGATACACCGAATACCTGATGTCGCGAAATGGGATTTATGAATTTGTTTATCCAACGGTGGTAGGTCCGCGGTATCCCGGAAACGGAGAAAGCAGCCACAACCCTGAGTGGAATGCCAATCCTTATCTGAATGAAGGTGAATTGCCATCCTATACTTTTAATTTTGATTGTTCAATATCTTCAGGCCTGCCGCTCAAAGATGTGAGGTGTACTTCGCACAAAGTAAATGTCACTTACAAGGATAAAAAAAGTGCCGGAATACAACTTGACAGCAAGGAAATTTATGGGGCAAACCGCGATTTTATCCTGCAGTACCGCTTAGGTGGTGATGGAATTGAAAACGGAATATGGCTTTACAGCGATGGCGTTGAGAATTATTTCATGACAACGATTCAGCCACCGGCATCTGTAAAACCGGAAATGATTCCGCCGAGAGAATATATTTTTATTGTGGATGTTTCGGGTTCTATGCATGGATTTCCCCTTGAAGTGTCAAAAAAACTGATCTCAGGCTTATTAAACGGACTGAAAAGTACCGATAGGTTTAATATCCTCTTTTTTGCCGGAGGTGCCGATTTGCTTGCCAATGAGTCTTTATCAGCCACAACGGAAAACATTTCAAAAGCCTTAAAAATGCTCAGTTCGCAGCGAGGCAGCGGAGGTACTGAATTACTTCCGGCCCTTAAAAAAGCGCTGGCAATGAACACTTCTTCTGATTTTGCCCGCACCTTCGTGATTGCAACCGATGGATACGTTACCGTGGAGAAGGAAGCATTTGCGCTGATAAAATCCAATCTGAACAAAGCCAATTTCTTTACTTTTGGGATTGGATCATCGGTAAATCGGCATTTGCTTGAAGGCATGGCCCACGCCGGCGCCGGAGAAGCTGTTGTGATTACCAATGAAAAGGAAGCCGTTGAAAAAGCCGAAGAGTTCAGGAAATTACTGAGTTCTCCGCTGCTGACCAATATTGATATTTCGTTTAATGGCTTTGATGCGTATGATTTTGAACCTTCTTCGGTTCCCGATATGTTTGCTTCGCGACCTGTTGTGATTTTCGGAAAATACCGCGGCACACCTTCAGGCAGCATTAAACTTTCAGGTTCAAATGGCGATGGAAATTACACATCCACAATTTCTGTTGCTGATGCTAAACCAGTCATAGAAAATCAGGCGCTTAAATACCTGTGGGCCAGGGAGAAAATTAGGGTGATTGATGATTATTCCGGTGGCTATGGAGGTGTGCCTGAGGAAGTGGAAAAACTGGTAACCAGTCTGGGAATTAAGTATAATCTGCTAACTGCATATACTTCATTTATAGCTATTGATACAGAAATAAGAAATGATGGAAAGCCAGTGGTTACTGTCAGGCAGCCTTTACCTTTGCCCGAGGGAGTAAGCAACTGTGCTGTAGGGGCTGTGAGTACAGGTGCATCATCTCCGAAAATGAGCATGGGATATGCTGTTCAGGATGTTCAATATATTGAGGGAATCAGGGTTACTGGAAAGAAAGAAATGAAAGAAGAGGAAGCATTTATTGTAGTCGAAACCATGCCTTCGTTTCCGGGAGGTCAAAAAGCACTTGAGAACTATCTGAAAATCAACCTTAAGTATCCGGAAGCAGCAAAAAATGCCGGAATCAAAGGCACTGTGTTTGTTTCGTTTGTGGTTGAAAGGGATGGTACTTTGTCGGATATTCGGGTAGTTCGCGGAATCGGCAGTGGTTGCGACGAGGAAGTTATCCGCTTGTTGAAGAACATGCCCAAATGGAAACCCGGAAAACAAAGAGGAAAAGCTGTCAGAGTAAGTATGAATCTGCCGGTTACGTTTGACACAGCGAACTAACAACGACAGGTTATTTCTTTAATCTTTACAATAAGGATTACTTGGTAAATAATTGATGGTTTTGTCCTTCGACTCCGCTCAGGATGACATCGTAGAGGGTTGATAACGTGTGTACTATAGAGGAACACTGCTGACCAAACACGAATGTCACACTGAGCGGAGTCGATATGTCTTAAATAATTATACTCAAACTTTTTGAGTGATATTTCAAAATGATAATTCTGTCAGGTCGGGCGGAGTCGAAACTTTTAAGCGACAACTGTCTGCTTATAGCTTTCCGTCGCTCATCAGGCGGTAAATGGTGGTTTTTCCAATGTCAAGTTTATCGGCCACAAGCCTAACCTTGTTGTCGTATTTTTGTAGAAAGTGATTGATAATGCGTCTGTTATATTCATCTAGCGTTGTTTCTTCAAACAGGAAATCCTGCGATGAACTGGCGGTGCTGAATGAGATGTCCATATCCTCAATCACATTGGTATTGGTCATTACAGCAGAAAGTTCCATAATGGCTTTCAACTCACGCACATTTCCCGGAAAGGGGTATTTCTGGATTTTATCAATTGCTTTTGGCGAAATTGACAGCTTTCCCATTTTGTTTTTCTGGCAAAACTCATCCACAAAAAAGCGGGCCAGCAATGCAATGTCGCTTCCACGTTCGCGCAAAGGCGGCAGATTAATCGGAAGACCCAGAAGACGATAATACAAATCTTCGCGGAAGTCACCCTTTCTCACCAGTTCCTGCAGATTTTTGTGTGTAGCCACAATTACCCTGACATCGAGTTTAATGGTTTCACTACCTCCAACTCTCACTACTTCCTCTTCCTGCAGCACCCTGAGCAGCTTCGACTGCATATTCAGATCCATATCACCGATTTCGTCGAGAAAAATGGTGCCACGGTTAGCTTCCTCAAAACGTCCTATGCGGCGGTTGTTAGCGCCTGTGAATGAACCTTTTTCATGACCAAACATTTCGCTTTCAATCAGCTCTTTAGGAATTGCAGTTACATTTACTGCTACAAATGGTTTCTTGCTGCGGGCCGAAGCGTGATGTATAGATTTGGCAACCAATTCTTTACCAGTTCCGGTTTCACCATAAATGGAAACCGTAATGTTCGTTCTGGCTGCTTTTTCAATCAAAATAAATACCTTATTGATCGCCTGACTGTTTCCTTTAATCAGGTTGTTTACTTCGTACTTGCGACCGATTTCCTCTTCAAGATAAGCGATCTTTTGCCGGAGAGCCACATTTTCGCGTATGTTTTTGGTGATGTTCCACATGCGCTCTTTGGTGTCCTGATCTTTAAGAATATAATCGTAAGCACCTTTTTTCAGCAATTCAATGGCCGTTGCCACATCTTGTTGCCCGGAAACTATAACCACCGGAGTATCAGGGTTAAACTCTTTAATTTGTTTCAACACATCCAGTCCGGTCATATCCGGAAGGTTATAATCAAGCGAAATGAGGGCCGGATTTTTATAGAGGTTTTTTATCAGACTTTTCCCATCGGGAAAAATCTCAACCTCATATTCAGGGTTGAGTGAAAGATGATGAGAAATAATTTTTGCAAATATTATGTCATCTTCAACTATAAAAATTCTGAAAGGTTCTGAGGCCATATTGAGAGAGTCTATTTGAGGTCTAAATTACAAAAAATATTCGCCCGGCGCATGAAACAATAAAAATCAGCTGATTTTAAGTTTATTGAACGCAGATTATTCTGGATTCAATGAGGTATAAAACGATTCAATCTGAAACAAAATTTCCTCAATTTCCTGATGTTGCATTGCAAGCATAAGTTTCATGCGGAAAGGTTTGAAATCGGGAAGGGCTTTGAAATAGCGGGCATAGTGTTTTCGCATTTCAAGAATGGCTGTTCTTTCGCCTTTCCACAAAACTGATTCCGACAGATGAGTGCGGCATACATTAAGGCGGTCAGCAATTCCAGGTTCTAGGGCCTCAGTTTTATCGTTCAGATACTGTTTTATATTTCTGAAAATCCAGGGATTTCCAACAGCTGCCCGGCCAATCATAATGCCATCAACTCCGGTTTGTTCAAGCTTAGCCAGCGCTGTCGGTCCATCCACTACATCTCCGTTGCCAATTATAGGAATATGGATTCCGGGATTTCGCTTAACTTCACCTATCAGCGACCAATCGGCCAGACCACTGTACATCTGTGCGCGTGTGCGGCCATGAATGGTGAGTGCCTGAATACCAGTGTCCTGAAGTCGCAGCGCAAGCTGAACAATAGGTTTTGAGCTTTCGTCCCATCCCAGTCGGGTTTTTGCCGTTACAGGCAATGAAACACCTTTCACCACCGATTCAGTGATTCTGAGCATCAATGGAAGATCCTGAAGCAAAGCTGCACCACCGCCTTTATTTACAATTTTCCGCACAGGACAACCGAAATTCAGGTCAATAAAATCGGGGCCGGCCTGTTCGGCGACCTTAGCTGCATTGACCATTGCGTCCACATTATTGCCAAAAATCTGAATTCCAACCGGGCGTTCATCTTCCGAAAAATCCATTTTTTTAAGGCTTCCGCTGATATCGCGCACCAATCCTTCTGACGAAATAAACTCAGTTACCACTGCATCTGCGCCCAATTGCCTGCATATCCGGCGAAATGGCGGGTCAGTAATGTCCTCCATCGGAGCCAGAAAAAGTGGGCAGTTGCCGAGTTCGTGTGAGCCTATTTTCATGTCAGACGTTGATGTTTTGGTATTTTCTGTAATTTCACGCAAAATAACGAAATATAATGAAGGCATGAGGGCAGGAGCATTTTTCTCTAATTTATCTTCTGGCGGACAAATACTGTTACTGATTGGATTGGTGCTGGCTGGTACCGTATTTTCAATAGTTCTGGCATCGGGAGTTTCTATTTTGGTGTGGGGAACTGATGTTCTTACACAAGGTGCTGCTGTTGGAAGTCTGAACCTTGATTTTTTACGCACTTTCCAGATGATCAGTCAGGTAGGTATATTTATTTTGCCACCATTTATTTTTGGTTTATTGGTGAACAGCAGCAGTTTTAATTTTCTGGGCTTCCGCAGACCGGATTACAGGCACCTTATTGCTGCGGTTCTCATTATTGCAGTGGCCGGACCAACCATCAATTTTCTGGTTGAATGGAATGAAGGTTTAAGATTACCCGGATTTTTAAAATCAATTGAGCAATGGATGCGCAATTCGGAAGAAACTGCAACCCGACTCACAAAGCAGTTTCTGGAAACAAGCAAAACAAGTGATTTGATAATCAATTTCATTATGATTGCAATACTTCCCGCAATTGGGGAGGAGTTGCTTTTCCGTTCTGCTTTAATAGGGATTCTGCGCAAAGTGTTTAAAGGCATACACTGGCCGGTGATAATTTCTGCGTTGATTTTCAGTGCTTTTCATCTGCAGTTTTTCGGATTTGTACCCCGGTTTGCGCTTGGCCTTGTGCTTGGCTACCTTTTTGTATGGTCAGGTTCTGTATGGGTTCCGATGCTGGCTCATCTGGTAAATAATGGTGTCGTAGTTGTAGTTTCCTGGTTGTCGGTGAATAAGATTATTGAAAGCAATGTAGATGACCTGGCTGATTTTGGATCATGGATTGCGGTGGTGGTTTCGGTTTTTGCCTGTATTCTGATTTTGTATCTGACTTATCGGACCCGACCTGTTGAAGAAATGCAAACCGAATAAACCATTTCCATCTTTAACCGGGAAAAGAGCCCGGGATTTGGAAAAAGAAGCGGAGATAAATTAATTATTGTTTATCAATTACTCCTGCTTTGCTTCACCAAAAGATCAAACAGGTCTCGGGGAAGTATTTATATCACTTGTTTTAATATCGGTTGACCGAATAATTTTTTTTGATAAATTTGCTCACGGTCTAAATTTTATGTTGATGCAAACAAAATTACAACCCATAGAGGCCATGAAACTTTGTCCCACGATTTTATTGAATTATTTTAGTTGGTCAGAAGTAAATTTTTAAGTTACATAGAGTATGAAACACATTAGGCTTTTTTTGAGTATTTCATTGCTGCTATCTGCTGCCTGCACCAAAGAAATAGATCTGAACCCAAATCCCGGTAATGAGAATACAGTAATTACTTTCAAAGTAAATACAACAGGTTATCCGGAAGAAAATACACTTAAAATTTATGACAATTATGACTATTTTCTGAGTGATACATTACCGTTAATAATAAGCAAAGAGTATATTTCTTATGGTCGAGGCTGGTCTAAGCATACCCTGATTTTTCCAAAGGAAAGTAATAGGGAGCTCTGGATCAGAGTTAACTCCCTTTATAAATTCCCTTGGTTTTACAGGGATTTCATCTACAAATCCTCCATTTTTATTCCTTTGACGGATTCACTAATTGTTGATACTGAATATGAAAAATGGATACAGGAATAATTCAGGGAAACTAATTCTAAAATTCTATTAATTATGAGGTCAACTTTACTATTTCTTTTGTTTATTCCGGTATCGCTTTTTAGTCAAAATGCCGAGAAAGTCTCTCTGAGGATCAATTACAACCATCAAATTGAAATTGAATCGTTTGAAAAGATGTGTATAAATACTTTTGACTTAAACTATCCATTTCAACAACCAACTTTCCTCGGTAACGTTCAATCATTTGATATTGATGTGGCATTAAGAATCAAGCCAAACCAGCTTCCGGTTGACATTGAATTAATTTTAAGAAATACTTCAATGAAATTTACCGGAGGTGACTACTATAACAATCTGAAATGCAAAATTTATTCACCAGGTGTTGGGTTTTTGTATAAATATCCGCTCGCGAAAAATATTTATGTTTCAGGATATGTAAGTTTCTTAATGGGTATCGCCAGTTTAACCAGAGATAACAATGAGAAATTTATATATTATGACGAATTCGGTTATATGATCAAACACGATCAGATGGAAAAAAAATTTATTGTTCCGGCAATTGAACCAGGACTGGAAATTGAATACATGATAACTTCAATGTTGGGACTTCAGGCGAGAGTAGGAATGGAGCTCAGTTCGTTCCCCGATTTTGACATTGAATCTCCCATGTTTTATAAAACACTCCTGTTGAGCGCAGGATTCAGGTATAACATTTTAAGAAACAAATCACTAATCTACTGATTTTGAAAAAATTCCTTTTATTATTTTGTGTCGTAACGGCATTACTATTGCCTTCACAGGCTCAAACCCGGATTGGTAATTATAAAAAAGCCATATATGCAATGGACATAAGTCCTGATGGACAAACTCTGGCATTTGCAATGGACGATTCCCTAATGTTTTGGAATTTAGTTACTTTGAAATCTACCGGAAGCATAAGCACAAAATTACACGGCAAAATATTTTCAATTGATTATTCAGGCAGGGGAGATAAAATTGCGGCCGGAGGATCTGACAGTTCTGTTGTTATAGTTGATCTTAGTAATCAGAATTCAATACTGAGGTTCAAAGGGGCCCAAGGGGTAATCACCTCTGTTAAATTCAGCCCTGACGACACCTTTCTGGCAGCCGGCTGCAGTGATCACTGCATATATATCTGGCAGATGGACAACACCGAAAAGGTAATTAAACTTGAAGGTCATCAAAAGGATGTTACAGATATTGAATTTCTCAACAATAATTATCTGGCAGGATGTGACGGAGAGGGAAAAATTCTAATTTGGAATCTCATAAAAAAACAGGTAGAAAGTAATTTGACAGCACACAAAGGATGGGCAAGAGACCTTAGTTTGAATCATGATAATCAGCAACTTGTATCCTGTGGTGATGACGCTTTGGTGAAAAACTGGAAAATTGGCAAACATTATTTCCCAGAACTCGTTTCCTCAGAAAAACTTGGTTTAGACTGGCTTAATTGCATCGATCTCTATGGGTCCGATTTTATTGGATCCATCAGTTTAAATAGAAAGGTATATGTTGACACAAAAAATGGATTATATACATACAAAACAAATGCTTTTGCTTATAAGATTCTATTTATTCCCGAAACAATTCCTTTTAAAATTATTTACTGCACTCTTGATGACGGAATCTTTTTACTTGAAGCGGAGAATATGAATCTGAAACAACATTAAACACCAAGGAAGGGTTTTGTTGGTATCTGGTTGGCCAAAGGGCGGCACTGCATTGAACTTACCCTGCGGTAATATCAGGTTTCGGGTGTTTGATTTTAGAAGGGGAACTATTCATTCCTCAATAATACAGTTTGCCTGCCAATGACCGCATACTGTCACATACCTCACCCATTGAATCACATCTGTAAAACATCCCCCAAAGCATTACAATAAATTGCTCCCAAGCAAAGAATGTTTTATAATAGCGGTTACTCCAACTTTGCTTCACCAAAAGATCAAAATGGACTCGTGGAAGCATTTTTATCACTTGTTTGAATATTGGTTGAATGATCAATTTTTTATTGATATATTTGCTCACGGTCTAAATTTAATGTTGGTTCAAAAAAAATTTCGACCAAAAGGGCAATGATACTTTGTCGCCCGGTTATACTGAATTATATTGGTCGGTCAGTAGTGATAATCAATAAAAATGCTGTGGATTGAATAATACTTATACCTTGAAAATTATGAAAACCATAAACAAACAATCTCTAAGGCAAATTACAGTAGTTTTATTACAATTTGTATTCCTGTGTGCATATGGACAGGAAAACTTTCTTCCCGGATACATTATTGACCTGAAAGGAGATACAACAAAGGGATTTATTGATTATCGCAACTGGGATAAAAACCCAAAGGATGTAGTCTTCAGAAATGATACTGATGGTATCAAATCCACTTACAAACCCTTAGATATCAGTGAATTTAGAGTTCTGGATGAATTATACGAAAGTGCCATTGTTGAGATTGAAACCAGTCCTGTTTTGACAGCCAAGCTGAAACCTGATCCTGAACTCTATTTTGCCATTGATACGACATTTTTGCAGACGGTAATCCGGGGAACGAAAAGCCTCTATTACCTTAAAGACAGAACAGGAAAATCCCACTTCTATACAAAGGATTCATTGTTCAGATTACTGATTTATAAGAGATACTTTAAGGTGGTAGAGGGGAAAAACGGTGTGGCTGAGAACAGAACTTTTCTGGGACAGTTAATAAATTATCTGGAGGATTGCCCGGACATCCAAAAGAAAATTAAAAATACCGGATATAATAGACAAAGTCTCGAGAAACTGTTTAGCGATTGTTACAATATCAAGAACATGCCCGTGAGTAATGGCTTTGAAAAGACAGAAATTAATTTTCAGAATAAAACTGAGAAAGTTAAGCTGGAAGTTGGGTTACATGCCGGTATGACCTCCACCTCTATTTCATTCAGGAGTGAAAAGCGAGAGTATCTTTCCGAAGCGGAGTTCAAACCCTCATTGAATTTTACCTATGGGATGTATTTTGATTTCATCCTTCCCAGACAACAAGGACGATGGTCTGTTTGTAATGAACTCACTTTTACAAATTATCTCACAACAGGCGAATATCTTGATTTTGAATCTGATGAAAAATACACGATAAATTATACTACCATGGGATTTTCATACCTGAATTTAAACAGCATGATTCGTTTTAAATACCCGGTGAAAAAGATCCGCATCTTCGCAAATGCAGGTCTTTCAAACGGAGTACTACTTAAAGAAACAAACATTCGGAAAAGGGAGATCAAATACTATACTGAGGAATTAACCGAATACAGTCATGCAGTCAAAGGAGTCAGGGAAATGGAGCAGCGCTTCAATTTGGGTTTAGGCGCCCAATTAAAAAAAATATCATTCGAGTTCAGGTATGAACTGGGAAATGGAATGGCTCAGGCTATACAACTAACTTCAACAACTAAGCGGTTTTATTTTATATTTGGATACAGGTTTTAATTGAGTAAGTGAAGCTTATCATAATTTAAAACACCAATAACCGACTAACATTTGTGGTTTACCTTCAATATTCTCCACAATCCCCCAATATTTAATAATTTTGCAGTAAATATTACCTTAATGGAAAACAAGTTATTTCTATACAACACCCTCAGCCGTAAAAAGGAAGTTTTTGAACCCATCAATGCACCTCACGTGGGCATGTATGTCTGCGGGCCAACAGTTTACGGCGATGGACATCTGGGTCACGCACGCCCTGCAATTACTTTTGATCTTGTTTTCCGTTACCTGAAGCATCTGGGCTACAAAGTGCGCTATGTGCGGAATATTACCGATGTCGGGCATCTTGAAAATGATGCCGACGCCGGCGAAGATAAAATTGCAAAAAAAGCGCGCCTTGAGCAGCTCGAACCCATGGAAGTGGTTCAATATTTTACCGAACGCTACCATAAAAATATGGAGCAGTTGAATGTGCTCAGTCCCAGCATTGAGCCACGGGCATCGGGCCACATCATTGAGCAAATGAGCATGATCGACAGCATTTTCGAATCAGGCATGGCGTATGAAAGCAATGGATCTGTTTATTTTGATGTTGAAAAATACAACAAACAATACCATTACGGTAAACTTTCGGGTCGTGTGCTTGAAGATCTGATGACCAACACCCGCGATCTGGAAGGGCAGGATGAAAAACGCAATCCCTTTGATTTTGCATTGTGGAAAAGAGCTCAACCTGAGCACATTATGCGCTGGCCTTCGCGCTGGAGCGATGGTTTCCCGGGTTGGCATCTTGAATGTTCAGCCATGAGTGCCCGTTATCTTGGTGAAACTTTTGATATTCACGGTGGTGGCATGGACCTTCTTTTCCCACATCATGAGTCTGAAATTGCACAAAGTGTGGCAGCCAATCACACCGAACCTGTGAAATACTGGATGCACAACAATATGATCACCATCAATGGGCAGAAAATGGGAAAATCTTTGGGTAATTTTATCACGCTCAACGAATTTTTCAGCGGAGATCATAAATCGCTTGCACAGGCCTACAGCCCGATGACCATTCGATTTTTTATTCTTCAGGCGCAGTATCGCAGCACACTCGATTTCTCGAACGAAGCCTTGCAGGGTGCTGAAAAGGGACTAATCAGACTTATGAATGCATGGTTGACCCTAGATAAACTTAAGGCTTCCGAAAAATCGACAGCTGAAGTTGCATCAGTCCGCAACAGCTGCTATGAAGCCATGAACGATGATTTCAACAGTCCGATGGTGATTGCCAGTCTTTTTGAGGCGGTGAGGATTATCAATTCAGTAAATGATGGAAAAGAGAGTCTTTCTGTGGCCGATCTTCAGTCGCTGCGCGAAACCTTCAATACATTTATGGGCGATATTCTCGGCTTGAAACACGAAGAAGCCGCTTCAGCGGGAAATGAAACCGTTGAAAACCTGATGGGACTGATTCTGGATCTCAGAAAAAATGCCAAATCGGCCAAAGACTTTGCTACTGCTGATAAAATCAGGGACGAACTGGCAAAATCAGGCATCGCGGTTAAGGATACAAAAGATGGGGCAACGTGGACATTGGATTAGATGAGGTCTCAAACAGGAATACTAAAGCGTTCAGACACTTTCCCGCACGTGCGGGACTCAGTGTGACATCCGTTTTAGGTCAGTATTGCATCTTTTAATGCGTTTACAATCAACAAGACACAATGTCATGCTGAGTTTGCACTCAAAAAAAAATTGAGCTTTATGCGGAGATGACAGTTAAATCAAGCGTCAAAACACTTCGACTCCACTCAGTGTGACATTCGTGTTAAGTTGACATTGATTACATTTAAAGTACACGTTATCAGCTCTATACGATGTCATCCTGAGCGGAGTCGAAGGATCGGATGAACAATCTGTCATTGGTAGCGGAGTCGAAGCACAAAACGTACAATTTTACAAACCATGTAATCCTGATTAAAGAGTTAAAAACAAACTTTATTAACCAAACGATATTGATTCGGCAATTCTCAATTTTTCCATGAAAACCCAATCACTTTTAATCCAACAATATGAAAAAGTACATTAATTTTCTGCTGCCTTTATCCATTGCCATTGTGATGGCCACCGGATGCAGCAACAAAACCGAAAAAATGGAACAGGAACTCAAAAAGTTTATCTCAGAATGGGAGGCGAAAGTTGAACCCCTTCAGAAAGAAGCTGCCCTGGCTTACTGGAATGCCTCAATTTCAGGAAAAGATGAGGATTATTCAAAATCAGAAAAACTGCAGTTTCAGGTAAGCAGCATTTTCACAAACAAGGAAGATTTTGAACTGCTCAAAAAAATAAAAGACTCCGGCGCGGTCACGGATACTTTGCTCAAACGACAACTCGAAGTACTTTACACAGGCTATCTGAGCAATCAGATTGACACGGTGCTTCTGGCCAAACGAATCAAAATGGAAGTTGAAGTTGAGAAAAAATATTCAAATTTCCGTGCAGAAGTTAATGGCAATAAGCTCAGCGACAATGAGGTAGAAGAGGTTCTGAAAAATTCAGTGAACAGCGATGAACTCCGTGCAGCATGGGAAGGTCACAAGAAAATTGGTCCTGTTGTTGCCAGTGATGTAATTGAGCTTGTAAAACTGCGCAATGAAATTGCCAGTAGTCTGGGATTTAAAAACTTTCATGCAATGAGCCTTGAGCTCAGCGAACAGAATCCCGATGAAATCAGCAAACTTTTCGATGAACTCGATCTGCTTACCCGCGATGCTTTTGCCGGTTTAAAGGGGGAGATTGATACCTATCTGGCCAACCGACTCAAAATCAGCAAGGAAGAACTGATGCCCTGGCATTACCAGAACCGTTTCTTTCAGGAAGCACCGGCCATTTATAGTGTTGACCTTGATAAATATTATAGCGGTCAGAACATTGAAAAACTGACAGCAGATTATTATACCAGTATTGGCCTCGAAATAAACGACATGCTTGCTGCCAGCGATTTGTATGAAAAACCCGGGAAGAACCAACATGCATATTGTATTGATATTGATAATGCCGGAGATGTGCGCATCCTTTGCAACATAAAGCCCAATTACAACTGGATGAACACCATGATGCATGAATTTGGCCATGGGGTTTATGATAAGTATATCGACAGGGATTTGCCTTTCAGCTTAAGAAATCCTGCCCATACTTTTACCACTGAATCAATTGCAATGATCTTTGGTCGCATGGCTTCAAACCCGCAATGGATGATGGATCTCGGACTTATTGACGAAGCCGAAAAAGCAAAAATTGCTGAGGATACATACCGTGTGCTTCGTCTTGAGCAGCTTACCTTCAGCCGGTGGGCCCAGGTTATGTATCGCTTCGAAAAAGCCATGTACGAAAACCCTGATCAGGATCTGAACGCGGTTTGGTGGGATCTGGTGGAAAGGTATCAGATGATCCGCCGCCCCGAAGGCCGCAATGAACCCGACTGGGCAACAAAAATTCATGTTGCCACTTTCCCATGTTATTACCACAATTACCTGCTGGGAGAATTACTGGCATCGCAGCTCAACCATTACATCACCGCGAATATTGTAAAGTCTGATGATTTCCGCTACCAGAGTTTCTATGGAAACAAGGAAGCCGGACAGTACCTGACCAATAAGGTATTTAAACCCGGTGCACGTATGTACTGGAACGACATGATTGAAAATGCAACCGGCGAAAAACTTACAGCACGTTATTATGCCGATCAGTTTGTGAATTAGATCGTTTTTCATTGGCATTAAAAAGCCGATTCCTGATAGGGATCGGCTTTTTTTTATTTTTTAAAGCATTTTTGCAGATTTTTAAAAGCCAACTTGCAGGCTCACCTGCTATTTCTCACCTTTCAACCAGGCTTTTACGCATTTCATCGGGTTTCATTTGTGTAGTACTGTTCCTCGTTGCAATTTTGCATCGTTAAAAAGTCAATTTCTGGCACGAAATTTTCTTAAGCAAAAAAATCCAGTCACCATCAAACACACTCACCATGAAATCTCTTAAAACTCTACGCTACTTATTGCCGCTGATGGCCATCGCATTAATTTTTTCATCCTGCGAAGGTGATGGGTGGAACAATATCCGGGGAACCGGCCCAACCTACAGCGAAACACGTGATGTTCCTATTCACCGCGATATTTCTGTTTCAATTCCTGCCGATGTTTACATTTATCAGAGTCTGGCAAAAGATGTTACCATTGAAGCTCAGTCAAATGTTCTTGATGTGATTGAGACTTATGTTAGCGGAAGTGAACTGAAAATCAAGCTTGAAAACGGAGTAGGACTGGGTCGTCATGAACCCATTAAAATATACATTTCAAGCGCAATGTTTAATACCATCCGCTTATCGGGATCAGTGAACCTCTATTCTGAAACACCGATTGTAACCGATGTATTCGATATAAGTGTTTCAGGATCAGGCAATATTGATGTTGCTGTGGTTGCAAATACAGTAAAAGCATCAATTTCGGGAAGCGGAAAAATGTGGTTTGAAGGAACAGCCATTACCACCGAATACACCGTTTCGGGATCGGGAGACATTTACGCTTTTGGTTTGCTAAGCGAAACCGCAGATATAAACATCAGTGGATCCGGCAAAACCGAAGTAAGTGTTGAAGAATTTCTGAAAGCACGTATCAGCGGTAGCGGCAGCGTTTATTACCGCGGTTTCCCATCAGTTGACAGCCGCATTTCGGGATCAGGAAAAGTAATACGCGTGAATTAAAATACTCGTTTAACTCAGGGCCGGACAGGAGAAGGTCATCTCATAGAACCGGCAATATTCTGCTTTTTTGGTTAATGCCTGAGAAACCCTGGTTATAAAAGCCGGGGTTTTTCTTTTTTTGCCACCAAAACACCAAATACCACTAAATTTAGTTGATAGGTTACCCAATAGCTACCTGGGCTCTATATTGTAACACTAAATAAATATAATTGGTGTGTTTTGGAGTTTTCGTGCTTCCGCCGGTTGTCGGACAAGTTGGTGGCTAAATCCAAAAAGTAAGGTGTGGCTTCTCAATTTTTTATTGAGAATTTTACGTCAATCCGTCCTTCGCCACTTATAAATGGTTTTACACCAGAAGGTGTGATAAGGATATCGTTCATCGAAAGCCGGCTCACCTGGCCTCTAAGCGTAACTCCGTCGGCAAGCGGGTAAGATTTCAAGGTATTGTTGATTTCTCCGTACATCATTTTTATATCCGATGCCATCGGCCAAACCATTTCTTTGGCCATCATATTCCGGAAACCACCCTGATAAAGCCATGCGGCAGATTTAACTAGTAAATTACGGGTGGATATATCATAATCAAAATCCTTCAGAAATAGGGTGGAATCCTTGGCATTAAAAGCTGGAATACCACTGAAATAGATGGTGCCTTTAAAGCTGCCCGACAGTCTGGTTTCTGCCACCAGTTTACCTTTACTACCATATATTTTTACTTCCTCAACTTTAATTTTTCGTTTGCCCTGACTGAAATCCATGCCAACTAAGTATGTAGAAGCCTGCACGTTGATTTCTTCGAAAGGTATATCCAGCGAAGCATTAACCACAATACCATCCTGAACCGTATTGCTTATCTGCAATGCCGGCAGGGGGCCGGGAGCCTTGGCGGCAGGTTTCTGGCCAATAGAGGTCTCAATCACTGATTTTACACCGCTTTGTATGCGGATGATGCCATTGGACGCAGTAATGGGAGATGAGAAAAAGCCGGAAGTCTCAATACTGAGCCAGACTTTGTATTCATCGTTCAGGCTTATCGGCTGGTTGAGCGATTTCCAGGCCTGCAATGCATGAGGTTTCAGGTCAAGATATTCTTTAACACTTTCATCGATGCTGCTGCTTATGGTTTTGAGATTCTTTTGCAGGATAAGGTCGGCAACAAATTTTACAGGCACATTTATGCCTGCTATTTTTACCACGGGTTCTGTAATCCATTCATAACCTGTGGTTTCTGTTTTGGTGCTTAATGTCCAATCTGGATTCAGAGTCAGGCTTGTTCGGAACATCAAAGCTAAAGCACCGCTGACTTCGCGGTAATCAGAAAGGGTTATTCCCAGCTGCGTGGTTTTAAATCCGGCCTTAATCCATAACCTGAGCGGAACACGGTAGATGATTACATTTTCTTTCATCGTCAGCGCGATGTCGCCCTGTTTCCAGGCTTTCACCATAAGGTTGTCTCCACCATTGTTATCCAGGCTGTTGTCTTCATATACCAGGCCTGTAAACTGGCGGTTCAGTTCTTTCTGAATGTCGCTGAGTCTGGCTTCGGCGGTAAAACCAATAACCGAAGATTCTGGTCTTACAATCTCAGGCAGGTAAGTTTCTGCTGGCTTTTCTACCTTAACAGTAGCACAGGAGACTGCAGCAAACAAAATTGCAAGCATGGCCAATCGTAAAATGGCAGATTTTAACATAATCACAAAAATAAGGAGTTATTTTCAATGTTGTTTAATAGCACTTCGTCTCCGCCCCGGCTAAGCGGCATTTAGCTTCGCTGAGCTCCCTTCGGTCGGTTGCAATGCCGCTTTGAACATCATTGAATTTGTAATTCAATAATATATGCCCGACTGATTCATTTTTTAAGTCGTTTATTTGGATAATTGCAAATTATCCAGTGTTCAGAGCGGCATTGCAACCGACCGAAGGGAGCTCAGCGAAGCTAAATGCCGCTTAGCCGTTATTGGTTTCTCCCTTTCGGGAGTCGAAGTACAAAACGAACAATCTGTCATTGGTAGCGGAGTCGAAGGACAAAACGATATATTTTCAATCCAATGTTATTGTGTAGTCCCCGTCTTTCAGAACACATTTTCAGGAGGCATATCACTGATTTTTATGATTCTGGTTCTGGGATTTTTCTTCAGGTATGTCTGAATAATCTGCCGGGTATCCCGGTTGTCGCTGTAAGGCTTAATGCAGGAATTCAGCACCTGGGGATCAATGCCCGAAGAAGTGTCAATAAATCCCAAACCACAATAGCTGCCGCCAGCAATTTTTACAATTGCAGCTTCTTCCTTGTTCCGGCCTTTGTCAACGATATAAAAATCGGGTTGCATAAATCCTGAAAGTCTGATGGCAGCATCAACACGGCGGTTGTAAAGTTCGGGCGACTCCTTTCCGATGCAGGCACCGCGGCATTGTTTTATGCTGTGGTGAAAACATGCTCCGCTGGTATCGTAGAGTCCGCAAAGTTTCTGGCAAAGTTCAAATTTATCGACAATTCCGTATAGATAATTTCGTGCATGATCAGATGAAGTAAAAGATGTAATGGCTTGCTGACCATTGAGTTGATGCCCTACTTGCAGGTTTCGGTAGCCGTTTTCATCGGTAAATTCAAACAAACCGTAACTGAATATGGAGCGCCGCTGTGCCCGGTTGAAAATGGGTTTGTGTTTTTTGATTTCATCTGATTCAAGCAGCAGAGCCAGAAGTTCGCTGCCGGTTTGCTCAAAGCTTACCGAAGCGGTTCTGTTTCGCATTTCTACTGCTTTGTGTGTATCGCTGTTGCGGAAATGCTGCAGCAGGCGCTCAAACATATTGTTGCTTTTGCCGATGTAAATGATGCGCCCTTGTTCATCGTGCAGGTAATACACGCCGGTTTCCTCTGGAACATCCTTGATAATTTCAGGAATGGAGAGTCCTGACAATTTCTCAATTGCCTCTCTGTCAGTTTGCAACAGCAGTTCAAGAAGCCGGGTGGTTGCCAGGGCATCGCCTGCAGCGCGGTGGCGGTTTTCAACAATTATTCCAAGCTCACGGCAAAGCTTTCCGAGGCTGTATGATTGCATGCCGGGAATAATTTTGCGGCTCATTTTCACTGTGCAGAGTGTTGGCCGGCGGTAGTTGTAGCCCAGGCGTTTAAATTCGTGCCTGATAAAATTATAGTCGAACGAAGCATTGTGACCCACAAAGGTTGTTCCTTCGGTCATTTCCACAATCCGTTTGGCCACTTCGCAAAACCGCGGCGCGTTGGCTACCATTTCATCGTTGATGCCGGTTATACGGGTTATCATATAAGGGATGGGCTGCTCAGGGTTGAGCAGGGTACTGAACTCATCAATAATCTGAGTTCCATCGTGAATGTAAACGGCAATTTCAGTCAATCTTTCATTAACAAAACTTCCGCCGGTGGTTTCAACATCAATTACTGCATACATAGGGTGCAAATGTAATCAACAATTCAAAGATTTAAAGATTCAAAGATTCAAAGATTCAAATATTCAAGGATTCAAGGATTCAAAGATTAGCTTCGCTGAGCTCCCTACGGTTGGTTCAAGGATTCAAAGATTATCCATCACTAATATAACAAAACAGGCCATCCCGTGGGACAGCCTGTTTAAATTTAAGTCGGCAGTTTTTAATATACTTTTACTTCGACTTCGCCTTTTAGAACCATCAGACCATTGATTGCAAGTGCGCGCATTTCATCTTCTCCGGGATAAACATGAACCGGCCCGATTTTATAAACCCTTTCAATAATCTGATTTACAAACCATTTGCCATGGGCGATGCCTCCGGTAATCAGTATTCCATCCACATCACCTTTGAGTACGGTACTCATGGCGCCAATGGCTTTGGCTACCTGAAAAGCCATGGCTTCGAAAATAAATTTGGCATATTCATCGCCGGCAGCAGCCCTTTGTTCAACTTCGTAAGCGCTGTTGGTTCCCAGAAAAGCAGCCATACCGCCTTTGCCTTTGATCATGGTCTGGATTTCTTTCTGGGTGTATTTCCCACTGAAACAAAGCCTTACAAGATCTGCAGCAGGAAGGGTTCCGCTGCGTTCGGGCGAAAAAGGACCTTCGCCATCAAGTGCCTGATTCACATCAACCACTTGACCTTTTCGGTGTGCGCCAACACTGATACCACCTCCGAGGTGAACCACAATAAGGTTGAGGTCTTCATACTTTCGCATGATGGATTTGGCATGTTGACGTGCAATTGCCTTCTGGTTAAGCGCATGAAAAATTGACTTTCTTGCAAATTCAGGATGACCAGAAACGCGTGCATGTGGTTCAAGCTCATCAACCACAACAGGATCGGCAATAAATGCACGGGCGTTTGGCAGACTTTTGGCGATGTCGTCGGCAATGAATCCACCCAGATTACTTGCGTGTTCACCCATCGGGCTGTTGGCCATATCGGCTTTCATGGCCTCATTAACTTCATATACGCCCGAAGGAATGGGTTTGGTGAGACCACCACGGCCAACAACGGCGCGAATGGTATCCATCTCAATACCAGCTTCTTCAAGTTGCTTGTAGATGATTGCTTTTCGGAAAGCGTATTGATCGGTTATTTTATCAAATTTCGAAAGTTCTTCGGTTGAATGTGTGATGGTACGGACAAAAACCGGATTCGCACCGCTGAAAACAGCGATTTTTGTAGATGTAGAGCCCGGATTTATGGCCAGGATGCGGAGTTCTTCCATTAGCTGATGTTTAAAGGGGTGGATTACTTCGCAATCAATGCTGCCAGAGCGATGCTGTATAATTTTGTCTGAGCACTATCGCCACGTGATGAAAGTACACAAGGAACTCTTGCGCCTGCTACAAATGCGCCCAACTCAGCTCCGGCAAGTTTGGTGTTGGTTT
The DNA here is from genome assembly GCA_009773515.1 of Bacteroidota bacterium. Lineage (GTDB taxonomy): Bacteria > Bacteroidota > Bacteroidia > Bacteroidales > Lentimicrobiaceae > Lentimicrobium. The sequence goes on from WSXX01000003.1 coordinate 191,204, forward strand.
TGTAAAACACGTTTCCGGCCTCAATATTCGGGAAAAGCAAGCAGTCGGCATCACCGGCAACAGGACCTGTGAGTTTTTTAATGTCGGCTGATTCTTTATCAATGGCGGCATCCAAAGCCAGCGGACCATCAACAAATGCTCCGGTAATCTGACCACGATCGGCCATTTTAGAGAGCAAAGCTGCATCCACGCACGAAGGCATTCCGGCCAGAACCTGCTCAGAAGCTGTGATAACCGCTACTTTGGGTTTTTCAATACCCAGAGCTTTTGCAGTGTTTACAAGATAATTGAGAATGGATATTTTTTGCTTGAACTCAGGAAGCGGAATAATGGCAACATCACCAACCACAAGCAATTTGTGATAGAAAGGATTTTCGATAACCGTTACGTGGCTCAATACAGCACCAGGATCCATCAATCCGGTCTCTTTATTGAGAATGGCTTTCATGTATTTATCGGTACTTACAAGTCCTTTCATAAGAAGCTCACCCTGGCCATCATTAATCAGTTTAACAGCAACCACAGCTGCTTTGGCTTCGTTGGGCTCATGCACCAGTTTAAATTTTCCGGCATCAACACCCAATTGAGCACAAACTTTACGCATGGTTTCTTCGTCTCCAACAAGAATGCCATCAATAATTCCCTTGTCAACTGCTTCGCTTACTGCCTCAATGGTATGTGAATCATTTGCATACGCTGCTACAAGCCTCTTTTTTGATTTTGACTTCAGTACGTCAAACATCTGCTCCAATTTGGTAATTGCCATTTCTCCTCCGGTTTAATTTTTTGGTTGGTTCTTAAAATATATTGATAATGCGATACTTGCGCCTCAATTCTGGTGCAAAATTATCAATTCTCTGTTAATTTACTAACAAATATCGAGCGGCTGGAAGAAAAGTTTTTTCAGAAGGTTTTTTCTGTTTTTATCGGAGTAGTTTTTATTTGAGTACCAGTTTTTTTACCGAACTATTTTTCCCGGTATTTACCTTCACAATGTAAACGCCTGAGGCAAAATCAGCTGGAATGCTGTATGAATTGCTTCCTTTAATTTCTGCGACTTTCAACACCTTGCCGTTTATGTCGATAACTTCGAGCATGGCATTGGCCGGGTTACTGAAATTTACCTGAATTGTTGAACCATCATAATAAACCGTGAAGTCGGCAAAGTCTGATTCAGGAACTGCTAAAGTGCCGAATGCAATGGCAAAGCGGTTTTCGTCATCTCCCTGATCGGAAAAGAACCGATATTTATTGTTGGTCCTTAAATCCTGTCGGTAATCGTTTTTCAGATCCAGGAGCACAACAGGAAGGCTTTCCGAAAAGGATTGAATTCCTGAAACCTCCAGATCAAACTCACCCGAACTACTTACCCTGTAATTGATGGGCACAACAGGAAACTGATCTGCGTCGCGGAAAGCATTGAGCGCCAGCTGAATATCGTCCTGACCCCGTGTGTAAAGCTGATTGACTTCATAATTCTGAAGTTTCCATGCGTCAAATTCTCCGTCGAAAGCAGGGGTGGCACCTTCGGCAAACCGGATTACCGTTTCATCGGACAGATTCTCTCCTGTAACAAGAATGCGGAGCAGGTCCGTGGGTTCATTTTTATAGAATGGTCTGGTGCTGTGGGTGCGAACATCGTTGTTGAGATTCAGTCCGCCATTTTCGCCTACGCCCGAAACTTTTACAAAAAATCCCTGAGCAACAGGAATATAGCGGCTTCCACCGTTGGTGCCGGTTCCTCCAATAGTCCAGGTGGCATAAGCTCCTGCCTCAGCATTCAGCGAGGGATCCCAGAAATATGCCGTTGCATCCAGATTGGTTCTTACAAAGCTGCTGCTTTCAAGATCAATTGGAGAAGGGTAGGGGTTGCCCACCAGATTATATCCATCATAATTTGGAGAGCTGTTTGAGGTAAAAGTCAATCCGTTGATGTTAAAAGGCCCGTCGTTCAACAATCCCGGGAAAGTTGCAGTGGTTTCAGAGCCCGCGATTCCGGGGATAAAGGCAGCATATCCTTTGGCTGGCTGCATAATGTCATTCTGATAAATATTCACCCATTGTGCTGAAGGATGTGTTTCGTCGTACAAGCGAAGAAAAGTTGAAAGCGGAAATACAGTTCCAGCGGCAGCCGAAGCAACCGGCGAAGAAACATAATGATACAGGCCGTTTGATATTTCTCTCTCAATCAGCGCATCTCCGCTGACATTTAAATAATTATTTCCGAGCATTGAAGCGCCATCATTGAGAGTTACATCGTTCGCATATGCATTTGATGAGAGCGTTGGCATATTCAGGGCACTTCCCGGAATAATTACATTGGTGCTGACCGAAGGTTTGCCATCATTCCAATTTGTGATGGTATTCCATTCATTGCTGGTTTCACCAACCCAGGTTGAAGCGGAGGGCGCTGGCATAATTCCGCTGATGATCAACGAGAAGTTCTGAGGCAATTCATCCAGCAAAGTTCCTTTATGACTTACCTGCACAAACCATGTCTCCTGTGGCTCAGGCAGCCCGGCTTCTACTTTCTCCACATTATCCACAATATTATCAGCTTGTATTGCAGCATTCGCCGGATTATCGGGATCAAGTTTCCATGGGAAATAAATATCTCCGGCGCTGTTGATAAGTCTGAGATCCAGATCGTTGATCAACATTGGGGTTCGGTCGTTTGCTGTTTGTCCGTAAACCGGAGATGGAGGATCGGTCCAGCAAATGGTTGCCAACAAAGGTTCTGTGCCGTTTGTATAAACCGGAATGGTTATGGTTTGGTTACTGGCAATGGCAGTTTGGCGGATGTTAAAATCGAAACCTTCAGAGGCATTATCACTTATAAGCAGCGCAGCTTTTGTCGTGTTGAGCAGACCCCATCCGAATTTATAGTCGGGGCCGGGTGTTGAACCGGCTTCACTGGCAGTATGGATTATCAGACCTTTCAGTGTTGCTGCGGCGGGATTTGCATTTCCGGTGAGGTTGCGCCAGTGTTCAACCAGCAAACCGGCAGAACCTGAGGTATTTGGCGTTGACATAGAAGTTCCGGTTGAATTACCGTAACCGATATCAGAAGATGAAACAGAGGAGTACAATCCTGTGCCGTTGGCCACAATATCGGGTTTTATTCTGCCATCGTCAGCCGGTCCACTTCCGCTGAAACCGGCATGAACAACATCTGAGGGTTGCTGATATCCTCCCGGAATATCGCCGACAGCGCCAACTGTAAGTATGTTTTTTGCTACCCCGTGCCACGGTATGCAATCGTATCCTAAGATTCCGCCATCTCTGGATCTGATTGAACTTGAGAGAACCCAATCCCCTCCATTCCAGAGCCAGTGTGAAACCGGCTGAGTTGCCGGACCTTCACCCCTATCGTTGCCAGCTGATTTTACAATGAGATAGTCCTGAGCCAGAAAAGCAATGCTATCCCACTGCTCCGAATCCCATGTGTAAGCTCCGAATCCATAATCTTCGGTTGCACTAAATGTGGTATCGCCAAACCAAACCCATTTGCTGTCGCCCCTGTAATTGAAGTACCAGCCGGAGATAAATCCATAGGAGTGATTGGAAATACTCATTCCGTTAAGAACCATATTTGCCATTTCACCGTTATCGTTGTCCCAGTTATTTGAAAAAAGTGTGGCTTGTGGCGACATGCCCTTTGCCAACGCATCAATGCCTGAAGCTATCATGGTTCCTGCAACATGGGTGGCATGATTGCTTGTATTGGAAGTGCCATCGGTAACAGTGACTCTGCCTGCATACTCCTGATGGGTTGTTCTTACCGGGCCGCCATCCCAAATGCCCAGGATCACGCCATTTCCGCTCAGGTTGAGTCCGGCAGAACCTCCGTTCCAGAGCGGAGACGTTGAAGTGGTGTGTGCAGCAATCAGATTGCTGGTAATCCTGTATCGGGGAAACCCATTAAAAAAACCGGCAAATTCAATTGAGCGCCCGTTTTGCTCAAGGAGCAGAGGTAGCTGAAGTGAGGTGGCTTTTTGCAGGTCTTGTGCCATTTCCAGTTTCTGACTTTTTGAGATGCGTTCGGAGTATTCCTTTAAACGGGAAGTATCGGTTTGTGCGCCCAGAAAAAATGGTAAAACAGCCAACAATACAGGTAAAATCTTTTTCATTTTATCTATTTTATGATCAATTCAAAGTTAAACATTTACCCTAAAGGTTTGTTCCCCGATTTTACAATTATTTAAACCCCATACTTCACTTTATTCCACTGGTATTCATAATTTTGCTGCACCACAAAATGAACTATGAAAAAATTATCCATATTGCCATTTTATTCCTTGATTTCAGGACTTTTGCTTTCTCTGGCATGGCCGGCCAACGGCATACCTTTGCTTTTGTTTGCGGGCTTTGTTCCGCTTCTGCTTATCGAAGAGCAATTTCTGAAAAACCGGGCAAAGAACTACTCTTTCGGAATCTTTTTCAGGGTAATACCCGCATTTGCAATCTGGAATACGCTCACCACCTGGTGGATATACAATTCAACCCTCTTTGGTGTTGTGATGGCCGTGCTTATCAATTCTGTGTTCATGTCGCTTACTTTCTGGCTGTTTCATTTCATGAGAAGGAGATTAAAAAATCCGTCACAGGGATATCTGGGGTTGATATTCGCATGGATTTCATTCGAATTTCTTCACCATCACTGGGATCTGAACTGGCCATGGCTTAGCCTGGGAAATGGTTTTTCGGCATGGCCACAGTGGATGCAATGGTATGAGTTTACCGGAATATTCGGCGGAACATTGTGGATTCTGATCGTTAATATCCTCATTTATAAACTGATAAGCCTGAAATTGTCGGGCAATTTGAAGGGATTTCCGGTTAAGGATATTTCAGTGATTGCAGGAGTAATTTTTATTCCGGCCCTGGTTTCAGTAATTATGTATCATACTTATAACGAAAAGCATGCACCTGTGGATGTGGTGGTGGTTCAGCCGAACATCGATCCCTACGAAGAACAGTATGAACTTCCGGCCGATCTGGTAATTGATTATGCCAGCAAACTGTCCATTACCAAAGCCGACAGCCTTACCGATTTTATAGTTTTTCCCGAATCTATGGTTCAACCCAATTGGTCGTCGGGGATGATGATATGGGAAAACGACCTGGATGACCATCCCACCATAAATATGTTTCGCAGGGGATTGCTGACCACATTTCCCGAAGTCGGGATTGTGACCGGCTATTCCACATACCGCTCATATGAGCCGGGTGACGTTATTCCGCCAACGGCCAGGCAGTTTAAAAATGGGGAGGGTTTTTATGATGCTTACAATACAGCATTTCTTTTCAGGAATTCGCCCGATCTGCAGCGTACCCATAAATCGAAACTTACGCCGGGGGTTGAGTTGATGCCGTTTCCGTGGTTGCTGAAACCCCTTGGCGATTTCGCGCTTGATCTGGGAGGTACAGTTGGGCAGCTGGGAACTGATCCTGAACGCATTCCATATACCATCAACGACACACTTAAAATTGCACCTGTAATCTGTTATGAGTCGGTTTATGGTGAGTTTGTGGCCGGTTTTGTGCGCAACGGTGCCAATATGATTTTTGTAATTACCAACGACGGTTGGTGGGGCAACACCCCGGGACACCGCCAGCATATGTTATTTTCGTCAGTACGCGCCATTGAAACCCGGCGCAGCGTGGCACGTTCGGCAAATACCGGAATTTCGTGCTTTGTCAACCAGCGCGGAGATGTTCAGCAGCCCACACCATATTGGCAATCGGCAGCCATCCGCCAAGTGATAAATGCCAACGATAAAATTACTTTTTACGTGCGTTACGGCGATTATATTGCCCGCGGTTCGGTGCTGGGTTTGGTGTTGCTGTTGCTTGTGGCGTTGACGCAGCGAAAGAGGTAGGGGATAAAAGCAACTTTGCTGTGTTAAACTCTCACAGGTAGTATTTGCCACTGATAAGTATATCTTCTCATTTTGAATAATGTTTTTTCAAGAACAATGTATCAGTATTATCGTGTGAAATGTATTGAATCAGGCCTATATGCGGCGCAAACCAAAATCTTTCATTATATCTGACCACTTTGTAAAACCACGAACCCGATGGAAGGATTAGCGAATCAATCGTTATTGTATTTGACCATGTATTATTTGAATATAGTGTATCAACACCATTTTGCGAACTTAAATCAATGGAATAACCAAAACCTTGCATTAAAAAATAACTTGATTCACAATTGGGATTTTCATACAAGCATGAAATAGTGTTTGATGACAGAAATTTAGAGCGAATTATCATCTCTCTTCTTTCTCCCTCAACGCAATCAACAGTTTTATCAAATATTCTTCTTGATTTATAATTTTCGACATAAACACAATCTATTTTAGATTGATTTCTATTTTGATAAATCCAGAATGAATTATCGGTATAATTTCTGAAATATGTTTCACCTGTTTCGGGAAGCGGACAATAAGTTATATCCTTGTATTTATAACAAGAATATGAGAAGAATAAGAGAAAAATGAAGCAGAAAAAGCAAACTTTTTTATTCATTGGTGGTTAAAATTTATTGAGTTCAAAAATTCATTCTTATTTGTGTTTTGTGCTAAGGTATCTGCACTTGAAAAAAAAGAAAATACAAACATATTTAATGATCGTCTCATATTTAAGTCCTCCTACTTAATTATTTGTACCTCTAAATCTTTAGCAAAAAGCAAGATATACTCTTTGCCACTTCTATCTTTGTATAAAAGTCCATCTGGTTTGATATCGATTAAAGTTTCCTCTTTTTCGTGTCTGTTATATTGTAGTGAATATAGTTTACTTAATTTTGTATTAAAATAGTAATCTCGTACAAAATAATTGCCCAAGTAGCACGAAAATTGAATTAAATCAGGATAATATCCACTTGAGGGTCCTACAACATAACCAGTACTCTCCTCAAAAACAATTGCATCAGTTTTTGTATTTACAATTTGAACTCCACTTTTAATTAATATGCCATCACTCCATGCAGCACCATATCTAAAAGCCAGGTACTTCCCATCATCTGATACAGCAATATCATTATCCACACAAAGAACATTTTCCTTTTTATACACAAGATTCTTTTTATTATCAAATACGAATATTGTACTAATGGCACCATCAATCTGATCTGAATAGTTAGGTCGAGCAAAAAGATTAAACGCAACTGCTATATAATTGACTGATTTTTCATAGCTCGAAAGGGCAAAAGTTGATGACAACAAACCGCTATATTTCCCGGGATCAACAAAATAGTCAATGAAATATTTCGAACGGTAATTTGAAGGGAAAAGTTTGTCGTATTCATTGAAGCTATTGATTTCATAGGTTTTGCCCTTGCCCATCTTTGAAGAGCTAATTTCATAGGGCAATTGATTGTACGGATTTAAATTATGCAAATCCAAAGAATCTGAAATTATTTTGCTTGTTGTATCAACAAAATACACCGAAACGGTATTTATAGTGCCATTATCTGTTTTGGTTCTATTCTTTTTCACCTCAATGATCTGAGCAGATGAAAAATGTGATACCACTAAAAGAAGAATTAAAGTTAGAATGGATTTCATAGAAGCCTTTTTTAAATAATTATTTACTGATCTCTTTTACCACTTTCTCCAATTCAATCACATGCAGCGTCAGCTCCTTATTTTTCATCTATGACTCACATGTGAAATCATAATCCAACTCTATGTTTTTCAGAGTATAAATAAAGCCAGCCTCATGAAAAATATAGCACAAATATAACGTATTGTTTAAGAAATAATTGTGAAATCTTTACAGAATTAATTGTCAGGCTGCTATTCTACAAAGAAGACCTAACAAGTTGAAAAGAAAACTTGTTAGGTCATTAGTTTGTCTCCATGTCTCCCACTCTCCTTGTCCCCCCGTCTCCTTGTCTCCCCGTCCTTCTTCCTTCACCTTCTCCGCAATCGTTTGCAAAAAAATCCCAGTGGAATACATTTATATTTGTAAATATGTTTACTTTAGCAGCTGTTAGCTTGTCAGGATTTCTTTCCAAAAATCAGGCAAATCAATAAATAATCATATAAAATGCTATGGTAATAAAACCGGAAAACGGCTGAACACATTAAGTGGTTTTCTTGTTTATCAGGCATTTCAGGCATTTTTTCTAAAAGAATTAAAGTTTAATTTTATGAATTTTGAGTTTACCGAAGAACAAGTAATGATACAGCAGGCGGCCCGCGATTATGCGCAGCGCGAACTGATCAAAGATGTAATTGAACGCGACACCCACTCCATTTATCCGACAGCGCATGTAAAAGCCCTGGCAGAACTGGGTTTTATGGGCATGCTGGTCGATCCGAAATACGACGGCGGAGGAATGGATACCGTTTCCTATGTGCTTGCAATGGAAGAAATCTCAAAAGTAGATTCTTCGGTAAGTGTGATTATGTCGGTAAACAACTCTTTGGTTTGTTACGGTATTGAGAAATTCGGATCAGAAGAGCAGAAGGAAAAATTCCTGAAACCAATGGCCCGGGGTGAAAAAATAGGTGCTTTTCTGCTTTCGGAACCCGAAGCCGGATCTGATGCCACTTCGCAGCGCACTACGGCCGAAGATATGGGCGATCACTACCTTCTCAACGGAACAAAAAACTGGATTACCAACGGAAATACTGCCGGCACCTATCTGGTGATTGCACAAACACATCCCGAAAAGAAACACAAAGGAATCAATGTGCTGATTGTTGATCGCCACTCACCGGGAATCAGTGTTGGTCCACATGAAGATAAAATGGGAATGCGCAGCTCCGACACCCATTCTGTGATGTTTAACGATGTTAAAGTCCCAAAGGAAAACCGCATTGGTGAAGATGGCTTTGGTTTTAAGTTTGCCATGAAAACGCTGGAAGGCGGGCGCATTGGAATTGCCGCTCAGGCTTTGGGCATTGCTTCCGGTGCTTTTGAAAGAGCCGTGAAGTATTCGAAAGAACGCAAAGCTTTTGGCACCGAAATCGCGAATCACCAGTCGGTTGCTTTTAAAATAGCTGATATGGCTGTAAAAATTGAAAATGCCCGCAATCTGTGCCTGAAAGCCGCCTGGCTTAAAGATCAGGGTCAGCCTTACGGATATGCCAGCGCAATGGCTAAATATTATGCCGCCGAAATCGCCATGGAAGTCACCACCGAAGCCGTGCAGATTCACGGTGGCTACGGCTATGTAAAGGAATACCACGTGGAACGCCTGATGCGCGAAGCAAAACTAACACAGATATATGAAGGAACTTCTGAAATACAGAAAATTGTGATTTCACGACAAATCCTAAGTGAAATTTAAATTTCTAATTTCTAATTTCTAATTTCTAAAAATTGGAGACAAATCTTCAAATTGTTGAATCTTTGAATCTTTGAATCTTTGAATCCTTGAATTTTTGAATCCTTGAATCTTTGAATCTATGAACATCCTCGTTTGCATAAGTAACGTACCCGACACCACCACCCGCATCAAATATACCGCGGACATGAAAGAGGTGGATTACACCGGTGTACAATGGATTATTAATCCCTGGGACGAGCTTGCGCTTACCCGTGCCATTGAACTTAAGGAAGCCAATCCGGCCCTGGTTCAGAAAATCACTGTAATTACTGTGGGTAAAGCCGATGCTGAGCCAACATTGCGTAAAGCCCTGGCTTGTGGTGCTGATGATGCCATTCGTGTTGATACCGCAGGTGGCGACTCTCTTTTCACCGCCATACAATTGGCCGAAGCCGTTAAAAATGAAGCTTTCGAACTTATCCTTTGCGGGATAGAATCGAGCGATTACAACAGCGCAGCCGTTGGAGGAATGCTTGCTGAGTTGCTTGACCGGCCATCGGTTTCCGCGGTTAGTTCGCTGAATCTGGAAGGTGATGTGGTAAAAGTTACCCGCGAAATTGATGGTGGAAAACAAACCCTTGAAACCGGCTCCCCGGCAGTGCTTATTGTGCAGAAGGGAATTGCAATTAATCCGCGAATCCCATCGATGCGGGGAATAATGACTGCCCGTACAAAGCAACTGAAAGTTGTACCTGCTGCAAACACTGATTCGCAGAGCCGGGTGATTGTTTATCAGGCACCTCCGCAAAAGTCAGCCTGCAAAATGATTGATCCCGACCAAATGGACAAACTTGCAGAACTGCTCCATACGGAAGCCAGGGTAATTTAATCATCTAAAAAACAGAAAGATATGTCAGTACTTGTTTATATAGAAAACTGGAACGGAAAATTTAAGAAAAGCACTTACGAGCTGGTGTCGTTTGGCTCACGTCTGGCTGAAACAGTTGGCGGAAAACTCAGCATATTATCCATTGGCGATGTCGCAGATGATGAGTTAAAAACGCTGGGAAACTTTGGAGCAACTCATGTGCTACGTTTGCCGGGTAATTTAAATCTCGATGACAAAACTTTTGCTTCCATAATAGCCGGGGCAGCAAAGCAAACCGAAGCATCAGTAATAGTAATGGCTCATAATTTTACAGGAAAAGCAATAGCCCCGCGTGTTGCAGTAAGGTTAAATGCAGGGTTGGTTAGTGCAGTAAACGGACTTCCGGTGTCGGTTTCACCCTTTGTAGTCAGCAAAAAGGCTTTTTCCGGAAAAACATTATTACAGACTGAAATTACTTCAGCCATAAAAGTGATTACTTTGTCGCAAAACACTGCCGGAATTGTAGAAAAGAAAACAGAAGTAAACATTGAAGAATTGCCTTCAGTCTCCATCTATCCGGCAACTCATGTATTGTCAACGGAAGTTCAGAGCGGAAAAATTCTGCTCAGCGAAGCCGATGTAGTGGTGTCAGGGGGTCGTGGAATGCGGAGTGCTGAAAACTGGAAACCGCTTGAAGAACTGGCCGAAGTGCTTGGCGCTGCAACTGCCTGTTCGCGCCCGGTGAGTGACGAAGGCTGGCGCCCGCATCACGAACATGTAGGACAAACCGGTAAAGTAGTGGCACCAAATCTTTATTTCGCACTTGGTATTTCGGGAGCCATTCAGCATCTGGCAGGGATCAGCTCATCAAAAGTGATTGTGGCAGTTAATAAAGATCCTGAAGCACCAATTTTTACGGCCGCAGATTACGGCGTAATCGGTGATTTACAGGTGATTCTGCCAAAAATGACCGAAGCATTCAGGAAACTGAAAGCAGGAAGTTAAAAAATTCATTAATGAAATTATCAGACCTGAAGGACAAGTATTCCTTCAGGTTTTTTTATTTCTTGAACAGTTCTTTTCCGGGAAAACCGTATTGTTTTAACGCAGATTTGCTATTTTTACACAGACATCAATGATAGCATTTACGTATTATGAAGAAAGCCATTAAGACAGCTGCTTTGAAGAGCAATCAGGATTCTGTTGCTAAGTTAACATTGAAAGATGTATTATTGATTGTTATTACTCTGGCCTTATTGGTCGTACCTACCTATACACCGGAGATGGGGGCAATTGATTCGAACGGCCCTAAATTTCTGGTTCTTGGAATCAGCAATCTGCTCGTATGGGTTTATCTTTTATCAACAGGTTTTTTTACAAGCGGGCTGGGATTTTTCAGAAAAGCTTTTAGAGCAGGGCCTCTGGCGGCATTCGCCGGATTGTTGATTTTCAGCCTTATTTCAATTGTTGGCGCCATAAGCATTCCGGAATCATTGCTTCATTTCTCAAAGCAATATGTTGTTTTTGCTTCCGCACTGACGCTATCTGCACTTTTAGTTAAAAAGCCTGCCCTTATCCGATATATTGCTATGGGCATGAGCCTGATGCTGATTGTGGAATCATTGGCCGTTTTCGCAAACATTATTCAATTTATAAATAGAGAAGTAAAAGCGATTTCCGATATAAAAGTGGTGTATTCGAATAAAAATATCCTTGCCTCCGCAATTTTTGTAAAACTGGTTTTTTCATACTGGCTTTTTGTTTCGGAAAAAGGATTCTGGAAACATATTGGTTGGGTTTCTTTGTTTACGGGGGTTCTGGCTACTTTTTTTATGGCAACAAGGGCATTTTATCTGGGTACAATAGCATTTACACTGGTGGCTTTAACTTACTATGTCATAACCTATTTCAAACACAGAAACAGGATTGTTCTTCAGCAGGGCCTGAGGTTTTTTATTGTGGTAATGCTGGGGTTTGTTATTTTTTCTCTGGTGCAGATAAATCTTTATCCGAAAGATGACACTTCCAGGCATACTCAGGCTGTTTCAGAGCAGCTTGGCACGCTTAAAGACATTGAAAAGGCTGGTGGTGGCCGGTTTGATGGATGGGAATGGTCATGGGAGATGATTAAAGAAAAACCATTTACCGGAGTTGGCGCAGGCAACTGGAAAATAAACTCTCTGCGATATGAACATCAGACCGATCCCGGGTTCACTCATCTTTACAAAGCCCACAACGATTTTTTTGAAACAGCTGCCGAAACCGGCATTCCCGGGTTCATCTCCTACATTGCCCTGCTGGGATTTACATTCTTTATGTTTCTGAGGGTAGGTAAAAAAGGAAGAGAAAATGAAACAATCAGGCCGTTGCTTTTTATTGCCTCTATCGGAATAGCATTTTACAGCGTGGATGCCTTTTTCAATTTTCCATCCGACAGAACAGAAATACAGATATTACTGGCCGTTTTTGCAGCATCAGCTACAGCCGCCTTTACCATTAATAAAAATGCAGCAGGAGCGGAGGAGAACAAAACAAACAATAAATCGAAAATAGCTGCAACCCTGTTGCCCATTCTCTTTGCTGTGATTCTACTGCCGGTTATTTATGTTTTAATATTGAATGTTCAGTCGCTCAGGGCACAGAGGCTTATGTTTCCACAGATAACCGGAGGAAAACTTACTATTTCTTCACAAGACCCTCGACTTCAAATGCCGCCTATTCCTGACATCACCTCGTGGGGTGAAGCAGTGGACGTAACTGTGGCAAGATATCTGATAAACGACCAGCGTTTTGATGAAGCATACAGACTTCTGATTGGCAGCGGCAGCAATCCTTATGATCCGCGCAGGGAGTATTTTCTGTCGTGGATGTATGATGAACGACAGCTAAAAGACAGTGCATTATATTATATGAAAAAGGCGGCTGAGATGAAGCCATATCATTACAAGTACATAAAGAACACGGCAATTTATCTTGAAAATGCCGGTTTATTTGATGAATCGGCAGAACAATTTGCCGGATTTGTTGAACGAAATCCCCGAAGTGCTGATGCCTGGATTGATCTGATTGATTTCTACAGAAGACATAATTCCTTTGACAAAGCTTTGGAATTAACAGGAGAGGCCGATAGTCTTCTTCCTGGCAATGAGGAAATTGTGGGAAGAAGGAAAATCCTTGAGCAAAAGATAAAAATTGAACCTCATCTGCCGGTTTTCAGAAGTGCATTTGACGCTTTTAAAGCACGCAACTTTAAATTATCGGAACAATTGCTTGATGAGTTTTTTTCAAAAGCCGGTGAATACCCAGAAGCCTACACACTGAGTGCTTATTTGAATCTGGAACTTAAGAACCATGAGCGCTGTCTGGCCGATATCGCAAAGGCAGAAGAGATGGGTGCAATCAACCCGGCATTGGTGAATGTTCAGGGAATAGCACTTTTAAGGCTTGGGCGGAAAGATGAAGCCTGTGCAAGATTTGATGCAGCTGCAAAGCTGGGAGATCCTTCAGGTTTATCGAATTATGAAAAGCATTGTGCGCCTCCGAAGTAAATAATGGCAACTGCCTTCATCCCCCAAACGGGTCTGACAGATTTCATTACCTTTGCATCGCTGGTTTATAGCCTGCATTCTGATAAGGAAGAACATCTGAGATACAATTAAAAGCGGGAGGTCATCATGATTGAAACCATTAAAATTGGCACACTGAAGTGGCATCACATAATGGACCCCTCCGAGGAGGATTTGCAGTTTTTAAAAGATAGTTTCCACTTTCATCCGCTTGATATAGAAGACTGTCGCAGCAAGACCAATCAGCGACCCAAGATTGACATTTACGACGACTATTACTTTCTTATACTTCATTTCCCGTATTTCGACCGATGGAACCGGTTTTTGAAAGTAAAGGAGGTAAAGATTTTCTGGGGCAACAACTACATTATTACCATAGGCAAATCGCATTGGGTAGTCAAAAATATTTTCAACAGCGGAAAAGACCCCGATGACAGTTATCAGGTACGTCAGGTGCAGACCAGCGATGCATTGCTGTACAAAATTCTTGAGCATCTGATGCTGGAATCTTTATCCTTGCTCAGCAAGCTTGGAATAGAGGTAGAGCTTATTAATCGTGATCTTTTCAATAAAAAGGCCGAGCGTACCATTGAGAGGATTTCGCTTACGCGGAAGAACATTATTCTGTTAAATACCGTTTTCAAGCCACAACTCAGGTTGTTTCACAAGTTTGAATCGGGCGACATTGCTGGTTATGCTGAAAATATGGAAGATTACTGGGGCAATATCCTCGATTATTACCAGAAGATGTGGGACATGACAGAAGACTATCAGGAAATTGTGGAAGGCTTGTCAAAGACTTTTGATTCTCTTCAAACCAACCGCACCAACGAAATAATGAAAGTACTCACGCTGATTTCATCCATACTCCTTCCCCTTACTTTTATTGCCAGCCTTTACGGGATGAATGTCGGACTTCCGTTTCAAAATGACCCTCACTCATTCTGGCTGGTTATGTTTTTTATGGTAGCACTTGCCGGTTTGATGATTCTTATGTTTAAAAGGAAGAAATGGATGTAAAATAATAAGTAAAAAAATTAATCAGCAGATTTTTTGTATTTACAAGGCAATATAACAAGGTAATAAATGTATATAATTGTATTACAGTGTTATAAAAGCAATTCCTGCTACTTTTTCAGCCCTCTTACCTACTTATAATTTTGTATTATTAAGTAAGAAATATTATTTAGAATGATTATAAATTATAACTTTTTTTACAATAATTTATGACTTGTGGTGTATAAAATATTTACATTATGGCTAAAATAATATACAAATCACCTGTTTTTGTACAATTTGGCTTATTTTGGTGACTTATAATTTTGAATGATACTACATTTTCGCGATACTTATTAACAATTGGAAATATGTGCAAATATCAGCCTCGCCAAACGTCTGTCAAACAAGTAAAACAGTATTTTGTACTTATACTTCTGTATCCTGAAAATTTGCCAAAAAATCTGTTTATCAGATCAAATATGCAAATATATTTAATATTAATGAACAATACCAATTGCCAAAAAATTTAAAGAACAATAAAAAAATTGCGCCAAAAACCAATTAAAGTATTTATAAACAGACAATTATAAAAATTATTTCGAATTAGTACTGTTATAGTGACAGAAGTTGATAGAATATTGAATAATGTAAAAATATTTAGCATAATTAAAATTAACAACTTGTTAACAACTCTGGTGTTAACAAGTTACATTCCGGCATATGTTACTATATATATAGATAACAATACCTTTAAGAGTTGAAAAATTGATTTTCAAACAAACAGAGGGAAGATGATAAAAAACTTACCAATCAGTTTAATCCGTGGACTTAAATCAGGAATTTTTTCCCGGATAGTGATTGCTCTGGCAGATACTTCCAAAAATATTTCTTCTCAGTTTTCAAACCAGGTTTTACTAAAGAACACATCAACAAATCGCAATATTGCGGTGAAGGTGTCTGTGATGTCAGATTTATTTCAATAATTTGATTTACCAGTACATTGCTTTGCCGTTTTTTGTGTGAATAAGAAATAATAAATAACTGCATTAAGCAGTAAGGGCGACAAAAAATACCAGGGGTTATGACAAATTCTCTTTACTCAAGGATTGAACAGCAAGTTCAAAAGGCTTTCAGTGTATCCGCACTGATATTATCATTTATGGTAATAAGCCAGGTGCTTACTATTGAGCAATCGTATGCGCAGGACGCATATTTGCGGATAACCGGCGATGGCACCATCTGTTCCGGCAGCTCCACAACGTTGGATGTAATTATTTGTCAATCGGCGGGTCCGTACACGGTCACCTATTCTGATGGCACCAGCAATATCGTTGTAAACAATTACAGTAGTAATTGTGATATTGACAATCCACCTGTTGCTGGTGATCCCATTGTGGTTTCACCAACGGTTACAACTACCTACAGCCTGGTAAGTGTGACTGATGCATTCAGCAACAGTTTGCCGGTGAATCCTGCCACTGTTACTGTTACAGTGAATCCGGTTCCAACTGCCATAGTTGTGACTCCATCTGCCCGCCAATGCCCTGGTGTAAACTTTACCATTTCGGCCACTGCTACCAACGGCAGTTTGTATGAATTGTGGAATGCCGCCAACACCAGCAAGATTGCCGACCTGCCCTATGAAACTTCAATTACTGCCAACACCACCTATACTGTCAGAGCCATCAGCAACGCCACCCCAGCCTGTACAACTTCAGTTGCCTATACTGTTTTGCTTGAAAATACCCCGCCCTCCATTACTTGCCCTGGTAATCAAACCCTGAATCCAAATCCCACCACCGGATGTTCGGCCGCCCTTCCCGACTACCGCAGCCTTGCCACTGTTTCTGATAACTGCACTGCATCAGGTTCAATTACCATATCCCAGTCCCCCGCCCCGGGAACCACAATTTCAAATCACAACACCACCCAACTTGTAACCCTAACCGCAACTGATGCAGCAGGGAATCAAGCTTCATGTAATTTTAATGTTACGCTTCTCGACAATGTAAATCCGACCATAAGCTGCGTAGGCAATCAGATTGTACCTGCCGCTGCAGGTTGTATCTATACCCACTCAGGAACTGCCTGGAATCCATCAGGTGCAGACAACTGCACCGTTGCTTCGGTTACCTATTCGGCCAATAATGGTGCATCACCAGCAACAGGTACAAATCTGAACGGAGTGGTATTCCAGCCCGGAACCACTACTGTAACCTGGACCGTTACCGACGGAGCCGGAAACACAGCACAATGTAGTTTTACAGTTTCTATTGAAGACATACAAAACCCAAATATCACCTTCTGCCCCGGCAACCAGACAGCCAATACCAACAACGGACTTTGCTCTTACACCCACAGCGGAACAGCCTGGAATGTGACAGCAACCGATAACTGTACTGTTGCTTCAATAGTTTATACACTGTCAGGAGCAACCACAGGAACAATAAATACCACACTGAACGGTGCAATTTTTAACACTGGTGTTACCACGGTTTCGGTTCTTGTTTCAGATGGAGCCTCACCAGCGAACACAGCAACCTGTAGTTTTACAGTAACGGTAAGTGATGACGATTTACCTTCGGTTACCTGCCCTTCAAATATCTCGGCAAATACCGATGCCTCAGCATGTACAGCAAGCGTCACCATCCCAAACATTACTTTTGGCGACAACTGCAGCAGTCCTTCCCTGGCATGGAGCACCACAGGGGTAACTTCACTAAGTGGAACAGGACAACCCGGCACACAAACCTTTAATACCGGAGTAACCACAGTAAACCTGACAGTAACCGACGGAGCTTCGCTCACAGCCACATGTTCATTTACAGTAACAGTTACTGACAATGAAGTGCCCACGGTAACCTGCCCGGGCAATCAAACGGCAAACAATTCCCCGGGTTCATGTTCGGCAAGTGTAACCATACCTGCCATAACATTTGATGATAACTGTACCGGTGAATCATTGGCATGGAGTACCTCAGGTGTAACAACCCTGAGCGGAAACGGCCAGCCTGGCGCACAAACCTTCAATGTGGGAGTGACAACCGTTTTACTAACGGTAACTGATGCTTCGCTGAATACAGCGACCTGCACCTTTACAGTAACGGTAAGCGATACCGAAAATCCAACGGTAACTTGTCCGGCCAACATCACCACTTCCAATGCACTAAACCAGTGTTCGGCAAGTGTGGCGATACCAACGGTAGTTTTTGGTGATAACTGCAGCGGTTCCTCACTTGCCTGGAGTACCACAGGAGCTACTACCCTGAGCGGAAGCGGCCAGCCCGGAACACAGATATTTAGTGTAGGAGTTACCACAGTTCAACTGACAGTAACCGATGCTGCCAGCAATACCGCCACCTGCTCGTTCACAGTAACCGTGAACGATACCCAGATACCGGTAATCAGTGGTTGTCCGGCCAACATTACCCGCACAGCCGGCGCAGGATCGTGTACCGCTGCTGTTAGCTGGACCGAACCTACAGCCACCGACAACTGCACTCCATCAGGTAGTCTGGTCTGGATCAAGTCACATACCCCCGGAGCTATCTTCAGTGTAGGTGCCACAACAGTAACCTATACTGCAACCGACGGAGCCGGAAATATCAGTACGGTATGTTCATTCACCGTTACCATAAACGACCTGGTGCGACCTGTAATCAGCGGATGCCCGACAAATATTTCGGTGGGTACCGGAGTTGGAGCAACTACCTGTAATGCTGTGGTTAGCTGGACAGAACCTACGGCTACAGATAACTGTACACCATCAGGTGATCTTGTGTGGACAAAGTCACATCTGCCCGGAGCAACTTTCCCGGTAGGAACAACAACAGTGACTTATACAGTTCGGGATGCATCAAATAACGTAAGCAATCCCTGCACCTTTAATGTAACCGTTACTGACAATACACCGCCAGTAGCAGTTTGCCAGCCTGCAACCCTAACCCTAAATGCTTCGGGACAAGCAACATTAACTACTGCGCAGGTTAACAATGGGTCATCTGACAATTGTACAGTCGCTGGTAATCTCATCCTTACTTTGAGCAAGACCAGCTTTAATTGTTCCAACATCGGAGCAAATACAGTTACACTTACCGTAAGAGATGCAGCCGGAAATATCAGCACCTGCACGGCAACTGTTACAGTAGTAGATAACACTGCGCCAACCATTTCAGCGACAGCCACCTCTGTCAACAGCAGTAGAAACAACACCTCAGGATTTTGTTATTATACAGTGGTGGGTACAGAATTTGACCCCATAGCCACCGATAACTGCTCCGGGGCTATATTATCCTATACAGTAAGCGGTGCCACCACATTGAGCGGAACCGGTTCATTGGCTGGTAAAAACCTGAATCCAGGAGCCAACGTAATTAGCTGGACAGCTACAGATGGTTCGAGCAACACCACACTTACCCCGCTTACCTTTACAATAACCGTGAATGATAATCAAGGTCCTGTAATTGTAGGTATAGGAAACCAGATACGTGGCACCAACAGTGATGCCTGCGGTTATACAATTGCGGGTACAGAATTTAACCCAACAGTTACCGATAACTGTACAGCCAATATTACGCTTAGCTGGTCGGTTACCGGAGCCACCACTGCCACCGGCACTTCTACCCTTGCGGGTGAATTTATGAATAAAGGAATTAATTTCATTACCTGGACTGCAAGCGATGGCAGCAACAGCAGCACCAGTTCTTTCAGGCTTACCGTAAATGATAGTGTTGCACCGGTTATCCAGCAACTTACAAACATTACGGTAAATATCACCGAAGGTTGTGGAGCAGTTGTAACCTGGATAGCTCCAACAGTTTTTGAAAACTGCCCTGGTTTAATATTCAGTCAGGTGAGCGGTTTGGCATCGGGATCAACCTTTCCGGTAGGAACCACCCTGGTGCGTTACCGCGCCCTTGATGCTGCAGGCAATGAAACTTTTATGAGTTTTAATGTAATTGTAAACGACCTTACTCCTCCCACCATCACTTGTCCGGCCGGAAGTCCGTTTGCCAGAAATGCAGATAACGGTTTTTGCTTCTATACTGTTCAGGGTACAGAATTTAATCCCACAACAGATGACGGATGTCCTGTAACAGCCATAAATTCTTTTGATTCAACAAGTACATTACAGAATAAGCAACTACCAGCCGGCACCCACAATATAATATGGTCGGTAACTGATGGTTCTAACAATACATCTAGCTGTACCATAACAATAGTGGTAACCGACAATCAAAACCCAACCTTTGCTCAACCTCCGGTTGGGCCCCATGCCAAAAATACAGATCCGGGTGAGTGTTATTATACCATACCTGACATCAGTTTTGATGTTACCAATATCCAGGACAATTGCACAGTGAGTCCTGCTACATTTGTTATTACCAATGATGGGAGCACTTTCGGCACAGGAACCAACACTCTGGCCGGAGTTCAGTTGCCCAAATCAGCAACATCTTACCAGATTAACTGGACTGTAAGCGATGTTAATGGCAATATGGTTACAGCTACTCCTGTAATCATTACTGTTTCAGACAATCAGTTGCCACAGTTTATTTGTCATGGAAATGAAATACGTACAGCCCCGGCTGGCGGATGTACCTATACCATTTCAGGAGCTGAATTTGATCCCAGTAGTTTGTCTGACAATTGCCCCGGAGACCTTGCGCTGGAATACTTTATCAATGGAACAAGCGGAGGAGCCTCCACCACTATGGCTGGTCTCGTTTTGAATGCAGGAAACAACACACTGGTATGGACAATCACCGACCAGGCAGGAAACACCAACTCATGCACCTTTATAGTAAAGGTTAATGATGTTATTCCTCCTTCGTTTACCTCAACCATGGGCGATCAGACCCGCAATGCCCCGGCAGGTGTTTGTTATTACACAGCTGTAGGGACTGAGTTTGATCCAACCGTAACTGACAACTGTCCTGACCCGATTCTGGTTAACAATCAAAATTCGACAGCAACACTAGCTAACTTCCAATTCCCTGTGGGTATTACCGTAGTGGTTTGGACGCTGAGCGATGCTTCAGGCAATACCGTTACCCAGCAGTTTGAAGTAGAAGTACTGGATGTAACCGCACCGACTTACACCTTAACCTCCAATACTACCAGAGATGCTTCTTCAAGCAGTTGCAGTTACACAGTTTCAGGAACTGAATTTGATCCCCAGCTTCCGGATGATAACTGTACCGAAGAAAATTTATTTATCCGCAACGACTACAACAATTACCGCTCGCTGAATTATGCCGTGTTCCCGGTTGGAACCACCGAGGTGATCTGGACTGTGCGCGATTTTTACGGCAACACCAACACCCAGACCATGAATATTACCGTGGTTGACAACACCGATCCGGTGATCAACTGCCCGGCCAATGATTATGTGAGGGTTGTGGATGATGGACAAAACTATTATACCGTTGGAATAGGGGAGTTCCGGCCAATAGCAACAGATAATTGTGCTGTTACTTCTTATGTAAACAGTTATAATGGATTGGGGTCGCTTAACGGAGTTCAGCTACCTGCAGGTACTCACACCATTATCTGGACAGCCACCGATGCAGCAGGAAATTCAACCCCCTGTACTTTTGATGTAATTGTGGTATCGGAATTATATCCGCCAATTACTTGTGTTGGAGATCAGTTAAAAAATAACACCACCGGAGCATGCAGTTACACTGTTGTTGGAACAGAATTTAATGCTACTACTACTTCCGGGGCAGCAACACTTACCCACAATGTACAAACCTCAAATTCAGTGGCAAGGCCTTATGCGCTAAGTAATACTACATTGAATGGTGCCATTTTTGCAGTAGGCACTACCCTGGTAACCTGGACAGCCACCCAGACAATAAACGGCACAACATATACCAACACCTGTAGTTTTTATGTTATTGTAGAGGACAATCAATTGCCCACAATCACCGCACCTGCAAATATCAGCATAGGCACCAATGCTGGCTGTTATGCAACCATTGCAGATCTTGGTACGCCTGTTACTTCTGACAATTGCGGGGTTTACGCATTTTGGAATAACCATTATTCATATTGGGGCTTCGAGATTGGTACTACCAATATTACCTGGTATGTAGAAGATATCCACGGGAACACCAACAGTGCTGTTCAAACCATTACCGTAACTGATGATGATGCCCCTTCAATGAGTTGCCCGGCTACTATTTGCCGTCAAGTGGACGATGGACAAAATTATTACACTGTCTTTGACCATGAATTTAACCCGTATGGCGTATGGGATTGCTCAGAACCGGTAACAATGACTCATAATATTCAAACAACAAACTCAGGAATATTACCATATGCTCCTTCTGCAAATACTTTGGCTGGTGCCAGAATCGATGTACTAACCACTTCAATTACCTGGACTGTTACTGATGCTGCCAGCAACTCCAATAGTTGTACTATTGTAATTGACATAAATACCGACGATCCTCCACCAGTGACCTGCCGAGGAAACCAATACAGAAACACTGATGAAGATGAATGCTCATACACAGTAGTTGGAGTAGAATTTGATGTCAGCAGTACTCAATCCTCGCCTGAAGTTACCTTAACGCACAATATTCAAACTACCAATTCCGGTACATTACCTTATGCTCCCAGTTCAACTACCCTGGCTGGTGCTGTTTTCCCAGGAGATGCTACAACAACAGTAGTATGGACAGGGACAGAAGGCACAGACGAAAACGAATGCTGTACTTTCACAGTTACCATTGTTGACAATCAGAATCCTGAAGTTATCTGGCCTGACAATATTTCAACCACGGTTGGAGCCGGAAGTTGCACCGCCACAGTTGATCCAGGCACACCTACCCGCAGCGACAACTGTACCGCATCAGGATCCATATCCGTTAGCCGCTATCCTTTGGGAAATATATTCCCCATCGGGATAACCACCATTTACTGGACAGTACATGACCTTAATGGTAATTATGTAACACACAATCAAGCTATTACGGTTACCGACAATATTGCTCCGGTAATTACCTGCCCTGTTACCACCTACTACCGCGAATTTACCAACGAAGAAGTAAATTATTATGCTGTGATAGGCAATGAATTTACCCCGCCAGCATCAGATAATTGCGAGCTGGAATCATATACCAATAATATAACAGGCACCGGTTATTTAAATGGAACACAATTAAGCATCGGTAATCATGCCATAGTATGGACCGCAGTTGACGCAAACGAGCCCACCCCGAATACAGCTACATGTACTGTAAATGTTACTGTTGTAGATTCCTTTGATCCACTACTGGATTGCCCTGAGAATGCTACTTTCAATACAGGGGCATCCAATTGTGATTATACAATTGCCAATGATGCACTGAATCCCGCCTGGGAAAATCTGGCAGTTATAGATGGCCGCACGTTGACCCACAATGTTCAAATTACAGATGAATTGGATAGGCCATATGCACTTTCCAATACCACACTTAACGGCGCCATTTTCTCCACCGGCACCTCAACTGTAACCTGGACAGCCAGCCAAACCATTGGCGGCACACCATATACCGAAACCTGTGTATATACCGTAACTGTAGTAGATGCTCAACCACCGGTGATGGATGAACCATTTGATGATGTTACCTATAATGTAGATCCGGGAAGTTGTGTATCCACCCAAACTCCTACATTCCCCACTGCGACAGATAATTGTACTCCGGCAGGTAGCATAATTATAGGCAATGACCTGGTTCAGGTAATGCCATTTGATATAGGCCCCAACAATGTAAGGTGGACCTTTACCGATGCCAGCGGCAATACCTCTGTGCATACCCAGGTGGTAACTGTTGTTGACAATCAGGGGCCGGTGATTCAGAATTGCCCTCCTGCTGATGTAACAGCCATTTCTCAGGGCGAAGACTGTACTGCCATTGTTAGCTGGCCCAACCTGATTGCTACCGATGCCTGTTCGGGAGTAGCCAGTTTTACTTCCACACACTCACCCGGTCAGTTGTTCAATGTAGGAATAACCCAAGTCACCTATACTGCTACCGATAATGTGGGCAATATTTCAACCTGCGTATTTAATGTGGTGGTAACCGACACGCCGCCTACCATTACATGCGTGAGTAACAAAACCCGGAATACCAACTCAGGCACCTGTGCCTATATAGGGCTGGGTAACGAATTTGACCCCATTGAGTTTGACGACAACTGTTCCACACCGACACTTACCTGGAGTTTTATTCACCCCGAAACACTTGCAACTGTTAGCGGAACAACAACCTTATCCGGAGTATCTATCCCAAGAGGATTTAATGTAGGTGCCGGTACTGGCATCATACCCATCACCTGGACTGCCACCGACGAAAACGGTAATTTTGCTACCTGTTCCTTTACCCTTACCATCGAAGATCATGAAGCACCGGTAATTACCGTGCCCGGAAACCAAACCCGCAGCACAGATTCAACTAAAAATTTTTATACCGTACAGGGAACCGAATTTGATGATGTTATTGCCGTGGATAATTGCGGAATTGTAACCAAACTGGAAAACATTTTTGGCGGCACTTCGTTTGCCGGTAAGATTCTCCAAATGGGAGCAAATGAACTAATATGGACTGCAGAAGATGACAACGGAAATGAGAGTACAGCCAGTTTCTTTGTATATGTTGTCGATACTGAAGCACCCAGAGTCACCAATATTCCACAGAACATTACTGTTTCTGTCCCAAGTGGGTGCAGCATGGCGGTAAATTATACCCCGCCTGTGATTGTTGATAACGTAACCACCCCCCTCACTTTAATTTACACCCCGGCTTATGCTGTGCCCGGTTATATATTCCCTGTAGGCGTAACGCCGGTTACCATTTCAACGGTTGATGCAGCCGGAAATGCTTTCAGCTATACATTTGATATAACTGTCAGAGATACAATTCCTCCAACACTTACCTGCGTATCAGGCAGTCCTTTTACCCTTGACACAGATGATGAGGAACCTTATTATACTGCAGTCGGTGTTGAATTTGACCCTACCGCTTATGGTGATAATTGTAGCTGGGTACTTACCAACGACCGGGACAATTCAACCAGCCTCAGCGGAGAACAATTTGAAATTGGCACACATGAAGTAGTATGGACAGTAACCGATGCCAGTGGCAACATTACATCCTGCACCATTGTAATTATTATAGAAGACAATGAAGACCCCACCATTGCCAATTGTCCTGCTGCTACGGTAGCCAAGGACTCCGATCCCGGCGAATGTTACTATACAGTGCCCGGTTCGGAATACGACCCTTATGGATTTGATGACAATGACGATGTGTGGAAACTTACTTACCAGATTAATTCAGGGCCTGAGGTCGGCACCGACCTGCTAACCACCCTTGTCGGGGTGCAGCTACCTGTGGGCACCGATGTGGTAATCTGGAGACTTTACGATATGAGTGGAAATGTGAATGCCACATGTACCAGCACATTTACCATAACCGATCCCGAACCTCCTGCGGTAGTTACTGTGGGCACACAAACCCGCTCAACCGATCCTGGAGAGAATTACTATACTTCCAACATTACAACCGATGCAGCCTGGAATCCGGTTGTTACAGATAACTGCGAAGTTGATATTATTACCTATACCATTAATGGCGGAACGACTGTTGGTATTGATGAAACTACCTCAATTATGGGAGTTCAGTTTGCCATTGGCACCAACACTGTAGTTTGGACAGCCACCGATATTCATGGCAACGGCCCCACCACCGGAAGTTACCAGGTAATAATCACTGATGAAGAAGACCCGACAGCTGTTTGTAACCCATTAACCATTGACCTGGATGCTACCGGAAATTATGAACTTGATGTAGATGATATAGCAGCTATAGGTTTAGGTTCATCTGACCCCAGCGGCCCGGTTACCCTTTCAGTTACCCCGAGTGTGTTCGACTGTGCCGATGTTGGAACCAATACTGTAACCCTTACCGTAACTGATATTAGTGGCAATACCGCTACCTGTGATGCAGTAGTTACCGTTAGAGATGTTACCCCGCCCACAGCCGTTTGCACCAGTGCTACTTTAACACTTGATGCTCTTGGGCAGGCCGTGCTTAATCCGGCCAGTCTGAATGCCGGTTCCAGCGATGCCTGCGGTATTTTGGGATACGCCGCCAGCCAGACCGTGTTTGATTGCAGCGATGTAGGCACACATACCATTACCCTTACTGTTACCGACAACAACGGTAATACTTCCACCTGTGATGCTACAGTAACTGTGGTTGACAATACACCGCCTAGTGCAGTTTGTAACCCGATTACCATAGCTTTGGATGCAGCGGGCAGCTGGGTGCTGACTCAGGACAATCTGAATGCCCTTTCAGCAGGCTCAGCTGATAACTGTGCCACTACCCTTACCACTACAGTAACTCCAAATACATTCGATTGTACCGATATTGGCGGCAATTCAGTCACCGTAAGGGTAACCGACCCGGGCGGACAATTTGACGAATGTACCACCACCATCACTGTGGTTGACAATCTGCCACCAGTGGCCCGCTGCAAAAATATCACCGTAAACCTTGATGCCACCGGAAATGTGAGCATTGTTGCTGCTGATGTTGACAATGGTTCAACCGACAATTGTGATGCTACACCAACACTCAGCATTGATATTTCTTCATTTACCTGTGCCGATCTTGGCCCTAACACCGTAACCCTCACCGTAACCGACGATTACGGCAATACAGCCACCTGTACTTCTACAGTTACTGTGGTGGATGCTGTTAATCCGGTGGTTACCTGTCCGGTAGAAAACCAGATTGTTAGCACTGATACCGATGTTTGCACCTATACCCATTCAGGAACAGGCTGGGATGCCAGTGCCGCCGACGGTTGTACAACGATTGCCAGCCTGAGCTATGCCCTGACGGGAGCAACTGAAGTGGCTTCCAACCCTGCCAATACCAGCCTTGCCGGAGTTACCTTCAACAGAGGTGTAACCACAGTAACCTGGACAGCCACCGATGGTTCAGACAATTTTGGAAACTGCTCTTATACAGTTACTGTAAACGATACACAGAATCCGAATGCTGTTTGCCGGAATATAACAGTTCAGCTTGATGCAGCCGGAAGTGCCAGCATTACAGCTACCGATGTAAACAATGGTTCTTCTGACAACTGCGGTATTCAGTCATTGGCTGTCAGCCCCGATACCTTCGATTGCGACGATCTGGGTCCCAGAACGGTAACCCTGACTGTAACTGACCTTAGTGGAAATGTTTCCACCTGCGAGGCAACCGTTACGGTTGAGGATATGATCCCACCAACTGTTGTTTGTAATCCAATTTCAATCACCCTGAATTCTTCAGGCGCTTATGCACTAACATCAACCGATATTGATAATATTGCTGCTGGCTCGTCTGATAATTGTCCGCTAACAAAAACAGTTACCCCTAATACTTTCGATTGTTCGCCCGTTGGTGCCAATACAGTTACTTTAAGAGTAACCGATCCGGCAGGAAACTATGCCGAATGTACAACAACTGTCACTGTTATCGACAATATTCCACCAGTGGTTGTTTGTCAAAATATAACAGTACAATTGGATGCAACAGGCAATGTAACCATTACACCTGCCCAAATTAATAATGGTTCAACCGATGCCTGCGGAATTGCTACCTATTCGCTTGATAATACAACATTTAATTGTACTAATATTGGTTCAAACCCGGCAACCAATACAGTTACCCTGACAGTTACAGATGTAAATGCCAATTCAGCAAATTGTACTGCTTTAGTTACAGTTCAGGATGTTTTGGTTCCGGTTATAACCTGTGGAGTTTCAGGAAATCAACCTGTAACAACTAATACAGCCTGCACTTATGTGCATTCGGGCACTGGCTGGAATGCAACAGCAACGGATAATTGCACCACTTCTCCTACTGTTACCTATGTACTTACCGGCCTTACAACCGGCACCGGAAGTTCATTGAATGGCGTTGCTTTCAACACGGGAGTAACAACAGTAACCTGGACTGCCCTTGATGCTATAGGGAACAGTTCAACTTGTTCCTATACCGTAACAGTTACGGATGATGATCTTCCGGTAGCTGCATGTACACCGTTAACGGTTGCTCTTGACAGAACAGGAAATTACACGTTAACAGTTGATAATATAAATACTCTCTCCGCTGGTTCTTCAGATAATTGCGGAATAGTTAACAGGGTCGTTGTACCCAATACTTTCAATTGTACAAATATTGGAACACCAGTAAATGTTACACTCACTGTTACTGATGCAGCTGGTAATTCTAACAACTGCAGTACAACAATTACGGTTACCGACACCCAGCCACCCGCACTAGATCCTGAAGATATTGCCGATCTTATCAAGGAAACCAATACCAGTGTTTGTACCTACACCCATGCCGATAACCTCTGGAATCCAACCGATAATTGCGACATTTCGCCAACGATCACCTATTCAGCGAATAATGGAGCCTCCCCGGCAAGCGGAACCAGCTTAAATGGAGTTATTTTCCAACAGGGAACCACTAACATAACCTGGACCGTGGCCGACCATGCTTCACCACCCAATACAGCAACCATATCCTTTGATTTGGTTGTGAATGATAACCAGAATCCGGTAGTAACCTGCCCGGGAAGTTTTACGCAAAATGTTCAAAATCCAGGTGATTTAAATGCAAGCGTTACCGGAATCACTCCTCCTGTTCGTACGGATAATTGTGCTGTTACAATGCTGACTTATGAACTATCTGGTGCCACAACTGCTGCTGCTCAGGGTTCCGGAATTAATGATTTAATCAGTGGGACCTTTAATGTTGGAACCACCACCGTAACTTATATTGCTTATGATGCAGCCGGTAATTGGCAACAATGTACATTCACCATTACAGTGGATGCATTACCTGATGATGCTGTAATTGTAACCGGAGGTCCGGTTGAAACCTATGAAGATCAGGCCCAGGGCCCGGATTCCTTCACCGTGGTATTGCCTACTGCCCCAACCGGCGATGTATGCATTATTGCAACAAGCAGCAAAAATACGGAAGCCATAGTTGACACCGACAATACCCGCCCGGGGGCAGCTACATTTAAGTCTATCTGTTTTAACGAAACCAACTGGAATCTGCCTCAGACTATTTATGTTTTTGGTGTGGATGATGATGTGGATGATGATAATATTGGATATACTATAGTTCTCGCTATTGACCAGGCCAACACCGATATTGGTTCCGGATATTACAATGTAGACCCTGACGATGTGCTTGGCAACAATATTGACAACGATGTTGCCGGAATAACGGTAACGCCAATCGACCAGGTTACCACTGAAGCCGGTGGAACCGGAACGTTTACGGTTGTGCTGAATACCGAACCTACGGATAATGTTACCATTACTTTATCGAGCAGTGATCTTACCGAATGCGATGTACTTGACAAAATCTCACTCACCTTTACCCCGGGCAACTGGAACACACCTCAATTAGTCACAGTTACCGGTAAAGATGAATTTATCGTAGATGGGGATATTCCGTACAGCATCATTACAGCCGCTGCAACATCACCGACTGATATCAAATACCCGGGCATCAACCCGGCAGACGTTCCGATGACCAACCTCGACAACGATATAGCCGGAGTTATCGTTACACCACTATCGCTTACTACCAGCGAAGCCAGCGGCGCACAACATACAGCCACATTTACCGTTGTGTTGACAAGTAAACCAGCAACTGATGGTGTTGATTATGATGTTTATGTCGATATACAGAGCAGCGACCTGACCGAAGGAACAGTAAATCTTTCACAACTGCATTTCACTGCAGCCAATTGGAATATTCCCCAAATTGTCACCGTTACCGGAGTAGATGATATTGTGGTCGACGGAATAATTCCCTACACAATAGTCAATGCAATTAATACAGCCTCCACTACTGATCCGAACTATGATGCCATTCTTCCGGCAGCTGTTGCAGATGTAGCGGTAAACAATACCGACGACGATGCAGCTACCTTAGCCATCAACAGTATTGAAATTTTTGAAGGCAGTACTGGCGGCAGTACAACCGCGTTTGCATTTACGGTTACCCATTCGGGTCGGGAAGTAATTGGCGGTTACACTGTTTCCTGGTTTACCAGCAACGGAACCGCCAGGGCACCAAGTGATTTCACCGCAGCGGGTGGCCCGGCCCTGACATTTACAGGAGCTGTAGGCGAAACCCAAACCATAACAATTCTTGTTAACCAGGATATTATGGTTGAACCCAATGAAATCTTTACAGTTACACTAAACACCATTGGCGCAGCAGCAGGTAAGAATGTTACCATACCTGTGGCCGGAAGAGTAGGAACAGGAACCATACTTAACGATGACTCTTCTGCTCTTTCAATCAATGATGTATCTATAACCGAAGGCAACTCAGGTACCTCGCTTATGACCTTTACCGTGACGCTTACCAACGCCGTTGAGTTGGGTGTTACTGTAAATTATGCCACATCTGATGGAACCGCAACCGATGCTGACAACGATTATGATCCCACTTCAGGAACCTTGACATTTGTTGGACTACAGGGCGAAACACAAACTTTCAGCGTTACCATCAACGGTGATCTGAAAGTTGAGCTGAACGAAACCTTAACTGCTACTTTAAGCAATGTGTTGGTAGCCGGAGCAGCCAATCCGAATGTCACCATTTCAGATGCAACAGGAATCGGAACCATTGAAAACGACGATGCTGCAACCCTTGTAATTACCGGATTTACTGTAAATGAAAATGCCGGAACTGCTAACTATACAGTTACCCTGAGCGAGGCTGTTCAAACCCCGTTTACGGTTGACTTTGCTACCAGCAACAACACCGCGTTGGCCGGAAGTGACTATGGCACTGTGACCTCTACCCTTACCTTTGGTGGGGCAAATGCATTGGTTCAAACGATAGCTATTCCAATTACAGATGATATTTTTGATGAACCTACCGAAACCTTAACCGGCACCATCAGTAACCTGAATGCCGGCGGACAAAGCGTAACCATCTTAACAGCCACCGCCACAGGAACTATTCTCGACAACGATGCAGCCAGTCTGGCCATCAATGATGTTACGGTAAATGAATCGGCAGGTACTGCCACCTTTACGGTTACGCTGACTGGTAACACACAGGATCAGTTGACAGTTAATTTTGCCACAGCAAATAACACCGCTCTTTCAACCAGCGATTATACCGCCCAATCAGGTACGGTTACCTTTGCTGCAGGCTCAACCAATGGTGCAACACAAACCATTATTATCGTAATTGCCAGTGATGCCATTTGTGAACCTACGGAGACCTATAATGTGAATCTGAGTGGTATCGTTACCACCGGAAATGCTACCATTGCCGATAATCAGGGCGTGGGAACCATTACCGATGACGATACAGCTACACTTTCTATCAGTGGATTTACCATTACCGAAACCGAAGGAACCCAAACTGCTAACTTTGTGGTCACCATGACCGCACTGGCACAGGAAAATGTGGTACTGAGTTTTGGCACTGCCAATGTTACAGCAACTTCCGGAAGCGACTACACTGCACAAACAGGCACAGTAGTAACCCTTACCGGTGGTTCCACCACAGTGAATGTTCCTGTTAGCGTTTTAGGTGATCTGATTGCCGAACCTACCGAAACCTTAACTGGAACCATTGCCATTACCACAGTAAACGGTCAGCAGATTACCATCAATACTGGTACTGCTACCTCAACAATACTTGACAATGATATTATTACAATCAACCTGGCCGGCTTCACCGTTACCGAAACCAACGGCACCCAGGTACGTAACTTCAGGGCAAGTATGAATACAACTGCCCAGCATGACATTGTGCTAAGCTTCTCAACTGCCGATGGAACTGCTCTTGACGGCAGCGATTATACTGCCCGTACAGCCATAAGTGTGACCATTCTGGCCGGTACCTTGTTTACCGACATCCCTGTTGATATCCTTGGAGACGCCATTCTGGAACCACAGGAAATCTTTACAGGAACCATTACACTAACAGAAGCCAACGGCCAGCAGGCCAGTGTGGGAACAGCTACCGCCAATGGTATTATCAACGATAACGATGCTGCCAGTATAGCTATTGCTGATGTAAGTGTAAACGAAAATGCAGGCACAGCAACCTTTACAGTTACCTTAACAGGAAATATTCAGGATGCATTTGATGTAAATTATACCACCAGCGATAATACACCGACAGCTTCGGCATTGGAAGGATTGGATTATACATTGTCATCAGGAACCTTGAATTTCTCAGCCGGATCTACTACCGGAGCAACAAGAACCTTCACCGTTCCAATCACCAATGATACCTATACCGAGCCAACCGAGACCTATACCCTGACTTTAAGCGGTATTACAGGAGGTTTGGTAACCATAAGCGATCCAACGGCCATAGGTACCATAATTGACAACGATGCGGTAAGCTTTGCTATTGATGATGTTACTGTTGCCGAAAATACACCGGGATTCGCAACATTTACAGTAACCATGTCGGGCGACAACCTGCAGGATGCGCTGACGATGAGTTTTGCCATCACCAATGGTGCCGTGGGATTTACTACACCCGCTGTATATCCTTCGGATTACAACCTGACTTCCGGTACCATCACATTTACAGCAGGTTCTTTGAGTGGAACTACCCGCACCATTACTGTGCCTATTGTAAACGATGGAATAGCTGAACCAACTTCTGAATACTACACAGTTACTCTGAGTAATATTTCAACAACCGGAACAGCAGGCTTTACCGATGCAGTTGGTTTGGGAGAAATTACTGACGACGACCTGTCGAATACAGTAAACCTTGTCGGATTTACAGTAACAGAAGCCGATGGCAATGTTTCTCATAACTTTGTTGCAAGTCTTGATTTTGTTGCACAGGAGCCGGTAGTTATTTCATTTACCACAACACAAGGTACAGCCTTGCATGGTAGTGATATAACCCAGCAAACCGTTGTACAATATACCATTCTACCCGGAAACCTTAGTGTAAATATTCCGGTAGTGGTAATAGGTGATTTAATAGTTGAGCCTACCGAAGCGTTTACAGGTACCATTGCTTTGGTGAATGTAAACGGACAGCAAATTGTTTTGGGCAGCACAATTACTGCCACAGGAACCATTAACGACAACGACCAGGCAACCCTTACCATTACGGGCTTTACAGTAAACGAAGGTGACGGAACCGGTTCATTTACCATAACTTCCAACAGGGTAATACAAAACGCAATTACGGTTGATTTTGCAACCTCCAACGGAACCGCACTCACAGGTTCAGATTACACAGCATTTTCAACCACCCTCAACTTTGGAAACGGAGCATCGCTTTCGCAAACCGTGCCCATTACCATACTTGAGGATCTTATTGCAGAAGCACCCGAAACCCTGACCGGAACCCTCAGTAACCTGCTGACCAGCAGTCAGAATGTGATTCTGAGCGGAGGAGGAGCTACCACCGCGGCAACCGGAAATATTACAGACAACGATGCAGCTACCCTTTCCATCAACAACGTAACCAATACAGAGCCTGACAACGGTGAAACCCTGGAGTATGTGTTTATCATCACCCACAGCGGCCGTAGCACCGATGGTCCTTTTACCGTAGCATTCGTAACAAACAACGGAACCGCAGTTTCAACAAACGATTATGATGCCTCAACAGGTACTGTTACCTTCAGCGGCACCACCGGTGAAATCAAAATGGTAACTGTTATCGTAAATGGCGATCTTGTAGTAGAACCAACCGAAACCCTTACAGTAGATTTGAGTGAAGGCAACTTTGGCTTAAGGAATATTACCTTTACTGACAACAGTGGCCTGGGAACTATTCTCAACGACGATGTTACTACCGTTTCAGTTGTCGCCAGCGATCCGGATGCAGCCGAACCGACAAACAACGGCCAGTATACCGTGAGCATGGGTCTGACTTCGTCAACCAATACGGTGATTAGCTATACTATTTCTGGCGATGCCGTTGCCGGAAGCGATTATACTTCCCTTTCGGGTACAGTAACTATACTTGCCGGAGAAACAAGTGCAATCATATCAGTACCGGTTATTGATGACGATATCCTTGAGGATGACGAAACAGTAACCATCACGCTATCGTCGGTTACATCCGGCAACAGCGGAATTACTATCGGAGCGCCATCCATTGCAACCGTTACCATTACCGATGACGATGTGGCAACCGTAAGCATAACTGCCAATGATCCGGCTGCTGCCGAGCCTGCCAATAACGGACAGTTTACAGTAACCATCACCAAGGTAGCCGATGTTCCTACCATAATCAGTTACACGATTTCAGGAACAGCCACACCGGGTGCTGATTATACTACTTTAACAGGAACGGTAACCATTCCGGCAGGAAGCCTTACAGCTACCATTGATGTTAGTGTTATCGACGACCTGATTCTTGAATCTCCTGAAACAGTTATAGTGACTCTTGCTTCAATTACTTCGGGTGATCCACAGATTTCAATAGGAACACCTTCAGCAGCAACAGTTACCATTGCCGACAATGATGTTGCTACTGTCAGTATTACCGCCAACGATCCCAATGCAGCTGAACCATCAAATAACGGACAATTTACCGTTACATTAAGCCAGGCATCAGATACACCAACAGTAATTTCATACAGTGTTGGAGGCACAGCCACTTCAGGAGATGACTACACGGCCCTTTCGGGAACGGTAACCATTCCTGCCGGTAGCACAACTGCAACTATTGATGTACTTGTGGAGGATGACTTTATTCTGGAGGCATCAGAAACAGTAATAGCAACGCTTACCGGAATTTCATCGGGCAATGTAAATATAAGTGTTGGAACACCTTCGGCAGCAACAGTAACCATTACCGACAATGACGCAGCCAGTCTGAGCATTGCCGATGTTACCGTTAACGAATCCGCCGGAACAGCAACCTTTACTGTTACCCTGAATGGCGCTGTACAAGGCGGAGTAAGCATTGATTATGCAACAGCTGACAATACTGCCACTGACGTAAGTGACTACACCGGAACTTCAGGTACCCTTACTTTTGCCGGAACAAATGGTGAAACAGAAACCTTTACTGTAAGCATCGCCGACAACAGTATTGTAGAAATCACTGAAACCTTCTATATAAACCTTTCAAACGTCAGCAATGCATTAGTAACATTCGATGCACAGGCCATTGGCACCATTACCGATGACGATGTGGCTACAGTAAGCATCAACAGCGTAAGCCAGAATGAAGGCAACAGCGGAACAACCACCTTTACCTTTACAGTTACGATGAGTGCCGCTTCCGATGCCGCCGTAACAGTTGATTTTGCTACCGCCAACGGAACAGCAACTACAGCTGACCTTGACTACTCAGCCACCAACGGAACCCTGACTTTTGCTGCCGGTGAAACGACCAAAACCATCACTGTGCTGGTTAATGGCGATACAAAGATTGAAGACGACGAGACCTTTACGGTATTGCTCAGCAGCCTTGTCAACAATGGCCGCAACATCAGCCTTGGTACTTCAACCGGAACAGGAACCATTCTGAACGACGATAATGCCACCATCACTATAAATGATGTAAGCATCACCGAAGGCAATGCCGGAACTTCGAACCTTACCTTCACGGTAACCTTGTCATCTGCAGTAGGCGGAACGGTAACGGTAGATTATGCATCGGCTGACAACACAGCAACCATAGCTGACGGAGACTATATCTCTGTAGCCGGAACCCTGGTATTCAGCGCCGGTCAGACAAGTCGTACCATCATAGTACCGATCAATGGTGATACCAAAGTAGAGACCAACGAAACCTTCTACATGAATCTGAGCAACCTTTCGAACGGTGGATTTGCAGTAACACTTACCGACAATCAGGGAGTGGGCACCATTACCAATGACGATGCGGCCAATATCACCATCAACGATGTAACAGCCAACGAAGGCAACAGTGGCACCACCAGTTATACCTTCACGGTAAGCATGAGTGCAGCCAGCGATGCAGCTGTTGCTGTTGATTATGCAACAGCCAATGGCACTGCCACCACCGCCGATGTTGACTACACAGCAATAACAGCGACAACCCTCACATTTGCTGCCGGAGAAACCAGCAAGACGATTACAGTTCTTGTAAATGGCGACACAAAAGTTGAA
Organism: Bacteroidota bacterium; assembly: GCA_009773515.1. Lineage (GTDB taxonomy): Bacteria > Bacteroidota > Bacteroidia > Bacteroidales > Lentimicrobiaceae > Lentimicrobium. Next base: position 227,098 of record WSXX01000003.1, read on the forward strand.
AATAACGAAACCTTTACTGTTGGACTAAGCAATCTGGTAAACAACGGACGAAATGTGTCCATTACCGATGCCACGGGAACAGGTACCATCACCAACGACGACTCAGCTACCCTGAGTATTGACGATGTAACCCTTGCCGAAGGCAACAGTGGAACCACCAGCTTTACCTTTACAGTAAGCCTGAGTGCAGCCAGCGATGCCGCGGTAACAGTAGAATATTCAACTTCCGATGGTACAGCCACCACCGCCGATGGAGACTACGTTACAGCCACAGGTACGCTTACTTTTGCCGCAGGTGTAACCAGCCAAACTATTACGGTAAGTGTAAACGGCGATACCAAAGTTGAATATGATGAGACCTTTACAGTTGCGCTGAGTAACCTGAACGTTAACGGCAGAGACATTACTCTGAGTGATGCCAGCGGACTGGGCACCATTACCAACGACGACGCAGCCACCCTGAGCATCAACAGCGTAAGCCAGAATGAAGGCAACAGCGGAACAACCATCTTTACCTTTACAGTTACTATGAGTGCCGCTTCTGATGCTGCCGTAACAGTTGATTATGCTACCGCCAACGGAACAGCAACTACAGCTGACCTTGACTACACAGCCACCAACGGTACGCTGACTTTTGCCGCAGGCGAACTCACAAAAACCTTTGAAGTATTGGTTAATGGCGATACAAAGATTGAAGACGACGAGACCTTTACAGCTTTACTAAGCAGCCTTGTCAACAATGGCCGCAACATCAGCCTTGGTACTTCAACCGGAACAGGAACCATCCTGAACGACGATAATGCCACCATCACTATAAATGATGTAAGCATTACCGAAGGCAACGCCGGAACTTCGAACCTTACCTTCACGGTAACCTTGTCATCCGCAGTAGGCGGAACGGTAACGGTGGATTATGCATCGGCTGACAACACAGCAACCATAGCTGACGGAGACTATATTTCTGTTGCCGGAACCCTGGTATTCAGCGCCGGTCAGACAAGTCGCACCATCATAGTACCGATCAATGGTGATACAAAAGTAGAGGCCAACGAAACCATCTACATGAATCTGAGCAACCTTTCGAACGGTGGATTTGCAGTAACACTTACCGACAATCAGGGAGTGGGAACCATTACCAACGACGATGCGGCCAATATCACCATCAACGATGTAACAGCCAACGAAGGCAACAGTGGCACCACCAGTTATACCTTCACGGTAAGCATGAGCGCTACCAGTGATGCAGCAGTAACGGTTGATTATGCAACAGCAAATGGTACAGCCACCACAGGCGATGTTGACTACACAGCAATAACAGCTACAACCCTCACTTTTGCCGCAGGCGAAACCAGCAAGACGATTACAGTTCTTGTAAATGGCGATACAAAAGTTGAAAATAACGAAACCTTTACTGTTGGACTAAGCAATCTGGTAAACAACGGACGCAATGTGTCCATTACCGGTGCCTCGGGAACAGGTACCATCACCAACGACGACTCAGCTACCCTGAGTATTGACGATGTAACCCTTGCCGAAGGCAACAGTGGAACCACCAGCTTTATCTTTACAGTAAGCCTGAGTGCAGCCAGCGATGCCGCGGTAACAGTAGAATATTCAACTTCCAATGGAACAGCCACCACCGCCGATGGAGACTACGTTACAGCCACAGGTACGCTTACTTTTACCGCAGGTGTAACCAGCCAAACTATTACGGTAAGTGTAAACGGCGATACAAAAGTTGAGAATAATGAAACCTTTACCGTTGAATTGAGCAATATGGTTAACAATGGCCGCAGCATCATCCTTACCGATGCCAGTGGATTGGGTACCATTACCAACGACGACAATGCTCCGGTATTGGAAGATATTACCAAGGCAGGCCCTGAAGATCAAACAATTACATTTACTGAGTCAGACTTTACCAATGCCTTTAACGATGCTGATGGTGATAATCTGGTAACCGTTGAAATCGTGAACCTTCCGGCTAACGGAGATCTTTATTTGAATTCAGTTCTTGTAACCACAGGGCAACTGATACCTCTGGCTGATCTTGATTTGCTGACCTTTGTACCTGATCCCAACTGGTTTGGAACCACTACCTTCGACTATAATGCTTCCGACGGCTCCAACTGGGCTGATTTGGATGCACAGGTAATCATCAACATTAGCTCAGCAAATGATCCACCAGTTGCTGTTAATGACGAAGTTACCACTCCTGAAGATACGCCGGTAGCCGGAACAGTTTTGACCAACGACTCAGATCCCGAAGGAGATCCATTGACAGTTACACAGTTCGTTATTGGATCAACTACATATTTAGCCGGTGTTACAGCAACCATTCCGGGAGTTGGAACGCTGGTTATCAACAGCAATGGTTCATTCCAGTTTATACCTGTTCTCAATTACAACGGAAGTGTTCCGGCGGCCACTTACACCATCTCCGATGGAAATGGCGGATTTGCCACAGCCGATCTGTTGATTACAGTTACAGCAGTCAATGATCCTCCTGTTCTGGTTGACGATAATTACACACTTTGCAGCAATGGCACATTAACCGGGAATATTCTAACAAACGGTGATGTTGATCCTGATGGAACAGTATTAGCAGTTAATACAACTCCGGTTGTTGCTGCAGCGCATGGTACCTTTACCATTGAAAGTGATGGAGACTTCACTTACGATCCTGACAATGGATACAATGGTATTGACTTTGTGGTTGTTGAGATTTGCGATAGCGGTACACCAGGAATAGAATGTGCTACAAGCACCATCACCTTTACCGTTAATCAGGCAGTAACTGCAGCAGCAGGAGACGACCAGAGCCTTTGTGATGTTACCAATACTACACTTGAAGGCAATGATCCAGCTCCGGGCACCGGAGTATGGACGCTGATCAGTGGCCCGAATGTACCTGCTATTACCACCCCTGGGGCATACAACTCCAATGTAACCGGCATGATCCCGGGTACCTATGTACTGAGATGGACCGTCAGCAATGGCGTTTGCGCATCAACCAGCGACGATGTAAGTTTGATTAACTCCGACACACCGACCACATCTGTAGCAGGTGAAGATCAGGAAGTTTGCGGACTTGCAGCTACTTTGGCTGGAAATACAGCAGTTGTAGGAACAGGCACCTGGACACAGACAACCGGAGCAGGAGTAACCACATTTGGTAATGCCAACTCCCCTGTATCAACCACAAGCGAAATTGTCCATCAAGTTCAGATGTTGTAAGCATAACCTATACCCAGGCCCCAACCCCTGCCACCGTTGGTGCAACGCAGAACCTCTGCGGAACATTAATCAGCGGCACATTGGGTGGCAACACTCCAACAGTGGGCACCGGTGCATGGAGTATAGTAAGCGGCGGAACAGGAACATTCGATGATACTACCGATCCCGATGCTATATTTACAGCCGATGCTTACGGAACCTATGTACTGAGGTGGACCATCAGTAATGGTGTTTGTACCCCAAGTACAGCAGATGTAACGGTTAATTATTACGAAACACCAACCACAGCCACAGTAGGAGCAACCCAGAATCATTGCGGTACCTTAACCAGCACCGGATTGGGAGGCAATACTCCTGCAATCGGCACTGGCGTATGGAGCATCACCAGTGGCGGAACAGGCACCTTTACCGCACCAACCTCAGGCAACTCCAACTTTGTAGCCAATGCTTACGGAACTTATGAATTAACCTGGACGATCAGCAATGGCACCTGCACCCCAAGTACAGCCAGCATAACTGTTAACTTCTACCAGACCCCGACTACGGCCACTGTTGGCGCAACCCAGAACCTTTGCGGTACATTGACCAGCGGCGCACTTGGCGGCAACACCCCGTCAGTTGGCACCGGTGCCTGGAGTATTGTTAGCGGCGGCACTGGCACATTCAGTGCATCCACAAGCGGCAGTTCAACCTTTACCGCAACAAGTGGTTATGGAACTTATGTTTTACGCTGGACCATCAGCAACGGTACCTGTACTCCAAGTACAGCCGATGTAACGGTAATCTTCTACGAAACAGCACCAGCAGCCGATGCAGGTGACGACCAGAGCCTTTGTGATGTTACCAATACTACACTTGAAGGCAATGATCCAGCTCCGGGCACCGGAGTATGGACCCTGATCAGTGGCCCGAATGTACCGGCCATTACCGCACCAACAGCATACAACTCCACTGTAACCGGAATGATCCCGGGTACTTATGTACTGAGATGGACCGTCAGCAATGGCGTTTGCGCATCAACCAGCGACGATGTAAGTTTGATTAACTCCGACACACCGACCACAGCATCGGCCGGCAGTGATCAGGAAGTTTGCGGACTTGCAGCTACTTTGGCAGGAAATACAGCAGTTGTAGGAACAGGCACCTGGACACAGACAACCGGAGCAGGAGTAACCACATTTGGTAATGCCAACTCCCCTGTATCAACCACAAGCACTTATACCGAGGCTCCGACTACAGCCACCGTTGGTGCAACGCAGAACCTCTGCGGAACATTAATCAGCGGCACATTGGGTGGCAACACTCCAACAGTGGGCACCGGTGCATGGAGCATAGTAAGCGGCGGAACCGGCACATTCAGTGCATCCACAAGCGGCAGTTCAACATTTACAGCTGATGCCTACGGAACCTATGTATTGAGGTGGACCATCAGCAATGGTGTTTGTACCCCAAGTACAGCAGATGTAACGGTTAATTATTATCAGAGCATTTCAGCCAATGCAGGTGATGATCAAACACTTTGCGCAGCAACTTCAACAGTTCTGATTGGAAATACCCCAACTTCAGGAACCAGTGGATGGTCGTTTGTATCCGGGCCTAATACTCCGGCAGTACTTCCAACAACGGGTTCCATGGCTTTAGTTAATGGTATGATTGCCAGCACAACACCTTATGTATTCCGTTATACCATTACCAATGGCACTTGTACTTCAACAGATGATGTTACTGTTACAAATTACAACAATCCAACTCCTGCCTTTGCCGGAAACGATCAGACCATTTGCAGCACAACACCTGCAACAGCAACTATGGCCGCCAATACACCGGTTTATGGAATCGGAGAATGGACTCAGGAAAGCGGGGCAGCAGCTACCATCACAACTCCTTCAAGCCCATCTACAACAATAACAGGCTTGAGTACAGGAACATATGTATTCAGGTGGACAATAACCAATGGAGTTTGTGCAGCAAGTTCAGATTTGGTAACCATTACTTTAGCTTCACCTGCAACTGTTGAAGCTGGTATTGATCAAACCATTTGTGAGAATGGCAACGCAACCATGTCTGCAACAGCAAGTGGATATGTTTCATTGTTGTGGACGACTTCTGGAACAGGATCATTCAACAATGCAACCGTAGAAGATCCTATTTATACCCCCAGCGCCAGCGATATAGTAAATGGCTCAGTGGTTCTGACTCTAACAGCCACAGCTGCAACGGGATGCCCGCAGGTTAGTGACTTCATGACACTCACCATTGCTTCCTCACCCGAAGCCGATGCCGGTTCAGATGCCACAGTATGCCAGGGAACTGCCTACACGGTTAATGATGCCACAGCCAGCAATTACTTGTCATTGCTATGGACAGAGGATGGATTAGGATCGTTGACCAATGCCACAGGATTAACACCAACCTATACACCAACAGCAGGAGACACCAACAGCAGGAGAAACCGGTATTGTAACCCTGACTTTGACAGCAAGCCCGAACACCGGATGCAGCACAGCAGCAGTTAGCACGATGACCATCACGATCAATGCTTCAGCCACAGCTGATGCAGGCAGTGATGCCGTTATCTGTGAAGGCTCAACTCACACCTTATCGGGAACAGCCACCAACTATACAAGTTTTGTATGGGCCACCAGCGGCACGGGAAGTTTCAACAACCCAACCACCAGCCTGACACCGACCTACACGCCAAGTGCGGCCGATATCGCCGCAGGTTCGGTAACGTTGA
>WSXX01000048.1 GCA_009773515.1 Bacteroidota bacterium
GAATGGAATTATTATTGAAGGAGCAACTTCACAGACTTATGAAGTCACCGAAAACGGAGACTACACCTGTGTTGTTACACTCAACGATTGTTCTTCAGAAGTATCCAATACCATTTCAGTTCTGAACGTTGGCACAGACCCATCACTTTCATTAAGCATGGATGTGTATCCTGTTCCCAACAACGGACATTTTACTGTTAAACTATTGTCATCCGGAAGCTCAAATTACACACTTACCATTTACAATGCCCTTGGTAGCGTAGTTTACAGCAGAGAATCAATAGTTGTTCATTCAGGTTTCTCACAAATGATCGACCTTACCAATTCCCCGTCAGGAATTTATACGGTTGTAATGCAAAATGAAATCAACAGATTCATCCGCAAGATTGTGATAACCAAATAACAGGTTCATCCTGATAATTAAAAAGCAGACAGGTACACGGAAAATTGTGTCCCTGTCTGCTTTTTTCATTAATTCCGGACACGTTCAGTTATCTCACACTTAAAGGATATAAACAGCACCATCTATTCAGATATTTATCGCAGCATTTGACAAAAACAATCAATAAACGCATTAAAATCGCGTATAAACCAAGCTGTAATAAATCAAACCGGGCGCAGGTTTGTGATTCTTTGCAGGCACTATTCAGAGCACTGATAATGACTGATTCTGTATAGGAATCTATCAACAGAGGCAGACATAAGTGACTTTGCGGCCACAACACAGACCTTGCTTACAACTGACAATCAAGGCATTGTCAGACAGGGTGAAGACAGAAAATAAAAACATCTGCACAATTGAGACAATATCTGCCATCAAACGAACCAAAAACAGAACCCCTAAAAGTTTCCTAAAATTTAAAGTAATACCATGCAATACCCTTCTGTTCGAAAAGCGCCAGACAGAAGTTCATAAAAGGAAACTCCTGACTGAGTTTTTAAACAAGCTCAGGCAATAAAGCCGTTAATCATTATATTTGCTGAAAACAGCAGATTATGCGTTCATTTTATATCCTTCTGATTTTTCTGGCAATCATAAGCCAAAAGGTAAATTCGCAGGTGCACACCTCCTATCTCTGGCATCTGGAGCAGCCCATTTACTGGCCTGAAGTCAGTCTTTGGAATCCTTATGAATACCAGAAAGCCTGGGAATCGCAATATCTGAAGTGGAATAACGGCAACTGGTATTCTGACGGACTTCAGCATCCGTTAAACAACATTCAGGAAATTTTCAGTAACGAAGACCGCAAGGCGGTGTATCAATACCGTGCCAAAGATGCAGTTCAATCGCTGCTTGGCTTACCCGAAGCCGGGGCTCAAGTGAACTACTCCGGCTGCCTCATCGAAAATGTAAACAGTCTGGCCGCTGCCAATCAATGGGGTTATAACAATGGATGGCAAAACAATTTCATAACCGCCCGAGGCTGGAATACCTCTTCGGGGAAACCCCGCATGGACATTACGGCATTTACCATGAATCATGCTTTATCGCCGCTGATCAGCGATAAAATGCTCAGAAGGCAGATTCAGGCGCACCGCTATGTTTATGCGCTGAACTTTGGATCAAACCCCGTTTATTCAAAAGGTTACTGGCCTGCTGAGTGTTCATTCAGCGTAAGAAACATTAAAGCTCTGGTTGAGGAAGGCATTGAATGGAGTGTAATTGCAAACAGCCATCTGGCAAGAACATTGAGTGACTATCCGCTGCAGTTTGGAACTTCGGGCTGCAATATTGACCCGCCTAACCGTGCCGATGTTGTTGACACACAGGGCTACAACTGGTGGAACGGACAGATTGACGGCCGGGGAGGGACTTTTGCTGCACCTTACTGCTATCAGTTACACAAAGCCAGATATATTGACCCCGAAACAGGAACTGAGTACAAAATTACTGTAGTTCCGATGGACGATCTGTTGAGCTACATGAATGGTTATTCCACCATGGGCACCGGTGAAATTGACAACCATATAGCCCCACATAATGATCCGCAACGTCCCTCAATGGTGCTGCTTGCGCATGATGGCGACAATGCATGGGGTGGCGGCTACGATTATTACACCAATTCCGTGCCCGGATTTGCCTACGCTGCAGCAGCCAAGGGTTATGTCCCCACCACCATTCAACAGTTCATCAACGATCATCCGGTGCCGGAAAACGCCGTGGTGCATGTTGAAGATGGTTCATGGGTTAATGCAGCCAACGACTGGGGTCATCCGCAATTTATCAACTGGCTTTGGCCTTTGTATAACAATTCTACTTATCGTTTTAATCCTGAAGGCTGGACCGAAGATGCTCGGAACTGGGCGGTATTGCTGGCTGCCGAAAACAGGGTTCAGATGGCCGAAGATCTTACCGGCACACCCGCTATCGCGCGTATTGTTCAACCCAATGCTTCGTCAACACTTTCCGAGCGCGCCTGGCACCACCTGTTGCCGGCATACAACAGCGGATACATGTATTATGGGTCATCTATCGACATGGAAGTTAAACAATCACTTGCCTGTAATATTGCCTGTTCATTTGCCGATCAGGTTATTAATGCCAATGCAGGCACCGACAATACACCTCCCTCGGTATTTATACCTCAAAGGTTTCCTTACAATCCGGGAGGAACAGGTTTTGGACCAATTTATGGTTATCAGCAACACCAGAATACTTCCGATTTTCATGTATGGACCTTTGCATACGATGTTTCGGGCATACAATCGGCTATTCTGAAATACAGAATTGACAACGACGGAGTAAATCCTGTGAGCAGCAGCAACAACGAGACATACGCAGGCGGACCTGAAGTGCAGGCATGGCAGAACATTACGATGACCTATCGCAACTTCCCGACAGGAAATGTGACCAACAACCCCGAAATCAGTTTCTTTATACTTCCTGATTACATTGCCGGGCTGTATTATTCCGAAATAACCGGCATTTCAGAAACTTTGCTTGATTATTACGTTGAAATGACTGATATGTCGGGCAATTTAACCAAAACCCCTATCCAACATGTTTATGTGGGTGAGTCGAACACCGGTGGCGGAGGCGGCGGAGGCGGGCAAAACGGAGTTACCTGGACTCCTGAATATCCGACCCGCAACGATGTAATTAACATAACACAGTCAAATACCACTGAAGGAGGAAAATTACACTGGGGCGTAAATCTTAACGGAAGCCTTTGGCAAACGCCGGATCAGGCATACTGGCCCGCGGGTTCGTATCTCTTTAACGGAAGCGGTCCGGCAATAGAATCGCCTATGAACGGGCCATCGGGAGGCAACCTGACAATCTCACTCGGACCTTTCAACAATCCCGACCAACAGGTAAATGGTGTAGATTTTGTTATCCACTTTAACAACAATACCTGGAACAACAATAACGGGGCTGATTTTCATATTCCCATAAACAACTCTCCTACTTCAGTCGATAATAATCTCCGGGCTAAAATGAGTCTGTGGCCGGTTCCTGCAAAAGATTTTGTTAATGTCGGCATTTCTCAGGAGTTCTTAAATGAACATACACTTCGTCTGGTATCTGCGCAGGGTGAATTATGCCGTATTGCCACACCTGACCGTGAAAATTTCAGGCTCGATCTTGATGGTCTGGTGCCGGGAGTTTATACATTGATGATTCTGGACAAGCACAAGCAGATAAAAGCTTCTTCAAAACTTGTGAAGATCTGAATAGTATGCAGGGCTGCATTTATGGATATGGAAGTGAAAACCGTGAATTATTCACAATAGTGACATAAAAGCAGAAACTTATCTGCCCTTTTCTGACACCACGCCCACAAATACTACAGTGCCGGTTTTCATAAATTCATCGGCACACTTAACTGCTTCCTCGGCAGTTGCGAAATATCCGAAGCGGACTTTATAAAGCCCGCCTTCCATAACAATTCCAGAGGAATAATTTGATTTTGGACGAAGCTTATTTAAAAGAGTCTTTGCATTCTCGAAACTTCCAAAGGCTCCGGCTTGCACAAGAAACCGACCGGCAGCGAGGTTTATGTCCCCCTCGATTACCTGCGCATCTGTTGATAATTCTGTTCTGACCTGAATACGCATAGCCTCTCTGGTCTGCATGGCCTGGTTTAATTGCCTTACAGGGTCAGCTTCCATGGAATCGTTTTGAATCGGCTTCTCTGCCGGTTTTATTACAGGAGCTTCTGACTTAACAGGTTTTGCTTCCTGAATTTCAGGTTTTGCAGGTTTTGCTTCCGGCGATATTGGTTTTTCAGGCGCAGGAGCAGGTTTTGCTTCTTCAACAGGAATAATTTCAGGCTGAGGCAGTGTAGAGATCAGCGTAAAAGTGAGATCATCCACAATGTCGCCAAATTCATAGGGAAGTATTTCAAAATCAATCATTGGCGGATCAGCAATCATGTTCAGTCTGCTTAACTGCGTAGAATCGATAACAGCAGAATACCTTCCCGGAGCAAAGCCCAGATAATTGTAAAATCCGTCCTGCTCTGAAAGTGTACGGTGTACAATTGCTCCGGTGCTGTCGGTAAAGTTGATGATGATACGACCCTGCCCCTTTTTACGCTTTCCTTCTTTCAGATATACCATTCCATTGGCCTCGCCCATAACTTTTACAGGAATGTTAACCACTTTAAACTGATTGGGGTCAATGTAAATGCTATACAGTTTATCTTCAAGCTGCCAGGCAATATTTTCGAAACTGTTGTCGTCAATTTCAAGTAAATAACTTGCAAATGGTTCAAGTTCAACCACTCTGATAAGAGAATCGTTCTGCTGTTTTAGAATCCGGCCTCCGTTGATGCGCAGATTAAGCCCGCTTGCGTAAGGTTCATTTTTGTCTTTTAACCCGTTATGATTTACATCCAGAAAAGGAACAATGGTCATACCACCACGCCCGACCCCTGAGCGGTTATCGACATGCACATAACCATTGCCACTGCCAAAAGCAAAACTTCCGCGGGCACTTTCGGTGGTAAGAAGCCTTCTATCAGCCAACCTTGCTGATGCACTGGTTTGTGCAAACGGAAGATCATAGCGGAATGCAACTTCAATACTCCGGTAAGCTGATCGGATATTTTCTTCATAAACCAGCGATAAAAAAGCTTTCTGCGAGAAACTTTTCTCCAGTTCAGCTTTCAGCGATATCAGTTTTTTATTGGTCAGATCAATCTGCGCCTGTGGCCTGAAACTGGTTGAACGACCCAATTTAAAACCCAGCGCTACGTTGGAATACATATATGGATTGCCTTCGCTCAGCCAGTTGGCAAATCCCGATATATTGGCGCTTACGCCCTTTACGTAGGTTGAAAGCAGCACTTCAGCCGTGGAATAGGTTACCTGCTGCAGAACATTCTGTTTGTAAGACATCCGTGCAAACGACCTGAAGCCACCTACCTTAATGGGCAGAGAAAGGCTTGCTTTCCGCTCTTCGAGATAATTGAAACTTATGGCAGTTTGTCCGGCAACGTAATTGGTATAATCAAGTTCAAAAACCAGATTTGAAGGCAGTCGGTAGTTCAGCAATCCGCGGGTTTTGACGCCGTGGGCATATTCACCGGAAAAAAGAAAGTTCTTAAAAAAGCGGAATGATGTATTCAAAAACGGAATGGAAGGCCCATCCTTTAGCGATGATAAATATTCAACTCCTCCGCCAACGGTAAGGTTGCGGTGAATACCTACCCCGGCTTCGGCACGGCTGTAGATTGCATTCGAAGTATCTCTGACTATACCTGAGCTGACATTGTATTCAACGGTTCCTTTCGGAAGGAAGTTATAAGGAACATTGATGGTTTGTTCACGAATACGCTCTTCGCCCCAGGGCCCGTAAAATTTAAGGGTGATCTGTGATGAGCCGTAAACCAATGGCACATCAAAACTGAAGAAACCCGAAGCATCGGCGGTAGCAAAATCAACAATCACATTATTTATATAAAGCTCAACTGTCCAGCCTGGCTCAGTGTAATCAGTAAGCACATAACTTCCAAAGGATTTGCGGAAAGTTGTTGGGGTGTTGGATGCCGTAACTCCTATTACCGGCGCATAAATTGAGGCAATGGAGCGTGGCTGAATTTTACCGGCATTTACTTGTCTGACAATTTTTGCGTCATTGTTTGCCCATCGCCAGCGGTATTGCTGCTGACGTTCATCAAAACCGGTGCGGCTTGAATAGTTGAGCAAAATATTGGTTTCACCGCCCAGAAATTCCGAACCCAGTGCAAGACTGGCCCGGGTATCGCTGGTACCGCCACTGCTTTGCGATGAAATCACAGACCAGTCGGCCATACCTCCCCTGAAAAGATGATAATTCCGTTTTAGTGTTGTGTCTACAGCAACATCACCCCTGAGCCGATTCACATTTTTGCGCATCTGTTCCAGCCTGAGTTCTTTAATTACCGGGAGTTCTAGCGAGGTTTTCAGTTCGAGTGATAAACTGCGGAAATTAAAATTGAGGTTCAATCCGAAAGCTTTCCCGAAAATATCGTTGCGCAGGTATAGTCCGGAAGGTGTTCTGAAAATTAATGATTCATCGAGTGGAAAGCGGTTGGCTCCAACCACTATTGACCTGTCAATCAAACTGATAAGATAAAGCTCCTGCTCTCTCAGAAAAAACCCGCTAATGGAATCGAAATTCCGGGATACTGTATGGTTGATTTTCAGGAATCCGAAAAGGTCGGCTACAGGAATATAAATCCTGTCGTTCATATAAATGGCATCCATTTCGTAACCGCCAACACCCTGAATCATCAGAAAAACTCCGATTTCATCGTATTCAGCATCATCCTGGGCTAAGGCAAATTTGCCATTCCCAAAAAGGGACAGCACAAACATCAACAGAACAACAACATAAACCCTTTGCTGAGAGAATCTGATCCGGAGGTTTTTGCTGACTGTTCGGAGGATATGCATCTTTAATAAAGCATTTCGGATTATTCCTGAACAAAGGTAACAAAGAATTGCCCGGTATAGTCGCCGGGTGGGTTGGCCAGGGTGTTGCCCACTGTAATTGTTCCTCCTATCATTATCTGGGTTCTGAAAGGGGGGCGGGTTGAGTTGATAAAAGGAGAAAGCGGAAGAGACGCACCAAGATGCAATAAGATGCTTCCGCCATTGCTGCCGGTTAATGTAATGTCGGGCCCGTTAATAATGCTGATGACCACTCCGGCGTTTGCTTCAACTTCAAAAATAGCGGGATGAAACTGATTTCCCAGAAAAACAGGGATAATATCACCGGTAACACTTCGGTTTCCCTGCGGATCTATAGTTACTGTTCCTCCGTTGTTTCCATTGATAAAAGCTCCGAAACTCAGGTGCTGATAGGTGGAAACCTGCATTGGCTTTGGCGGATCTTCCTGTGCATGAGCAGTAATGGCAAACAATACCATTGCCGCCATAAGCGATATCAAAACCCTGAAGATTTTATAAGTTGAATTCATCATTTTACCAATATTTTTTTGGAAACAGTTCCCATTCCTGTGAAAACAGTCACCACATAAACACCTGGCGCCGGAGCCTGACCCAGCTTATGATGGCCTTCACCATTAAAGTTCCGGTTGACCAGCGATTGCCCTGCAATATTAAGCAAACTTACATTTACCTGCTCTTCTTTCAAACGGATGATCACATAAATCAATCCATCCTCAACATATGCATCTATGCTTCCACTGCCAAACGCTTCCTGTGAAATATCTTTGTCGCTGAAAATCAGCGCAAACCGACTCTGTTCATCTCCTTCTGAAAGATAAACCTTGTAATCAGGCTTCTGTTGAAGATTTTGCACAATGCCGCTTATTTTATCCTTAAGAAATACACCTATGCCGGGATTCAGATTCTGCGCTGAAGCAAGGCTAAAAGTCAGCATTCCCGATTTTCCGGTTTTGACACCCAGTTTTATTTCACAGTTTTCGTCTGGAGATGGCCATGCGCCAATCGAGAGTCTTTTTCCGTCTTCAGAAAGTGCATAAAAACTGGGGACTTCAGTATCGGTATTGTTGAGCTTAATAGCATCAAGTTCATTTTCAAAAGCTGAGGTGGCAATTTCATCAAAATAAATCACCAAAGGATCTGAAACTGAAACGCCATCATCAAATCCGGCACTCAGACGGATAACAGGCCGGTAAAGGTCATCTGAACTTTTGTGGAATGCCGGGGAAAGATTATTCACCCTCACACGGTTGTCCATGCCAAATGAACCGCTTACCGGATAAACCCCATCGCTGACATGCACAAAGAATCCCTGCATGGACGCAATAATGTTGGTTGCTGTGCCATTGCTTGAAATTCCATTTATGTATGTGCTGTAAGTGCCGGTGTATTGATCGGTCGCGCCGGCATCGAAATAATAAATCGCATTGTCGATGTTATTGCGGGTCCATCCTTCGGCTGCATTCCAGTCGATTGGCGACGGATAAGGATTTCCCATCAGATTAAAGCCCTGTGTATAGGTTTTATCGTGGTTGTAGAGTGCAACCGGAGCCAAAACACCGTTATTGACATTTCCTGTAAGGCTCAGCGTTTTAGGAGCAGTTGAGGTTCCTGAATTTGCCGCATAGCCGGCCATTGGAGTCAGCCCACCGGCAGGATCAACATAAGTCATCCATCCCGTGGCATCACGGTTTTCATTATAGCGGAAAAAGGTTGGGAAAGCAGCTGCAAGGTCAATTCCCGATGCAAATCCGCCAACACTTGCATTCTGAAATGGAGAACTTACATATTTATATCCAAATCCGGAGGGGAGGTATCGCTGCATGGTAACATTACCAAGCACTTCACCATTTCCTGAGCCATCAATGAGGGCAGTTTGGGTTGGAGAAGAAAGCAGGGTGAGGTTGCCGTTTGTGTTAAGCACTCCATTGGAGACCAGCACAATTCCTCGTACAGAAATCATCTGATTGCTGAGGGTAAGCGGATTATCGCGATTGATGGAAAAATGGTTTATTTCCGGAGCTGCAGTAAACAAACCGGAAGGAAGCGTAAATGCATTGCCCTGGGTTCCGGCTGATAACCCAAACACAAGGCTTGTGCCTGCATTTGTTGTCAGTGTTCCATTGGTGCGCGAAATCGGGACATTGCCATTTATAAATGACAGGATTGTTCCTGAAATATCAAATGCACCGCTATTGAGTCCAAGCGAATTTTCAACAGTAAGGTTTCCTGACAAAGCAACTCCTGCAGTATTGTTAATATTCAGGTTATATACCTTGTTGTTCATCAGGTGAGCAGCCGAAAAACTCTGTGCAGCAGAACCATTGAAACCAATTGTAGCAGCATTTGAAAGTACCTCAAGTCTTCCTGTTGTGGCAGTAAAAGTTTCTCCAATGTTAAGAGTTCCCGCCAAAACAACGTTTGAAGAATTATTGACCTGCAGGTTTTGTAGCTGATTATTCATAAAAGAAGCTTCAGGAATCTGTTGTTGTCCGTTTCCTGAAAAAACAATGGTAGAACCGGCTGCAGTGGCATCAATTTCAGCACCATTGCTGAAAATAAGATCGCCGGTTACTGTCAGAGTATAACCATTTACAACAAACCTGTATGCGCTTTGTGCGTTGGTAATACTTCCAATATTCCGATCACTGTCAAGAATACAATGCCTGAGTGGCGCAGCATCAAAAACAACGCTTTCGCCGGGAGAAGGAACAATACCGTCTGTCCAGTTGTTAGCGGTAGCAAAGTCGGTACTTATATTGCCTTTCCAGGTTTTGGAAATCGCCATTCGTTCAAGTGCTCCCATGGTTGGAATAAGCCTTGAAGTTCCGAGGTAGTCAGTCAGAACACCAGTACCTGAAACGCCAGTAAGGGAAATATCTGCCGGGTAATAATCAGCAGGTGAGCTCCCTCCTGCATTCTGAAAAAGGGGATCAATGTTAAGACTATTGGCATCCTGTGTGGTTGCAGTTCGCCATGCATCAAGGGTATTGTAGGCTGTAGCGTTCAGACGTCCAATAGTTCCCCCGGTTCCGGGAGCATAATAATCATTATAATTTATGGTAACTCCTGCCATAGTAGCCAGCCTTACAGCATAATGAATGCCTGATCCTGAAGGAGACGTTCTTGCATTGATAAATAGATTGTTTCTCAGGTCTCTGGTTGTGCTTCCGCCAGTGGCATTGTTAAAAAAAGCATAGGTTAAGGTAGATCCGGAAGCATTACCTCCAATATACACCGTATTGTGATAAAAATGATTACGTGTATTGGAAGTTCCGGAACTGTATCCGGTTTCATAAATACCATTTAGTGCACAATTATTACCATTGGCAGTATTAAGCGAAATAATGTTATTGGAAATGGTTGTCTGCGAAATATTGCTTCCTGAAGCAACATAAATCACCCTGATACCATCAATAACAGCTGCTGCCGAAGAATTGTCCGGATGCAGATTCAAAGAGTGAACAAAATTGCCAATCATTTCATTGCTACCGGCTGCTGTCGGATTTTGATAATGGATTCCTGCAATCCTGACATTCAGTGAAGAGTTGTATTGATTAGTTAACGTATGAACAATATTATGATTAAGGCTCTGGCCGGAAACTACGCTGGCTAAACCTATCCCGATTAAGGAAGTTGCAGTGGCTGAAGATCCTGTACTTGGACTAACAGTTGAGATGTCTCTGACAATATTATCAGAAATTGTATTAACTCCCGCCGATGAATATATACCTGTAATCTGTCCGGTAGTAGTTACTCTTGCATAGGCATTATGCATGTTTGCGACAATATTTTCAGAGATGGTAATACTCCCGGTGGAAGCATTCCAAATTCCCCTGACTATCTGTGCCGCAGCTGTTGTTGATGCTCCGGCAGCATGTATGCTGTAAGAAGTTGTTTCGCTACCAATCAGATTATTCGAAATCACCCTATTACCAGCACCTAATGAATATAGTGCATATAAGCTATGAGAAGTTGAAGCGCCTCCCATAGTTGTGATTGCCCCGATTATATTGTTCCTGACTTCCACAGCTCCGGCCCCGGTAATATACATTCCATAAGTGATTGGGGCAGCCGCCGAGTTTATTACTTCTATTGAACCTGTCCCGGTATTGCTGCCAATTGTGTTTCCTTGTACGGCTCCAATATTAACTGCGCCAGCCGCAATGGAAATTCCATAAAACGGGAGCGCGTTAATAGTAGTTAAACTGATATTCCGGATTGTATTTCCTTGAAGTGAGCTGGCCGTTGCCGCTCCAACACTGAGATAAATGCCAGTTAACCTTGAACTGGTAGCCGAACTGATAATCATTGGATTGCCTGAGCAACCCGGGCCACTGCCACCTATAAAATTCCCGGCAATTACAAAACCATTTCCACTTGTATTACTAACATTTACTGCAGTATAAGTAAAAGCACCTGTTGGAACGAACGGTGAGGTTGTTTCGTAAAAACTGTTTCCTGTTATTGTCCAGTGAGTTGTTAAACCTGCCAATGAAATGCCCGAAGACGCAGAGTTTGTTCTGAAGTGATCATAGAAAAGATTATCAGATATTGTGTTACTGCTGTTCTCGCGTGAAGCTGTCCCTGCAGAATACACAAGGTTAATGGGTCGTTCTGTTAAACTGATTCCCGAAAGGCTGCATTCTGTGATAGTGTTATTGTCATTGCCTGCTCCGGCTGAGGATGTTGAAAAAAAGACAACACCTGAGGCGGTAGGCGTGGTAGCTCCTTTAATCTTACAGAAACGAAGTATGTTGTTTTGTGCTGAATTGACAAACCGGATTGTAGAAGTATTTGCGGTTGATGCAATACTGTGGTTGACAATGGTCAGATTTTTCTCTGTTCCCGTTGCATTAACTCTTCCATCAATGGTTACATTATCAGCACCATTCAGATCAATCAGCGGGCTACTGCCTATATCTCCGATTATGGTCAGATCGGGTTCAGTCGGATAAAGCAAAACAGATGAATAAACTGCACTGCCCGATCCACTTGCATTGAGCACTGCGGCAACAGGTTCATTTGTTGATGAGTTCAGAAGTATTTCAATTTCACCCCGGTGAACGCCATTGTTGATATTGTCAAATGCCAGTTTGAGCGATGCATAATTGGCATAGGCAAGGCCTTCGCTTGCGTAAACTTCAACCGGATTGGGAGGCGGAGTGGTTGTCACCAGGATTACATTTGAATTGCCGCTGGTGTTGCATGAAGTGGCAGCCCTTACCCGGTAATAATAAGTAGTATTGGCATTTAAACCGGTTATCGGAAAAGTGCTGACATTGCCAACATTTCTGTTTTGATATCCGGAAACAAAAGAGGTAAAACCGACATTGGTAGAAACATCCAGAAAATAGTTCTGAGCAAAATCAACCACTTCCCAGTTGGCACTAAAACTATTGAACTGAATAGATTGCGCGTCAGTAGCTACAGGTGCATCCAGACTGATAACAATATTGACAACAAAGCTGCAATAGGAAATATTCCCGGCATTGTCGGTAGCAGTATAAGTAATTGTGTAAGGGGAACCTGCAACACTTAAATACGAGTTTGGCCAATAGTCAGGAGTAAAAGACAGCACTCCGCAGTTATCAGAAACAGTTGGAGGTGCCCAGGTTGCAGTTGCTGCATTGCAGGAACCATCAACATAAACCGAAAAATCCTCCGGGCAACCATTAATTAAAGGGGGTTCATCATCTTCAACAATTACAGATACTGTTATGGCATCACCGGGACAGCCTTCTGAAAAATTATAAACTGTCAGTACTCCATTGTAAGTGCCTGTAGCAATATTCCAGGGAACATAAACGGTGATCATTCCACCTGATAAACTCCAGTTGTTTATGTCAGTTATTCCTGCTGCATTGGCTGCATCGTCAAAATCAATGGAATAGGCATTCGGATTTCCCGCAGTAATTGTATAGAAAATAAAAGCTGTAGTTGTTCCCGGACAGATTACAGGATTACCATTGGTTGAAACTGCCGGTTTAGCATAAGCTGTTATTGCAAGTGTACGCGAAGGCCCGACTCCACAAGCAGCAGAGGGAGTAACCGAAATTATTCCACTTTGTTGCCCTGCTATTACATTAACTGCACTTGTGCCATTCCCTGAGCTGATTACCCAATCTGCCGGGAATACCCATTGATAAGTGACACCTTCAACACTGGTAACACTGTATGCCTGACTGCTGCCTTCGCAAACCGTTGAATTACCTGCAATTGGTCCGGGCTGGGCTGCCACTTGCAAAACTTCAATTACTGCTGCATTCGATTCATTGGAAGCAACATACGGATTTGGTGATACATTATTAGCTCCGGACAGGATCGCATTTCTGAAGATATAATATGTGCCGGTTGTATTAAAAGGTGCAACTGAAGTATTTGGTATAAAAGAAGCACCGGTAGCCCCGGAAATATTTATCCGGGCACCTCCGGGAGTATTACTATAGGTCCATTGGTAACCAGTTCCGGAAAGTGAAATACCGGCAGGCAAAGTACCGTAAGTATCTCCACTTATGGCAGATCCGTTACTTCCAAGACAAATACTTTGAGCGGTATTCGTATTTAGTTCATTTGCCAGAACCTGCGTAAGGTTCTGGAACACAATTCTGTTTTCTCCACCGTTTTCGTAAAAATCATAAACAAGCGAACTTGCACCATTCAGACTCATCAGCACCCTTGGCCGCGAGCTGAAAGCCTGATCTGACCAGTTGTTATAAACAAGGGTTCCATCAACAGCCAACCGGCCTCCATCATCGGATCCCAGATCAACTACAAACAAGCCTTTACGGGTTGAATTCATCCGGTAACGGACCGAATAGGTATGTGTAAATACTGTTGCCCTTTGAACTCCAACTGAATTTGCAGGACCGAAACAGGTATTGGCAGCGGCAAAAATCTCATTAAATGTTTCTGCCTGAGGGTAGTTGCCTATATAGCCTGAGAAATTGCCACTCCAGGCAACTCCTGAATTTGTTCCATCATACAGATGTCCGACCCATTGGTTGGTACCTGCCAGATTTTGATCGTCAAGCGTATTACTGCCTCCGCTAACATTTACTCTGAGCGAAATTCCTGTTGGGGAAGTGGCAGAGCACGTGCCGTATCTGTTCAGCAATATTCTCACTTGTCCCGAAAAGGGAGCAGTAAAAGATGCATACACATTATTGCTTCCTGTATTACAGGTATTGCCGGTATTTGAATATGAATGTACGATGGGTGGTTCTGCCGGAGCTCCTTCTCTGTAGATTGTGAGAGAGAGCTGGTTCGAAGGGTTTGAACTACAGGTATAAACCTGATAAACAAGACCCTGAATAACATTTAGTGTAACATATGTACCTGCGCTTGCACTTGAAGTAATTGTAAGTTCACGGGATGGGAAATCAATACAGGGCATTACATCTGATACCAGGGGAACGCTGCCATTGCTGCTATACCCGCATGGACCCGGAGGAGAAAAAGTATAAATTTGTCCGGTCGCAGGCTTTGATGAAATAGTGTTTGTTGCAGTGGTTGAGCTTGGTGTTGGATTACTGCCTGAATTGTTTAACGAAAGATAAGAACCTGAACCCGTTGACGAACTGGTTATCCCGATAGAAGCACTAATAGCGCTGGGATTTCCTGCATCATTGCGATAGATGTATTCTATCCGGTTATCGATCTCATAGAGTTTGATCTGAAAACTGATCATGGCCGAGTAAGTGTTTCCATACCAGCCCATGTTCAACCATTGAGCTGTAAAAACGCGGTTTCCGGCTGTACCTGTTGTGAGATATGAAAAATTGGTTGAAACATTCATAATCAGGTCATCCCAGAATGGAGCAAGCAATGGCCGGGTCCCTGATGCGGAAATTTCATTGTTATAAGCTGCATCCGAAATAGTTGTGCCAAGTGCTGCCCATCCATTGGTTGTAGCAGATATTGTAGAATAATTACTTCCAAGGTATATAAACGAAAACCCGATTGGCAGGGTATTAAACCTTCCATCATCAAGAGACCCGGCAAGGGTGGCAGTATTACCTCCACTTAATTGAGTAAAAGATCCGGAGCTGGCGCTGAAGCCATATTCCGCAACCTGTGCATGTGTTTTGGTGGTGATTATAGAAGAAATAAAAAACAGGAAAATCAGAAAAAGACAAATCAGCCTCTGAAATTCAGAAAGCCTGACCTGCTTCAGGTTATGTGGTTGACTGAAGATATTTCTATTCTTTGTCAGCATAGTCAAAATCCATTCTTAATGCCGGATTTTCACCGGTTTTACTTTACTGCAACGCAATTTCACGCTCAGCGTAAACTTCCGGCTTCAGATCATTGGGCGCCTGATATCTGATTACCAATTTGCCCTTGCTGTAATCAACGCCTTCGGGCTGACGCAGCTGCATGTTAAAACGACGGAGTTTATTGGGTGTGTAAACGGCTATGCCGCGTACCACGCCCACTTCTATATTCTCATTGCCGGAAACCCAGTTTACGGTCATGTCACCGTACACTGATTTATCACCGGAACGGGTAAAAGTAACCGATAGATTCGGGATTGTGTCTGTTTTGGTATCCAGCGAAATATCTTTAAGATCAACGCTCAGATCCAGTTCACCTATACGGATTATAATAGGGATGGTTATTCCGAAAATGGGAATCAGCCGGATGCCAATAGCGGTGGAATCTGCAAGTGTTTCTTCACCCAGTGCTGTTTCTTTGGGAACTGCCCTGAAATAAACATGGGAGCGGTATTCTCCATCTTGCATATCGGGCATTCTCCTGAACTGCATCCTTACCACCTGTGCTTCATTTGGAGCCAGCGTGACTGAACGCGGAAAGAAACGCAGATATTTGTCGGCAAAATATTGTCCTGAATCAGCAACCTCAATCTGCTCAAATGCACCACTTTCGGTCATACGGTATTGCACAAATGAAACATTATAACGGGCGGTGTCTTGTCCCGTATTGGCGAGGGTTAACTCCTGCGATTGTTTGTTGCCTTCAAAAACCACACGTCGTGGGGTAATCAGCAGATCGCCCTGAGCTGATAACTCACAGGGGATAAACAACATGGCAATAAATGTTGCCATTAATAATCTGGAATAAATGCTTTTAATGAATTGCATATAGCTTGTGTTTTAAAAAATTTGAGTCAAACCTACGGAAAATTAACGAGATTTAACTCCGGCTGCAGTTATTAATGTCCGATAGTGGCATTTGTAATTGCTGATTTTACAGGAGATTTAAAAAAAAAGCGCCATTTTTCAACAGCGCTTTTCACAACCTCCCAATATATCAGTTGTATGCAAAGGTAAGACTGAATGTTCCGGAATACATACCAACGGGGTTATCTTCAATGGAGCCTACCTGAAGGCTTGCTCCTATGCTTACAATTTCCTGTCCTCCGTTAAGTGCGCCGGTTCCTTTACCTGCCGGCGGGTCTGATATCCAGTCATAAACTATCATGGTTTTATTGCTGCCCTGATGTACGAGGTAGGCGGGACCGTCGGGCAATTGTATTGAGAATGCTGCTTCGGGTGCACCGGTGATCGTAAAAACACCGGGCTGAGCAGCTCCTCCGCTCAATACCACCGAACCCTGCGTTGTGCGAACGCCCGAAGGAGAAAGAACAATCTGTCCGCCATTAACCTCCGGCGAAAACCTTCCAAAATTCATCTGGCTGGTTTCTGTTGCCGTTAGGGCCGCAATCACTTCCGCAAATGCCTGGGCGTTAACCGAGGCCTGCGTCCATCCTTTGATGGTAAACAGCAGTAAAAACACTGCTGTGAGTATGATGCGGGTCATATTTATTTGGACTTTAGTAAAAGAAAGAACTGTGTAGGCAAAAAAAAAGGGTGAAGGAAACCGACACCCTGCTTGGTATTGTATATTTTTTAGTTGTAAGCAATTGTTACATCGTATGTTCCGGAATAGTTGCCAGTTACCTGACTTGCTCCAACATTTACAGTTGCACCAACATTAATGGT
>WSXX01000020.1 GCA_009773515.1 Bacteroidota bacterium
ATTATTTACCGCCGGATTCAGGAAGCCAGAAGCAACCACAGTCATTGCTGCGCCTTGCAGTCCAAGAGTAGCAAGTGGTGCCTGATACATGGCTACGGTGACGGTTCCGGTTTCATCGCGGATTGCGAGCACGTAATCATCGGTAGGAAGTTCAAGGTAACCGGCAAATTCACCGTATGAAAGATCATCAACTATGGTTCCTGCACCAACACCTGTTTCAACAACATCAACAGTTGGAGCATCGGTTGAACCATGGAATACAAGTACATCAGAGTTGTCAGGTGAATTGGCAGCTTCCTGTCCCATTCCATAGACATAAATATTGAAAGGAGTGGCAGGGTTGTAACCATCGGGAACAACAATTCCGTTGGCAACAAGTACATATTTGCTTCCACCAGCCAGATTGTAAGTAAAACGAGCCAAAGCATTGGTTGTGTCGGTTGAGTTTGCGGGTTGAATAACCACATCAAAATCAACACCTGCAGGAGCGTCAATAAAAGGAGAAGCTGTGCGGAAAGCAAAGTTGTCGATTAAAAGTGCATCGTTAAGCCATACATCAACTTCAGCTGCAGCAGCATCGGCAGAATTGTGGATTACCTGTAAACGTGCAGTTGAAATTGGAACAGCAGGAAGAGCAACGAGGTCGCCACCGGCAGGAAGTGCTACATACAAACCAAAAGCAGGGCCATTGTTGTTGTTGGCAGGGTCAAGAAATCCTGAAGCAACTACAACCGCAGCAACTCCATCAAGGTTCAATGTTGCAAGTGGTGCATCAAATTGTGCAACAGTTGTTGTGCCAGTCTGATCACGGATCTGCAGACTAAAGTCCAGCGTTGGAAGTTCAAGATATCCGGCGAAAGCTGAATACGCAAGATCATCAACAATGGTGCCTGCACCAACACCAACTTCTACTACATCAACAACTGGCGCATCGGTAGAGCCGTGGAAAACCAGTAAATCAGTGTTTGCAGGATTCATTGCAGTTTCGCGTCCCATTGGATAAACATAAATATCAAATGGTGTTGCAGGATTGTAACCATCGGGAACAACTATTCCGTTGGCAACAAGTACATACGTTTCACCATCAGTCAGATTATAGGTGAAACGAGCCAGTGCATTTGTTGTGTCGGTTGAATTAGCAGGCTGAATAACCACATCGAAGTCAACACCGGCCGGAGCATCTATAAAAGGAGATGCGGTGCGGAAGGCAAAGTTGTCGATCAGGAGGCCATCATTTAACCATACATCAACTTCCGAAGCAGCAGCATCGGCTGAGTTGTGGATTACCTGTACTCTAGCCTGGCCAAATATTACCATGGCAGGGAGAAGCAGAAGTAACGTAAAAATGGAACGGAGGGTAGAACTTTTGTTTTTCATTGTCGTAAAGGTTAATGTGAAAGTGATTTAGTTAATTTGACAAACATTAAACCTTAAACGAATAGAAATGTTTAACGAAAAGAAGTAAAGAATAAACAAAATATTGTTAAAGTTTTGTTAAAAATTTAGATAAAAGTATATAAAACATTAGAAATCAATATTATACAGTGTACTTGACTGATATTTTATTGTTCAACAAAAGAGTGAATATATTAAACGTTCAGCTATTGGCTGTGAACAAACTTACTTGATTTTCTGTTATTGTTAAAAAATAAACAATGGAACTAAAAAATGCTCTTTTCGCGAAAACTGATATTAAATTAACCCAGTGGATGGCCAGGAACGGTATTCTTTTCCTGCGCCTTAGTGTCGGAATTATTTTTTTGTGGTACGGATTCCTGAAGTTCTTTCCTGATGTAAGTTCAGCTGAATCAATTGCAACCCGCACCATTGAAATGCTGTCATTCGGCATAATTTCAGGAAAATCAGCCATGATTATCCTGGCTACATGGGAAACTTTAATAGGTTTAGGTCTGATCTCCGGTTACTTTCTAAGGGAAACCCTTTTACTATTGTTTATGCAAATGGCAGGAACACTCACACCGCTGTTCCTTTTTCCGGCAGAAACTTTTACAATTTTCCCCTGGGTACCAACTCTTGAAGGACAGTATATTTTCAAGAACCTTGTCATCATTGCTGCCGGTATTGTTATCGGGGCTACAGTCAGAGGTGGTCGCTTATTGCCAGCTCCTGAAAAAGTATAGTCTTAACTTTCTATTTCAAACTCATATGCCTGTTTTCACTTCCACACAATTTGTAAAGACTGATATCGACACATGCTGGTCATTTTTTTCTGATCCGGGTAATCTTTCGGTTATAACTCCGGGATCCATGAATTTCAGGATTCTTTTTCCGAAGCCTACGCCCGAAATGTATCCGGGTATGATTATTCAATATAAGGTGAGTCCGCTTCTGAATATACCCATGGAATGGATTACAGAAATCTCACATGTTTCAAAACCTGCTTATTTTGTTGATCTGCAGTTGAAAGGTCCTTACAGATTATGGCATCATCAGCATTTATTTGAAAAGGTTGAAGGTGGTATTCAAATGACTGATATTGTTACATATGAGCTTCCCTTCGGAAAGTTCGGCGAATTTCTGGCAGGGAGGTTTGTGCATAAAAAGGTGGCTGGGATATTTGAATACAGAAGCAAAGTAATTGATTCATTTTTTAAATAAAAGTTTCCTTAGTTATGATTAACAACACTTTTCAAAAGGATTATCCACGATATTTTATAGTTTTGCGCCACAAACCAACTCTTTGGTAATTCTGAAATGACAAAATCCGGGAAATCAATCGTAATCGGCTCTGTTGCAATATGTATTTCTGCTACCCTCTGGGGGCTTGATGGCATAGTGCTGACCCCCCAATTGTATAACCTCAACATAAACTTTGTAGTATTTATACTGCATGCATTGCCATTTCTGCTCATGAATATTATTTTTTTCAGAGAGTACAGGCATCTGAAAGAATTTAACAGCCGCGATTTTTTGTATTTATTTCTGGTTGCATTGGCTGGCGGGGCACTTGGTACAATGGCTATTGTCAAAGCATTGTTTCTGGTTGAGTTCAAAGAGTTATCGGTGGTAGTGTTACTTCAAAAGCTGCAACCTGTTTTTGCAATTACTTTGGCTGCTTTGATCCTTCGCGAAAAGCTTAACAGAAGTTTCCTTTTGTGGGCAGGTGTAGCTATAATTGCCGGGTATTTTCTGACATTTGGCTTTGAAAAACCAAATTTCGATACCGGAACAAAAACAAGCCTGGCTGCCGGTTATTCCCTTCTTGCCGCTTTTTGTTTTGGCTCAGCTACTGTGCTAGGCAAGAGATTGTTGCGAAATCTGTCTTTTACATCTGCAACATTCTACCGATATGGCTTTACCTCAATGATAATGCTGATTTTTGTGCTATTGGGCGGTAGTATTGGCGAATTTAAAAATGTCACACCTCAGAACTGGAAAATTATCTTGCTTATTTCAATTACGGTGGGCTCCGGAGCAATTTATCTCTACTATTTCGGGTTAAAAAAAGTTCCTGCAATGCTTGCTTCAATCTGTGAACTCTGTTTCCCTTTGTCAGCCATTGTTTTTGATTATATTTTTCACGACAAAATATTAAGTCTTGTGCAGTGGGTCAGCGTTATTGTTATGCTTGGAGCAATTGTCAGAATCAATATAGCAGGCCGGAAAAACAGCGAAGTAATTGTTACGGAAAGTTAGTTGAATACTGAGTGTTCCGTCATTTCTTAACATTCCCGCATTTCTTAAATAAGTCATCCCGGCTAAAGTGGAAAATATTTTCCAGAATAGCCGGGATGTTTATTTGTAGTTGTTTATCAGCGCGTTAGCTATTTTTCAGCTTTGCCAAGCCATTTGTAGGCGAAACCTGCAAGCAGAGCTCCGATAATAGGCATTACCCAAAAAAACCAGAGTTGTTTAAGTGCAATACCGCCTTCGATTAAAGCAGGGCCTGTGCTTCTGGCAGGATTTACCGATGTGTTGGTAACCGGAATACTGATGAGATGTATCAGCGTTAGTCCGAGTCCGATGGCTACCGGAGCAAGACCCTTTGGGGCTCTTTCATCAGTTGATCCAAGTATAATAATAAGAAACATGAAGGTCATAACAACCTCAATTAATAGGCCTGACATATAAGAATAACCTCCTGGCGAATGCTCTCCGTATCCGTTAGAGGCCAATCCTCCGGCATAACCATCCTGACCCGATGCAATCTGATAAAGGATAAGTGCTGCAACCACAGCACCTGCTACCTGAGCTGCTATGTATGGCAGCAGATCTGCACCTTTAAACCTGCCGCCAGCCCACAATCCAAGTGAAACGGCCGGATTAAGGTGGCATCCTGAAATATGCCCGATGGCAAACGCCATGGTCAGAACCGTTAGTCCAAAAGCAAGCGCAACACCCAGCAGTCCGATTCCTACATCAGGAAAACCTGCTGCAAGCACAGCGCTGCCGCATCCGCCAAGTACAAGCCAGAAAGTGCCGATAAACTCAGCTGCAATTCGTTTGGTTAATGACATAATTCCTCCTTTTTTTGGTTAATAATAGCTAAGATATGAACTATCCCCGTATATGGATGAAATAATAATTATTAAGGTGATAACTTTTATTCGACACTTATCCGATAAAAAAGAAAAAAACCGGGATTTTTCCCGGTTTTTTTATGAAGATCACATCCGTAAATTAACAACTCTTATTTAATGTCAGCTTTTTTTTTCAACACCAGAAAAGCATAGCCGCTGAATATTACAGTAGTCAAAAGTTGAATCCAGATGGGAGTGGAGAAAAGTCCGGGGCCTATCAGAACTGCAGAAATAAATATTGCTTTCAGCAGATAGTAAGCAACTTTGCTCAGGATAATGGCACTAACCATAGCTGCAAAATTGTTTTTAAATCGTTCGCGAAGCATAAAAAACAGCCAGACATTCAGGGTAAGTTCCGCTGAGATCAGCACCATTTTGTAAAACACAGGATGTGCTGAAATGGCAAATGAAAACAATGGCAGGGTAGCTGCCAGTAAATATGCATTTCTGCGGTCGCCATGCACCATAGCCAGTATCAGCATCAACCGCATGGGCTCTATCAGATAGAGTGGAAAATTAAGCAAATGTGATAAGGTTGGAATAAAATAAATCAGCACAAGCGCTGCTGCATTTATCAATAAACTGCTTATAACCGGCTTTCGTGTGACAATGAGGGTGCTCATGGTTGTATTTTTTATGATCTGTTAATATTTTTGAATCCGATGATTCATCCGTTTACAAAAATATAATATTGTTGCTTTCGGGAATAATAATATTTCAAAAATATCACCTTCTTAAGTCGAAATACTTATTTTTACATCCAAATTTAGCAATTCACTCAGTGTGCTTTGTGCACATAAAGTAAACAAATTGAATTATGAAACGTCGCGATTTTCTTGTTAATAGTGTGAGTGCAGGTCTTGTAACCGGCGCTGCTGTTGGTTTCGGAGATGTTGCAAGTCTGGCTGCTGCTACTTTGCAGGTTAAGAATGACTGGGATCTGGTAGCGGTGCGAGATGGCGAGCCTGAAGTGATGTTCGATAGGGCCATTGCTTCCCTTGGCGGGATGAGTAAATATGTAAAAAAAGGTCAGAAAGTAGTTGTAAAGCCAAACATTGGCTGGGATGTTTCTCCTGAAAGAGCCGGAAATACCAATCCGAAACTGGTGGGTCGTATTGTTAAGCATTGTTTGGATGCCGGAGCTTCTGAAGTCTATGTTTTCGACAATACCTGTGATGCCTGGAATCTTTGCTACAAGAACAGCGGCATCGAAAAAGCCGTTAAAGATAATGGTGGCAAAATTGTTCCGGGAAATACCGAAAGTTATTACAAAGCCATTCAGATTCCTAAAGGCAAAAGCCTGAAAGATGCCAAGGTACATGAACTGATCCTCAATTCTGATGTATTTATTAATGTGCCTGTGCTTAAACATCATAGTTCTGCCAGTGTGTCGCTGGCTATGAAAAACCTGATGGGCATTGTGTGGGATCGCCGTTACTGGCACCGCAACGACCTGCACCAGTGCATTGCCGATCTGGTTACATGGCGTAAACCTACATTAAATGTCATTGATGGTTACCGCGTTATGATGCGCAATGGCCCGCGCGGCGTTTCCGAAGCTGATGTTGTTACCATGAAACAGCTTATTGTTTCTGCTGATATTGTTGCTGCTGATGCTGCTGCGGCCCTGATTTTTGGCAGTAAACCTGAAGATATTCCCCACATCCGCATTGCACATGAAATGAAACTTGGTAATATGCAGCTTGATAAGTTAAAGATTAACCGGATAAAAATCTGATATGCATAAATTGTATTGGCTTAGACTTTTGCGGATTGGTGTTTCGGTTTTTTTTCTCATTCTTACCAGCCTTATTTTCCTTGATCCGGCCCAATGGATACCCCAATGGGTCACTTCGGCAGTTGTGTGGCCACAGTTTACACCTTCAGTTCTGAAGTTTACAGTATCTGCAGGTCTGGTGGCTGCTGGTTTTATATTGTTTACGCTGCTGGCTTTCCTTTTCGGAAGGGTTTATTGTTCTTCAGTTTGCCCGATTGGTACTTTACAGGATGTGATTTCCTGGCTGCGCAAGCGTTTGTTCAAACAAAAACCGCTGAAATATGCTCCTCCCCAAAACCTGCTGAGATATCTTCTGCTGGCACTGGTAGTGATTTCATTTATCTTCGGAACATCACTTCTGGTCAACCTGCTTGATCCATACAGTAATTTCGGGCGGATTATGTCAAATCTTGTTCGTCCCGTATTTCTTGCAGGAGGCAACGGACTTGCAACCCTGCTGGAAAAATATGATATTTTCTGGATGCCAAAGTCATCATTTAAGGCTTTTGATGCGACATCTATCGGTTTTGCTTCTGGATTCATTTTGCTCATTAGTTGGATGTCGTTTGTCCGTGGAAGACTTTTTTGTAACACAATTTGTCCGGTTGGCAGTCTGCTTGGATTGTTTTCCAGGTTTTCCATCTTTAAGATATCTCTTGATAAAGTTGCCTGCAACAGTTGCGGTCACTGCAGCAAAGTATGCAAAGCTCAGTGTATTGATGTAAAAAGTAAGGAAGTTGACTTTTCGCGTTGCATTGCATGTTACAATTGTCTGGATGCATGTCCTTCTGATGGAGTATTGCTTTCGCTGAAAAGAGATCCACATTTATTAATTTCCGAACATGGTAATTCTGATCAAAACAAAGATCGCAGAACCATTTTAAAAGCTGTAATGCTTATTTCCGCATTTGTCTCTGCCCGTGCTTTTGCTACCCGGGTAACCGGAGGCGAAAAACCTACCGAAATTCCTGAGGATAAAAATAACTTTGCGTCTCCACCCGGTTCTTTTGGTCATGATCATTTCAACAAAAACTGCACAGCCTGTCATTTATGTATAAGTGTTTGTCCTACCCATGTTTTGCAGCCATCCTTCCTTCAGTACGGAATGCATGGACTGATGCAACCTTACATGGATTATCATTCAGGATTCTGCAATTTTGATTGCACGCTTTGCAGCGATATTTGCCCGACCGGAGCTATTCTGCCCATTTTACCTGAGAAAAAGAAACTTGAGCAAATCGGCATCGCTAAATTCATTGAGAAAAACTGTGTTGTTTACACCGACAATACGGATTGCGGGGCTTGTTCTGAACATTGCCCCACTAAAGCAGTGGATATGGTTCCATATAAAGACGGACTTACCATTCCTTTGGTTGATGAAAAAATATGTATTGGCTGCGGAGCCTGTGAATATGCTTGTCCAACTAAGCCTTACCGCGCAATTTTTGTGGAAGGCAATCTGCTTCATATTCAGGCTGAAGTTCCTGTACATGAAGAGATCATAATTGAAAAAACAGAGGAAGATTTCCCGTTTTAAGCCTAT
Source organism: Bacteroidota bacterium (assembly GCA_009773515.1). GTDB lineage: Bacteria > Bacteroidota > Bacteroidia > Bacteroidales > Lentimicrobiaceae > Lentimicrobium. The sequence goes on from WSXX01000020.1 coordinate 7,862, forward strand.
TGCAGCTCACTGAGTCATAATATTATTCCTTTTTAATAAAAAAGGCCGTCCTTATTAGAGAACGGCCTTTTGATAGATGTCTTAATTTATGCAATCGGATATTTCTTGAATATCTGATCAGAATGCAGCAGTAGATCAATGTATTGAGCACGTTTATAAATATACGGATCCTTTACATTGGCTTTGGAAAGTTTGCCCCTGAAGTCAGAAAGATTACTAAAATTGTGCTTATCCATAAATTTCTCCAGATCATTCAAAATATCGGAAATCAGTTCAGGTTTATGTTTGTATAGTGCACTAACAATCTGAACAGATTCAGCCCCGGCAAGCAACATTTTGGCTACGTCGTTGCCTGTGTAAATTCCGTTTGCTCCGCAGATTGAAGCATTGGTGTTGCCGTACAAAACACCTGCATAGCGCAGCGAAAGACGATAATCGCCATCATTGCTCAGGTTGAAAGGCGTGCTGTGCTGCAGCGAATCCAGATTAATATCCGGCTCAAACATTCTGTTGAAAAGAACAAAGGCTTTTGCTCCGGCTTTTTCCATTCGTTTAATCACCTGAAGAGGGTTGGTGTAGAAAGGGCTGAGCTTGACGCTAACCGGGATGCTGACTTTCTTGCAAACCTGCTCAACAACAGAAACCTGCTCATCTTCTATTGATTTTGCATCGGTTGTAAAATCGCGGGGAACCGAGAAAAAGTTGAGTTCCAGTCCGTCAACACCTGTTTTTTCAATCAGTTCGGCATATTCTACCCAGGTTTCGGTAAAAACACAATTAAGGCTACCAATCAGCGGGATGTCAAGTAATGTTTTAGCTTCTTTAAGTTTCAGCAGGTGCTCTTCGGGGCCGGCATGCTGCATCTCAGGGTAGAGGCTGATCATCTCGGCATTGCGCTCGTTGTAAAGCTCCATTTCATCCTGAAACTGAATGCTTTCCAGTTGTATCTGCTCTTCAAACAATGATTTGTAAACAATAGCCGATGCACCGGCATCCTGAAGCCGTCTCAGCATTTCGGGGTTGTTTACCATATTACTCGAACCTACAATAATAGGGTTCTTTAAAGGAATTCCCATGTAATTAACAGCCAGTTTTGTCATAGTGCTTTCTTCTGAATGGTTTATGTATTTTCTTTTGAAACTATTAACAATATCTTTACATTTTTTGTTTTCGGCTGGTTTAAGAATATTTGTTTGTTTTAACAGAAATGTTCAACAAGAAAGAATTTCGGAGGTTGGATTTGTCTGATGACCTTAATATTTATGTCCTGATTTTAATCTGAAGCAGGAGACTATATCCGAACACTGATCTGCAGCCAAATCTCTGCAATCGATTGCTGAAATGCCCGCCGGCAGTCTCTTCACTCAATTTTTGCAGTGCCGTTTTATTGATGATTTTTCCCGTTTTATGCCCTGATGCAGGGTTCCGGCAGTTTTCCTTAATTAAACTCATTATAAATTAGGTCATAAGGTGCTATAAGCATTCTTAAATTGGAGAAATCATCCTTTAAAATCAGTAATTTTGCACTGCTTTTCAATAAAAAATGCGAGTAATTGTTAATGAGCGTTTTAAATCAAAACTGATATGACAAAAAAGAAAAATTTTGTTACCTGCGACGGAAACTATGCTGCCGCGCACGTTGCATACATGTTCAGCGAAGTAGCAGCTATCTATCCCATTACGCCTTCGTCAACTATGGCAGAGTATGTGGATGAATGGGCTGCACATGGGCGGAAAAATATTTTTGGTGAAACCGTTAAGGTAGCCGAAATGCAATCAGAAGCCGGAGCTGCCGGTGCAGTTCACGGATCGCTTCAGGCCGGAGCTCTCACAACCACCTACACTGCATCGCAGGGTTTGTTGCTGATGATTCCGAATATGTACAAGATTTCCGGAGAGTTGCTTCCCGGAGTTTTCCATGTTTCAGCCCGCAGCCTTGCCGCTCAGGCCCTTTCAATTTTTGGTGATCACTCTGATGTTTATTCCACACGCCAAACCGGTTTTGCTATGCTTGCAACCGGCAGTGTTCAGGAAATTTTAGATATTGCTGGTGTTGCTCACCTTGCTTCAATCAAATCAAGGGTTCCTTTCCTTCATTTCTTTGATGGTTTCCGTACCTCTCATGAAATTCAGAAAGCTGAAGCTCTAACAACTGAAGATCTGGCTGCTTTGCTCGACTGGGATGCTTTGAAAGCTTTCCGCGAACGCGCACTCAATCCTGAACATCCTGTAACTCGTGGTACTGCACAAAATCCTGATATTTACTTCCAGTCACGTGAAGCCGCTAACAGTTTCTACGATGTGCTTCCTGATATCGTGGAAGATTACATGCAGGAGATTACAAAACTTACCGGCCGCGTTTATCATCCTTTTACCTATTATGGTGCTCCTGATGCTGAAAACGTGCTGATTGCAATGGGTTCAATAACTGACACCATTAAAGAAGTAGTTGATCATCTCAATGCACAAGGCGAAAAAACCGGATTGGTTTCTGTTCACCTTTACAGACCATTCTCAGCCAAATATTTCTTCAATGTGATGCCAAAGTCGGCAAAACGCGTTTGTGTGCTTGATCGCACCAAAGAGATTGGCGCCAACGGAGAACCCTTGTACCTCGATATTAAAGATTTGTTCTACGACAAAGCTGAAAAACCAATTATTGTTGGTGGACGTTATGGTCTCAGTTCAAAAGATACCACACCTGCAATGATTGTTTCAGTTTTCAACAACCTGAAAAGTGCTGAACCTAAAAATCGTTTCACGGTTGGTATAGTTGACGATGTAACTTTCCTTTCGCTTCCTTTGATTCCTGAAATCAACCTCGCTCCGAAAAGTACTTTCCAGGGGAAATTCTACGGAATCGGTGCCGATGGAACTGTTGGAGCAAACAAGAATTCAATCAAAATTATTGGTGAAACTACAGATAAATACTGCCAGGCATATTTTGCTTACGATTCCAAGAAATCAGGCGGTGTTACCACTTCACACCTTCGTTTCGGCGATACGCCCATCCGTTCACCTTATCTGGTAAATACACCTGACTTTGTTGCCTGCCACGTTCCTGCTTATCTCGATAAGTATGATATGCTGAAAGGTCTCAAAAAAGGCGGAACCTTCCTGCTGAACAGCATCTGGGATGTGGAAGAAACCAAGAAACATATACCCGATCACATGAAGCGCTTTATGGCTGATAATGAGATTAATTTCTACATCATCAACGCCACTATGATTGCCGAAGAAATCGGACTTGGAGGACGTACCAACACCATTATGCAGGCTTCATTCTTCCGCATTTCTGAGGTTATTCCTTACGAAATGGCTGTTGATTACATGAAGAAAGCCATTGTTAAAGATTTTGGCCGCAAAGGTGAAGAGATTGTAAAAATGAACCATGCTGCGATTGATCGCGGTGGTGAAGTCATCAAAATTGAGATTCCAGCCGATTGGAAAAAATTAGTGCCACATAAGGGTGGAATTGAGCTGGATGTGCCCGATTTCATTAAAAATGTGGTTATGCCGATCAATGCCATGAAAGGCGATGACCTTCCGGTTAGTGCTTTCCTTGGCCGCGAAGACGGAACTTTCCCCGCAGGAACCACAGCATACGAAAAACGCGGTATTGCAGTTCACGTTCCCAAATGGATTTCCGAAAACTGTATCCAGTGTAATCAGTGTGCTTACGTTTGCCCTCACGCCTGTATTCGTCCGTTCCTTATTGATGAGAACGAAATGAAGGCACTGCCTGATGGCATTGCTACACTGAAAGCTGTTCCAAAAACCTTCGAAGGACTACAATTCCGTATTCAGCTGAGCCCGCTTGATTGTACCGGTTGCGGAAACTGTGTGGATGTATGTCCGGCAAAAACAAAAGCACTTGAACTTGAGCCTCTCGAAAGCCAGATGGATCAGGATAATCTCTGGAATATCGTTTCAAAAACCGTTACTTACAAAGATACCATCGTAAACAAAGAACAGAATGTAAAGAACAGTCAGTTTGCACAACCTCTGTTTGAGTTTTCGGGAGCTTGTACCGGTTGCGGTGAAACTCCATACATTAAGTTGATCACCCAGCTATACGGCGACAGAATGATGGTTGCCAATGCAACAGGGTGTTCATCAATTTACGGAGGTTCTGCACCTTCAACTCCATATACAGTTAATGCAAAAGGAGAAGGTCCTGCTTGGGCGAATTCACTTTTTGAAGATAACGCAGAATATGGTTTTGGAATGGCTACCGGAGTTTCCAAACTTCGCGAACGCATTGCCCTTCGCATGGGTATTATCATAAATGGTGAATACAACGCTGATCTGAAAGCTGCTTGTCAGGAATGGATTGCCGGCATGAACAATGCTGCACTGTCGCGCGAAGCCTCTGTAAATGTACTTTCACTCCTCGAAAAAGAGACCTCAGATGTTGCAAAAGAACTGCTTGCACTTAAACAGTATTTCGTTAAGAAATCAGTTTGGATGTTTGGTGGTGATGGCTGGGCTTATGATATCGGATACGGTGGATTGGATCACGTAATTGCCTCAGGTGAAGATGTGAATATACTGGTAATGGATACCGAAGTTTACTCCAATACCGGTGGACAGGCATCCAAATCTACTCCGGTAGGTGCTGTAGCCAAGTTTGCTGCCAGTGGCAAGAAAGTTCGCAAAAAAGACCTCGGAATGATGGCCATGAGTTATGGTTATGTATATGTTGCTCAGGTTGCTATGGGTGCAAATCAGACTCAGTATCTGAAAGCACTTCGCGAAGCAGAAGCTTATCCCGGACCATCACTTATTATTGCCTACTCTCCATGCATCAATCACGGCATCAAGGCAGGAATGGGTAAAACAAATGAACAGCAGATTCATGCAGTGGAAGCAGGTTACTGGTCAATGTATCGCTACAACCCAATGCTCGAGGATGAAGGAAAAAATCCATTCCAACTCGATTCCAAAGAACCTGATTTCAATAAATTCCAGGCATTCCTTGATTCAGAGGTTCGTTATACCACGCTTAAAAAATCATTCCCGAAAGAAGCAGGTGAATTGTTTGCCGCTGCCGAAGAGAATGCAAAATGGCGTTACTACAGCTATCGCAGGATGGCAGATATGGACTTTACAAAGAAATAATTTGCAGAGTCTTGCAATAGAGTTAATTTTGAGCCGGGAATTTTCCCGGCTCTTATTTTTTATGCCATGAAAAAGTATTTTTTGCCCTTAATGTTGGTTTTTGCTGTTGCAATTTCATCATGCTGTCGAGATAAAGAAACAAAAACAGTTGAATCAGGTGATCAATCCGTAAAAGATTCTGCCGTTTCAAACTACGACTCTGCTTTCAGAGAATTTGTAAAAAATGAGCATATGGTGCTGGCAACACTCTATCAGCAAACTGCTGCCGAATACAGGGCATTATGTTATCAGGCATTCAACATCGGAAAATTTATGTTAGATGCCGATCTTAACGACAAATCGGTAGATAAACACCGCATCATTGTGCTTGATGTTGATGAAACCGTGCTCGACAACAGCCCCTTTCAGGCAAAGTCTGTGCTTGAAAGCACCTCTTATCCTGTGAACTGGGACAAATGGTGTAACCTGGCCAATGCAGAGCCACTTCCCGGCGCTCTTGAATTTCTAAACTATGCCCGGGCCAACGGCGTGAGCATTTTTTATATCACCAACAGAAAAGATTACCTGAAAGAGGTAACCATTAAAAATCTTGCTTATATGGGTTTTCCGCATGCTGATGCAGAGCACGTTATCACACGTTCAGCAGAAAGCAGCAAAGAAGGTCGCCGGCAGGAACTGCTTAAAAAATATCATATTTCACTCCTTTTCGGCGATAACCTGAATGATTTTGCCGATAATTTTGAAGGCAGAAATGTTAAGTCACGATTTAATGCCGTTGATCAGGTAAGCAAACAATTTGGCCGCAAATTCATTGTTTTGCCTAATGCAATGTATGGTGACTGGGAAAGTGCACTTTACGATTACAGCTCTAAAGTAAATGATTCAGTGAAATTTGAGATGCGCAGAAAAGCGCTTAAATCGTTTTAATCAGTGATTACGATGTCCATGCTGATGTCATTTTCATCGGAAGGAACCTCGTCAACCAGCTGAAAATCAAAACAAATTCCACATTTGTAAGCAGTCAGATTTCTTAGGAATTTGTCATAATAAGCTTTTCCCCTGCCCATGCGGTTGTTATTCCGGTCAAATGCCACACCGGGAACAATCACGAAGTCAATGAGCTCATATTCAGTAAATTCCGGGCCATCTGGTTCAGGAATGCCATACAAATCGCCTGAAATCAGATGGTTATCGTTTTCGTATTTCTTGATCAGCATTGTATCTCCATTCACAGAGGGAAGCAGAAGGTGCTTACGCTGTGACCACGTTCTTATAAAATCATGGGTATAGACTTCCCCCTCGATTGACCAATAGGCAAGAATAATTTCTGCTTTCTGATATTCCGGCAATAACTCAATTTTCGACAAAATATTCGCCGAAGCAGAAAAATACTCTTCTTTGCTTTGTAAAGCTTTTCTTTTCTTTATTTCCTGCCTTAGCAGCTTTTTATGATAGAATAGGTCTTCCATTGGTAAACTGTATTTGTCTTTCTGATAACCTGTTTAAACTTAAATCCCGCCAGACGTTTACCGTTCCGGCGGGATTTAATAAGCATGTTTCAGCTGTTTAATATATGTTTATGATAAATGGTAGTCTGGCCTGAACGCCTTCCATTTCGGCAAGAGCCTTAACCTCAGAAAAATATGAATACAATGCACCAAGTTCTTTTTTGAGTCTGTTTTCTGATGGATTCCCCTGCAGTTCATCCATAAGTTGTGTGAAAGGATCTTTTTGCTCTGGCAAAGATGTGGTTCTGTATTCTTCAAGATTCGCAAGTGTAGCAGCTACCTGAATTGCTTCTTTCAAACCTCCGAGGTTGTCAACCAAGCCGTTGGCTTTGCCTTCAGCTCCACTCCATACCCTGCCTTGTCCCAGATTGTCAACTACCTCAGTTGTCATCTTTCTGCCTTCCGAAACATGTCCAACAAACACATCATAAATGCGTTCAACGCTGTTGGTCATAATTTTTTCTTCGTATGGGGTCATTGGTCGGGTAACTGAGATATAATCAGCGTGATCGTTGGTCATAACCCTGTCGATGGTTATACCCATTTTATTCTTAAGCAGGTTGCTGAAATCAGGAATAACCCCGAATACCCCGATTGATCCTGTAAGGGTTGTTGGATTGGCAATAATGGTATCTGCAGCACAGGCAATATAATAACCACCCGAAGCAGCATAGTCACCCATTGAGGCAACCACAGGTTTAGTTTCGCGGGCCAGTTTTATTTCGCGTAGAATTACATCAGAAGCCAGTGCGCTTCCGCCAGGCGAGTTAACTCTGAAAACAATTGCTTTAACCGAGCTGTCATTTCTGGCTTTTCTGATTGCTTTTGAAATCCTTTCAGACCCGATTGAATTCTCATTGCCATCACCGCCGCCAATGGTTCCTGAAGCATAAATTACAGCAATCTTGTCCTTTGAACGGTTAACATTGCTTGTCGCTGGTGAATCTTTGTACTTCGAAAGACCGATAAATTCAATTTTATGATCTTTCTCTTTTTCAAGTTTCTCTCTGATCAGGTCAAGAAGCTGATCTTTGTAAATAATCTGGTCAGCGAAATTATATTTTGCCGCATCTTCAGGAGTTTGAATAAGCAGAGAGTCAGCAATCAGGTTCAGGTTTTCAACGGAAATGTTTCGCTGTTTGCTGATTCCAGCCAGAACATGGTTCCATATCGAACTGATGTAGGATAAGGTCTGCTCTTTGTTGGCCTCGCTCATTTTGTCACTGATCAAAGGTTCAATCGCACTTTTGTATTTTCCATGTCTGATGATCTGTGCGTTGATATCCAATTTGCCGAGCAATCCTTTAAAGAAGGTTATTTCCGCAGCCATTCCTCTGAAATCAATCATTCCTTCAGGGTTCAGGCATATTTCATCAGAAACTGTTGCCAGATAATAAGCTTTTTGAGAGTACATTTCGCTGTACGAAATAATGAACTTACCTGATTCCTTGAATTTCAGTAAGGCATTTCTTACTTCTTCAACTGTAGCCATTCCTGAGCCTACCTGGCTAAGATTCAGAAAAATACCGTTTATATTGTCATCTGTTGCTGCTTTTTCAATCAGTTCAATGGTTTCAAGAAGTCCTGGAACCTTGTTTGCTGAGAAAAGTGTTGTTTCGCTGAAACTGAAAGGACTGTCGGTGCTGCGTTCAGGTATTGCTTCTTCAAGAGTAAGCAATAATACACTGCCAGGCTTTACCACTACTTCTTCTTTGCCGGCAAGTGCTATAATTCCTGCAAGCACTATGAATGCAAAAATTCCCATAATCAGCATGGTAAGGAAAAAACCGACCATCGATGCCAGCATAAATTTAAAAAATTGTCTCATTTTTGTCGTTTTTTATTTGTTAAAGCAAAGGTAGAAGTTTTTATTTCAGATTTGGTCTCATTCCTGATTTAGAAAAAATAAGACCTCAAATCTGGTGTTCGACGCAATATTTCCGGTTTAGTTACAGGATTTTTGCATTAAGACATCAATCTGCCCGAAGTGAAATGAGTAAAAGTTAATTGAATGACTTCATTCCGAAAGAATATCGGTGACTCGCTGAAAGACAGGGCTTGACTTGGTTTTACCTTGTTTTTGCATAACATTTGCTTCAATTTGTCAAACCCTGACTTGCGGATTTCAGAAGAATGTTTTAAAAACAACATTCAGTTTTTTTTCTTTCCATAAGCTGATTACTTTTGTGCTCATTCATAATAAGGAAGATGGAACGTGTCTGTTTAATGTTAGGAAGCAACCTCGGAGATCGTATTTCGCTGATCAACAAGGCTATTAAATTAATTGAAGAGAATGTCGGCGTGAATTTGAAAACATCGCCGGTCTTTTTAACTGCTCCCTGGGGTACAGATAATTCCTTACCATATCTTAATCTTGCACTGAGCCTTTCAACTGATAAAAATGCGGAAGCAGTTTTAACGCAGATTCTTTCTATCGAGAAAGAGCTCGGCAGGAGCAGGGATGGAAGTTTGAATGCTCCCCGGACAATTGATATTGACATTGTCTTTTATGGAAAACAGATTTTAAATACAGAGAACCTGACACTTCCTCATCCGCGTATGCATCTGAGACGGTTTGTTTTGCAGCCGCTTTTTGAAATTGAGCCCGATTTTATTCACCCGGTTTTGAATCTGTCAGTTGCTGAATTATTAAATAGCTGTACTGACAATCTGGCTGTCAGCCTTCTGGAGTTTTCTTCTTAAAGAATGTAAATAAATGAATTACAATTATATAGCCATTGAGGGAACAATAGGGGCAGGAAAAACATCACTTGCCATGATGCTTGCCGAAGAATTTAATGCCCGTTTGATTCCTGAACAGTTTGAAGACAATGACTTCCTGCCTAAGTTTTACAAGGATCCCTCAAAATATGCTTTTCCTCTGGAATTATCTTTTCTGGCCAGTAGGTTTCAGCAGCTCAAGAACGAACTTTCTGTAAACGATTTATTTAAGTCGTTTACAATCTCCGATTATTTTATCAATAAATCATTGATTTTTGCCCGGCAAACGCTTGCAGATGATGAATATGCGCTTTATTCAAAGTTGTTCAGTATTATAAATCTTTCACTTCCACGTCCTGATTTGCTGGTTTACCTTTACTTGTCAGTTGATCAACTCAGGTCTAATATTCTAAAGCGTGGCCGGCCTTACGAACTCGATATAAAAAATGAATATCTGACTAAGATACAAAGCGGATATTTTGAGTATATCAGGCAACAAACCGATACACGGATATTAATCATTGATACCAGTAAACTGGATTTCGTCTCTGATCCTTTACACTATAAGTTGATTAAAAGTATTATCATGAGGGAATATCCGGTTGGAACCCATACCATAGATCCGTTTATATAACTGGTAATGTAATTAGACCTGTTCCTTTAATGGCTGAAGTGACTATGTTGAAAGTTTATTTTTCTCAATCATTGTTGTCCGGGGAAAGTTTCGAATATTATTACAAATGATTGATATTGACTCTCTTTGACTGAAGTTGTAGAACAATACCTTACTTTATAAAATTTGCCACCAAAACACGAAATCACCAAAATTCACCAATTTAATTTATTCATTTTGTGTAATTTGGAGTTTTGGAGACACTTCGGCAGGCTCAGTGCATCGTTTGGTGGCAAGGAAATTTTCAATTTTCTCCGGACAATAGTGTTTCTCAATATAAAGTAAATGCCAATTTATAATCATTCTCGCTGACAATTGCATTATATTTGTACAGTAAAGTGCGTCTGATTGGTGGCTATTGCTTTCTGTTCCGGCTTTCAGAATTTATTCTACTCCATTCTCACCTCACACTTAATTTCGAAAATGCAGATAACGGTTTCTATTGGTGTTATTTTAATAATTCTGGGTGTTTTGCTTCTCGTTGCAACAGCAATGATATTAAGATATTTTAAGCTATCTAATCAGAAGAACCAGATGATTGCTCTGCTTAAAGAGCAAAACCGTTCTACCATGCTCGTTCAGGATGAATTAAAAAAAGCTAAAGAAAATGCTGAAGAATCTGATAGGCTGAAAACCTTTTTTCTGGCCAATATGTCACATGAAATCAGAACTCCTTTAAATGCAATTATGGGGTTTTCATCGCTTCTTCAGGATTCTTACCTGTCAGAAAATGAGCGGATTCAGTTTGTTAATCTGATTCATGATAACAGCAACAAACTGCTTGATGTTATGGGTGAGATTTTTGATATTGCTCAGATTGAATCCGGTATTATTACAATGCAGTTAGAGCCTTGCCATGTCAATGAACTTCTTATGAATCTTGTGTCCCAGTTTAATATTGAAAAATCATTAATTGGGAAAGAGCATATTTCAATAAGGGCAAAGCGATCAAACAAAGATTCAGCATTTTCCATTCTTACAGATGAGCATAAACTCAAGATTACCCTTATTAACCTGATTGAGAATGCACTTAAATATACCAATGAAGGTTCGATTGATATTGGTTATACCTTCAGGGGTGATAACAAGGTGGAGTTTTTTGTAAAAGACAGTGGTATCGGGTTTAATCAGGAGAAACTCGATGTTTTGTTTCAGCGTTTCAGGCAGTTTGAAGAAGGCCACAGCAGAACTTTCGGAGGTGTTGGTCTTGGACTTACAATCTCTAAAAAAATTGTAGAACTTTTAGGCGGAGAAATGTGGGCTGAATCTACGCAGGGCAAAGGCTCGGTTTTTTATTTTACATTGCCATATACTCCTGGTAAAAACTAAATCTTTCGATAAAATCCTTCAGGTATTTTTAATTGATGTTCTCTCTTGATGTAACAAGTCTTTTCCTGAGTACCCAATGTATAAGATGACAAAAAAAACAGCCCCGCTTAACGGCGGGGCTTGATTTTAAGTAAATATCTGAACAGCTGTTAGCTCTGGAATTCTTTGAGTGAATCCATCAGTTTCTTTCTTGTAAAGAAAATGCGGCTTTTCACTGTGCCTATCGAAAGGTTGAGGTTCTCAGCAATCTCTTTGTACTTGTAACCCGAAGTATGCATCTCAAATGGTTTGCGCTGATCTTCTTCCAGACGCGAAATGCCAGCTTTAATTTCTTTTGTGTTTAATTCGCTTTCAGGCGATACAAAATCTGATTTGCGGGGAATATTAAGGTAATAAAGATCTTCGGTGGTATCAACAATAGTATTGGCTTTTTGGTTCCTTCTGTAGTTGTTGATGAAAGTGTTTTTCATGATGGTGTAAGTCCATGCCTTCAGATTGGTATCATCTGCAAACTTGTCGCGATGTGTAAGAGCCTTCAGGTAGGTGTCCTGAATAAGGTCTTTAGCCTCTTCGCGGTTGTTGGTCAAAGTGTTAGCAAAATAAGAAAGGTTGTCATGTAGACTTATGAGCTTGCGGTTGAATTCAATAGCTGTCATGGCTGTATGGTTTTTTTTGGTTTGTCTGTTGTATGTTTAACAAACATAGTGCAAAATTAAACAGATATGACGATTTTAATAGAAAATTAACATTTAAAAACTAAATATAAACTTTAATAAAGCCTAATGCGCTGGAATAGAGGGTAGAACGCGATAAAAATATTTTGTGAATATTGTATAATAAAATGGCATGTAAAGTTAAACAAAATAATTTACATAAAAGTGTCCTAAAATGGGCCGGTATATGTCCCGAAACGGTAAAAACTAATTTCACAATATGTGTGTAGTAGTTAAGTATGATGATAATCAATGGTATAGGCAATAGATTAGAGGATAGTTATTCGGCAAAAAATGTTCGTATTTGGGACTGTGATTTTTTAGAAAGATAGGACAACTTATTAAAAAATATATATAAGAAATGTAAATTCCTGAATTTCAGACCTTAGAAAGTGTTAATAAAGCAAGAATTTCTAACATGACAAGACTGCCAGTAATTCTTAAACTCAGAAAAGTGGTGTCAGATTGTTTAATTATTCTCCTTCACTGCGTTGAGGAATTGCTCAGGACTGCCAATTTTTGTGACATTATCAGGAAGAATTATATTGAATTCATTTGCCTGATACCCGGTGATAAAAACAGTATTTGACGAAAATGCCATAGATAGCTGCTGAATGTACTCTGTATATTTCTTTTGAGTAACAGGCGTTGTGATGGAAGTAAAGAGATAATCAATCTGATGTTTGTTTTTAACTTCGAGCAAATCTTCAAAAGGCACAGACTGCCCGAGGTAAAGAACCCTGAAACCTGACTTTTTGACCAGGTAGCTGTAGAACAGAAGCCCGAGTTCATGCCATTCATTCGAAGGCAGAAACATCATAAATGTTTTGGCACCTGGCTTATCTGATCCTGATTGGCCGTCAATCGCAATTATTAATTTTTGCCTTACCAGGTTCGATACAAAATGTTCCTGTGCAGGATAAACAGTTCCTATTTGCCAGAGTAATCCTATTTTTTCGAAAAACGGATACAAAACCTTCACAACAGTATCATCAAACCCCAGTTTTATCACCGAAGAAGACAAAACCCTGTCAAATCGTGTTTCGTCAAGATCAATCATTGAAATAATGAGTTGCTCAATCTGATTGTCTGAATCATAGTTGGATTCCGAAATATCGATTATCCGTTCATTGATTTCATCATTGTTCATGGTAACAATGTTCGAAATCTTTATTCCATTCCTGTTGAGGATGGAAACATTCAGCAATCTTTTTAAGTCATTATCGGTGTAATACCTTATATTGGTTGAAGTCCGTTCAGGAGATATCAACTGGTACCTTTTTTCCCAGATACGGATTGTATGGGCTTTTATGCCGGTTAATTTCTCCAGATCCTTAATTGAGTACCTGATGGTGGGTTGTTCGCTGTAAAACATTTTTTACTCTCTTTTATAGTATTTTAAAACAACAATCTCTTAAAAAAGTTTGTAAAAATGTTTAAGGAAAGTGCAAATAAATTCAACAATGGATTTCTCCACCTGCATTGGTCGATGATTTTACAACTAATCCCGGGATTATCCAGTTATTTTAAATGCTTTTGCCGGAACTCCTGAAAGGCCTGAAAGATCTTTACCACCAGCTGTTGCAAAATGTGGTTGTCCTCCGCCACCTCCTTTTATCTCCCTGGCAAGTTCTTTAACCAGATTAACAGCATTATATTTACCGGTTTTTGAGAGAACTTCTGAAACACCTACAGTTATTCCAGGTTTATTTTCATAACTGGTTCCAAGAATAACAATTAAATCATCTGCAGATTCCATGAGCCTGAAAGTCAGATCTTTGGCAATAGCCGGATCGATTTCGAGATTTTGGGCGATTATTCGTATATCGTTAACAGGTTTTGCCATCTCAAGAAGTTCACCATAAAGTGATTTCACTTTTTCAGCATTCAGATGATCTATCGCTGACTTGAGCCTGTTGTTTTCTTCAAGCAGATTTTTTATGCCTCTGATCGGATCAACCGGATTCTTTACCAGTTCCTTTATTTCAGAAAGGATTAAATTCTGATTTTCGAAATACTCTTCTGCTTTTTCTGATGTAATGGCTTCAATTCTTCTTACTCCGGCGGCAATAGCAGATTCCGAGATGATTTTAAAAATTCCGATCTGACCTGTGGCATGGGCATGTGTGCCTCCGCAAAGTTCCACAGAATCTCCAAACCTGATAACCCTCACCTGATCGCCGTATTTTTCACCAAACAATGCAAGTGCACCCGATTCTCTGGCTTTATCCATAGGAACAGCGCGCATTTCATCCAAAGGCATATTCTGCCTGATCATTGCATTGACATTCTTCTCAATTTGCCGGATTTCTTCACTGCTCAGTTTCTGGAAGTGTGAAAAGTCAAACCTGAGGTAATCCGGACTGACGTAAGAACCTTTTTGTTCAACGTGTGTGCCCAGAATATCGCGCAAAGCATGGTGCATAAGGTGAGTTGCAGAGTGATTGCCGGCAGTATTGCGGCGGGCAGCTTCTGAAACAACGGCTTTTACTGTTGCCGAAGGATCAGATGGCAATGAAGCAGTATTGTGTATTATCAGGTTATTTTCCTTTTTCGTATCTGTAACCGGAATGCGCTCTCCATTCGATTCAAGATATCCGGTATCACCGATCTGTCCGCCTGATTCTGCGTAAAAAGGTGTGCTGCCAAGGGCAATCTGGTATGAGTCTTTCCCTTTGACGGTTATTTTGCGGTATCGGGTAATTTTAGTGGTGGTTTCAAGGGTATCGTAACCGACAAATGTTTCGCCGGTTGAATCATCAAAAATAACCCAATCGCCTGCTTCCTGACTTGCATCTTTTCGTGAGCGCTCTTTCTGCAACTCAAGACCTTTGTGGAAGCCATCCATGTCAACTTCCATATCTGACTCACGGGCCATAAGGCTGGTCAGGTCGATTGGAAAGCCATAGGTGTCGTAGAGTTCAAATGCAAAATCGCCCTGAATTATTTTTTCTCCGGGGTGTGAAGAAACATACTGATTGAATTTTTGAATTCCATGGGAAAGAGTTCTCAGGAAGGATGCTTCCTCCTCAGCAATCACTTTTTCCACAAGGCTTTGCTGGGCGTTTAATTCAGTGAAATATTGTCCCAGCTGAAGATTCAAAACCGGAATCAGCTTATGGATAAAAGGTTCGTTCAGGTTCAGGAAAGTATATCCATATCTGACTGCGCGGCGTAAAATCCTACGGATTACATAACCTGCTTTATTGTTGGAAGGCAGTTGACCGTCAGCAATGGCAAAAGCAATGGCTCTGAGGTGATCTGCCACAACGCGCATTGCAATATCTGATTTAGCGGATTCACCATAACGGATGCCACTGATCTCTGCAATTTTACTGATAATGGGTTGAAATACGTCAGTATCGTAATTGGATTGTTTCTTTTGAAGTACCATGCAAAGGCGTTCAAACCCCATTCCGGTATCAACATGCATTGCAGGAAGCGGTTGCAGACTTCCGTTTGCGAGCCGGTTGTATTGCATGAAAACAAGATTCCAGATTTCAATTACCAGCGGATGGCTTTCATTTACCAGTGTTGCACCGTCAATAAGTTTACGGTCTTCGTTGTTTCTGATGTCCACATGTATTTCAGAGCAAGGTCCGCAGGGGCCTGTATCGCCCATTTCCCAAAAATTATCTTTTTTGCTTCCCCGCAGAATTCTGTCAGGAGCGATCCACTTTTCCCAGAATTTAAGTGCTTCTGTGTCTTCGGGAAGATTGTCGCCGGCATCTCCGCCGAAAATGGTAACGTAGAGTCTGTCTTTCTCAATATTATATTCAGTAGTAAGCAATTCCCAGGCCCATTCTATGGCTTCTTCCTTAAAATAATCTCCAAACGACCAGTTGCCAAGCATCTCAAACATGGTGTGATGGTAGGTGTCGTGTCCTACTTCTTCCAGATCATTGTGTTTTCCTGAAACCCTGAGGCATTTCTGCGAATTTGCAATCCGTGGGTATTTAACAGGAGAGTTCCCCAGAAAAATATCTTTAAATTGATTCATGCCGGCATTTGTAAACATTAAGGTTGGGTCATCCTTAATAACCATGGGCGCTGAGGATACTGTATGGTGCTGTTTGGAAGCAAAAAAATCAAGAAATTTCTGTCTGGTTTGCTGAGCGTTCATTTTAGATGCTTTATTTGGAAACTGAACTGGTTTGCATTTTTTAACATTCTTAGGGTTTGCAAATTTAGTTGAAAATGTTAATTTTGCGGATCATCAAGGGAAAACAATAATTTCCTTTATTAATTCTCATCAAATCAGTTTATTACCTCTCAAATGGCTAAGGTCAGATATCACTTCAACACCAGTTCACTCAAAATTGAAAAGGTAAAGGTTACATTCAGGCAGAGATTTTTAAGTTTTCTGTCGGTTTTCTTTACAGGTTTGGTTTTTGCTTCCCTGGTTTTAGTACTTGCATATAATTTTATTGACTCTCCCAAGGAGCGAATGATGCGCCGCGAGATTGATCATTACAAACTTCAATATGCAATACTCAACGACAGGCTCGATCAGGTTCAGGCTGTTGTTGCTGATCTGCAGCAAAGAGACGATAACATTTACAGGGTTATTTTTGAAAGTGAACCCATTCCATCGTCGGTGAGGCAGGCAGGTTTTGGCGGTGCTGATAGGTATGCCGCGATGGAAGGTTATAAAAACAGCGAAATTATCATCAACACCACCCGTAAACTAGATCTTATTACCAGTCAGTTGTATGTTCAGTCAAAGTCATTTGATGAAGTTTTTAACCTAGCCAAACGTAAAGAAGAACTTCTTGCTGCTATTCCGGCAATTCAACCGGTCGCAAATAAAGACCTGAGGAGAATCGGTTCATATTTCGGGTATCGTACAGATCCTTTTTATAAGGTGACTAAGTTTCATGAAGGTATTGATTTTACAGCTACTGTTGGCACTGATATTTATGCTACCGGTGATGGAGTTGTATCTAAAATCGAATATTCACGTCGTGGTTACGGCAACCTGATTATAATTAACCATGGGTTTGGTTATGAAACTGTTTATGCCCACTTGAGCAAAATGAATGTAAAGCAAGGCCAGAAAGTGCAAAGGGGAGAGGTAATTGGTTATGTGGGAAATACCGGAAAATCAACTTCTCCGCATCTTCATTATGAGGTTCGCAAAAATGGACGCGCTGTTGACCCCATCAACTTTTTCTTCAACGATATTACTCCTGAAGAGTATGCGCTGATGATTGAACAGTCTGAACGTCCTTCTCAATCAATGGATTAATCCGGATGCCTTATAAAAAGAAAGTAATCGAAAAAGTTTATTTCCGCATAGGAGAGGTAGCCGCTATGTTTGATGTAAACGTCTCTCTGATCCGTTTCTGGGAAACCGAATTTGATATTATTAAACCTTACAGAAACAAGAAAGGAAATCGGTTTTTCACGCCACAGGATGTTGAAAATTTTCGCCTGATTTATCACCTTGTTAAAGAACGTGGTTATACCCTGCAAGGTGCAAGGGAAAAACTGAAAGGCAACCCGGTTGATCTGCAAAAAGATCATGAAATCGTAAAATCACTGCAGCAGATCAGATCGTTTCTTCTTAATCTCAAAGAAGAGCTCTAGTCAATGTCCTGCTACAAGCATGTTTTACTGCTCAGATAATTTACCACGTAATCTTTTACCCCGTTTTCAAGGGAATAAAAATCTTTATCGAATCCTGATGTGATCAGTTTCGCCATATTTGCTTCCGTAAAATACTGGTACTTGTCGCGTATATCCTCAGGAGTATCCACAAAATTTATCTCAGGCGAAATGCCGGCTGCTGCAAAAGTAGCTTTAGCCAAATCAACAAAACTCCTTGCTTTGCCAGTGCCAAGGTTGTAGAGTCCTGATTCAGGCTGTTTTTCCATCATAAAAATCAGTACGCTGACAACATCTTTCACGTATATAAAGTCGCGCAGTTGCTCACCGTCATTAAAATCAGGGCGATGTGACCTGAATAATTTCACCTGTCCTGTTTCTGATATCTGGTGATACGCATGAAAAATCACTGATGCCATTCTTCCTTTATGATATTCATTCGGGCCATAGACATTAAAAAATTTCATACCGGCCCAGAAGGGCGGAGTCTGAGTCTGTTTAAGAACCCACTTATCAAAATCATTCTTTGATTCTCCGTAAGGATTAAGGGGTTTCAATTCTTCCACAATTTCGTGGGAATCATTATAGCCAAATTCGCCAAGACCATACGTGGCAGCAGAAGATGCGTAAACCAACGGGATTTTAAACCGGGAACAGGCTTCCCAGATTTTCATTGAATAGCCTGTATTCAGCTCATCAAATATTGCCTTATTGAACTCTGTTGTGTCAGTGCGCGCACCTATATGGAAAATAAAGTCAACTTCCGATCCTTTAGATTCCAGCCAGGTGAAGAATTCTGATCGTTCTATAAAGGCTGAGATGTTCTTATTCAGCAGATTTCCTGCTTTATTTGATTTTGAGAAATCATCAACTGCAATAATATTGGTATGGCCGGTTTCCAGAAGTCTTCCAATAAGGCAACTTCCGATAAACCCGGCGGCTCCGGTTACAATAATCATATATTTTTTTTTAAAATTAATCCGCTGCAAAGGTAGTTCAGCGGCAGAGGTTTTCAAAACTAATTCAGAGCCTCTTCAACTCCGAAGAGCTTTTTCATCAGTTTAAAAATTTCGGTATTGTCAAGAATACCTTCAAAATGGGTAGCGCCGGGTCCATAGGTAAATACAGGTACCGGAGTTCCGGAATGGTTGTCGGTTGAATATTTTCCATCAGCTTCTCCGGTCAAAAAATTGCCACCGAGGTTGGTAAACCCTCCGGTTTCGTGGTCAGCAGTAACAATAACAAGTGTTTCTCCGTTTTTTTCTGCAAAATCAAGCGCAACTCCCACAGCCATATCAAAGTCAAGGGTTTCGTCGAGCATATATTTAATGTCGTTGTCGTGTCCGGCCCAGTCTATCTGAGAACCTTCAACCATAAGAAAGAAACCTTTCTGATTCTGAACGAGCAGTTCGAGGGCTTTTGAGGTGGCAATGCTTAACATATCGCCCCGGCCTTCGGAATATTTAGGCGGGTGAGCCGGGTATAAAATCCCTGCCAGCTTACCGCTTGTGACTTCCATCATTGCAGGAATACTGTTTACCACCTGATAATTGCGGAATAAAAGACTGTCAATCAGATTAAGGCTGTCGGCACGTTCATTGAAATTTTCGCGGCCACCACCAATAAATACATCAACACCGGAGTCAAGGTACTGCAGTGCTATATCCTGAGCCATTTTTCTGCTTTCTACACTGGCAATAAATGCAGCCGGTGTTGCATGGGTAACATCGCACGAAACTGCGATTCCGGTTGCCAAACCATGATCTTCGGCTATGTTAAGTATGCTTTTCAGAGGACTTTTGTCGGGAGACATTCCCACCATACCATTGTTTGTCTTTACTCCACACGCCAGTGCAGTTCCTGCTGCAGCAGAATCGGTGATGTAATTGTCAGCCGAAAGGGTTTTTACAATAGCTGTATTTGGCATTCTTGTTATGTTGAGGTTATCGCGGCTTGCTGACATTGCAGCATAAACCTGAGGCAATCCCATGCCATCTCCAATAAGGAGAATTATATTTTTCGGTGTTTTATCATTTGGAGCTGTACGGCTTTTCTTTTGTGCAAACAGATCAGCAGATGAAAACGTTAATATCAGCGAAAAGGCTAATGACAGTGAGATTTTGCAGAACATTTTCAATGGTTTTGGGTGATTTTATTAAATAATATGTCGTGCAAAGT
The DNA here is from genome assembly GCA_009773515.1 of Bacteroidota bacterium. Lineage (GTDB taxonomy): Bacteria > Bacteroidota > Bacteroidia > Bacteroidales > Lentimicrobiaceae > Lentimicrobium. Next base: position 27,712 of record WSXX01000020.1, read on the forward strand.
TAGTCTTAGAAATTCAGGAATGAGTTAACTTATCATTAATTTTTTCTTGAAACTTTAATAATATTTAAGGGGGGACAGATTTTTAAAAAAAACAGTACATTTACCTGCCCGAAACCTGCCGGGTATTTGTCTTTGTCAATTTTCGAAATTTCTGAATAAATCACTTAACATCAATTTCTTATGAGAGAAAAAACCGTGACTTTGCTGAATGATTCAAAGACTGCCAGATGGGTTGCCCTGGCTCTGATTTCAATAACCATGTTCTTTGCCTACTTCTTTGTTGACGTAGTGGCACCTTTGCAGACCATGCTTGAAACCGATTACAAATGGTCGCCAAAAGTATTTGGCATGCTCGGCGGATCAGAATTTTTTCTGAATGTTTTTGCGTTTTTCCTGATTTTCTCGGGAGTGATTCTTGACAAAATGGGCATCCGCTTTACCCTGATTACCGCAGGATTGGCTATGGTTTTAGGAGCAGCCATTAAGTTTTATGCGCTCACCGCCGGATTTGAAGGTACTGCTTTGGCAACCTGGCTTGGTTCGTTTATCGTTTGGGTTCCTGCATCCGCCAAACTTGCGTTTTTTGGATTTGCCATTTTTGGTATCGGAGTTGAAATGGCCGGAATTACAGTTTCTAAAACCATTGTGAAATGGTTTAAAGGCAGAGAAATGGCTTTGGCAATGGGTCTTGAAATGGCCGTTGCCCGTTTGGGCGTTTTCGCGGTTTTCCGCCTGACTCCTTTGTTTGCTGAAAACGGAGGTCCTGCCAATTCAGTTTTCTGGGGACTGGCTTTCCTTTGTATCGGTTTTATAACCTTTTTTGCTTACACCTTTATGGATAGGAAACTTGACAAACAAATGGGTGTTTCCAAACTTACTGCTGATCCTGAGGAAGAATTCAGACTTAGCGACCTTAAGAAAATTTTTACCAACCCTGGTTTCCTTGCAATCGCAGGACTTTGTGTTTTATTTTATTCAGCAATTTTCCCTTTTCAGAAGTTTGCTACCGATATGCTGGCTTCCAAGCTCGATGTTGATGTTAAGACAGCAGCCGCATACTTTTCTTATTTCCCGATTGGAGCAATGATTCTTACTCCTTTTATCGGATATTTTCTCGACGTCAGAGGAAAAGGCGCTACCATGATGATTTTCGGAGCTGTTTTACTGACAGTTTCTCACCTTATTTTTGCACTCGTTCCAGCCGAAGCTTTTGGTGTTGCAACAGCCATAGGTACGATTGTTATTCTGGGAACAGCCTTTTCATTGGTGCCAGCCTCAATGTGGCCATCTTTACCTAAAATTGTAGAAGAAAGATATCTGGGTTCTGCCTTTGGTGCTATCTTCTGGATTCAGAATATTGGACTGCTTTTGGTCCCAATCCTGATTGGCTGGTCTTTAACAGCTTCTAATCCTGGGGTTTCAGAACAAATTGCTGCCGGCGCAGAAGGATTAAAATATGATTATACTGTTCCTGAGCTTATTTTTGCAGGTTTTGGAGTTCTGGCTTTTGGACTGGGCTTTATTTTAAAAGCTGTTGACAAAAAATATGGATACGGACTTGAGTTACCCAACAAGAAAAAATAATTGAATATGAGTTTCAAAAAAAGCGGTGTCAATAGACGCCGCTTTTTTTTTGCATAAAAAAAACCTGCCGGGATGTGCAGGTTTTTTTTTAACGACATGATGGGGAGGGAGGGATGCTAAAATGCAAAAGTTTTGATGACCTTTGCTGTTAAATATGATCATTATCATAAGTACGGTGCAAAGATGCAGTATTTAATAGGTGTGATGTTTTCAAATGAATAAACGTACGGGTATTTTTATTAAGTGTATGCTTTTATCGATTAGTCGTAACAAATACTTTTTAGTTTTTTGCACTTCCCATGCATTAAGCATAAGTTTTGAGACTAAAGTGTAGCATCCAAACTGAGTATTTTAGCGGGCTTCGTAAACATGACAGAAACGCTTCCGTCAGAAAATGGTAAATACTTCGGCATATAAAAACTGCCGGTTTTGATGCCGGCAGTCTTTTAATAAATCCTAAAATCTGCAAGTCAGGGTTTGACCAATTGAAAACAAGCATTCTGAAAAAAATCAAAAATTATCAAGTCAATCCCCTGCTTTCAGAATCAGCTAATTTTCAGGTTTTATAATGACTGCTGTCATCGCTGGAAGCATAAGCGCGTTGCCTTTACCAGTATTTCCTGTCAGCAAATCAGTGTAACTTCCTTCAAAAGGCAGGTTAATGGATGTTTCTGCTGAACCAGTGTTGAAAGCCGCAAGCATAATATTGCCTTCTTTGTTTTCTCTGGTGTACACAAGTACATTTCCTTCGGCAAATGTGAATGTCAGATTTCCATTAATTAACACAGGATTCGATTTGCGGATGTTTATCAGCTTTTTGTAATAATTAAAAAGCTCATGGTTAAACCCAACTTTGTCATACTGCTTTATGCCGGGTTGAATGTTTGTGCGTGTTTCGTCGTCGAAACTCAGATTTTCCCACCACAGTGGTTTTCTTTCGTCAGGATCATCACCGCCCCACATTCCGAATTCATCGCCATTCCATATGTGTGGAGATCCGATTGAGGTAAACTGGTGAGCCAGATACATTTTTACCCGCTGATAGGTTTCGTCGTCAGGCCTGCCACTGATATATGCTGTATCTTCATGCGGCGAAGCCCTGAATTTGTATTTTCCCTTGTTTGCAAAACAGGAGAGAATCCTCGGGCTGTCGTGGGTTGCACTCACATTCATCATTCCATAACGGTATGGTTCAGCAACATTATTCCATTCTTTTGTAATTTCTGCTGCAAATCCGGCAGCATCAAACTTAGGAATTCCTTCAGCAAAGAATCCGCGTGCCGGGCGATATGCCTGATAAAACATTACAGCATCAAATACTGAATCGTTTGTGTAAGGCGCAGGATTCATAAAATCATCGGGCCATTTTTCCCACCATATTTCGCCAACAAGATATGCTTCAGGATTTATACTTTTAACATAAGCATTGTAATCGCGCCAGAAACCCATGGGTATCTGGTCTGCAACATCCAGGCGGAATCCGTCAATCCCTTTGCCGACATCGCCGTCGGGAGCCAGCCAGCGCTTTGTAACATCAAATATGTGTTTTTTTGCACCTTCGTCAATATTTCCCTCAAAAGGGAATCCGTGTTTTCGTTCACCAACCACATTTGTTTTCCTGAGTTCAGGTAAACTCATTATGTTGAGCCACCCTTTGTATGAAAATTCATTTTCAGGAGTCTGCAGGTCATCCCAGGTAATTACTTCGTACCAGTCCTTGTATTTTGAATTTTGCTGATTTTCAATAAGATCCTTCCATGCCGGGAATAGTACACCGGTATGATTCCATGAGAAATCTACAATTACCCTGATGTTCCGCGCGTGCAATTCTTCAATAAGCCGCAGAAACATTTTATCGGCCGATGTCCATTTCCAGGTATTGGGATCCGAGAGATCTTCTGTGGCAATTATTTGCATATCACCTTCAGGATCGGGTCCGAAATTTACATCAATGTGATGATAATGGCGTGCATCATATTTATGCAGTGAAGGTGCATCATTTATAGGGTTGAGATAAATTGCTGTAATTCCCAGGTCTGTCAGGTAATCAAGTTTGTCAAAAATGCCTTGCAAGTCGCCGCCATACCTCCGGTGCTGCATGGTTTCTCTAAGTCCGAGACCTGTTTTAGCAGCCCAGGGTTCCTGTGTGTACCAGTCAGATTTCCAGGGGGTTATTGCCCAGTCCTCAGGTACAGGGAATGACGCTGTAGGTGTTGAAATGGTTTGTATTGTCGGATCATTTGACGGATCACCATTGTTGAACCTTTCTACAAATATCTGATACCAGATGACATCTTTTGACCATTCGGGAGGTGAGCCGGCCGTAGCATCCGGACTTTTGGTTTTACATGAAATCATGAGCACCAGCATCAAAATGCCGGTAAAAGTTGCGTACAGACTATGTTTCATTGATCTGAAAAATTGATGGTTAATGAAGTTTTTATTCTGAATAATCAAAGCACATCAAGATGAAGCTCTTTTTTCGAGTGAAACCGGAATAACCCTGGTCTGGAAGTCAATAAAAGTTGACGGATCTTCAATTCTTCTTATGAGAATTTCAACGGCTTGTCTTCCCATTTCAAATCCCCTTTGCTCAATGGTAGTGAGTGTAGGAGAAGCAATGCTGGCAATAGGATCGTTGCCAAATCCGGTAACGGCTATATCTTCCGGAATTTTAAAACCATTCTCCTGAAGAATCTGCATGGCGGCAATGGCAGTAAAGTCGTTAACGGCAAATATTCCATCTATTTCTGAAGCAAGATCCAGAATTCTGTCCTTAAGCAGATATACTTCTTTTCTGGTATCGCACTGGAGAATCAGCCCGGGATTGAACTCAACGCCATGGTTGGAAAGTGCTTTCATATATCCCTCGCGACGCAGTCGGCCAATGTGCAGGTGCACCGGAGAAGCCAGATGAAGAATTTTTTTGCAACCCCTGTCGAGCAAATGGCTGGTAGCCAGAAGCGCACCATCAAAATCGGCAGTTACAACGCGGTCAGTTTCAACACCTTCGCTCACTCTGTCAAGGAAAACCAGGGGAATTCCACTATCGATCAAATCTTTAAAATGCCCGTGATCGTGAGTGGTTTTGCTGATGGAAACTAAAATGCCATCAACCCTGTTGTCGAGAAGCACCTGGGTATTAATTACTTCACGGTGATAATCTTCATTGGATTGACAAATAATCAGTCTGTATCCTTTTCCATACGCGAGCTCTTCAATACCGCTGATTACTGAGGAGAAAAAGTGATGTGTAATTTCAGGAATTACCAGCCCAAGGGTATTGGACCTTTGTCTTTTTAAACTCAGCGCCAGTGCATTGGGACGATAATTTACCTTTTCGGCGTACTCTTTGACGACCCTTTTGGTTTCAGTGCTGATGTCGGGGTGGTCTTTCAGTGCCCTCGAAACTGTTGACGGTGAAATTCCTAATGCCCTTGCTATGTCATTAATGGAAATGAGATTTGATTTCATTTGACGGTATAAAAGTTTTAATGCAATTCAATGCTTAAAGGTATGGCTTTAACAAATACAACATGGTTTTTGTGCTTTTTTTTCTGTTTTTTTAGTCAGAGAATGCACTTTTTATATTTTGCAGGAAGCATTATTTCGAAAAAAAATATTTTCGCAAACGATTGCGGAAACGATTGCAACATTTTTTTTGGCAAATTCGCACATTATTGTTAATAAACCTTAAATAATTAATTAATTATTTCTTAACATTGTACCTTGAAAACTGCACATTTACAGAGGGAAAGCAGGGTTCTGAAATTATTGTTTTTTTAACAGGGTTTTTATTGTTTAAAAGTTTTGCGTATTTGCAATTGTTTCACTAAACATAAAAATCTTTTCTTTGACATTCTATATCATTTTGCTCACTTTGGTATTGTAAATCATTATATTTGGATTCCAATAGTGAGTTTCTAAGTTAAAGTCAGAATTTTAATTTAATTTCAGTTAACATAATTAAACCACCAACCAAAATCAGAATTATGAAGAAGCATTATTCATTGCTGAAAGTTCTGTTTCTTTTACTCGGCCTTGCCTTTGGTTTTCAGGGATATTCCCAGGGAATCACTGTATCAGGTAGAGTAACGGATGCAAACGATGGTCAAACCATACCTGGGGTTACCATCTTAGTTCAAAACACATCAACAGGTACAATCACAGACATCGACGGCAAGTATTCACTTAATGTAGATCCGGGCGCAACCCTGATTTTCTCATTTGTTGGATACAACACTCAGGAAATTGCTGTAGGAAATCAGACCAAAATCAATGTTGTACTGGTTTCTTCGGTTACCGAACTAGAGGAAGCTGTCATTATCGGTTATGGAGCCGTTAAGAAAAGCGATGCTACCGGTTCGGTTGCAGTTGTTTCCTCAAAAGATTTCAATAGGGGAGCCATTACCAGTGCACAGGAATTACTTGCAGGTAAAGCCACAGGTGTTGTTATCACAAGCAATGGCGGAGCTCCCGGTGCCAGTTCCACAATTAGAATCAGGGGAGGCTCATCTCTTAACTCCAGCAACGATCCTTTAATTGTAATTGATGGTGTGGCTATTGACAATACCGGAATCTCCGGATCAGCCAATATCCTTTCAACCATCAATCCAAATGACATTGAATCTTTTACTGTTCTGAAAGATGCTTCTGCAACTGCTATATATGGTTCAAGAGCTTCCAATGGTGTTATCCTTATTACCACCAAAAGAGGAACATCAGCAGGAAGCAAAAAACTGAAAATCAGTTACAATGGAAACATTTCAATGAATACCATACCCAGTACACTCGAAGTACTTTCAGGAGATGAATTCCGTGAATTGGCAACAGATCTTAAAAATAGGGGCTTCTCTGGTTTAAACGATAAAGCTCTTAGCAGGTTAGGTTCTGAAAATACCGACTGGCAAAGTGAGATTTATGAGTCTTCCATTACACAAGACCATAACCTTAGTATTTACGGAAACCTCAAATCGCTGCCTTATCGCGTGTCTTTAGGTTATACTGATCAGGATGGTATTGTAAGGCTGACCAATATGAAGAGAACTACAGCTGCAGTTTCTCTAAACCCTACCTTGCTCAACAATCACCTTAAAATTGACTTTAACATAAAAGGAAGTCAGGAAAAACATCAGTTTGCCGATGGTGGTGCTGTAGGATCTTCTGTTGCATTTGATCCCACCCAGCCTGTACTTAACGGCAATACCCGTTTTGGCGGTTATTTTACATGGGCAAACCTGAGTGATACACTGGCAAATGGTCAGATGGATCCCAATGGAAATCCTAACCCGATAGGTGTAAGCAATCCGGTTGCTTTGCTTGAGCAAACTGAAAACAACTCAACAGTAAACCGTTCGATTGGTAATATGCAGTTTGACTATAAAGTGCATTTCCTTCCCGAACTCAGGGCAATTCTAAACCTTGGCTACGACTATTCAAGCAGTGAAGGTATCAACAATGCTCCCGAAACTGCTGCATTTACATTCCGCGATGGTATAGGTCGCTATGTAGATTATACCCAGGATAAAAAGATGGAACTCCTTGATTTCTATTTTAACTATGTAAAGGAACTTTCATCATTGTCAAGCAAAGTTGATCTTACTGCCGGTTATTCATGGCAGCATTTTCAACGCGAAGGTACCAGCTGGACCCGCACTTTTCAGGGAAATATAGACAATGATAGTCTTCGTTACACCGATTATATCAATGAAAACTTCCTTGTTTCATTCTTCGGAAGGCTTAATTATTCGTTGATGGATAAGTATCTGCTTACTGTTACAATGCGTAACGACGGATCATCACGATTCTCAGAAGAAAATCGCTGGGGTTTATTCCCTGCAGTTGCCTTTGCCTGGAAGATGAACAATGAAGGCTTTCTGACTAATTATGAAAAACTAACTGACCTTAAACTCAGGTTAGGATGGGGAGTTACCGGACAGCAGGATATCGGAGATAACTATTATCCTTATCAGGCCATTTATCAGATTGCCGATCCTACTGCTTATTATCAGTTTGGCGATCAGTGGATTCCTACCCTTCGTCCGAATCGCTATGACAAGAACATCAAGTGGGAAACAACCACAACCTATAATATAGGTTTTGATTATGGATTTTTCAACAACAGGGTAACCGGTGCCATTGATGCTTATGTCAGGCAAACCGAAGACCTGATTGCAAATATTCCCATTGCTTCAGGAACCAATTTCTCAAACTTCCTTACAACCAATGTTGGTTCACTTGAAAACCGCGGTATTGAGTTTATGATTGATGTTAAACCGATTGTAACCAAAGATGTAAGCTGGAATATCGGATACAACATTTCATACAACAAGAATGAAATTACCAAGTTATTGCTTACCGATGATCCTGAATTTACTGGTGTTGCTGTTGGAGGTATAAGCGGTGGAGTTGGTAACTTTATCCAGCGTCACAGCATCGGATCTGCGGCCAATTCATTCTATGTATTCCAGCAGGTTTACGACGTTAATGGAATGCCGATCGAAGGCCTCTATATCGACAGAAGCGGCGAAGGTGGAAATGTTGCAGGAAATGATGAAAATAAGTATCTGTATGAGAAACCAGCTCCAGATGTTGTAATGGGATTATCATCAACCTTCCGTTATAAAAACTTCGATGCTATGGTTTCGGCAAGGGTTAACCTTGGTAACTACGTATACAACAATGTAGCATCCGACAGAGCGGTTTACAGCAGCCTTTACAATCAGTCAGGTTTCTTCAACAACCTGCCGACTCAGGTAAACAATACCAAATTTAATAATCCACAGTACTGGTCTGATTTCTATGTTGAGAATGCTTCATTCTTCAGGTTGGATAACATAAGTGTGGGTTATAACGTGAATAAGCTCTTCACTGAGAAATTAGATGCAAGGTTTAGCTTCACAGTGCAGAATGCGTTTATCATCACTAAATATAACGGACTTGATCCTGAGGTTTCCGGAGGTATTGACAACAATATCTATCCTCGCGCCAGGACTTTCGTTTTGGGTGTAAATGTTAACTTTTAATCGACGAACGTTATGAAAAAATATCTCAAAATAACCTTGGCTGCCTTAGCAATGGCGGTCATCACAACATCCTGTCTGAAGGACCTTGATGTTGAACCAATTGATAAAAAACTTCCTACTGCAAATAATGTGTTTGATTCTCCTGAAGCTTATATGCAAGCTCTGGCAAAACTCTATTCATCATATGCAGTTAGCGGACAGGAAGGTCCATCCGGAAAACCTGATATTGATGGTATTGATGAGGGATTCTCAAACTACCTGCGTCAATATTGGAATGCACAGCAGTTGTCAACCGACGAAGCTGTAATTGCATGGAACGATGCCACCATCAAGGATTTCCACTGGCAAACATGGTCACCAAACGATGTATTTATCGGAGCCCTGTATTCAAGGATTTTCTTCACCATTTCAATTTCAAATGAGTTTATCCGCAATGCTGTTGGTAAAGAAGAATACAAACAATATCTTGCTGAAGCCCGCTTTATCAGAGCTATGTCATACTGGCATGCACTTGATTTGTTCGGAAATCCTTCATTTGTAACTGAAGATGATCAGCCGGGAGCTTTCTTCCCAAGGCAGATAGCGCGTGCTGAACTTTTCAATTATATTGAATCAGAACTGAAAGCCATTGAAAACGATCTTGGAAATCCAAGGTTTATGTATGGTCGTGCTGATAAAGCTGCAGCATGGATGCTGATTTCAAAACTTTATCTGAATGCTCAGGTTTACATCGGTCAGGATAAAAATGCTGATGCTATTACTTATCTGGAAAAAGTTCTTGATGCCGGTTACACACTTTCTCCTTCTTATACTGATAACTTTATGGCTGACAATCACACCAGCCCTGAAATGATCTTCTCAATCAACTATGATGGCGAATATACCCGCTCTTATGGTGGAATGGTTTATCTGATTCATGCAGCTATCGGTGGAACCATGCCTGCAGCCGACTTTGGTGTTGGCGGAGGCTGGGGTGGTTTAAGAACCACCAGTGCTTTGGTTCGGAAATTTTATCCTGATATGGTTACTGGGATTTATAGCACTCCAAGACCAAGAAGTACAAATGATTACCCGGTAATTTATGTACCAGGTAACTACCAGACACCTGAATGGGATCCTGCAAATTCGAACCAACTGGCTTCTGTAAACAGCGATGGAAATTATGAAGGTTACATCTGGGTTGAAGCTGGCAAAGAATTCAAATTTACCGATGGTCCAGGATGGGATGTTAATTATGGTGATGATGGATTTGACGGAACTCTTGAACCTGGCGGAGCAAATATTGTTGCTGCTGAAACCGGTTATTACAAATTGAATGTTAACCTCAATGATTTTACCTATACAATGGTAAAAACCGATTGGGGAGTAATTGGTTCAGCAACTGCTGGCGGTTGGGATAATGACCAGAATATGACCTACGATCCTGCTACCGGATTATGGACTGCAATGCTTGACCTTACAGTAGGAGAAGTTAAGTTCCGCGCCAACGATGGATGGGATATTAATTATGGTGACACAGGCCTTGATGGTATTCTTGAAGCAGGAGGAGATAACATTGCTATCTCAGATGCAGGTACTTATGTATTCGAAATGAAACTGGGTACACCGGATTACACCTATTCAATTGTCCGTTCAGCATTCGACAAACGTGCTATGTTCTGGACCGATGGTCAGACTCTTGAAATTGTTGATATCGGACAATTCACAGAGGGATATGCAGTTACCAAGTTCAAAAATGTGAACAAAGACGGTTCGCCGGCACGTTTCCCACACCCTGACTTTGTATGTACCGACTATCCTGTGTTCCGTCTTGCAGATGCATACCTGATGTATGCTGAGGCAGTGAAACGCGGTGGAGGCGGAAACGAATCAAGGGCACTTGATCTGGTAAACCAACTTCGTACACGTGCATATGGAGCTGCCGATGGTAACATCACCGGAAGCGAACTTACCCTAGATTTTATTCTTGATGAACGTGCCCGTGAGCTATATTGGGAAGGACACCGCAGAACTGACCTTGTTCGTTTTAACAAGTTCACCACAGCCGATTATCTGTGGCCATGGAAAGGTAATGTTGCAAATGGTGCCGCAACAGGCAGCTTCCGCAACCTCTATCCAATCCCATCTGCAGAAATGTCGGCTAACCCGAACCTGCAGCAGAACACTGGTTATTAATAATTAAAAATATTGATATTATGAAAAAAACACTGTTTTTCATCATAGCCCTTGCCGGAATTACTATTTTCAGTTCCTGCAAGAAGGACGGGCTTGATCCGGTTCTGGATATGGATAAAACCACCAATCCGGTAATCACATCTCCTGCCACCAACTCCACATTTGTGTTGCAGGAAGCGCAACAAAGTGAAGTTCTTGCCAATTTCACCTGGAATCCTGCAGTTTATGATGTAAATGCCGGTCGTAACTGGAATTTACTTAATTCAACTAAAATTGCACCGGCAACCTATACAATTCAAATGGACACTGAAGGTGATAACTTCAGCAGCCCAATAGGTTTAACTGCTACCACAGAAACCAGTTTTTCAATAACTGTAGGTGAAATGAATGCCAAGCTTCTAACTATGGGATTGGCAACAGGCGAACCTCATAATCTGGTTTTCAGAATTATAGCTGATGTTACCAATGCTTCTACTTATGAGAATGCTTATTCGGAAACATTGAAAATGACGGTTACACCGTTTGAAGCTGAAATCAATTATCCTCCCATTTATCTGCTTGGCGATGCTACAGATCCGGGATGGAATAATGGAAATGCTTTACCAATGCACGCTTTCAACGAAAACGAGTTTGCTATTGTTGCCAATCTGGCAGGTGAAGGTAAATTCCTTAAGTTTATTCAAACCCTTGGTGCCTGGGCTCCGCAATGGGGTACTGATGGCACTGGTACAGGCGAAGCAGGACCACTTGTTTTCAGGCCAACTGAAGATGAACCCGATCCTTCTGCGATTCCTGCTCCTGCTGCTGCTGGTCAATACAGGATTTATGCAAACATCAGTACTTTAACCTACACTATTACAAAGGCTTCTGAAACTTTGTACCTGTTGGGTGACGGAACACCTGCAGGTTGGAATAATGCCGGAGCTACACCAATGACACAGGTATCTCCTGGCTTGTTCGAGATTACTGTTCAACTGTCTGGTGGTGCGACTTTCTTTAAGTTTATCGAAACCCTTGGACAGTGGGCTCCTCAATACGGAACCGATGCAGCCGGAACGGGCGATGGCGGTAAACTTGTACTCAGGCCTACAGAAAGTGAACCCGATCCTCCTGCAATTCCAGTTCCTGCAGCAGCCGGACTTTACAAAATTACTGTTGACCTTGCCAAAATGGCTTATACCGTTGCTCCCGCATAGTAAAACGATGTAATCATTTATTATCAGCAGGCTGTCTTTTCGGGCAGCCTGCTTTTTTTAGCGAGGTTTGGGCCTATTGTTGTAATTTTGCCCGGTAATTTATTTTAAATGGGAAGAAGAGAGAAAAGTGATGGCCCCCTGATTCTTGAGAATGTTGAAATTCTTGATGCAGGCGCCGAAGGCAAAGCAATTGCCCGGTATAACGATATGGTAATTTTTATTCCGTTTGTTGTGCCTGGTGATGTTTGTGACATACGAATCGTTTCGCGAAAGCGCAGGTTTTATGAAGGCAGGGCAATAAAGTTTCATAGGTTCTCCAACAAAAGGGTTGAGCCGGTTTGTAGTCATTTTGGTACCTGTGGCGGATGCAAATGGCAGGGGATGGGATATGGGCATCAACTTCTTTATAAACAAAAACAGGTTCTCGATAATTTTACCAGAATCGGACATCTGGAATTTCCGGAAATACAACCCATTCTTGCTTCTTCGCAAACTGAATATTACCGTAATAAACTTGAATATACATTCTCTCCGTTTCGCTGGCTTTCTGATCAGGAAATGAATCTGGAAAAAGATGAACGCGATATGGATGCCCTTGGTTTTCATATTCCCGGTATGTTCGACCGTGTACTGGATATTCAGCATTGTTATCTGCAGTCTGATATCTCTAACAGAATCAGACTTGGAGTCAGGGCTTTTGCAAAAGAGAACCGTTTTACCTTTTATGACATCCGGAATTTTGATGGTGATCTGCGTAATCTGCTTGTACGAAATTCCAATACCGGCGACCTGATGGTTATTATGGTTTTCGGCACAGATGAAATGGAGAAAATTGACTTGTTGATGAACTATATTTCAGATAGTTTTCCTGAAATTACCTCGTTGTTCTATGTAATTAACCAGAAACGCAACGATACCATCAACGATCTGGAACCTCAGCTTTTTAAAGGATTGAGCTACATGACCGAAGAGATGGAAGGGCTTCATTTTCGTATCGGACCTTTGTCATTCTTTCAAACCAATTCAAAACAAGCCCTCGAACTCTACCGCATAACCCGCGATTTTGCCGGGCTTACCGGAAATGAAACTGTTTACGATTTATATACAGGAACCGGAACTATTGCCAATTTTATTGCATCAAAAGCTTCAAAAGTTATTGGAATTGAATATGTTGAGCCTGCAGTTATGGATGCAAGACTGAACTCCGAATTAAATAATATCGGGAATACTCAGTTTTTTGCCGGTGATATGGCTAAAGTACTGACACCTGATTTTATGGCTGAGAATGGTCGCCCTGATGTGATAATCACCGATCCACCAAGGGCAGGTATGCATGAGAAAGTAGTAAAGTGGATGATTGAAGCGGCTCCTTCACGAATAGTTTATGTGAGCTGCAACCCAGCAACACAGGCCAGAGACATAAGTTTACTGGCAGAAAGTTACGAAATCCTGAAAATTCAGCCGGTTGATATGTTTCCCCATACCCATCATGTGGAGAATATCTGTCTGTTGGGAAAAAAAGCCTGATTCCGTTAATTCCTGACCCCTTTCACAACCTTCACAACTTCATCTATATCAAGGCTCTCACCTTTAATGGTGAAATGTGCGTTCAGGTAAAACTGCTCGCGTCGGATAAGCTGATTTGTAATAAAGGGCAGCAGTTCCTCTTCAGGGATGTTCCTGAGTAAAGGCCTGGGATTTTTAGCTAATTTTAAGCGTTTAAGAATCGAGTTCGGATGCATTTTCAGATAAATTACAATCCCTGTTTTTTTCATTATCTGCATATTGTTGAAAAAACATGGAGTACCTCCGCCAGTAGAAATAACAGTATTTATTCGGTTTGCAAGCGATTTTAAAACAGAATGCTCTAAAAGCCTGAAAGCATCTTCACCCTCAGTGTCGAATATTGCCTGAACAGTTTTTCCGGCCATAGCAACAATCAATTCGTCGGTGTCAACAAAGTCATAATCGAGTTGCCTGGCTAGTTTTTTTCCAACAGTAGTTTTTCCACTGCCCATATATCCGGTTAAATAAACGGGTTTACCCATGCGTTTTAGCTTTATTGAAAGAACAAAAGTAGTCATAATGCAGAATTGTGCGCTAAAGCAATTGCCTTTATCAGTAAATTTGTGAACAGCAGCAATCTGTAAATTTCGTTGAAAGTCAGGGATTGACTCGATTTCAATTATTCAAACCCAGACTTACGGATTCAAGGAATTACATTTAATAATGATTCAAAATATGTACACATAAGCGCCGCAAATCCATAATGTCTGAATCAACAACTCATGAGGTATTGTCCCGATATTGGGGATATTCGGCTTTCAGGCCGATGCAGGAAGATATTATCAATTCTGTTTTGGCCGGACGGGATACTCTTGCTCTGTTGCCAACCGGTGGCGGAAAATCATTGTGTTTTCAGGTGCCGGGAATGATTATTGAAGGAATAACACTTGTTGTAACTCCTTTGATTGCGTTGATGAAGGATCAGGTAGAAAACCTCCGCAAACGCGGAATTCCTGCAGAAGCCATCTATTCAGGCATGACTGCCCGTGAAGTTGAGTTGGCTATGAATCACATTTTGCATGGTAAATCAAAGTTTTTTTACCTCTCACCTGAACGTTTGCTCACCGATAGATTTATTACAGCACTGGAGCATATAAAAATCGGGATGATTGCTGTAGATGAGGCACATTGCATTTCGCAGTGGGGTTATGATTTCAGACCACCTTACCTGCGGATTGCTGAAATACGCGACAAGCTACCCGCTGTTCCGGTAATTGCCCTGACTGCTACTGCAACTCCAAAAGTGGTTAAAGATATTCAGGAGAAACTCCGTTTTCCGACACCAAATGTATTTGAAAGAAGCTTTGAGCGAAAAAATCTTGCATATGTTGTTTTTAAGGAAGAGAATAAACTTGAACGTTTGTTGCGGGTTTGCACAAATGTTAAAGGAACAGGTATAGTTTACGTACGTAACCGGCGAAAAACCCGCGAAATTGCCGGATTCCTGATGCGAAACAACATCAGCGCTGATTTTTACCATGCTGGTTTGTCGCCGGCAGATCGCGAAAAAAAGCAAAATTGGTGGAAGCAGGGTTCACTCAGGGTGATGGTTTCAACCAATGCATTCGGAATGGGTATTGACAAACCGGATGTAAGATTTGTGGTTCATATGGATTTGCCGGATAGTCCGGAAGCATATTTTCAGGAAGCCGGCAGGGGAGGCAGAGATGAGAAAAAAGCATTTGCTGTCCTGCTGTTTGATGATTCCGATGTTATTGATGCCAGGCACAATCTGGCTCTTTCGTATCCCGAACCTGACTATATCCGTAATGTTTACAAGGCACTGGGAAATTACCTGAATCTGGCATTAGGCACAGGGCGCGATACAGTTCATCTGTTTGATCTGAATGAATTCTGCAATACCTATGACTTCAAACAATTGGTAACCTTCAATGCACTTCGTTTTATTGAACGCGAAGGATTTATATCGATGAATGAAGCAATGGAAACTCATTCAAGAATTATTTTCAATGTCCGTAAAGACGATTTGTACAGGTTTCAGGTTGAAAATGCAGTTTTTGATCCCATTATCAAAACAATTCTCCGCTCCTATGGAGGCGTATTTACCGAGCCTGCCAACATAAGTGAAAATGAACTCGGGAGTCGTCTTTCGGTTGGCAGTGATGTTATTGTAAAGGTACTGACACAATTACATAATCTTGAAGTACTTACTTACATTCCGGCAACTGATAAACCTCGCATTGTGTTAACAAGTGAACTCATAAGAGCTGAAGATTTACGGATTTCTCCGGAGCATTATTTCGAGCGTCGTGCAGAGGCTGCAAAGCGGCTGGAATCGGTAATTGGCTATGCAACTTCAACTGAAATCTGCCGGAGTAAGATGCTGATAGCCTACTTCGGACAAGATGATATTCAGCCCTGCGGAATCTGCGACGTATGTGTGGAGCGCAATAAAGCCAATTTGAGCGACATTGAGTTCAATAATATTGTTGAAGTGATAAAGCCACTACTTAAGGTAGCAGGTTGCAATATAACGCAACTGGTTAATGCATGTGCAAGAATTAATGAAGACAAAGTGATTAATGCTGTAAACTGGTTGATTGATAATGACAAGATTGAGGTTTCAGATGATGGACTCTTCAGATGGATTGCACCCAAAGATGACAAAGGGAACTATTATACCCGCTGATTTTTATTCAGGAAATGATGTTGTAAGCATTGCCCGGCAATTACTGGGAAAAGTGCTGGTATTTAAAACTCAGAGAACCAGGCTCACCGGTTGCATCATTGAAACAGAAGCATATGCCGGCATAACCGATAAAGCATCTCATGCTTACGGCGGGCGATTAACCAGGCGTACTGAAGTATTGTATAGTCAAGGAGGTATTGCCTATGTTTATCTGTGTTACGGTTTGCACGCATTATTTAATGTAGTTACCGGAGATAAAGATATTCCACACGCTGTGCTTGTCAGGGGGATAATTCCTGTTGAAGGCGTTGACATCATGGAGGGCAGATCAGGTAAAAAAGTAAATGTAAATAAAGATGGAATAGGACCGGGCCGGCTAACCCGCCTGATGGGCATTACAAAAGATTTAAACGGTGTTTCTCTGGATGGCGCATCCGGACTCTGGATAGCGGATTATGGCATTTATTTCGCAAATGAGGAAATTGTCCCGGGTCCCAGAATCGGGGTTGAATACGCCGGGGAAGATGCTTTGCTGGATTATCGGTTTAAGGTAGATGTTAATTATGCAATCGGACAAATAAAAAAGGCTTGCCCGAATTAAGGCCAGCCTTTTTCTAAGTTGAATAAGTTCAGCTTATTTTACATTCTTTGAAAGCTCTGAGCCTGGTTTGAATTTAACCACTTTCTTGGCAGCAATCTTGATTTCTTTACCGGTCTGAGGATTGCGACCTTTACGGGCGGCACGTTTTGAAACTGAGAAAGAACCAAAACCTACGAGAGCTACTCTGTCACCTTTTTTAAGGCTTTTGGAAGTAGATGAAATGAAAGCATCAAGGGCTTTCTTTGAATCAGCCTTGGTGAGGCCTGATTCAGCTGCAATGGCAACAATCAATTCCTGTTTGTTCATTTTTTCCTGATTTTGATTTATAATGTGTTGGATAACCTATCGCAAATATAAGCAATTCCTTTCTAAAATCAAGTGTTTTAGGATAAAAGATGTTAAAAAGTTAATAAAACCGGTGGTTTGTTGAAAACTTCAAGCTAAAAGTAGCTGTAATCAAGCCTTTGAGTTAATTTTTATAAGGTTGTTCAGTCTTAAAACGCATTTTTCCGGATCTGATTCCGCGGATAAATTCTTCTGCTGTCATCGCTTTTTTGCCTGAAGGCTGAAGTTGTATTATCTGCACAAAATAATCGCTGCATGCAACCATAAATTTCCGGTTATTGATGATTTTTACTTCGCCTGCTTCAAGATCGGCAAGTTCGCCGGTAATTTCCGACTTCAGGATTTTTATTTCTTTTTCTGATCCATCTATATTTATTTCAGAAAATGCTCCCGGATATGGACTGAGGCCTCTGATGTGATTATGGACTTCATTGGCGCTGCGGTTCCAGTTTATGGAGCAGTGCTCTCTGAATAGCCTTGGAGCGCTTTTTAAAGCAGGTTCGCCGGTGGGTTGTTCTTTTAGTGTTAATTTGCCTTCGCTGATGGCTCGTATTGTTTTTATCACTAGCCCAGCACCCATCACTTTTAACCTGTCGTGAAGTTCACCGGCTGTTTCATTTTCGCCAATGCTGATGCGCTCATTCATAATAATGGTGCCGGTATCGATGCCTGAGTTGAGAAAAAAGGTAGTTGCTCCGGTTTCTGTTTCTCCGTTTAATATGGCATGATTTATAGGTGCAGCACCCCTGTATTGAGGCAATAATGAAGCATGCAGATTAAAACTTCCCAGTTCAGGAATGCTCCACACTTCCTCAGGTAATTTTCTGAACGCAACAATTACAAACAAATTTGCATTTAAATCCTTTAATGTGCTGATAAATTCAGGATCTTTGAGACTCAGCGGCTGAAGCACCGGAATATTATGTTCCAACGCATATTCTTTTACCGGAGAATGCTTCATTTTCAATCCGCGGCCTGCGGGTTTGTCAGCAACTGTAACCACGGCTTTTACGCTGTAACCATTGCGGAGTATCTCACTCAGCGATTCTACAGCAAATTCAGGCGTGCCCATAAAAACGATACTAATTTTCTTCATATTTCAGTGGTGAAATGTGTTTCAAATTTAAGCCAAAACCTTTTAAAACCTGACTTTCATAAAATAAAAACACCCGGAATTGAAACTCCGGGTGTGTGTATTGGTGATGTGAATCTTATTGTTGTCCTTTAAGCTTTGCGATAAATTTTTCAACATCTCTTGCTTCGGCACTGCGGGGAAACTCAGTTCTGATTCTTTCATAAGCTTCAAGCGCTTTCTTGTTGTCTCCTGAATCTTCGAAAGCCCATGCGGCTTTCTGAAGGAAAACAGGGGTGGTAAAATCGTTCACGCTGACTTTTGCAGCCTGAAGGTATTGTTCACCGGCTTCAGCTGTTTTGCCCAGCTCCATATAAGCATCTCCTATGGCACCTTTGGCCATTGGAGCTACCAATGCATCCTTGATTTTGAACTTCTTAAGATGGCTGATGGCTTCTTCAAACTGACCTTCATTCAGGTAAATAATGCCAGCGTAATAATGAGCCAGACGGGCTGATTTGGTCATTCCGTAATCGTCAATTATTTCAAGAAATCCAGGATACATGCCATCACCGTTTAAAGCAAGTTTCAGTGAATCCTGCTCAAAATATTTCTCAGCCATAAACATTTGCGACTGAGCCTCTTTTTCCTGAGGCATCAGATAAAAACGCTGAAATCCAAAATAAGCCAAGACCAACAAAGCAAGTCCTCCAATTACAATACCCAGGAGTTTCTGGTTCTTTTCAATAAATACTTCGGATCTGCTGAGGGCTTCCTCAACTGCCATAATTTTTTCTTCAGTGTTGTCAGTCTTCTTTGCCATTGGGTTTTAATTTTGTCGCGCAAAAGTACAGTTTTTTTTTTATTTGACAAGCGTCGTTTAAACAACCTCAATATCAATTTTTCAGTTTGAGGATATCCGGCACCATTTTTTTCGGAATATTGTTGATTTTTTTTGTATTTTTACCTTTTGAAGTTTATAAACCAATTAAAATCCGGGTTTTATGGGAAAAGGAGATAAGAAATCCAAACGTGGTAAAATCATTCTTGGGTCTTATGGTGTGTCAAGGCCAAGAGTTAAGTCAAAACCTTCAATGCCGAAAAAGGAAAAGCCTGTTGATGCTGAAGTTAAAGTTCCGGTTAAGGCTGCTAAACCTAAAACAGTCAAAAAGCCTAAAGTCGCTGAAAAGCCGGCTGATGAGTCCGAATAATTCTACTGTTTACAGTTGTATTAAAAAGCTTCGTTGTTTAACGGAGCTTTTATTTTTTCATGACTATCTCTTCATAACGAAGACCCCTTTCTTCAAAATTTCTGAAGTTATCGTAACTTGATGCTGCCGGAGAAAGAAGACAAACGCATTTTTCGGGAGTTGCTCTGATCGCTTTAATTACGGCATCATCAAAACTGCTTCCCATTTCAAAAAAGGGTTTAATTCCATTGAATGAACTTAATAATTTCATCATTCTTTCTCCTGCCGGCCCTGTAAAAACAATGTGTTTTACACTGCTTTTGCAGAGTTTTTCAATAAATGGTCCATAATCAATGTCTCTGTCAAATCCCCCTAAAATAAGGGTGTGAACTGTTTGAAGTGTGTCAAGTGCTGCAAGTGTTGCTTCGGGGATGGTTGATATGGAGTCGTTGTAGAAATGTTTGTTATTTTGAATTCCGAGAAACTCAATCCGGTGTTTCAGCGGTTTGAATGTTGCAATACCATCAATGATGGCTTCGGCGGGAATGTTCGAAATACGGGCAGCTGTAGCAGCAATAATGATGTTTCTCAGGTTGTGCAGGCCGGCAAGCTGTGTCTGCGGCTTCTCAGGCAATAAAATCTGTTCATGATGACCTCTTCGCAGTATAAAGTTTTTCCCTGATTTGCCTGCGCCGTCTCCTGAAAAAACTGAGGTAAATGCCGGTAACTTGTTCCCCGGAATTGCTGTATCTTTCAACAGTCCTGCAATAATCTGATCGTCAGGATTGTATATAAAGTTATCATTTTCAGACTGTTTGATTGCAATCTGGTATTTTGCAAGCTGGTAATCTTTGTAGGATGCATAATGATCCAGATGCTCCTGAAAAATGTTGAGCAAAACCGAAGTTGAAGGTGCCCGCGAAATATATTCCAATTGATGCGACGACAATTCACAGATAATTCTGGTTTTGTCATCAATCCTTTCAGTAAGGTCAAAAAGCGGAATGCCGATATTACCGGCCAGCAATGTGTTGCTTGTGTAGCCGGAAATTATATGATACAGCAGAGATGTTGTGGTACTTTTGCCTTTGGTCCCGGTTATTCCGGTTGTAAGTGGTGCGAAATTTCTGAGGAAGAGGTCGGTTTGAGAAGTGATTTTCGAATCAAGCTGCGATAAACCTTCTTTGAAAACAGAAATACCCGGCGATTTTATCACCATGTCGAAATCTTTCAGGTATCCGGTGTAATTATTTCCGGAAAAGAGTGTAATTCTGTCAGCCGTCAGTTCCGGATTCTCCTTTTCGAGGTTTTCGTTTTTATCGGCAACAGCCAGCGGAAGCTCAGGAAAATAACCGCGCAATAACCTGAATGTAGATTTCCCTTCTCGTCCATAGCCAAGTATCATCACTTTTTTGTCCCTGAAAAGGGATTTGAGCATATCTTTCATCGCAGTGCTTTTTTTAATAAACCGAGCAAAGCCGGCGATAAGTTATGACCTTCAGCCTCGGAAATCCTCAGATTCTTTTCTTCAGAGAGCCCTTTCAGATTCAGAAACCTGTCCATCAAAACGAGATTCTTTCTTTCGGAATCATTACGGGCTATCATGCTCATTGCTATATTAACATCTTCAAGGGTGCCCACACATTCAAATGGCTTGTTTTCTGCGATTCCGGTAAGTTCATCAAAAACAGGAATCAATTCCGCATCGTTCAGCATATCAGCCCCAATAATCCGGCTGGCGTATTCTGTGCCATTAAAAGCAGACAACATGATGCTGGTAAACAGGCATTTGGAACATTTTCCGCACCATGAGTCGGTTTTACTTCCAACATTACAACTTCTGAAAACCTGATGATAATTTTCCAGCCCTGAGAAAATGGATACTATCTGAAGTTCGTTTAGTGGCCTTAAAAAACTGAAATAATTGAAGGATGGTGAAATAAAGTTGCTGTAATACCATCTGAAATCATCCTCAAATTCAATTGATTTTGAATATTGATGGTTGATATTGGTGCCTGGAATGGTGACTTCATTTGCGCTTGATTCGTTCGATAGCGCGATATTACTATAGCCATTCAGCAAGGAAGCCAGCAAGGTGTAAAATGCCAGCATGGCAGAAAACGGGGTGTGTCCATTCAAATAACCAAGGTTGTTGAGTCTGAGCAGTTCCGGGTCAATGGAGCGTGAAATGGTAAAGGCGTCGCTGTAATCAAGCCCTGCTGCTGTAACTGTATGTATGGTGGCGCCTCGTGGATTAATGATCAGAGGCCTCAGGGTTTTATTATCTCTTTTCAGCAGTTCAAGGGTAACGGCAGAGTCTTTTCCGCCTCCGATGGGCACCAGAAAGCCATCCCCGATTCCGTCTATTGATTGAATTTCAGTTTTATCACCTGATGATTTTATTTCAACAAAATCGTCAATGGAAGTTTGAATTCCATTGATATAGAAAAATTCTCCCAAACCGTTGAAATAGAGCTTTTTCCACCAGTTGCTTTGTTGGTCTGTGAGTTTGTTTGTATGGATATTGATCACAGGCGAGCAGGTACTTTTCCAATAGCTGATCAGTTCAATCAGGCCAATATGAAAGATTATATTATCAGCTGCAGCTTTGTTTGCATGATAGTTTCTGATAAAAGCTTCTTTATGATTCCCAAAATGAAAAACCGAGACAGGGTGAAAATCAGTCAGCCCGTTTATCCTGAAAGAGAACTCAATTCTTAACCCCTCATTGGTTATACCGGCCTGAAATCCATCGTAATGGAACTCAGGAAATTTATTTCTCAGAGTTTCGAAATTTTCCGGTTGATCTGAAAGTTGCATCTGCTAAGTGGTATAAAATTTGATGCTGTTGTTAATGCCTGCAAAAATATGCAATACACACTGAGTTATAAGAAATTTACTGAAATAAACAGGGAATTTTGCAGTGAGCGTTGTTTATTCTTGCAGGTAAAGGATTCATTTGCGATTGGATTGAACTTCACAATACTAAAAGATGAACTATGGAACCTTTAAAAATAAAGCCTCTTGCCGGCCGGATACTGATTTCGGTCCCATCCCTGCAGGATTTCTATTTCCGTAAGTCTGTGGTTTTAATTGCAGATCACAACGAAGATGGTTCGTTCGGATTGATTATTAACAAACCTGTGGATGTAAAATTAAGTGATATAGCCTCAGAATTTGCCGGTTTTGATGCACCGGTTTATCTTGGTGGTCCTGTAAAAACCGATAGTCTTTTTTTTATACACACCCGGCCTGACCTTATTGAGGACGGTGCAAAGATTATGGAAGGCCTTTACTGGGGGGGTAATATCGATACAGTAAGGGATTTGGTGAAAAGCGGAGGTTTAAAACCTAACGATGTCAGATTTTTTGTTGGGTATGCCGGTTGGATGGCCAATCAGCTTGACCGCGAACTTGAAGAAAAATCATGGGTAGTTTCTCTCACTGATCTGAACCAGATAATCGGAGAGGATACACGTAATATGTGGAGCCAAACCCTGCAAAAGCTGGGTCGTGAGTATAAGCTGTGGGTTAATTATCCGGCAGATCCGATGATGAATTAAGCCAGGCCGGCAAATGCAGCAATCTGTTCAATAAACGATGCGCCGAGCGAAGGTTTTAGAATCAGCGTAAAAACCAATCCGAAAACGGCACCCCAGAAGTGTGCATCATGGCCTATGTTGTCGTTCCCTTTTTTGGCCATATAAGCTGAAAAAATCAGGTACAGACCTCCGAAAATAAATGCCGGAATATCAAAAGGAATAAAAATGAACCTTATGCCTGTGAGGGGACTGATAAGAATGCTGGCAAACACAACTGCCGAAACCGCCCCTGAAGCGCCTACTGCATGGTAAAACTTATTGCTTTTGTGCTTTGCAAACGAAGGGGTAGAAGAGAGCAAAATACCGCCTAAGTAAAGGAGAATGTAAAAGTACCATCCTTTAGGTCCGAAAAAATCTGCAAAGTATCCTTCCACAGCGCTGCCGAACGAAAGAAGAACAAACATATTAACTGCCAGGTGCATCCAGTCGGCATGAACAAAAGCATGGGTTAAAAACCTGTAACCCTGCCTGTGTTCAGCTATCATAATCGGGCTGAAGAGCAATCTTCCCTGAAGCTCTTTGTTGTAAAATGCCAGAATAGAAATAATTGCAGTAATGGCAATAATCAGAAATGTGATCATAAGCCGTTTGCCGGAGGTTGAATGGTATGATCAATTTCGGAACCCATCATGCTGTGCGGTATGAAGTAGATAAGCATCAACACAATGGCAGCAACCAGCGCCCAACCTCTTTTTTCGCGATTTTTCCAGAGCATATAAACAGCCAGCACCCAGAAAAGGAAAGAGACAATGGTTTTATTGTCGGTCAGATCAGTGCCAAGAGGCCAACCTGTCCAATAAGCACCGAAAGCATATTTCTGAACTATGGGGCCGAAAATCAGTCCTCCAAGCAGAAACAGAATGGTGGTGTATATTGACAATGAGAATGTTCTGTTGCCTTTAACAATTGCTTCAATTCCTGCGCGGGTAGAGAAAAGCATTGCAAAAAACATGAAAATAATGTGGGGAATCAAAGCGCCTGCCGGAACATGACCTTTGAAACGAATAACTACCGGTTCTTCGGTAAGCTGAACCTGATTGGTGCCATCTGACAAGGTAATAAGATATTCTACTTTACCAGCAGGAGGCTGGTGAGGAATATAAGAAACCAGTTTGCCTCCCATATTAACCATCAGTACTTCGCTCCACTCATCAAAACTTTTAAACCTTTTGTATTTAAAGGTTCCCTGAATCTTTCCTGATGGCTCATCGATGCTGATCTCGGCATTGTCGGGGCCACCATAGGTGCGTATCAGTTTATATTTTATGGTTTGATCTCCCAGTTGAACTTTACCTTTAACGGGGTTTGTGGGGCCGGTTGATCTCTGATAAATTGCTGATCCCAAAGTAATGATAATCGCAGCAATCCACAGAATATAGTTCTTTTTCATTGGTTCAGAGTATTTTTTGAGAAGTGAAATTGAATATCGTCTGCAATATTACAAAAAAACAGATAAATAGTTTGGAGAACCAGCCATTCGAATGATAAATTATATACTTATGTAAATAGATTATGAAGGTAAATACTAAATCATCTCTTGTGTTCGTTTGTTGTTTCAACCTGTTTTCTGAATTAATAATGAAATTATAGGTTTTGAGTAAAAAGTTTTACCTTTGGCAACTCTAAATATCAACTCATTGATGCCTTTTGGGATTGTGCATCATCGTTTAATTTCTAATGTGCTAAAATTGAAGAATTTAATTCTTTTCGTTATGCTTGCTGCCGGAATTGGTTTTTCAGGCAAGGCACAGGAAATGCACGGTTACGTCCATAGTAATTATGCCGGTATTACCGGAAGTCTGATCAATCCCACTTCAATTCTTACATCTAAGGTTTACCTTGACATAAATATTATTGGACTGCATTTAAACGTGGATAACAATTACATTTATCTCGCCAAAGATGAGTTTAAATTTAACAGGTTTCTAAGTGCCAATCCTGAGTTTCCGAAGCATATTGATGAAGTTACCGGTGATGAAAGAGAATATTACGACAGATATAATACTGATTTAAAGAATGCATACACTCAAATCAGAGTGCTTGGCCCATCGGCCATGTTTGCAACAGGGAATCAGGCGTTTGGTTTGTCAACCGGATACAGGATTTTAGTTTCGGGCAACAGTATTCCGTTTGATATTGCAAAATTTGCTGTTGAAGGGCTTGATTATATCCCTCAGCAAAGGATCAATTACATCAATGAGATTGATTTCAGGGTTGCTTCAATGGCTCTTGCTGAAATATCAGGCAGCTATTCCAGAATACTGCATCGCAAAAACAGGGAATACTTTGCTGCAGGAGTTACAATAAAAGGTTTATTCTCGTCAGGTGGTGCTTTTGGTTATGCCGATAACATGGATTATATGGTTCCCAATTCAGATACGCTGATTGTTTACAATGCAAACGGAAAATTCGGAACTTCCATTCCCGTAGATTACAACAACAATGATATACTGATTCCGGGTCAGTTATTCACTGGCAAAGGTGTTGGGTTTGATATCGGGTTTACATACCAGAAAATGTTGCGCGGTCATTCCACCAAATCATATTCATCATACTGTGAAATTCCTTATCAGCCCTATATCTTCAGGCTCGGAGTCTCTCTTATTGATGTTGGACGCGTCAGGTACAAAAAGAATACTGCATGGGTTGAAATGGAAAACGCCAGTGCAAATTGGGAAAATGTCAGGGGCACCGAATACGATAACCTCAACGACCTCTTTCAAACAATCAGTTATGAATTTTCGGGCGATTCAAACCAGTTGATCCGCAACTCGGAATTCTCTATTGCTTTGCCTACTGCACTGAGTGTTCAGTTTGATTATCGTTTGACCAATAAAATATATATTAATTCTTCGCTTGTTCAGCCAATTACGATGTCAGATGTTTCGGTTGTGAGACCTTCACAAATCGCGCTTACTCCCCGCTTTGAAACAAATTACTTTGAAGTTGCAATGCCTGTGATTCTATATAATTACCGTTATCCCCGGATAGGGCTGAGTGCACGTTTTCATAAAGTAGTTATTGGAACCGATAAACTTGGCGGATTCTTCGGAATAAAGGACTTTACAGGAATGGATTTCTACATTATGGTTAAATTGCAGTTCTTTAAAGGCAATTGCCGCAGATTTAATAAGAAGTTCGGGTGCGGGAATCTGGAATATAAGCAACAATATTAGACAAGTATCTCAGATCGAAGAGGTTTCCTTCACATCAAGTGCGTCGCGCAAGCCGTTGCCAATCATCATAAACGCAAGTACAAGAATCATAATACAAAGTCCGGGCAAAATAGCCAGCCAGGGATTGTCGAGAATGATGTAAGCATAATTTTCCTTGATCATTGTTCCCCATGAGGGCATTGGAGGTTGAACGCCAATGCCGAGAAAGCTTAATCCTGCTTCAATTAGAATGGCTGATGCAAAATTGGCCGCTGAAATTACAATCACAGGACCCATTGTGTTCGGAAGAATGTGGCGGAGTATAATTCTGCTGCTTTTGTAACCCAGCGCCTTCGCGGCTTCTACAAATTCTTTTTCCCTGATGCTAAGTATCTGACCGCGCACAACTCTGGCAACTTCAACCCACATGGTAAGGCCCACAGCAATAAAAACCTGCCAGAAACCTTTGCCAAGTGCAAATGTTATGGCAATTACCAGCAGCAAGGTGGGAATTGACCAGATGACGTTGATAAACCATATGATCAGATTATCAACCCAGCCTCTGAAAAATCCTGATAAAGCGCCGAGCAGAATCCCGAGTATGAGAGAAATTATTACAGAAATAAATCCCACCGACAAACTTACCCGGGCTCCAATCATTAACTGACTCATCATGTCTCTGCCGAATCTGTCTGTTCCAAGCCAGTAACGCTGTGGTTTAATGTGCGATTTTGTAATAATTTGTTTGAGCTTTTCATTATCCCGCTCAATGGTACGGCCATTTAAATCAGTCTGGGGTAAAGAAGATGAATTTATGTTGTCCAGTCCCGGCAAGGCATAAACAACATCATAAATCCAGAAAGAAAAAGCCAGAGGTAATTCTGTTTGTGCTGTTTCATATGCAGTGACTACCAGGCTGTCGCCCGAAAATTTCCATGATGAAACAGGAATTTTCCGGTACTGGCTTCTGCAACCATAAAGCCATCTGTCAATAACACCACAATCCGGTTTTTCCTGATTTTCAGCAATTTTCAGCATATGAACTTTAAATCCGGGTTTGCGGGCTGCAATTTCGAGATGCTGTTCATTTGCATATGGCGACTTGTCGGGCGTTATCAGATATCCTGCAATAGCAATAAAAAAAGCAATTGCTGTAATGTACAGCGAAATCAAAGCCGGTTTATTTCTGACCAGCTTTTTGATTGCTTTCTGATTAAGTGATCCTTCGCGGATGAATTTTATTTTTAATAGCAAAGTCTCTGGTATTAATTTGTGATGAACCTGAAGTTTAAAATGTGATCAGAACTTCCTGTCACCACCAAGAATACCTCCGAGAATTGCACCTCCAACACCACCGATGCCAGTACTTTCATCGCGGTTAGTGCGTGTAGCGGCAGAAATTCTGTCGGCCAGACGCGAAAATGGTAAGCTTTGCAGATATACAAGCCCGGGGCCTGTAAGTTTAACAAGGAATAAACCTTCGCCACCAAAAAGAGCATTTTTAAAACCCCCGACAAACCGGATGTCATAGTCAACAGAAGGGTGCATTGCCACCAGGCAACCGGTATCAACATTCAGGATTTCACCGTGCTTTAATTCGCGCTGAACAATGGTTCCTCCGGCATGCACAAATGCAAGTCCATTACCGCTCAGTCGTTGCAGAATAAAACCTTCACCACCGAAAAGTCCGGCGCCTATCTTTTTTGTGAAAGCAATATCGATGTCGATGCCTCTTGCAGCGCAAAGGAAGGAGTCTTTCTGACAGATAAATTCTCCTCCGAGTTTATCGAGCTCCAGCGGAATGATTTTTCCCGGATAGGGTGCCGCAAATGCGACTTTTCGTTTGTAAGAATCGTTGTTCAGGAAGGTGGTAATAAAAAAACCGTCGCCGGTAAGCATGCGTTTAAATCCTTTGAAGAGTCCGCCACCCGTGGATGTCTGCATCTCAATCCCCTGATCCATAAACATCATGGCACCAACTTCAGCTCTTACACCTTCCGAAGGATCGAGTTCAACTTCAACCAGTTGCATATCGTCGCCGTAAATTTTGTAATCAATTATGTCGCTCATGGGGTTGTATTTTTTAGAATGGTTATGGAGGACAAATTTAACAAGAAATGCCGGCCTGTTTAAAAAAAATCCTTCTTGAAAAGTTTTTATTAATTGAAGAAAAAGTATTATTTTTGCAGTCCCAATTAACACGGTGGTTTTAGCTCAGTTGGTTAGAGCGTCTGATTGTGGTTCAGAAGGTCGCGGGTTCGAGCCCCGTATCCCACCCGAAAATTTAAGATCGGCTTATGCCGGTCTTTTTTTTTGGATTGCAAAGACGCAAAGATTTTTTGCCACAAAGGCTCCAAGGCACTAAGGAGCACAAAGATTTGGAGATGTTCTCTGGATTAGTGATCATTACAAGCACTTATGTTAATTATTTCATAAAATCTTTACATTTGTTCACCTAATGCTTATTTTTGTCAAAAATATTAAAGGTGAAGTTTCTTAAAAACATAGCTGTACTGATAGTTCTGGTTGCTTTTCTGGTGCCGGCTTCAGGTATTATGGTGTTTCTGCACCATTGCAGTGCTATGGAAACCACTGAAATGAGTCTGGATGGATCAAATTCATGCTGCAGTGAACCTGTAAGTCTTTTCAAGGCCATTGAGCACAGTGGATGTGCCATCTCTCACGAAGGAAATTGCACCCATCATACTTTCATTACCAAACAAACCTGCTGTGAAGATTCCCGTCTATTCGTAAAGATTGATGCAAATTATCTCTCATCAGTATTTAAAGTACTTCAGCCAGATGTTGCTATACTGGCACTTTTTAATAATGCAGAATTATACACTGTTCTGCTTGCAGGAGCTTTATCGGGAATTTCAACCGATTCACCGGATCCACCCGGGCGCGACCTGTTGCTTATAACTTCCTCTTTTCGTTTATGATTTGCAGTTTTTGATCAGTCAGGCACGGATATCTCCGCTTGCCTGAATCAACTTTGGCTGCACTTACTCATACAAACGAAGAAAAAAACTCATGAAATTCAGATTAATTGCTGCATGTATCTTCATGCTGGCGAGCGGATTAGCCGGACTTTCCGCACAAAATTCCATATCCGGTAAAATTACCGAACGCGATGGCAATGGTAAACTAATGCCTTTGCCTTATGCAAATGTTCACTGGCTGGGCACTCAACAAGGAGCTGTTGCCGATGAAACCGGGAATTTTAAACTAAAACGCGATTCTAAAGGTCAGGCGAGATTAGTTGTTAGTTATGTTGGCTATATCAACGATACCATTGTAGTTTCCGGCAGACAGTCTATAGTGAATGTTACCCTTTTGCAGGGATCTGAACTTGGTCAGGTTGAAATCAGGGAACGGATGGCCGGTAGCTTTATTTCAACTTTAAAGCCCATAAAAACTGAGGTTATCACCACTGCCGGACTTCAAAAGCTGGCTTGCTGCAACCTTTCGGAAAGCTTTGAAAACAATGCTACTGTTGATGTTGGATTTTCAGATGCTGTCACAGGCGCGCGTCAGATTCAAATGCTTGGCCTTGCAGGAATATACAGTCAGCTGATGGTTGAAAATATCCCTTTTACCCGCGGACTTGGAGCTGCTTTCGGACTTATGTACATCCCCGGAACGTGGATGGAATCCATTCAGATTTCCAAAGGAGCATCTTCGGTTGTGAATGGGTATGAATCTACCACCGGTCAGATCAATGCCGAGTTCAGGAAGCCCTGGAATACCGATAAATTTTTCCTGAATGCATATGCGAACCACGAAGGCCGTTTCGAAGTTAATGCACATGCATCTCATATTCTGAAGGAAGATGTGCTGAGTACCATGGTTCTGGCGCACGCTTCCACGCAGGTGGGACGAATTGACATGAACAAAGATGGTTTTCTGGATCAGCCGCTTACCCGTCAGATCAACTTTTCGAACCGCTGGAGCTATGAGAAACACGGGAAAACTGAATCAAAATTTGGTTTGAGTTTCCTGATGGATGAACGCGAAGGTGGTCAATTGACGAAACTGAGCAGCAAAGAAGCGGAGGAAAACGGCAATTACGTAATGAAGTTGGTTACCCGCCGTGCTCAGATTTATGACAAAACCGGATTTATCTTTAACAGTGTTCCAAACACCAGTTTAGGGTTGATCTTCAGTGGTTTGTATCATGAGCAGGAGTCGGTTTTCGGACGAACTGATTATAATGCACGTCAACTTGGTTTTTATGGAAATGCAATTTTTCAGTCGCAGATCGGAAATGAGGCACACATCTATAATGCAGGGGTTAGTTTGATGTATGATGATTTTGATGAAGCCTATGGCGATACAACCTTCAACCGTATTGAATCGGTGCCCGGCGTTTTTGCCCAGTACACCTACAATCCAAGTGAGAAACTCAGCATTATTGCAGGCATCAGAGCAGATCATCACAATAAATTCGGAACCATAGTAACACCGCGTTTCCATTTTAAAGTAAATGTCTTTGAAAAAACTGTACTCCGGGGTTCGGCTGGTAAAGGGTTTAGAAGTGCTTCAGTGCTTTCTGAAAATATCGGAATGCTGGTGAGTGCCAGACAATTGGTGTTCAGAGAAGATTTTAAAATGGAAGAAGCATGGAATTATGGCATTAATCTTACTCATACCATCGCACTAAGCGAAGATCGCGATATGGTTTTGTCTGCAGACTTTTACCACACTGATTTTATCAATCAGATCATTATTGATCTTGATCAGGCATTTGATCGCATCGAAATCTACAATCTCGACGGGAAGTCTTACTCCAATAGTTTTCAGGTGAATGCCGAAGTTGGATTGTTTGAAGGTTTTGATTTTACAGCTGCTTATCGTCTGAACGATGTAAGGGTTACAACTGCCGGGGAACTGCGTGTCCGTCCGCTGGTGAGCAGGCACAAAGGCTTGTTTACCATGTCGTACGCCACCCGTTTCGAAAAGTGGAAATTTGATTTTACCAGTCAGTACAATGGACGAACAAGGTTGCCGCTGGGTGTGCCTCATCTTGAACATGCCGGATACGGTGAATATTCTCCGGATTACATTACCATTCATGCACAGATTACCCGTAAGTTTAAGAACTGGGATGTTTATCTGGGTGGTGAGAATCTGACCAATTTCATGCAGCATCATCCGGTTTTGCAACCCGATAGCCCGTTTGAATCTGGTTTTGATGCAGGTATGATCTGGGGGCCGTTGACCGGGAGGATGGTTTATGCGGGGTTTCGGTACTCTATTCAGTGATTTCGGATTGCGGATTTCGGATTTCTAATTTCTAATTTCTAATTTCTAATTTCTAAACCTCTGACATCTGACATCTGACATCTGACCTCTCTCGTTATCTCTTCGAGCTCCCGAGACAAGCGACTTCTGACTTCCGACCTCTGATCTCAAATTTAAAAACCCATTAAAAACTCATAAAATGAAAAAAGTAAAAATGATTATGGCGGCTGTATTTGCTGCATTGATGTTTACAGGTACGAATGCACAAACTCCAAAAAGTGTTGAGATTGAGATTAAAGTTTCTTCACAGTGTAGTATGTGCAAGGAAAATATTGAAAAGGCACTGGCTTTTGAAAAAGGGGTTACAAAAGCCAATGTTGATCTTGATAAGGATGTTGTAGTTCTTAGCTATAAACCGGCTAAGACAACGCCTGAAAAAATCAGAACCGCGATTTCAAAAGCCGGTTATGATGCTGATGATGTTCCAGCAGATGCCAAAGCTTATGCGAACCTTCCTGATTGCTGCAAAAAGCCGGCTGACAGGGAGTTTGATCACAGTGGTCATGATCACTAGAATGCAGGTTGACCGAATGTTATTTCGATTTTGTCTTTCACAAAACCCGCCTTCATTGTCATACGCCGGTCAGGCATAAGTAAGATAAACGAAGTGTTAAATAACAAAGCAGGAAACATTTTGCCAATAAATGGCAAGTGTTTCCAGCTTTTTAGTTTTTGGAGGATGCATTTATCTATCGGCAGGCGCGGATAGATGAGTATGCATAATCACCCATCTACCTTCTCTCTTTTCGAGGAATCCTGTGAACCTGAGATCGGTGTATTCAATTGCTTTTTCACCCTGGATGTAATTGTACTGCAATACTTCCGAGAACCAGGCTGTTTCACAGGATGGATGAACATAAATATCTATATCACGTGCTGAGATGTAGGTGTCTTCAAACCACTTGAATTGTTCTTCAAATTTTGCCACCACAGCATCAAATCCTCTGAGCACATCGCGCCTGTCGGTTCCTATGCTGACCACTGCTGAGTCATTTGCCCACAGTTCACTGATCAGTGAAATATTTCGGGCTTCATTGGCAATAATGTATTTCTGAAGTGCCAGTTTTATAGCGGCCCTTTCTGCAACTACATCACATATGGGTTTTTCATTCCTTACACAGGAAGAGAATATCAGAACCAACAGGATCGCAAACAGATTAAATTTTTTCATATTGTTGCCTTTTATGGGTTTAAAATCAACTTAAGAACAATTATTCCATGTTTACGAATACCCTCCCACGGATTTTCCCCTGAAGGATACTGTCAATATTTACAGGCAAAGCATCCATTGAAATCTCTTTGCTGATCAACTTAAGCATTGGAGGGCGCCAGTCATCGGCCAGTTTATCCCACACCAGTTTTCGCAGCTCCATATCGCAGGTGGCTGAATCAATACCCAGCAGCTTGACTCCATTGAGAATAAACGGGTAAACGGTGGTTTGAAATTCATGGGATAAAGCATTGCCACAAACGGCTATATTTCCATGTTTCAGGCAGGCCCTGATGGAAGTTGAAAGGATATTTCCTCCGACAGTATCAATCACCCCCGCCCAGCGCGGACGGAGCAGCAGCTTTCCTGACTGGTCATCAACCTGCTCACGTCCAATGATTTCTGTGGCACCAAGACTGGTAAAGTATTCGTTTTCTTCTGTTTTGCCGGTGGCTGCAATCACATGATAGCCCGTATGCGCCAATATGTTTATTGCCAGACTTCCCAGTCCGCCTCCTGCGCCTGTAACCAGAACGGGGCCACTGGCGGGACTTTGTCCGTTCAACTCCATCTGGTAAATGGCAAGTGCGGCGGTAAATCCTGCGGTGCCGAGCATCATGCTTTCGCGGAAGCCAAGACCTTCGGGCAATGGCATCACCCATGAAGCAGGAACCTGAATGTATTGTCCGAACCCTCCGGGGGTATTCATTCCAAGGTCGTAACCGCAAACCATCACCTGATCGCCCTTTTTTACATGCGGATCGGCAGAATAAACAACAGTACCGCAAGAGTCGATGCCAGGTGTGTGTGGGTAATTGCGTGTGATGCCGCGGTTTCCGGTTGCCGAAAGGGCATCTTTGTAATTTAATGAGGAGTAATGGACTTTAATAAGCACTTCATTTTCAGGGAGGTTTGAAAATGGAATTTCACGAATAACCGGTTTTACGATTTTATCAGAAATCTGTTCCGCCCGAAGTGCTTTGAAAGTCTCAGGAATCATTTTGCTTTATCTTTTGGTTTGTGAATATTCACCCCATGTCATCTTTTTGTAATGTTCGTCTCCGTAGTAATTCAGTATTGGCAGCAGATCGTCGGCAGTTTTATAACCTTTAAGTTTGAACGTCCAGTCGCTGGCTTTGTCAAGAATGACGTATGATGGGTAGAGCTTTTCGTTTTTCAGCAAAGCAAGCGTAAGCTGGTGTGTAGATCTTGATTTGTCGGGGTTGGGATTGATAAACTGCTGATCTTTAAAGGTCAGTGGTCCTTTTTGTTCAGCATTGAACTTTACGGAATAATATTTTTTGTTGATGTAAGAAACTACTTTCGGATCGGAGAAGGTTTCAGCGTCCATTTTCTTGCACCATCCGCACCAGTCGGTGTAGAAATCGATGAAAATCATTTTTGGCTTCTTTTTGTTCAAGGCAATTGCTTCCTCAAAGGTGATCCATTTAATGGCTTCGCCTTTTTTAGGTGTGGCAGTTGCGCTTTGTGAAAAGAGCGATGAATGTATAAACATAAAGGATACGGCAAGCAGAATAGCCGCGGAGAAGTTTTTTAATGTCATTGAAGTGATTGTTTTTTGTTGCCCAAAGATAATGATTTTGTAATGCCGTGGCAAGGGATTACATGGAGAATAGTAAAATGATTTTGTATAAGTGAAAAGGATGTGCCGGCAGGGGTGAGGTTGTTAAAACTCTTTGTGTCGTTCTATCTCGCGTTTGGTGTCTTTCGACTTCAGTGTCTCGCGTTTGTCGTAGAGTTTTTTGCCTTTTGCAATGGCGATGTTAATCTTTGCAAGACCTTTTTCGTTGATGTAGAGCAGGGTTGGAATTATGGTCAGACCTTTTTCGCGGGTTTTGGAGATGATTTTTCTAAGCTCGCGTTTGTTTAGCAGTAGCTTGCGGTCGCGTTTGGGTTCATGATTGGCGTAGGTTCCAAACTTGTATTCGCTGATGTGCATGTTTTTTACGAACAGTTCATCGCCTTCAAAAGCACAATAAGCATCGGTGAGATTGGCTTTGCCATCGCGTATCGATTTTATTTCGGTACCTGTAAGCACAATCCCTGCAGTGAATTCTTCGGTGAGGAAGTATTCAAAGCCGGCTCTTTTGTTTTTGATGGAGATGTTGGTCATAGCGGATGCAAAGTTAGTAATTTCGGATTTCGGATTTTGGATTTTATTAAGACAAGGTGACAAGGTGACAAGGAGATCTGGAGGATTTGGGATTTCGGATTTCGGATTTTTGATTTCGGACCTCCGGCCTCCGACCTCTGTTTTGCTTTTCTGCCATGCATGGTTTATCTTTGAAGCTCAAATCCAATCCATCATGAACACAATTAGCAGAAATATTCTGGCTGTTGTTGCCGGACTCGTTGTCGGAAGTGTTGTAAACATGCTGATTATCATGGTTAGTGGTTATATAGTTCCCCCGCCGCCTAGTGTTGATCTGTCAGATGCAGAGAGTCTGAAGTCATCGATGCATTTATTCGGACCGATAAACTTTCTTATGCCGTTTCTGGCTCATGCCATCGGGACTTTTGTGGGCGCGCTGCTTGCTGCATTGATAGCCGGAAGTCACAAAATGTTGTTTGCTCTAATGATTGGTGGCTTTTTTCTGATTGGTGGTGTAATGATGGTGTTTATGCTTCCTTCTCCATTGTGGTTTTCTGTTGTTGATCTTGGATTGGCTTACTTGCCTATGGCCTTGCTGGGTGGGAAGCTTGGGAAAAGGAAATTTTAAGAATAAGTCTTTTGCCACAAAGGCTATAAGGAACAAAGGTGCACAAAGTTTTGTTGATTTTAATTTTGTGTTACTAGCCAGTGTGATGGCCGGATATTCAAAAAGTTATTATATTTGTTTAACAAACTTGAAATGTACTGCGTTATCTGAACTTTAGGGTCAATTGTTAAATAATCAATTACAAAATGAAACACATTAAAAAGGGAGTATTCATTATACTTTTTATCATTGCTGGCTTGTCTTCAATTGCTCAGGTTAACAACAAGAATATCATTGGCAAATATTGCAGAGAAGTAAAACACAGGTGTTTCCCATCCAGATATATCGATATTTTAGCTGATTCAACTTTTTTTTATTGGATAGGAGAACCTGAGGGAGTTATAACTACAGGAACCTGGTATCTTTCTGGAAATAAGCTAATTCTAAATAGTCATAGACAACCCGTATTTAATAATAATGACTTTAAATTAATAGAGATGCAGGCTACTTCTGACTCTCAAACAACAATTCATCTTAAAAATGAATATAATGAGCCGATACCATCTGCGGTGTGTATTGTAACCCGAAATGGAGAGACCATAGAAAGCTTATCTGACTATAATGGTAATGTAACTTACAATTTTGCTCCTCTTGAAAAAATTGAAATATCGTTTCCTGGATTAAAAACAGTTTATTTTAAAAACGAAAACTTATCGCACAATAATTATGTTTTTATTTTAAAAGAGCAACATAATTATTATCAATATTTTACCAATGAAGTCCTGATCGTAAAAGGTAAAAGATTGTATTGCGAGAAAACGAAAAAAGTCAGAAGGAAATACTCTCTGTACAAGATTAAAAATTACTACAAAAAAATGAATGAATGAAAACTTCCCATGAAAACGGGAAGGGTTTGGATTGTGTATTTTTAAAAAATCAACTTTAAAGTTGAAAAAATAGCAAAATATGTTATATATTTACACCGTTTTATAATTATGGCATCTGAACAGGAAGTTGAAATATACTTAAAAGAGCTAAAGGTGAAAATCAATATTTTCGGCATTTTGTTTCTTGATGACCGTAGCAAAAATCAACAAACGCTGCACGATCTTGAGATTTCACCAGCCAAACGCAATGAAATTATAAATTCCTTAAAGGTTGAAGATTATTCGCAAGGCCCTCTAGAGGATAAGATGCATGGCATTTTGCCTCTGTGGGTTTTCGGCAAACTGGTAAAAAAGAAAGAAGTGTACATTAAAGTAAGTATGGGAATTGAAAACAACAGCGCAGTCTGTATCTCGTTTCATATTGCCGGACATCCAATGAATTACCCTTTCAAAAAACAAGCAACATGAAAAGTCCATTTACAGGTAAGGAGATGAGCATTGTGAAAGAATGGCGAATCATGAATTTCCGTAAAGAAGATTTCCGGGTGTTTTTTCATTCGTACAAATGTGATGATACTGGCGAACAATTTGAGGATGAGGTATTTTCACAGCTTAATTACAATCAATTGGTAAATCAGTACAGGGTAAAATACAGTATCCCTTTTCCTGAACAAATTATTGCAATCCGCGAAAAATATAATCTGTCAGCAACAAAAATGTCGGAAATACTGGGCTTTGGCACCAATGGTTATCGACAGTATGAAAGCGGTGAAGTACCAAATCAATCCAACGCGAAATTGATTCAATTGGCCGAAGACCCTCATGAGTTTAAAAAGCTGCTTTATTTTTGCACTACGCTCGACCAAAAACTTATTGAAAGGATAAATCGTACCGTCGAAAATCTGGTTGAGGCACAAAAGAAGAATAAATTTGAGAAACAATTGGAGAATTATTTTTTTGGTTCTTACCTGCCAAACGCCTTAACAGGTTTCAAAACACCTGATTTAGAGAAGTTTTCGGAAATGGTTGTATTCTTCACTGAGAAACTGGAGCCCTGGAAAACCAAATTGAATAAGCTCTTGTTTTATGCTGATTTTATGATGCACAAGCAAACTGGGTTTTCAATGAGTGGCATTCAGTACAGGGCAATTCCAATGGGACCTGTACCTAATAATTTCAACAGTATTTTTGAGTATCTGGTGAATAAATATGAACTGGATATTCATTATGCCAATTTTGCCGATGGTGGTACAGGCGAACAATTTAAACCAAATGCGGCGAAGCAATTTAATTCAGCATTATTCAATGATGTTGAACTTGAAATTTTAAATGCTGTAGTTGAAAGATTTAAAAACACAACTACCAAAGAAATAATTGAAATCAGTCATAAAGAGAAAGCATGGATTGATAATATCGCTGAGAGAAAACTGATTGATTATAATTATAGTTTTGAATTGAATTGAGGTTTATGTGAGATTTTTTTGCCACAAAGGCGCTAAGGCACAAAGGTGCACAAAGTTTTTACAAACGCGGGGTTCACGCAAAGGCGCTATGACGAAAGGTTCGCAAAGATATTTTGCCACAAAGGCTCTAAGGCACTAAGGTGCCCAAAGTTTGTACAAACGCGGGGTTCACGCAAAGGCGCAATGACGCAAGGTTCGCAAAGATTTTTTGCCACAAAGGCTCTAAGGCACAAAGGAGCACAAAGTTTGTACAAACGCGGGGTTCACGCAAAGGCGCAATGACGCAAGGTTCGCAAAGATTTTTTGCCACAAAGGCTCCATGGCACTAATTGCAACCAACGGGTTTAAAAATAAAAATCCGGATGGAGGTTTGTATATTAAAAACATTATATATTTGCTTTGCAAACTTGAGCATTAGCTTACGAATTCAAACGTGAATTCAAGTGGAATACATTTTTATTACTGCATTATTTAAGTTATTGTGTGAATTTTTAAACGACAGACATGAAATACATATTAGTCAGCCTCGTATTAATTCTATTAGTAAGCTTTTCTGCGCCTAATCCTTCAAACGAATTCGATACTAAACTCTATAGAAAGCATTTTACTGAACAAGAAAGACTTGAACTATTTAAAATAGTAAGTTTCGTAGACAGTATTGTGCTATCACAAAATAGATTTTCTGAAATTGATAAGGCATATCAGTATTATTATGATTCGATCTGCGAATTATATGAGTCATCTTTTGAAGTATATCCTTCAATTGATGAAGAAGAAAAGTTAAAATTTCTTTTCAATCTGGATACTGAACTGTTCAACAAAATTTGGTCGAAACAGATTCCACGTTTTGTTCGGACCAACGACACAATTCTTTACTCTCCAGTGAATTTTTACTTTATTGATATTTACAATAATGGTGAATACGTTAAATTGCTTAAGAAGCTGGGAAAAACAAACAGATACTATAAACAAGTACATAAAGACATTTTACTTACAGGGGCGTTTTCTCCAATTTTCTATGGCGGTTTTTTTGATCAATATTACAACTTTGACTTTGATTATATCAACGATAGACTTTTTTTCTCAATTGTATTATTAACAACTGAAGAGCCGATAGAAACGAAAGTTAAACGATATATAACGAGTGGTGCTGCACATAATAATTAAGGCTTTACGCTACCAGGCGCATGGTTGTCAGGTTCGCAAACGATTGGCCTCAGCCATTGAGTAACTTTAATAACAACCAATTAACAATTTAACATCCATGTCCGAAATAAAAACAAAACAAACTAAGGCAGACGTTCGCGAGTTTATCAACTCATTTGCTGATTCTGAGCAAAAACGCAAAGACAGTTTTGAATTATTGGAACTGATGCAAAAATTTACCGGCTTCGAACCAAAAATGTGGGGGCCATCCATTATCGGATTCGGAAGCTATCACTACAAATCTGACAGAAGCAAACAGGAAGGAGATTGGCCTCTTGTTGGATTTTCGCCGCGCAAAGCAGCCATTTCATTGTACGTATATACAGGAAGTCCCGAACATGAGCATTTATTACAAAACCTCGGGAAGTTTAAAATGGGTAAAGCCTGCATTTACATTAAAAAACTTTCAGATATTGACGTAACTGTACTTGAAAATATGACCAAAGAGACTATTGCTTTTTTGCAGTCAAAATATGAGTAAAAGAATTAGCATTAAAGAAATACACTGAACATTCCTTATTATTAACCCATAAAAACTAAACAAAATGAAACAGATTCTCATTATGATTTTGATTTGTATCTCAACAAATCTGCTTTCTCAAACATTACCAATAAAAGAAGAGATTGAAAAACGAAAAAGTATTACAATCGGAATACTTCAGGGAGGTGGTTCTCTGATTGGTATTGATATGGAATTTTTACTCACTGACAGGTTTGGATTTCAAATTGGAGGAGGATTGATTGGATTCGGAGGTGGATTAAATTATCATTTTAAACCCTCGATCAGAAGCTCATTTATTTCATTGCAATATTGGAATCAAGGGATTGGCAGAACTTTTGCACAAAATGCGGTAGGCCCTAACTTTGTTTTCAGAGGTAAAAAGTGGTTTACAGCCCAGCTTGGATTTGGTGTACCTCTGGAGAAAGGACCAGCAATGCCAGATGATTTCATTCAACCACCTTTTATGTTTTTGTATTCGATTGGGGTCTATATGCCATTTCATTAACAAGTAAAAAATTCATGTAATGAAAAAATTTGCAGCTTCTATAGCCTTGTTGATGGTAAGTTTGACTTTTGCATTCGGACAAACTACAACCGATACCATTTCAATGAAAAAAAAATCTGGTGGCTTTGAGTTTTATCAGGGAGAGAACAGATTGACAATGAATCAGCTTATTATGACAATTAAACCTAATGAGCAGGCTTACAGCCAGATTAAATCAGCGCAGGCGAACTACACATTTGCTTTGGTTCTTAGTTATGCAGGAGGATTTATGGTTGGTTATCCTATCGGTACAGCAATAGGGGGCGGTGATCCTAACTGGCTTTTGGCAGGCATCGGAGCAAGTCTGATAGTCTTTTCAATTCCACTCAGTCAGAGCTTTAACACAAAAGCCAAACAAGCAATTGATACCTATAACAGGGGATTACAGACAAGCTCTTCCCTGGAAAGAAGTGAGTTAAAATTTTCAATATCAGAAAACGGGATTGGATTGGTTCTTAGGTTTTGATGTTTGATGCATGATTAAAACGCAGTTATCATGCATGTACCTCAGGTTGAAGGTGAAGTTACGGCACTTTGCTCTTGCCACAAAGGCGCTAAGGCACAAAGCCAGCCAGCCTGACAGCAGTCACAGAGTATAAAGTTTTGATATGATGGTGATTTTGCGTTCCTGACCAGGGTGATGGCTTGAATCTTTATAAAGTTGCTATATTTGAGGTGAAGATCAGATTCTTTATTGAAGCATTAATGATAATGGCAGTGGTGTGATATATACACTTCGGCTGAATTAAAACTAAAAACCACTCATCAAATGACAAGATCTTTACTCATCGGATTTCTATTTATTGCTCAGTTTTCATCATTTGGCCAAACTCGTATTATTACCGGCAGAATTTCCGATATTTTGGGCAGACCGATACCCTACGCCATGATTTGTCAGGCCGGTATTGAAAATTGCACCTACTCTGACGACAGTGGTGTGTTTCATATTGTGATTAATGAATTGTATGAGAAAAGAATTAATGTTTCATTTATTGGTTACCAACCACAGTTTATTTCAAATCTGGATACAGTTACAGGGGTCATCAGCATTGTGTTGCATGAGTATAACATAGGGCCATCATACCCTGAATACGAATTCAGATATGGATTCTTTGCTTCTTTGCAGGTCGATTTAGTTTTCAATGATTTCGGGGACTTCAGGCCTTTATTGAAGGATTATAATGTTGATTTTATGAATGAATCAAATGGGATTGTCGGCGTTGAACTTGCCGGATTCTATAATCGATATTATATGGGATTAAACTTTGGATATGCAAATAACCAGGTAAATGATCATGATTCACTGGATATTGTATTTAATTCCAGTCAGTATGGATTGCACTTCGGGTATAACTTAATAGATTCCAGACGAATTCTGCTTACCCCAAAAGTTGCCATAAAATGGAACAGATACAGGCTGCTTAACAACAACAATGACAAAACCATACCATTGGAACAGTATGTTAACGAAAGAGAGATTGACCTGAGATTCAATCAAATGACTGGGTTTGTCGGGATTAATCTTGCTTATAAAGCTTACGCAAACAATCTGCTTCAAACCGATTTCTGGTCGTTTGGGATTTATGGTGGTTATGTCTTTAATTTACATGATAAACCCTGGATATACTCCCGTGGAAGCAGATTAACAAGCAACGGCAGGATTGGGCTAGAAAACTACAATTTTGGAGTGCATTTTTCATTTCATATTCATGGGGATAATTTTTGGTGACCCAAAGTGGGTTTGAAGTTTTTTTTTTCGTCCTCCAGCTAAAGCTGGATGGAAAACACAGGAGGGGCCTCCAGCTAAAGCTGGAGGGAATTCAGTTGGAGGGAATTCACAGAAGATAATTCATCTGCAGGTACTGTATCGCCTTCAGCACCGCGAAAATTCGTACTTTTATAATCTGAAATCTGTTACCCGGAATGACAGGATTTTTATAATACCGGTTATTGCTTTGCTTTGGCTGTTGAGGTTACGGCTAAAAAAGTCCTGATAATTAATAGTTTGAAATATTTCGATTGATGGTGGTAAGCAATTTCAAGAAAAAGGCGAAAACAAAAGTATTATTAAAAAGGATTGCCAAAATACCAATAACCATTAGTATTCTGGCGATCATTGCCTTTTTATATGACTACGGTTTTGAACACCAGCCTGAGATTAAGATTTTTTTAAATTCAGTTTATTCAGCCTCAATTTTTATTGGAATAATATCAATAGCCGTTCGTTATTTTTTTAAGGATTATCGACCCAGTTTAAAGAGTTCACCCTTTGACTTAGTTCTGTTTCTGTTTTTGACCTTCATTTTTTTAAACCAACAAGGTTATTTCACGAATGATCTGCCTGGTTTACTGAATCATAGAATATGGCTTTATTCCGCTGTATTTCTTGTTTTTATAAGGGAGTTCTCAGCAATAAGAGTTGAACTGAGAAAGGCTTTTCTAAACCCGGCGCAGCTATTTGTGTTAAGTTTTTTGTCTTTGATTATATTTGGTTCTTTCCTTTTGCTGCTTCCAAAAGCAACTGTGGATCAAATAAGCCTTATTGATGCTCTTTTTACATCAACCAGCGCGGTTTGTGTAACAGGCCTGGCAGTTGTTGACACTGGAAGTTCTTTTACCATATTCGGGCAGATTATAATTGCTTTGCTGATTCAGGTCGGAGGTCTTGGAATTATGACTTTTGCAAGCTACTTCAGCTACTTTTTTAAAGGTGGTTCGTCGTACGAAAACCAACTCGCGCTCAGAGATATCACAAATGCCGAAAAAATATCTGAGGTTTTTTCAATTCTGAAGAAAATTATTCTGCTTACATTTCTGATTGAAGCAATTGGTGCAGTGCTGATCTTTAAAACGCTGGATATTTCAGTGATTCCTTCTGTTTATGACCGGGTTTTCTTTTCGGGTTTCCATGCAATATCCGGATTTTGTAATGCCGGCTTTTCAACGCTTCAGAATAGTTTTTACGAAGAAGCATATCAATTAAACTACCCTTTGCATCTGATCATCTCATTTCTGATCATTTTAGGTGGTTTGGGTTTTCCCATCGTTTTTAATTTGTACAAATACCTTAAATCGAAGGCATTCACCGCATTTCTGTTTTTGCTTCGCAGAAAAAATACAATAACCACTCCCAGATTAATAAATGTTAACACCCGCATTGTTCTCATCACCTCGCTGTTGCTTACCGTGTTGGGGACAATCGCTTTTTATATTC
Organism: Bacteroidota bacterium; assembly: GCA_009773515.1. GTDB lineage: Bacteria > Bacteroidota > Bacteroidia > Bacteroidales > Lentimicrobiaceae > Lentimicrobium. The sequence goes on from WSXX01000020.1 coordinate 70,923, forward strand.
TGGAGTATAACAACACCCTGGCAAATCACAATCAAATTGGTAAAGTTGTTACGGCTTTTTTTGGCTCAGTTACAACCCGAACTGCCGGGTTTAATACTGTTGACACAGGGGCATTGAATCTGCAAACCGTTCTTATCGTTATGTTTCTGATGTGGGTAGGTGCATCGCCCGCATCAACCGGAGGTGGAATTAAAACAAGCACTTTTGCTGTTGCCATTCTGAACACCATAAGTATTGCCAGAGGGAGGACCAGGCTGGAACTTTTCAACAGAGAAATTCCAGACAGTTCAGTGCAAAGAGCTTATGCAATCATTCTGCTATCCATTTTTGTTATCGCAACATCAATCCTTCTGATATCCTTTTTCGATTCTGACAAGGGGCTGCTAAATATTACCTTCGAAAGCATATCGGCTTATGCTACAGTCGGGCTTAGCATGGGCATCACTGCTGATTTGAGCTCCGCCAGCAAGCTGGTTCTTATCTTTACCATGTTTATTGGCAGGGTGAGCATGCTTACTTTGCTGATTGCAATATACAAACGGGTTTCTTCGGAAGCTTACCGTTTACCCACAGAAAATATTCTTATTAACTAACCAGTAACGCAATGAAATTCATAATTATTGGCCTTGGCACATTCGGATCATCGCTCGCTGTAAAACTAACCCAGCTGGGTCATGAGGTTATCGGAGTTGATAAAAAAATGGATAAGATTGAGGATATTAAAGATAAAATAACGCATGCTATTTGTCTGGACTGCAAACATCAGAATGCAATAAACAGCCTGCCGACAAGAAATACCGATGTGGTTATAATTAGCATTGGTGAAGATGAGGGCGCGAATCTGCTGACAACCGCATTCATGAAGAAGCTGAATGTGCCAAAGCTTGTTTGCCGTTCAGTTTCGCCCATTCACGCAACCATACTTGAAGCTATGGGGGTTTCTGAAATTATGAGACCTGAGGAGGAAACAGCCGAACGCTGGGCTAAAAAACTCACTACTGCTGGTATTATTGATTCATTCGAGCTTACAGATAACTACAGTGTAGTTCAGGTTGAAGTCCCGGCAAAATTTGCAGGAAAAACCATTGCTGAGGTTGGATTTAATCAGATTTACCAGGTTCTGGTTCTTACTGTTATGAAAAACGTGAAGGAAAAAGGCTTTTTTGGGTTGCTGAAGACAACATCAAAGCTTCATATTGAGGGAGTTGCAAAAGCACATACGCAGCTCGACGAGGGAGATGTAATGGTATTGTACGGGCACAATGATCATATCTACGAATTGTTAAAAAGTGAGTAAGGGAGTGATTTCGGCATTCGTTTGTTTTCTGCCGGATATTCAGTCAATTCCCGGTGGTTGATCCAATTTATTAACGCAGAGATGCGCAAAGAACGCGCAATGCGATGTGGTGAGCCTGACGAAGAGGTGCGATTTTATTACTATCACCTTTACTCCTTTTTCCCTTGTCATCCGGACTTCCATTTTTCTTGCATATTTTACTGGTTTGAGAGGCAGAACACACCCAAATAAAAAAGCCCGGTGCAGAACCAGTATATTTGAAAAATTATTGTATTTAATTCATTTGCCTGCTTTGTAATTCACAGATAATGAGGGTATTGGCCAGGAAATTTATGCGCTAAGCTCCGCTTATAAATTTTTTACATTTTGTGACAAAATATTGTATCTTTGATTTAGGTTAATATATATGTAAATAAGTGGGGAGAATGAAAAAACAACTGCAGAAAATAGATAATCCTGTTTCAGAAACATCGGAACAACAAATTTCAAACGCAGTTGGCTTCCCGATTGCAGGCATTGGTGCTTCGGCAGGTGGATTAGAGGCATTGGAGCAGTTTTTTGGAAATGTACCTGTAAACAGTGGAATTGCGTATGTGGTAATTCAACACCTCGACCCCAACCACGCTGGCATTATGCCAGAACTTTTGCAACGTACAACCCGCATGCATGTGCTGCAGGCAACCGACAACCTGCAGGTGAAGCCAGATCATGTTTATGTAATTCCACCAAACAAAAGCATGTCTGTTTTGAACGGCCATTTGTATTTATTTGAGCCCATTGAATTACGTGGGTTAAGGCTTCCGATAGATTATTTTTTTCGCTCACTTGCCGCCGACCAGCACGAAAACGGGATTGGCATTATTCTTTCGGGCATGGGCAGTGACGGTAGTTTGGGATTAAAAGCAATTAAAGAAAAAAATGGTATTGTTGCGGTGCAGAACCCTTCAACTGCAAAATTCGACGGCATGCCCAATAGTGCAGTAAACGCAGTGGTGGTAGATATTCTCGCTCCGGCAAACGAACTTCCGGCAAAACTGATTTCTTTGCTTAAACTTAGTCCCACCCTGGTAAACAAAACCGGAATTGATGATAAAAGCAAAAGCAATCTGGAAAAAATTGTGATTTTGCTGCGCGCACAAACCGGTCATGATTTTTCGCTGTATAAAAAGAACACCTTGTTCCGACGAATCGAGCGACGAATGAATGTGCACCAGATTGAGAAAATTTCAAATTACGTTCGGTTTTTGCAGGAGAATCCGACCGAGATAGATATACTATTTAAAGAATTATTGATTGGTGTAACAAATTTTTTCCGTGATGCTGCTGTTTGGGAAAACCTGAGAGAAAAGGTGTTGCCGGCATTGTTTAATGAAGTCCCCAACGGTCATGTTTTTCGTGCCTGAATTACAGGCTGTTCAACAGGAGAAGAAGCTTATTCGCTGGCTATTGTATTTAAAGAAGCTTACGAAAAAGTAAAACAGAACAAAAATTACACACTTCATATATTTGCCACCGACATTGACAGCGATGCCATTGAATCAGGCCGAAAAGGAATTTTCAGCGCCAATATTGCTGCAGATGTTTCACCTGAAAGACTCTCCAAGTTTTTTGTAAAAGACGAAAACGGTTTTCGTGTAAATAATGCCATCCGCGAAATGGTGGTTTTTGCCCCGCACAACGTAATTAAAGACCCGCCATTCACAAAATTAGACATGCTTTTCTGTCGCAATTTGCTGATTTACATGGAAACCGAATTGCAGAAGAAACTAATGAATTTATTTCATTATTCGCTCAATGCCGGAGGTGTAATGCTGCTCGGAAGCGCCGAAAATGAAAATTCACAAAACAATATGTTTTCGGCAATTGATGCAAGGCTGAAGATATATAAACGCTCTGCAAGCGCAGCAAATACTGAATTAATGGATTTTCCAATTTCATTTATGCACACGATGAAAAAATCAAGCGAAAGTATAAAGCCTGTGAAAGTAACCGATAATATTCAAACTCTGGCCGACCAGTTGCTGTTGCAGCGTTTTGCTCCAGCCAGTGTGCTTATCAACGCTGATGGCGACATTTTGTACATTACAGGCCGCACAGGTAAATATCTCGAACCTTCTGCCGGTAAAGCAAACATGAACATATACGCCATGGCACGCGAAGGATTGCAGAACGAACTTCCGGGAGCCATACGCAAGGCAAAGCAGAGTTCGGAGCCTGTAAAATTGCATAATCTGAAAATCGGCACAAACGGCGGAACTCAGATTGTTGATGTTACACTTCAACAGATTGATAAACCTGAAGCAATTAAAGGAACAATTATTATTGTTTTTAACGATGTTGCCGATATTCCAAGGCAAGCCAGAAGAAAACCGAAAACCGGGAATCAAAAATCAACAATTCGCGAACAGGAGCTGGAAATTGAATTGCAACGTGCCAATGAAGAATTACAAAGCACACGTGAAGAGATGCAAACCACACAGGAAGAATTGAAATCAACCAATGAGGAAATGCAGAGCACCAACGAGGAATTGCAATCAACCAACGAAGAACTTACCACATCCAAGGAAGAGATGCAAAGCCTGAACGAAGAGCTGCAAACCGTAAATATTGAGTTGCAAAGTAAGGTAAGCGATTTTATGGTGGCCAACAATGACATGAAAAATCTCTTGAACAGCACCGATATTGCAACCCTGTTTCTGGATAAAGAATTAAACATCCGCCGCTTTACCGACGAAACAACAAAGCTGTTCAAATTGCGGCAAACTGATATCGGGCGGCCTTTTACCGATATGGTCAGCGATTTGAAATACCCGGATATTACCAGGCATGCGCGCGAAGTTTTACGCTTGCTCGTATTTAAGGAAACCGAAATTGAAGCTAATGACCAGCGGTGGTTTACCGTTCGCATTATGCCTTACCGCACTTACGATGACCGGATTGACGGGCTTGTAATCACATTTATTGATATTACCAAAGCCAAAAAACTGGAAACTGAATTAAATAATACGATTGTACTATTGCGTGAACATAATTTGTTGTAAACAACACCCTTCGAGGGGTCGCAGACCCTCGAAGGGATTGATTTCTTAAAATTATCATTATGCAAAAGAAAACTCCATTAGAGCCTGAGCATTACTATCACATTTACAATCATGCAAATGGTTTTGAAAATTTCTTTATCGATAATCACGATTATCAAAAATTTCTTAACCATTACATTAAGTATATTGTGCCGATTTGTGAAACTTTTGTATATTGTTTAATGCCAAATCATTTCCATTTTTTTGTCCGGATAAAACCTGAAAATGAATTAATTGAAACCTTGAAAATAAATAAGGAAACAGGTAAGATTGAAACCGAAACAATTAGTTACCGGTTTTCGCACTTTTTCAACAGTTATGCTCAATCATACAATAAAAAATATCAAAGAAGCGGAAGTTTGTTTCAAAGCACTTTTGAACGTAAACCTGTAAAAACCGAAAAGTATTTCGTTAAACTGGTTCATTATATTCATTCAAATCCTGTTATTGACGGTTTTGTTGAAAAAATTGAGCATTGGGAACATTCTTCCTATAATGCTTTTTTTTTAAATACTGAAGCATTTATTAGCAAAGCTATTGTTATTGAGTACTTTGGTGATTTGGAGAATTTTAAGCTTATTCATCAGAATAGCTTTAAAATTGAATAAAGTAAACATCCCTTCAAGGGGTCGCAGACCCTTGAAGGGATTAATAAAATAAAATACAACCGCATCAAGGGTCTTCGACCACTTGATGGGTAAATAAAAATAAAGCGCAACCGCATCAAGGGTCTTTGACCGTTTGATGGGGTAATAAAAATAAAACGCAACCGCATCAAGGGTCTTTGACCGCTTGATGGGTAAGTAAAAATAAATACGTTACCGCATCAAGGGTCTTTGACCGCTTGATGGGGTAATAAAAATAAAATGTAACCGCATCAAGGGTCTTTGACCGCTTGATGGGTAAGTAAAAATAAATACGGAACCGCATCAAGGGTCTTTGACCGTTTGATGGGGTAAATAAATAAAACGCAACCGCATCAAGGGTCTTTGACCGTTTGATGGGTCTTTGACCGCATCAAGGGTCTTCGACCGCTTGATGGGTCTTTGACCGCTTGATGGGTTAAATGGGGTAAAAATAGCAAGCCATGAAAAAGAAGAGCTTAAAACCGGAAGTTACTGCAAGTCTTCGCCAAAAGGCTGAGGAACAAATGAATCAGCGGAGTTCGAAGGCAAATAATTTGGTTTCTGAACCCGAAATGCTGAAACTGATTCATGAGCTGGAGGTTCACCAGATTGAACTGGAAATGCAAAACGAAGAGTTGGTTCTGGCCAATAATAAAGCAAGGGCAGCTACCGAAAAATATGAAGAGCTTTATGATTTTGCCCCTTCCGGATATTTTGCCCTGTCGCGGCAGGGAAAAATACTGGAAATGAATCTCCGCACCGCTCAGATGCTTGGCAAAGAAAGATCTTTCCTGATAAACAGCCCGTTTGATTCTTTTATAAAGAAGGAATCCCGTAGTGTTTTTTTAACTTTTCTGGAAGAAATATTTCAGGGTAAAAACAATGCAATTTGCGATGTTCCCCTCTGTTGTAAAGATGACAAATGCCTGTATGTGCATCTTACAGGCATCATTTCAGAAAACAGTGAACAATGCCTTGTAACCGCTACCGACATTACAGAACGAAAAAAAGCTGAGGATGATCTCAGGAAAAATCTCGCAAAATATCAGGTCCTGATAGATGCCTTTCCAATTGCCATTACCATCAGCGACAAAGAAGGAAATATTGTTGAAACCAACGAAAAAGCCATTGAATTGCTTGGATTACCGCGGGAAGAACATTTGAAGAGAAAGATAATAGGAGAAGACTGGAAGATTATTAAAACTGACGGTACATTTTTTCCGCCAGATGAATATGCTAGTGTTAAAGCCTTGAATGAAAATATACTTGTGGAAAATGTTGAAATGGGAATTGTAAAACCCGATGAGGATATAACCTGGTTAAATGTTACAGCAGCCCCCATTCCCATTGACGAATTTGGGGTGGTAATTGCCTATAGTGATATTTCTGAACGAAAACAGATGGGGGAATATCTGGAAAAGTATAAAAACATTGTCTCTTCTTCGCCTGATGGTATTGCATTTCTCGATAAAAACTACAAGTATATTGTTGTTAATGAGGCCTATGAAAAATTTTCGGGAATGAACCGGGAACTTCTGATCGGGATGACAGTTTCAGATTATCTCGGCGAGGATGTATTTAAACACATTGTAAAACCCAATTTTGACAGATGTTTAGATGGCAATGTCATCAACTATCAGGAATGGTTTGACTATCCAGGCTTCGGCAGAAAGTTTGTTGATATTACCTATTTCCCTTACAGGGATAGCCGTAACAACATTGTAGGTGTTATCTCCGGTACCAGAGAGATTACTGAACTTAAACAAATGGAAAATGCCCTTCGCGAAAACGAGGAAAGGCTGCGGCTGGCATTGAAGGCAACCAGCGATGTTGTTTGGGACTGGGATATTGTAAACGACTCACAAAGATGGAATGAAGCTGGAACGAAAGTTTTTGGCTGGACTGAAATTGTTGAAAATACAGTAAGCGCAGCCTGGTGGATTGAACGGATTCATCCTGATGACCGGAAAAGGGTAGAAGATGGATTTGATGCAGCAGTGCAAGATATATCAGAAATGCACTGGCAGGATGAGTATCGTTTCAGAAAAGCTGACGGTACTTATGCTGAAGTACTCGATCGCGGCTATTTACTGCGCGACAATACGGGGAAAGCTTTTCGTATGATTGGTGCTATGATGGATATTACTGAACGAAAGAAATCAGAACTTGCATTAATCGAAAGTGAGCTTTTTGCAAATGCCATTGCCAGTAATATGCCTGCATTGATTTATCTGTTTGATCTTGAAAAAGGATCAAACATATGGAGCAATGATCTGCACAAAAGATTTTTCGGAAATCAGGATGCGAAAAATTATGAACTGAAAATGGAAGAAATTACCCAAACAATACACCCTGACGATTTGAAGATTTTACTTGGAAAAAAGGCAGAACTCGATAACAACAAGGATGACAGTGAACTTCAGATAGAGATAAGGATAAATAACAATGGCACATGGAAATGGATGAATTCCTTAACATCTGTTTTTAAAAGGGATGATCAGGGCAATGTTACGCAGATTTTAGGTGTATTGTTTGATATTGATGACCGCAAAAAGATTGAGCAGGATTTGCTTATAGCCAAGGAAAAAGCCGAAGAAAGCGAAGCAAGGTTTCGAAATCTGATGGAGAATATTGATGCCGTGGCTGTTCAGGGTTACGGACCCAAAGGAATTACCAGGTTCTGGAATAAAGCATCCGAAAAACTTTATGGATACACCCAGCAGGAGGCTATTGGCCGTAATCTTCTTGATCTGATAATTCCATCTGAAATGAAGGATGGTGTATCTAGCGCAATACTTGAAATGGCTGAAACCGGAGAACCCATCCCTTCAGGCGAATTGGTGCTGAAACACAAAGATGGTTCGCCTGTACCGGTAATATCCCACCATGCTATTGTCAAGGTGCCGGGGCATGAACAGGAGCTGTTTTGTCTTGATGTAGATATTACTCAACGTAAGATGCTTCTAAATGAATTAAAGGCAAGCGAAGAAAGATTTAATCTGGCGATGAAAGCCACCAATGATGGCTTATTCGACTGGAATCTTGAAACCAATGAAATTTACTTTTCTCCCGGATGGAAGAAAATGCTGGGGTATGAAGATCATGAACTCGCGAATGATTTTTCTGTTTGGGAAAGAACAACCGACTCTGAGGATGTAAAGATATCATGGGAACTGCAGCAAAAGCTTATTACAAAGCAAACCGACAGGTTTGTGATGGAGTTTAAAATGAAGCATAAAGACGGACATTGGGTTGATGTTCTCTCACGGGCCGAAGCATTTTTCAACGAGAACGGGAAAGCCGTAAGAATGGTTGGTACTCATACCGACATTACAGAACGCAAGCATACGGAGATACTATTAAAGGATTATGCGAGCAGACTGGAATTAACCATGGAATCAGCAAGTATGGCATGGTGGGAAATGGATATTCAAACAGGTAAAGTGATTTTCAATAAGAAGAAAACCGATATGCTCGGTTTTAGTCCGGATCAGTTTCATCATTATACCGATTTTACCAGTCTGGTGCATCCCGATGATTACGAACCGATGATGTCTTCCATGAGAGCCTTACTCGAACAAAAAGAAGACAAGTATGAATTTGAGTACAGAATCAAGTCACAATCAGGCGAATACATTTGGTTTCATGATATTGGAGCTGTCTCACAGCGTACAAAAAGAGGTGAACCATTAACGATTTCAGGAATTGTATTAAACATTTCTGAGCGCAAGCTGGCGGAGCAGGAATTACTGAAAGCCAAAGAAAAAGCCGAAGAATCTGACCGGCTTAAATCAGCTTTCCTGGCCAATATGAGTCATGAAATCAGGACACCTATGAACGGGATTCTTGGTTTTGCCGAATTGCTGAAAACACCTGACCTTGCCGGCGGGGAGCAGAAGATATATATCGAAATCATTGAAAAAAGCGGGGCACGTATGCTCAATCTCATCAACGATATTGTGGATATATCTAAAATCGAATCCGGCCTGGTAGAACTCAATATCACTGGTACGGATATTAACACACAAATCGAGGATATATACATTTTCTTCAAGCCCGAAGCTGAAGCGAAAAAGATAAATCTCTCGTTTAGTAACACTTTGCCGGCAGAAGATGCAATCATCGAAACCGACATAGAAAAGTTTTATGCCATTCTTACCAACCTTATAAAAAACGCTTTAAAATATACTGATGCCGGTTCAGTAGAATTTGGCTATGTTTCTGTTGGCCCGTCTGCCTCTGAAACCCTTGCAGGCTCAGCAACTCAAATTCAAACTATGGAGGGTAAGCATAGTCGAACCTCCGAACTCCGGTTTTATGTAAAAGACACAGGCATCGGCATTCCAAAAGACAGGCAAGAGGCAATATTTGAACGTTTTATACAGGCCGATATTACTGATAAAATGGCATATCAGGGCGCAGGCCTTGGTTTGGCTATTACAAAAGCGTACGTGGAAATGCTGGGTGGAAGACTCTGGGTCGAAAGCCAGGAAGGCAAAGGCTCAATATTTTATTTCACATTACCTTACAATGCTAAACCGGTAAAAGAAACCATTGTCCTCCAACCTGCAACTTCAGAGAAAAACAACGATTTAAAAAAACTAAAAATTCTGATTGTTGAAGATGATGAGGTATCTGAAATGCTGATTGACATTACTGTAAGAATGTATAGCCGGGAGATTTTGAAAGCAGTAACCGGGCTTGAAGCAGTCAAAGCCAGTCGCGAAAATCCTGATATAGATTTGATATTGATGGATATCCGCTTGCCCGAAATGAGCGGTTATGAGGCCGTGCGGACAATCAGGGAATTTAACGAAAAAGTTATTATCATTGCACAAACAGCCCATGGCCTTTCAGGTGACAAAGAAAAAGCAATTAATGCGGGGTGTAATGATTATTTGACAAAACCGGTAATTAAAAATGAATTACTGGCGATGATAAAAAAGTATTTTGGTGGCTAATTTAATGCAGAAGTCATGTATCTAAAAAACGAACTTTACGCGAGAATCCAGTCTGATGAAAGCATTTTCGATTTTATTCAGGAAAGTTCATTAGACGGTTTATGGTATTGGGATCTCGAAACCCCGGAAAACGAATGGATGAATAGCAGATTCTGGACAGTTTTAGGCTATAACCCAGATGAAATGCCGCATAAATCCGCTGCATGGAAAGACATAATCAATCAGGATGATTTAGAAGTTGCATACGATAACTTTATCAGGCACTGTGAGGATCCAGGTCATCCTTATGACCAGATTGTGCGATATACCCATAAAAATGGCTCAACGGTATGGATACGCTGCAGGGGTATGGCAATTCGCGATAATACCGGAAAACCTATCCGAATGCTGGGGGCACATCTGGATGTAACTGAATTGAAAAGAAAGGAAGAAGAACTATACAAAGCCAAAGAAATAGCAGAGGAAAGCGAAAATAAATTCAGGACTTTATCAGAAAATTCTCCTGCAATTATTTACAGGATTCTCCTGAAACCTTCTTTGAAATTTGTGTATATAAGTCCGGTAGTAACTGATATTACAGGATATACACCCGAAGATTATTATGCCGACCCTGACTTAGCCTTCAAACAGGTGCATCCCGACGACCGGATTAATTTTGAAAAAGCAATACATAATTCGCAGGGAGAGCCAATTGTTTTGCGGTGGGTAAATAAAGGCGGAAAGATAATCTGGACTGAACAGCGAAATGTATTAATTTTTGATGCTGTAGGCAACGCGGTTGCTTTTGAAGGAATTGCAATAGATATAACGTTGCAAAAAGAGGCAGAAATTGCTTTGCGCATGAACGAAGATCTGCTGAATGCCAGTCAGCGCCTTAGTAAAACCGGAGGCTGGGTGTGGAAGGCCGAAACAAATGCCATGTACTGGACGGAAGAAACGTATAGGATTCATGACATTACGCCTGGAGATATTCAGCCCGGATCCGCGGAGCACATCAAATTGAGCTCAGGATGCTATCGACCGGAGGATCGCCCGGTAATAATGGCTGCTTTCCAACTTTGCCGGAAGGAAGGGCAACCCTATGATCTGGAGTTCCCTTTCACCTCTGTAAAAGGTCGGCAGTTTTGGATCCGGACATCAGCACAACCCGTGATTGAGAACGGCAAGGTCATAAGCATTATCGGCAATATCATTGACATAACCAAACTCAAGGAGGCTGAACAAGAATTAATTAAAGCCAAAGAACTTGTTGAAAAAAGCGAAATGCAGGCCCGTGATATTCTGCAAACCGCTATGGACGGCTTTTGGGTGGTTGATACTGAAGGATGGTTTATTGATGTGAGCCAGGTTGCCTGTAATTTGCTGGGCTACTCGCGTGAGGAAATGTTGACGATGAGAATATCGGATATTGAAAATGAAGAAACTGCCAAACAAACACAACTACATTTACAAAAAGTAATTGAAACCGGCGAAGATCGGTTTGAGTCTAAACATCGCTGCAAGGATGGAACTATTTTAGATGTTGATGTCAGTGTAAAATTACAGCCTTCTCAGAATTTAATAGTTGTTTTTGTAAGCGATATTACCGAACGCAAAAAGGCTGAAGCAGAGCATTTAAAGTTTTTAACCATCACAGAAAAGGCGCTCTTTGGAAGTGCAATTTGCGATCCGGATGGGCTAATTCTTTATGTTAATGAATACTTCGCTCAAAAACATGGTTATTCAACAAAAGAACTTTTAGGAAAAAACATTGCCATATTTCATAGCGAACAGCAACTGCCATTAGTCCGCGCAATAAATGAAGAAGCTTTCGGGAAGGGAATTGTTGAATCAGTGGAAGTGCAACATTTACATAAAAACGGCCAAGAATTCACGATGATTATGAGTGTTGTTGTAGTTAAAGACGAACATAATAACTCCAGATATCTTGCGACAACAGCATTCGATATAACCCATCAAAAAGATGTTGAGCAAAATCTTCAGAATTTGGTCAACGACCAGAATATTATGCTCGATAACGATCCAACACTCATATTTTTTAAAGATTGCGAAAACAATATAATAAGAGTTACTGAGAGTGTTGCTGCAGCCACGGGTAAGAAACGTGAGGAGATTGAAGGCTGTCCGTCGAAAGAAATTTATCCTGAAATGGCTGACCAATACTGGGAAGATGATCTGGAAGTAATAAGAACAGGAAATCCAAAACTCAATATTATTGAACCCTTGCATGGCACCGATGGTTCAATCCACTGGTTATTAACCAATAAGATACCCGTAAGAAACAGCTCTGGCGAGATTGCAGGTATCAGTGTATTTTCGACTGATATATCAAAGCTAAAGAAAGCAGAAGACGACCTAATTCAAAGAAATGAAGAACTGGTTTTAGCCAAAGAAAAAGCAGAAGAAAACGAATTGCAATTCAGATCGATATTTGAAAGTGCTGCTGATGCAATATTTATTGCTGATGCCGAAAGCGGAATAATAGTAAATGCAAATAACGCGGCGGTAAATCTTTTAAACATACCAATCGATGAAATAATTGGAAAACATCAAAGAGAACTTCATCCGCCGGAAATGAGTGATTACAGTGAAGCGTCTTTTCAGAAACAGAAAACAGAAAATATTGAAGAAAAACCAGCAACTCCTGTTGAGAATTATGTGCTAAGGTCAGATGGAACTCAAATTCCTGTTGAAGTAACCGGCTCGAGAGTGCTTTATAAAGGCCGGGATTGCATTATGGGCATTTTCAGAGATATTTCAGAACGCAAACATGCGGAGACAGAGCTTAAAAATAGCCGGGAAGCATCCGCAAACCTGAATACATTGCTCAATGCAATCCTCGAAAGCCCATTGGATATGGTCGTGTTTGCTCTCGATAACAAGTTTTGTTACACTGCCTTTACCAAAGAGCACAAACTGGTCATGAAAAGACTCTGGGGGGTGGATATAAAGGTTGGAGTCAACATGCTTGATTACATTGGTCGTTCAGAAGACAGAATAAAAGCACAGAATAGTTTCGTGAGATGCCTGCAAGGTGAGTTCTTTATTTTGGAAGAGGAATATGGAGATTCTTCATTGCAAAGGAAGTATTATGAAACACGATACAGTCCTTTATTTAATGAAGTAAAGGAAATAATCGGATTAACTGTTTTTAATATTGACATCACACAACGCAAGCATACAGAACAAGAATTAATAAAAGCGAAAGAAGAGGCAGAAAGAAATGAACAGAAGTACCGTATGCTTTTCAATTTAAACAGAGATAGTATTTCTCTTTTGGGCATTGATGCTGATGGAAAACCAACTGGTTTTATTGATTTTAATAATGCAGCTTGCGATATTTTTGGTTTTTCCAGAGAAGAATTGATGCTGATGAAGATAGAAGAAATGGAGGAGCCTGTTCCGGAAGATGTTATGTCTCAAAGGTTAGAAACTCTTCAAACGAAAGGCAGTGTCGATTTCGAAACAATTATAACTGATAAAGCCGGAAATAAAAGATATATGGAGGTGAAAGTCATCCTGATAAATTATCAGAACCAGCCTGCATTAATGAACATATCCAGAGAAATCACCGAGCGCAAAAAAGCCGAACAACAAATAATTGCAGCCAAAGAACACGCCGAAAACAACAACCGAATAAATGAAGCCAGACTGAAATTGCTCAAATTTTCAGAAAATCATACCATTGATGAAATTCTGGAAGAAACACTAAATACAGCAGAATTAATAAGCAACAGCAAAATTGGTTTTTTTCACTTTGTTGAACATGACCAAAACATTTTATTGCTGCAAAATTGGTCAACAGGCACAAAAAATAATTATTGTAAAGCTCAGGGTAAGGGTTTACATTATCAAATTGATAAAGCAGGTGTTTGGGTAGATTGTGTATCAGAACGTAAACCTGTAATACACAACAATTATGAAGCATTAAAACACAAAAAAGGTTTACCCGAAGGTCATGCCGCACTAATCAGAGAACTAGTTGTTCCAATTATTTATGATGATATCGTAAAAGCAATTTTTGGCATTGGAAATAAGGAAACCGAATATGATCAAACTGATGTTGAAAATATTTCATTGCTGGCATATTTGGCCTGGGAAATAATTGAAAAGAAAAAAATAAGTGAAGAACTTGTTTTTGCCAAAGAAAAAGCTGAAGAATCTGATCGGCTCAAATCAGCTTTCCTTGCCAATATGAGCCACGAAATCCGTACACCAATGAACGGCATTTTAGGTTTTTCTGAATTGCTGAAAAAACCAGGGCTTACAGGTGAACAGCAGCAAGAGTATATCAGAATCATAGAGAAAAGTGGTGCAAGAATGCTCAATATCATCAACCAGATTATTGATATTTCCAAAATTGAATCCGGTTTGATGAAAATCGATATACAGGAATCAAATATCAATGAGCAAATCGAATATGCTTACAATTTCTTCAAGCCCGAAGCAGAAGCCAAAGGGATAAAACTCTCTTTTAGAAACACATTGCCGGCAAAAGAAGCCATGCTTCAAACCGACCGTGAAAAATTATACGCCATTCTAACCAATCTGGTAAAAAACGCCATAAAATACACCAAGGAAGGTGCAATCGAATTTGGGTATGTTTCTACAGGCCTGTCTGCCTCCGAAGCCCTGGCAGGCTCTGCAACCCAAATTCAAGGGAAGGAAAGTAAGCACAGACGAACTTCCGAACTCCGGTTTTACGTAAAAGACACGGGCATCGGCATTTCAAAAGACAGACAGGAAGCTATATTTGAGCGTTTTATACAGGCCGATATTACTGATAAAATGGCATATCAGGGCGCAGGCCTGGGTTTGGCAATTACAAAAGCGTACGTGGAAATGCTGGGTGGAAAAATCTGGGTCGAAAGCGAAGTAGGCGTTGGCTCAACATTTTATTTCACTTTACCATACAATGCTAAACCGGTAAAAGAAACCATTGACCGCCAACTTGGAGCTTCAGAAAAAAACAACGATTTGAAAAAACTAAAAATTCTGATTGTCGAAGATGATGAGGTGTCAGAAATGCTGATTGACATTACTGTAAGAATGTATAGCCGGGAGATTTTGAACGCAAGAACCGGAACTGAAGCAGTTAAAGCTTGCCGCGATAATCCTGATATCGATCTGATATTGATGGATATACAGTTGCCCGAAATGAGCGGATATGAAGTGGTGAGGAAAGTCAGAGAATTTAACAAAGAAGTTGTCATCATTGCACAAACAGCCTATGGACTTTCAGGAGACAAAGAAAAAGCAATTAATGCGGGATGCAATGATTACATTTCAAAGCCCATAAACAAATACGAATTGTTGAACCTGATTCAAAAGTTTTTCTGGAAATAATTCAAAATTATTGTTGATCGGGTATAAGTGTGAGATTCCCCATGGTGAGCTCCCTTTTTCCCGGTTCCTTGCAAACGTTTATAATTTCAGATTCCCATCGCTTTGTCTTTCCCGGCATTTGCGGTTTCAGGGGTGATTATATTTTGATTTTTGTGAATGTTTTAAAAAGTAATGTTGCTGCTCTTGCACACTTGTCGCAACAGGTTTGCTTCCCTGAAATGAACTGGTTTTCACTCTTATCAACAGGAATATCCCTTTCCTATCTGCGCTCTGTATAGACTTTAAGTCAATCTTTCTTGGTTTCGGCATAATATGAGAATCCCGTTCAACCCTGAGAAACCATGTTTTAAGGCCGGATTTCATTGATTTGCCGGAAAATAATTTGTCAACATTGGCAAGGCTAATACTTTTGCCTGAAAAAAGTAATGGAAACAAAGGTTATAGAAAAACCTGCAATTCGTGTTGTTGGAATCACATTGAAAACATTTTTTAAAGATGAGCAATGAGACCGAAACGCAGTTCAAACATTAAACATACAAGTTGAAATGAAACCGGAAGATTTTGGATATACCGATAAACTTGAAAAGTATCGGATTGAAAACAACCTCAAAGATTTTGAAGTTGGCAGGGTAATATCAGAACACAAAGAGAGGTACATTGTTAAAACTGAAAATGGCGAATTTGATGCTGAGATAACCGGAAACATGCGGTTTTCGGCGAAAAACCGTGAAGATTTTCCTGCTGTGGGTGATTGGGTTGCGCTGACAGTTTATGACTCCGGTTTTTCGATAATTCACAAAATACTGCCACGGTTCTCAATCATCTCCCGACAGGCAGTCGGGCATTCCGGCGAAATTCAGATAATTGCAGCAAACATTGATTATGCATTGCTGGTTCAGGCAGTTGACAGAGATTTTAACATCAACAGGCTGGAGAGATACCTTACCATTTGTTATTCGTCAAAAGTAAAACCGATAATTGTACTGACCAAAACAGACCTGATCAATGATCAAACAAAAGCTGAGATTATTGAAAGTATAAACCAGCGGATAAACAATACCCCTGTTTTTGCGATCAGCAATGAAACACAAGAAGGTTACGAAGCATTGAAACAAGTCATTGAAAAGGGAAAGACTTTCTGTATGCTTGGCTCTTCGGGCGTTGGAAAATCTACTTTGACGAATATTCTCTCCGGTAGAAATGTGATGAAAACAGATTCAATCAGCGAAAGCACCAACAAAGGCAGGCATGTTACAAGTCACAGGGAATTGATAGTGCTGGAAAACGGTGGAATACTTATCGATAATCCGGGCATGCGTG
Source organism: Bacteroidota bacterium (assembly GCA_009773515.1). Classification (GTDB taxonomy): domain Bacteria; phylum Bacteroidota; class Bacteroidia; order Bacteroidales; family Lentimicrobiaceae; genus Lentimicrobium. The sequence goes on from WSXX01000020.1 coordinate 87,553, forward strand.
AAGTTGGGATTGTTGACAATGCCGGGGGGTTGGAATCGGCATTTGATGCCATATTCAGGCTTTCGCAAAGTTGCAGATACAAAGATTGTACGCATACCAGCGAAACAGGGTGCTCAGTAATTGAAGCTGTCGAAAAAGGTGAGCTTGACAAAAGTTCATACGAGAACTTTCTGAAACTGGAAAAAGAGAAAATTCATTTTGAAACATCCGTTCTGGAAAAAAGAAAGAAGGACAAGGAATTTGGCAAAATGTTGAAAAACTACAAAAAGGATATAGGCAGGAAAAAGTATTGATCGCAAATCAAAGCCTGCGATTAATTAGGGTCTGCTGAAAAACTCCGTTAGGAGTTTCCCTTTAATAACCCCCGGTGCCAACCGGGGGTATATGGATCGGCAAACAAAACAACCCTGTAAGGGTTGCCCTTTATCATGGGGGAACCCACTCCGGGGTTCTGTTTTTCAGTTCCTACTGCACAACCCCCAATTGCATTGGAGGTTTCCGAATTATCGGAATGTTCCATATTGATGGGCAATCCCTACGGGATTTTGCTTCTTCAGTTCATTGAACGGTGCATGGAAAAATGAGACAACTCATGAATACTATGCACTTTCCTTTCTATTTCACTTTGTAATGTGCTGACAATATGGTTTTTGATTATTTTTTAGCAGACCCTGATTAAAAGTTTGATTTTAACTGATCCGATTCGTAGAACTTTACCCGAGCAAGATTAAGCCATTTTATTACTCTCAATTCATTGAGGCAAACAATCCCACATTTCTGAATGTTTAAAAGATTACCGGATACTGATTTAAAACCGATTTAAAGCAGCATTAAAATGGGAAATAAAAAGGATTTGACATCAGCTCAGCGCGATGAGCTGCTCAGCATATTAAAAACCCGATTCGAAAAAAATACATCGCGTCATATAGGGCTTGAATGGGATAAAATTCTTGTAAAACTTGAAGCCAACAGCGAAAAACTGTGGTCACTTTCTGAAATGGAAAGAACCGGCGGAGAGCCTGATGTTGTCGGATATGATAAATCGACCGATGAATATATTTTTTACGATTGCTCGGCTGAAACTCCCAAAGGCCGAAGAAGTATATGTTACGACCGTGCAGCCCTTGAATCAAGAAAAGAACACAAACCCGCAGATTCCGCTATGGATATGGCTGCAGCTATGGGCATTGAGATTTTAACGGAAGAGCAGTACCGCGAATTGCAGCAGCTTGGTAATTTCGATACAAAAACATCGGGCTGGATTAAAACTCCTGATGAAATCCGTAAGCTTGGCGGCGCCCTCTTTTGCGATCGTCGTTACAACCATGTGTTTGTGTATCACAATGGTGCAGATTCGTACTATGGATCCAGGGCGTTTCGCGGGGCGTTGAGGGTGTGAGGCCGGTGGTTTTATTGGGTGAATAGTATATTGATACGCTTTAAACAGCAAACAACCGGAGAGGCTCATATTCACGAATTTTTGTGAATTGGCTCTCACCGGTTGTCTGATTCAGAAAGTATGTCCGCTTCTTCTGCGAACACCCGGATACTAATGCCTGATAACGACTTTTTTGTTGATCTGCTGTCCTTTTGAAGTAAGATTCAACAGGTAAATACCTTCACTCAGGCCTGCTGTTTCAATTGATATTATCTGGCCTGCCTGTATATTGTTGTAATCTGATGAATGCACAGTTCGTCCGGTAAGTTCAGTAAGAGTCAGGCGAATGTTTCCCTCAATAAGGTCTCCCGATTGAACATTGATTCTGTCAATGGCCGGAACCGGATAAACATTTAAACTTGTTTTACTGATGTTGCCTGCCGAAACAAGACTGACGGATGCCTGATTTGAGTAAATATCCGTGTAAACAG